>DATKDM010000028.1:0-79008 GCA_035512655.1 Sphingomicrobium sp. | reverse complement strand
CAGGATGGTGGAGGGGGCCCTCCTCCCCTTCGACCAGCGGCCGCAGCGCTTCGAACAGGTCGACCACGCCCTCGCCGTGCTCGGCACTGATCGCGATCGGCTCGCCGAGGCCGAGCGCGAATGCCTCCAGCCGCCCCGCCTCGCCGCCGCGCCCCTCGGCCTTGTTGGCGGCGACGATCACCGGCGTCGCGCCAGTCCGCAACCAGCGCGCGATCTCCTCGTCGAGCGGCGTCAGCCCCTCGCGCGCGTCGATCAGCAGCAGCGCGATGTCGGCATCGCGGACCGCGGCTTCGGTCTGCTGCCGCATCCGCCCGGGAAGGGTCGCCGGGTCCTCGTCCTCATAGCCGGCGGTATCGATCACCTTGAATTCGAGCCCGAGCAGGCTCGCCTCGCCCTCGCGCCGGTCGCGAGTGACGCCCGGCCGGTCGTCGACCAGCGCCAGCTTCCTGCCGACCAGCCGGTTGAACAGAGTCGATTTGCCGACGTTAGGCCGGCCGACGATGGCAACGGTGGGGAGCGGCATGGCGGTGCCCTAGCCAATGCGCGGCGTCATTGCGAGGCGCGACGCGCCGCGGCAATCGGCTTGCGCCCTGAATTGCTTCGCTACACTCGCAAGGACGGTTCGATCACCGATACGCGTGCAGGCGGCCCTGGTTGTCGAGGATGTACAGCGTCGAATTGGCGACTACCGGCGCGAGCGTGATCGGCACTCCGAGGGCCGTCTGGCTCTGGAAGTTTCCGGTCACCGGGTCAAAGTTCATCAGCGTGCCGTTGGAGCCGACCAGGATCAGCCTGCCGCCGGCGAGCACCGGCCCAAGATAGGTGATCTGGCCGCGCCGGCTCTTCTCGCGCTCGAACCGGGGCAGCTGGTTGATCCAGCGGACCTTGCCGGTCGTGCGGGCCACCGCGATCAGCTTGCCGTCATCGGTCGCCACGAACACCCAGTCGCCGGCTACCCACGGGGTGGCGATGCCGGCGATGTTCAACTCCCACATTCGCTGGCCGCTGTTGAGCTCGAGCGCCACCATTCGCCCGCCCTGGCCGATTGCGAAGACCTGGCCGCTGTCGATCACCGCATTGGCGTCGATGTCCGACAAGGACGCAACGCTGGTGCGAATGCTGGTCCGGGCCAGCGCGTCCTGCCACACCAGCCGTCCGTTCTCGTAGCGGTAGGCGTTGAGTTCGCCCGAGGAGAAGCCGGCGACCACCGTCCCTTGCGCGAAGGCGGGCGAGCCGGTGCCGAACACACCGGCAATCTCGAGCGCCGCCGCGTTCGACCAGTTGGTCGTGCCGTCCGACGCTTTGAGCGAATAGATCTGATTGTCCTGGCTGGTGACGTAGAGCGTGTCGCCGGTTACAGTCGGAGCGCCGCGCAGCGGGCCGCCGGGGCGAACCTGCCAGATGACTCCGCCGTTCCTCAAGTCGAGCGCGGCGACGAAGCCGAGGCCGTTGGTCGCATAAACCTGGCCGTTGCCGAACGACACCCCGCCACCGAAAAGCGACGCGCTGTTGCCCTTCTCGGTCCCGAACTGGCTCTCCCAGATCTGGGCTCCGGTTTGGGCGTCGAAGGCGCGCACGGTCGAATTGGTGTCGATCGTATAAACCCGGCCGCCGCCGATTGCCGGGGGCGACGCGAGACGCCCGCTGAGGCTGCTGCCGTAGCCGATCGACACGGTGAACGCATTGGCGAGCGCATTGCCAAGCGCGACATGGCCCATCGATTTGGAGGCATTGCCCCCAGGCTGGGTCCACTCGGTATTGGCTACCGGCGCCGGCAGGACCATCGGCAACGCCGCCGTCGCCGGATCGACTGAAACATCGTTCTCGGTGGTGAGCACGGCGACTCGCTCGCCGAGCACCGGAGTCTTCGGCGTCGATTTCTTCAATATGCCGCAGCCGCTCGCGGTCATCGCGGCCACCAGCAGCACGGCCATTTTCGTCTTCATCCGAATCATTCCGTTCTCATTCCTGTAAACAAGGCCTCGGCCTATTGAGCGGGCGTGGTTGGCGTCGCGGGCATCGACGCGCTCGCGTCGACCCCCAGTGTGCCGGCAATCTGCACGGCCCGGGCGCGGATCGACTCCGGCACCTGCTGGTCGGCGGCGATGGCGGCAAACAGGCGCCCGGCCGGGTTGGTCTTGCCCTGCTTGATCAATGCCATCGCGGTCAACTCGCCAGCGCTTCCGAACAACGGCTCGCCGGGCTTGGCGAACGGCTCCAGCCGGGCGATCACCTGCTCGGGCTTGAGCGCATCGAACTCGAGCGCCGTCGCGCGGATCAGCGCGAGGTCGCGATACGCGGCCGCGAGCTGCTCGTCGGCCGCGATCTCGCGAAACTTGGCGGTCGCCAGCGCGCGGTCGTTCTGCTCGAGCGCCACCGCGGCGCGCGTAAACAGGGCCGAGGCACGGATCGCGCCCGAACCCGCGCTGGCCAGCGCATCGAGCCGCTGCGGGACGGTCGCGAGCTTGCCCGTGCCGATGTCGGCGTAAATTTGGGCGAGCTGCTCGGAATTGTCGGCGGCCTCCGCCCGTTGCCGATCCTGCCAATACAGCCAGCCGCCGACCGCGGCCAGCGCCAGGACCAGCGCGGCAATCAGCAGCGGCGCATATCGGCGCGCCATCGTGCGCAGCTGGTCGCGGCGCAAATTTTCGTCGACCTCGCGAAAGAAGGTGTCGCCGCTGTCTTTAGGAACCGCCAAAGTTGCGTGCCTCAACCCACTCGATCAGGAAAATTTCGGTGCCGGCGGCTTCCTTGCCCACGCGATATGAACGGAAGCTGGCAGCGGCAGCGTCTAGCCCGCTCGCCGGGTAAACGCAAAGGGTCCGCTCCAAAGCGGAGCTTGCCGCGCCGGGTCCGGTCCTCGAGCGCCGTTCCGCAGTCGGCCAGGCGCGATCCTTGCGGCCTCAAGCGCCCTTGGGACGGTAGGTCTGATCGCTGGTCGGGAATTTCCGCGAGCGGACTTCGCCCGCGTATGCCGCCACCGCCTCGCCGATCCGCGCGGCGAGGTCGTCGTAGCGCTTGACGAACCGCGGGGTGCGCTCGAACAGCCCGAGCATGTCCTCGGTGACCAGCACCTGGCCGTCACACTGCGGCGAGGCGCCGATGCCGATTACCGGCGCCGCGACGCGCTTGGCGACCTCCGTCGCGATGTCCTCGAGCACGCCTTCGACGACGATGCAGAACGCGCCCGCCTCGTCGACCGCGCGGGCGTCGCGCTGGATTTTTTCCGCTTCGTCCGACTCCCGCCCGCGGGCGCCGTAGCCGCCGAGCACATTGACCGCCTGCGGGGTCAGCCCGACATGGCCGATCACCGGGATGCCGCGCTCGTTGAGGAATTGGATGGTCGGCGCCATCGCCTCGCCGCCCTCGAGCTTGACCGCCGCGCAGCCGGTTTCCTTCATCACCCGCGAGGCGGAGGCGAACGCCTGTTCCGGCGAAGCCTCATAGCTCCCGAACGGCATGTCGACCGCGACCAAAGCGTGCCAGCTGCCGCGCACCACCGCAGCGCCGTGCGCGCACATCATCTCTATGGTCACCGGGATCGTCGACGGCAGCCCGTAGATCACCTGGCCCAGGCTGTCGCCGACCAGCAGCATGTCGCAGTGCGGGTCGAGCAATTGCGCCATCCGCATCGTGTAGGCGGTCAGCATGACGATCGGCTCTTGGGTCGCGCCGTCGGCCTTGCGCGCGCGAATGCCCGGCACGGTCATGCGCTTGCCCGGCACCGGCGTCGGCGTCGCCCGGCTGGTCGCCGTGTCGATCGTGACTTTCGACATGGCCGCCCTTTAGCGGCCGCTTGCTAGCGTAACCACCCCCGCTGCCGCGAATGGCGGGCGAACCAGAAGATCGTCCAGGTGATCGCGGTAACGACGAGCGCGACCAGCAAATCGTTGGCCGACATGTTCTCGCGCAGGCCGGTAACGATGAGCAGCCCGGCGAGCCAGACGAGCACCGCGGCCAGCGACACCATCAACAAGAACTCGGCGAGCTTCTTGCGCATCACCAGCATCACCGTGCCGGCGGCTCCGACCCATACCGCGACCGCGTAGGCGGCGGTCACCCACATCGGCTCGGCCTCAAAAGCGGCGCGCTGGTCAAGCGGCATTGCGGCCGGATCGGCGAGCACATGGGTGAGGTACATGACGCAGCCCAGGCCCATGAACAGCAGCGAGGCAATCGCCGCCGGCAAATACCAGCCGGCTACCGGCTGCGGCGTGAAGTCTTCGTCCATGTGCGTTCCCTTGTTGGATCGATCCGGGCGAAACCTGCTCCGGATGAGTTGCAAGCGCAAGAGGATGCGGGCGTCTTCAAAATGACGCTGATCTTGTGCTAGCCGCTACGGCGCTAACCGCGACCGAGTCGAACCGCGAACTCAGGATGCCATCGGTCCCAAATTCGCTCGTCCGGCGCCCTCACGAGACAGCATCCGGCTCCCCGGCCGGCTCTAGCAGGAGACGCACCATGACCACGATTACCACCCGTGACGGCACGCAGATCTTCTACAAGGACTGGGGTCCGCGCACCGCCCAGCCGATCGTGTTCCATCACGGCTGGCCATTGAGCGCCGACGATTGGGACGCGCAGTTGCTATTCTTCTTGGGCGAGGGCTTCCGCGTCATCGCTCACGACCGGCGCGGCCACGGCCGCTCGACCCAGACGTCCGAAGGCAATGAAATGGACACCTATGCCGCCGACGTCGCCGAGCTGGTCGCCCATCTCGACCTCAAGAACGCGATCCACGTCGGCCACTCGACCGGTGGCGGCGAAGTCGCGCGCTATGTCGCCGGCGCCGAGCCGGGCCGCGTTGCCAAGGCGGTGCTGGTCGATGCCGTGCCGCCGGTCATGGTCAAGAAGGATTCGAACCCGGGCGGAACGCCGATCGAGGTGTTCGACGGCCTCCGCACGGCGCTCGCGGCCAATCGCTCGCAGTTCTACATCGACCTGCCGACCGGACCATTCTACGGCTTCAACCGCCCCGGTGCGAAGGTCAGCCAGGGGCTGATCGACAATTGGTGGCGGCAGGGCATGATGGGCGGCGCCAAGGCCCAGTACGAATGCATCAAGGCCTTCTCTGAGACCGACTTCACCGAGGATCTCATTGCGATCGAGGTGCCGGTTCTCGTCATCCACAGCGAGGACGACCAGATCGTGCCGTACGCGGATTCGGGGCCGCTGGCGGTCAAGCTACTCAAGAACGGCACTCTCAAGACTTTCAAGGATTTGCCGCACGGCCTGTGCTCGACGCATCCGGAGATCGTCAATCCGGTCTTGCTCGCATTCATCCGCGGCGAACCGGTCGAGGGCGCGGCCGAGACGCTGATCGCCGAGCCGTCACAGCCCGCCATGGCTTGAGCAAGGGCCCGTCCATGACCCTCGGTTTCTTCGAGCGTTTCGTCTAACCGGGGGCGCATGGCCGAACGAACCGCACCGCCGGGCAGCCGGACGGAGATCACGTCTCCGTTCCGCGATGCACGCCGCGCGCAAATGTATCCGCTGCTCACCTCGATGGAGATCGACCGGCTGCGGCGCTTCGGCACTCCGCGTTCGTTCGCGGCAGACGAGATCTTGATCAGTTCGGGCGAGAGCGGCCACGGACTGACTTTGGTCTTGTCCGGCGAGATCGACATCACCCAGAGCCGCGGTGGCGAGCCGCAGCTGATCGTCACCCACGTCGCCGGCTCGTTCATGGGCGAGCTCGCACAATTGTCGGGCCAGCCGGCGCTCGTCACCGCCACCGCAATGGCACCTGGCGAGGCGATCGCCATCCCGCCCGACCGGCTGCGGGCGCTCCTGGTCGGCGAGGCGGAACTTGGCGAGCGGATCATGCGGGCGCTGATCCTGCGCCGCGTTGGCCTGATCGAGGCCGGGGTCGGCGGTCCGGTGATCGTCGGCCGCGAAGGTGAGGTCGACGTGCTCCGGCTCGAGAATTTCCTGTCGCGCAACGGGCATCCCCACCAGCGGCTCGACCCCGAGGCCGATGCAGGCGCACGGACGCTGATCGAGCGCTTCAAGGTTGCGCCCGAGGAGCTGCCGATCGTGTTGTGCCCAGACGGCCGGCTGTTGCGCAACCCGACCGAGGGATCGCTCGCCCGCTGCCTCGGCATGGTCGGCCCGATCGATCCCGACCGATTGTTCGACGTTGCGGTGATCGGCGCCGGCCCGGCCGGGCTCGCCACCGCGGTCTATGCGGCGTCCGAGGGCCTCGACGTGCTGACGCTCGATTGCCGCGCGTTCGGCGGCCAGGCCGGCGCTTCGGCGAGAATCGAGAATTACCTCGGCTTCCCGACCGGCATCTCGGGCCTCGCGCTGATGGCCCGCGCCTTCAACCAGGCGCAGAAATTCGGCGTCGAGATGGCGATCCCTGACGAAGCGGTGAAGCTCGAGTGCGACGATACCGGCGGGTGCCGGCGCCTCAGCCTCGCCAATGGCGAGCGGCTGCGCGCCCGCGCCATCGTCCTCGCCACCGGTGCCCGCTATCGCCGACTCGAGGTCGCCAACCTCGAGGAGTTTGAAGGCTCGTCGATCCATTACTGGGCGTCCCCGCTCGAGGCCAAGCTGGTTGCCGGGCAGGACATCGCCCTGGTCGGCGGTGGCAACAGCGCCGGCCAGGCGACCGTATTCCTCGCCGCCCATGCCGCGCAGGTCACCTTGCTCGCCCGCCGCCCGCTGGCCGAGACCATGTCCGCCTATCTGGTTGAGCGGATCGCCGGCCAGGCCAATATCGAGGTCGTCACCGGGGTCGAGATCTCGCAGCTGGAAGGCAGCGGCCACGCGCTTGAATCGATCTGCTGGCGCGACCGCCGCAGCCAGGTGGAGACGCGCCGCCCCGTCCGCCACCTGTTCCTGTTCATCGGCGCCGATCCCAACACGGACTGGCTGTCGGGCTCGGGCCTCAGCCTCGACCCGCGCGGCTTCATCCTGACCGGACCCGAGGCGCGCGCCGGCTGCCTGCCGCTCGAGACCAGCCGCCCCGGCGTGTTCGCGATCGGCGACGTCCGCTCGGGCTCGGTCAAGCGCGTCGCCGCGGCGGTCGGCGACGGCGCCCAGGTCGTCGCCGCGCTGCACACCTATCTTGCGAATGCTCCGGCGGTGGCCGACCGGCCCTCCGCCATGGCGGAGGAGAACGCGCAAGCCTAGCCCTCGATGATCACCTTGGTGCCCATGGTGGTCAGGCCAAAGAGCCGCTCGGCGAACTTCACCGGCAGGCGGACGCAGCCGTGACTTGCCGGATATCCGGGATTGGGGCCGCCGTGAAAGGCGATGCCCTTTTCGTCGTACATCTGCATGAACGGCATCGGCGCATTGTCGTACTTGCGGCTGTAGCCGAGCTTTTGCTTGCGAAACACGGCCCAGAAACCGAGCGGGGTTTCCTTGCCTTTCTTGCCGCTGGAAATGGTGGCGACGCCGACCAATTGGTCGCCGCGATAGACGTAGAATAACTGAGTCAGCAGATCGATGACGATCCGCGCCTCGCCGGTCTCCGGGATCGCCGCCGCCCAGCGATATTGGCCGGGCTTCAGGCGCAGCGGACCGAACGCAGCAAGCGCGTCCTGATACGCCTGAGGCGCATTGCCCTGCGTCCACCGGTACGGCACCGGTTGCGCGACGGGCGCCGCAGCGGTCACCCCAACGCGCTGGGGTTGCGGCAGGGTCGAGCAGCCGGCCAGCGCGACGCTCGCCGCCAGTGCAATCACAAATCCCTTGATCATCGATCCTCCCGAGCGACGGTGCGACCGCCCCTGCACAGCGCAAAGCCGCCGCCGGGTCAAGAGCAGCGCCTGTCGTTAAACTTCTGTTTAATCAGCGAAAGCCTGCCGGCGGGTCGTAGCCCCGGACATGCTTGGCGCAAAAAAAAGGGGGCGCCTCGCGGCGCCCCCTTAAAGGTTGCATGATCGGATCCGGCGCTAGACGATCGCGTCGATCACCGCGCTGATCAGCCGCGTCTGCGGGTCGACTTGGTAGATGTAGCCATCGGCATAACGGTACATCGAGCGGTCGGTGTCGAAGTAGCGGTCGCGATAGGCGTACGGCACGTTGTAGGCGTCGTAGCCCATCGGCAGCATCTGGCCGGCGGCCAGCGTATGCCCGGTGACCAAGGCGACCGGCGCAACGACGACCCGCGACTGCGGCTGGATCTGGTAGATGCCGCGGTTGAAATAGCGGTAGTCGTAGCCCGGCGTCTGATAATAGAGATCGCTGTAGGTGGCCGGGACCGCGTAGCCGGGGTAGGCCGCCGGGACCGGATAACCGGCCGCGTAGCCGCCGTAATTGACCGGAATCGCCGCCTCGATCATCCGCGAATACGGATCGACCTCATAGATATAGCCGTCGTCATAGCGGTACCAGGAGTCATCGCTGTCGACGTAGCTCGAGCGATACTGATAGGGCACGTTGTACGCATCGTAGCCCGTCGGCAGCATCTGCCCGACGCCGAGGTTAGTGCCGGTCACCAGCGCTACCAGCGCCGAGATCAGCGACGTCGACGGGTCAACCTGGTAGATGCCGTTGTTGGCATAATGGTAGTTGTAGCCCGGCGCCCCGTAATAGAGGTTCCGGTAGGCGGAGGGCACGGTGTAGCTCGGATAGCCGCCGTAACCGCCGTAGCCGCCATAGCTACCGTAGCCGGTGTACCCGCCGTAGCTCGCATAGGACGGTACCGGATAGCCGACCGCATAGCCGCCGTAGGACACCGGATACATGTTCTGGATGCGCCGCGAATACGGGTCGACGCCATAGATGTAGCCGTCGTCGTAGCGGTACCACATGTCGTCGGTGTCGAAGTAGCTCGAGCGATACTGATAGGGCACGTTGTACACGTCGTAGCCCATCGGCAGCATCTGGCCGACGCCGAGGCTCTGCCCGGTGAGCAGGCCCACGACCGCCGTGATCAGCTGCGTCGTCGGATCAATCCGATAGATCGCGCCGTCGCCGTAGCGGTAATTGGAATAAGGCGAATCATAGTACAGGCTGCGGTACGCGTACGGCACATTGTAGTTGCTGTAGCCGATCGGCAGCGCATTTCCGACGCCGAACGCACCACCCAGCAGCGGGAACATCGCCGACACCAGATTGCTGTTGCGGTTGACCCGGTAGAGGTAGCCGTCGTCGTAATTATAATTGTAGAAATAGTCGGGCGACGAGCCGTAGAAGGTGCTGTACCGCTGCGTCGCGTAATCGTCGTACCAGTCGCGGTCGTCCCGTTTGACGGTGATTCGCTCACCGACCGAAATCGATGGCTGCTGGAAGCGACGCTGGGCCCGCAGGTCGGCGGTGCGCTCGCGGAACGCGTTGCGCATCTCGACGCGATCCTGGCGCCGCTCGAAGCGGTCCTGGGTGCGGGCGAAGCGATCGGACTGCCGCTGCTGCTGGCGCAGGCGCTGGGCGGCGGGGTTCTGGTTCTCGCGCCGCTCAATCACTCTCGCCTGCCGCTGCTCGATGCGCTGACGCTCGATGCGCTGCGGACGCTGGACCTGTTGGACGCGCTGGCGCTCGACGCGCTGCGGACGCTCGGCCCGCTGGACGCGCTGACGCTCGACGCGCTGCGGGCGCTCGGCCCGCTGGACGCGCTGACGCTCGACACGCTGCGGGCGCTCTACCCGCTGTACGCGCTGACGCTCGACACGCTGCGGGCGCTCGACCCGCTGGACGCGCTGACGCTCGACACGCTGCGGACGCTCGGCCCGCTGGACACGCTCCTGGCGCTGTGGTCGTTCGACTTTGGCCCGCTCCTGGCGCTGGACGGCTTGCGGACGCGCCTGGGGGCGAGCGTCGCGCTTCGCCTTGGCCTGCTCGGACTTGGCCTTCTGGGCCTTGGCCTTGCGCTCCTCGGCTTGCTCGGCGCGCTCGGCACGGCGATCGTCGCCGCGCTGCGCCTGTGCCGGAGCGGTAATGGCAAGCGCTGCCACCGTCGCGATCAGAAAGGTCTTGGTCATGGGTAATTCCTTGAAAACCATGCAAATGTTTAGAATTGCTTCACTTTTCGCAGATATCGCCTGATTACAACCTGAATGGACTATCTTCGGTCGCACCCCCGAAGTCGCTTTGGCGCGCGGCAAGTTCGACTCGGCGCGCTGTTATCTTGCGTTCATCGAATCGACCGCCGAGCACCGCTATGCGCCCGCTCACTCCCACTCGATAGTGCCGGGCGGCTTCGAGGTGTAGTCGTACACGACCCGGTTGATGCCCGGCACTTCGTTGACGATGCGGGTGGCGACGCGGCTGAGGAAGGCGGCGTCGAACGGATAGATGTCCGCCGTCATGCCGTCGACGCTGGTCACCGCGCGCAAGCCGCAGACATGGTCGTAGGTGCGGGTATCGCCCATCACTCCGACCGTACGCACCGGCAGCAGCACCGCGAACGCCTGCCAGATCGCGTCGTACAAACCGGCGGTGCGGATCTCCTCGAGGTAGATGGCGTCGGCCTTGCGCAAGATGTCGCAGCGCTCCTCGGTGACTTCGCCGGGGATGCGGATCGCGAGGCCCGGCCCGGGGAACGGGTGGCGGGCGACGAAGCCTTCGGGCAGGCCGAGCTCGCGCCCAAGCGCGCGCACCTCGTCCTTGAACAGTTCGCGCAGCGGCTCGACCAGCTGCATGTTCATCCGTTCGGGCAAGCCGCCGACATTGTGGTGGCTCTTGATCGTCACGCTCGGCCCGCCCGTGAACGACACGCTCTCGATCACGTCGGGGTAGAGCGTCCCCTGAGCAAGGAAATCGGCCCCGCCGACTCTTGCTGCCTCAGCCTCGAAAATGTCGATGAACGTCTTGCCGATGAATTTGCGCTTGGCCTCGGGATCGGTGACTCCCGCCAGCCCGCCCAGGAAGTCCTTGCGCGCATCGACGTGAACCAGCGGAATGTTGAAGCTGCCCCGGAACAGCGAAACGACCTGCTCGGCCTCTCCCATCCGCATCAGCCCGTGATCGACGAATACGCAGGTCAATTGCTCGGCCACCGCCTCGTGGATCAGCACGGCGGCGACGGCTGAATCGACGCCGCCCGACAGCCCGCAGATCACCCGCCCGCTGCCGACCTGCCGGCGAATTTCCGCGATTTTGGAGTCGCGGAAACTGGCCATCGTCCAGTCGCCGGCGCAGCCGCACACGTGCCGCACGAAATTGGCCAGCAACTTGCCGCCGTCGGGCGTATGCACGACCTCGGGGTGGAACATCATCGAAAAGAACCGCCGGTCCTCGTCGGTGGCGATCGCGTAGGGCGCGCCTTCCGACTTGGCGACGATCTTGAAGCCTTTCGGCAGCTTCTCGACGCGGTCGCCGTGGCTCATCCACACCTGGTGCGTTTCGCCGACCTTCCACAGCCCGTCGAACAGCGCCGATTCATCGACGATCTCGATGAACGCGCGGCCGAATTCGCGGTTGTCGGACGCAGCGACCACTCCGCCGAGCTGATGCGCCATGGTCTGCTGGCCGTAGCAAATGGCGAGGACCGGCAGTCCGGCTTCGAAGAAATTCTGCGGCGCGCGGGGTGAGTCGTCCCACATCACCGACGACGGTCCGCCCGACAGGATGATGCCCTTGGGCTGCAGGCGCTCGAACGCTTCGCCGGCGGCGTTGAACGGCGCGATCTCCGAATAGACCCCCGCCTCGCGCACCCGCCGGGCGATCAGCTGGGTGACCTGGCTGCCGAAGTCGACGATGAGGATGGATTCGGATGGCTGAAGCGTCATGGGCCCGCCGATAGCAGATGGGGCCGATGGGGAAAGGTCGAGATGTTAGTTCATCGTGGCCCCTTCGACAGGCTGCTTGGCGCCGCCCTCACCGGCCGCGAATTGCTCGGCGAGCTTGAATTTCTGGATCTTGCCCGAGCCGGTCAGCGGCCACTGGTCGACCCAGATCCAGTGCTTCGGAGTCTTTTGCGGTGACAGGCGCTCGCGGATGAACGCCTTTAATTCGGCCGGGTCGGGCCGGCGGCCGCCGCTCGCGCGCATGAAGCAGGCGACCTGTTCGCCATAGGTCGGACACGGCACTCCGACCACGGCGACCTCGCCGACGTCCTCATGCTCGAGCATCGCATTCTCGATTTCCGCCGGAAACAGATTCTCGCCGCCGCGGATGATCATCTCCTTCACCCGCCCGGTGATCACGACATAGCCGCGCGCGTCCATCCGCCCTAGGTCGCCGGTGTGCAGCCAGCCGTCGGCGTCGATCGCCTTCGCGGACGCTTCCGGATTGTCGTTGTACCCGGTCATCACATGATAGCCGCGGGTGCAGATCTCGCCCTGCTCGCCGATCGGCAGCACCTCTCCGGTCGCGGGATCGAGGATCGCGACGTCCATATTGGGCAGCGGCTGGCCGATCGTACCGGTGAGGTCGTCCATGGCGTCGTCGTGGCGCGCCATGGTGATCACCGGAGAGCATTCGGTTTGCCCGTAGGCGATCTGCACCGTCGGGCCGAACGCCGCCCTGACACGGTTGACCAGCTCGGGGGCGACCATCGCGCCGCCAGACAGGATGCGCTTGAGCGACGAGACGTCGCGGCCGCTGCGGACCGCCTCATCGACCAGCGCAACCAGCATCGTCGGCACTCCGAACATGAAGCCGGGCCGTTCGCGCTCGATCAGACGCACGATCATCGCCGGCTCGAACATCGGCGCGAGCAGCAGCGTCGCGCCCGCGTCGATGACCCCGAGCAGGCAAACCGCGCATCCGGTGGTGTGGAACAAGGGCATCATGTGCAGGAAGGTGTCGCCGGCGCTCAAGCCGAAGCGGACCATCGTGTCCCGCGCGTTCTGGATGAGGCCGTGATGATGAAGCAGCGCGCCCTTGGGGAAGCCCGTCGTGCCCGACGTGTACTGGATCTGGGTGACGTCGCCGGGCGATACTTGCGGCAAGTGACCGCGGTCCTCGCCGTCGAACAAGGCCGTATGATCGGTCAGCAGGATGCGGTGCCCGATCCCCGGAATGTCGGCGCAGACCGCGTCGGCGATCGCCTTCATCGCGGTGCCGCGAAACTCCTCGACGTAATACAGAGCCTCGGAGCGTGATTGCTCGAGGACATATTTGAGCTCGCGCTTCTGATAGGCGGGATTGACCGTGACCAGCGTCAGCCCGGCCATCGCCGAACCGAACTCGAGCAGCACCCATTCCGGCATGTTGTTCGCATAGACAGCGATGCGGGCGCCCGGCTGGAGGCGGGAGGCAAGCGCGCGGCCCAGCCGCTCGGCGTCGGCGGCCAGCTCGGCATAGGTCCAGGTCCGGCCGACCTCGCCGTCGAAACCGATTTCCTTGAGTGCGATCGTCTCCCGGAACGTCTCCGACCGCGCGTGCAACAAGTCGCCGATGGTGATCTCCTCGACCGCTTCGTCGCGCACGGCCGGGAACAGGGATTGCGTCAATGTGACTCGATACATGCCGGCGCCCCCTCGCAGCGGTGGCGGGACTCGGCCCCGCCGCTCCCGGTGAAATTGCGCTGCGCCGGGCTCGGCGTCAAAAAAAAGTTATTGAGACCCGCCGGCGCCTGGGGCGAGCCGGCTCGCGGCACCAATCGCCCGCCCAAGCGTCGTTCCGGTTATGCGTGCTCGCTTCTTCCAGCTGATCGAGGAGCTTCGCGCCAGCTACTGGTTCGTGCCCAGCGTCATGGCCCTGCTTGCCATCGCGCTCGGCGCGGGCGTGGTCTGGCTCGACGCCGGCCCCGCGAGCGGCTGGCTCGACGGCCTCGGCTGGTACCAGACGGCCAAGCCCGATGGCGCCCATCAGGTGCTCTCGACCATCGCCGGATCGATGATCACCGTCGCCGGTGTCGTCTTCTCGATCACCATCGTCGCGATCGCTTATGCCGCCAGCCAGTACGGCCCGCGCATCCTGACCAACTTCATGAGCGACCGCGGCAACCAGGTAACGCTCGGCACCTTCATCGCCACCTTCGTCTATTGCCTGGTCGTGTTGCGCACGATCCGCGGCGGCGACGAGGGTGAATTCGTGCCGCAGATCGCGGTCATGGTCGGGCTGCTGCTGGCGCTCTGCTCGATCGCGGTGCTGATCTTTTTCATCCACCACGTGCCCAACAGCATCCACATCAACAATGTCGTCGCGCACATCGGCAAGCAGCTGGTGCGATCGGTCGATCACCGCTTCCCGGCGCAGGTCGGCGATCCTCCGGACAAGGACGGGCAGCCGTCCGATGAGTCCACAATCGCCGAACGGGCGCTTTCTGAGGGCTCGGAAACGGAGCGAATTTGCGCCCACGCGAACGGTTATATCGAAGCGGTCGACGACAAAGCGCTGATGGATGCGGCCCGCGACGACGACCTCGTTGTGCGTCTGCACCATATTCCCGGCGATTATCTGTTCGAGGGCGAACTGCTCGTATCGGCCTGGCCGGCCGAGCGCGCCGGCAAGTCGGCACAAGACGCGCTGCGCCGCAGCTACGGCGTCGGCAACAAACGGACGCCGACGCAGGACATCCTGTTCCTGATCGACGAACTGGTCGAGATCGCCGCGCGGGCGCTGTCGTCAGGAATCAACGATCCTTATACGGCGATGACGTGCCTCGACTGGTTCGGCGCCGCAGCGGCGCAGATGGGCCGCCGGCAAATGCCGTCCCCGCGACGTGTCGACGAGGACGGCAAGGTTCGAGTCATCGCCGTTCCCGAAAGCTATGGCGGATTCATCGAGCGCGGCTTCGGCCGGATGCGGCCGTATGTCGCACGCGACGTCAACGCCGCGCTACATATGCTGGATACGCTGGCGCAAGTCGCGGCCAGTTGCCAGCCGTCCGACCGTACCCAGCTCATCGCAGCGCAAGCCGAAACCTTGCTGTCGCTCGCCGAACTGGAATTGCACGGGCCGTCGCTGGAACGGGTGCGGGAGCGCTATCGCGAGCTCGCGCCAAGCTTCATCGAGACGCTCCAAATCCCTGAAAATCAGGAACAATAAGCCCCTCGGCCCGTAGGTAAGTTGAGACCTACGGAGCAAAAAATGCGTACCTACAAATTTTTACCCATGTTCATGATTGCGGTGGCGACATCTGCCGCCGCGCAGCCCGCCCCGTCCTCGTCGTTGCCGGGAGTTGCCGAGGAACAGCTCTTCTCCGGCGCGCGCAGCAGGGATGTCCTCGCTGCCCAGATCATACTCGATCGCAGCGGCCATTCGCCAGGCGTGATCGACGGCGCGATGGGCGGCAACACGCGGCGGGCGATCCAGGCGTTTCAGCGGGCCAACGGCATGGCGGTGGACGGCGGGCTAAGCTCGGCGCTGCTCGACCAGCTGCGCTCAGCGCATTCGGGCGACCTGCTTCAGCGTTACACGATCACCGCCGAGGACGTGGCCGGGCCATTCATCGACCTGCCCAGCGGCATGGAAGAGCAAGCGAAGCTGGAAACGCTCGGCTACGAAAGCCCGGTCGAAGCGATCGCCGAGAAATTCCACATGGCGCAATCGTTCCTCGAAGCGCTCAATCCCGGCGCGGATTTCGGCAGCGCCGGCACGGAGATCACGGTGATCGTGCCGGGCAAGGACGAGCTTGAGTCGAAGGTTGCACGGATTGAAGTCGACAAGGCCGGGTCTGCGCTGCGCGCCTACTCGGAGGACGGAACATTGGTGGCGACCTATCCCGCGACCATCGGCAGCAGCAGCTTCCCGTCGCCCAGCGGCGCAATGGAGGTCCTCGCGGTCGCGCCCGCCCCGACCTATCATTTCGATCCCGAGGGCCGGTCATGGGGTCCCGACGAGAAACTGACCATCGCCGCCGGGCCCAACAACCCGGTCGGCGGAACCTGGATTGACCTCAGCAAGGAAGGTTACGGAATTCACGGTACGCCGGACCCGAAGCTGATCGGCAAGACCGCCAGCCACGGCTGCGTACGGCTGACCAACTGGGATGCCGAGGAGCTCGCCAAGGCGGTGAGCCAAGGCACCAAGGTCGAGTTCGTCTAGCGACCTAGATCCGCCGCACCCCCTCCAGCATCGTCTCATCGACGCGGTCGCCGCGAATGACCGAAATGTCGCCGGTCGTCTCCAGCACCACGGCGCGGACTTCGGACAGGTCCGTGACCCCCGCCGAGCGCAGTTTCTCCAGCATGTTCGAGCGCGACACCCGCGTCTCGGACATCGCGGCTTCGAGGAACTCGCCCCGGTCCATCAGCAGCACCGGCTCATTGCTGATGAGGTTGCCGATCCGGTCCGACTCCTGCCGCGCCCTGGCAATCAGCCACTGGAGCAAGAACACTCCGCCGATCGCCGCCAGCGCCTGGAGATATTCGCTCCACACGGCGCGCGTGCCGGCCTGGGCGATCAGCGACCCGGTCGCGATCGTCGCGACAAGGTCGAACGCGTTCATCTTCGAAAAAGCGCGCAGTCCGACCAGCCGGACGAGCCCAACGGTCCACAGCACTGCGATGAACGTTAGCAGCAGCCCGCGCACAACGGGCCCGAAAGGCATGCCGATCTCCAGCATTGCCGATTAACGC
Organism: Sphingomicrobium sp.; assembly: GCA_035512655.1. Lineage (GTDB taxonomy): Bacteria > Pseudomonadota > Alphaproteobacteria > Sphingomonadales > Sphingomonadaceae > Sphingomicrobium. Next base: position 62,587 of record DATKDM010000028.1, on the reverse strand, counting down.
GGGGGTCGGCGATGGTGTCCCCGAAATCTCAGCCGTAGGGACCGGCTAGCCCTTGGCGCCGAGCGCCTGATCGCAGCTGACGCGCAGATCCTCGAGCCGCACTCGGCTCACCGAGTCGCCGGAGTCGCACCTGAAATCGGCGGTGCAAACCGATGCCGCGAGAGCGGTGATGGTTTGCAGCGCGATGTCGAGATTCTGCAGCATGACGCCATGCCGGGTGACGATTTCGAGATCGCCTGCGAAGGCATCACCAAGCATCTCGAGCAGCTTCGCGACCCGCTTGAGATCCTCCACCAGCTCGTCCACCGCAAGTGCCCGGGGATCGCTCGCCGTCGCCGTCGGTACCGCGCCCGCCTTGACCGCGGCGACGGCATGATCGACCCGCTGCTGCTCGCGATTGACCGGGCTGGCCATCCAGTTTGGAACCGAGATGTGCGTCGAGAAGTGCAGCCCGCAGCGGCGCTCGGTCGACCAGGTGACATGACCGCGAACGCGCAAGCCGCCGCGGACCAGGATCATCACCGATCCGACTTCGGGGAAATCGCAGCCCTCGATTTGTGCCCCGGACGTCGACAGGTCGCGGATCTTGACCACGATTTCGCGGCCGCCCGATAGCAGCGTCGCGGCCATGAACAAATTGGTCCGCGGCTCTACCCGCCCGTCCAACTCGCCGGCTTGTGTCTCTGCCTGTGTCTCTGATTGCATTGGCGGCCCTGCTCCTCGTTGAGCGGACATTGGCCAAAGCGCGCTTAATCGGCTGCTGTAACTCTCACCATTTCGGACCCAATCATCGCGGCTAACCGCCGGAGCGCGGGCAAGCCTTTGTTAACTTTCCCGGCCCACCCTCGACCACATCCAGGCGATCCAGGGGATCTACTAATGGATATGCTGCGCAAGCTGACCCGGAACGAGCTCGGCGCGACCGCCATCGAATATGCGCTGATCGCGTCGCTGATCGCGATCGCCGCGATCGCCGCCATGCAAAGCGTAGGAACCAACCTCAACGCCACCTACAGCAACGTCGCCAACGCGCTCTAGGGTTGCTCGCGCCCGGCTGAGGCAGGCGCGGGCGAAGACCCGTCGGATCAATAAAAAATGCGCCGGAGTCTTCCGACCCCGGCGCATCCTTGTTCACTGTTGAGCGAACGATCCGTTAGCGGCGATAGCCGTACGGGTTGTGGGCGTAGCGGTTGCGCTCGAGATCGATGTCGGTGATGTAACCGCGATAATCGATGTCGCACTTGAACGCCAATTCGCCGGTCTGCTGGGGCGCGTAGCCGCCACCATAACCGCCGTATCCGCCGTAAGCACCGCCGTAAGCACCGCCGTATCCGCCACCATAGGGGTTGGCATAAGCGGTCGCGTGGGCCCGCGCGGTTGCGACTCCGCGGACGCGCAACCGGCCGCTCGAGCGTTGCTCGATACGAGTCACGCCGAGGACACGAGCGCCGCTCGGGACCTGGCCGTAGCCATAGCCGCCGCCGTAGCCGCCATAACCGCTATAACCGCCATAACCGCCATAACCGACGCGGTTGTAGTTACGGTTGATGCGTTGCTCGACCGCGGCCGCGCAGCGCTGGACCGCCGCCTGGCTGTTTACGCCATAGCCATACTGGTTTCCGCCCAGCACCTGGTTGATGACCTGGCCGACGACTCCGGTGTTGGGTTGGCCGTAACCATAGCCCGGATAATATTGAGCGACCGCGGGTGCCGCACCGGCCAGCGCGGCAAGTCCAACGCCGCCCGCCAGAATTTTAAAGACAGCCTTCATGGCCACTCTCCTTTTACAATGGTTTTTCAACTGCATCCAAACAAGATTCGCCGGAAGAAACGCACGGCGGACCATTTGGGGTTCATGAACCATTGCCGTTGCACCGCTGCTGAATGTGCCGTTTGCTGGCGTTCAGCAATGCGCCCCCAGCGGCCGGCTTCCGGCGCGTCGGTGCACGAAGGACATCGAGTCTATCGGTCGCCCGACGCTTGCGCGAAGCTCCACGCGGCCCGCGCCAGGGCCGGCATTCGCGCCGCGATCTTGGCCGCGTTGGCGTGGCTCGCGGTTCCGTCGTTGAGGCGCTTCTTGATGCCCTGGACGATGCCGGCCAGCCGGAACAGATTGTAGGCGAAATACCAGTCGAGCCGCGCTCCCACCTGCACTCCCGAGCGCTCGGAATAGCGCTCGACGATCTCCTCGAGCGTCGGGATGCCGAGCGCCCCGAGATCGAGCCCGCCCAGCGCCGCGCCGCCGTCGGCCGGCATCACCCATTGCATCGCCAGGTACGAGAAATCGGCGACCGGATCGCCGAGCGTCGCCAGCTCCCAGTCGAGGACCGCGGTCAATGAGCCGTCGCCGTCGAACACGACATTGTCGATGCGATAGTCGCCGTGGACGACCGCATTGCGCGACTGCTCGGGAAGGGTCTGCGGCAGAAAGGCAATCAGCCGCTCCATCTCGGGAATATAGTCGGTCTCGGAATCGCGGTACTGCCGCGTCCAGCGCGCCACTTGGCGTTCGAAATAATTGCCCGGCTTGCCGAAATCGCCGAGCTCCGCGGCGTCGGGGTTGATCGCGTGGAGGTCGGCGAGCGTGTCGAGCAGCTGCGCGTACATTCGGCCCCGCGTCGCCGGGTCGAACTCGGGCAGCGCGCCGTCCGCGTAGGGCCGGCCCCTGGCCATCTCCATCACATAGAAGATCGCGCCGATGACGTCGGCGTCGCTGCACAGCGCCAGCGGCCGCGGCACCGGGAAGCCGAGCGGGTGCAGCGCGGATAACAACCGGTATTCGCGATCGACCGCATGCGCGGACGGCAGCAACTTTCCGAACGGCTTGCGGCGAAGCACATACTCGCCCGACGCGGCGCTGACCTTGTAGGTCGGGTTGGATTGCCCCGACGGAAATTTGGTCAGCTCGAAGGGCGGCGTGAAACCCGCGACATTCGCCTCGAGCCAGGCGCCCAGCGCCTCCACGTTCAGCGGCGGATCGCTCATGCGTGCTTCTTATACTCTAGTCGCGCGATCGCCCGGCGGTGGACCTCGTCGGGACCGTCGGCAAGCCGCAAGGTGCGCACCGCCGCCCAGGCGCTCGCCAACGGGAAGTCGGACGACACGCCAGCGCCGCCATGCGCCTGGATCGCGTCGTCGAGCACCTTCAGCGCCGTGCGCGGAGCGGCGACCTTGATCATCGCGATCTCACCCTGCGCCGCCTTGTTGCCGACCCGGTCCATCATGTCGGCCGCCTTGAGGCACAGTAGCCGCGTCATCTCGATGTCGATGCGGGCGTCGGCGATCCGCTCCTCCCACACCGACTGTTCGGACAAGCGCTTGCCGAACGCGGTCCGCGACAGCAGCCGCTTCGCCATCGCCTCGATCGCTTCCTCGGCGACGCCGATCATCCGCATGCAATGGTGGATCCGCCCCGGTCCCAATCGCCCCTGGGCGATCTCGAACCCGCGTCCCTCGCCGAGCAGGATGTTCGATGCCGGCACCCGCACATCGTCGAGCTCGACCTCCATATGCCCGTGCGGGGCGTCGTCGTAGCCGAACACCGGCAGGTGGCGGACGACCTTCACCCCGTCCGCATCCAGCGGCACGAGGATCATCGACTGCTGCTGGTGAGTCGGCGCGCTGGGGTCGCTCTTGCCCATGACGATGGCGAGCTTGCAGCGCGGATCGCCGGCCCCGCTCGACCACCATTTGCGGCCCCTGACGACATATTCGTTGCCGCGCATTTCGATCTTGCACTGGATGTTGGTGGCGTCGGACGAGGCCACTTCGGGCTCGGTCATCAGGAACGCAGAGCGAATCTCCCCGTCCATCAGCGGTTTCAGCCACTGTTCCTTCTGGTCGCGCGTCCCGTAGCGGTGGAGCACCTCCATGTTGCCGGTGTCCGGCGCGGAGCAATTGAACGCCTCCGACGACCACAAAACCCGCCCCATTTCCTCGGCGCAGAACGCATATTGGAGGTTGGAAAGCCCCGGCCCCTCGAACTCGAACCGGTCGTCGACCTGGAGACTGCCGTGGCTCGGCGGCATGAACAGGTTCCACAGCCCGGCGCCCCGTGCCTTGGCCTTCAGTTCTTCGACCACCGGAAGGACTTTCCAGCGCTCGCCTTCTCGCTGCTGGGCGTCATAGTCGCCGCATCGCGGCCGCACCTCGGCATCCATGAACGCCTTGACGCGGTCGCGCCACTCGACGTCGGCGGCTGATAAGTTGAAATCCATTGGCACGGCTCCGGCTGGCGTGGCAGCTATAACAGCGGCCGTTCAATCAGGGGAAGCGAGCATGGGCAAAGGGCGCTTGAGCGGCAAGGTCGCGATCGTCACCGGCGCGGCGTCGGGCATCGGCCTCGCGGCGGCCGAATTGTTCCGCAGCGAGGGCGCTGAGGTCGTTGGGTCCGACATCACCTCCGCCGACGGGATTTTTGCCGCCGACGCCGGCCGCGAGGAGGACGTTCGGCGACTCGTCGAGCACGCGGTCGAGTCGCACGGCGGCCTCGACATATTCTTCGCCAATGCCGGCGTCTCCGGCGGCCTCGCCTCGATCTTCGAGCAGACCGCCGAGGATTGGGCCGAGATATTGCGAGTCGACCTCATCGGCCCGTTCCTCGCGATCAAACATGCCGCGCCGCAATTGAAAGCCCGAGGCGGCGGCTCGATCGTCTGCACCGCCAGCGTCGCCGGTTTGCGCTCGGGCGCCGGCGGCGCGGCCTATTCCGCCGCCAAGGCCGGCGTCATCAACCTCGTGACGACCGCCGCCAACCAGCTCGCCGGCACCAATATCCGGGTCAATGCGATCTGCCCCGGGCTGATCGAGACCGGCATGACCGAGCTCATCTACCAGGCCGCGCGCGACAAGGGAGTCGAGGGCCGCATCGGCGAATTGAACCCGCTCCGCCGCGGCGGAGAGCCCGACGAGATCGCCAACGCGGCGCTGTTCCTTGCTTCGGACGAATCGTCCTACGTCAACGGCCAGGCGCTGGTCGTCGACGGCGGCCTGGCGAGCAGCCTCCCAGTAGCCCGCCGCTTCGACATCAAGGCGGAGTGACGGGTCGGGGGCTCCCTCGGCTTCAGCTCCGACTTCGCGCGCCCATCGCCCGGTGAGCTCAGGCGAAACGGCTCTTTTGCGAAACGCGTGAAAATCCGCCGGCGGATTGCTATACGGCCCGCCGGCGGCGAGCAGCGCCGGTCATTCGCGCGGTGCGAAATTCATGGTCACGCAGGATTACTACGCCACCCTGGGCCTTTCGCCGGCCTCGGAGGACGTGGTCATCCGCGCCGCATATCTCGCTTTGGTGCGCCGCTACCATCCCGACGGGAACCCATCGGCCGCGGCGGCCGCGCGAACCCGCGCCGTCAACGCCGCCTACGCAGTTCTCGGCGATCCCGAGCGCCGCGCCGAATACGATCAGGCCCGGGCCGCGGATTCGTGGGCCGAAGCGCCGCCGCGGCGGCGCGGTACGCCGACCGGACTGTTCGCGGCTGCCGCGGTGGCGCTCCTCGTGCTGCTCTTGCCGCTGGCGATCTGGTTGCCCCCGTCGATACCGGAACCGTTAGCTGGCCAGCCCGGCGCGGCGGCGGCCGCGGACCCGAACCTGGCCGCGGCGGTGCCGGTCCAGACTAGCCGAATGACCGACGGCCCCTTCGCCACGCCCGATGCAGCCGAAGATCGTCCGACCAGTGCGCCGCGAGAGATTGACCGACCGCGGCCGAAACCCAAACCCGCGCCCCTGCCCCAGCCAACGATTCGAGCGGCGGCTGCGCCCGCGGTGCCCAAGGTAAAGGCGGCGAAGGCAGTCGCTCCGCTGGCAACCGAGGCAACGCCGAGTTTCAGCTGCAGCATCGCCCGGACGAGCGGCGAGATCGCCGTCTGCGGCAGCGCCCGCCTCGCCACCCTCGATCGCCACCAGGCCCTACTTTACAACCAGTCCTGGGGCCTGGCGGACGAAGCCAAGCGGGCGCAGCTGCTCAGCAGCCGCGAGCGCTTCATCGCCCGGCGCGACTCGTGCCGCTCGGACGCCTGCGCCCGCGGCGCCTACCTCGACCTGATGCGCGAAGTCAGCGACATCATGACCGGGGCCAGCCAGCAGCTGCGCTGACCGCGGCCTCCGCGCCGGTTCGCCAGGTGCCCCTCGAACAGCGCCGAGCCGGGTCCTGATTCGTGACAGGTCGATAATTTTGGAAACTGCCGCGCCACACAGGCGTTGAAGCACCAAAGGCTTATAAGAAAAGAGAATTATCGTGTTCCTGCGGACCCTGTCCCGCGGCGCCCTGGCGGCGCTGCTGTGTGCTGCCGCGCCTGTGATGCCCGCCGCCGCTGCGGCGCCGGCTACTCCGGGCGTGACTCCTGTTGCCGCCATGGCCGCGAGCCTTGGCGGCCCCATCTATCCGATCCGCGGCCGCTATTTGCTGGTCGACGCCGCCTCGGCGCGGCTGTTCATGTTCGAGGACGGGGAAGTCGTCGATTCGATGCGGGTGATCGTCGGCAAGCCCGCCGCCCAGACCCCGACCATCGCCAGCCAGATCTATTACGCGACCTTGAACCCCTATTGGAACGTGCCGGCCGACCTCGCCCAGACGCTGATCGCGCCCAATGTCCTCAAGCAGGGCGTCGGCTATTTGTCCGAGCGCGGCTACCAGGTGCTGGCGAGCTTCGATCCGGACGCGCCCGAGATTTCGCCGCGCGATGTCGACTGGAAGGCGGTCGCCGCGGGCCGTGAAAAGGTCAAGGTTCGCCAGCTCCCCGGCCCCGGCAACTCGATGGGCGAGGTCAAGTTCGGCTTCCCCAACGGATTCGGAATCTTCCTCCACGACACGCCCAAGAAGGAGCTATTCGAGAGCGACGAGCGCGCCTTGAGCAACGGCTGCGTCCGGCTCGAGGATGCGCCGCGCCTCGCCCGCTGGCTGCTTGGCCGCGACCCCAGCGTCGTCGCGGCCGGCGACGAGCCCGAGCAGCACGTGCTGCTGCCCAAGGCAATGCCGATTTACATCACGTATCTGGACGAGCCCGAGAACCGGCAACTGGCCGTCGCCCAGCTGAGCTTCGCCGGGGCGCCGCGTTAATAAAGTCAGGCGTCCGCGAGTTCCTCCTCGCCCATCACCGAGCCCGAATCCTGCCCCTTGGCGGAAGTGTCGCGGTCGACGAACTCGATGATCGCGATCGCCGCAGCGTCCGACGCGCGGATGCCCGCCTTGATGATCCGCGTGTAGCCGCCGGCGCGCTTTGCGTAGCGCGGCCCGATGACGTCGAACAATTTGGCCAGCTGCGCCTCGTCCATCAGCCGCCCCTGCGCCAGCCGCCGGTTCGACAGCCCGCCCTTCTTGGCCAGCGTCACCAGTTTCTCGACATAGGGCCTGAGCTCCTTGGCCTTGGCGGTGGTGGTGGTGATCTGCTCGTGCTTGATCAGCGCCGCCGCCATGTTGCGAAACAAGGCGGTGCGGTGAGACGAGGTGCGCTGAAGTTTACGATGGCCGACGCGATGCCGCATGGCGTGTTCTCCGTTCGTCAGGGCTCCGTTCTAGGTAAGCCCAGCCAGGCAGCGCTCAGGGTGGCCGCCCAAAAACCCGTTGGCTCCTCCCCGCCGAGCTTTGCTTGGTGGGGAACCCGTCCTCCCGCAAGCGGGGATAGTTGATGGGTATCTCGCCCGAAATAGCCGCTTCGAGCGAAGGCTCCTAAAGCCGACATGGGGTTCAAAGTCAAGCCGGGCGGACTCGACCTGTGGATAACTTTCGGTAAACTCCGCGCCGCGACTCGCAAAGTTAATGCGCGGGTCGTGGGGAGGGATCAGCCGTGGAATCCGACATTCGTTACTTTCGGCGCCGGGCGCACGAAGAGCTCGGCGCAGCGTCCCGCGCGGTGACTGAGGCCGCGCGCCAGCGCCGGCTGCAGCTGGTTGACCTCTACGTCCGCCGCCTCAACGCGCTCGAGGCTCCCGCCCCGTTCAGCGAGCGCGAGTTCGACCGAGCGTTAGGATCCTCGGCCGGCACCCCGTGCGACCACTCCGCCTTCGCCTGGCCCGGCGCCGTCAACGGCCGCCAAGTCTAGCGCTCCGGATCAGCCGGCGGCGAGGCATCGGGCGGCCGCCCAAAACCCAATTCGCGTTTACCCCAGCATTTCCTGCTCGAGCTTTTTCGCCATTTCCTCGATATTCTCCGGCGGCCAGCCGGGGATGTCCATGCCCAGCCTTAGCCCCATGCTCGCAAGCACTTCCTTGATCTCGTTCAAGGACTTGCGGCCGAAGTTCGGGGTGCGGAGCATCTCTGCCTCGGTCTTCTGGACGAGGTCACCGATGTAGATGATGTTGTCGTTCTTGAGGCAATTGGCGCTGCGCACGCTAAGCTCGAGCTCGTCGACCTTCTTGAGCAAATAGCGATTGAGCTGGTTGGCGTCGGCCTGGGCCTCGACCGGGGTCGGCATGCCGCCGATCATCGCCGGCTGGGCGGCGCGGATCGCGCCTTCCTCGAAGTGGACGAACAATTGCAGCTGGTCCTGGAGGATCCGCGCCGCATAGCCCAGCGCGTCCTCGGGGCTGACCGTGCCGTCGGTCTCGATGGTCAGGGTCAGTTTGTCGTAGTCGAGCTCCTGCCCAACGCGGGTGTTCTCGACCTTGTAGGCGACCTGGCGCACCGGCGAATAGAGCGCGTCGACGGGAATGAGCCCGATCGGCGCGTCGGCCGGGCGGTTGGCCTGGGCCGGCACGTAGCCTTTGCCGATGTCGACGGTCAGCTCCATGTTGAGCGTCGCGCCCTCGTCGAGGTGGCAGATGAGCTGGTCGGGGTTGGTCACCTCGAGGTCGCCCGAAGTGGCGATCATCCCGGCGGTGACGTCGACCGGGCCGGTCGCCGACAGCTGCAGGCGCTTGGGTCCCTCGCCTTCCATCTTCAGGGCGATCTGCTTGACGTTGAGGACGATGTCGGTGACGTCCTCGCGGACTCCGGTCAGCGAAGAGAATTCGTGCAGCACGCCCTCGATCTTGATCGAGGTGATCGCGGCGCCCTGGAGCGACGACAGCAGCACCCGGCGAAGCGAGTTGCCGAGCGTCATTCCGAAGCCGCGCTCGAGCGGCTCGGCGACGAACGAGGCGCGGCGGCGGGCATCGCCGCCGATGCGGCGCTCGAGGCTGTTGGGCTTCTTGAGTTCCTGCCAGTTCTTTGCGTTGACGGCCATGTTGTTCCCTTGGCAGTGCGAGGACGGCTTGGCGCGGCCCTCTGGTTTTGGTGTCTGTTCGTCCGGTCCGGCTGCGGGCTCGATCCGCGTCTGGAGGTTCAAAGCCCCAAGCTCATACTCGGCGCCTTTTGCTCGGCCGGACCCCGTTGTGCGGGATCGGCGTGACGTCGCGGATCGAGGTGATCTGGAAGCCGACCGCCTGTAGCGCCCGAAGCGCGCTTTCGCGGCCCGAGCCGGGGCCCTTGACCTCGACTTCCAGGGTCCGGACGCCATGATCCGCGGCCTTCTTGCCGGCGTCCTCGGCGGCGACCTGGGCCGCATAGGGAGTCGACTTGCGGCTGCCCTTAAAGCCCATCGTTCCGGCGCTCGACCAGGCGATTGCATTGCCCTGCGCGTCGGTGATGGTGATCATGGTGTTGTTGAAGCTGGCGTTGACGTGCGCGACACCGGCGGTGATGTTCTTGCGCTCCCGCCGACGGATGCGCTGGGGTTCGCGTGCCATAAACCTACATTCCTATTCGAAGCTGGTGGTGCGGTGCTGCAAGACGAAGCGAAGCGTCCCTTCGGACAATGCTTACTTCTTCTTGCCCGCGATCGGCTTGGCCTTCCCTTTACGGGTCCGCGCGTTGGTGTGCGTGCGCTGGCCGCGGACCGGTAGGCCCTTGCGGTGGCGCAGACCGCGGTAGCAGGCGAGGTCCATCAAGCGCTTGATGTTCATCGCCGTCTCGCGCCTCAGGTCGCCCTCGACCTGGTGGTCGGCGTCGATCGACTCGCGGATGTGCAGCACTTCCTGGTCGGTCAGGTCCTGGACCCGCTTCTCGGTGCCGATGCCGAGCTTCTCGGTGATGGCCCGAGCCTTGCTTCGTCCGATTCCGTGGATGTAAGTGAGCGCGATCTCGACGCGCTTGTTGCTGGGGATGTTCACGCCGGCGATACGGGCCATTCCAAATCCTCTTTTAGCTCCACGGCGGCGGGTTTCCTTATAGGAAAGCTCGACGCCATCTCTGCGCTACCTGCCCGCTCTTCAAACGAAAAACCGACGCGCGCACGGATGCGCCGCCGGGAACCGGTTGAACGGGATGGGATGCAAATAGGATTGCCGGGCCGCCAAGTCAAGCGAGAGCGGGGGGCAATTGCCGCGACCGGGGCAGCCGACTACAGCCGCCGCCAATGGAGCGGCTGACACACGACCAAAAGGTGCCCGATCCGCTGCGGGCGAGCGTCGTCGCGCTCGGCAATTTCGACGGCTTTCACCTTGGCCACCAGGCGGTCGTCAGCCGCGCCGTCGCTCGCGGCCATCACGAGCGTCGACCGGTGATCGTCGCCACCTTCGACCCGCACCCGGTGCGTTTCTTCAAGCCCGACGTGCCGCCGTTCAAGCTGACCAGCCTCGACCAGCGCGAGGCGCTGTTCGCCCACGCCGGCGCGGACGCGATGCTGGTGTTCCGCTTCGACGCCGAGCTCGCCGGGACGACCGCGGAGGACTTCGTTACCGAGCTGTTGGCGAAGCAGATCGGCGCCGCGGGCGTCGTCACTGGCGACGACTTCACCTTCGGCAAGGGCCGCGGCGGCAATGTCGAGGTGCTGAAGAAGTCCGGCCTCAAGGTCGGCATCGCCGCCGAGGCGGTCGCGCCGGTCCTGCTCGACGGGGAGCGGGTTTCATCGGGCCGGATCCGCGAGGCGCTTGTCGCCGGCGACCCGGGCGCCGCGACCCGGCTGCTCAGTCGCCCGTTCGCGGTCGAGGCGGTGGTCGAGCGCGGCGACGGCCGCGGCCGCGACCTTGGCTACCCGACCGCCAATCTGCGGCTCGGCGACTACCAGCGCCCGGCCTACGGCATCTACGCGATGCGCATCCGGCTCGACGACGAGCGCGAATATCCCGGCGTCGGCAGCTTCGGCATCCGCCCGACCTTCGAACCGGCGGAGGAGCTCCTCGAAGCGCATCTGTTCGACTTCGACGAGGACCTCTACGGCCGGACCATCGAGGTGAGCTTGCACGCCTACATCCGTGCCGAAGAAAAGTTCGACAGCCTCGATGCGCTCACGGCGCGGATGAAAGAGGACGAGGCGGCGGCGAGGAAGCTGCTGGCGCTCCCTTAGTTCCTCCCTAGCCGAAGGCTGGGGAGGGGGACCAGCGAAGCTGGTGGAGGGGTCTTACGCAGGCGCCTACCCCTCCACCATTCGCTCTTCGGCGAATGGTCCCCCTCCCCACCGCTTCGCGGCAGGGAGGAACTCGCCGATTTGCATTCACGCCCTTGCCCGCTAGAGCGCCGCATCCATGTCCGACGCCCCAAAGCCAGATTTCCGCCACACCGTCTTCCTGCCGAAAACCGACTTTCCGATGAAAGCCGGCCTGCCGCAGAAGGAGCCGGCGATCCTTGCCAAATGGCAGGCGGGCGATCTCTATGGGCAGGTTCGGAAAGCCCGCGCAGGGCGCGAGAAGTTCATCCTCCACGACGGTCCGCCCTACGCCAACGGCGACATCCACATCGGCCACACGCTCAACAAGGTGCTCAAGGACATGGTCGTCCGCACCCAGACTTTGCTCGGCAAGGATGCGCCTTATGTGCCCGGCTGGGATTGCCACGGCCTGCCGATCGAGTGGAAGATCGAGGAGCAGTACCGCAAGAAGAAGCTCAACAAGGACGAGGTGCCGTTAAAGGAATTCCGCGCCGAGTGCCGCGCCTATGCCGCGCACTGGGTCGACGTGCAGCGCGAGCAGTTCCAGCGGCTCGGCATCACCGGCGACTGGGACAATCCCTATCTGACGATGGATTTCGAAGCCGAGGCGACGATCGTCGCCGAGCTGATGAAGTTCGCTGAAAGCGGCCAGCTCTACCGCGGCGCCAAGCCGGTAATGTGGTCCCCGGTCGAGAAGACCGCGCTCGCCGAGGCAGAGATCGAATATGAGGATATCACGTCCACCCAGATCGATGTGGCGTTCGAGCTCGTGGAGAGCCCGATCCCTGAGTTGGTCGGTGCGCACGCGGTGGTCTGGACGACCACCCCGTGGACGATCCCAGTCAACCAGGCGATCGCCTACGGTACGGATGTCGAGTACGTTATTGCGGGTTTTGGCATCGGAACCGTAGGTTGGGGTGAGCAAGTTCCGCCAACCGAAATTGAGCACTTACGCAAAGTGCTCACGCTTCGTGTGGTTGTAGAAAAACAGTTAATCCATGAGTTCGCCAAGCGCTTATCTGCCGAGCTAGATCGGAACAAGCCCGATTGGGTCACCGGCTCATTGATGGTCGTTCCTCATACAATCCGAGAATTCAAAGGCTCCGACCTCGCCGGCACCATCGCCCGCCACCCTATGCACCATCTCGGCGGCTTCTTCGCCAAACCCCGTCCCTTCCTGCCCGGCGAATTCGTCACCACCGATCAGGGCACCGGCATGGTCCACATGGCGCCCGACCATGGCGTCGATGATTTCGAATTGTGCAAGTCGGTTGGCATCGAGCCGGTGTTCGCGGTCGAGGGGGACGGCAAGTACCGCTCCGACTGGGCATGGCTCGGCGGCCAGGGCAGCGTCATCAACAACAAATTCAACGCGCCCGACGGCCCGATCTGCTCGGACCTGCGCGAGTCCGGCGCGCTGCTGGCCGCGAGCGCCGACTTCCAGCACAGCTACCCGCATTCGTGGCGGTCGAAAGCCAAGGTCATCTACCGCTGCACCCCGCAATGGTTCATCGCCATGGATAAACCCCTCTCCTTAAGGGGAGGGGAAGAGCCGCGCAGCGGCGAAGGGGTGGGGGAGTCAAATGGCTCGCAGACGCTCGCCCCCACCCCCAGCCCCTCCCCTGAAGGAGAGGGGAAGCAAACCCTCCGCGACACCGCCCTCCAAGCCATCGCCGACACGCGCTTCGTGCCCGAGAAAGGCCGCAACCGCCTCCACTCAATGGTCGCCGAGCGGCCCGACTGGGTGATCAGCCGCCAGCGCGCGTGGGGCGTGCCGATCGCTTTGTTCGTCGGGCGCAAGACCGGCGAGCTGCTCGTCGATCCCGAGGTCAACATGCGGATCGTCGAGACGGTGCGCGCCGGCGGCGTCGATGCGTGGAACGACGACAACGCCGCCGCAATGCTCGGGCCGGACCGCGACCCCGCCGACTACGAGCGCCAGACCGACATCCTCGACGTCTGGTTCGACAGCGGCTGCACCCACGTGTTCACGCTGGAAAGCGGCCGCTGGCCCGACCAGCGCTGGCCCGCCGACCTCTACCTCGAAGGCTCTGACCAGCACCGCGGCTGGTTCCAGTCGTCGCTGCTCGAAAGCTGCGGCACCCGCGGCCGCGCGCCCTACGACGCGGTGCTGACCCACGGCTTCACGATGGATTCCAAGGGCATGAAAATGTCCAAGAGCCTTGGCAACACGGTCAATCCGCTCGACCTGATGAAGGAACATGGCGCCGACATCCTGCGGCTGTGGGCGCTGACGGTCGATTCGTCCGAGGATCACCGAATCGGGAAGGAAATCCTGGGGGGCGTCGCGGACCAGTACCGCAAGCTGCGCAACACCTTTCGGTATCTGCTCGGCGCGCTCGAAGGTTTCAGCGAGGACGAGCGCGTCGGCGACGCCGCGGAAATGCCCGAGCTCGAACGCTACATGCTGCACCTGACCGCCGAGCTCGACGGCAAGCTCAAGGCCGCGGTCGAGGCGTTCGACTTCACCGCCTACACGCGGCTGCTCGCCGATTTCGCCAACAACGATCTGTCGGCCTTTTACTTCGATATCCGCAAGGACTGCCTCTATTGCGAGGTCAATCCGGCGACTGGCAAGCAGACCGGCAAGCGCCGCGCGTACCGTACCGTGCTCGACACCCTGTTCCACGCTTTGGTGCGGTGGACGGCGCCGGTGCTGGTGTTCACGACCGAGGAAGTGTGGGCGACGCGGTTCTCGGATGCCGGGTCGGTGCATTTGTTGGAGTGGTTAGAGATCGAACAACCGACCACGCCAGTCGTGGGTTGGCAGACAATTCGAGATTTTCGAGATGCGGTACTGGCTAATATCGAGCCGATGCGCCGTGAGAAGCAAATTGGCTCGTCATTGCAGGTGTCCGTCCAAGCGGAAGTGTTCGACAGCGATGATTTCGAATATCTGACTGAACGGGAGGTCAATCTCGCAGAGATTTGTATCGTATCGTCCGTAGAAATTCGCCAAGCGACGCCATCCATTTCGTTGGATGATTGGATTGTCGGCGACGGGTCCCGCTCACTGAGTGGCGTAGGAATCAGACCCAGATTTGCAATTGTTGGCCGTATAAGCCCGGCTGGAAAATGCGGCCGCTGCTGGCGGTATCTGCCGGAAGTCGCCGAGGACGGCGGCCTCTGCGCGCGCTGCGAGGAGGTGCTGGATGGGTGAGCGAAACCGTCACCCTGAACTTGTTTCAGGGTCCATCTGTCCGCCCGCAGCGCGGTCTTCAAAATGGATGCTGAACCAAGTTCAGCATGACGGAAGACAGATATGAAGGCTCGTCAATTCGGTTTCAGCCTCGCGCTTTTCGTCTTTGCGCTCGACCAGCTGACAAAATGGATCGTCGCCGGACCGCTCGAGCTGCAGACCGTCCGGCAGATCGAGATCCTGCCGATCTTCAACTTAAGCTGGACCGAGAATTACGGCATTTCGCTCGGGCTGTTCAACGCCGAGACCGAGTTCGGGCGCTGGATGCTGGTCGCGGTGACCGGCGCGATCGCCCTTGGAGTCGCCATCTGGATCGGCCGCGAGAAGCAGCGCGGCGACCAGCTGGCGCTCGGAATGGTGCTCGGCGGGGCGCTCGGCAACATCCTCGACCGGGTCCGGTTCGGCTATGTGGTCGACTTCGCCGACCTGCATTTCGGGGCTTTCCGTCCGTTTTTGGTCTTCAATGTCGCCGACGCTGCGATTAGCATTGGCGTCGTCATCCTGTTACTGCGCGCCTTCCTCATCCGGGATGAGCGCCCCAAGGAGAATGTCGAACATGCGTAAGTTCATTGCCCCCCTCCTGCTGCTGCCGGCGTTCGCGCTCGGCGGCTGCGCCTCGATGATCGGCGGCGGGGGCGCGCCGGATGAATTCGCCGTGATCCGCAACGCGCCGCTGATCATTCCGCCCGATTATACTTTGACCCCGCCGGTCGCCGGCACCGCCGCGGTCAGCCCGACCGACGCGCAGGCGCAGGCGATCGAAGCCTTGTTCGGCGGGCCCGCCCCGCGCAGCGCCGCCGAGACCAGCATGCTCGAGCGCGCCGGCCGCGACCGGGCGGCAGTCGGCGCCCGCTCCAGCGCCGGCGACCCGAACACCCGCATCGTCGACAAGGGCACGGTAACGGCGCAAATTCTCGCCGCGCCGCAGCGCGACGGGACCGACGCAATCGTCCGGGTTCCTTAGAACAGCGCGCGGCCGGGGGAGCGAGCGGACATATGGCTGAAGAAAACCTTTCCGCCCGGCTGGTCGAGGTCGAAGCGATGATCGACCGCTCGCGCCGCCGCTTCGAGGAGGGGTCGCGCCTGCTCGAGGAGGCGCACAAGACGCTCGCCGATGTCCAGCAGGTCCTGCTCGGCTCACCGGCGATGCTGTCCGCCGAAGACAGCGAGGAAGCGTCTTCGCGGCTGCTGGCGTCGCTGAAGGCGGCCGGCGGCGAAATGCCCGAGACCCTGTGCGACGGGCGCCTGTCGGTCGACCAGGTGCAACGGCTGATCCGCATCGACGGCCACCCGATCGGCATCACCGAGATGGAATATCGGGTGCTGGAACTGCTTGCCTTCGCCCGCAACAACGTCGTCACCCGGGCGATGCTATTGAAGCACCTCTATCGCCGCGCCGACGACCAGCCGCAGCCCAAGATCATCGACGTGTTCATTTCCAAGCTGCGCAAGAAACTGCGGATGGCGTCCAACGGGCACGAGTTCATCGAGACCATCCCGCAGCGCGGCTGGATCCTGCGCGATATCGAGGCTTCTTCCAGCGAGTAGCGCCCGCGCGCAACGATTCACCCTTTGTTAGCCTTACCGGCATAGCCCGGATGGATGTTGCATTTCGTTCCCGTCCCGCAGGCCGACGAGTCCCCCCAGCCCTACACCGAGGCGCTGGCGCGGCTGGCGAGCATCCGCCATGCGCTGCGGCTGGTCGACCCGTTCGGTGGCGGTCCGGCCTCGGACCCCGGCGGCGACGAAGGCATCGCGACCGCTTGGAGCGGGGCCAGCAAGGCGACCAACCGCTGCTTCGACGACCGCACCAACCGCACCGCAAGCGCCGCTACGGCCGGTCTCGAAGCGCTGCTTGCCGAGCGCGCCGCGGGGCGCGAGCCCAACGCGGCTGCCAGCCACCAGCTCGCCGAAGAAATTCGACTGTGCCTCGAGGACGTTTCGCGGCTGATGCGGCGCGGCTGAGCCGCCAGACCGCCCCCTAGGCGGGGCCCTTTTCCTTCGGCGTCGACGGATCGGCGCCCCACTCGCTCCAGCTGCCGTCGTAGAGGCGCGCCTCGCGATTGCCGAGCAGGCGCGCGGCAAAAATCAGCGAACTGGCGGTGACGCCCGAGCCGCAGGTGGCGACGAACGGCGCCCGCGGGTCGACCCCGGCCACCGCGAAAGTCTGGGCGATCTCCCCGCGGCCGCGAAATGTGCCGTCATCCTTATAGAGCGCTGCGAACGGCAAATTGCGTGCGCCCGGAATATGGCCGGTCGAGACGCCCGGCCGCGGGTCCGGCTCGCTGCCCTCAAAGCGCGCCTTCCCGCGCGCATCGAGCAATTCAACGCCGAGTCCGGACCGAATGTCGAACATCGTCACGACTTCCCCGGCGCGCTCGACCGCATCGAACTGGGCGGTGCGCGCGGCCGGCTCGCCGCTTTCGACCGGGCGGCCTTCGGACCGCCACTTCTGGAAGCCGCCGTCGAGGATCGCGACGTGCTCAGCCCCGAAATGACGCAACATGAGCCAGCCGCGGGCGGCGCTGCGCAGCGGCGAATTGTCATAGACGACCAGGCGGTCGCCGCGGCCTACTCCTAGCACCTCCATCGCCCGGCCGAACTCGGCGGCGGACGGCAGCATGTGCGGGGCGGGGTTCGACTTGTCCGACAACGCTTCGATATCGAGGAAGCGCGCCCCGGGAATATGCGCGTCGAGATGTTCGGCGCGCGCGTCACCGCCGCTCGACGGCATGAACAGGGTTGCGTCGATCGCGACGAGATCGGCCTGGCCGAGATGTTCGGCGAGCCATTGTGTGGAAACCAGGCCATCCATCGACCGAGGATGGGCTTGCGGGGCCTCGGCTGCTAGGTGGCGCGGCGATGGACACACGTCATCTCGGCAAGGCAAGCGCGATGCCCGCGTCGCCGCAGGAAGCGAGCCTCGACTACGTGCCCAATCCGCGGCTGGGCGCGCTCTATTTGGTGCGGTTCGCGGCGCCGGAGTTCACGACCCTGTGCCCGGTGACCGGCCAGCCTGACTTCGCGCATCTGGTGATCGACTATGCGCCCGCCGCGACGATCGTCGAATCGAAGAGCCTCAAGCTGTTCCTCGGCGCGTTCCGCAATCACCGGGGCTTCCACGAGGAGGTCACCGTCGGGATCGGCCAACGGCTGGCCGAAGAGATGAAGCCGCAATGGCTGCGCATCGGCGGCTACTGGTATCCGCGTGGCGGCATCCCGATCGACGTCTTCTGGCAAAGCGGCGTTCCCCCCGAGGGGTTGTGGCTGCCCGACCAGGGCGTCGCCCCCTACCGCGGCAGGGGTTAGGCTAAGCGGCGATTGGCTCCGCGGCGCGACGGCGCGTCCAGCCATATAGCAGCACGATCAACGCGGCGAAAAACAGCACGCCGAGCGGGGTCTGCCAATAAGCTTCGTCCAGCAACGCCAGCACTTCGGGATTGTCCGAGCCTGCGACCAACCCGGCGAAGACGACGTTGAACAGGCTGTCGCCGACGATGAAGCCGGTCGCGGTCAGGACTCCCAGCCGCGCGGCGAATCCGGGGTCCGCCTGGCGCTCGGCCCAGAGGTTGTAGAAATATCCGAGCACCGCCCCGGCCACAACCATCGCCGTCACTCCGACCGGCAGGTAGATGCCCATGCCGACCGCCAGCGGCGGCAACGAGCGGCCGCGCTTGCCCGCCCGCAGCGCTTCGTCGACGATCACTGCGGCGACGCCGATTAGCGCGCCCAGGCCGATCAGGCTCCAGTCGAGCGTCGCTCCAAGCACGCCCTGGGCGATCGCCGAGATCAGCGCGGCTTGCGGCGCCGCGAGCGCGTCCTCGCCGGCGCCCGGCGTGCCGACGAAGCCGAAGCTGTCGTTGAGAATGCCGAGAATCGGCGGAATGACGACCGCGCCGAATATTACCCCCAGGATCAGCGAGAATTGCTGGCGCCATGGCGTCGCACCGACGAGTTGGCCGGTCTTGAGGTCCTGGAGATTGTCGTTGGAGATGGTCGCGACGCCGAAGATGATCGCGGTGACGAACAGTGCGAACGCAACCAGCGCTTGGGTCGAGTCTGCATCGGCGCCGGGGAACAGCAAAGCGAGGATGATCGAGATACCGACCACCGACAGGATGCCGACACCCGAAATCGGGCTGTTCGACGCTCCGATCAGGCCCGCCATGTAGCCGCACACCGCCGCGATGATGACTCCGGCGATGAGCACGTAAAGGATGCTGAATGCCAGCGTGCCGCCGGGGTTGGCGGCGATTGGGTTGGTGTCGGCGAAAGCGTAGAGCAGCAAGCCGATCGGGATCATCGCCAGGATGATGGTTCCGGCGACGATGCCGATCGGGATGTCGCGTTCGGTGATGTCAACGCTGCTGTCGCCGCCGGCGCGGCGGGAGCGGTTCGCGGCCAGCGCCGCAACGATGCCGCGGCCGATCGGCCCGATGACCTTGAGCAGGGTCCAGATCGCCGCGACCCCGATCGTGCCCGCTCCGATCAGCCGGACCTTGTCGCGGAACATCCCGCCGACATAATCGGCCAGCTCGATGCCCGGCGGCGGACCAGCAGCGGTGTAGATCGGCAGCAAGATGATGTAGCCGATGATGATCCCCGCCAGCATGGCGAGGCCGACGGCAAGGCCGACCAGATGGCCGACCCCGACATAGGCCAGAGACAGGCCGGCGGTCAGGGTGGTCGCGCCCGTGCCAAGCCCGAACGTGGTCGTTGCATTCTCGGCGACCAACCGAAACTTGCCGAGCAACGGATAGGCCGCGCCCGCCAGCGAGCCGAAGATCATGGCCTTGAGCCCCCGCCGGTTTTCCTCGGCGCCGCCGACTCCGGCACCGACCTTGAGCACTTCGGCGGCCGCGACGCCTTCCGGATATGGCAGGTCGCTCCCGGTGACCAGCGCGCGGCGCAAAGGCACCGAGTACATGACCCCGAGGATGCCGCCGATGGCGATCACCGCGACGGACAGCCAGTATGGAAAACCGGTCCACCAGCCGACCATCACCAGGCCGGGAAGCACGAACACGATCGCCGACAGCGTGCCCGCCGACGAGGCAATCGTCTGAACGATATTGTTCTCCTGGATCGTCGAGTCCCGGAATGCCTTGAGAACGGCCATCGAGATGACCGCGGCCGGGATCGACGTCGCGAACGTGATCCCCGCGCGCAGGCCGAGATAGACGTTGGCGGCGGTGAACAGCACGGTGAGAATGGCGCCGAGGATGATGCCCCGGATCGTTAGTTCCTTAAGCGGCGCGCCTCCCGACGCCGCCGCCTCTCCGTCCCGTGCCATCTGCCCCTCCCCGAAGAATGTTAAGCGTCGAGCCGATGCGTCCCGGGAACCGGGCTCGAGTGGCGCCGGACGACCCGCCAGCGGTCCTCGTCGAACACCCAGACGTCGGTCAGCAGCACCCGGTCCTCGATCTCGCGGCCGAGATATTTCACGCACCATTTGGCTTCGATCGTGCCGACCATCACCTGCTCGAGGACCAAAGCATCGCGGACGGTCATTTCGATGCTGACCACCTCGCGCCGCTGGATCGCTTCGAGCCATTCGTCGCGGGTCATGGTGAAGGGTCCGCTGGCGCGCGTGCCAATGAGGACGAACTGCGGATGGACGAGCGAGCGCAGCAGCTCCATGTCCTTGGCGCACAGCGCGTCGCGCCACTGGCGCTCGACCGCTTCGATCAGCTCGCTGGCCCCGCCTTTATCGGCCACGCGTCAGCCCTCCCAGGATGCCGCGCAGCAACCGGTTGCCGAGCTGCCGCCCAACCGAGCTCGCAGCCGCGCGACTGGCCGATTGCATCATCCTGTCGGTCATGGTCGGGCGGTCCGCCTCGCGCTTCGCCTGGGCTGCGACGCGCTCCTCCTCGCGGCGGCGCTGGGCTTCGAGTCGCTCCTGTTCGCGCTGCAGCTTCAGGGCTTCGCGGGCCGCTGCAGCGTCGGCCTTGGCCTTGTCGGCTGCCGCGCGCTCGGCGTCAGTGATCGCCTGGGCAGCGGCTGAAGCCGCCGCCGCTTCGGTCGCCTTTGCAGCGAGCATTTCGTGAGCGGATTCGCGGTCGACCGCGACGTCATAGCGGGCGCCGATCTCATCGGTGGAGATCAGCACCTTGCGCTCCTCGGGCGTCAGTGGCCCGACGCGTGAGGCCGGCGGCTTGATCAAGGTCCGCTGAACGGGAGACGGCGCTCCATCCGGCTGGAGCAGCGAGACCAGGGCCTCGCCGACCCGAAGCTCGGTGATCGCGTTTGCAACGTCGACTTCCGGGTTCTGCCGAAACGTTTCGGCGGCCGACTGGACCGCGGCCTGGTCGCGCGGCGTGAACGCCGGCAGCGCGTGCTGGACGCGGTTGCCGAGCTGGCCGGCGACCCGGTCGGGGATGTCGATCGGGTTCTGAGTGATGAAATAGACGCCGACGCTTTTCGACCGGATCAGTCGGACCACGTGCTCCACTTTCTCAAGCAGGGCCGGCGGCGCGTCATCGAACAGCAAATGCGCTTCATCGAAGAAGAAACACAGCTTCGGCTTGGGCTGGTCGCCAACCTCGGGCAATTGCTCGAACAGTTCGGAAAGGAGCCACAGAAGGAAGGTCGAATAGAGCCTCGGGCTGGCCATCAGCCGGTCGGCGGCAAGGACATTGACGACGCCGCGGCCGCTGTCATCGAGCTTGAGGAAATCTTCAAACTCCAGCGCCGGCTCACCGAAGAAATGATCGCCGCTTTGGCTGCGCAACTGCAGGAGCGCGCGCTGGATCGCCCCGACCGACGGCTTCGACACATTGCCGTAGGTCAGCGTCAGCTCGCTCGCGCGTTCGCCGATGTCGACCAGCATCGCCTGCAAATCGTCGAGGTCGAGGAGCAGCAGCCCGTCCTTGTCGGCGACATGGAAGGCGATGGTGAGCACGCCCTCCTGGACCTCGTTCAAGTTCATCAGCCGCGCCAGCAGCAATGGCCCCATCTCGCTGACGGTCGTGCGGATCGGATGCCCCTGCTCGCCGAACAGGTCCCAAAGTTGCACCGGGCAGGCATCGTACCGCCAGTCGGCAAGGCCGATTTCCGCCGCCCGGGCGCTGAACGGCTCGTGCGTCTTGCTCGTCGCCGAGCCGGGCATCGCGAGGCCGGCGACGTCGCCTTTGACGTCGGCGATAAAGGTCGGCACGCCGGCCGCGCAAAAGCCCTCGACCAACCCCTGCAAGGTCACCGTCTTGCCGGTGCCGGTGGCGCCCGCAATCAATCCGTGGCGATTGGCTCGCGACAGCTCGAGCTGCTGCGGATCACCGCCGCCGGCGCTGCTGCCAATGAAGATCGCGGTCTCGCTCATGCTGGCTCGCTCCTCCGGGCGTCCCTTTGCCGACGCGGAGGGCAAGCGCAAGAGGTGCGCTAGGGGTTCGCAGCGCGAAGCACGGCGCTAACGCGCGCTGATGTCGATCCCGACAAACGCTTCGGGGCCCGGACCGCGCTTGACCAGCATCAGCACGCTGGTGCGGCCAGCGCGTCGCGCGGCTTCGACCGCCGCCAGGACCTGCGCCGGAGTCGTCACCGGCTGCCGATTGACCGACATGATGAGGTCGCCGCGCTGCAGCCCTTCCTCGGCCGCGTCGCTCGCCGGGTCGACCGCGGTGACGATCACCCCGCGAGCAGCCTCCGGCAGCCGGGCGGCGCGGGCGAGCTCGGGAGTCAGCGGCTGCAGCGACAATCCCAGCGCCTGCTGCGGGGCAACAGGAGCGCCGCCGTCGGGGACCGTCGTGTCGCCGTCGCCGCCGCCAATAAGCCTTGCCAGCTGCTCCTCGGTTGGCCGCTGGCCGACGGTGGCCGTGACCCGCATGCGACGGCCGTCGCGGATGATGTCGATCGGGATGCTGGAGCCGACCGAGATGTTGGCAATCAGGTACGAGGCGGTCGCGTCGGGAGTGACGTCCTGGCCATTGACCCGGATGATGACGTCGCCCTGCTGGATGCCGGCGCGAGCGGCCGGGTCGCCAGGCTGGACCGAACGGACGAGCTCGCCGCGATCCTTGGGCAGGTTGAGCGCCTCGGCCACGCTCTCCTCGAGTGGCTGGAGGCCGACGCCGAGGTAACCGCGCTGCGGTCGCTGTCCGCGGCGAAGCGAATCGATCACCGGCTTGGCGAGCTCGGCGGGAATGGCGAGGCCGATTCCGACCGACGCCCCGGTCGGCGAGATCAGCGCCGAATTGATACCGATGACGTTGCCGTTCAGGTCGAACATCGGGCCGCCTGAATTGCCCATGTTGATCGAGGCGTCGGTCTGGATGTAGCGGTCGTAAGCGCCGAACCCGGTAATCCCGCGGTGAAGCGCCGAGATGATTCCGGCGGTGACCGTTCCGCCGAGCCCGTAAGGATTGCCGATCGCGATGACCCAATCGCCGACCCGGCTGCGGGTGCTGTCGCCAAAATTCACATAAGGAAAGTTGGAGCCTTCGATCTTGAGCAGGGCAAGATCGGAAGTCGCGTCACGGCCGATGATCCGCGCCGTGTACTCCCGCCGGTTGGTCAGGGTGACGGTAACGGTGTCGACGGTGCCGGTGCCGGTAGCGCCGGTGATCAAATGGTTGTTGGTGACGACGTAGCCGTCCGGCGAGATGATGAACCCGGAGCCCAGCGAGCCGGTCTCGCGGGTGCGCGGGGTGGTCCCGCCCCCCGGCGGCGCCTGGGGCCCACCGAACCGGCGAAAGAATTCTTCGAACGGATCGGTCTGGGTGCGGACCGGAACGCGCTGCCGGGTGGAAATGTTGACCACCGCCGGCTGGAGCCGGGCAGCAAGTTCGGCAAAGGACAGCGGCGCACCGGGCCGCGGCGCCATCGCCGAGGTCGTGCTCGGCGCGACCTGCGCGCCGACCGGGCCGCTCGCGATCGAGAAAGCGGTTCCACCTAACAGCAGGGCCATCGCGACCCCATAGGCATAGCGCACTGTTCCGGACTCCTTCGAGCTCATCGATACTCCATAACCAAATCTGCGGACGCAAACGCCTATGATGGCAGGCTGCTTAATCCGGATTGAACGAACCCCTAAGCGCGGCCTTTCAGCGCGAGCGTCCAGTGAATTCCTTCAAATAGTCGTTTTGCGGCGACAAAATGACGGTCGTCGGCTTGGGCGGTTCGCCGCCGTCGCCGATGAAGGTCGTTTGATAGGACTGCATCGCCCGGTAGAAATCATAGAAATCCGCATCCTTGCCGAAGCTCGCCGCATAGGTGCTCGACGCTTCCGCATCGGCTTCGGCGCGGATGATCTGCGCCTGCTTGGCGCCCTGGGCCCGGATCGAGCGGGCCTCCTGCAGCCGCGCCGTGCGCATCCGGTCGTACGCCGACTGCAGCGGCGTCCCGTCCGGCAGGTCGGCCTTCTTGATCCGGACGTCGATGATCTCGGCGCCATATTGGCGGGCGACATGATCGAGCCCGCGGCGGACGTTTTCCATCACCCCCTGGCGCTCGGGCGACAGCAGCGCCGCGAACGGCCGCTTGCCGAGCTCGTTCCTGAGCTCCGAGCCGAGGATCGGCCGAAGCGCCTCGCTGACCCGTTCCGTGGTCCGGGCGCGGATGTACATCCGCAGCGGATCGACGATCCGGTAGCGGGCGAAAGCGTCGACCTCGAGCCGCAGCTGGTCGGTCGACAGGACCATCTGGCGGTCCATGTCGACGTCGAGGACGCGCTTGTCGATCCGCTCGACGCTCTCCGCGAACGGGATGCGCCAGGAGATTCCGGCGCCGGCCCCGCCGATCGGCTGATCGGCCTCGAAGCGGTTGAGAATCCGCACCGGCTTGCCGAAGCGGACGACCACCGCCTGCTGCGTTTCGGGGATGATCGGGAAGCTGGCGAAGACCGTAAGGATCAGGAACAGGGCCAGGAGGCCGGTCAACAGCGGCCGGCGGCGAACCAGCGCCATCATGGCGTCGGCTCCCGGGCAGGAGATCTCTGCATCTGGTTGAGCGGCAGGTACGGCGTGATGCCCGGGGCTTCGACGATAGTCTTGTCGACGTTGGCAAGGACCCGTTCCATCGTCTCGTAATACATGCGGCGGCGAGTGACTTCCGGAGCCAGGCGGTACTGCTCGTAGACCTTGTCGAAAGCCTGCGCCTCGCCCTGCGCCTTCGCCGTCAGCTGCAGCGCATAGGCACGCGCCTGGTTGATATAGGACTGGGCTTCCTGCTGCGCGGCGGAAACTTCCTTGAACGCGTCGTTGACCGCTTGCGGCGGATCGGCCTGCTTGATCGCGACGCCCTGGATCCGCACCCCGGCCCGATAAGCGTTGAGGATCGCCTGCATCCTTTCCTGGACCTGGGATTCGATGTCGCCACGGCCTTCACCGATCGCGTCGTTGAGGCTGACTCCGCTGACCACCGCGCGCATCGCGCTCTCGGCGACCTGGCGGATGGCTTCGTCCGGGTTGGCGAGCTGGAAGAGGTATAGCTCGGGATCGCGGATGTTCCAGCGCACCGAATAGGCGATGTCGATGATGTTCTGGTCGCCGGTCAGCATCAGCGTCTCGGTGGTGGTCGAGCCGAGGTCGATGTTGCGGATGTTCTCGACGTCGATCTTGCGCACCCGCTCGATCGGGGACGGAAGCGTGAAGCTGATGCCTGGGCCGAGCGTACGGCTGTAACGGCCAAACTGGGTGACGACGCCGCGCTCTTCGGGCGCGATCCGGTGCATGGTGGTGAGCAGCAGCCACAGGAGGACGAAGGAGAGCAGCGCCCACATGACGACCGAACGGTTCGGCTTGCCACCGAATCCCCCGCCGCCATTGCCGAAGCGCTCCTTGCTGCGGCGAAGGAATTCCTCGAACGAGGCGACGTTGCCGGTGGGCGGAGCCATGGTCCGACGGCCGCGCTTGGTCGGCTCGCCCCACGGACCACCGCCGCCGTCCGCAGGCGGCTCATTGCCGTCGCCGCCGGTTGGGCCCCACGGCCCCTTGGTGTCAGTAAACAGGCCGCGGGCGCGTGCGCCCAGCCCCGATATGATGCTCATAACCCCACTATAGGTAGCGTCTCACCCGAAAAACAGTGGCAAGCGTTCGCTTAGTTCCTATGTCGCCCGCAATGGGCGACCCCGATGATCCGCTGAGCAGCCTCGACGCGCTGCCCGATGCCGCCCGAATCCGGTCGCGCAAGCTGGTCGGTACGATCGCCTCGCTGGTCGTCGATGCGACCGGTCTCGACGACCAGGGCCGAGGCGCTCTCGAGCGCGATCTGCGCGCCGCGGCGCTCGCTTTGCCCGGCGTCAAGCAAGCGAGAATCGCGCTCACCGTTCGTCAGCCTGGCCGCAAGCTGATCGCCATCGCCAGCGGCAAGGGCGGAGTCGGCAAATCGACCCTCGCCGCCAACCTCGCGATCGCGCTCGCCCGCGCCGGCAACAAGGTCGGGCTGATCGACGCCGACATTTACGGACCTTCCCAGCCCAAATTGCTCGGCAGCGAGGACAAGCCGACGGCAGACGGCGACCGGCTGATCCCGGTCGCCGCGCACGGGCTGCATTTCCTGTCGCTGGGTCAATTGGTGTCCGCCGGCCATGCGCTCGCCTGGCGTGGGCCGATGGCGACCGGGGCGCTCACTCGGCTGCTCGAGGCCGATTGGGGCGCTTGCGAATATCTGATCGTCGATCTGCCGCCGGGCACCGGCGACGTCCAGCTGTCGCTGATCCAGAAAGCGATGCCCGACGGCGCGGTGATCGTCTCGACTCCGCAGGACCTGTCGCTGATCGACGCGACCCGGGCGATCGACCTGTTCCGCAAGACCAAGGTCCCGGTCCTCGGAATCATCGAGAATATGGCCGGCTACGCCTGCCCGCATTGCGGCGAGACCTCCGACCCGTTTGGAAGCGGCGGAGCGGAGGCGGCGGCGGCCGAGCTTGGAGTGCCGTTCCTCGGGCGCCTGCCTTTGTCCGCCGAGCTTCGCGTGGCGTCGGACGCGGGCGCTCCTCCCGCCGCCGGCGAGGGCCCGCAAGCCGAGGCGTTTGCGCGCCTCGCCGGGAAATTGCTCGAGGCGCTGGATACCGCCGCCGCCGCCAAGCATTGATTGCCCGAACTGGAGAGCATCGATGCCGCTGACCCGCGACGAGGACATTGCCGAACTACTGGGTAACGCCCGCACCATCGCCATGGTCGGCGCTTCGGATCGCCCCGAACGCCCGTCGAACGGAGTGATGAAGTTCCTCCAGTCGCACGGCTATCGGGTGCTTCCGGTCAACCCGACAATCACCGGCGAACATGTCCACGGCGAATTCGTCTGGCGCGAGCTGGCCCAGATCGGCGAGCCGATCGACATCGTCGACGTCTTCCGCCGCTCCGAGGCCGCCGGGGAGGCCGTCGACCAGGCGATCGCCGCCGGCGCCAAGGCGGTCTGGATGCAATTGGGCGTGGTCAACGAGGAAGCGGCTCGGCGCGCCGAGGAGGCGGGACTGAAAGTGGTGATGGACCGCTGCACCAAGATCGAAATCCTGCGGCTTGTCATTCCGGCGGTCGGCCAGTCGGCCGCAGGCTGACCCGTCGCAGGCGAGTGCCATGCTGGGAACTGCGTGGTTTACAATGGCTTGACTCGGACGCCGGTTAGTCCGAGCCTCCCCCTTCTCGGCGGCAGCGCCCGGAGTCGGCCGGGGCGTGCTTGCGCAAGGGGCAAAAGGGGCACGATCATGGATAGACGAGTGAAATGGCTTGCCGCGGCCGCGGTCGCTGCGATGGCAGCGGGTCCGGCGTCGGCCGATAACCAATGGGGAAATTATCACTGGTCGAGGAGCAGCAATCCGCTCCAGCTCGATATCCTCAGGCAAATCGGCAGCCAGTGGGACGCGGCTTACACCACCGCGGTGGCCGACTGGGAGACGCCGACCGGCGGGGCGGCGGACGTGCTCAGCCTGAACGCGGCGACAGTGAACGCCGGCGTGAGCCCGAAGAAATGCAATCCGATCAGCAGCAAGATCCTGGTCTGTGCGGACCAGTACGGCTTCCGTGGCTGGCTCGGAATTGCCACGATCTGGGCCAACGGCGATCACATCGTCCAGGGCACGACCAAGCTCAACGACAGCTACCACAACCTGGCGCCCTATAATTCGGACGCCTGGCGCTCGCTGGTCATGTGCCAGGAGATCGGCCACGACTTCGGTCTCGACCACCAGGACGAGAATTTCAACAATGTGAACCTCGGTAGCTGCCAAGACTATACGAACGCACCGGCCGGTGGAGAGTATGAGGGCTCCGACTACGGGCCAAGCAACGAGCACCCCGACGACCACGACTATTTGACACTCGAGGCCATGTACGCTCACACCGACGGCGGCGGTGGCGGTGACGATGGCGGCGGCGGCTGCAACCCGCGCTCCCCCAAGTGCAGCGGCCAAGACGCCTTCACCTTCCGCGAGGTCGGCAAGCCCGTCACCACCTCGAGCAGCGCGAACTCGGGGGAATGGGGCCGGGCGATCGGCCAAGACGGTGCCGGCCGGCCGGACACGTTCCAGCTCGATCTTGGTAATGGGCAAAGGAAGATCACGCACGTTTTCTGGGTGCCGGGATTCAGTCCCGAGGCGCGGCATCTGGGCGACGCCCACTAGAGAGAGTGCCGATACGAATGGGAGACGCCGGCCGATATGGCCGGCGTTTTCTTTTGCTCTGTGCTGAAATCAGCCCGCAGCCACCGTCATTTCTCGCACCAGCAGCGTCGGCGCGTCGATGCCGCGGCGGAACTCGAGGTCGGAGCCGGGCTCGAGCGTCGCGAACATCTCGAAGAGGTTCGAGGCGATGGTGATTTCCGCGACGGGCTCGGCGATGGCGCCGCCGCGAACGATGAAGCCCGCCGCCCCGCGGCTGTAGTCGCCGGTCACCGGATTGACGCCGTGGCCGATCAGCTCGGTGACCAAAATCGCTTCCGGAAATGCGGCAAGAAGCTCGTCGCGGCTGCGCGCACCGGCGGCCATGTAGAGGTTGCTTGGGCTTGCTCCCGGAGCGCCGCTCGCCCCCCGCGCGGCGTGGCCGGTGGGCGCGATCCCGAGCTGGCGGGCCGACGCGCTTTCGGCGATCCAGCCGGCGAGGATTCCGTCGGACACCAGCTCGGTCCGGGCGACCCGAACGCCCTCGCCGTCGAACGGACGCGAGCGCAGGCCGCGCCGCCGCAGCGGGTCGTCGACGATCGTCACACCCGGCGCGAACACCTGGCTGCCGAGCCTGTCCTGGAGGAAGCTCGACCTGCGGGCGACCGCCGAGCCGCTGATCGCGCCGGCGAAATGGCCGAGCAGCGACGCGGCGACGCGCGGGTCGAACAGCACCGCCATCCGGCCCGGCCTCGGACGCGTTGGATTGAGCCGGGCGACGGCGCGCTGGCCGGCGCGGCGGCCGATGGCTTCGGCCGCGTCGAGATCGGCGAGGTGGCGGGCGCTGTGCCAGGCGTGGTCGCGCTGCATGCCGGCGCCCTCGCCGGCGATCACTCCCGCCGCGCAGCTGTAGCCGGTCGATCGATGCGCCTGGGCAAAGCCGGCCGACGTCGCCAGCGCGACCGTCGACGCCGAGGCGCTCGCCGAGCCGCCGCTGGAATTGGTCACACCGGGAACCGCCAGCGCCGACTGCTCGGCCGCCAGCGCCCGGGCGCGAAGCTCGGCGGGGTCGGGATCCTGCCCGTCGTCGGGCTCGATCACCGGCAGCGCGCCGCGGTGCAACAGCGGCTCGGGCGCGAGTCCTGCGAACGCATCCTCGGGCGCCTCGGCGGCCATCGCGATTCCCCGCTCGACCAGCGCCGCGAGCGCCGCAGCGGCGAGATCCGACGAGGCGACGGTCGCAGATCGCTGCCCGAGAAACAGCCTGAGCCCGATCTCCTCGCCTTCGGAGCGATTGACCTGCTCGAGCGCGCCGAGCCGCATCTGCACCGAGCTCGACCGGTCGCCCATGTAAACCGCGTCCGCCGAGTCGGCGCCGGCGGCAATCGCGCGTTCGACCAGCGCTTGTGCCGCATCGCGGGCTTGATCCAGATCCAGCATGGCCGGAGCGCCTAGCGGCTCGACAGCCCGACCGCCAGCATCCCCAACGACACCAGCAGCCCGCAGGTGCGGTTCGACCGGAACAGCGTGAGCGCGCCCTCGCCATCCTTCGGATCGGCGCGCAGCGCCTGGTTGGCGAGGTGCAGCGCGGCCGGCAGCAGCGCCAGCAGCGCCAGCCAGTCGGGCCGCACCGCCCAGATCGCCGCGCCCCACAGGACCACCGCCAGCGCATAGAAAATCGCGATCCCCAGCGGCGCGCGCTCGCCCAGCCGCCGGGCCGACGACTTGACCCCGACCAGCGCGTCGTCCTCCATGTCCTGGATCGCGTAGAGCGTGTCGTAGCCGATCACCCACGCGACCGTGCCCGCGTAGAGCCACAGCGCCGGCGCTTCGATCTCGCCGGTGACCGCAGCCCAGCCGACCAGCGCGCCCCACGAGAAGACGAGCCCGAGCCACGCCTGCGGCCACCAGGTGATCCGCTTCATGAACGGGTATGCGGCGACCAGCGCGAGGCTGGCCAGCGCGACCAGCTGCGCGGCGCGCTCGAGCTGAAGCAGCACGACCAGGCCGATCGCGCACAGCAGGAAAATCAACGCCCATGCCGCGGTGACCGACACGCGGCGGCTGGCGAGCGGGCGCAGCCGCGTCCGCTCGACGCGCGTGTCGAGGTTTTTGTCGACGATGTCGTTGTAGGCGCAGCCCGCGCTGCGCATCGCGAACGCGCCGAGGCCAAGCCACAGGAACAGGTCCCAGCGGCCATTCACCCCAGCCAGGGCAACGCCCCACGCGCACGGCCAGAACAGCAGCCAGGTACCGATCGGCCGGTCCAATCGCATCAGCGAGGCGAACGGCCGGAGCCGCGGCGGCAGCGCGCCAATCAGCCCGCGCCGCTCGCTGTCGGGGACGATGTCGGAAACGGTCACCGGCGATCCCTAGCCGGTCGGTTCGAGCGAAGTCGATATTGATCGGGGCCGCAAGCAAGCTAAGCTCGCCGCATGTGGCTACTCGACAAGATGCTCCGCCGCCTGATCCGCCGCGGTGAGCTGACGATCATCGATCATCGCGGCAAGGCGCACCATTACGGCACGCCCGACCCCGCGATCCGCTCGGTCACGGCGCGGCTGATGGACGCCAAGGCGGCGTTCAAGATCGCATCCGATCCCCGTGTCGGCGCGGGCGAGGCCTATATGGACGGCCGTTTCGTGGTCGAGGACGGCGACATCCGCGACCTCATCCTGCTCGCGCGCTACAATGCTCCATTCGAACGGCCCGGAGCGCTGAAGCCCAAGGGGCCGCTGCGCCGGAGCGCCGCGGCGGTCGCCGGCCGGCTCGACCAGGTCAACTGGCGGACCCGCTCGCGCCGCAACGCCGAGCACACCTACAATCTGACGCGCCGGCTCTACGAGCTGTTCCTCGACGAGGACCGCCAGTACACCTGCGCCTACTACCGCGACCCCGCCAACAGCCTCGAGCAGGCTCAGCTCGACAAGAAGGCGCACATCGCCGCCAAGCTCAACCTGAAGCCCGGCATGCGGGTGCTCGACATCGGCTGCGGTTGGGGCGGGCTCGCGCTCTACCTTCACCGCCACTACGACGTCGACGTGCTCGGGGTCGCGCTGGCCCCCGACCAGGTCGAGTTCTCGCGCGAACGCGCCGCCGAAGCCGGCGTGTCCGACCGCGTCAAGTTCGAGGTGATGGACTATCGCGACGTGCCCGGCACGTTCGACCGGATCACCAACGTCGGCCTAATCGAGCATCTGGGAACGCCGCACTATCCCGGCTTCTTTGCCAAATGCCGCGAGCTGCTCGCGCCCGACGGGATGATGCTGTCGCACTGCTGCGGGCGGATGGGCCGGCCGGGACTGACCGACAAGTGGACCCGCAAGTACATCTTCCCCGGCGGCTACATCCCGGCGCTGTCGGAGATCGTCCGCGAGGCCGAGAAGCACCGCCTGATCGTCACCGACGTCGAAACCTTGCGCTACCACTACGCCTACACGCTCGAGGAATGGTACCGGCGCACCGTCGCCGCCCGCGACGAGATCGTCGAGCTCTACGACGAGCGTTTCTATCGCATGTGGCAATTCTACCTTGCCGGTGCGGAATGCGCGTTCCGCTACGGCGGGCTGTCCAATTTCCAGATCCAATATGTGAAGAGCCGGCAGGCCGCGCCGATCACCCGCGACTATATGTTCGAGGAGGAGGAGCGGCTGCGCGGCCTCGAAGAGCCGCCGCGCTGGCACCTCGACGTGGCCGCGGAATAGCCGTTCCTGCCACCCCCGCCTGGCCGCCGAAGAGCCTGCCGCGCCTGTATGTGCGGCAACCGCTTAACGAAGGCGCGGCTGTCGAGCTCGACGCCGCCCAGGCCAATTATCTCGGCAATGTCCTGCGGATGAAGGAAGGCGCCGAGCTATTGCTGTTCGACGGCAGCTCGGGCGAGTGGCTGGCGCGCATCGCCGAAGCGGGGAAGCGGCGAATGACGCTGGCGGTCGAGCGCCGCACCCGCGAGCCGGAGGCCATCCCCGACGTCTGGCTCGCCTTCGCTCCGGTCAAGCGCGGCCGCATCGACTGGCTGGTCGAGAAAGCCACCGAGCTCGGAGTGGCGCGGCTGATCCCGGTCGCGACCCAGCGGACGGTGGTCAAGCGGCTCAATCTCGATCGGCTGCGCGCGCACATCGTCGAAGCCGCCGAGCAATGCGGCCGCACCCGCCTGCCGGAGCTTGACGAGCCCGAGCCGCTCGCGCGTTTCCTCGATCAGCGCGATGCGGCGCGAACGCTCTACTTTGCCGACGAGACCGGTGGGCAGCCGGCGGCGACAGCGTTCAAGCCGGGCGCGGCCGCAATTTTGATTGGGCCCGAGGGCGGCTTCACCGACGACGAACGCGCCGCGATCCGCGCCGCATCCAACGCGGTGCCCGTTTCGCTCGGCCCGCGCATCCTGCGCGCCGACACCGCCGCGCTCGCCGCGCTCGCCGCCTATATGGCGCTGGCGGGGGACTGGCGCTAAGCGCCGCAAGTGACGACCCGCACCGACGACCGCGAAAGCCCGCCGATCGAGAGCCGCGACGACCTGCTCGCGGTGTTCTCGGCCGGCGAGAAGCCGCGCGAGGACTGGCGGATCGGCACCGAGCACGAGAAGTTCGTCTACCGCTGCGACGATCATCGCGCGCCGTCGTGGGAGGAGCCCGGCGGCATCCGCGACCTGCTGCTCGGCCTGACCGAGTTCGGCTGGCGGCCGATCGAGGAAGAGGGAAAAATCATCGCCCTGACCGGCCCCGACGGGACCATCAGCCTCGAGCCCGCCGGCCAGTTCGAACTGTCGGGGGCGGCGCTCACCGATCTCCACATGACCTGCGCCGAGGCGGACCGGCACCTCCAGCAGTGCAAGGCCGTCGGCGGCCGCCTCGGAGTCGGCTTCCTCGGGCTCGGCATGTGGCCCGACAAGCGCCGCGACGAGCTGCCGATGATGCCCAAGGGCCGCTACGCGATCATGGCCCGCCACATGCCGCGGGTCGGCGATCTCGGCCTCGACATGATGCTCCGCACATGCACGATCCAGGTGAACCTCGATTACGCGTCCGAAGCCGACATGGTGAAGAAATTCCGCGTCGGGCTGGCGCTGCAGCCGGTGGCCACGGCGTTGTTCGCCAATTCCCCGCTGACCGAGGGCAAGCCCAACGGCTACAAGAGCTATCGCAGCCACATCTGGGAAGACACCGACCCGCACCGCACCGGCATGCTGCCGTTCGTGTTCGACGACGGCTTCGGCTACGAGCGCTACTGCGACTATGCGCTCGACGTGCCGATGTATTTCGTGTTCCGCGAAGGCCGCTACATCGACGTCGCAGGCGAAAGCTTTCGCGATTTCCTCGAGGGAAAACTGCCCCAGCTGCCGGGCGAGAAGCCGCGCCTGAGCGACTTTACCGATCATCTCTCCACCGCCTTTCCCGAAGTGCGCTTAAAGAGTTTCCTCGAAATGCGCGGCGCCGACGGCGGCCCGTGGAACCGGATTTGCGCGCTCCCGGCGCTGTGGGTCGGGCTGCTTTATGCCGACGAAGCGCTCGACGCCGCCTGGGACCGGGTCAGCAACTGGACCATCGAGGAGCGCGAGCAGCTTCGCCAGGATGTCCCCCGGCTCGCGCTCGAGGCGCCGGTGCCGGGCGGCGGGACGATGCACGATTTGGCCCGCGAAGTGATCGCTCTCGCGTCGATGGGCTTGAGCCGGCGCGGCGTGCTCAACCCGGCCGGCGACAATGAAGGCGGCTTCCTCGACCCGTTGCGCGAAGTCGTCGCAAGCGGCAAGACACCCGCCGACCGCCTGCTCGACAAATATCATGGCGAATGGCGCGGCGACGTCCGCCACGTTTATGAGGAAATGAGTTTCTAGATGGACATCCAGACACGCCAGCGCCGCACATTGTATCCCGAGATCGAGCCCTACACATCGGGCCATCTCGACGTCGGCGACGGCCACAGCCTGTACTGGGAGCTATGCGGCAACCCGTCCGGCAAGCCGGCCGTCTTCCTTCACGGCGGGCCCGGCTCGGGGGCCAGTCCCAACCAACGGCGGCAATTCGACCCCGAGCGCTACAACATCCTGCTGTTCGACCAGCGCGGCGCGGGCAAGTCCACGCCCCACGCCAACCTCGAGGCCAACACCACCTGGCATCTGGTCGAGGATATCGAGCGGCTGCGCAAAATGGTCGGCGTCGAGAAATGGCTGGTGTTCGGCGGCAGCTGGGGCTCGACGCTGTCGCTCGCCTACGCGCAGACCTATCCCGAACGCGTCACCGAACTGGTGCTGCGCGGCATCTTCCTGTTCTCGCAAACCGAGCTTGACTGGCTCTACACATACGGCGCCTCGGAGCTGTACCCCGAGGCCTGGAACGACTTTATCTCGCTGATCCCCGAAGCCGAGCGCGGCGACCTGATCGAGGCCTATCGCAAGCGCCTGACCAGCGACGATGCCGCCGAGCGGCTGCGCGCGGCCAAGGCGTGGAGCACCTGGGAAGGGCAGACGGTGACGCTGCTGCCCGACCCCAAGATGCTCGAGGAGTTCACCGAGGACCAGCACGCGATCGCCATCGCCCGGATCGAGAACCATTACATGGCGAACAAGGGCTGGCTGGAAGAAGGACAGCTGCTTCGCGGCGCCGACAAACTGCGCAAGATTCCCGGGGTGATCGTCCAGGGCCGCCACGACTGCTGCACCCCGCCGCGCGCCGCCTGGGAGCTCAAGCAAGTCTGGCCCGAGGTCGAGCTCAACATCGTGCCGGATGGAGGCCATTTGTACAATGAGCCCGGCATCCTCGACGGCCTGATCCGCGCGACCGATAAGTTTGCGGCCTAAGACTCGATCTCCGCGCTGGGGCGGATAGGATCAGCGATCCGCTAGGGGCCGCAGGTCCACGTGCCGTCGAAGCTGCGGCTTGCGCCGTCCGCACGCTGGTACGTGAGCCGCGCGGGATAGGGCGGCGATTCGCCGCCGCCGGCGGGCTGTGACGAAGTGCGTTCGACCAGGATGGTCTTGCCTCGGCCAACGAATTTTGCGCCCTTCCACATGCCGTCGAACCCGCCCGGGGCGCTGACGGATTCGACAGAGTCGCCGACTTTCACGACGCCAAAGGACGGCTCTTTGGACGCGACATCGCCCATGGCCACGAGCAGTGTCTCGCGCGGGTCCCGTTCAAAGCCGCATCCGAGCTCACCGGCGAGATCCGCTGCACCGATTTCCTGACGGCTGAGCGGCGACAGCCGAATCGGTGAACCGTCCCCTCCAGCAGTCGGGCCTTCGGCGGGTTCAGTGGGCGCGACAGGCGGCGCCGGTGCGTGGTCGCCAGCTTGGGCGGTTTCCCGCGGCAGCGTTGCAGCCCGCTCGCGTTCGCCTTCGGGTGCTTCGGAGCAGGCGGACAGCAATATGCTTCCGAGCCCGGCGGAAATCGCGAAAGAGATGCCGTGCATTTTCATATCAATACTTCGGCAGCGCTTGTTTGCCCTGCCCCCACCCGGCGAGCAGCTTGGATGACGCGCGCTCGATCAATTGGTCGGCATCGCGGATGGTGAACGCGTTGCCGCCCGCATAAACGTCGAGCTCTTCCCAAACGACCGGCGCGGCGACTGGGGCGCCTTCGCGGGCCCGCGCGGAATAGGGCAGCACCGCGGTCGCGCCGCGCTGGTTGCGCAGCCAGTCGAGGAAGATGCGGCCCTTGCGCTGCGCTTTGCGGATGTTGGCGGTGAAGCGCTCGGGCTCGGCTTCGGACACCGCCCGCGAGAAGCGCTCGGCGAACGACTTGACCGCGGTCCAGTCGGCCTTGGCATCGAGCGGCACGACGACGTGGATGCCCTTGCCGCCGGTCAGCAGCGGGAAGCTGATCAGGCCCAAATCGGCGATTAGATCGCGAATTCGCCGCGCGGCGTCGCGCACCGCGGCGAAATCGAGCCCGACGTCGGGGTCGAGGTCGAACACCAGGCGGTCCGGATGCTCGACCTTGTCGATCCGGCTGCCCCAGCCGTGAAACTCGATGGTTCCCATCTGCACGCAGGAAAGCAGCCCGCGGACGTCGTCGAAATAGAGATAATCCTGAACTTCGCCCTTCTTCTCGGTGATCGGCACATGCTTGACGTGCTCGCCCATCGATCCTGTGTCGTGCTTTTGGAAGAAGCATTTCTTCGACCGCCCCTGGGGGCAGCGGATCAGGGTGACCGGGCGGCGCGCGGTGTCAACCATCATCAGCGCCTCGACCTGGGCGTAATAATCGGCGAGCTCAATCTTGGTCAGCTTGGCTTCGGGATAAATCACCCGGTCGGGGCTGCTGATCGTGATTCCGAAGTCCTCGGCGGTCGCTCGCTTGCCCTTTTTCTTCTCCGCCTTTTTGAGTTTCTGCGGAATCTCGCGGACCACCTCTTTGGCCGGCTTGTCGTCGCGCAGCGCGATGAAGCTCGGGTGGCGCAGGATGCCGTCGGTGGTGAACTCGGTGAAGGCGATTTCGGCGACCAGCTCGGGTTTGAGCCAATGCGCCGCCTTGCGGTCGGCGCGCGGCACGACGAGCGGCGCCTTGTCGACCGCGAGCGGCTTCATCGTCTCCGCCAGGCTTTCGATCATCTGCGTGTTGAAGCCGGTGCCGACCTTACCGGCATATTTCAGCTTGCCGCCCTCGCGGAGCCCGAGCAGCAGCGAGCGGAAGCCGCGCCTCTTTTCGCTCTCCGACCAGCCGACGATGACGAACTCCTGCCGCTGGATGCATTTCACCTTGAGCCAGTTGCGGGTGCGGGCGCCGCGATAGGGCGCGCTCGCCTTTTTCGAGATGATGCCTTCGCCCTTCTCGGCGCAAATGGCGTCGAGCAAAGCCTCGCCCCTGGCGACGACATGGTCGCCGTAGATGAGCGGCGAGCCGACCCCGTTGAGCAGGGCGGCGAGCCGCTCCTTGCGCTCGATATTGGGCAGCTTCCTGATGTCCTCGCCCCGGTCGACCAGCAGGTCGAAGGCGTAAAAGGCGAGGTTCGCCCCCTTCTGCTCTTTGAGCGTCGATTGCAGCAGCTGGAAATCGGGCTTGCCGTTGTCGCCCAGCGCGACCGCTTCGCCGTCGATCAAACAGCCGGCCGGCAGTTTGGCGGCGGCGCGAACGAGGGCGCGGAACTTGTCGCTCCAGTCCTTGCCGTTGCGGGTCCAGGCCGTCGCGGCGCCGTCGCCGGTCGCGATCAGCAGCCGGTAGCCGTCATATTTATACTCGTGGATCCAGTCCGCCCCGCCCGGTACCGAATCGACCAAAGTCGCGAGTTGCGGCTTCTGGAACGGCGGCGGCCCCTGGCCCGATTTCTTCTTCGCGCGGCCGCCCTTTTGCCCGCCGCGGTTCGAGCGCCAGACGTCGGTGCCCGAGGCGATCTCGGCCATCGTCCGGCCGGTAGTGACACTGGTCACGCATTGCTCGACGAGGGCGTCGCCGGCCTCCTCGTCGGCATGCTCGTCGGTGACTTTCTTGAGCATCCACGGCTCGGCCTTTTCGCCGGGCTTCCCCTTCAAGCGAAACATCACCCATTCGCCCTTCATCCGCTCGCCTTCGAGCGTGAAGTGGAGATGGCCTTCCTCGATGGTCTTAAGCGGGTCCTTGCCGGGTTCGGGGATCCAGCGGCCATGATCCCACAGCATCACCGTCCCGCCGCCATATTCGCCGGCCGGGATCGTGCCTTCGAAATCGCCGTAGTCGAGCGGATGGTCCTCGGTCCGCATTGCCAGCCTTTTGCCTTGCGGATCGAGGCTGGGGCCCTTGGGCACCGCCCAGCTCTTCAACACGCCGTCGAGCTCCAAGCGAAAATCCCAATGCAACCGCGACGCATCGTGCTTCTGGACGACGAAGCGGTCGCCGCCCACGCTTGATTTGCGGCCCTTGAGCTTGCGGCCCTTCGGCTCGGCGGTCTTCGAGAAATCGCGCTTGCGGTTATAGGTCCCGATGTCGAGCGCGGCGCGGCGTGCCATCACCTGTTCTCCTGCGAAGGCAGGAGCCTAGACCAGCGCCGCAGGCGCTGCCTCCCGGCAGCGGACTGGGCCCCTGCCTTCGCAGGGGTACATCTCACCGCTTGCGTACCCCGGCGGCGGTCTTTTTCGCCGGGGCGGCAGCCTTCTTTGCGGGCGCTTTCCTGGCCGCGGGCTTCTTCGCCCCCTTGTTGTCGTTGGCACCGCTGCCGCCCTCGCCGAGACTCTTTTTC
Source organism: Sphingomicrobium sp. (assembly GCA_035512655.1). Taxonomy (GTDB): domain Bacteria; phylum Pseudomonadota; class Alphaproteobacteria; order Sphingomonadales; family Sphingomonadaceae; genus Sphingomicrobium. Next base: position 24,353 of record DATKDM010000028.1, on the reverse strand, counting down.
AAGGCGGCCATCAGGTCGATGACGTTGGAGCCCTTGCTCGGCTTGCCCTCGCCCGGGTCCTGGATGACCTTCTCGCCCTTCTTGCGCTGCTTCTCCTTGATCAGGTCCTTGAGCGCATCGACGTAGCGGTTGTGGAATTCGGTGGGGTCGAAGTCGCCCGACTTCTTATCGATCAGCGTGGCGGCAAGATCGAGCAGGTCGGGGTCGGGCTTGTGATCGCCGATCTCGCGGAAGAAGCTCGCGGCGCGGTTGACTTCGTCGGCATAGCGCAACGTTTCCAACAACATGCCGCGCCCGCACGGCTTCAGGGCGACGACATATTCCTGCCCGCGCATCGCCAGCTGGCCGATGCCGACCTTGCGAGACGCGCGCAACGCATCGCGAAGCACCACGAACGCTTCCTCGGCAAGGTCGTCGGCGGGAACGACGTAATAGGGCTTGTCGAAATACATCGGGTCGATGTCGCCCAGCTCGACGAACTGGACGAGGTCGACGGTCTTGCGGCTCTCGAGCTTGACGCTCTCGATCTCCTCGGGGTCGAGCAGCACGTAATGGCCTTTCGACACCTCAAAGCCTTTCATGATCTCGTCGCGGTCGACGGGGCCGATGCCGGGCACGACCTTTTCGTACTTGATCCGCTTGCCCGACGGCTCGTGCACCTGGTGGAACTGGACCGTCGCGCCGCTGCGGGTCGCCGGGTAAATTTCGACCGGGATCGACACCAGCGCCAGCCGGATCTGCCCTCGCCATATCGGTCGCGCCGCCATCTCATTCGCCTCCAAGCACCCGCCGCCCCGTCAATCGCTTGAGGCGTAGACTCGTTCCCGTTGAGGCAGCTTCGGACCGGATCGTGCGGTCAGGCGGCCTGGGCGCGGTCGCCCGGGAAGCCGCTGTGCCGAGCCCCCGACAGGCGATAGCGAAAGCCCGGTTCCTCATAGAGGATCTCGGCCCGGCCGCCGGTTTCGAGCTCCATCCCCCGCTCGAGAATGCGCATTCCGAACCCCTTGCGGCTCGGTGCTCCGACCGGCGGGCCGCCGCGCTCGACCCACTCCAGTTGGAAGCGGTCGCCATTCTCCGGGTCGAGCTGCCAGGCGATGGCGATTTTCCCCTCCCGGCTGGAGAGCGCGCCATGCTTGAATGCGTTGGTGCCCAGCTCATGGACCGCCAGCGACACCATGATCGCGGCCGACGAATCGATGCACAGGTCCGGCCCCTCGAGGACCGAGCGATCATCGCCCACTCCACAGCCGGCAAGCGCTTCGCGGACGATGTCGCTAAGCAATGCCGAGCTGCCGCTTTGCGCGTGCAATATGTCGTTTGCCTTGGCGATCGAATCGAGGCGGCGATCGAAAATCTTCTGGGCCTCGGCAACGTCGGTCGCGCTGCCGAAGCTGAGATGCGCCATTCCGCGGACCACCGCGAGGATGTTCTTGGCGCGATGATTGAGCTCGGCGAGGAGCAGCGCGCGCAGCTCCTCGCTGTGCTTGCGCTCGTAAACCCGGCCGACCTGCGCGCCGATCGCCCGCGCCGACAGCAGCATATGCTCCTGTGGCTGTCGCGCGTCCCTCGAGAAGAACTCGAGCACGGCGATGCAGCGTCCGCCGCTGTGGACGGGGAATGCGAACGCCGATTCGTATCCGAGCTCGCTCCGCAGGAAGTTGTCGTCCTGTTCGACGCTAGAAATCCACAGCGGTTGGCCGCTTTCGAGGACACGCCCCGGCAAGCCAACGCCGGGCCCGAACTCGATCGACCGGGTGGCTTTGACCAGCGCCGGCGCCTTGCGACGGGCTTGGCTACTCCATTGCGCCGAGGTGACCGTGCGCTGATCCTCGGAGACCAGGAACGCGTGCCCGACCGGCCAATCGGCAAGCTTGCAAATCGCATCGAGCGTCGCGACGAGCACCTCGTCGAAGCCTTGTTCGCGACCCGCGAGCTCGCTGAGCTCGAGCATCAGGCGGCTCTCGCGGAGTTGGTATTCGAGCTGTGCCTCGGCTTGCTTCCGTTCCGAGATATCGCGCAGGAACCCGACGAAAACGTCGCGGCCTTCGCGGCTGACGAGGGTGATCGACAGCTCGATCGGAATTTCGCTGCCGTCTTTGCGCAAGCCGTTGAGCTCGAGGCGGGAGTCGAGCACCCGGGCGACGCCCTTGGTATTATAGCGCCGCAAGCCTCGATGGTGCGCCTCGCGCAACGCCGGAGGGACGATCAGCTCACCGAGATTCTGGCCGATTGCGTCAGGCGCCGACCAGCCGAAGATCGTCTCGGCGTGATGATTCCAGGCTTGGACAATGCCGTCGCGATCCATCACCACGACCGCGTCGAGCACCGTCTCCAGGATCGGCGAAATGACCGACTCAATCGGCATATGCCTTTGAAGAACCTCCTGTTTACCCCGAATCCTACGATCTACGCCCGTAAGGATGGCCTCTGCGGCGGACAAGCTTTCGATGCGCTGAACGGGCGAGCACTCGCAGTTGACGCGACCGAGCAGCCGATGGCATTGCTCGTCCCGCTTGGCCCAAGCGGGTGTAGCTCAATGGTAGAGCAGAAGCCTTCCAAGCTTACGACGAGGGTTCGATTCCCTTCACCCGCTCCAATTTCGCGACCTGCCGGGGGCAGGTCCGAAATTGGAGCGCACGAACGAAGCGAGGGGCGACACGCACAGCCGATCCGGGGGATCGGCGAGCATGGAGCGCACGAGCAATCGCGAGGGGTGACAGGGCACAGGCTGTCCGGGGGACAGCCGAGCATGGATCGCGCGGGTGTTCTGCCGGTTGTGGCAATTGACAGCACAGAGCCTCGTGGCCATGTGCCGCGCCTCCGGAGAGGTGGCCGAGTGGTTAAAGGCAGCAGACTGTAAATCTGCCCGCGCAAGCGTACGCTGGTTCGAATCCAGCCCTCTCCACCAATGCCCGCTAGTGGTCTCAAAACGCAGCACTTCCGAGGTAGTGCCGCGTTAACGGGGCAAATGGCTGGCTAAGATCCGCCTCGTAGAAGTCCTGTGGCACTGGCGCGGCTCATGCGACAGAGGCCTCCGGCGAGATCCTCAACGGTGGCTTTCTGTGACTGGGCCGGATCAGCGACGGCCACCATGCGTGAGCCCGCCGCCCTGGTCGCTCTCGAACTTTTATGCTGGCTCGGCACAATGATCCTCGTCGGCCTTGCCATCAGCTGGGCTTGGCGGCTTACCGGGGGAGAGCGGCAACAGAGGTGAGCCGCTCCAGTGCAAGCCCGACAGAGCTAAAGTTAGCGTCCGCTTTCCACGCATTGCGGACATAGGCGCTAACGCGTCGCGTGCGCTGCCACGGTGTGGCGTTCCAACGGTCGTATGGCTAGGAGGTCCGTGATGGGGAGCCTGGCTAGCATCGAGCAGGACTGCACCGAACGCGCCGCAGCCGAGCCGATGCTCGGCCAGGTCGAGGCGTGGGCGGCGGTCAACAGCGGCTCGCGCAACCTGGCTGGCCTGAAGGCCATTGCCGGGTTGCTCGCGGATGCCTTTTCCGTACTCCCCGGCGAACTCGAAATGGTCGAGCCAGAGGCCGTCGAAACGGTCGATGCCGCCGGCAAGACGGTCGCGCTCGAGCATGGCAAGCATTTGCGGCTCATCGTCCGGCCCGCTGCGAAGGTGCAGCTGCTCCTGACCGGCCACATGGACACGGTGTTCGGAGTCGACCACCCGTTCCAGGACACGCGGTGGCTGGACGAGACGTGCATCAACGGCCCCGGAACGGCGGACATGAAGGGCGGGATCGCGGTCATGCTTGCGGCGCTGAAGGCCGTGGAGGCGAACGCGGCCGCGGAGCGCATTGGCTATGAGATCGTCATCAACAGCGACGAGGAGGTCGGCTCGCTGAGCTCGCGCCAGCTTCTCGCCGCGGCGTCGCGGGGCAAGCGCGCCGCGCTGACCTACGAGCCGTCCGCCTTGCCCGACGGTACCCTAGCCGGAGTCCGGCCGGGAAGCGGCAACTTCTCGTTCGTCGTCCACGGCCGCTCCGCCCACGCCGGGCGCAATCCCGAGGACGGCCGCAATGCGATCCTGGCGGCAGCCGATCTCGCCCTCCGGCTCGAGCGCGGCAAGGTTCGCGGCCTCGCGATCAACCCCGCGCGGATCGACGGCGGCGGCCCGAACAATGTCGTTCCCGACCTCGCCGTGCTGCGGGTCAATCTCCGCCCGGCCACTCCAGACGATGAGGCTCGGGCGCACAGCCTGATCCAATCCACCGTGGCCGCGGTCGCCGCCGATCACGAAGTCGCGATCGACACCCACGGCGGCTTCGGCCGCCCGCCCAAGCCGATGACGCCGGAAGCGGAAGCGCTGTTCACCCTCGTCAAGCAAGCCGGCGCGGACCTTGGACAGTCGATCGGCTGGCAGCCCAGCGGCGGCGTCTGCGACGGCAACAACATCGCCGCCTGCGGAGTGCCGGTGGTCGACACGATGGGCGTGCGCGGCGGCAAGATCCACAGCAGCGACGAGTATCTCATCGTCGACAGCCTGGCCGAGCGCGCGGCGCTATCGGCGCTGACCATCCTGCGGCTCGCGGACGGGCGCGCATGACCTATCGGGTGCGGCCGGCGCGCGGCGAGGACTTCAAGGCGATCTACCAGATGGCGAAGCTGACCGGCGGCGGCTTCACCAACTTGCCCGCCGACCGCGGCACCCTGGTCGAGAAGCTCGCGCGATCGGATCGGTCGTTCGCCCGGGAAGGCGATGAACAGGCCGCGGACCTTTATATTTTCGTGCTCGAGGATCCCCAGTCCGGGAAAATCCGCGGCACCTGCCAGGTGTTCGGGCAGGTCGGCGTCGTCCAGCCCTTCTACAGCTATCACTTGAGCACGCTGACCCAAAGCAGCCCGGAGCTCGGCAAGACGTTCCGCAACCAGATGCTCAGCCTGACCACCGACCTCGAAGGGTCGTCCGAGGTCGGCGGGCTGTTCCTCCACCCCGAGCTTCGCTCCGGCGGCTGGGGCGCGCTGCTGTCGCGGAGTCGATATCTGTTCATCAAGCAGCACCGCTCGCGCTTTGGCGACCGCACTTTGGCCGAGCTTCGCGGCGTTCTCGACGATGCGGGCAACTCGCCGTTTTGGGATGCGCTCGCCGGCCGCTTCTTCGACATGACGTTCCCGGAGGCGGACCATTTCAACGCGTTGCACGGGACCCGATTCATCGCCGACCTGATGCCGCGGACACCGATCTATGTCGCCTTGCTGGCCGAGACCGCGAAGTTAGTGATGGGCAAGCCGCACCGGAGCGGCCGGGCGGCGTTGCGGATGCTCGAGGACGAAGGCTTCGTCCACGACAGCTACATCGACATTTTCGACGGCGGGCCGACTGTGACTGCTCCCACCGACGCGATCCGCACCGTCCGCGAAGCCGTCTATGAGCCGGTGATCGAGGTCGGCGAAGGCGGCAAGCACAAGGCGATCCTCGCGGCCGGCCGGCTCAAGGACTTCGTCGCCTGCGCCACCGCCGTCAAACGCATTCCCGACGAGGGCCTGTGCATCGATGCCGGGTCCGCCCGGCTGCTCGGCGTCAAGGCCGGCGACGAAGTGCTGGCGGTCACCCGCTGATGCCGCTTACCGCAACCAGGGCGCTGACCGAAATCAACTTCGACGGGATCGTCGGGCCAAGCCACAATTACGCCGGGCTGAGCCTCGGCAATCTCGCCTCGACCCGCAATGCCGGACACGTCTCGCGTCCGCGAGCGGGGGCGCTCGAGGGACTGGCGAAGATGCGCGCGAACCTCGCGCTGGGGCTCGCGCAAGGAATATTCCTGCCCCACCCGCGCCCGAACCGCGCGTGGCTCGCCGAGCTCGGCGCGACCATCGAAGAGGCGGAGCCGGCGCTCGCCGCCAACGCCATGTCGGCTTCGGCAATGTGGGCGGCGAACGCGGCCACCGTCTCGCCGGCGCCCGACACGGCCGACGGACGCTGCCACCTGACCGTCGCCAACCTGCGCACCATGGCCCACCGCAGCCACGAATGGCCGGCGACCCTGGCGCAGCTGCGGGTCGCGTTCGGGGACTCCGCCCACTTCAGCGTGCACCCGCCGATCCCGCCGGCGTTCGGCGACGAGGGCGCCGCCAATCACATGCGCCTGGCCGCCGCCCAAGGCGAGCCGGGCGTGGAAATCTTCGTCTACGGAATTACCGGCGGCGCCTTTCCGGCGCGCCAGCACTTGCAGGCGTCCAAAGCCATTGCCCGGCTCCACCGGCTCGATCCGGAGCGGACCCTGTTTGCCGAGCAATCGGATCAGGCGATCGCCACCGGAGCGTTCCACAACGACGTCGTCGCCGTCGCCAACGGGCCCATCCTGTTCGCGCACGAACAGGCGTTTGCCGAGCGCGACCGGCTCATTGCCGATTGCCAGCGGCTGGTGCCGGGTTTCGAGCTCATCGAGGTCGCCGAAGCCGACGTCAGCCTCGCCGACGCGGTCTCCTCCTATCTGTTCAACGCCCAACTGGTTCGCCCGCCCGGCGGCGAGACGACTTTGATCGTGCCGAGCGAAGCCCGCGAAACGCCGTCGGTGTGGAGCTGGCTCGAGCGCCACCTCGCCGGAAACGGCCCGATCCGGCGGGTCGAGGTGGTCGACGTCCGCCAGTCGATGGCCAACGGCGGCGGCCCCGCCTGCCTGCGCCTGCGGGTTGTCGCCGACCCCGCGACGATCGACCCGCGCTTCCTCGTCGACGAGGCGCGGCTCGAGGCGATTGCCGAGGTGGTCGAACGGCTATGGCCCGAGACAATCCACAACGACGATCTGCTCGAGGCGGCGCTGATCCGCGACATCGAGGCCGCGCGCCGGGCCTTGCTCGAAACGCTCGGCCTCAGCGAGCTGGCCTAGGCGCCCGTCGTCCAATTGTGGGACGGCTTCGGCCAAACAATGACTGGCGCCGGGTAAACGGACGCTTTACCAATTTCCTTAGGCCGGAAACGGCGGAACCGCGGGACTGGCACGAGGTTTGATTAACGTATGACGATGCGCCGCAAGATCGCCCGACTGTTCACCATCAAGACTCGCACCGAGGCTTGGCTGGTGATCTATGCGGTCGCGCTGGGTGCCGTCGAACGCGGCCAGCACTATCTCGAGACCTATCCGGGCACCGGCGGCGTGCTGCTCGCGCTGGCCTGCACCGGCGTCGTTTTCCTGGTCGGCGCGAAGCTGCTCGATTCGGTGCGGCCGGTACCCGCCGCGGCCAAGGCTGGGGCCTATTCGCCGCCGCTACAGCGGCGATCGCCGCTCAGTCGTAGTCGACCCAGAGCGCGCCCGAGTCGCTCCGGTTCAAGGTCACCGCTTGCGCTTCGCAGAGATTCACGCCCGACCATACGGCCGTAGCGCCGCCGGCAAGCGTTGCCCGAAGGTCGAACGCGCAATCCTCGTCGCTGAACTCCACCGCCCCGCGCCCGCCGGCCCGCGGCGCCGCCGCCAGCGGCTGCCAGCCGCCCGCGCCAAAGCGCCGAATCGACAGCGCGCTGATGTCGCGGCCGGTCGCATTGACGATCGTGAAGTTGCCCGCGCCGGCCAGAGCCGGAGCGGGCAACATGGTGATGAGGGCCGCGGTCAGCGGCAAGAGTAGCCTGCGCATGAAGGCATTATACCGCGCCGACGGCAGCGGCTCAAAGCGATTCTGTGCGGGCGGTCCTATCAGGCGGCGTCGAGCACTTGATAGGCCGGGCGCGAGCGATGGATCACCGGCGCCGGCGCCGGTCCATGGCGGAAGCTCTCCTGGAGCGGCAAAGCGGTCGAGCAGAACGCGCACTCGGCCAGGACCCGGCCCAGATACCAGTGGGTCCGGCCGCAGCCGGGGCAGTGGTTGACCTGATTATCGCGGTAGACCGCGTGGTAGCCGCGCGTCGCCGGGTCGAACATACCGCGGCGGGGTTCGATCGAGTTAAACATAGTCACCTTCCTGAAAGCCATTTCGGCTTCAACGTGCGTAGAATCTTATAAGTTGCGGCGGCCATGCTTGGAACAACCGATTTTCTAATTATTAACCATGAACTGTGTCTCCGTGACACAGTTCGCGGCTTTAACCCTCGGTTAGTGATTCTGGCGCCATTGTCGCTCCAGCGACTTGCCGGAGGGGGCAGCAAATGGAGTCGAACGAGCGCTATTACCGCCGCCGGGCGATCGAAGAACGGATGGCTGCTCAGCGCGCGGTAACCGAACAGGCGCGCACCTGGCACGCCAAGCTCGCCAAGGACTTCGCGGAGCGCGCGGCCGGCTCTGGAACCCTCGTCGGCGCCTGAACCCGCTTCTCGTTCGCGCCGACTTCCGCTCTCTCAAAATTCCAGTCCATCACCGAATGACGGCTCCGCGCAAGCGGAGACCGCGCGCCTGAGATTTCAGGGCAAACTCTGCGGCTAAGAATGGCGCGCCCGGAAGGATTCGAACCTCCGGCCCCCAGATTCGTAGTCTGGTGCTCTATCCAGCTGAGCTACGGGCGCGCGGTTGCCCAAAATTCAGGCAAGCGGCGACATAGGGGGGCGGCAGGAACCGCGCAACCCTGCCGAAAGCAGCGCGCGGAACACAATTGCACGCGACGCCGAGCGATCTTAAACGGGCGCCCAGCCATGCTGTTCTCCCGATCCTGCGCGCTCGCCGCCGTCCTTGCAGCCGCCGGCTGCACGGCCCCGCCCGGTGCGGCGCCGTCGCTTGCACCGCGCACCGCCGAGGCGATCGATCCACGCGTTCCGGTCGTCGGCAATGGCGTCGAGCAACCGACCGACGCGCTTGCCGCCCGCCTCGCCGAGCTGGTGAGTGCGGCTCGAGGCGGCGAGAGCGCGTTCGCCGCCGCCGCCGGGGAAGCGCAGCGGCTGGCCGCGGCGGCTGGCGCTGCGCAGAGCGAAAGCTGGGTCATCGCCCAGCAAGCGGTGTCGGTGGCGGTCGCGGCGCGCGCTCCGACGACCCGGGCGCTCGGCGACATCGACGCCATCGCTGCGACGGCATTGGTCAGGCAAGCCGGGATCGCGCCGGGCGATCTCGCCGCGATCGAAGCGGCAGCGGCGGAGGTTGGGGCGATCGACCGGCGACAGGCCCAGGCGATCGACGCGCTCGAGGCGCGGCTCGGAAGCTAGCCGTTCAGCAGTCGCGCGGCTTCCAGCGCGTGGTAGGTAAGGACGCCGGTCGCTCCGGCGCGCTTGAAGGCGATCAGCGTCTCCATGAGGAGGGCGTCGCGGTCGCCGGCCCCGGCCGCCGCAGCGGCCTCGATCATCGCATGCTCGCCCGATACCTGGTAGGCGAAAGTCGGCACTCCGAACCGCTGCTTCACCGCCGCGATCACGTCGAGATAGGGCAGCCCGGGCTTGACCATCACCATGTCGGCGCCCTCGGCGATGTCGAGCGCGACCTCGCGCAGCGCCTCGGCGCGATTGGCCGGGTCCATCTGGTAGCCGCGCTTGTCGCCCTTCAGCCGCCCGGACGAGCCGACCGCATCGCGAAACGGGCCGTAGAAAGCGGAAGCGTATTTGGCGGCATAGGCGAGGATCGCGACGTCGCAATATCCCCCGGTTTCCAGGCCCTGGCGGATTGCCGCGACCCGGCCATCCATCATGTCCGACGGGGCGATGATGTCGGCGCCGGCGGCTGCCTGGACGAGGGCTTGCTGGGTGAGGATCGCGACCGTCTCGTCGTTGGCGACGCAGCCGCGCTCGTCGATCAAGCCATCGTGGCCATGGCTGGTGTAGGGGTCGAGCGCGACATCGGTGATCACCCCGATTTCGGGCACCGCATTCTTGACCGCCTGGATCGCACGGCTGATCAGATTGTCCGGATTGAGGGCTTCTTGCGCGTCCTCGGTCCGTAACGCCTCGGGCGTATTGGGGAACAGCGCAACGCAGGGAATGCCGAGCGCGGCGGCTTCCTTGGCGCGGCTTGCAAGCTGGTCGACGCTCCACCGGCTGACTCCGCGGAGCGCGGCGATCGGTTCTTCGCAGCCTGAGCCCTCGCAGACGAACATCGGCAGGATGAGGTCGCTGGGATGCAGCCGGTGCTCGGCGAGCATCTCGCGCATCCACGGAGCGGCGCGGCCGCGCCGCATGCGCAGCGCCGGGAAGGAGGGCTGGTTCATCGCGACCGTCTAGCGCGCGAGTTGCAAGGAAAGAAGATGGGCACTCGCGCATTCATGCAGCCATGCAATCGCGGCCCCTCCCCAAACAGGCGATCCTGATCGTCAACGCCGCGAGCCGCACCGGCGCGGACGCATTCGCCGAGGCGTGCGAGAAGCTGGCCGCGGCCAGTATCGAGCTCCTGGAATCGCAGGCGGTCGAGGACCCCGAGGGCATCGATCCGGCGGTCAAGAGCGCGGTCAAGCGCGCACCGATGGTGATCGTCGGCGGCGGCGACGGATCGCTGTCGTCCGCGGTCGACTTTTTCCTCGGGACGGACACCATTTTGGCGGTGTTGCCGCTGGGGACGGCGAACAGTTTCGCCCGTACGCTCGGCATTCCGCTCGACCTCGACGGGGCGATCGACGTCATCGCCAACGGCCACGGCCGGTCGATCGACGTCGGCTGCATCAACGGCGACTATTTTCTCAACGTGGCCGCGCTCGGGCTCGCACCCGAGGTCGCCGGCCACATGCCGCATGGCCTCAAGCGAACCCTGGGACGGCTCGGCTATTTGCTGTGGGCCGGCTGGTCTGCGGCGAATTTCAACGCTTTCCAGCTCAAGGTCGACGACGGGCGCCGAATCCATCGCTTGTGGGCGACCGAGGTGCGGATCGCCAACGGCCGCTTCCATGGCGGCATGGAGCTGATCGAAAGCGCCGATGTCGAAAGCGGCGAGATCGTCGTCCAGGCGGTGCGCGGCCGCAGCGTCGTCCGCTTGGCGTGGAGCTATTTCGCGTCCGCGCTCAAGCTCCAGTCGCGCCACCAGACAGTGCGCGAGTTCCGCGGGCGTAAGCTGATCGTGTCGACTCGGCCGAGGGTGGAAGTGTCGATCGATGGCGAGGTCGCGGCCCGCACCCCGCTCGAAGTCCGCGCGGTCCCCGATGCGGTGACGGTCGCGGCGCCGCGGGAATAGTGTGTTCCTGCGAAGGCAGGAACCCAGTCTGGGCCCCTGCCTTCGCAGGGGCACAACTAGCCCAGCCGAGCCAGCGCCGCCGTAAGCCGCTCCGCCTCGGCGGTCCGCTCCGCATGATCGACGCGCGCCTTCTCCACCGCCTCGGGCTTGGCGCGCTCGGTGAAGGCGGGGTTGTCAAGCCGCGCGGCGAGGCTGTCGCGGTCCTTCTCGGCGACGCTGAGCGCTTTGAACAAGCGCGCCCGCTCGGCGTCGACGTCAATGTGTTCCGCAAGGGCAAATGCGTAGGTCACTCCATCGACGCCGATCTGTGCCGAGCCATCGGGCGCGTTGGCGGCGACTCGCGCCGGGCCGAGCTTCGCCATCCGCGCCATGGTCGCCGCCTGGTCGGTGACCCGCTGCGCCTGATCGGCCGATCCGCCGATCACCAGCGGCTCCAGGGTCGCGCTCCACGGGACGTTCAGCTCGGCGCGCATGGCGCGCGTTTCGCGGATGAAGTCGACCAGCCAATCGATCTCGGCCTTGGCCTCGCGGTCCATCGCGGCCTCGGGCGCCGGCCACTTGGCGACGATCAGCTCGTACGGCCTGTCCCCCATCGCGTGCCACAATTCCTCGGTGACGAACGGCATGAACGGGTGGAGCATCACCAGGATCTGGTCGAAGGCCCAGGCCGCGACCGCGCGGGTCTCGTCGTCGAACGCGCCCTTCACCAGCTCGACGTACCAGTCGCAAAAGGTGCCCCAGGTGAAATGGTAGATAGCGTCGGCCATTTCGTCGAAGCGCAGGTCGGCGAAGGCGCGGTCGAGCTTGGCGAGAGTCTCGACCACTTCGCCGATGATCCAGCGGTTGACCGGCAGCTGCGGCTCGGGGGCGGCGATGCTTTGCGATGCGCCAACCCCGTTCATCTGCAGGAAGCGGCCTGCGTTCCACAGCTTGGTCGCGAAGTTGCGGTAGCCCTCGACGCGCTTCTCATCCAGTTTGATGTCGCGCCCCTGGCTTTCCATCGCCGCCAGAGTGAAGCGCAGCGCGTCGGCGCCGAAGCGGTCGATCAGCCCCAGCGGATCGACCGTATTGCCCTTCGACTTGGACATTTTCTGCCCGGCCGCGTCGCGGACAAGGCCGTGGAGATACAGCGTCTTCCACGGCACGCTTTGTTCAAGAGGCAGCTCCCCGCTGCGGCCCATGAACTCGATGCCCTGCATCGCCATCCGCGCATCCCAGAAGAACAGGATGTCGAAGCCTGAGATGAGGACGTCGTTGGGGTAATGGCGCTTGAGCTCCTCGGTCTCCTCGGGCCAGCCGAGCGTGGCGAACGGCCACAGTGCGGAGCTGAACCAGGTATCGAGCACATCCTCGTCCTGGCGCAGCGACCGCTCGCCGGCCTCGCGCCGCGCCTCCTCCTCGCTCTCCGCGACGAAGATTTTGCCGTCGTCGTCGAACCAGGCCGGGATCCGGTGGCCCCACCACAATTGCCGCGACACGCACCACGGCTGAATGTTTTCGAGCCAGTTGAACCAGGTTTTGGACCAGGTCTGGGGGACGATCTTGATCGCTCCGGATCGCGTCGCCTCGAGCACTGGGCCGGCCAGCTTCCGGGCATCGACATACCATTGGTCGGTCAGCCACGGCTCGATCACCGCGCCCGAGCGGTCGCCGAACGGAGTCGCGATGACCCGCTCCTCGACCTGTTCCAAGGCACCTTCGGCCTCCAGCATCTCGACCACGCGTTTGCGCGCCTCGATGCGGTCGAGACCGACTAGCTCCTGCGGAATCAGCCCGTCGCCCGTCTGCACCAGCCGCGCCTGCGCATCGAGCATGTTGAGCATCTCGGCGGGCTTGAACCCGGCGCGCTTGCCGACCTCGAAATCGTTAAAGTCGTGGCCCGGAGTGATCTTGACCGCGCCCGAGCCAAGCTCGGGGTCGGCATGCTCATCGGCGATCACCGGAATGAGCCGGCCGGTGATCGGCAGCTTCACCTGCTTGCCGACGATCGCCTTGTACCGTTTGTCCTTCGGGTGCACCGCGACCGCCATGTCGGCGAGCATCGTCTCGGGCCGCGTCGTTGCCACCGAGACGTGGCCGCTGCCGTCGGCAAGCGGGTAGCGGATGTGCCAGAACCGGCCCTGGACCTCGCGCGTCTCGACCTCGAGGTCGCTGATTGCGCTCTGGAACTGGGGGTCCCAGTTGACGAGCCGCTTGTCGCGATAGGCGAGGCCGCGGCGATGCAGCTCGACGAACACTTTGGTGACGGCGCGGCAGAAGCCTTCGTCCATGGTGAAGCGCTCGTTGGCCCAGTCGCACGATGCTCCAAGCCGCCGCAGCTGGCGGGTGATCGACCCGCCCGACTGCGCCTTCCACTCCCAGACATGCGCGAGGAACGCCTCGCGGCCGATCTCGGCGCGGACAACGCCCTGGCTGGCGAGATTGCGCTCGACCACCATCTGGGTGGCGATGCCGGCGTGATCCATGCCCACCACCCACAGCGCGTCCTTGCCGGTCATTCGCGCATGGCGCGTCAGGATGTCCTGCAGCGTATTGTCGAGCGCATGGCCGATGTGCAGCGAGCCCGTGACGTTGGGCGGCGGCATGACGATGGTCCACGGCTCGGCGTCGCCGCGCTCCGGCCGGAACAGGCCGCGCTCCTCCCAATGCTCATACCAGCGCCGCTCGATCGGGCCGGGCTCGAAGGTTTTGGGAAGTTCGCTCATGCCGCGCGGTTAGCGAGGCTGCCGCGCAGCATCAACATAAGCCCGTCATGCTGAACTTGTTTCAGCATCCATCGACGAACTGCGGTGAGGGTGGAGGAATGGACCCTGAAACAAGTTCAGGGTGACGCCTGCGGCGTCAGAGCGGGCGCCCGGTGATGCGGGTGATTTCGCGCTTCACATGCTCGTCGACGATGCCCGGCAGGTGATCGTCGAGCCACTGCTTGAGGATCGGCCGCAAGAGCTCGCGGATCATCTCCTCGAGCGGATTGACCGGCGGCGGGGCGGGCACGCTGGCGGCGATCGTCGACAGCGTTTCCAGCGACTGGCGGCTGGTCTCGGCGATGCGCTCCTCGATGAGCGGCGGCCCGAGATCGGCCGGCGGCGACAGGGGCTCGTCGAGCTCGAGCACGTCCTCGTCGCGGTCGGCGGCGAGGGGCTCCTCCTCCGGCTGCGGCTGTGCGGGCGCCGCAGCGCGCAGGTCCTTCTCCTCTGCGATGACCTTTTTGATCGACGCGAGGATGTCTTCCATCGAGGGTTCGCGGCCGGGCGACTGCATTGGCAAATGCTATCGCTTATTGCGGCGGCGGTGTCACCCCTGCGGGAGGCGGCGGCGCCTCGGCCGGAGTCACGGTGCGGGTGGCGACCGGGTCGTGGCGGCGATCGCTCGCCCAATCGTTCCAATTGCCGGCGACGCGACGATAATTGCCGAGCGGGTCGTACAGCGGACCCCCCTCGAGCCCAAGATCGTCGGCCTCGGCCTGGCCCATCGCGTTTAAGAGCTGGAAGCCGGCGACATAGGAGTCGCGCCGCGCGGTTACCAGCGCAACCTGCGAGTTCAACAACTCCTGCTCGGCATTGAGCACGTCGAGCACCGTGCGGGTACCGACGCTGCGCTCGGCGCGGGCGCCTTCCAGCGCCAGTTCGTTGGCTGAGACCGCGACCTCGTTGGAGGCGATCGCATTGCGCGCCGCCTGGTAGGTCGCAAACGCCGAGCGGGTGGTCGAGACCACCGCCCGTTCGGTCGCGATGGCCTGCTCCAGCGCCTGGCCTTCGAGCGCCTGCGCCGACCGGATCCGAGCCGCCGGGAGGCCGCCCTGGTAGAGCGGGATGCGGGCATTGAGCCCGGCGATGGTCTGGGTGCCGGTGCTCGGCAGCGGGCCTTCGTTGCCGCCGAGCGCATTGACATAGGTGCCGCTGACGACGCTGGACACGGTCGGCAGCCGGCCGGCCTGGGCGACCCGGACATCGAGCCCGGCGGCGGACGCCTGGCGAATCACCGCGATCAGGTCGGGGTTGTTGACAAGCGCGATCCGCGTTGCCTCCTCGGGCGTCGCCGGGAGCGGCGGCAGCGGCGGCGGCGGCGCCAGCGCGTCGGGACTCTTGCCGATCACCCGGCGGTAATTCTCCTCGCTGCCCGCCAGCCGGCCCTCAGCCGTCGCCAGATTGGCCCGGCCGAGCTGCAGCCGGGCTTCGGACTGGGCGACGTCGGTCCGGGTCAGGTCGCCGATCTCAAAGCGGTCGCGGCTCGCCTCCAGGTTGGTGGTCAGCACGCGCACATTATTGGCATTCAATTCGACGATGGCGCGGTCGCGGATCACGTCCATGTAGGCGGCGACCGCTTCGGTAAAGACATCGCCCTCGACCGCGCGCAGGGTCGCCCGTCCGGCCTCGACGCGGGTCTCCGCGGCGCGGACGTTGTTGCGGACGCTGCCGCCGTTGAACAAGGGATAGCTGAAATCGACCCCGGCAGAGGCGGTCGGGCCCTTGCCGCCGGTGTCGAGGATGCCGCTGCGGCTGAGGTCGCGGTTGAGGCCTGCGGTGGCGCTGATCTGCGGCCGCCCGGCGGCGCGGGCGATCGCGACATTGGCGTCGGTCACCCGCAGCGCCTCGCGCTGGCCGGTGATGGTCGGGTTGGACCGGTAGGTCGAGACCAGCGCCTCGCGCAACGTGTCGGCAGAGGCCGCCCCGCTCATCAAGGCCGCCACCAGCGAGCCGACCGCAAGCTTACGCAGCACTGTGCTTACCTTTCGAACTGGAACGGCCGCGGCCGCGAGAAACCGGGAAGCGCGGCCATTCCCGAATCGCCGATCGACAGATAGCCGAACGCGCCGCCGACTTTCTGGCCGACGATCAGCCGGGCGATGCCGCGCTCGATAAGCCCGGCGCCCAGCCGGCCGCCGTCGGCAAGCTGGCCGATGACCGGCTCGGGCAAATGCTCGACGGCGCCGTCGATCAGGATCAGCTGGTATGGCGAACCGCCTTGGTGACCGGCCTGCAGCGGCCCGTCGACGATCTCGACCCCAAGCTCGCGGGCGCGCGCCGCCAGTTCCGGGGAGCATTCGAGAGCGACGGTCTCGCATCCGATCGCGGCGAGCACCGCGGCCGAATAGCCGGTCGCCGCCCCGATCACGAGGGCGCGCTCGCCTTTTCGCGGCGCCATCTGGGTCAATAGCTGCCCGAGCGCCGCGGGAGCGGTCAGGAAGCGACCGCCGCCAAGCGCCAGCGCCCGGTCGGAGTAGGCTAGCGAGCGCGACTGCTCGGGAACGAACCGCTCGCGCGGCACCGAATCCATCGCCTCCAGAACCGCCGCATCGGAGACCCCGATCGGGCGCAACTGGCTCTCGACCATCGCCCGGCGGGCGGCCGCGAAGTCGGGAATTGGGAGCTGGACCGTCATAGCTGTTATATGCCGCTAATACACCTTGGATGCAAGGCTGCTCTTACCGGCAGGCCCGCGCCGCGCCAACCGCCATTGGTCGAACGATCGGGGGCAGTCACCGATTTCTGAGCGCAAGGCGGCACGGGAACGGCGCGAGTTTGCGGTGGGGTTCGGACTTGACCGGAGACGCGATGCCGCCGACATGGCCAGCCGTGGCCCGATGGCGGAGTGGTTACGCAGAGGACTGCAAATCCTTGCACGCCGGTTCGATTCCGGCTCGGGCCTCCACCCACATTCCAGGTTTTCAGTCTCTGCACTGTTTACGCCAGGAAACGGCGCATTTCTGCGGGTTTCGCGAGGTCTTAAGCGTACGCAGAGACTGCCCTGACATGCCGAATCCGCGGCAATTTGCCCAACAGTCTCTGGGGCCAATTTCCGGTGCACGGTTTGCCGTTTAGGGGCCGGTTCTCAGGTGGCGTGTTAGAGACTCGAAAAAGGCAGGCGAGCAGAAATCGAACCGCCGGGTCGGACCGCATGGTTTGGAGCGGCCGCCAATGTCCGCATTCGACCCAAAGCGGACATTAGCGGAAGGTCGGCTGTCGCGCTTTTAGACATCTCACTTTTTTCGGCGCGGGTTCTAAGACAAGTTTAACCATGATGTGCGAACGATACCGGAGCTTGGAGTTCTGGTAATCGCCGAACTGACAAAACCCAGTCATTGTGACGCCCGGGGCGAGCCACGAACCAGTCTGTTCGTGATGGGGACACTGTATACTGATTCAGGTTCCTCACCGGTAAAAGTTCGGGACCTGTCCCCCGGAGGCGCTCTCATCGAGGGTGGTGTCATTCCCCTTCCGGGAACCAACGTTCGATTGTGCCGAGGCAGCCTCAACATCACGGGGAAAATAGTGTGGTGCCGCGGCGGACGTGCGGGTTTGCGCTTCGAGTCACGCCTTTCAGTTGCCGAGTGGCTCCCTGGGGGGCAGGCAATTGCCCCTCAACAACGCGTGGACGAGGTAGTCCAGCAGGTGAAAGCTTCCGGGATGCCTGCGCTCGCAATTGGCCCCCGGCCGACGCTGCAATCCGAGAAGCTGAGTGCTGTAGAGCTAACGCGACTTAGGGTCGCGATTGAGTCACTTGCCGATGATCTCGCCACTGACCCTGATGTTGTGAAGCGGCACATGGCCAAGCTCCAAACTCTGGACTTAGTCGCTCAGGCGCTCAGGAAGCTTGCCCTCGAACGCTAGACTTTAGCTCCGATGGGCCAAGGGGTTCTATCGCCTTCAGGGCAATGGGGATGATGAAGTCCGCGTCGAAGTCCAAGGCACTCTCCAAGCTCGCGTTTGCGGCGACGATTTGCTCCACAATTTGATGTTCCAGAATACGCTCGCCGTGTTGCTTGGCCTCGCAAGTGACCAATGCATGGCCCAGAGTGCCGTCGTCGCGTTCGACAACCGCCCTGAATAGGCTGTCTACCTCGCTGCCCGCGAGCTTCACCCCAACTTGGAGGTGCGTTAGCTCCCTGACCTTGCAGTTGTCGAACAAGGCAAAGTGCTGTTCGACAACATGAAGGTGGACGCCGACTTGGATTAGCCAAGACTCATCCTTTCGCCCCAAGCTCTTGGATGCGAGCGGCAAACTAAGCGACTGGAGCCGGATGGGCTCCATTTCCGGCGTCGGCATATATTTCAGCCGACACGCTACTCGGTGAGGTCCAATCAACTACAACCGCCGAGCGTCTTTAGCGGTTTTTTTGAATCGCTGTTGATGGCGGCGTATGGAACCGACTGCTCGGTTCGGAAGGGGACCCAAATCGGTAGTCGTGCGGGAAAGTCAGCGGGGGCGGAATGGTAAGCGTAGTAATCGGCCACCAAGCGACGTCGGTAACAATCGTGGGCCATGGATTGGAGATACCCGAGCGATTCAAGCTCGCTCCAGGCATTCATGTTCAGCCTAACATTCCGGCATTTAGCCCCGAGGTCGCCGCGGAAGGCTGCCAAACGCCGCATGAGCTGTTCGCTGTTCTGTCCATGCGCGACATTGCGACGTTCTCCATTGAGGTCGAACACAAGGGAGGCCCAGGAGCCCTCGGGACGAAGGCCTGGAACGCTCTATGGCACTTCCACCTGTTGAGCGTGGCCTGCGGATCGCCAGCATTTCCCCTGTTCACAGTTTCCGAAGGGACGAACTTCACCGAGTTCGGCGTGTCCAACCGGAACCTGATCGTTAATCCTGTCGAGCAGCTCAAGGCCGTGACGGTTCAGCAGCTCGCGTGGGCGCGGAGGAGCCGCAGCCGATTTGACCGCCTGGTTAGGGACGCTCGGTTCGGCGTAGCGATACGCTACTTCGGTAATTCTCACTACCTGTTCGACATGGAATCCAGGGTAATGCTCCTGTGGGCGGGCATCGAGGCGCTACTGGAGGTCGAAGCTGAACAAAGTCGGCGGATCGCGCTGTATTGCGCCCTCATGTTTGACAGTGATGTGGCGGCAAAAGCCCGCCAGTATGAGCGAGTCAAGAAGGCCTACGGCGTCCGCTCACGAGTGGTGCATGGCAAGCGGCTCACCCAGGCAGCACGCCGCGAATCATATTCCACAGGGAGCGAGATACTGGTCCGCCTACTCGCCAAGGCTGTAGACCTGGGGAGGGTGCCCACCCAGAAGGAACTCGATAGCCTGGCGACCTCAGGCAAGCTGAAATGAACTTGCAGAGGTGTATAAAATAGCGTTACGAACGGAAGCCCATTTTTAATAGGCTACGCCTGTCGCAGCTGATCCGCCCAAGCGAGCGGGAATTCGCAATTGAGAAACTCGTCCCCCGCTTCCAAGGATCGGCTTTCGAGCATCTTTTTTTGCAACTTGGGGGCAATCAGCGCGAGGTGCATCAACCGGCGATTGCGCTGGTCCCGCGGAGCCTCCGCCAAACCATGGCGGTGTGGCCTCATTGGCGACATTCGGAACCGATCGAGTAGCTGATGCGCCAACCTCAGGCGGGACAAGAGCTTCGAATCTAGCGAATCGATGTGTGCAGTGGCGTTTTGAGTCTCCGTGGCACCACCACGGAACCTCGGGCCGCGGTCTAAGATGAGGCGCAACATTCCGTCTTCAGCGCATTCAACCCGACCCTCGCCAACCTGCCTCCGCAGGCGATCGACTGCCGACGTCAGCGGCTCATGCGGCTCGAGCAGTGGATCCGGCGATATCACGAGCTGAATGCTCCGATCCCTCACTTCAACTCGCCGTACCAAGTTGCGCAATTCGTCCCACGACGAGTTTGCTCTCAGAACGCACCTAGCGAACTCCAACACCAGCTTTTCAAGGCTTCCGGCCGGCACTCGCAGCCGCCGCTCATGTGCGTTTGCGTCCTCCGTCTGAGAATGCAGTGGGGACACGTAGTAACGATACGCTTTCCCGCCGCGGCCATAGCTGAAGCTTGTGGTCAACAGCCGACCCCCGGCGTCGAACACGACGCCTGCCAACGGGCAACCCAATGCGCGAGCCGGTCGCTTTCCACGCTCCCGACGATTGCTCGCAAGCAACTGCCCGACCGCTTCGAACAAGTCCTCGCTGACGATCGCCTCATGTTCGCCCTGGTGCCGCACACCCCGATGGACGATCTCGCCGCGATAAATGCGGTTCTGGAGCAGGTAATAGAGCGCGCCGCAGCTCAGCGGTTTCCCGCCCCTCACCTGGCCTGAACGCGATGTACAACGCTTGGACATAAAGCCGTTCGCCGCAAGTTCCCGCATCAGGTCGACCCCTGATCTGAGCGCCAGATAGCGAGTGAAGATGTGTCGCACCTGCTCAGCTTCACGCTGGTTGATGAAAAGCTTGCGATCCTGGAGGTCGTAGCCGAGTGGGATGTTGCCGCCCATCCACATGCCTCTGGCTTTGGACGCCGCGATCTTGTCCCGAATGCGCTCGCCGGTAACATCTCGTTCAAACTGCGCAAAGGACAGCAGCACGTTGAGCGTCAGGCGCCCCATGCTGGTGGTCGTGTTGAACGCCTGGGTGACACTGACGAACGACACGTCCTGCGCATCCAGCCGCTCAACTATACGCGCAAAGTCCATGAGCGAACGCGTCAGCCGATCGACCTTGTAAACGACGATCACGTCGACCTTGCCGGCGTCGATGTCCGCGAGCAATCGCCTGATGGCTGGACGGTCCATGTTCCCGCCCGAGAATCCGCCATCGTCGTAATGCTCGGGAAGGGCTCGCCAGCCCTCCCCGGCCTGCGACTTGATATAGGCCTCGCAAGCCTCCCGTTGCGCATCGAGCGTATTGAAGACTTGCTTGAGTCCTTCCTCGGTCGACTTGCGGGTGTAGATCGCGCAGCGGGTTCGTTCGCTCTCCCTATCGCCGCTCATTTGGAGCTTGCTTCCCGTAGGCCAAAAAAGCGTGGACCGTTCCAGCGAGTGCCGCTGATGGCGCGCGCCACCTCGGACAGGCTTCGGTAGGTGGCGCCGTTATACTGAAATCCCCGCTCCAGCACCTCGACCTCGTAACGACGTCCCTGCCACTCGCGCGCAAGGCGAGTGCCCGGCGTCAGCGAAAGTCGCGGCAGAGGCGGCCGATCACTCTTCAACATCCGGATCGTCGCCGCATCGAGCCCGCCGAATGCTTCGGCCTGGATCTTCCACGCCAGCAGTCGGGCGAGCAGCTCCTTCGAGCGCATTTTTGGCGGTTCGCCGTAGCGGTGTCGACGCCATGCGTCCCTGAGACCGGTGAGGTCGAGCGTTGCCAGCGCCCGAACCTCTTCCGTTACCCGGTCAGCCTTCTTCACCCGGCCGGTTCCTTGGTAATCGAGTAGCGGGTGGTGCCCTCGACCTTCTCCTTGCCGATGCCAAAGCCCTTTTTGCGAAGGCCGGTCAGCATCGCTCGGGCGCTATGGGGCAGCCAGCCCGTGGCCTCGGTGATATCCGCTAGGCTGGCGCCGCCGGCGCGGCGCAGCAGCTCGAGGAGCTTGTTTTGATTGCTCACCTTTGGTGCGGCGGGTTTCGGAGCGGTTTTGGGTTTCTTGGTCTTCGCCATGTGGGTGGTCCTTGTGATTGGCCGGCACCATGCCGGCCCACCACCCACAGCCCCGCCGGTCAGCCGGTCGAGGCGGCAGCCGGCATGCTCACCGGCCGCGATTCACTTGGACAGCAATGCTCCGTTCCCACTCGAAGTCGAATGGAATCTTAGCTGTCGTTGGCTTCCTTCTTCGGGACCGGGACGCGCCCTTCCAGCTTTTTCTGATATCGCTCCGGCATCTGATCATTGATCATGTCAAACATGCGCTGCTCGAACAGGAGCTCTTCGCGGTAAAAACCAAAGTACTTTGATTTTCTCCTGAGCTTTGCGCCGTAATAGAGCACATCATCTTGGGCGATGTCGCGGCGGCTCAGCAGCAGATCCCAACGGACCTTTTCCTCCTTGGTGATGGGCCCCGCGATCCTGAACGTGCCCTTGCGGTAGTCGAGGAGGACGTCGTCGGGGTGCGGAAGCTGATCGGGCTCGGGTAGCCCGCACTTGCGGCATCGTTCGAACTCCGCCGTCCACAACCGCTTGTATTCGGTGAAGGTCTCGATGTTCTCATACTGAAGGTCACGGTGTTCCCGCTCGACGTTTTGGACAATCTCGGTGAGCGCTTTCTGAGCAAAGCGATTGCCCTTCATCGCAGACACGCCCATCGCCCGAAGCACCGCCTGGATCGCGGGGAGCTCTATGACCTTGTCACCTTCCCGTAGAGTGACGGATCGATAGGCCTCTTCGAGAATCATCGACTGGGTTGGGCGGTCCGACGAGAGGAACTCGGGTTTCTCTTTCTTGCGCGCGCCCTTCGGTCGACCGGACGGATTGCCGGACTCCCCCTTCTTGAACTGGTGCTCCGCGGGCGGCTTTGCATAACCGACGACGTACTCTTCGCCCTTCTGTTTTGGCTCGCTCATGCCGCCACTCCCACGTCCGGAGTTAGGCGCTGCTCGGCCACGTCCTCGAAAAGCCCTCCGGCATCGGACAGTCTGGCTGGCTTACCGGTCACCTTTTCGAAGCGCCGGATGATGGTGTCGCAATAAAAAGGATCGAACTCGATCAGCCGCGCGGTACGGCCCGTCTTCTCGGCGGCAATCAAGGTCGAGCCCGACCCTCCGAAACAATCCAGGACGATCTCGCCGCGGCGGGTGCAGTCGCGGATCGCATCGGCGATAAGCGCAACGGGTTTGACCGTCGGGTGCATCGCCAGTTCGTCGGAGCGCGAGGCGCTGATGCTGCTGATGCCGGCATAGTCCCAGACGTTGGTGCGGTAGCGGCCAGTTTCCCCAAGACCGAAGCTGTTGGTGTGGGGCGCCGTGCCGACCTTGAAGACGAACACCAGCTCGTGCTTGGAGCGGTAGAACGCCCCCATGCCGCCATTGGTCTTGTTCCAGACGCAAAGGTTCTTGAGTTCGGAGAACGCCTGGCTCCCGGCCGAGAGCAATTCACCGATGTGGCGCCAGTCCATGCAGACGAAGGCGATTGCCCCGTCGCGACAGTTGCGGGCGGCATTGCCGAGCGTCTCGACCAGAAAGCCCGTGAATGCCGATTGCGACATCTCGCCGGCTCCCATTGCGAACTCGCGATGTTGGACCCGGCCGAGACCGCAGACATGGCCATCGATCGGAACGTTGTAGGGTGGGTCGGTGAAGACGAGGTCTGCGGCTTCGCCGGTCAACAGGCGCGAATAGTCCGATGCTGCTCGAGCATCGCCGCAGATCAGGCGATGGCGGCCCAGCTCCCACAGGTCGCCAGGCCGGCTGACGGCCAGATCGGCGAATGGAGGAATTTCATCATCAACCGGGTCACCGGCTTCGGGTGAGGATTCGTGGGCTTCGTCGAGAACGAGGTCGATTTCCGCCAGAGAAAAGCCGGTGATCTCGACATCGAACTCGAGGTCCACCAGTGCCTGCAGCTCAATTGCGAGAATCTCGCGGTCCCAACCAGCGTTAAGCGCAAGTTTGTTGTCGGCGAGGATGTAGGCTCGGCGCTCGGCTTCGCTGAGGTGCGAGAGTTTGACCGTCGGCACTTTCGGCATGCCAAGCAGCCTAGCTGCCTCCAGACGGCCATGGCCCGCAATTACCTGGGTCTGGTCTGTAATCAGGATTGGGTTGGTGAAGCCGAAGCGCTTGATGCTGTCGGCGATCTGTCGGATCTGTTTCTTGGAATGTGTGCGCGCGTTGTTGTCGTACGGCTTCAGCTCAGTGGCATCGCGATACTCGATTGAGATAGGTGAATCCGACACAGGTATACCCCTCCCACATGTTCACTCCCCCTGTTGAGTGGCGCGCCTAACGACGCAGTTTCCCCGAGCACATGTAGCATAGCACCGTTCGGGGAACATTTCGAGAACGAGTGAAAATTCCACAGAACTCGGCTCTGAACGAGATCTGCTACGGTACCCGTGTCCGTTTTCGACCACAGCGGACCTATGTGTCGCGCGGAGGCCCAATCGATTTTAGCGCGCCAACGAAAAGGTTCGCCTCGAACCTGAGCTTCGCTTGTGCACCGGTTGACGCTCGTTCTAACGAAGCGGCTCGGCCACGAGGAATGAACCGAGCCGCCTCTGAGAGCCGCGCCATAGTGACTACTCACCGAGCAATGACGCGAATCTAACGACCGCTCTGCCGACTCCGGTTAGCCGAGGCAAACACCATTTTACGTACGCGCAATTGTCAGCCTGCCAAACTACGCTATTACGATGTCGAGACTCGCTGGACCCGATGCTCGGCAAAGCTCGAAAGCCGCGAGTCTCACCACAAGCGCGTATACGAATTGGTTAAGTGCCCGCCTGACGACCCGAAGTGACGGGCAACCTTTGGACCAGAATCTCAAACACTGCCGGATAAATGGGTTTCTTGAATTCGACGCCGGCGGCAAAGCCTTCAAGCCAGCACACGGACGCTTCCAAAGCGTCCATTCCTTCAAATTTTACCCACACAGATTCGTCGAGATT
>DATKDM010000027.1:0-29067 GCA_035512655.1 Sphingomicrobium sp. | reverse complement strand
AGCCGTCCTGCTTCCTTGCGCGTTCCTGCATATTGCTGAACGCCTGGATGGCGGCGTCTCGGGCACCTGGTTCGGTTAGCGTGTGTCCTGCAATGATAATCATGAGTCCAGTCTCCTCATTGGAAGGCGATGCTCGCGCCGTTTGGGTCCGGAGCCCTATGCTCCCTTCACATAATGTATTCGCTGGCCGTTCGGGCTCGTGCCGGCGGATCGCGGCGAGCGCTCGACCAGCTTGGTAAGTCAGCCCTAGATTTGATCTGCGGCAGGCAAGGCGCGGCGCGACCTGGCCGTTAGCGGACAGTCCGATTTAGGTCTCCGAGCACACAAAAGCGACCGCTTAGGATTTCCCAGTCGGCGGGGATTTGACGCCACGCTTGCGTCTCGGGGTTGGCTTTTGCGGTACGCTCACAGGTTCGACGTTTAACTTGGGTGGGACGTTGACTGGCTTGTAGGACGCGACATGCGCCATGCGGTCATAGACGGCCTGACTAACCCAGTCGTCTGGCCGGATGAAGCGCGGTTCACCCCAGGGAATATAGCGATTGAGCATCACTCTTCGTCCAGGCCATTCCCGACGTTTGGCACTCTTGGGAATCAATTCGATCAGCCGCCAGTACCACCTCAACGAGATGTGCAGCGGCCCTTTGGGATCAGGCTTTTGATATTGCCTGGCACCCTTGCGCGGCTGTCCGCGCACGATGTGGTTGATCATTTGGGTGCGTAACCGCAGTCCGTGGGCGGCTGCCTGATCGAGCATCCACAAGAGCGGGAATTTTGACAGCGCGCTCTGATCCTCAGCGAACCCGCCGCCAACGTCACTGTGGCAACCCGCGAACCAGGCCGACTTGATGTCTTGGTTAGGCAGCGACTTGGCCAGAGAGAAGCGGTTAGGCTTGAACTTCTGTGCCGGCGCCCATGGCTCGCCACGAAACATGCGGCGAAACTCGTCGACCGCGAGCGCATGGCGAAAGATCCTGACGGCCGGATTGTTGGTCGTGAACGGCAGCTCCTCAAGTCTTAATTTTGAGAACGGCAAGCGCCCCGGGACGATGACCGAGGCGACTGTGTCCCAAACCCCAACAAAATGGATTGGTACGCACTGCGGCAATACGACTTCGGCGAAATCGCGGGCGACACGATAGTCATTGCTCTGCTCCGCCTTCTTGTAGGCTTTGAGGGCATAACCAGCGAAATTGATCTGATTTTCGCGAAGAAGGCCGACAAGGTAGATGAGACCGGCAAGAACTCGGATTGTGTACGCGCCGCGGCTGAAGCCGAACAGGAAGATCCGATCGCCGTCGCGATAGTGACGGCAGAGGAACACGTAGGCGTTAAGAACGTCTCGATCGAGCCCATAGCCTGTTCCCATTTCGAATGCAGATCGCAGCCACTGCCGCCAGCGACCCCAGCTGTCGGGCATCGCGATGGTACCGATCCCGGGCTGGTAGAAGGTTAGCTGCTCCTCATTCTTCTCAGCGATGCGGTAAAGCTTCAAAACATTCGACAGAAGTCTGCCAATTTCGTTGCTCGTGCCGTCACAGCAGACGACGAGATTTCGTGGTGGCGCTTTTGGCATGGCTCGACCCCCAAATGCCGGTAGCATTCTCCGAGCAGCAATAGTTGGCGAGCTCCGAAGATCAAAGTCAACGCTGGATGCCAATTCACTTTCAAGTTTTCCCGTCACATAATATGATCCGCGCCGTGCCGAATTTGCTGGGGGAGGAAAGCCATGCTCAAATGGCTGTCGTTGCTCGTCACTTTGGCGCTGGTGGCCTTGGCGCCGCAGACGGCGCAGGCGTCTCACCGGAACTGCACCGCAGCTGAGAAGAAGTCTGCTGATCGCCAACTATGGCTCAAGCAGCAAGACAAGCAGCTATCGATTGCGAAGCATTTGCCCTGGGGCGCGCCGGTCGCGGACCCTAGCGCGGGTAACGAATGGTTGCTGGTTCAGCGCGACTATGTGATCCATTATGATGGCGACCTCCGCATTCCGCTGCTAACCGCTGAGCGTGTTGATGAGGATCGGCTGCAGCAGCTGCATCGTACCGACTGTTTTCGGCGCGACGTGCGGATCGATGCGCCGATGGACTCCAAGCCTAGCGACTACAAAGAGCCCATCTTCGATCAGGGGCACCTGGCGGCGTTCGCCAACCAAACCTCGTCCAAGATCGCCGGGAATAAGTCGTTCATGATGTCGAACATGGTTCCCCAGACTTGCCAGTTTAATCGAGGGATTTGGCAAATCCTCGAAGGCGTGACGCGCGGTTGGGCCAAAGACAAGGGAACCGTCTATGTCATCAGCGGCTCGAATGTTCTCAAAGAATGAGCAGTCGCGCGTTGCCATTCCGACCTCATTTTACAAGATCATCGCGGCCGTAGTTGAAGATGGCAGCGTCGAGACGATGACGATCATCATGCCCCACGACCAAGCCAATCCGGAAGGCAACGCGGCGACCGAATATTTGACCAACCACATAACTTCGATCACCGACATTGAGAGTCGCACTGGGTTCGATTTCTTTCCCTCGGGTCCCGTGATCAACGAACGCGCGAGCCTCTGGGCGATTGCCGAGCTTTCCAACTCGCTGTGCAGCGACCCACCGCGTGCCGATTTCGATGCCATTTGGGAGTGAGGGAGAAACGGGGCAATGATCGAGCATTTACGGGTCAGCAAGACCGCGAACTTTCACCGCTTGGCCCGCCGGATGACAAATGCCGCAGTCGACGACCTGTTTCGGAAGGTTCGCGCCAGCCATCCCTCCGCGTCACAAAATCTATTTCAACACCGACGAGTTCATGAGGACGGCGCCATCTGGTCGGCGATTTCCTTTCTCTACGAGCGCCCCGTCGCATTTCTCGACGTGGCCTCCACCGTGCGCGAGCGCGTTTGCGGCTTTATGTTGATGGTCGAGTATCGCGGGCATGTCGCAATCTTCCGGTCGCATGTCGAATTGCCAGCGGGGTTTGTAACGCGACACCTGAGCCGAGTGCCGGTGGACCGTGTGGACGCCGCCGTCGCACAGCAAGACGCGGTCTTCGAGCAGATAAGGCTGCGCAACATGTCCCTCGCCCGTCATGCCATGCGGGCTAAGACGTTCGAGGCAGACGATCTGCGCGACGTCGTGGGGCCTTCGGCGGCAAATCGTTATGTGCCGCAAGGCTACCGGGTCCGAGCCGGGGAAGATCACTACTCGACGACCCCGAGCACCGGCCGGATCGGGCAGCGCTCTGACCGCGTCGATCACATGGCGCTGATCGACTACGCCAAAGCAGTGATCGCCAACTTAGCGGCGGACGGCGCGGCGCCGGCCTCATTTATTCGGCGCTTCGCGCGGGCGATCAGTCTCGCCGACATAGAAGGGGCGCGTCCGACGGCCTTCGCCGTCGATGTCGCCGGCCTCGTCGACGCGATTTATGAGAGGGCCGAGTTCAGGCTGGTCCGTGAGGAAGGAGGCGAGACTGTCGCGCTCGACAAGGTCGCGACCGAGGCGGCGTTGGCCGAGCTCGACACTGTGCTTGAGGTCCGTGGCGACGGTCGCATGTTGACGCTGCATATAGCGGGAGACGATGTCACGCAGGGTACGATTGCTCTCAACAAGACGCGAATTGCACTGCGCGCTCTCGCAGTGCCCGCCGGCACCGAGCTTATGATTGAAAGGACGGACCAACCGGTCGGTGCCGATCCTAATCGGATGTCGCTTCGCAGCCATATCGACCGCGAGAACCTCTTTATCTTACTCTTCGAGGATTTCTCACTGGCGTATATCGGCGGCACACTCTTTCGCGACGATGCGCTTGTCGATGGCGGTACGACACTGCTTGGCTATTTGGTGACCAGCCCCTTGCTTGATCTGGTCGTCGACGAAAAGGGAAGTTTCACGGAAGGGCATACCGCGTTCGATGCCAACTCCACCTTCGGCGCCATCGTGAACGGTATCGCCGAAGGTGACGAGATACTGGTCTGCGATGACCTCGGCGACGAGTGGGCCGACTTCATCGGCCTCAGCAATTCAAGCATGCCGCGGCGAATCAGCTTCTATCATGGGAAGCATGGCAATCTGTCGCTCGGTGCAAAGCCATTCCACGTTTCGGTTAGCCAGGCGATGAAGAATTTGCAGAGAATGACCCTTCCTGATGAGGAGATACCCGGCAAGATCGCCAGCTGGAACCAAAATTATGTAAGCGGGAAGGGCGTTAACACTGCGATACCACGCGTCGCCCGCGGCGAACCTGCGGACCTTGCCGATGCCTTCGCTCGCGCTCGCGGCGCCCCTGATTCCATT
Source organism: Sphingomicrobium sp. (assembly GCA_035512655.1). Taxonomy (GTDB): domain Bacteria; phylum Pseudomonadota; class Alphaproteobacteria; order Sphingomonadales; family Sphingomonadaceae; genus Sphingomicrobium. The sequence continues at coordinate 24,784 of DATKDM010000027.1, read as the reverse complement.
CGCAGGGCGATGATAGTGACCTCATCGCTCAGCAAGGGCGCCGTCGAGGCCTCGTTGGTGCACATCGCTGCGGGAGGGCGGCCCGATCCCTACTTCGTCCAGCTCTATTGGCTACTCCTGTCCTACTTCTCAGCGTGCACAGAAATGAATGCCATGGGCTATGTGGTTTGCCGCGCGTGAAATCCTCTGTTGGCCGTTAGCGGGCTGGCTGGTTCCGCCAGGCAGTTGGCTGAAGCGGCCGTTCCGCTAAATCACTAACCTCCGCCCACGTAGCGTTGGCTGAGCAGAACGTTCGCTTTCGCTCGGATGCGCGCCGCGGCGGCCGCTTCGTCCGCTTTCACTGCACTAACTGCCTCTTCGAGGAAGCGATGCATGGTGTCGGCCGTGACCCGGTTAGTGATGCGCAAGCCAAAGTTTGTTGGAAATACGCCTTCGAAGTTTTTTGCAAGTTAGCTCATTCCCGGCGACGCAGCGTACAGGTTCATCAGAAACTGCGGATGCATGTTCAAAATATCGCGTATTCCCATCTCGCGTGCTGCACCTAGAACCTTAAACTCCTCGGTCAGCCACCAGGACTGAAAACCATAGACGCTGTCGCCCAACTTCTCGCCCCTCGCGCGGCGGCGCTCGTTGACGTAGAGCGCAAGGTAGGCGTCATTCCAGGCTAGGCGCTCATCCTTCTTGTATTTCTGGATTTTGTCCTTGAGGGCTCGAGCATCGCGCGCCGGCACGGCTGCTTCCACATCGTACCTCGAAATGAGTCTCATGCCGAACTTCCGCAACAGATACGTCGCAAAAGCCTCCTTTCCTTCCGCCCGGCGGAACCACCCCGCTTCGCCAAAGAGAGAGAGGAATTCGTCCCAGCTGGCGCAGCTCTTGGCGTGCCTGTCCGGTTCGAACTTCGAATAGAAATAGGCGCGGATCAGGATGCGATCTGATTGCTGAACCTCAGGTAAGGTCGCTTTCGCCTCCCAGGGCTCATAGAAATTTTCGAACTCAAGATCGGCAGCGTGAATGTTTCCGTACACTTCGTCCAGTACGGACTCAGCCAATATGAGCGTCGCACCCGCTTTCGAGAGCATCCTCAAGGCGTTTTGGGTCGCCTGATTTTCTGGCCGGACGCACGTTTCGGACAAGGCCCGTACGAGAATGTCTGAACCCACGATCAACGCGAGGCCACGCGTCATTTGAGCGAAGTATGTGCCAACTCTGTCATCGCCCTTGATGACAAATTCAATGCTGAACGCCTTAAAGAGACGAAAGAGGAATTCCTTTTCGTCAATCGTCCCTGAATAGAAGACGTTGCGAAGAACGTGAGCGGCTGATTGTTCCACCACATCCCGCCGATCAGCACTGGCGATCAGTTCGCCCGTCTTCTCGGCGATAAACTCGAAGGTTTTGATCTCCTCGAAGGTAGTCGCGCCTTTCAGCGAGGCCATGAGATTAAGACCCTGCTTCTCGAAGGTCCTGTTGATCGCATGCGCGGCGATCTCGGCGAGGGCCTCGACCTCGTCGTCCGCCAGCCCCCCTATCTCCCTAGCGCGACCCTTTATGCCTTCCCAGAAAGCAACCTCGAGGTTCCGAAGCAACAAGCTATGGTCGCTGAAATCTGAACGCACCTCAAAAGGCAAGCAATAGCCGGATTCTTTAGGATGGTAGCGGATCCGCGGCACGCCGGTCTTCGAGCTTAATCGGGACAATCGTTTGGCGACGTCAAGAGCGGATCGCTTTTTCGAAGCAGGAAACCGCTTCTCGACAAATGTACTGACTTCATCCTCTGACCGGAAAATGCCCTTTTCCGGATCGGTCCCTTCCAAGGCTTGGTAGATAGCCGAGTCGACCGCCAGCGTAAGGAGATCATTCTCTCCCGGCTCAGAGGCGGAATGCACTTCCATGTAAGAGAGGATGCTCATGCGCTCCGAAGGCGTATAGATCTGTGTCCGATGCTCGTGCAGCTGGAGCACCGAGTGGACGAGCGGCGCGAAGCGGTCGGCGAAAAGTGCGGAAGCCTTATCGTCGCGCTGCATCTGGATCGTGATCCAGCGGCGATCGCGGATCCGGACCCCGACGCCGGTGCTTTTTTCGATCTCGCCTTCGAGGATATCGCGGTTGGGCAAGTTACGATTGCTCACGTAAGTCAGATCTTCCACGCCGCGGCCGACCGAACGCTGGCGCTCAATCGTCGATAGGATCTTTGCCTTGACCTTGGGTTGCGTCGAAATTTGAACGAAGTGTGTCGGACGGCCCCTGAGCGGACGAAAGAAACCGTCCTGACCACCGTCGTGCATGCCGCCGGTTGGTTCAAGTTCGATACCCAGAACTTGGCCGAGCAGCGCCTGAGAAAAAACCTCGAAGTCATCGTCACTCACGGCGTCCAAGACTAGGCTGGCAATAGCTGGGTCGATATTGGTCATGGCACAGCCAACATGAACGTTCGGATCGAACAAGTCACCTCTGTATGGCAGCGACACAAGCGCGGTTCATGAGTGCCGTAGATGCAGATTTCGACGTTGCTGCACCTCCATCCCTGCCGCAGCAAGCGCCGCGTAAAGACCACTTTCGAAAACTCCAGCAGCAACCTCCAATGACCGAATTGGGCGCAAAGCCGTCATTGCTCAAGCAGCGCCTCCACCGCGTCGGCGAGCGCGGCCATCGTCCGAGTTGCGCGAACAACTTCAGCGACCCGCCCCTTCAGCCCGTCCCTCGACGCATCGATCGCCAACGGGATCATGTTCTCCATGATCATCCCGATTCGGGTGCATAGCTGAACCACCAAATCCATCCGATCGGGGTCAGGCGCGTCGGCGTCGTCCATGTACGCACTGACGTCCTTACGTCATGCGAAGTCCAGGCCCAGCTTTATTGCGCACGCCAACTCGACTGGACTTCCGTTCGAACCAGAGCATTGGTCATGGCATCGAGTCGCGGCGCTGAAGCGCCGCTGCCCCGACCGGTCGCGCCGGCGGGGCTGTGGGTGGTGGACCAGCATCAGGCTGGGCCACGATGGAGACCCACCATGACAAAGACTTCAAAAAAACGATCAGGTGCCCCGTCGGGCAACAGGTCCGACAATGCTGCCGTGGGCACGGCCAAGCCCATCGTTGCTTCGCGGCCAAAAGCCACTGTGTCCGCGGCGCCGCAAAAAGCACTCAGCAAGCAGCAGCAACTGGCGGCGCTGGTCGTCCGCGACGAAGGGGCCACGCTCGATCAGATGATAGCGGCGACCGGCTGGCTTCCGCACACCACGCGGGCTGCGCTGACCGGCCTCAAGAAAAAGGGCTATATCATCAGCAGCGACAAGGTCGATGGTGTGCGGACCTATCGCGCGGTAGCGCCGCAATGACCCGCGACGATGTGCACACCGGGCTGGCCGCGCTCGAGGCCATGAAGCTCGAAGAGCTGCGGGTCGCCTGGGTCCGACGCATGAAGAGTTCCCCTCCGAAAATCAGTGCGGGGCTGCTTCGGCTGGCGCTTGCCCACGCGCTGCAGTCGAAGGCGCAGGGCGGCATTACCAAGTCAACCGAGCGGAAGCTGTGCGAACTGGCGGCAGGGTCAAACGGCCCACCGCCTGGAACCCGGCTATCCCGATCATGGCAGGGCAAGCTGCACATCGTCACCGTCACCGAGGAGCAGAAGTTCAACTGGCAGGGCAAGGACTGGGACAGCCTTAGCGTGATTGCCCGTACGATCACCGGTACGCGCTGGTCCGGCCCAGCCTTCTTCGGCACCCGCGCAAGGAAGGCAGCATGACGCGGGTCCGCTGCGCCATCTACACCCGCAAATCGAGCGAGGAAGGCCTCGAGCAGGATTTCAACAGCCTGGATGCTCAGTTCGAGGCCTGCGCCGCCTACATCAGGAGCCAGGCGAGCGAAGGATGGCTCCTCAACAAGGAGCGCTACGATGATGGCGGCATCTCAGGAGGCACGCTGGCGCGGCCCGGACTGAACAGGCTGCTTGAGGATGTCACCGCCGGCCGGATCGACATCGTTGTTGTCTACAAGGTCGATCGGTTGACCCGTTCGCTGCTCGACTTCGCCAAGCTGGTCGAGGCACTCGACAAGGCCGGCACCAGCTTCGTGTCGATTACCCAGTCGTTCAATACCACCACCAGCATGGGCCGACTCACGCTGAACATGCTGCTGTCGTTCGCCCAGTTCGAGCGCGAGGTTACCGCCGAGCGGATCCGCGACAAGATCGCGCAGTCCAAAGCCCGTGGCATGTGGATGGGTGGCAACCCTCCCCTCGGATACCGCCCCGAAGGCAGAAGCCTTGCAATCGTCGAGCAGCACGCTGCCCTGGTTCAGGACATCTTTGGTCGCTACCTGCGGCTCGGCAACATGCGCCTGCTCCACAAGGAACTGCTGTCGAGCGGCATCGTCAAACCGGATCGAACCACCGCGACCGGCCGAGCTTATGGCGGCGCGCCGTTCAACCGGTCGGAGCTGTATAGCATGCTGGGAAACCGCATTTATGTCGGCGACATCGTCCATCGCGACAAGGTTTGGCCGGGACTGCACCAGCCGATCATCGATCCCGAGATATTCGCTCGGGCACAGGAACTGCTTTCGCGTCACGTAAAAGGTGACCGGACCCCACGCGACGCGGAACACCAGAGCCTGCTGGCAAGTCGTGTTGTCGATGAACGCGGAGAGCCCCTGGTTGCGACACATGCCAGCAAGAAGACCGCAGCTGGCAAGCGCCGATATCGCTATTATGTCACCAGAGGACTTCTGCAAGGAAATGGGGAAGGCATGCGCATCCCCGCCCTCGAGCTGGAACACGTCGTCGTTGCGCGACTCACCGAGATGCTCGACAATCCGCTCAGCGTTCTCGAGCAATACGCTACGACGGATGCTGCCGCAACAGAGCGAGCCATACAACGGGGCCGAGCATTGGCGGCAGAGCTGCGCCGTTCAAGGGTTGAGGGACAGCGAGCACTCGTTCGCCGGATGGTCGGGAATGTGATCGTCGATGACGACAAACTCGTCATCAAGGTGGACTGGCCAGCACTTTGCGATCTTCTCGGCGTTCCCGTCCATGCGTCGGACAACGATGTTCTCCTTCTCGAAACCGCGGCCCGGCTGACCCGTTCGGGGCGAGCGATACGGATGATCCAGAATGACGGTCGGCCGATTCAGTCGACAGTCGATCTCACGCTCGTCCGATTGATCGTGAAGGCGAAGAGCTGGTGGCAACGCCTTCAGCAGGAGCGTGGCCTGACCGTCAGCGGGCTGGCGGCGAGCGAAGACGTCACCCAGTCTTATGTGACGCGGATCCTGAGGCTCGCGTTTCTCTCCCCGGATGTCGTGAAATCGATCATGACCGGCAGGCAGCCTGCCTGGCTGGATAGTGGCTCTCTGTGCAGCAGGGATTCAATTACTCTCGACTGGGACCAGCAGAAGCAAAATTTTTTGCTGGGACGAGCTTCGTAGCGGCGCGATTTTCGAAACTGCCAGCATCTGACGGAGTGCATTGTCCGTTATCGCTTTTCAGGGCCGAGTCCCGGCTCCGGTCAGCCTCGCCGCAGTGTAAAGCGGTACTGTCCACTTCGCCCTGGGAGAATCCTGCGCCTTTCGGGCGAAGTGACTGCATTACCTATGCGCTCCCCCGTCCCGATAGCCAGCGACAATGGCGCATTTTTGCGGAACCAGTGAATGGAATGAAAACGATACTAAAACAATGACCTAGCAATGGCGGACCAAGAGGGATTCGAACTCTCGGTACGGACTCAAATCTAACCCTCGGAAATATGGGCAGAAAATACGGCCAACTTGGGCAAATCCCGAAACAGAGAAATGATGGCCTCAAGCTGAGGCAAACCAGACCAGGGAGACAGGGCAAATGATGCACCTAGAGGCTGCATCATTTTAGCAAAAGTCCTCTGATATCAATGACTTGCTGGCGGAGCGGGAGGGATTCGAACCCTCGATACGGTTTTGCCGTATACTCACTTTCCAGGCGAGCGCCTTCGACCACTCGGCCACCGCTCCGCATGCACTGGAAGGCCGCCCATGTAAGCGGCGGCGCGGTGTCCGGCAACCTTGCCGCCGGGCTCGGCTTGCCCCTATGCCCGGCGCGATGCGCGTCTTTGGACCCCCGCCTTCTGCCGACGCGATCGAGGCGATCGCCCGCCGCGCGCTGGAAGCCCTGCCCGAGCCCTTCGCCGGCCATTTGCGGGACGTCGTCCTCCAGGTCGAAGAGTTCGCCGACGAGCAGACCCTCAAGAGCATGGGCATCGACGAGCCGTTCGACTTGACGGGCTTGTACGAAGGGCTGCCGATCAACGAGAAAAGCGTCGATGTCTCGGGCACCCTGCCCGACCGAATCCTGCTGTTCCGCCGGCCGATCCTCGATGAATGGGCAGACGGCGACGAGACGCTGGAGCGGCTCGTCGCGCACATCCTGATCCACGAGGCGGGCCATCATTTCGGCTTCTCGGACGCCGACATGCACGCGCTCGAGGAATCGGTGCCGTGAAGCCGCTGCTCAGGTTCGAGAACGTGACCCTGCGGCGCGGCGGGCGGCGGCTGTTCGAAGGCCTCAACCTCACCCTCGAACCCGGCGAGGCGCTCCACGTCGCCGGCCCCAACGGCAGCGGCAAGACCAGCCTGATCCGGCTGGCCGCCGGGCTGCTGCGCGCCGAAGCGGGCCGCATCGAGCGCGCCGCGCCGGCGCTTTGCGACGAAGCGCTGGCGCTCGACCGCGAGCTGCCGCTGGGCCGGGCGCTGGGGTTCTGGGCGCGGCTCGGCGGGACATCCGACAAGCTTCGAGGCGCGATCGAGGCGATGGGCCTCGCCGCCCTCGCCGACGTTCCGGTGCGGCTGCTGTCCTCGGGCCAGGCGAAGCGCGCGAGCCTGGCGCGCGTCGCGGCGTCGGGGGCCCAATTGTGGCTGCTCGACGAGCCGCTCAACGGCCTCGATGGCGACGGCGTCGAGCGGCTCGGCGCTCTCGTCGCCAGCCATCGAGCATCCGGCGGAGCGCTGGTTGCCGCCTCGCACGCGCCATTGGCCGGGGACTGGGCGCGTCTGGATCTCGGCCAATGATTGGCATGCTCATCGCCCGCGACGTACGCCGCGCGATCGGCGGGGCCGCGTGGCTCCCCGTCGGCTTCTTCCTGCTGGTCGCGACGCTGGTGCCGTTCGCGGTCGGCCCGGACGCGCGTCTGCTCGAGCGGATCGGCGGCGGCGCGCTGTGGATCGCGGCGCTGACCGCGGCACTGTTGCCGATCGAGCGGCTGGTCGAGCCCGACCGCGCCGACGGAATCCTCGACCAGCTCGCTCTGCACGGGCTGGCGGAAGAAAGCGTCGCGCTCGCCAAGATTGCCGCCCACTGGCTGACTTTCGGGCCGCTGCTGCTGATCGCCGCGGTGCCCGGTTCGGTGCTGCTTGGGCTCGGCGAGGACGTGCTCCGAAGTTCGCTCGCCGCGCTCGCGGTCGGCACGCCCGGTCTTGCAGCGCTGGCGGTCGCCGTCGCTGCGCTGACCGCGGGATTGCCGCGCGCCGGCGCGCTGGCCGGCATGCTGCTGCTGCCGCTCGCGGTGCCATTGCTGATTTTCGGGGCTGCGGCCAGCAGCGGCGGCGGCTCGGGCGCGCTGCTGCTCGAAGCGGCGGTGTCGCTGGCGATCACCGCCGGAGCGCCGTTCGTTGCCGGAGCGGCGATCCGCGCGGGACGGACCTAGTCTCTCGACCACCTCGCGAAGATCGCAGTCGGCAACAACAGCCCGCGCGCTTCCTCGCGCACCGCCATCTCGCCGGCTTCGACGGTGCCGCCAAGGTCGTCGAGCGTCTGGCGGACCAGCTCGCCGATCGCCAACGCCGACATCCGGACCGCATAGACGGTCAGCACCAGGAAGCGGCTGTCGGTGTCGAGCAGGGCGCGGCAGTCGGCGAGCAGCGGGGCAAGATGATCCTCGAGCTTCCACACTTCGCCTTCGGGCCCACGGCCGAACTTGGGCGGGTCGAGCAATATGCCGTCGTAACGGCGCCCCCGCCGCACTTCGCGCGTCGTGAATTTGCGGGCGTCGTCGACGATCCAGCGGATCGGCTTGTCGGTCATCCCCGAAAGCGCGGCATTGGCCTTGCCCGCCTCGACCGATTTCTTCGACGCATCGACATGGACCAGTTTCGCGCCGGCATCGCTCAGCAGCAGCGTTCCGACCCCGGTGTAGCCGAACAGGTTGAGCACGTCTTTGTTCTCGAAGCTGCTTCCCTCAACCTTGGCGCGCATCCAGTCCCACTGCGGCGCCATGTCAGGAAAGAAGCCGAGGTGGCGGAACGGGGTCAGCGACGCCTGGAACCGGACCGCGCCTCGCGACAGCGCCCAGTCGCGCGGGACGGGGCGATGCTCGACCCAGCGCCCGCCGCCCTCCTCGTCGGAACCGGGAACGAAGGTCGCGTCCGGGTCCCAGTCCGCGCTCGCCGGCGCCCACATCGCCTGCGGTTCCGGCCGCGCGACCGTGACCGGACCGTAGCGCTCGAGCTTGCGGCCGCCGCCGCTGTCGATCAGCCCCCAATCCGCCCACGGTTCGGCGACGATCGTTTCGAGTGAAGGGGTAGCGAGCCGGCTCACGCGGCGCGGGCCAGTTTGCCCCCGACGCTGGCGAGCGCGCGAGGGCCGGAAAGCATTCGTTCGCCGGCCGCCCTGACCTCTTCCAGCGTGACCTTGTCGAGCCGCTCGACAATCTCGCCCGGTTCGACCAATCGCCCTTCCCGCTGCAGCCGGCTGGCGACATAGCTCGCCTGGCCCCAACAGCTCTCGAGGCTCATCATCATCCCGGCTTTGGCCAGCGCCCGAGCGCGCGACAACTCTGCCCCGGTGATCGTCGCAACCGCTTCCGCAAGCACGCGCTCGACTTCTTCCTGGGCCCATTTCGCATCGCCGCGATCGGTCGCCAGGTAGATCGAGAACAGCCCGCAATCGCTGAACGGCTGCGCTGCGGCGGAGACGGAATAAGCCAGACCCTGCTGCTCGCGAAGCTCCTGGAACAGCCGTGAGGACGTGCCCGTGCCGGCGATGTCGGCAAACAATTGGGCGGCAAAATTGCCGGGGTCGTTCCACGCCGGGGCGCGCATGCCGATGGCGACGTGAGCCTGGCGGCTGCGGCGCCGCTCATACCGCCATCCGCCGACAAACTGCCCCGGCTCCGGTTCGACTTTGGTCACTGGTGCCATATCGCCAAACTGGCCCTCGGCGAGGTCGACGAGCTGATCGTGATCGAGCTTGCCTGCTGCCACCAGAATCAGCCGGTTCGGAGCGTAATGGGTCGCGAGCCACTCACGCAAATCGTCGGCGGTGATCTGGTCGAGCGTCCGGTCGCTGCCAAGCACCGAACGGCCAAGCGCCTGCTCGGGAAAGGCGGCCGCGTGGAGATGTTCGAAGACGATGTCGCAGGCCGTTTCGCACGCCTCCACGAGTTCCTGCCGAACGACCTTCTTCTCGGTTGCAAGGTGGCGCTCTTCGAAGTGCGGGCGGCGGATCAGGTCGGCGATCAGCGCAACTCCGAGCGGCAGGTCCGGCGCCAGCAGGCTGGCGTAGAAAGCGGTGCCTTCCTTGTCGGTCGACGCATTGAGGTCGCCGCCGACGTCCTCGATGACTTCGCTGATTTCGCGGGCCGAACGCCCGCCGGCGCCCTTGAACACCATATGCTCAAACAGATGGGCGACGCCGTTGAGGCGGGCGGGCTCGTACCGCGAGCCGGTATCGGCATAGAGGCCGACGGCGACCGTCTCGACGCTCTTCATGCCGCGGCTGGCGACCCGCAGGCCGTTCGGCAGGGTCGTCAGGCGCATCATTTGGAACGCTGCGCCGACTGCAGCTTCTGGCGCAGCGCGAGCAAATAGATCACCACCGCGATCAGCGCGAACAGGAACCATTGCACCGCGTAGGAGCGGTGGTTGTTGGGGATCCTGTCGATCGACGGCGGCGCGCTCGGCGCCAGTCCGTCGGGCGCGGTCGCCGCGACCAGCCGCATCCGCATCCGGCTGTCGGGGGCGATGATCCCGCTGACGGGTCCACCCGGCCAGTTGACCGCCGCGTTCGGGTTCCTCGACCAGCCGAGCTCAACGGCCATGCCGGGCCCTTCCGCGCCGGTGCTGCATTCGACGATGTGCGCATAGCCGATCTCGCCGGCGTGGTTGCGCCCGGCGGTGCTGCGCTTGGCGATCGGTTTCAAGCACATTCCGGTCGCGTGCCGGAACAGCGGCAGCTGGTCGTCGTGGACCGGCCCGGTCGGGTAGCTGATCGGCGGAAGGTCCTGTGCGGCGCGGTAGCGGGCGAGCAATTGCTCCTTCTCGCCGGCGCGCTGGAGCTGCCAGATGCCGAGCCCGATCATCACCGCAACGGCGATGGCGACGAGCGCGGTCGGGATGAGCGGCAGTTTGCGGATCATGGCCGCGGCCGGTCCTCGCCAGCGCGGTGGCGATACTCCTGGGCGAGCAGCAGCGCCTTGCCGAAACGTAAGCCGTAGACGGTCAGCGCAAGCCCGAGCGGCAGCCAGACGAGGTGCACCCAGAAACGCGGTTCGTAAGCCAGCTCGACGGCGATCGCGCCGCCCGTCAGGATCGCTCCGACGATCAGAATCAGGAACGCGGCGGCGCCGTCGCCGACGTTGAAGCTGGCGAAATCGAGACCGCAGCTCGAGCAGCGCGGGGCGAACCTCACCCAGCCGTCGAACAGCGTCCGGGAATTGCAGCGCGGGCAGGCACCGGCTGCCGCGGCGGCCAGCGGCGCGGTCTCGCTCACCGGATGGGCCGCATCAGCCGTGGACCGGCGCGCCCCAGCCGCCCCACACGTAGATCGACACGAACAGGAACAGCCAGACGACGTCGACGAAGTGCCAGTACCAGGCCGCGGCCTCGAAGCCGAAATGCTGGCGCGGAGTGAAATGGCCTTTGCGCGCCCGAGCCAGGCACACGATCAGGAAGATCGTTCCGACAATGACGTGGAAGCCGTGAAAGCCGGTCGCCATGAAGAAGGTCGCGCCGTAGATATTGCCTTTGAAGTCGAACGGGGCGTGGATGTACTCATAGGCCTGGATGCTGGTGAAGAGCAGGCCGAGGAGGATCGTCAGCAGCAGCCCGAGCTTGAGCCCGTCGCGGTCGCCGTGGATCAGCGAATGGTGCGCCCAGGTGACCGTCGTTCCCGAGCACAAAAGGATCATCGTGTTGAGCAGCGGCCAGCCCCACGGGTCGAGCACTTCGATGCCCTCGGGCGGCCATTGCCCGCCGACCGCCTCGACCGCCGAGGGGAACAGCGACGAGTCGAAGAACGCCCAAAACCAGGCGAGGAAGAACATCACTTCCGAGGCGATGAACAGGATCATCCCGTAGCGCAGGTGAAGCTGGACGACCGGAGTGTGGTGCCCGACATGCGCCTCGCGGATGGTGTTCGACCACCAGCTGATCATCGTCACGATCACCACCAGCAGGCCGGCGAGCGACACGAATTTCCCGTATGGGTTGTCGTGCATCCACATCACCGCGCCGCCGAACAAGGCGAATGCACCGAATGCGCCGATGATCGGCCAGGGATCGGGATCGACGAGGTGGTAATCGTGGTTCTGGGTCGCCGCCATCGGGTTCGCGCTTTCCTGTTGCTCGCGGGAGCGGCTCTAGCCGCCTGTGCCGGCGGATTCCACCGGGTAAAACGTGTAGCTGAGCGTGATCTCGTCGATGTGCCGGGTGTCGGGGTCGGTGCGGATCCTGGGGTCGACGAAGAAGACCACCGGCATGTCCACCCGCTCGCCGGCTTCAAGCGTCTGCTCGGTGAAGCAGAAGCATTCGATCTTGGAGAAATACTGCCCCGCTTTAAGCGGCGTGACGTTGAACACCGCGGTGCCGGTGGTCGCGCGCGCCGTCAGATTGGCCGCTCGGTAAAGCACCTGGGTCCGGGCGCCGGGCGCAATCCGCACCGTCCGCTGGACCGGTTCGAACCGCCACGGCAGCGTCGGCGCGACGTTGGCGTCAAACCGCACCCCGACCTCGCCGGCGATCGCTCCAGGCGCCTGCTCGGCCCGCACCGTCGTACCCGCGAACCCGGTGACTTCGCAGAACAATTGATAAAGCGGCACGGCGGCGAAGGCGACCCCGACCATGGCGGCGGCGAACAGCGCCATCAGGAGCCCGGTGCGGGCATTGCGCTGGGCGAGCGCGGTCATCGGTTGAGCCCGATCTTGGCGATGGTGATCAGGAACAGCAGGACGACGAAAGCCCCGAGCAGCCACGCCATCAGCCGGGCGCGCTCGCGCTGGCGGCGAACCACTTCGTCCTCGTGCCGGTTCACGCGCCGAACCATCGGTCGCCGACCAGCGCCGCGAACAGCGCGAACAGATAGATGACCGAAAATCCGAACAGGCGCTTTTCGGGGCGCATCTGCGATGGTTCGGTGGCCGGGTTGGCGAGGACCAGCCCCGCCATGACGAGGAATGCCGCGCTAAGCGCCGCCGCGGTAGCGCCGTACAACGGCCCCGCCAGGCCGAGCGGCCAGGGCGCGATCGCGGCGACGGCCATCGGCAGGCTGTAAAGGAAGATCTGGCGGCGGGTCGCGGCAATTCCGGCGGTGACCGGCAGCATTGGCACCTTGGCGGCGGCATAGTCCGAGCGGACGAACAGCGACAGCGCCCAGAAATGCGGCGGCGTCCACAGGAAGATGATTGCGAACAGGATCAGCGGCAGCGGGGCAAACTCGCCGGTCGCCGCGACCCAGCCGATCAGCGGCGGGAAGGCGCCCGCGGCGCCGCCGATGACGATGTTGTGCGGCGTCCTGCGCTTCAGCCACACGGTATAGACGAACACGTAGAACAGGATCGAGGCGGCGAGCAGCAGCGCGGCGAGGTGGTTGGCGGCGAGATCCATCAGGATCACCGAGAACGCGGCCAGCCCGACCCCGAAGTGAAGCGCGGTCTGGCGGTCCATGCGCCCGGCCGGCAGCGGCCGGTTGGCGGTTCGGCGCATCTTGGCGTCGAGGTCCGCCTCGTACCATTGGTTGAGCGCGCCCGCGGCGCCGGCGCCGAGCGCGATCGACAAAATGGCCGTGAACCCGAGCACCAGCGGCGGCACCACCGGCGCGACCAGCATCCCGCACAGCCCGGTGAACACCACCAGGCTCATCACCCTGGGCTTGGTCAGCGCAAGCAGGTCCCGCCAGTCGGCAGGCAGCGTCGCGGTTATGGTCGTCGTCGTCATTTTATTCCGTCATGCTGAACTCGTTTCAGCATCCATTTGATTACCCCCGCAGCGGCGGAGGGATGGACCCTGAAACGAGTTCAGGGTCGATTGGCGGCCTGCAGCCCTCAATCGATCTTGGGCAGCGTCGAGAACTGGTGGAAAGGCGGCGGGCTCGGCAGGGTCCATTCGAGCGTCGTCGCGCCTTCGCCCCACGGGTTGTCGGGCGCCTTCTTGCCCGCCGCCATCGACCAGAACAGATTGACGAAGAATACCGCCATGCCGGCGATGGTCACCATGTAGCCAATGGTCGAAATCTGGTTCCAATAGGCAAAGGCCGGCGTGTAGTCGGGAATCCGCCGCGGCATCGCGTCGAGACCGAGGAAGTGCTGCGGGAAAAAGATCATGTTCACGCCGATGAACATGATGAAGAAATGCAGCTTGCCCAGCAGCTCGTTGTACATTTTTCCGGTCATCTTCGGGAACCAGTAATAGAAGCCGGCGAAGATCGCGAACACCGCGCCGAGGCTCAGCACGTAGTGGAAGTGGGCGACGACGTAATAGGTGTCGTGCATGTAATTATCGACACCGGCGTTGGCGAGCACGACGCCGGTTACCCCGCCGACCGTGAACAGGAAAATGAAGCCGATCGCCCACAGCATCGGCGTCTCGAAGGTGATCGAGCCGCCCCACATGGTGGCGATCCACGAGAAAATCTTCACTCCGGTGGGCACGGCGATGATCATCGTCGCGGCGGTGAAGTACATCTTGGTGTTCACGTCCATGCCGACGGTGAACATGTGGTGGGCCCAGACGACGAAGCCGACGACGCCGATGGCGACCATCGCATAGGCCATGCCGAGATAGCCGAACACCGGCTTGCGGCTGAACGTCGCGACCACCTGGCTGACCATCCCGAAGCCGGGCAGGATCATGATGTACACCTCGGGGTGGCCGAAGAACCAGAACAGGTGCTGGTAGAGCACCGGATTGCCGCCGCCCGACGCGTCGAAGAAGGTGGTCTGGAAATTGCGGTCGGTGAGCAGCATGGTGATCGCCCCGGCGAGCACCGGCAGCGCGAGCAGCAGCAGGAAAGCGGTGACCAGGATCGACCACACGAACAGCGGCATCTTGTGCAGGGTCATGCCCGGCGCGCGCATGTTGAAGATGGTGGTGATGAAGTTGATCGCGCCGAGGATCGAGCTGGCCCCGGCGAGGTGGAGCGCGAAGATCGCCATGTCGACCGCGGGGCCGGATGAGCCGGACGTCGATAGCGGCGCATAGACCGTCCAGCCGGTGCCGGCTCCGTTGCCGGACCCGCCAGGAACGAAATTCGAGCCGAGCAGAAGCAGGAAGGCGGGGACCAGCAGCCAGAAGCTGATGTTGTTCATCCGCGGGAACGCCATGTCCGGCGCGCCGATCATCAGCGGCACGCACCAGTTGCCGAAGCCGCCGATCATCGCCGGCATGACCATGAAGAACACCATGATCAGCCCGTGCGCGGTGATCAGCACGTTCCAGTGGTGCGTCCATTCGTCGAAATTCGCGGTGCCGGGGCCGAGCGGCCAGCCCTGGCTCAGGATCTGGATGCCGGGCTCGGCGAGCTCGGCCCGCATGATGCCCGAGATCGCTCCGCCGATGATCCCCGCGACGATCGCGAAGATCAGATAGAGCGTGCCGATGTCCTTGTGGTTGGTCGACATGAACCAGCGGGTGAAGAAACCCGGCTTGTGGTCCGCGTCATGGTGCGCGTCGTGCGGCTCGTGAGCCTTGAGCGGCAGCGCGTCGGCGGGGATGGTGCTCATGTTGCTCTCGTTTAACTCTAATTCTGGGCCGTCGCGGCCTGGTTGATCGCGGGCTGGCGGACCGCGGCGGGATCTGCGGCGGCCGGCCCGGCGTTGGGCTGCGGCTGCGCTGCGGTCGGTACTGCCGCCTCGCTGACCGGGGATGCGCCGGTGCTGTCGGGCGTCGCCGGCGGCCGCGCGCCGGGCATCGTTCCGCCCTTGGACGCGACCCAAGCCGCAAACCGCTCCGCCGACACGACTTCGACCGCGATTGGCATGTAGGCGTGACGCGCGCCGCACAGCTCGGTGCACTGGCCGAAATAGACGCCGGGCCGGTCGACCTTGGCCCAGATCTCGTTCAGCTGGCCCGGGTTGGCGTCAATCTTGTTCCAGAAGGCCGGGACCCAGAATGCGTGGATCACGTCGTTCGAGGTGACGATGAATTTCACCACCTTGCCGACCGGGATCACCAGCCGCTCGTCGGTGGCGAGCAGCGGCGGCCCGTCGGCGTCGGTGCGCGCCCGCTGGTTGGGTTGCCGAGTCGGGTCGTTGCCCTCTTTGAGCATGTAGCTGTCGAAGGTCACGCCATGGTCCGGATACTCGTAGGACCAGTACCACTGATTGCCGATCGCCTTGACCGTCAGGTCGGCCGGCGGCGGCGAATATTGGTGGCGCAGAAGGCGGATCGACGGAATCGCGATCGCCACCAGGATCAGCACCGGGACGAGCGTCCAGATAATTTCGAGCGTGGTGTTGTGCGAATTGCGCGTCGGCTCAGGATGGGCCCCGCGGCGATAGCGCACCATCGTGTAGCCCAGCAGCCCGAGCACGAAGATGCTGATCACCGCGCACAGCACCAGAAGCCAATTGTCGTGGAACGACTGCGCCTCGCGGCCGATTTCCGTGACCTGCTCCTGGATGCCCTTGCGGCCGTCGGGAACGCCGATCCCCGGAGTGGGCACGGTGACCTGAGCCAGAGCCGGCTGGGCCGGGGTCGGAGGCGCGGCAGCGCTCGCGGCCACGGGCGCATCGCCCTGCGGAGCTTGCGCCGCCGCGGGTGTGAGCCCGGCCGCCGCCAGGACGATCGCCCATCCAATCAGTTTCATGCGCACCTTCGAGGACCAGGGTTTGAATTTGGAGCCGTCGCCGCGAGGGCCCCGAATTTGGGCGGCTTATAGGCGCGGCTTTTCCTGCCCTCAAGCATCAGTTCCGGGTCGTGGCCGCCGAGTGTTGAAGCGGCCCGGCGAGCAGCCTATTCACCCCGCCGCGAAGGCTTTTGGAGCAGCGGGATGACGGACGATCAGATCCTCGACGAGTTTCGCGCCGCCGAAGCGCTGCTCGAAGGGCATTTCATCCTCTCCTCGGGACTCCGCAGCCCGCGCTACCTGCAGTGCGCCCGGGTGCTGATGGACCCCAAGCGGGCCGGGCGGCTGGCGGCGGCGCTCGCCGCCAAGCTGCCGGCCGAGGTGCGCGACCAGGTCGACGCGGTCGTCTCACCGGCGATGGGCGGGGTCATTATCGGCCATGAGGTCGGCCGCGCGCTCGGCAAGAAAGCAATGTTCGTCGAGCGGCCCGAAGGCAGTTTCGAGCTTCGCCGCGGCTTTCGCCTCGAGCCTGGCGAGCGCGTGCTGCTGGTCGAGGATGTCGTCACCACCGGCCTGTCGTCGCGCGAGGCGATCGCCGCGATCCGGCAGGCCGGAGCGACCGTGGTCGGCGCCGCGGCTCTGGTCGACCGCTCGGGCGGCAGCGCCGATCTCGGCGTCCCGTTGACCGCGCTGATCCGGATCGACGTCCCGACCTATTCCGCCGACGACCTGCCGCCCGAACTGGCCTCGATCCCGGCGGTCAAGCCCGGCAGCCGCGCAATCGCGTGACGGGCAAACTTCGCCTCGGCGTCAACATCGACCATGTCGCGACCATCCGGAACGCGCGCGGCGGTGACCATCCCGACCCGGTGCGGGCGGCGATCGTGGCCGCGGCCGCCGGGGCCGACGGCATTACCGCCCACCTGCGCGAAGACCGGCGCCACATCACCGACGGCGACATCGACCGGTTGATGGCCGAGATCGACCTGCCGCTGAACCTCGAGATGGCGGCGACCGAGGAGATGCTCGCGATCGCCCTCGCCCACCGTCCGCACGCCGCCTGCATCGTCCCCGAAAAGCGCGAGGAAAGGACCACCGAGGGCGGCCTCGACGCCGCCGGCCAGCACAACCACCTCGCTTATTATGTCGACAGGCTGGGGTCCGCGAACATCCGCGTCAGCCTGTTCATCGAGCCCAGGGAGGCGCAGGTCGAGGCCGCGCTCCGGCTCGGCGCGCCGGTGGTCGAGTTCCACACCGGCCGCTACGCCCATATCGACGGAGAGGAGCGCGCGACCGAGCTCCGGCGCATCGCCGACTGCGCCGCGCTGGCATTGAAAAACGGCATCGAGCCGCACGCCGGTCATGGCCTGACCTTCGACAATGTCGCCCCCGTCGCCGCCATCCCCCAGCTTGCCGAACTCAACATCGGCCATTTCCTCGTCGGCGAGGCGATCTTCACCGGGCTCGAAGACAGCGTCCGCCGAATGCGCGAGCTCATGGACGCTGCGCGGTGAGAGAGTTTGGGCGGTGATCATCGGCATCGGCTCCGACATCTGCAACATCGAGCGCATCGAGCGCTCGCTCGAGCGGTTCGGGGAGCGCTTCCTCACCCGCGTCTTTACCGCCACCGAGCGGGCCAAAGCGGCATCGCGGCCGCACACCCGCGCCGGCACCCTCGCCAAGCGCTTCGCGGCCAAGGAGGCGTTCTCGAAAGCGGTCGGCACCGGCTTCAAGCGCGGCGTGTTCATGAAGGACATCGGCGTCGTCAACGCGCCCTCGGGAGCGCCGACGCTCGCGCTGACCGGCGGTGCCCGCGCGACGCTTGACGCCCTTGCGCCGCCGGGCCACGCCATCGACATTCACTTGACGATGACCGACGATTACCCTTGGGCGCTGGCGTTCGTCATCCTCACCGCACGAAAGATGGAGTCCTGATTGAGCGACGAAGCGCCTGTGAGCGACGACAAGCCTTCGAGCGGCGGCGCGATCGCCTCCGCGCAATCCGCGCCTCCTGCTGAACGCAAAGAGTCGAAGGGCGCGGCGATCTGGCGCGAGGTCAAGGGCCTGCTGTGGGTGCTGATCGCGGTCCTCGCCTTCCACAGTTTCGTCGCCAAGCCGTTCTACATCCCGTCGGAATCGATGATGCCGGGGCTGTTGAAGGGCGACCGGCTGGTTGTCAGCAAATATCCGTACGGTTGGTCGTGGGTGAGCCCGAGCTTCCACATCTTCCCGCATTGGGAAGGGCGGCTGCTGGGCAAGATGCCCAAGCAGGGCGATGTCGTCATCGTTACTCCGCCCGGCCAGAGCGACGATTACATCAAGCGGGTGATCGGGCTTCCCGGCGTCACGGTCGAGGTCAGGGACGGGCGGCTGATCCTCAACGGCCGGCCGGTGCGCTCGCAGGTCCGCCCGCCGGCCCTGATCCCGATCGATCCCAACGTCCCGTGCAGCGACCAATTCTCGGGGCTCGTCGTGCGCTCGGCCGGCCGCGAATATTGCCGGCTGCCGATCGTCCGAGAGACGCTTCCCAACGGCGTCAGCTACGACACCATCGACCTCGGCGTGAGCCCGGGTGACAATTTCGGGCCGGTCCGGGTGCCGGCCGGCCAGCTGTTCCTGATGGGCGACAACCGCGACCGCAGCGCCGACAGCCGCTTCGGCCTCGGCCCGCCTGAGAACGGTCTCGGCGGGCCGGTGCCGTGGGAGAATATCGGCGGCCGCGCCGAGTTCATCACCTTCTCGCTCGACGGGACTACGCAAATCCTGAATCCGGTCAGCTGGTTCGAAGCGCTTCGGTCGGGACGCGCCGGCCGCTCGCTGCGGGGAACGAGCGACTGATGGCCGAACCGCCGGCCCTGGATCCGCACGTCGAGCGGCCGGGCCCGGCGGAATTCCGCGACCCGCTGGTCCGCCGCGAGATGCAGCGCGCGGCGGTGTGGTTCGGCGTCGCGCTCGCGATCGCCGGAGTCATCTTCCTCGCCCAGCCGCTGCTGCTGATCATCGGCGGGATGATCTTCGCGGTTGTCCTCGATGGCGGAACCCGGCTGTTGGGCAGGTTCCTGCCGATCGCGCGCGGATGGCGCCTCGCTTTGGTGATACTGTTCGGCCTCGGGTTCGTCGGCTGGGTATTCTATTACGCCGGCACGACCTTCGCCGCCCAGGCCGAAAACCTGCGCGTCGTGGTGGAGGCCCAGGTGGCGAGCGTTTACGACTGGGCGCGGGAGTCGGGGCTGGTTACCGATCCGACGCCCGGCTCGGTCGGGCAGCAACTGATGGGTTCGCTCGGCCGGCTGACCACCGCGGTCGGCAGCGCGCTGGGCGCCGTCACCAGCGCGATCCTGATCTTCGTCATCGGCATCTTCATCGCCATCGACCCGCGCCTCTACGACCGCGGCGTCGCGTGGATGCTCCCGCTCCGCCATCGCGAGCGGTTCTATGAAATCGGCGACCGGGTCGGCTGGACGCTGCGCCGGCTGCTTGCCGGCCGGATCGCCGGCATGCTGTTCGAGGGTATCTTCACCTGGCTGATGCTCGGCTTCGTTCCGCAGATCTTCGGCATGGCGCCGGTGCCGATGGCGGCGCTGCTCGGGCTGTTGACCGGACTGCTCGCCTTCATCCCCAATATCGGGGCGATCGTTTCCGGCGTGCTGATGGTGGCGGTCGGCTTCAGCGCCGGCGTCGACCAGGGACTTTGGGCGATCTTCGTCTATTTCCTGGTCCAGAACTTCGACGGCTATTTGGTGCTCCCATACATTGCCAAGCGGACGGTGGACCTTGCTCCCGCGGTCGTGCTTGCGACGCAGCTGATCTTCGGGGCGCTGTTCGGGTTCCTCGGCCTGCTGCTCGCCGATTCGATGCTGGCGGCGCTCAAGGTCACACTTCAGGAGCTCAGCGATTCCCGTTCCGGCGACGGCGCCGGCAAGAAGAAAGCGGCTTAGGGCTGCTGCGGCGGCGGCGCTTGCGACTGCTGCTGCTGCTCCTGCGGCGGCTGTTGCTGCTGCTGCATCTCCTGCATCAGCGCCGCATTGGGCACGACCTGGACGATGTGAACGTCGAACTCGAGTTCGGCGTTCGGCGGGATCGGGCTGCCGGGCGGCGGCGTCGCGCCATAGCCGAGCGCCGGAGGGATCCGGACCCGGTAACGGCCGCCTTTCTGCATCTTGGTAAGCGCTTCGGCGAAACCCGGGATGACCTGGCCGGCGATCATCGGCGTCGGCCCGCGGCCTTCGCTGGTGTCGAATACGGTGCCGTCCTCAAGCCGCCCCTCATACTCGATCATCACTCCGTCGACGCCCTTGATCAGCGGACCCGTGCCCTCCTCGACGGTGCGGAACTGGAGGCCGCTCGCGGTCGCCTCGCCGCGCAACGACCCCGCTCCGATCCACGCCAGCGCGACTCCGGCGGCGACCAGCGCAATCAGGGCCAGCCAAAGCTTGCCGGCCGATCCGCGGCGGGTCTCGTGGGCAAGGGTGCTGACGGACATGGTGATCGGCCTCCGAAACAGGGGGCTTTAAGAAGATGCGGCTAGCGGACGGTGCCTTCGCGCTCGGCCCGCTTGCGCTCGAGCTTGCGGGCCCGGCGGATCGCCGCGGCGCGCTCGCGGGCGCGCTTCTCGGACGGCTTTTCGTAGTGGCGGCGCAGCTTCATCTCACGATAAACGCCTTCGCGCTGCAGCTTTTTCTTGAGCGCGCGCAGCGCCTGCTCGACGTTGTTGTCGCGAACGATGATCTGCATAAAAAGTCCGTCACACTCCTACTTTGCGCCCCGTGGGGGGCTGAACGGCCGAATTGGCCGCCGCGGCCACCGAAGTTCCGTTCCAATGCCAATTAACCGCCGCAGGCGCACCTACGGCGGCGCGGCGCCATAACAGTGTCGCTGCAACCGTTCAAGTCACGCACTTTCCTCGGAACTTTTTCGCTTCCTGCGATGAGCCGTTGATCTCGTGCGGTGGAGGAGACCATCGCCGCGCTTTGGTTATCGGCAATTAACCTCCTGGCTGGTATACCACTTTTTTCGAGCGGAGGATGAATGTCGTTGAATCGTAGGGAAATGTTGCGCCTGGGCGCGGTTGGCGTGGGCGGCGTTATGCTGTCCTCCGCAGCCAGTTCGGTCGGGCTTCCCTCGGTCGTGCTCCAGCCTCCACAGGCTCCCCCGCCGGTCCCGGCTGCGCCCAGGGCGCCGTTCGGGATCGATCAGCGCCTGTTCGAGCGGGCCCGGGCCGCGCTCGACAGCCACCGCATTTACCAGCGCGACTGGATCGGCATCGCCGATTTCTCGCGGCCATCGCGCGATCCGCGTTTCCACCTCGTCCACCTGCCCAGCGGCACGGCGCAAAGCTTCCGCGTTGCCCACGGCAACGGCTCGGATCCGGGGCATACCGGCTTCCTCGAGCGCTTTTCGAACCGCCCCGGCTCGGAGGCGACGTCCAACGGCACCTACTCAACAGCCGAATATTATCACGGCAAGTACGGGCTTTCGATGAAGGTCCGCGGCCATGACTGGAGCAACAACAACGCCGAGTCGCGGGCGATCGTCATCCACAATGCGTGGTACGCGGAGCCCGACATGGTCGACGCTCACGGCAAGCTCGGGCGGTCCCAAGGCTGCTTCGCTTTCTCGCGCAGCGACCAGTGGCAGGTGATGCAGCGCCTTGCCGGCGGCCGCATGATCTACGCCGACAAGCTCTACGCTTAAGGCAAGGCTGGCGGCGAGCGGCCGCCTCCCGACTTCAAACTAACGCGAAGCGACGCCCTTGGTCGCGGTCGGCTGGGTCGCGTCGGGCTTGGCTGCCGCGGCCCTGACGGCGGCTTTGTGCTTGTCGAGCAAGGCCGCGAGCACGGTGCCGTCGCGCTTGTAGATGTCGGCGTAATCCTTGATGCGTCCATCGACGAGCGCCGCCGACGACATGTAGACGATATAGACCGGCAACGGCTTGACGAAGTTCGCCTGGACCGTCTTGCCGCTGGCGACGACTTCGTCGACCTTGGCCCGATCCCACTCGCCACCGTCTTCCGCCAGCAGGATCGCGGCGAGGTCGAGGACGTTTTGGGTGCGAATGCAGCCGTGGCTGAAAGCCCGCATCTTGCGGTCGAATAGGCCCCGCGCGTTGGTGTCGTGAAGGAAGATCGCCTTCGGGTTGGGCATCACGAACTTGATCTTGCCCAGCGCATTGCTCGGCCCCGGTGGCTGGCGCCAGCGCTGCACCTTGCCGTCCTTGCCGCGCACGGCGATGTAGCCGCGCTTGCCGGCCACTTCGCGCGACAGGCTCAGCGGAACTTCCCACCACGGATTGAGGATGACGCCCATCGCGGTCGCTTGCATCTGCGGCGTTGGGGTCTTGATCGCGCCGGCGACCGCGTCGTGGCGGGACTTGGTGACGCCGCCTTCGACCAGCGCGGCGGTGTAGGCCGGCACGTTGACGATGATGTAGCGATCGCCAAGGTCGCGCGGCAGCCAGCGCCAGCGGTCCATGTTGAGACGGATGCGGTTGATCTTGTCGGCCTCGGCGGGCGGAGTGACCGCCAGCGCATGGCGCAGCGCCGCATATTGCGGGTGGCTCGGCAACAGTTCGCGCAAGGCGTCGGGGACGCGATGCTGGGCGAGCGCCGATCGCAGCAGCAGGTCCTGCTGATCGGCATCGAGGTCCTTGTCGGGGATGTGCCAGTCGAGGCGAGCGTCGCCGCGCACGTGGCCGAGCGCGAGGTCCGTGGAAATGCGGTTGAAGCGGTCGGTCGCGGCCTGGGTAAGCACATGCGGATTGCCCGAGCGCAGCGCTACGATGAGGCCGGCGGGGTCGTAATCGGCGGGGTCGAGCCCTTCGCTTCCGACCTGCTCGATGAAGCCAAGCAGCGCGAGCGCGTCGCGCGGCTCCCACATCGGGGGCGGCACGACAATCGGCGGCGGCGGTTGGAGAACAGGCGCCGGCGGCTGGAACACAGGCGCAGGCTGCACCTGGACCACCGGTTGCGGCTGTCCCGTCGCAACCGGCGGAGCGCCGCTCTGGGCCGAGGCCCAGCCGAGCGGAAGCGCCGAAAAGGCCGCGAACTTCACCAGCAACTTCACCCCCGCACCCATGGCAACCCGTTCTTTTTGAATGATTACAGCCCAGCGGCCTGAGCCCTCATGCCGCAACCGAATGATACACTGGATGAACGGCGGCGACCAGTGACGCCGGGGACACAATTGGCCAGAAATGGTAACCCGTCCGCAAACCAATCCTTAACATGGGATCGGCTAGCGTCCCCTTGTTCTGCAGAGGGAAATTCGCGTGAGTACCAAGTTCAGCCTCGACGGAAAGATGATCCCGCGAACGGTCAAGCGCATGCTCGACGAGCGCAGCGAAGAGCGCGTCACGGCGAGCTCGCAGACGGCGGCGATGGAATTTCGCGGCCGCAAGCACGTCGTTCGGCTGGTCAACACCTCGCCATCAGGCGCTATGGTAATCTTTTCGCAGGTGCCGCATATCGGCGAACAGGTTTCGCTTCAGCTCGTCGACGAGGGGCAGGTTTACGCCAAGGTGCGCTGGGTGCGCGATGGGCGCATCGGCATCAGCTTCGAGGGGCAGCTGGAGTAGCCTGCGTCGTGGAGATGGGCTTTGCAATGATAAGGGCGCGAATTGCCGATGCCGAGGACCCGGGCGACCGACGCCGGTCCTCGCGCCACTCGGTCGACCTCGACGCCCACGTCCGCGAACTCGGCGAGCGCGGCATGGATGCGCGCATCGTCAACATTTCCGAGACCGGCTTCATGGCCGAGACCGACGGCAGCTTCGAGGTCGGCTCACGCGTGTGGCTGATGCTTCCCGGCCGGGAGCGCGCCAACGCCGTCGTCAGATGGACTGCGGGCGACAAGCTGGGCGCCGAATTCGCCGAGCCGATTTCGCTCGAGGGGCTGTTCCGCCGCTAGCCCCGTCTGCGGCCGCGCACTTCTCGCGGCGACCTTCTTCTGCCTCCATGCCCGGCCCCACTCATGCAACCGGTCGCCATTTCGCTCGTTCAAGCGGCGAAAGGAAAGCCTGGTGATCACCAACTCATCGCTCAACGAGATGCGCAGGACGTACGACCCCGCCGGGCGCGGCTATCATGCGGTGTATCATGAGCATGAGGTCAATCACTGCCCGGGCTGCGGCCGGACGCAGTGGCTGGTCGGCCGGATTTCCGCCGAATGCGCGTTCTGCTCGACGGCCTTGCCGCTCGCCGAGGCCAGCATGCCCTCGCACAAAGCGCCGGCCGTCATCCAGCACAAGAACCGCGAACACGCCCGCGCCTGGGCTGCCTGAAACTACGCCAATTCAGGGCGTGCGCCGCACCGGTACGGGCGCATTGCACAGATCGACGCCGCCCGCCGGCCGCTCGTAGAACGCATCCTTGCGATTGGCGCGGACCCGCAGATAGTCGGCGAAGCTGGCGCTGGCGGTATCCATGGACTGGAACGAGGGCTGCTCGCCCGCCGCGAGCTGGCTAGCCAGCCGGACCCGCGCGATCGGCGTGTCCTCGCTGCGCTCCTTGTAGAAGCCGAGATCGCCGGTCCCGCGCGGCAGCGAGCTCAAGCGCTCGATCCCTTCGACCACCCGCCCGACGACGGCGATGTTGCGGTCGAGCTGGCGCGGCCCATGGCCGATCACCGCATACAGCTCTCCGCCCGTCCCCGTATCGGGCGACAGGCCGCGGCCGACCCCGACGCTGCCGTAGCAATGGGCGAGGTTGGCCCAGCCCGCCTGGGGATCGAAGGCCACCGCCCAGCCGAGCGCATAGCC
>DATKDM010000026.1:0-9474 GCA_035512655.1 Sphingomicrobium sp. | reverse complement strand
GACCGACAAAATCTTCTATTCGGCCGCCGCCGGCATCGGCAATCCGGTCGTCTATGTCGGATCGAAGACCGGCCGCGACGGAATCCACGGCGCGACCATGGCTTCGGCCGACTTCGCGCAAGACAGCGAGGAGAAGCGCCCAACGGTGCAGGTCGGCGACCCGTTCACAGAGAAACTGTTGATCGAGGCATGCCTCGAGCTGATGGCGTCGGACGCGATCGTCGCCATCCAGGACATGGGCGCCGCCGGCCTCACCTCGTCGAGCGTCGAAATGGCGAGCAAGGGTGGCGTCGGCATCCGCCTCGACATGAACCGGGTGCCGTGCCGCGAGGACGGCATGACGCCCTATGAGATGATGCTGTCGGAATCGCAGGAGCGGATGCTGATGGTGCTGAAGCCCGGCCGCGAAGCCGAGGCCGAAGCGATTTTCCGCAAATGGGAATTGGACTTCGCAGTCATCGGCGAAGTCACCAACACCGAGCGCATGGAGCTGGTGTGGAACGGCGAGACCGTCGCCGACATCCCGCTGGGCCCGCTCGCCGACGAGGCGCCGCTTTACGAGCGCCCCTACGCGATTCCCAAGGCGCCCGAGCCGCTGACCGACGTGCCCGAAAGCACCGACATCGCCGCCGATTTG
Source organism: Sphingomicrobium sp. (assembly GCA_035512655.1). Lineage (GTDB taxonomy): Bacteria > Pseudomonadota > Alphaproteobacteria > Sphingomonadales > Sphingomonadaceae > Sphingomicrobium. The sequence continues at coordinate 8,837 of DATKDM010000026.1, read as the reverse complement.
CTCAAGCTCATGGGCTCCCCCGCCCTCGCGTCGCGCCGCTGGGTCTGGGAGCAATACGACCAGTCGGTCGGCGCCAACACCGTCCAGCGTCCCGGCGGCGACGCCGCGGTGGTGCGCGTTCACGGCACCAAAAAAGCGCTGGCGATGACCACCGACTGCACCCCGCGCTATTGCTACGCCGACCCGGTCGAAGGCGGCAAGCAGGCGGTCGCCGAAGCCTATCGCAATTTGTGCGCGGTCGGCGCGCGGCCGCTGGCGATCACCAACTGCCTCAATTTCGGCAACCCCCAGCGCCCCGAGATCATGGGGCAACTCGTGGGCTGTATCGAAGGCATGGCGCAAGCCTGCCGCGCATTGGACTTCCCGGTCGTCAGCGGCAACGTCTCGCTCTACAACGAAACCAAGGCCGACGACGGCACCAGCCAGGCCATTCTCCCCACCCCCGCCATCGGCGGGGTTGGATTGCTGGAGGATTGGGAAAAGTCAGCGACGATCGGGTTCAAGGCGGCGGGTGACGTCATCGCGGTGATCGGCGACGATCGATACGGAGGCACTGAACTGAGTCAGTCAGTTTGGCTGCAAGCAATACACAGTCGTCGAGATGGGGCACCCCCGCCCGTCGATCTCGATAATGAGGCGCGAAACGCCAACTTTGTTCGCCAAGCGATTGCGGACGCGCGCGTGAGCGCCGTGCATGACATCTCGGACGGCGGAATTGCCGTGGCACTGGCCGAAATGGCACTCACCGGAAACATCGGTGCAGAGATCCAAATGTACACCAATTCGGACAGCTCTTACTTCGCTGAAGATCAAGGGCGTTACGTGGTCACATTGAAGGAAGACGCGTTCGACGAGCTGCTTAATGCGGCCGCGACTCAAGGCGTGCGGTTCCATGCAGTCGGACGCGTTCGGGGAAGCTCGCTTCTCTTTCGGGGCGATGAAGGCCAACCGCAGGCGGAAGTCCCCCTCGCTAACCTCCGCGCCGCGCACGAGGGCTTCTTTCCCAAGCTGATGGGCGCCAAGGGTGTGCTGGCGTAGAGAGGTCCCGTGACCGCCGGTTACTCCGCCACTCCGCTCGCTCAAAAGCTGAGCCTCAAGCCGGGCTTGCGCACCTGGTGGTGCGGGATGCCGGACAGCGTCCGCGCCGAGATCGAGCGCGACGGCCCGGCGCTGGACCTGCTCGGCACGCCCGAGCCGCCGATCGAGGCGGCGCATATTTTTGTCACCAGCCGCGCAATGCTCGAGTGCGAAATTCGCCTGCTCCTGCCGCTGCTCGCGCCGTCGGGCTTCGTCTGGATCAGCTGGCCCAAGCAAGCCTCCAAAGTGCCGACCGACATCACCGAAGACACGATCCGCGAAATCGCGCTTCCGCTCGGGCTGGTCGACGTCAAGGTTTGCGCGGTCGATGAAATCTGGTCGGGGCTCAAGCTGATGGTGCGCAAGTGGAAACCGTGAACTAGACTTCACGCGCTCCCTAGGTCAGGCCGCAGCGACTCGTCATTGGTGACGAAAAGACCGCCCGTTCCGCCTGGTCCGGCAGAAGCCGCATACGCGCCAGTTTCCACCGCTCAATTGCCCCGTCGCCATAGGCGTGGCGTACCCTCTCCTTAGTGAGAAAATTCGTTTTTCCCCAATGCATTGTGAATGGCATGCCGGCAGCCTCTAACCGATCGGCAGTCAATTCGATCAGGTCTCGCGTTGTCTGACTTTCGATCCCATCAAGGTCGATGATGCAGGTCGGATCGTAACGGGTGAAGCCGAGGATCGCGGGAGACTTTTGCGCGAAACGGCAGGCGTGGACTGCTGGCGCACCAGGGTGATCTCGAAAGGCCTCTTGCATGATGGCGAGCGCCGTCGCCGTTTGCGCGAGCGGCACTGCGAAGGCCGAACTGGCAACCCCAGAACGTGAGGTCGTAAAGCTATATGCTTGCCCTGGGGTCTGGAATTCATGGGGCAGCTGCTGAATTTCTTTCAGTTCGCGCTGCGCTATCAGGCTTACCGCGAGATCGCGAAGGGCCGGAAAGAAGTCGATGGCCCGCCCGATTAGTGCCGGAATGTCCGTGCCAGTAACATAGCCCGATTCTCGATCGTAACTGGGTTCGAAGTCTGGCGGACACGGTTCCTTATATCGAAACGTGGCATATACTTTGTTGGGAACGTTAGGATCGATGATGCCCTGGAAGAAATAGGGTCGGCGCGTTTCATCGGGGGAGCCGGATCCGCGAAAGTCCAGAGTCGTCATCGTTCTGCGAAGTTGGTCAAAGCTGAGATGCTTGAGCGAGCTGTTAAGTCGATACCGACCGGTAGTCTTAAGTAGCACCGCATGAATAACACCGAGAGCGCCAAGATTGACAAGTGCAGCGTCAAAAAGCAGGTCATCGCGAATTAGAATCGAGTCCAATTTCTTGGCGAAATCAGTCGAAACCACGGGCGCGCGCGCGGACTCGAGCCAGATGTTCTTGTCAGCGGTCAACAATTGGAGTCCAGCGACTTGGCTTTCCATGGCACCGACATCAATAGCCGAGCCATGTACGCCAGTGGCCAAGGCCCCCGCGATCGTTTGACCATTGCTCGCTCCAGACGTCCGCAATGCGCTTCGTCGGGATCTGGTTTCGAGCGCCTCGTTGATGCGCGAGATTTTCGCGCCGGCCTGGGCGAGAAATAGCTCTTCGGCGACCAGCCCCGACTGCGGCTCTATATCCACTTGCTTCAGAAAAAAGCGATAGCCGAGTTGGTCGGTCTCGAGAATCCAGCCATCCTTGTCAGGCGCAGTGATATCGGAGAAGGACCAGCGTGCACCCTGCGTGCGCAATTGAACGCCTGCTTTCTTGGCATCGGAGATAACAGACTGCAGGGCGGCCGCCGTTTCCCGCATTCCCTTAAGCGTCGAACTGCCGGGATTGCCGTTTTTTACAAGAATATGTTTTTTGACCGTACGCTTTATGTTGCCGTGAAAATTCTTCCACTCGACATCGCTGAACGTGGAGATGTTGGAGTTGCTCGCCATCTCGTCCGCCTATTCGTCAGTCGTGCCGATGGATGATTTGGCATTTTTGCAGGAATAGGTAACGGTCACTCGATCGACGAGGCCGAAGGTGATGAGGCTGAGCAGCGATTGACCGAAATCACGTTTGACCTCGACGCTTTCGATGAGGTCGGTCGGGCACTCTCGCACGCCGACGATTTTGCGAGGCGCTTCCAATCCGGCGCCGCCGCGGCTGACATATATTTCACCGATACCGGCCGTGGCTAAATCGCGGGTTTCAAGGCGGTGAGTGGCGCACGCGGATAACACTGCAGCGATCGAAAGACCGCCGACCAGACGAATCGTCATTAACAATCTCCGCCGAGCTCTACGAGCATAGCAGACGAAGGCGACCTGGGCCATACAGTCGAGAAAACCCGTACGTTGTCGGCTTGACCGATACCGGCAAGTGAAGACGAATTGCCTAAGGATCGAAGTGAAACCCATTCCCTCTGTTCCCTACACGCAGCTCCCCGATCTCACCGACGATGAGCGGCTGGCGCGGGCGCGGGCGTTTCGCCAGGAGGTGGCGACGCGCCGATCGTGCCGCATGTTCTCCGACGCGCCCGTGCCGCGCGAGGTGATCGAGCAGGCAATTCTCGCCGCCGGCAGCGCGCCGTCGGGCGCCAACCACCAGCCGTGGCATTTCGCGATCGTCTCGTCGCCAGAGCTGAAGCATCGCATTCGGCTCGCCGTCGAACAGGAGGAGCGCCAATTCTACGCCCGCAAGGCGAGCCCGGAGTGGCTCGAGGCGTTGGCCCCGCTCGGCACCGACGAGGACAAGTCCTATCTTGACGCCGCCCCTTGGCACATCGTCGTTTTCGGCCAGCGCCGCGGCGGGATCGAGCCCGGCGACAAAAAAACCAACTATTACGTGACCGAGAGCGTCGGCATCGCCTGCGGCTTCCTGCTCGCCGCGCTGCACCGCGCCGGGCTCGCGACCCTCACCCACACCCCCGCGCCAATGGGATTCCTGCGCGACATCTGCGGCCGGCCGGCCGACGAGAAGCCGTTGATGATCGTCGTCGCGGGACTGCCAAAGGCAGACGCTGTCGTTCCGCTGCACGCATTGCGCAAGAAGCCGCTCGAGCAGATCACCAGCTGGCTGTAAATCAATCTATTGCGAATAGCTCGCATTAGCAGTATAGAAGCCCCATGATCGTCTGCGTCTGCAACGCCATCACCGAGGCCGAAGTGCGCGATGCAGCGCGCGCCGGCGCGACTTGCCCGACCAGCGCCTACGAGCACTTCGGCTGCGAACCGCATTGCGGGTGCTGCCTCGATTATGCGCAGGACCTGATCGACCAGGAGCAGGCCAAGCGCCCGCGGCTTCGGGTGGTCGCCGCCTAGCCGCGACTGCGACTGACTATCAATCGCAAACTTTTCCCGGTTTTCCGCCATTTTTTCGCTTCCCACCCCCGCTTCATGAGGGTAAGGCCGCGTCCGACAGGAGGCGCGCATGAAAGGCGACGCAAAGGTAATCGAGCTGCTCAACGAAGCGCTCAAGAACGAGCTGACCGCGGTCAACCAATATTGGCTGCACTACCGGCTGCTCGACAATGCCGGGGTCAGCAAGCTCGCCGAGTTCGAGCGCCACGAATCGATCGACGAGATGAAGCACGCCGACGAGCTCGCCGAGCGCATCCTGTTCCTCGATGGCCTGCCCAATTTCCAGATGCTGGGCCGGCTCCGGATCGGCGAGAATGTCGAGGAAATCCTCAAGGCCGACCTCGAGCTCGAGCTCGAAGCCGTGACTCAATTGAAGGGCGCCATCGCCCATTGCGAAGGCACCCGCGACTTCGTCAGCCGCGACCTGTTCTCAAAAATCCTTTCCAACGAGGAGGACCATGTCGACCATCTCGAGCAGCAGTTCGAGCTGATCGCCGCGATGGGCCTGCAAAACTACATCCAGCTGCAATCCGAGCCGGCGAAAGAGTGACTCGCCGCAAGGCTCGCGCGGCGTTGACGGAACGATGACCGCAACCGTCGCCAACCAGATCCGCATCCACCGCACCGGCGGTCCCGAGGTACTGGCCTGGGAAAGCGCCGAAATCCCGGACCCGGGCCCCGGTGAAGTCCGCCTGCGGCACGCCGCGGTCGGGCTCAACTTTATCGATGTCTACCACCGCACCGGCTATTACCCGCTGCCGCTGCCGCTGACCCCCGGAGTCGAAGGTGCCGGAACCGTCGAAGCGGTCGGCGCCGGGGTCGAGCATGTCGCGGTGGGCGACCGGGTCGCCTATGCCGGGCCGATCGGCGCCTATGCCGAAGTCCGCCTGATCGCCGCCGACCGCCTCGTCCAACTGCCCGACGGAGTCGATCTCGAGGACGCCGCGGCGGTAACCCTCAAGGGACTGACCGCGCACATGCTCCTGCGCCGCACCTACCGGGTCGAGCCCGGCGATACGATCCTGGTCCACGCCGCGGCGGGCGGGGTCGGCCTGCTCGTCTGCCAATGGGCGGCGGACATTGGCGCGACGGTGATCGGCACGGTTTCGACCGCGGCCAAGGCCGAACTCGCCCGCAGCCACGGCTGCCACCACCCGATCACCGGCGAGCAGGACTTCGTCGCCGAGGTCGATCGGCTGACCGGCGGCGCCAAGCTGCCGGTGGTCTACGATTCGGTCGGCAAGGACACCTTCCTGCGCTCGCTCGATTGCCTTCGTCCGCGCGGGATGATGGTCAGCTTCGGCCAGTCCTCCGGCCCCGTCGAGCCGATCGCCCCGGTGCTCCTGTCGCAAAAGGGAGCGCTGTACCTGACCCGGCCAACCCTGTTCGCCTACATCGCTTCGCGCGCCGAGCTCGAAGCGGCTTCGGTCGAACTGTTCGCGATGGTCGCGTCCAACAAGCTCAAAGTCGAGATCAACCAGCGCTTCGCGCTGCGCGACGCGGCCGAGGCTCATCGCGCGCTCGAAAGCCGGGCGACCACCGGCTCGACCGTGCTCACCGTCTAATCAGGCGAGCCCTCCCAACGCTTGTCACCCTCGCGCATTTGCGCAAAAGGCGGTATTCGCCGCGCTATAGCGGGGGGAACACATGGCTGCATCTACCAACCTTGGCGGGCGCATCGAGACGCTCGACATTGTCCGCGGGGTCGCGGTGATGGGCATATTGGCGATGAACATCGTCGCTTTCGCGATGCCGCCGCAGGCCTACATCAACCCGCTCGCCTACGGCATGGAAAGCGCCGCCGACCTCGCCTCATGGCTGTTCAGCTTCATATTCGTCGACGGCAAGATGCGCGGCCTGTTCTCGTTCCTGTTCGGCGCGTCGATGCTGCTGGTCATCCAGCTCGCCGGCAAGTCCGGCGACTCCCCGCGCCGGGTGACGTTCAGGCGGCAGCTGTGGCTGCTGCTGTTCGGGATGATCCATTATTACTTCATCTGGTTCGGCGACATCCTGATCGCTTACGCGCTGATCGGCATGCTTGCCTGGTTCTTCCGCAACAAGGAACCGCGCGCGCTGATCCGCTGGGGCATCGCTTTGTTGATGGTCCAGCTGCTGATCATGGGCGGCAGCGCCGCCTACGCGACCATGCTGAGCGCCGAGATCGCATCGGGCAATGCCAGCCCCGAGAAGCTCGAGGAGTGGGCCGAGTTCAGCCGCGATATCGTCGCGAGCCCGGCCGTGCTGAGCCAGGAAATGGCCCGGTACCTCGGGCCGTGGACCGGGATCGTCGAGTATCAGCTGACCGAAAGGGCGACGATGCCCTTGTTCTTCACCTTCCTGTTCGGGCCGGAGACGCTGGCCTACATGCTGTTCGGAATGGCGGCGCTCAAGAGCGGCTTCCTCGCCGGCGGTTGGGACAATGCCCGGTACGGCCGGGTCGCGCTGGTCTCCCTGGCCATCGCCGTTCCGGTCTACCTCGCGCTCGCGGCGCTGCTGGTCGCCGACAATTTCACTGTGCCGGGCATCTTCACCTACTCGTTCGCGGCGACGGTGCCGTTCCGGCCGCTGATGGTTGTCGCCTACGCCGCGCTGATCATCCTCGCCACCCGCCGCGGCGGCTGGCTGGCCGGCCGCATCGCCGCCACCGGCCGCGCCGCATTCAGCAATTATCTCGGCACGTCGATCGTCATGACCGGACTGTTCTACGGCTGGGGCCTGGGCTGGTTTGGAAGCCTCAGCCGCGCCGAGCTGTGGTGGGTGGTCGTCGCGACGTGGGTGATGATGCTGGCCTGGTCGAAACCGTGGCTCGACCGCTTCCAGTACGGCCCGCTAGAATGGCTCTGGCGCAGCCTTGCGAGGTGGGAAGTCCAGCCGTTCCGCAAGCGCATTGGTCCACCTGCGATGGCGGCCGGTGCTTAACTAACGGCCGTCACCCTGAACTCGTTTCAGGGTCCATTTTCGTAAAGTGCAGTGCGCTTGACGGTGGATGCTGAAACAAGTTCAGCATGACGTTCCCGGAGACGTCAGATCCGCCCGAAATCCTGGTTGCCGACCTTGCGCCCGAACGCGCTTTGCGGCGCGCGGGTAACCAGCGGGTTCGTGGCTTTTTCGAACTGTTCGACGGTCTGCTGGAACAGTCGCCGCAATTTGACCACGTCGCTGACCAGCTCATCGGGGAATCGATGCGTCTCGATACACAGCCGCGCGGTCGATTCGATCAGCTCCGCAATATTGGCGAGCGGCTCCGCCCCGAACTGGCGCGCTTCGCCTTTCAGCGTATGCGCCGGGATCACCAGCGCGGTCGCATTGCCTTCGTGCATCGCCTGCTCGATCTGGTCGACGGATTTCGCGCCGTCTTCGCGAAAATAGCTCAGGATGCGGATGAACCCCGGCCCAAGCTCGGCGCGGCTCTTCTCGAAATGCGCCCAATCGATGATGTCGGGCGCCCCATCGCCTGAATAGGTTGAGTCGCTCACGTTGAAGCCGCTCCAGCTGCAGCCGGTTGCATGCCGGCCAAGGTCCCACGCCTCGACGATTAGTCCGCAAACAGTAAAGACATGCTTAGCGTCGGTCCAATTTGGTCGGCGCGGAGTCGAACGGGTTCCTGGAGCCGCGGAAGGTCAGCCGCAGGGGCACCGGCCCCAGCTGCAAGTCGCGGCGCAGCGCGTTGACCAGATAGCGGCGATAGCTGTCGGGCAGCTCGTCGGTGCGGTTGCCGAACACCACGAAGCTCGGCGGCCGGCTCTTCACCTGGGTGATATAGCGCAGCTTGATGCGCTTGCCCTTGGGCGCCGGCGGCGGGTTGGCCTCGATCGCGCCCTCGAACCAGCGGTTGAGCTCACCGGTGCCGATCCGGCGCGACCAGGCTTCGCGCAGCTCGAACGCGACCTTGAGGATCTGGTCGATTCCCCTGCCGGTCTTGGCTGAGACGGTCAGCACCGGCACGCCCTTCAGCTGCGACAGTCCTTCCTCGAGCGCCGCCTTGATGCCGTTGAACAGCGACGACGCATTCTCGGCGACGTCCCATTTGTTGACCGCAATGATCAGCACGCGGCCTTCCTCGACCGTGGCGTCGGCGATCTTCAGGTCCTGGACCTCGAGGCCGCGCGTCGCGTCGAGCAGCAGCAGGACGACTTCGCTGCGGTCGATCGCCCGGCGCGCATCGGCGGCTGACAGGCGCTCGAGCTTGTCGTCGACCTTGGCTTTTTTGCGCAGGCCCGCGGTGTCGACCAGCTTCACCGCGCGCCCCTGCCACTCCCACTCGACGCTGACCGCATCGCGGGTGATGCCCGCTTCGGGCCCGGTGATCATCCGCTCCTCGCCAACCATGCGGTTGACCAGCGTCGACTTGCCGGCGTTGGGCCGCCCGACGATCGCCAGCTTGAGAGCTCCCGTCTCCTCCCCCTCGGGGGGAGGGGGACCA
>DATKDM010000025.1:0-211285 GCA_035512655.1 Sphingomicrobium sp. | reverse complement strand
CTTCAAGCGGCTGGTCGAAAACCCGCTGGGGATGCTGGCTTGAGATGAAGTGGCTGACGGCTCTAGTCCTCGGCGCAATCATCGCCTTCGTATTGCCGCTCTCACTCGGCGGCCAATCCGGGGTTTGGATGAACAGCTGGGTGAGCTGGGGAACCGTCCGTCCGATCGAGGGATCGCCGGGATTCCTGTTCTCGATACCTTTGTTCCTCGGCTCGGCGTTGGCCTTCCGGCTTTTCTTCAACTGGCACAGTCGCTGAGCGGGTGAAAATGGCTCAGCGCACCCCCGCCATCCGCGCCACTGCCATGCCGGTGCACACCAACCCCTATGGCGGCGTGTTCGGCGGGTGGATCGTCAGCCAGATGGCATTGGGCGCGGGCAGCGCGGCGTCGCGGCGGGTCAAGGGCAAGGCGGTGTTGGTCGCCGCCGACGAACTGCGCTTCACCGGCGCGCCCGCGGTCGGCGACGAAATCTCGGTCTATGTCGAGCTTGCGGAAACCGGCCGAACCTCGCTGACCTACGCCGCCGAAGCCTGGTCGCGTGAGCGGCACGGCGAGGCGGAGACGAAAGTGGCGACCGGGCGGTTCAAGTTCGTCGCGCTGGACGAGGAGGATCGGCCGCTCGAAATCGCGGGACAGGAAGAGAAAAATGGCTGACACCTACGACCTCATCGTCCTCGGCTCCGGTCCCGGCGGCTATGTCGCGGCGATCCGGGCGGCGCAGCTGGGCTTGAAGACGGCGATCGTCGAGCGCGAGAAATTGGGCGGCATATGCCTTAACTGGGGGTGCATCCCGACCAAGGCGCTGCTGCGCTCGGCCGAGATATTTCATCATATCAAGCAGGCCGAAAGCTTCGGGCTGTCGGCGGGCAAGCCGGGGTTCGACCTGAAGAAAGTCGTCGCCCGCAGCCGCGACGTCGCCGCGCAGATGAACCGCGGAGTCACGGGCCTGATGAAGCGCAACAAGATCGCGGTGCACATGGGCGAGGGCAAATTGACCGCGCCCGGCAAGCTGACGGTTACCGCCGATGGAAAAGCCACTGAGCTGACAGCCAAGCACATCATCGTCGCGACCGGCGCGCGGGCCCGCGAGCTGCCGTTCGCCAAGTCCGACGGCAAGCGCATCTGGACCTACCGCCACGCGATGACCCCGCCCGAAATGCCGACCGAGCTGCTGGTGATCGGCTCGGGCGCGATCGGGATCGAGTTCGCGAGCTTCTACAGCGATTTGGGCGCGCATGTGACGGTGGTCGAAATGCTCGACCGCATCGTGCCGGTTGAGGATGCCGAGGTCAGCCGCGCGCTGACCAAGTCGCTGAGCGGGCAGGGGATGGAGATATTGACCTCGGCCGGTGTCGAGAGCCTCAAGGCCGACGCCAAGGGAGTCACGGCGTCGATCAAGGGCAAGGACCCCGGCTCGGGGGCCGGGGCAGGCGGCAAGGTTTCCGAACGGCGCTTCAGCCACGCCATCGTCGCGGTCGGGATCGCGCCCAACACCGAGAAGATCGGGCTCGAGGCGCTCGGTGTCAAAACCACCAAGGGCCACATCGACACCGACCCGATGTGCCGCACCAACGTCGCGGGTGTGTGGGCGATCGGCGACGTCACCGGGCCGCCGTGGCTGGCGCACAAGGCGAGCCATGAAGGCGTCATCGCCGCCGAGGCGATCGCCAGCGCGCTCGGCAACAAAGACGCGCACCCCCACGCCATGGACGCGCTCAATATCCCCGGCTGCACCTATTGCCGGCCGCAGGTGGCGAGCGTCGGCCTGACCGAGGCCGGGGCCAAGGAGGCGGGCCACGAGGTCAAGGTCGGCCGCTTCCCGTTCCCCGGCAACGGCAAGGCGATCGCGATGGGCGAGACCGAGGGCTTCGTGAAGACGGTGTTCGACGCCAAGACGGGCGAGTTGCTGGGCGCGCACATGATCGGCGCCGAGGTCACTGAGCTGATCCAGGGCTTCACCATCGGCAAGACCGCCGAACTGGTCGAGGAGGATTTCATCGGCGCCGTCTTCCCCCACCCGACCTTATCGGAGATGATGCACGAAAGCGTGCTCGCGGCCTTCGGGCGCGTGATCCATATTTGACGCGCGGCGTCACCCTGAACTTGTTTCAGGGTCCATTTCCATGCAGGCACCAACGTTCGTGAGTGACGCTCGCGGACGCGTGTCCACATGGATGCTGAAACAAGTTCAGCATGACGGAGGGAAAATGAAGCGCCTGCTGCTCGCCGCCGCCGCGGCCATGTCTTTAGCTGCTCCGGCAAGCGCCGAACCGGTGGTGGTCACCGCCGACCGGATGCTCGATGTCGAGACCGGGCGCTACGTCGAGCGGCCCGCAATCTTCATCGGCGACGACGGCCGCGTCCAATCGATCGTCAACGCCGCGACGGTGCAGATCCCGGCCGGCACCCGGCACATCGACCTCGCGGGCAAGACGCTGCTGCCGGGGCTCATTGACATGCATGTTCATTTGGACTCGCCGGCCGACATCGGCGGCTACCGCGGGCTCGAATACACCGACAGCTTCTGGGCGATGACCGCGGTCGGCAACGCCAAGGCGATGCTCGATGCCGGATTTACGACCGTGCGCAACGTCGGCTCGTCCAACCGCAACGATGTCGGCCTCAAGCAGGCGATCGACGACGGCTATGCGGTCGGCCCGCGGATCGTCCCCGCGGGCTACTCGCTCGGAGCGACCGGCGGCCATTGCGATTCCACTTTCCTGCCGCCGAGCCTTGAAAAGGACGACAAGGAGGAGGGCATCGCCGACGGCAACGAGGAGTTCCGCCACCAGGTCCGCCGCCAGCGCAAGTTCGGTGCCGAGGTGATCAAGGTGTGCGCGACTGGCGGCGTGTTCTCGCGCAACACCGAGCCGGGCCAGCTGCAGGTGTCCGAGCCCGAGTTGCGGGCGATCGCCGAAGAGGCGCACCAATGGGGGCTGAGGACTGCCGCTCACGCCCACGGCGCCGACGGCATCAAGGCGGCGATCCGCGCCGGCATCGATACCATCGAGCATGCCAGCCTCGCCGACGACGAAGGCATCCGGCTGGCCGTCGCCCGGCCGCAGCCGGTGTGGTTTGCGATGGATATCTACAACACCGATTACACCCAGGCCGAGGGCCGGAAGAACGGTGTGATGGAGGACAATCTGCGCAAAGACCGCGAGATTGCCCAGCTCCAGCGCGACAATTTCCGCAAAGCCCATCGCGCCGGCGTCCGCATGGTGTTCGCCAGCGACGCCGGGGTGATGCCGCACGGCCAGGTCGGCAAGCAGTTCCGGACGATGGTGCAATATGGAATGACTCCGCTCGAGGCCATCCGGGCGGCATCCACAAACGCCGCCGAGGCGCTCGGGCGGACCCGCGACGTCGGCGCGATCGCGGTGGGCCGGTTCGGCGACATCGTCGCGGTGACCGGCGATCCGGTTCGCGACGTCACCGTGCTCGAGCGGCCGGACGCGGTGATCAAGGGCGGCCGCCTGGTCCCGCGCGGCTGACACCGACCAAGGCAAGTCCGGAACGAGGGTGCCCGGGTCGCGTTTGTCTGTTGAGGGCCAGACAAGGGAGGAATTACGATGAAAACTCCGGCATTTTTTCTCGTCGGCGCAACGCTCGGTCTCGCGGCATGCGAAACCGTTGAGCCGATGCTTTCGCCCGGTCCCAGCACGCTGGTGACCAGCTCCGCCAAGGCACCTTTCGGTTCCTATCTCGTCGATGGCACCGGACGGGCGCTGTACATCCTCGACGGGACCCGGATGACCAACGCGACCGGGCGCTGCTCGGGCGAGTGCCTGATGGCCTGGCCGCCGTTGCGCGTTTCGGGGCAGCCGGCGGCGAGCGCGGGCATCGATCCCGCCAGGCTCGCGACCGTGCCGACGCAGGGTGGGGTCCAGGCGGCCTATTCAGGCTGGCCGCTCTATCGTTATCACCGCGACCAGGTCGCCGGCGACACCACTGGTCAGGCGGTCGTCGACCGCTGGGGAGCCTGGTACCTGCTCGCGCCGTCGGGCGAGCCGATCCGGGCGCGGCCCTACTGACGCGATATCCAAACCATCAAAGGGACAGGCGATGAAGCATGGATTCTGTGGCGATATCGAAGAGCTGACTGAGGCCAACGCGGATTTTCGCCGCGTGCTCTACACCGGTAAGCATCTCCAGCTGGTGCTGATGACGCTCCAGCCGGGCGAGGACATCGGCGAGGAAGTGCACCCCGACCGCGACCAGTTCTTCCGCATCGAGGAAGGCGAGGGCGTGATCGACATCGACGGACGCGAGAACCGGGTTTCGGACGATATCGCCGTGATCGTCCCGGCCGGCGCCCGCCACAACGTCCGCAACACCGGCGATGAGCCGCTGCAATTCTACACCATCTACGGCCCGCCCGAGCATAAGGACGGCATCGTCCAGGCGACCAAGGCAGAGGCCGAGGCCCGTCACCACGACGAGGAATGGGATGGGGCGACGACGGAATAGTTGTTCGGTTCGCGCCGTCTATGGGATCGTTCGATCGCCCTCAGGGGGAACTGAACGAGGTCGTGAACGAATTTCGCAGGGCAGCGGCGAAGCCGTAATAGACCGTCCGCGCCGCCTCGGCGATCGCGCGGGGACGGTTGGAACCGCCGCGGGCGAAGAATGCGACCGCGACCCGGCGCCCGTCGGGCAGGGTGATGAAGCCGACGTCGGTGGTGTAGTTGGATAGGGTCCCAGTCTTGTTCTCGACCCGCGCCTGGACGGGGAGCAGCCCACGAATGCGGTTCTTTCCGGTGTTGCAGCGGCTCATCACGTCGAGCAAATAGGAGCGGCTCTGGGGCCTCAGCAGGGCGCCGCTGTCGAGCTTCTGCAGCAGCGTCACCATCGCTTTCGGGGTTGCCGAATCCTTGACGTCCCAAAGGTCGCGCTTCGAGCTCAGCAGCTGGGCGATGTTGCGGTCGATGCGCAGGCCGGAGAGGCCCTGCTGGTTGAGCCACAACTGCAGCGTCTTGGGCCCGCCGAGGTCGCGCATCAATATGTCGGTCGCCTGGTTGTCGCTGCGGATCATCATCGCCTCGATCAGCGAACGCGCCGTGCGGCCGCCGATCCGGTCGTCGAGCGAGCGGCGGCCGTGTTCGACCTGAGCGAGGTAGTTGGCGGCGACGGCGATCTTGACGGTGCTCGCCATGGGGAAGGGCTCGTCGCCGCGGACGCTGACCAGTTCGCCGGTCTTAAGGTCGAGCGCGGCGACTCCGACATCGGCGGGGTGCGAAGCGGCGAGGACGGCCAGCTGCCGCTCGAGCGGCCACAGCGCGGGCGAAGACGCGGCCCAGGCGGGTTGCGCGACGACCGACGTGGAAACGGCCAGAAGCCAGCAGAGAATTGCAAAAATACGCATTGCCTCACTTCGCGCTAATTCAACCAAGCTGAATCACAGCCGAACGACTTGCTTAGTTCCAATTCGTTGAGATTGTCTCACTTCGGGCCGTCCCGAGCGATGACACGCCCGCTTTCCGCGCCGCATGGATTCGCCGCGGCATACCGCCTAAGCAAATCCGACCCGGCGACTATTGCGAATGGGTCGCAATAAGCTAAGGTGGACTGATGCGCCGCATTTCTCCTGCCAAGCTGATTCTGTGGGCCGTCGTGGCCTTTCCCGCGGTGCTCATCTTGGTCCGCTATTGGTCCACTCCGGGGCTTCTGCCCGGCGACCTTCTGGCCTCGACCGGCGACTGGTCGGCGCGATTGATCATCGTCGCGCTGATGCTGACTCCGCTGGCGAAGCTGTTCCCTGGGAGCACAGCGGTCCGCTGGATGGTCCGGCACCGCCGGGCATTCGGTGTCGGCGCATTTGGCTACGCGCTGTTGCATATCGCTTTTTACGTGCTCGACATGGAGAGCGTCGCGAACATGCTCGCCGAGCTTGGCGCTCCGGCGATCTGGACGGCATGGCTCGCCTTCATTTGCCTGCTGCCGCCGGCACTGACCAGCAGCGACCCGGCGATGCGCCGGCTCGGGAGCCTGTGGAAGCGGGTCCAGCGGCTGGCTTATCCGGCCGCCGTCCTGACTCTGGTCCATTGGCTGTTGGTCCACGACGGAATGACCGAAGCTTTGCTCCATTTCGCGCCGCTCGCTGTGCTGCAGCTGGTGCGGATCGCTCGACTGTACACCCCCAACCGTCTTGAAAGGACAATTGCATGACCCTTCGAATTCTCGCTGTGACCACCGCTGCCGCCATCGCCTTCACGGCTACGACCGCTTCGGCCACGGGGAAGATGACCTGCGATGCGCCGCAAAATCAGTGGAAAGGCCTCGCCTCGCTCGAGGCGCAACTGAAGAAGCAGGGTTGGCAGGTGCGCAAGTCGAAGGTCGATGGCGGCTGTTACGAAGTCTATGGCACCGATCCCGAGGGTAACCGCGTGGAAGCCTATTTCCATCCGGTGACTTTCCAGAAGCTGCTCGTTTCCCGCCGCGGACAGGTTCTTTACCGGGCGCGCTGAGACGAGGTCCGTTGACCCGCCGCGGCTGCGCGGCTATTGGGCCGCTCGTCCGATGGTCAGTCAAACTGACACGTCCTCGGGCAAGAGCTGAACATTGCTCAACGACGTGAAGGCCCGGCAGGCCAAACGCTTGCCGCACGCCTTCGCGCTTTGCGTTGAGCAAAGTAACCGCCGGAATTGTCCGGTAACGAAAAAGGTGAAGGCTTCATGCCGACGATTAACCAGCTGATCCGCAAGGGTCGCGAACCGCAGAAGGCCAAATCCAAGGTCCCTGCATTGGAGCAGAACCCGCAAAAGCGCGGCGTCTGCACCCGGGTCTATACGACCACCCCGAAGAAGCCGAACTCAGCGCTGCGCAAGGTCGCCAAGGTCCGCCTGACCAACCAGCGCGAAGTGATCAGCTACATCCCCGGCGAGGGCCACAACCTCCAGGAGCACAGCGTTGTGCTGATCCGCGGCGGCCGCGTTCGCGATCTGCCTGGCGTCCGCTATCACGTCCTCCGCGGTGTCCTCGACACCCAGGGGGTCAAGGACCGCCGCCAGTCGCGCTCCAAGTACGGCGCCAAGCGCCCCAAATAACCGATGTGCTCCTGCGAAGGCAGGAGCCCAGGACTGGGTCCCTGCCTTCGCAGGGACACAACAGAAGTAAGCCCCGGACAGGTTCCGGATCAGGCTGAAGAGAAAGGAAGCTCAAATGTCCCGTCGCCGCCGCCCAGAAAAGCGCGAAATCCTGCCCGACCCGAAGTTCGGGGACGAGGTGCTGTCGAAGTTCATGAATTCGGTGATGTTCGACGGCAAGAAGTCGGTCGCCGAGGGCATCGTATACGGCGCCCTCGAAAGCGTCGAGGCGCGCCTCAAAAAGGATCCGATCCAAGTCTTCCACGAAGCGCTCAACAATGTGAAGCCCGGCATCGAGGTCCGCAGCCGGCGGGTCGGTGGCGCCACCTACCAGGTGCCGGTCGAAGTCCGCACCGAGCGCGCCCAGGCGCTGGCCATCCGCTGGCTGATCTCGGCGGCCCGCGCGCGGTCGGAGAAGACGATGTCGGCGCGCCTTTCGGGCGAGCTGATGGATGCCTCGCAGAACCGCGGCAACGCGGTCAAGAAGCGCGAAGATACCCACCGCATGGCCGAGGCCAACCGCGCCTTCAGCCACTACCGCTGGTAGTTTTCGTACCTATATTCTGAGGGTCGGCTCAGGCCGGCTCCCGACATCGCCAAGGAAATTGACAAATGGCCCGCAGCCATCCGCTCGAACGCTATCGCAACATCGGCATCATGGCCCACATCGATGCCGGCAAGACGACGACCACCGAGCGCATCCTCTATTACACCGGCAAGTCCTACAAAATCGGCGAGGTCCATGAGGGCACCGCGACGATGGACTGGATGGAGCAGGAGCAAGAGCGCGGGATCACCATCACTTCGGCGGCGACGACCTGCTTCTGGGCGGCCGGGGACGGCGAGGGCCCCGAGCACCGGATCAATATCATCGACACGCCCGGGCACGTCGACTTCACCATCGAGGTCGAGCGCTCACTTCGCGTGCTCGACGGCGCGGTCGCCTGCTTCGACGGGGTCGCCGGGGTCGAACCGCAGTCCGAGACCGTCTGGCGCCAGGCGGAGAAATACAAGGTGCCGCGGATGTGCTTCGTCAACAAGCTCGACCGAACCGGCGCGAATTTCGACATGTGCGTCGGGATGATCAAGGACCGGCTCGGCGCCCGCCCGATGGTGCTGTACTTGCCGATCGGCATCGAGGGCGGCTTCAAGGGCCTCGTCGACCTGGTCGAGAACCGCGCCATCATCTGGCTCGAGGAGAGCCTCGGCGCGAAGTTCGTCTACGAGGACATTCCCGACGATCTGAAGGACGCCGCGGCCGAGGCCCGGATGCATCTCATCGAGATGGCGGTCGAGCAGGACGACGAGGTGATGACCCACTACCTCGAAGGCACCGAGCCCGACACCGCGACGTTGAAGAAGCTGATCCGCAGGGGCACGCTGAACTTCTCGTTCGTGCCGGTGCTGTGCGGCTCGGCGTTCAAGAACAAGGGCGTCCAGCCGCTGCTCGACGCAGTGGTCGACTACTTGCCATCTCCGCTCGACATCCCGCCGGTCGAAGGCCTCAAGCTCGACGGCGAGACGACCGAAGCGCGCGCGCCTTCGGACGACGCGCCGTTTTCGGCGCTCGCGTTCAAGATCATGAACGACCCGTTCGTCGGCACTCTGACCTTCGCGCGCATCTATTCGGGCAAGCTCGAGACCGCGAGCCAGGTGCTCAATTCGGTCAAGGACAAGAAGGAAAAGGTCGGGCGGATGCTGCTGATGCACGCCAACGACCGCGAGGACATCCAGGTCGCTTACGCCGGCGACATCGTCGCTCTGGCCGGCCTTAAGGATACCACCACCGGCGACAGCCTGTGCGCGATCAATGCGCCGATCATCCTCGAGCGGATGGAGTTCCCCGACCCAGTGATCGAAGTCGCGGTCGAGCCCAAGACCAAGGTCGACCAGGAGAAAATGGGCGTTGCCTTGAACCGGCTGGCCCGCGAGGATCCGTCGTTCCGGGTCACCACCGACCATGAATCGGGCCAGACGATCATCAAGGGGATGGGCGAGCTCCACCTCGAGATTTTGATCGACCGGATGAAGCGCGAGTTCAAGGTCGAGGCCAACGTCGGCGCCCCGCAGGTCGCCTATCGCGAGTCCCTGGCGCGGCCCGTCGAGCTTACCTACACCCACAAGAAGCAGTCGGGCGGCTCCGGCCAGTTTGGCGAGGTCAAGGTGGCGATCGAGCCCGGCGAGCGCGGCTCGGGCATCGAGTTCCTCGACGAGATCAAGGGCGGCAACGTGCCCAAGGAATATATCCCGTCGGTCGAGAAGGGCATGCGCGAGACCGCCGAGACCGGCAGCCTGATCGGCTTCCCGATCATCGACTTCAAGATCCGCCTCCTCGACGGCAAGTACCATGACGTCGACTCATCGGCGCTGGCGTTCGAGATCACCGGCCGCGGCGCGATGCGCGAGGCGGCGCAAAAGGCGGGCATCAAGCTGCTCGAGCCGATCATGAAGGTTGAGGTGGTGACCCCCGAGGACTATCTCGGCGATGTAATCGGCGACTTGAACAGCCGGCGCGGCCAGATCCAGGGCACCGATACCCGCGGCAATGCCCAGGTGATCGAGGCGATGGTGCCGCTTGCCAACATGTTCGGCTACGTCAACCAGCTGCGCAGTTTCACGCAAGGGAGGGCGCAATATACGATGCAGTTCTCCCATTATGAGGAAGTGCCGCAGAACGTCGCCGACGAGGTGAAGGCGAAGCTGGCGTAAGCGGGAATTTGTAGCTAATGGGCGCGCTCGCACTGGGCGGCGCCGCCCGGATTTCTAGACAAGAAGAGGCGTAAAATGGCGAAGGCTAAATTCGAGCGGACCAAGCCGCACTGCAACATCGGCACCATCGGTCACGTCGACCATGGCAAGACGTCGCTGACCGCGGCGATCACCAAGATCCTCGCCGAAACGGGCGGCGCGACGTACACCAGCTATGCCAATATCGACAAAGCTCCCGAGGAGCGCGAGCGCGGCATCACCATCTCGACCGCGCACGTCGAGTATGAGACCGCGGCGCGCCACTATGCGCACGTCGATTGCCCCGGCCACGCCGATTATGTGAAGAACATGATCACCGGCGCCGCGCAAATGGACGGCGCGATCCTGGTCGTGTCCGCCGCCGACGGCCCGATGCCGCAGACCAAGGAGCACATCCTGCTCGCCAAGCAGGTCGGCGTCCCGACCATGGTGGTGTACCTCAACAAGGTCGACCAGGTCGACGATCCAGAGCTGCTCGAGCTGGTCGAGCTCGAAATCCGCGAGGAGCTTTCCAAGCGCGAGTTCGACGGCGACAACATTCCGATTATCTCGGGCTCGGCGCTGGCCGCGCTCGAAGACAAGAACCCCGAAATCGGCCGGGAATCGATCCTCAAGCTGATGGAAGCGGTCGACACCTGGATCCCGCAGCCCGAGCGGCCGCTCGACAAGCCGTTCCTGATGCCGATCGAGGACGTGTTCTCGATCTCGGGCCGCGGCACGGTCGTCACCGGCCGCGTCGAGACCGGCGTCGTCAAGGTCGGCGAGGAAGTCGAGATCGTCGGCATCAAGGACACCACCAAGACGGTCGTCACCGGCGTCGAGATGTTCCGCAAGCTGCTCGACCAGGGCCAGGCCGGCGACAATATCGGCGCCCTGTTGCGCGGCGTTGGGCGCGAGGAGGTCGAGCGCGGCCAGGTGCTCGCCAAGCCCGGCTCGATCACTCCGCACACCGACTTCAACGCCGAAGTCTATGTGCTGTCCAAGGACGAGGGCGGCCGCCACACGCCGTTCTTCGCCAACTATCGCCCGCAATTCTATTTCCGGACGACCGACGTCACCGGCGAGGTCGTGCTTCCGGAAGGCACCGAGATGGTGATGCCGGGCGACAATGTGAATCTGGGCGTCAAGCTGATCGCCCCGATCGCCATGGACCAGGGCCTGCGCTTCGCGATCCGCGAAGGCGGCCGGACCGTCGGCGCGGGGGTTGTCGCGGAGATCACGAAGTAATATAGGGCGCCCTCCGCGCGATTCTGGTTCCCAGGTCGCGCGGATCGCTTTTGAAGCGTGTCAGGGGGTAGGCGCGGTGGCCGCGGCCGAAAGGCCAGTCGCCGGGCATGCCCGATTTTGGTTTGTTGTTCCGACCCGTTTCGGCGGCGAGGAACGGGCTCTTTCGCATCGGCAGGGACATGGAAACGCAGAATATCCGCATTCGCCTGAAAGCCTTCGATCACCGTGTGCTCGACCAGGCGACCGGCGACATTGCCGATACTGCTCGGCGCACGGGTGCGCTGATCCGCGGTCCCATCCCTTTGCCGACGCGAATTGAGAAGTTCACCGTCAACCGCTCGCCGCACGTCGACAAGAAGTCGCGCGAGCAGTTCGAGGTCCGGACCTACAAGCGGCTGCTCGATATCGTGCAGCCGACGCCGCAGACGGTCGATGCGCTGATGAAGCTCGACCTCGCCGCCGGCGTCGACGTTGAGATTAAACTCGCCTAGGCGAGTTTGCCTTTAGCCCCGGCGAAGGCCGGGGTGGCCTGACGGCCGGCGCGCACCAGCAAGGTGCGTCGAACATGGGTGATACCGCCGGAAGCAAATTCCGGGCTGCGTCCCCGCCGTTCCGCAATTGCGGAGCACAAGCCCAGGCGGGGCACGCATCGATTTTGGGCTGGCACGCCTTCCGAGATTGTTCGGCAGGCCTCTGTTTGGGAGTTTTAGATCGTGCGCACCGGCGTGATCGCAAGGAAAGTCGGCATGACCCGCCTGTTTCAGGCGGATGGCCGGCACGTGCCCGTGACGGTCCTCCAGTTGGAGGACTTGCAGGTCGTCGCCCGCCGCGAGGCGGACCGTGACGGCTATACCGCGGTGCAATTGGGCGCCGGCAAGGCCAAGGCCAAGAACGTCGCCAAGCCGCAGCGCGCCGCGTTCGGCAAGGCCGAGGTCGAGCCCAAGGCCAAGCTCGCCGAGTTCCGCGTCGCCGAAGACGCGCTGCTCGACGTTGGCGCGACCATCAGCGCCGACCATTTCGTCGCCGGTCAATTGGTCGACGTATGCGGCATCACCCAGGGCAAGGGCTTCGCCGGCGCGATGAAGCGATGGGGCTTCAAAGGTCTCCGCGCGACCCACGGCGTCTCGGTCTCGCACCGCTCGCACGGCTCCACCGGGCAGCGACAGGACCCGGGTAAAGTATTCAAGAACAAAAAGATGGCGGGCCACATGGGCGCCCGCAACCGCACCCAGCAGAACCTCGAGGTCGTCCGTACGGACCCGGTTCGCGGGCTCATTTTCATCAAGGGCTCGGTGCCCGGATCGAAGGGCGGCTGGGTCGCGGTCGAGGACGCGGTCAAGCTGCCCCGCCACGACAGTGCGCCCTATCCCGCGGGCCTGGTCGGCACCGACCAGCCGGCCGAGGCCGAAGCCGCGCCCGCCGGCCTGGTGGACGCCGCGGCGGTGCACGAGATGCCGGCGCTTCCGGGCGACGACGAGGTCGCGGCGATCGCCGCCGAGCAGGAAGCCGGCGGAGCGCTCGATACCGAAGCCGAGGAAGGCGCCGAGGAAACTTCTTCGAGCGACGCCCCCGCGGACGACGACGGCAAGCCGGCCGGCGAGACCAAGTCCGCCGACGACAGCAAGGAAGACTAGGCGATGAAGGTCAAAGTTCAGACCCTGGACGCGAAAGCCGGCGGCGACATCAACCTCGACGACGCGATTTTCGGCGTCGAGCCGCGCGCCGACATCCTCCACCGGGTCGTCACCTGGCAGCTCACCAACCGCCGCGGCCCGGCCCGCGCGGCGCGCGAGCGCAGCGAGGTCAACCGCACCGGCAAGAAGTTCGGTCGCCAGAAGGGCGGCGGCACGGCGCGTCACGGCGATCGCCGCGCCCCGATCTTCGTCGGCGGCGGCAAGGCCCACGGGCCGCGCGCCCGGGTGTTCGAGCCGAGCCTCAACAAGAAGGTCCGCGCATTGGGCCTCAAGATGGCGCTGTCGTCCAAGGCGATGAGCGGCCAATTGTTCGTCGTCGACAACCTCGACCTCAAGGAAGGCAAGACCGCCGAGCTGCGCGAGAAGCTCGGCAAGCTGGGCTTCGGCAAGACCGCTTTGGTGATGGACGGCGATGCCCTCAACGTCGGTTTCGCCCGCGCTTCCTCGAACCTCGAGAGCATCAACCTGATGCCGGCCGTCGGTGCCAACGTCTATGACATCATGCGCCACGAGACGCTGGTCCTGACCCGCGCCGCGGTCGAAAAGCTGGAGGCGCGGTTCAATGGCTAAGAAGCAGCAGGCAGTCGACATCCACCACTACGACGTGGTGCTGGCGCCGCACATCACCGAGAAGTCGACCATGCTTTCGGAGCAGAACGCGGTCGTCTTCAGGGTCGCGCAAAGCGCGTCGAAGCCCGAGATCAAGGCCGCCGTCGAGGCGCTGTTCGACGTCAAGGTGACCGGCGTCAACACCATGGTCACCAAGGGCAAGTCGAAGCGCTGGAAGGGCAAGCCCTACCAGCGGTCGGACGTCAAAAAGGCGATCGTCACGCTGGCCGAGGGCCAGTCGATCGACATCACGAGCGGGATCTAGGGAAGATGGCACTCAAACAATATAAGCCGACTTCGCCGGCCCGCCGCGGCCTCATCCTGGTCGACCGCGCGAGCCTGTGGAAGGGCAAGCCGGTCAAGCGGCTGACCGAGGGCAAGACCAAGACCGGCGGCCGCAACAACAACGGCCACGTTACTTCGCGCGGCATCGGCGGCGGGCACAAGCAGCGCTACCGGATCGTCGATTTCAAGCGCCGCACGTGGGACGTCACCGGCACCGTCGAACGGCTGGAATATGATCCCAACCGCTCGGCGTTCATCGCGCTCATCACCTATGAGGGCGGCGAGCAGGCTTACATCATCGCGCCGCAGCGGCTGGCTCCGGGCGACAAGGTCGTCGCCGGCAAGAAGGTCGACGTGAAGCCCGGCAATGCGATGGAGATCGGCCAGATGCCGGTCGGGACCATCGTCCACAACGTCGAGCTCAAGCCCGGCAAGGGCGGCCAGATCGCGCGCGCCGCGGGCACCTACGTCCAGGTCGTCGGCCGCGACCGCGGGATGGTCATCGTCCGCCTGAACTCTGGCGAGCAGCGCTACGTCCGCTCGGACTGCATGGCGACGGTCGGCGCGGTCTCGAACCCCGACAACGCCAACCAGACGCTGGCCAAGGCCGGCCGCACCCGCTGGATGGGCAAGCGCCCGCTGACCCGCGGTGTCGCCAAGAACCCGGTCGACCACCCGCACGGCGGCGGCGAGGGCCGCACGTCGGGCGGCCGCCATCCGGTCACTCCGTGGGGCAAGCCGACCAAGGGCGCCCGCACCCGTCACAACAAGTCGACCGACAAGATGATCATCCGGTCGCGTCACGCGAGGAAGAAGTAATGGCTCGTTCCGTCTGGAAAGGTCCGTTCGTCGAGCTTTCGCTCCTGAAGAAGGCCGAAGCCGCGCAGGAGGCGAGCAAGCGCGCGCCGATCAAGACCTGGTCGCGGCGCTCGACGATCCTGCCGCAGTTCGTCGGCCTGACCTTCAACGTCTACAATGGCCGCAAGTTCGTGCCGGTGTCGGTCAATGAAGACATGGTCGGCATGAAGCTGGGCGAGTTCGCCCCGACCCGATTCTTCGCCGGCCACGCCGCCGATCGCAAGGGCAAGCGCTGATGGGCAAGTCGGCATCCCCGCGCAAGGTCGGCGACAAGGAAGCGCTGGCCATCGGCAACACCATTCGTGGTTCGGCGCAGAAGCTCAACCTGGTCGCCGGTCTGATCCGCGGCCGCAAGGTCGAGGAAGCGCTCAACATCCTCAAATTCTCGCCCAAGGCGATGGCCACTGACGTCGCCAAGGTGCTCGCGTCGGCGATCGCCAATGCCGAGAACAACCACAACCTCGATGTCGATGCCCTGGTTGTCGCCGAAGCCAGCGTCGGCAAGTCGCTGTCGATGAAGCGTTTTGCGACCCGCGCCCGCGGCCGCTCGGCGCGCATCGTCAAGCCGTTCAGCCAAATTCGAGTCGTCGTTCGCGAGCAGGAAGAAGCTTAAAATGGGTCAGAAAACCTCTCCCGTCGGGCTTCGCCTGCAGATCAACCGGACCTGGGACAGCCGCTGGTATGCGGAAGGCCAGGATTACGGCCGGCTGCTGCTCGAGGATCTCAAGATTCGCCGCTACATCATGAAGACGCTGCCGCAGGCGGCGATCTCCAAGGTTGTGATCGAGCGCCCCGCAAAGATTTGCCGGATCAGCATTTATGCCGCCCGCCCGGGCGTGATCATCGGCAAGAAGGGCAGCGACATCGAGAAGCTGAAGAAGCTTTTGAGCGCGATGACCAGCTCGGAAGTCAGCCTCAACATCGTCGAGATCCGCAAGCCGGAAGTCGACGCCCGCCTCGTCGCGCAGGGCGTCGCCGACCAGCTCGAGCGCCGCATCGCGTTCCGCCGGGCGATGAAGCGCGCGGTGCAGTCCGCCCTGCGCCTCGGCGCCGAGGGCATCCGCATCACCTGCGCCGGGCGGCTCGGCGGCGCCGAGATCGCGCGCACCGAATGGTACCGCGAAGGCCGCGTGCCGTTGCACACGCTGCGGGGCAATGTCGATTACGCCGAGGCCACCGCGCACACAGCCTATGGGGTCTGCGGCGTCAAAGTATGGGTCTTCAAGGGCGAGATCCTCGGCCACGACCCGCTCGCCCAGGACCGGCTGATGATGGAGGCTCAGACCTCCGGAGTCCGGCCGGCCCGCGAAGACCGTAGCCGCTGAGGAACCTGAGACATGCTGCAACCCAAGCGCACCAAGTTCCGCAAGGCCTTCAAGGGCCGGATTCACGGCAACGCCAAGGGCGGGACCGAGTTGAATCACGGCGCCTACGGCTTGAAGGCGATGGAGCCGGACCGGATCACCGCGCGCCAGATCGAGGCGGCTCGCCGCGCGATCCAGCGTCACATCAAGCGCGCCGGGCGCTTGTGGATCCGGATTTTCCCGGACGTGCCCGTCAGCTCCAAGCCCGCCGAAGTCCGCATGGGTAAGGGCAAGGGCAGCCCCGAATTCTGGGTCGCCCGGGTCAAGCCCGGCCGGATCCTGTTCGAGCTCGACGGCATTCCCGGCTCGCTCGCCAAGACCGCCTTCGAGCGCGCCGCCGAGAAATTGCCGATCCGGACCAAGGTCGTCGCGCGCCTCGGCGAATCCCTGGTCGAAGAGGAAAAGTAGATGGCCGTCATCGACGATCTCAAGGTCAAGACCGACGACCAGCTCCAGCAGCAGCTGGTCGAGCTGAAGCGCGAGCAGTTCAACTTGCGCTTCCAGTCGGCGACCAACCAGCTCGAGAAGCCGTCGCGGGTGCGCGTGGTGCGCCGCACCATCGCCCGCATCCGCACGCTCCAGGCTCAGCGGACGGCGGAAGCCGCTCGCGGCCAGAAACAACCCGCCGGCGCCGAAGCGGCGAAGGCGTAGGGAGAATATAATGCCCAAGCGCGTCCTCAGCGGCACCGTGGTGTCGGACAAGCCGGACAAGACGGTGGTCGTCCGCGTCGAGCGGCGGGTCAAGCACCCGCTGTACGGCAAGATCATCCGGCTTTCGAAAAAGTATCACGCGCACGACCAGGACAATGCCTATCGTGCAGGCGAGCAAGTGCGCATCGAGGAGTGCGCGCCGATCTCGAAACTGAAGACCTGGTCGGTGATCGACCGGATCGGCGCGGCCAAGGCGGCGGCGGTCGAGATCGTCGAGGGCCCAACCGCCGAAGCGGAAGCCGCGGCGACGGCTGCCATGGCGCAAAAGCCGAAGGTCGAGAAGAAAAAGGCCGCGGTCGTGGAGGCAGCGGCGGAGCCCGAAGTCGTCGAAGCGGTCGAGCCCGAGGCGGCGGCGGAGCCCGAAGTCGTTGAAGCGGTCGAGCCCGAGACGGCGGCCGAGCCTGAAGTCGTCGAAACGGTCGAGCCCGAAGCGGCGGCGGAACCCGAAGCTGCAGCTCCGGAGGCGAAGGAAGCCAAGCCGGCCAAGAAGGCACCGGCCAAGGCTCCCAAGGCTCCGGCCAAGAAGGCCCCGGCCAAGCCAGCCAAGGCTCCGGCCAAGAAGGCGCCGGCCAAGAAAGCTCCCGCCAAGAAGGCCAAGTCATGATCCAGATGCAGTCCAACCTCGAGGTTGCCGACAACAGCGGCGCTAAGCGCGTTCAGTGCATCAAGGTGCTGGGCGGATCGAAGCGCCGCACCGCCGGTGTCGGCGACATCATCGTCGTGTCGGTCAAGGAAGCGGCGCCGCGCGGCCGGGTCAAGAAGGGCGACGTCCACCGCGCGGTGATCGTCCGCACGGCTAAGGACATCCGTCGCCCCGATGGCTCGGTGATCCGCTTCGATTCCAACGCCGCGGTGCTGGTCAACAAGAACGAGGAGCCGATCGGCACCCGCATCTTCGGACCGGTGGTGCGCGAGCTTCGCGCCCGCAAGCACATGAAGATCATCAGCCTCGCTCCGGAGGTGCTGTGATGGCCGCTCAGAAGATCCGCAAGGGCGACAAGGTCGTCGTGCTGTCGGGCAAGGACAAGGGCATGACGGGCGAAGTGACCAAGGCGATGCCGAGGGACGGCAAGGTGATTGTGGCCGGCGTCAACATCGCCGTCCGTCACCGCAAGCCGAGCCAGCTCAACCCGCAGGGCGGGCTCGAGCGCCGGGAAGCCGCGCTGCACGTGTCGAAGGTGGCGATTGCCGACCCCAAGACCGGCAAGCCGACCCGCGTCCGCTTTGAAACCAGGGACGGCAAGAAGGTTCGTGTCGCCGCCAAGTCCGGGGAGCTGATCCGTGGCTGATGTGAAAAAGGACGGCAACGCCAAGGCCGGCCAGGCCGAGGCCGAAAAGGTCGAGACCGAGACGGTCGAGACCGAGGCTGCGCCTCAGGCTGAGAAGGCCGAAACTGAAGCTGAGCCGCAGGCCGAGAAGGCTGAGGCTGAAGCCGAGCCGAAGGCCGAGAAGGCCGAGAAGGCCGAGAAAGCTGAGGCTGCGCCGAAAGCGGAGAAAGCCGGAAAAGCCGAGAAGGGCGAGAAGGCTCCCAAGGTCCAGAAGGACCAAGGACCCTACACGCCGCGCCTCAAGGCCGACTATGAGCAGCGCATCGTCGCCGCGATGACCGAGAAGTTCGGCTACAAGAACCGGCTCGAGGTCCCGCGGCTCGACAAGATCGTCATCAACATGGGCGTCGGCGAAGCGACCCAGGACAAGAAAAAGGTCGAGGCCGCGGCGCTCGAGATGCAGGCGATTGCCGGCCAGAAGGCGGTCATCACCAAAGCCAAGAAGTCGATCGCCCAGTTCAAGCTGCGCGAAGGCATGCCGATCGGCTGCAAGGTCACCCTGCGCCGCGACCGGATGTACGAGTTTCTCGACCGGCTGGTGACCATCGCTCTGCCGCGGGTCCGCGATTTCCGCGGGCTCAACCCGGACTCGTTCGACGGCCGCGGCAATTACGCGCTCGGCCTCAAGGAGCAGATCATCTTCCCCGAGATCAATTACGACCAGATCGAGAAGGTCCGGGGAATGGACGTCATCATCACCACCACCGCCAAGACGGACGAGGAGGCGCGCGAACTGCTGCGCCTGTTCAACTTCCCGTTCCCGGCTGTGGAAGAACAGAAGCAGGCGGCATAACTCATGGCGAAACTGAGTTCGATCAACAAGAACGAGCGGCGCAAGAAGCTGGTCCAGCGCTACGCGTCAAAATACGCGAAGCTGAAGGCGGTCGCCAACGACAAGTCGCGGGACGACACCGAGCGCCTGATCGCCCGGCTGAAGATGGCCGAGCTGCCGCGCAACGCGAACCCGACCCGGGTCCGCAACCGCTGCGAGCTGACCGGCCGGTCGCGCGCTTATTATCGCAAGTTCCGCCTGTCGCGGATCATGCTTCGCGATCTCGCCAACAAAGGCCTGATCCCGGGCGTCACGAAGTCGAGCTGGTAAGATATGGCGATGACCGATCCACTGGGTGACATGCTCACCCGCATCCGCAACGGGCAGCAGGCGCGCAAGGATTCGATCCTGACGCCGGCCTCGAAGCTGCGCGTCCACGTCCTCGATGTGCTCCAGCGCGAAGGCTATATCCGCGGCTATTCGGAAGAAGTGCTGGCGGGGCAAAAGGGCCTGCGCATCGACCTTAAGTATTTCGAGGGCCAGCCGGCGATCCACCATCTGGCGCGGATCTCCAAGCCCGGCCGCCGGGTGTACACCGGCGCCCGCGAGCTGCCGCACATCCGCAACGGCCTGGGGACGGTGATCGTCTCGACCCCGCGCGGCGTGCTCAGCGACGCCGAGGCGCGCGAGCAGAACGTCGGCGGCGAGCTGCTGGCGGAGGTGTTTTAAGATGTCGCGCATCGGCAAGAAGCCCGTCGCCATCCCCGGTGGAGTCACCGCGACCGCGGACGAAGGCACGCTTACCGTCAAGGGGCCCAAGGGCACGCTGACCATGGCGATGCTCGACGACGTCATCTACAAGGTCGGCGAGGGCGAAATCCTGGTCGAGCCGGCGGGCTCGACACAGCAGGCGCGCGCCGCCTGGGGCCTGCAGCGGACGATGGTCCAGAACCTCGTTACCGGGGTCACCGAGGGCTTCACCAAGGTGCTCGAGATCAGCGGCGTCGGCTATCGCGCTGCCGCCCAGGGCAAGAATCTGCGCCTGCAGTTGGGCTATAGCCACGACGTCAATTTCCCGGTTCCGGAAGGCATCGAGATCAAGACGCCCGATGCCAACACGGTCGAGATTAGCGGCATCGACAAGCAAAAGGTCGGCCAGGTCGCGGCGGAAATCCGCCGCTGGCGCAAGCCGGAGCCCTATAAGGGCAAGGGCATCAAGTACCGCGGCGAGTATGTTTTCCGCAAAGAAGGCAAGAAGAAATAGCCATGGCGAGACTATCCCTGTTCGACCGCCGCCGCCGCCGGGTCCGCACCACGCTGCGCGCCCGCGCGTCCGGCAAGCCGCGGCTGTCGGTCCACCGTTCGGGCCGCCACATCTACGCGCAGGTCATCGACGATGCCGCCGGCAAGACGCTGGCGGCCGCCTCGACCCTCGACAAGGAATTGAAGGGCAAGACCGCCGCGACCCGCGAAGGCGCGGCCGCGGTCGGCAAGGCCCTGGCCGAGCGCGCCAAGAAGGCGGGCGTGTCGAGCGTCGTGTTCGATCGCGGCGGCTTCCTGTTCCATGGCCGGGTGAAAGCCCTCGCCGAAGCTGCCCGCGAAGGTGGGCTGGAGTTCTAAATGGCTGACAAGAAGAAGACCCCCGAGGCCGAGGCCGAGGCGCCTGCGACCGAGCAGCCTGTTGTCGAGACCCCGGCGGTCGAGGCGGAAGCCGTCGAGGCAGCCCCCGACAAGGCAGCGGATCCCGCCGAGACCCCCGCGGTCGAGGCGGAAGCTGTCGAGGCAGCCCCCGAGGCAGTCGCCGACGAGGCCGCAGACCCCGCCGAGACCCCCGCAGTTGAAGCGGAAGCCCCTGTCGAGGCGGCCGAGGCACCTGCGGACGATGTCGCAGCAACCGAGGCTCCGGCTGTTGAAGCCGACGCTCCGGGCGCCGGCGAAGTGTCGGCCGAGGGCATCACCCAGGCCCAGACGGTCATTCCGACCAAGACCGAGCAGCCGGTCACGCCTTCCGACGTCCGCAGCCCGCGCCAGCCGCGCGGCGGCCGCGGGCGCGGCGGCGGCGATCGCGGCGGCGGACGTGGGCGCCGTGATGGCGGTCGCGGCGGTCGCGGCGGAAGCGACGACGGCGGCGAAGAGCTGATCGAAAAGCTCGTCCACATCAATCGCGTCTCCAAGACGGTCAAGGGCGGCAAGCGCTTCGGCTTCGCGGCGCTGGTTGTGGTCGGCGACGGCAAGGGCCGCGCCGGCTTCGGTCACGGTAAGGCCCGCGAAGTCCCCGAGGCGATCAGCAAGGCGACCGCGGCGGCCAAGAAGGCGATGGTCCGGGTGCCGCTGCGCGACGGCCGCACCCTGCATCATGACGGCGACGGGCATTTCGGCGCCGGCCGGGTGACCCTGCGCTCGGCGCCGTCGGGAACCGGAATCATCGCCGGGGGCCCGATGCGCGCAGTGTTCGAGAGCCTGGGCGTGTCCGACGTGGTCACCAAGTCGGTCGGCACGTCGAACCCGTACAACATGGTTCGGGCGACCTTCGAAGCATTGAAGGAGCAGACCAGCCCGCGCTCGGTCGCGCAGCGGCGCGGCAAGAAGGTCTCCGACCTGCTCGGCCGCGGCGGCATGGGCGGCGCCGAAGCCGAAGCCGTCGCCGAAGCGATCGTGGAGTAAGCGCGATGGCCCAGGACAAGAAAAAGACGCTCAAGATCACCCAGACCGGCTCGCCGATCCGGCGCGACAAGACCCAGCGCGCGACCCTGGTCGGGCTCGGGCTCAACAAGATGCGCCGCTCGGTCGAGGTCGTGGACACGCCCGAAGTGCGCGGGCAGGTCCGCAAGGTCCAGCATCTGGTGAGCGTCGAGGAATAGGAAGTGCCCTCACCCCAACCCTCTCCCGCACGCGGGAGAGGGAGGAGCCGCGTCAGCGGCGGGGGGTGAGGGAGAAACGCGCGACAAAAGCGAAAGCGAGTGCACGACATGAAACTGAATGAAATCCGCGACAATCCCGGCGCCCGCAAGACTCGGATGCGCGTGGGGCGGGGCATCGGCTCCGGCAAGGGCAAGACCGCCGGCCGCGGCCAGAAGGGCCAGAAGGCGCGCTCGGGCGTGTCGATCTTCGGCTTCGAAGGCGGCCAGATGCCGCTCCACATGCGGCTTCCCAAGCGCGGCTTCAACAACATCTTCGCCAAGGATTTTGCCGAGGTGAACCTGGGCGCGATCCAGAAGCTGATCGACGCCGGCAAGCTCGATGGCAAGGGCACGCTCGACCATGCGGCGCTGAAAGCCGCGGGCCTGGCGCGCGGCGGCAAGGACGGCGTGCGGCTGCTCGGCAAGGGCGAATTGAAGGCCAAGCTCGCTTTTCGCGTCGCCGGCGTCTCGAAGGGTGCCCGCGAGGCGGTCGAGAAGTCCGGCGGATCGGTCGAGATCATCGAGGCCCGCAACTCGGCAGAGCTCGCGGCGGCCAAGAAGGGCAAGGTCCGCGAGGCGCGGCTCGCCGACAAGGCCGACAAGGTCGAGAAAGCCGCCAAGGCCAGCAAAGCCGCGAAGGCCTAAGGCCGTTGCGCCCCTCGCAATGACGGCGGCGCGGCTTATATCAGCGACAGCGTTTTAGGGGATCAGGTCACCAATGGCATCCGCAGCCGAACAATTGGCATCGAACATCTCGCTGTCGAGCTTTTCAAAGGCGACCGAGCTCAAGAAGCGGCTGTGGTTCACGCTCGGCGCGTTGGTCCTGTTCCGCTTCCTGTCCTACGTACCGATCCCCGGCATCGACCCGACCGCCATGGCGTCGCTGTTCACCACCCAGCAGGGCGGTGTGCTCGATTTCTTCAACACCTTTTCGGGCGGCAGCCTCGAGCGGATGAGCATCATCGCGCTGGGCGTGATGCCGTACATCACCGCCTCGATCGTGGTCCAGCTCGGCGGCTCGCTGTACGAGCCGTGGAAGCAGCTCAAGAAAGAAGGCGAGACCGGGCGCAAGAAGCTCAACCAGTACACGCGCTATCTGACGGTGCTCCTGACCACCGTCCAGGGCTATTGGATCGCCGTCGGCCTCGAGACTCTCGGCGCCTCGCAGGGCATCGCCGCGGTCGTCGAGCCGGGCATGGTGTTCCGCATCGCGGCCACCATCAGCCTCGTCGGCGGAACCCTGTTCCTGATGTGGATCGGCGAGCAGATCACCAGCCGCGGCATCGGCAACGGCGTGTCGCTGATCATCATGGCCGGCATCGTCGCGACGCTGCCGCAAACGCTCGCGCAATTGTTCGAAGGCGGGCGCACCGGCGCGGTCGACCCGCTGACGGTCGCCGCGGTGGTCATGATCGCGATCGCGCTGGTCCTGTTCATCTGTTTCGTCGAGCGCGCCCAGCGGCGGGTCCTGATTCAGTATCCCAAGCGTCAGACGGCGCGCGGCGCGATGCAGCAGGAACGCAGCCACCTGCCGATCAAGGTCAACATCTCGGGCGTGATCCCGCCGATCTTCGCTTCGTCGCTGCTGCTGATGCCTCTGACCATCATCCAGATGGCGGGCGCCCAGAACAACCCCGATTCGGGCGACTGGCTGATCACCGTCAGCACCTTCCTGCAGCATGGCTCGCCGCTCTATCTGACGCTCTATGGTGCCGGCATCGCCTTCTTCTGCTTCTTCTACGCGGCGGTGCAGTTCAACAGCGAGGACACGGCCGAGAATCTGAAGCGCCATGGCGGCTTCATCCCCGGAATCCGGCCGGGCAAGGCGACCGAGACCTATTTCGATTATCTGGTCACCCGGCTCACCGTCACCGGCGCCGCTTATTTGGTGCTGATCTGCCTGATCCCCGAATTCCTGTTCAGCCAGGCGGGCGTGCCGTTCTACCTCGGCGGAACCAGCCTGCTGATCGTCGTCAATGTGACCATGGACACCGTCGCCCAGATCCAGAGCCATTTGATCGCCCATCAGTATGGCGACCTCATCAAGAAGGCGAAGCTCAAGACCGGGCGCCGGCGCTGATCGCCCGCCACCATGTCTGAGCGGCCATCTATGAACATCGTCCTGCTCGGCCCGCCCGGAGCCGGCAAGGGCACCCAGGCGGCGCGCCTGCAGGCACAGCGCGGGATGATCCAGATGTCGACCGGCGACATGCTTCGAGAAGCGGTCGCCAACGACACCGAGATCGGACGGCAGGCCAAGTCGGTGATGGCGGCGGGCAAGCTGGTCAGCGATGCGATCGTCAGCGCGCTGATCGGCGAACGGCTCGACGCAGCGGCGAGCAGCGGCGCGATTTTCGACGGCTTTCCGCGCACCCGCGAGCAGGCCGAGGCGCTCGATATGTTGCTCGCCGAGCGCGGCCGCAGCCTCGATCACGTGATCGAGCTCGAAGTCGAGGAAGACGCGCTGGTCGAGCGGATCGCGGGCCGGTTCAGCTGCTCGGCCTGCGGCGCCAGCTACCACGACCGCTTCAATCGGCCCCGGCAGGCCGGCGCCTGCGACCTGTGCGGCTCAAGCGAGTTCATCCGCCGGCCCGACGACAATGAGGCTACGGTCCGGCGGCGGATGGCCGAGTACCGCGCCAAGACCGCGCCGATCCTGCCCTATTACGAAGAGCGCGGGTTGGTCCGGCGCGTGGACGGCATGGCCTCGGTCGACGACGTCGCGGCGCAGATCGACGCAATCCTCGACAGCTAGGCTTCGGCCCGTCATTCTGCTTTCCGAAATTGGGGAGGATGGGGATGAAGTGGTTGTTGGCCTTCGGCGTGTTGCTCTTGCCTGCTACCGCCCGCGCCGAAGTTGTCTCCGCGAGCGCCCACGGCTTCGAGATCAGCCACAGCGTCGCGATCGTCGTCCCGCAGCCCGCGACGTTCGCCGCCTTTGGCGATGTCCAGAATTGGTGGGACGAGGATCACACCTACAGCGGCGATTCCGCCAACATGTCGCTGTCGCTGACCCCTGGCGGATGCTTGTGCGAGCGCCTGCCCGACGGGGGCGGCATCGAGCATATGCGGGTCACCTACGTCGTGCCCGGCGAGCGGGTTGTGTTGACCGGCTCGCTGGGTCCTTTGCTTTATGAGGCGACCAGCGGAGTGATGGACGTCAAGGTCGAGCGGATCGCCGGCGGTGCGCGGCTGACCATGAATTACCGGGTAGCCGGATTCGCGAACGGCGGGGCCGACACCCTCGCGCCGCTCGTCGACCAGGTGCTCGGCGTTCAGATGGCTGGGTTTCGCAAATACGCCGCGGCAATCCCGCGGGCCCGCTAAACGCGCTCCAACGTTACGAAGTGGAACGGCGGCTGCTCGCCCGAATGATCCTCGCGGGCGATCTCTCGCCAGGAGCCGGTCGCGCGCGGATCGTCGATGAAGGTATCGCCGGCGATGTCCGCCAGCACTTCGGTCAGCTCGATTCGGTTGGCGAGCGGCGCGAATATGCGGAAGATGTCGGCGCCGCCGATGACCGACACCGGCACTTCGCCGGCAAAAGCGAGCGCGTCTTCGGCGCTGTGAACGACCTCGACGCCCTCCTCCTGCCAGCCGCGGTCGCGCGTCAGGACGATGTGCCGGCGCCCGGGGAGGAGCCCCGGCAGGCTGTCGAATGTTTTGCGCCCCATCACCAGCACTGTGCCCATGGTGATCGCCTTGAAACGCTTGAGGTCGGCCGAGATGTGCCACGGCAGGCCGCCGTCCTTGCCGATCACGCCATTGCTGGCGCGGGCGACGACCAGCGAGATCCGCGGCCCGCTCATGCCTTGACCGCGGCGGTCATCAAATAGGCGCGGCGGCGCTCGGTAAACTGGCGGTATTTGCCGCTGCCCTCGACCCCGGCGTAGTTTTCGAGCTGGCGGCGGAACACCAGCCGTCCGACGATCGGCGCGTGGCGGCGAATCAGTTCGTGGCGGCGCGGGCTGTCGAGCCGGCACGCCTCGGCGACGTTGCCGGTGACGTCGGTGAAGTCGGCGGCGAAACCGGCGGCGGCGAGTGCCGCCTTCATCGCATCCGCCTGCCCGGCGCGAAAGCTGTCGGTGTAGAGGAACACGCCGCCCGGCTTCGTCACTCGCGCGACCTCGGTGAAAAAGCGCGGCAGGTCGCCATAGTCGTTCGATGCCTCGACGTTGATCACGACGTCGAAGCTGGCTTCGGCAAACGGCAGATCGAGCGCGCTGCCCGCGACGAAGCGCAGGCGATCATTCTCGCCATAGGTCGAGCGGCAGAAGGCGATCGCGCTCGCGGCGACGTCGAGGCCGGTCGCGTCGAACTGGCCGGGAGCGGCGTTGACGAAGGCGTTGAGGCCGCCGCCGCGGCCGCAGCTGACCTCGAGAAGCTTGAGCGGCTCAGCTTGAGGCTCAAGCGGCCGCTGCTCCGTCAGCAACCGCAGCAGCTCGCGGTACATCTGGTGCTGGAAACGCTGCGGGTGGTGGCCCTCGGCGGGTGCGAAGCCGTAATTGTTGGTGGCCGTCTCGCCCAAATTCATCGCATAGAAACGGTTCCACAGCGCCGGGCGCCTGCCATGGTCGTCGCGGGCCCGGCGCAAGATCAGCCGCAGCGCGATTCCGCCGCCGAGGGCGAGCAGTGCCGCGACCGCTGCCGCACCGAGTGCAACCGGGACCGGATTCATCGAGCTGTTGCTTCCACCATGCGGTGCCGCATTGGCCGCAGCGGCCGGCAATGCCAAGCCCGCCGATTGCGGCTATGGGCAACGGCATGACATCCGATCCGCTTGATCGACAGGCGCGGCTGATCGCCGCAGTCGTCGAGAAGTTCGGGCCGCGCGCCGCGATCACCGAGGCCGCGGAGGTCGAACCGTGGCTGACGGACTGGCGCGGCCGCTGCCATGGCCGCGCCGCGGCGATCCTCGCGCCGGCGACGACGCAGGAGGTCGCGGCGATGGTTCGGCTGGCCGCCGAGCTTCGCGTGCCGCTGGTCCCCCAGGGCGGCAATACGTCGATGGTCGGCGGGGCGACCCCGCCCGAGGACGGCCGCGCGCTGATCCTGTCCCTACGGCGAATGAACAAGCTGCGATCGATCGACGCCGAGGCCAAGCTCGCGGTTGCTGAAGCCGGCGTCATCCTCGCCGACCTGCACAGCCAGGCCGCCGAAATTGGCCGCCGCTTCCCGCTGACGCTTGGCGCCCGCGGCAGCTGCACGATCGGCGGGCTTATCGCGACCAATGCCGGCGGCACCCAGGTGCTGCGGTTCGGGACGATGCGATCGCTGGTGGCGGGCCTCGAAGCAGTGCTGCCCGACGGCTCGATCCATGACGGCCTCACCGCCCTCAAGAAAGACAATCGCGGCTACAGCCTCGACCATCTGCTGATCGGGTCGGAAGGCACGCTGGGCATCGTTACCGCGGCGGCGCTGAAGCTGGCGCCGGCCGTCGCGGCGAGGGCGGTGGCCTGGGTCGGGCTCGCCGATCCGCAAGCCGCGCTCGATTTGCTGCGGGCGCTGCAAAGCGAGAGCGACATCGTCGAGGGGTTCGAGATCATTCCCGGCGATGCGCTCGAGCTGGTGCTCCAGCATATCCCCGGCACTCGCGCCCCGCTCGCCGGCAAGCACCGCTGGAACGTGCTCGTCGAAGCGACCGCGACCAGTGCCTCGGAGCCCTCGGCCAAACTCGAAGCCATGCTTGGCGAAGCGCTCGAGCGGGAGTTGATCGCGGACGCGGCGATCGCGTCCAGCGAAGCGCAGGCCGAAGCGTTCTGGCGGATCCGCGATTCGATCTCCGAAGCCGAGCGCGCGGCCGGCGGATCGATCGCCCACGACATCTCGGTCCCGGTCGCCAACATGCCGCGCTTCATGGTCGCCGCCGCGGCCGAGGTCGAGCGTGCTTTCCCGGGCGTCACCGCGAGCGCGTTCGGGCATTTGGGCGACGGCAACGTCCATTTCCACGTGCGCGCAAAAGACGCAAAAGACGGGGACACCGCCGCGATCACCCGCATGGTCCATGATTTGGTGACCGCGGCCGGGGGCTCGATCTCGGCCGAGCACGGCATCGGCCAGATGAAGCTCGACGAGTTCGAGCGCCTCGCTCCCCCTGGCCGGATCGCCGCGCTGCAGGCGATCAAGCACGCGCTCGATCCGCACGGCCTGATGAACCCCGGCAAGCTGGTCCGCTGATCGCCTCTCCCGCTACGGGCCCGCTGCGAAGCGCCTGCGGTGCTCAAGGTGCGATGCTAAAGCTGCTCGGATGGTAATTCTACCGCCGCTCTAGTGTCGGCTTTGGGTGGAACGGACATTCGGCGCTCGGGGGGATGGCCACAGTGGTGGCGCACCTCTAAGCAGGTCGGCGCCATTTGACCGCTTTACCGGAGCAACGCTTGTCCGAAGTTGCGGGACCCATGCCGCCCTATGCGCGGATTTACGATTTCCTACCGGAGGACGAGCACCAGCGACTGCTCGACTGGGCACTGTCCATCCGCGACAAGTTCAAGCCAGCAACGGTTTCCAAAGGACGCCCGCACCGCGAGTTCCAGGTTGATCCGGAGCGGCGGATCGGCCTCACGACCCGCAAGCTAGGGCCGCTCGAGGAGCTGCTTCGTGAACGGATGCTGGGCGCGCTTCCAGAGCTGATGGCTCGAACGGGCACTGGCGGACCGCGGCCGACCTCACTCGAGCTCGAGCTCGCGGCGCATGCCGACGGCGCTTATTACCGTCCGCACATCGATATCCCAGTCGGAGCCGGCCGCCAGCCGCTCGGCGCCAATGCAGGCGAAGACCGAGTGCTCAGCGCAGTCTATTACTTCTATTCCGAGCCCAGGGCCTTTTCTGGTGGACAGCTGCGGCTCTATAGCTTCGGCCCAATCCCAAGGAAGGGTGAGCACGAGCGCGGCCATGTGGACGTCGAACCTGTCCGCAACAGCCTCGTCGCCTTCCCGTCATGGGTGCCTCACGAAGTCCGGCCGATCGCCTGCCCGAGCTGTGAATTTCGCCATTATCGCTTCGCTCTCAACTGTTGGTATTGCCGCGCGTTGGGTGCCGGTTAGGCACCGCCGTTTTAGACGGATTCTCTGGCTCCACGGGGAAAACAGCCTGCGTGGGAATGCGGCGTAGCCCGAAAGTTCAGTCACCCGCGGTGGGCGCGTCAGGCCACCGTTCAAATGCATGTTTACGATATGGACCGTTCCGGTCGACCCAGTGCAAGAAGAGATGTGCTGACCACTTGTTTGGGTTCGGTGTTAGGCGTCCGTGGCGACGCCGCGTTCCTTTATAAATAACCCCGTCGCCTGGGAGCATGGTAATTGTCGAAAACGGTTCTTCGCCGAAATCGTCCGCAGGCGCCGGAACTGATCGCGTGTCATTATGTCCGATATTGAACGCCCACGGTTGCTCATCGCTGTAGCCCAAGGTCAATGAAAGGCTGTGCTCACAGGCATGCCGGTCCTTGTGAACGCGAAGCGTGTCGCTGCCCTGATACAGTCGGAAGAATGCATAAGTAGGCAGAAGGTCACAATTTGTAAGCTCGGACGCGGTCGGCGTGAGACCCCAAAGAAAGGTTGTGACGGCTGGTGATTTGGAGCCGTGCAACTCCATGGCAGGCTTCGAGAGCAGTGAGTTCTGCTTAAATATGACCGGCACCTTCCCGTCGAGCAGATCGCGCCAGTAGTGCTCAAGTAGGGCTTGCGAGACTTCCGCGGGTATTAGGCGCTCAACGTGCGCGTAACCGTCTCCTTCATAATCTCCATGAACCTTCATGCATTCCTCGCGAGTCGAGTCCCATAGCTGTATTCCTGCTTTGTGTGGAGCTAACGCCCAAATGTCCGTAATGGCTCGAAAGCGGTCATTAGCTCAAGCCGGCTGAAATGCTCCAGGGTGCGGTGCAAAGAAGGCGTGGCTTACGATCCTGCCGCCTGTCTGAGTGGCTGTTTGCGCCACGGCTTATGTTCGTGCAGATCGGCGTTTAAGAATAAGCCATGAGGCGTCAATGCGACGAATGCTCGGCACCCTGCTTCCACTGCTCCTGTTATCCTCTTGTGATGGCAATGTGTTCGGCCGGCGCTTGGTGGAGCCCGATGCGGCGGCGAAGGTGCCCAAGATCGCTTTGCAGACAGGCCAGGAGCTGGTCGCTTCCTGTGGCAGCTCGAAAGGCTACAGCTACTATCCAGAAATTGGCATGGTTCCTGAAGAGAAGTCAGGCTTCAGCGAGGACGCTATCAGCGACGGCTATTTCTATCTCTTGAAGCAACCGGATGGAGCTTACGACCTTGTTTTTAGGGATGCCCTTAGAGAGCAGCGTTCAGCCGTTGCTGATGGGGCGATTGTGCAAAAGCTGAGGGGCGGCCCGTCAGATGCAGCGTTTATGGTCATTTACCAGCAAGGTGCGAAAGCCACTGAGATTTACACGTTTTACAGAGAGGCGAAGGGAAAGCTGAGTTTTACGACTTTGGTGAGCAAGGGCTCCGAAGGGCCAATTGCTCGAAGCGGAATCTTAGTGGGCGCCTGCGACCATCTGGCGCTGGATGTGTGACAGCGTTCGCTCCCGATGGAGGCGCGGCTGACGATCCTGCGGCGTTCTAATAGCGTCGAATTGCGTGCCAGCCGCCGGTCACTGGCTGGAAGCGCCAATAGCGATCTGGTTTTGGCACCCACTCGATCCGCAGCGGCCCCGGAGGAATTTCCCTGCTGGCTCGAATCCGTTCATTCGCTGGCCAGTCGCGAATGCCATCGGGAAACATGATCTTGACCGTCTTCATGCGCATTCTCCTCTCGCCTGATGAGAATATGCGAATCGGCCACGTTGGCGTTAGGTCCGCGTGGCGAAGCGGCGAGGTTGGTGATGCTGACGCCGCTCTAATCGCTACCGAGCTCCAATCCGAAACGGTCAGCTGCATTGGCATTCCCAACCAGCAAGACCCACCTCTGCTGCGCGGGGTCGGCGTAATCTTCCCACCCGCCCGGCGATAGACGCTCGACCATCTCAGCATTGTGGGAGGGGATTAACAGGGTCGAATCGTCTTCCGATGGGTTCGTGCGAATGAATAAAGCCATTCGTTCATCAGCCGACAGTCCCGTGAAAATCTCTTCATATTTATCTTGAAACGACGCCCATTCGGAGAGGGGCATTCGTTTAGATCGCCACTGTGTCATTCTTCGTCTGCCGGCGCAGATGATAACCCAACGGGAGCACTGCGTAAGTTCCCGTTTCGCGTTGTCTCAGTTACCCATGCGTTACCCCAAGTGTGTCGGGTAACTCGAAAAACCCCCAAAATCTGGCGCGCCCGGCAGGATTCGAACCTGCGACCTCAAGCTTAGAAGGCTCGCCGGATGGTTTCCATAACGCCTCAGGAACCCCGCTAAGATAGAGAGCGGCTTCCCACTTTTACCATCGCTTGCATAGAACCCCGTTCAATGTTACCTAAACTGTTACCTGTTCCGAAAAGGTAACAGGCGAGCCGAGGGGAAGGTGATGCTTCCGCCCCGGCTCTGACCACAACGCACACTGGAGGTGCATCATGGCTGCACGTAACCTACCCCGATCTGCGCCGGCGACAATCGGCCTCGAGCGCTTCGCAGCAGCTTGGGTTGATCGATGGCTCGCGAATGGCGGAAGCGTGGCGGTGGACGCCGAAGGCAAAGCATGGTTCTTCGCCGTCGTAAGCTCCCGCGACGCGCCAGGCTATGTGCCACCGCCGGAGGACTGGCCGGAAAGCCTATTGTTGGACCGGCTACATTTTGAAGATGCCATGCTTTGTGGCCGCACCCGCGAGTTGTCGGACCTACTCGATACAGTGACCGGCGGCCGGGATGCGGTCAAAGAGCACGTCTTTCAGTTCCCCTCGCACGTCTATCGCGACGGCAGGAGGGACGTGGCATGAGCGGCGTTCTTTACGTCGAGGCGGCAGCGGTTGAGGCCACAACCGGGCGCATGCTTGTGACCTTCAGCTCGGGGGGCGATGACTTTCGGTTTCATCTTCCTGCGCACGTGGCGCTGAAGTTTCGTCATTCCGTGCTGCAGGATACGTGGCAGGTATGCTGCGCCCCCGATGCCGAAGTGGTAACCTTCAAACCAAAACGGAAGCGCTGATGTTGACGGCGGCGAAGGTCGCAGCCATCAAGCCTCCCGCCAAAGGGCAGGAGGAACACCGCGATTCAAAGGTGACGGGGCTGCGCCTTCGCGTCGGCGCTGGCGGCAAGAAAACGTGGATCGTGCGCGCCCGCGCTGGCGCAAAAATCTTGAACAAGAAGCTCGGCACCTATCCGGCGATGAAGCTGGCAGCCGCTAGGACGGCGGCTGAAAGACTTTTGGAGGCGATCGCCCGCGATGGCACCGCCGAGGCCGTCGACCGCACCTTTGGTGCCGTAGCGGACGCCTGGATTGACAAGGTCGCCAAGCCGAAAAACGATAGCTGGCAACAGCAGAAGCGGCGGCTCGAGATGCACATCTTTCCGGCATGGCGGGACCGTCGCATTGCCGACATTCGACGGGCGGACGTGCGCGAGCTGGTCGAGGGCATTGAGGGTGAGGTTTTGCCCAACCGAGTCCTGACCATCATCAAGACAGTGTTCCGCTTCGCGCTGTCCCGCGATTGGCTGGAAGCCTCGCCGGCCGAGGGCATCGAAAAGCCGAATGCCGAAAGCGAGCGCGACCGCGTCTTGGATATGGCGGAGCTCAAGCGGGTTTGGGATGCGGCGGGCCTGATCGGCTTCCCGTTCGGCCAGTTCGTTCGGATGCTCGCCCTGACCGGCCAGCGGCGCACAGAGGTTGCGACAATGCGATGGGCTGACGTCGACCTGGAAGCCGCGACGTGGACGCTCAGCAAGGCTGACACAAAGAGCGACCGGAAACACCTTGTGCCGCTTCCTGAGCCCGCCGTGGAGCTCCTGAAGGGGCTCCCACGCTTCGACGGCTATGTCTTCACGACTGACGGGGAAACGCACATTAGCGGCTTCGCCAAGGGCAAGGCACGGCTGGACGCCTTTATCGCGGGCAGCGGGGATCCGGTCGAGCCGTGGACGCTGCACGATTTACGGCGCTCCGCGGCGACCCACATGGTCAGACTTGGCGTTCTGGAAGAGGTTGTCGGGCGCGTCCTGAATCACGCTCCCAAAGGCGTCACCGCCAAGGTTTATGCGCTCCACACATACGCGCCTGAAAAGCGCAGCGCGCTTGACAGATGGGCCGCGGAACTCATGCGGGCAGTCGAAGGGAAGCCGGCCGAGAAGGTCGTTCCGATCCGTGGTTAATTCAGACCTAGGCGCCCTCGCCTACTATTTGCACTGGGATAAGGTAGAGTCGGCCCTGCACGGCGACCTACGTCCTCTGACCGAGCTGTTGCGTTCTGATGAGCCTCTTAGCGAAGTCGTGCGGGAGTATCTTGCCGACGAAATTGAGCGCGAACCGGGGAAGCGTTTCCGGGCGCGCTACAAAGCTGACCTAGGGGTGCGGGCGCGGGACGCGAGGCTCCTCTGGAACATTCATCGTGCGAAGTGCCATCTGGCGGGCACCGAAATGACTAGTTGGTTCGATGCCCTGGACCGTCCCCACGAAATCAGCGACCGGACCGCGCTCGACTACCTAACTCAAACCGGGCTGTACGATGGGATCGCGGAAGAGAACGTCGAGAATGCGCGGCGTCGGTGCCGCGCAGCCAAGACTATGCATCACCCCTATCCGTAAGCTACTGCGACCAGCTTACCGTGATGTAGCGATCAAGCGTGCGTAAGTCACATGGCGACCATTCAAACATGGGAGCCACAGCAAGTGACCCGTTTCATCACCCCAAAGCAGGCTTGCGAGCGGATCGCATTGTCTCGCGCCACGCTCGATCGGATGATCGCGGCTGGCACATTCCCAAAGCCGCTGCGTCTGACTGAGCGCCGGCTCGCGTTCAACGAGGCCGACGTCGACGCGTGGATTGCCGAGAAGCTGGAAGCCGCCTGATGCGACAAGAGCCCCACGCGGGGGCTCCTGTGGTTCACGGCAGCGAACGCGCAGAGCTTACCCCAAATCCGCCGGTCGCTCAACCGCAGCCCGCATGGGTGCCGGAGCTGATCGCTCTATTGATCGACATACACCGGCGCCGATCGTCGCGTCACGCCTATGCCGGAATATACGCGCGGGGGCGGCCCAACGGGCGATACCCGGACCAGGCGGCATGAGCGGCCAGCAGCCGCTCGATGCGGTGGGTCAGTTCGCGCCTTGGGCCGGCGACGAAGAACGGGCCCTCCGCGTCCGCATTCACCGAGCCCTGACGGGGGCAATCGCGCGAGCAACCCGCGAACGCAACGGCCGCTCGCGCGCGCTGTACTATGTCGCGGC
The DNA here is from genome assembly GCA_035512655.1 of Sphingomicrobium sp. GTDB lineage: Bacteria > Pseudomonadota > Alphaproteobacteria > Sphingomonadales > Sphingomonadaceae > Sphingomicrobium. The sequence goes on along the minus strand of DATKDM010000025.1, from coordinate 177,388 downwards.
AGAGGTGGGGCAGGCTTGGGTATTCCGGCGCGTCGACGACTGTGCGGATCTCGAACGCGTCATTCGGGCGCTCTGCCAGCTTTTCATGGCGGCCGACAACGTCTTCCAGTTGGAGGGGCCGGATGCTGACGAATAAGCCCGCCTCGTCCGGATGGAACGACGTCGAGCAGGCCGACCAGGCGAGGCGCGGGCATGGCTGAGCGAACGGGCGACGACGAATGGCCCGTAGGCTATGGGCCCGCGCCGCCTCCGCTGTCGCCGCCGGACGACGGCTATTGGCAGTCGGTCGAACGCGACCTGGCTGCGCAGGAACCTCTCCCTACCTGGCAGCGTGAGCAGATGGGCCTTAGCTCCCTGCCGCTAATCGACCTTGCTTCATGGCAAGGCCTCCCGCCGGCCAGACGATCGCTTTGGGGCGATATGCTACCGCTCCTGCAGACAACGATGCTGACCGGCGATGGTGGCGTCGGAAAGAGCCTGTTCAGTCAGGTGCTGCACACGCACGTCGCTCTTGGGCGGCCGTTCTTGGGCATGCAAGTCGAGCAGAGAACCGCGCTCTACGTCACCTGCGAGGACGACGAGGCCGAGCTGTGGCGCCGACAGACTGCCATATGCGAGCGCATCGGCGTCCCGATCGAGTCGATGGTCGGCAAGCTGTTTCTATGTTCGCTCACTGGCAAGTCGGCCACAGCGCTGGCAACGTTCGATGAGAGCGGGCGCATCAAGCCGACGGACCGCTGGCGCGAGATCGAGGACGTCTGCGATGCCAACAGCATAGGCCTGTTCGCCTTTGACAACGCTACAGACGCAATGGCCGGCGACCTGAACGACATTCACCAGGTGGCCGAGTTCGTGAACATGCTGACCGGGCTGGCTATTCACCAGGATGGCGTGGCGCTGATCGTGCACCACCCGAACAAAAAGGGCGAAGAATGGCTCGGCTCCGTCGCCTGGCACAACAAGGTACGCTCGAGGCTGCTCATCAAGCGCGGCAGCGAAGCCGATCCCGATTCCCGCGTCATTTCCAACCCGAAGGCCAACTATGGCCCGCAGGGTGGCGAGGTCGCTTTCCGCTGGTACCGCGGTACCTTCGTCCGCGACGAGGATCTTCCCGCCGACTTCGCCGCCGAGCTCAACGCGACAATCCGAGCGACGACTGAAAACGGCCGGTTCCTGGACTGCCTCAGCGCTCGCAACGCGCAAGGGGAAGGCCGCGGCGTTGGCCCCTCGTCAGGCCCAAATTATGCGCCGGCACAGTTCGAGGGGATGCCCGAGGCGAGAGGCTTGAAGAAAGAAGCGCTCAAGCGAGCGATGGAGCGGCTATTCGCTACAGGCGCGATCGAAACTCACGAACACAAGGTGCCCGGGAAAGGGCGCACCGTGACGCTGATCCGGGAGCCCGGAACACCCCCCGAACGCACCCCCGAACGCCTCCCGAACACTGGTCCCGATCACCCCCGAACAGTTCAACCGAACACCCCCCCACACACACCCTATACCTACGGTAATAAGGGGGCCGGCTCTGAGGCCGCCGCCCCCTCCGATGCTGGCGACGAGCCTGATGCGGGGTTCGAGTGAATGACCGTGCCCTCCTGCATTGCCCGCCCTCTTCCCGTAAAAAAGGCTGCGCCTTCGTGCCGCGCAAAATGGTGCCACAAGCTCGGTAGGCTCGTGGTCAGATCAGTGATTTGCCTCCGTATTGCGCGCCGACCAGGTGAATTAGGTAACTGCATAGGGAACAGTAGAGCGTGACGGAGGCGGCGCGATGACCGCCTTGGACTCCCCCAGGCAGCGGCTCAGCGACTTTGCCGATGATTGCGAGGCGTGGGCGCGCTTGTCGTGCACCGCCGACGCCCGCGGGCTGTTCCACCGCATTGCCGCGGACGCCCGGGAAACCGCACGGGGGCGGTATCTGGGCGAGGAAGGGTTTCGGCTGGCGCTTGAGGCCGCGAAGGCCCAGGCAGCGTTCGCAGCGTGGCACAGCGGGGCGGTTGACGTCGCGCCTGAGTGGGGCCGGGTGGCGAGTGACCGCGCCGTGCCGCACGCCAATGCTCCCGGGGTGCGCCTGAGACCCTTGAGGCCGCCCGGCGCACTCAACGCGTGCCGGCTTGCCGAGCTGTACGGTATGAACGAGCGCAGCGCGCGCAGGGCCATTGAGCGCGGCGCCTGCAGCGGCTTGCCCGGCTTCTACCGCGACGGCTGCCATTGGTTTGCGGAGCCGCAGGCTTTCGAGCGCGCGCGGCGTGGAGTAGTGTCCGAATTGTGTCCGAAGGCGGCGCCGGCCGTACACTCCGGGCCATGACCGCGCCGATCGTTCACAGGCCGCTGAGGAAGGCCGGCCGCAAGCCAACCGCGCCACCCGCCGACGCGGCCGTGCGGATCCGCAAGCTTGCCGCTGAGGGCCGGTCGGTGATTGGCATCGCTCACCGCATGGGCGTGGGCAAGGACGCGTTCAACGCCTGGCTGGAGCGTGACCCTGCCCTGCAAGAGATGATCGAGCTCGGGCGCGAGGATAAGCGCCACGCGCTCTACATGCTGGTCCTGAAAGCGGCCAAGAAGGGCAACGTCACCGCTGCCCTGGCGGTGCTGAATAGTGAACATAATTGGCGAGACGGCCAAGGCGACGGCGGCGGCGGCTTCAGCGTCACAATCGCCTTGCCCGGCGCCCTGTCGATGCAGCAGTTTGTAGCGCTTGGGAAACAGGATCACGCCGACAAGCTCGGCCTATTGGACGCTGTGCCCACAAAGGCGCCGCAATGAAGGTCGAGCCCAACTCGTTTCAAAAGCGCGTCCTGCTATTGCCGGAAGAGGCCGACGTGTTCCTGGGTGGCGGGCGCGGCGGCGGCAAGTCCTATGCGCTGGCGCTGCTGGCGCTTCGCCACATTAAGGAACACGGGCCCGCTGCCCGTATTTTGTATATCAGACGCTCTTATCGGGGCTTGGCGGACTTCGAGCTGATCTGCCGCGACATATTCGGCGCGGCCACCGGCGGTGCCGTCCGCTTCAATGCATCGGAGCATGTTTTTCGCTTTCCCAACGGCGGTTACATGGAGCTGGGGCAGCTCGAGACGTACGCCGACGCAGGAAAATACCAGGGCCGCAGCTTCACGCTGCTCCTGATCGATGAAGCCGGGCAAAATCCCGACCCGTCTCTGCTCGATATCTTGCGCTCAAATTTGCGAGGTCCGAAGGGAGTACCGATTCGGACGATCGTCGCCGCAAATCCCGGCGGTGTCGGCCATCACTGGATCGCTAAGCGCTACGTCTTCAAGGCCGCGCCCTGGGAGAAGTTCACAGAGGAAAATTCCGGCCGGCCATGGATCTATGCGCCTTCAACATTCGCCGGCAACCAGTTCATCGACCGGGAACAGTATGGCGATCAGCTCCGCTCAAGCTGTCCCGGCGATCCGGAGCTTTTGAAGGCATGGATTTTGGGCGATTGGACGATAGTCCGCGGCGCTTATTTCGCGAGCGTGTTGGACGAACACCGCAACGCCGTCGTCCCGTGGCAGGCCGTCCCGCGCGGTTGGACAACCTATTTGGCACACGATTACGGTGCCACAGCACCCTCTGTCACGTACATCGTCGCGCTATCGCCGGGCGGCAACGGCCCGGACGGCAAATACTACTCGCGCGACAGCCTGGTCCTGATCGACGAGCTCGCGACCTATAAACGCGACCGACCGAGCGAAGGTCTCGGCTGGACCGTGCCGATCCTGGCTGAGGCGATCGTCGAAATGTGCGAGGCGTGGGAGGTCTCTCCGCGCGGCGTGGCCGATGACTCAATATTCGCGCAGACCGGCCATCGCGCCGGCAGCATAGCCGAGGAATTCACGCGCTGCGGCGTCCATTTCCGCCCGGCGAAGAAAGCCGATCGTGTCAGCGGTTGGGCCATCATGCGCCGACTTTTGGAAGACGCCGGCAAGGTCGACGTTCCCGGGCTCTACATCGCGCGGAGCTGCGAATATTTTTGGGCGACGGTCCCCTACCTGGCGCGCGAGACGAAGGTCCGGAAGCGCGTCGAGGACGTGGATTCAACCGGCCCCGACCATGCCGCGGACGCCGTCCGTTATGGCTGTCTTCGCCGCGACGACCGGCTGACCAGAGTAGATTTGGGAGGCATTTGAGGAGGTAATCATGAGCAACGACATCGACACCCGCATATCCCCGACGCTTCACCCCGCACGCCTCAAGCATGTGGTCGGCGATGACAATGCCACCGCCGGCGTGCTCACCTCGACCGAAACGGCTTTGCGCGGGGCATATGAGGCGCTCAGGGCGATTCACAATGCGCGCGAGGCGGCGAAGACGAATCCCGCGTGGACTGAAGGACAGCAGATCATCGCCACGGCCGATTTTGCGGATAATCAGCGTGAACGAGTGTCCAAAGCGCTCGATGCCGCGCGCGGGGAGCTGGTCACCGGCGCCGACGACCTGGAGCGCGAGTTGGCCGCGCCGATAACATCAAAGGCGGCCGCAACAATCTCCACTGAAATTCGCGCCCATGTGAAGGGCCTGAAAGGACAAGCTCGGATAGATTTCATCCGCAAGGCGATCGTCGGCGGCGACGATGTCACTGCCACCGCCGTGCTCGGAACTGTGCCGTTTCTCAGTGGAGTCGACCCCAAGATGCACGCGGCTTTCACCCGCATGTACCACGAGCATAACGCACCGGGCAAAGCCGCGCGGCTGAAGGCCATGCGAGGCGCCGTGGACGTTATCGATGATAACTGGAGCGTGTTTTTACTTAATGAACTCGAGAAGGCCGTGGGCGCGCCGTGGGGGAAGGTGAGCGCGCTGCGCGCTGCCAAAACAAAAGCCGAGGAAGCCTTTATCCTCAAGCAGCCCGGCTGACATGGCGTTCATTCCCGCTCCCGCCTTCGCGATCAATCGAGCCTCAAAGGAGACTAGTCATGAACCGGAAGCTTAGGCGATGAGGGGCATCGACATTTTGAGGATGAGGGGCCCCGCGGCGGGGGGCGGAGGCAGCGCGGTGGCGCCGACATGGGGCGCGGTAGGAACGCACTCGATTGGAAGTCTCGACGCCGCGTATCCGAGCGGGATCAGCGCCGACGACTTGCTGATCCTCACCATTGTCAAAAACGGGACCGACCAAACCACAGTCTACAGCGCGGCCGGCTGGACAGAGATCGGGCAGTTTCACAATGATGAAGGCGCCGGCACCGGCATGCTCGCCTTGTTCTACAAGGTCGCGACGGGAAGCGAGAGCGGCAGTTTCACGCCGACAAGGGTTGGGACCGCGCCGACCCGCGAGGCGGCGGTTATCGAACGCTATTCGGGAGTCGATATTAGCGGGACGCCATACGAAGGGCTGCAAACCTCAACGGTCGGTAATCTCGTCGATACCCTAGTTGACGTTCCGGCGGTCACAACAACAGCTAATGGTCGATTGCTGATTAACAAGTTTATGAGACAGACGGGTAATCTATTCGTCGCTCCCGAGGCTGGCTGGACCGAAGCATGGGAGTTTGTTCGCGATAGCGCGGGCGCGGACTATCAATTTGCCACGCATTACAAGGACGCGGTTGGTTTCGGGGTGCAAGACGTTGAAAATGCCACATCGAATTCACCGGGCGAGTTTCACGCCGTTTCCTTCGCCCTGATCGGGCTGGAGCCGTAACCCCCCAAAAAGTCACCCACGCGGACCTAACGCCCTGCAGAGGCCAACGATGCCGGCGCCGGCGGCCCACTACGGCGCGCGCTGAAGTGGTTGCGCGGCTGACGGTGTTGCCGCCCGTGTGAGAAGCCTAGCGGCAGCAATCAATCTTCAAGCGACTTTTGAGCCTGGCGAAAATTGTGCCAGTCGAGCATGTGCAGGAAGAAATTTCGGTTGCTGTTGTCGACGAAGGTGTTGAGCCGCACCATGAAACTAATGCCTAGCGCGACGACGGCAATCGCATCCCAACGCTCTAGATTTCGTAGCAGATAGAACGCTGCGATGATCAAAACGAGATCCATGATCTGGATCTCACGGACATTGCTTTTAGAATCTCGTTGAAGTGACTCGTAAGCCTCCCGCTCCGTGTTGCAGCCAGCGAAGATATTCGTGTGCATTTGCCCCCTCCCCCTCAACGACCAGCGGATTGTCCGTGCGCCGTCGCGCTCATGTCATGGCAGCAATAATTGGACAACAATGATCGCGAGCAGGCCGGCCACAATACCAAGCAGCCTTCGAATTGTGCGGAGTTGCGCGTTTGCCGAGGAAAGATACGACGCAAGTATTATCATATCCTGGCGTATTTGAAGGATTGCCCATTTAACCTGCGCGCCCGTCACGGGAGGCCTAAATTCCACCATTGAAGCGGCGCTTTCCAGCACAACTTGTTCGAATTCAAACGCCCGTTTCTCCCACCAAGGCCCTTTTAAAGGCGGAGGGCCGAACGTCTCACGAAAGAATTTCTCCCTAAAGGCGTCTTCCTCGCGTCGGCTCATCTTCTCGTCGGGTTCGAGCGGCCGAAGTTTACTGAAGTTCATTTCACTGAAGTAGTCGCGACCTTCTCGAGCCTCTTCCAACGTGTCAAAGGTGCGGCCGTCGGCGGCGACCCATCTTTTTGAGCCGTCTGGCGCTGTCACCTCACGCGGCTCTGACATCACGACCTCCAAGGTTCCCGGCTCAAATAGCGGCTTTTGGCGGACCGGCCAAATCGCCTTTCGCGCGGAGTAAATACTGCGGTCGCTTCCAAGCATCCTGCGCTCGTCATATCAGAGCAAGATGCCGAAACCGCCGACTCCGCCCGACCTCAAGGATTGCCCCGACTGCGGCAAGGTTGTCGGGCGGCTCCGGGGCTGGTTCGGCCCTGAGTGCCAATGTGGGCGCCCGTTGGGAGATGCACTGCGAGGGGCACACGGCGCGGGAACGAGGTGTGGATGACGATCCTGCCGCCGCTGTAGCAGCCAACAGACTGAGGTCGCCTATTGCGTTCGCAGACTGAATCAATTGATACGCGTTCCATGGGTGATCATCGGATTAAGTACGTCCCACCGTCAATTGAGCACACGGCGTTCAACTGCCCGCATTGCGGTGCTCTTGCAAAGCAGATTTGGTACCATGGGCACGCAGATTCACTCGCGAAGGATCGTGTCCCTCGCCTCATGACAAAGCGCGAACTCGAGCTCGCCGACTTCGAGAAAGTGAAAGCCGACGACAGAGATCGAGCCATTAGAGTCGGCGAGCGGTTAGTGACCGGGCTACCATTTCTAGAGGGCAACGCGGCCGTTTACGGCGCTGCACAGGCACACAATGTTGCGTTTTCGCGTTGCTTCAACTGCGACGAGATTGCGATCTGGGTTTATAATCAGCAGGTCTATCCCCAAGCGGCTGAAGGCGCACTGCCCAACCCTGACCTTCCGCCAGAAGTTATGCGGGACTATCGCGAGGCCAGTGGAATCCTCAACCAATCGCCGAGGGGGGCCGCCGCATTACTGCGGCTCTGCATTCAAAAAATCTGCGGCGAGGTTGGCGGTACTGGTAAAAACATAAACGAGGACATTAAGCTGCTGGTCAGCAAAGGATTGGATGCTCGGGTGCAGCAGGCATTGGATGTCGTTCGAGTCGTTGGAAACAATGCGGTTCATCCAGGCCAGATTGATTTGAGCGACGACCGGGCGACCGCGGAGCAGTTATTCAATCTTGTAAATCTGATTGCCGATCGGATGATTAGCCAGCCCAAACATGTTCAGTCGATGTTCGATGGCTTACCCGAAGAAGCTAAGCGCCAAATTGCGAAAAGGGACGAGGGCGAGTCCGACTCCCCTGAGAAGTAGTCGAGTGACACCTAGCGACCAGCAACACACGGACCGGCCAAAATGCTACGCGCAAGCTCGGCTGGTGATCCTGCCGCTGACAAGCTCTAGAGACTAGCGGCGAGCAGAGGTTAATCGCGCGGCGGAGGCGGGAAAATCTGCACAATCAGGTCGAAGTGCGCCAACACTGGTTCGCCCTCGGGAATCGCTTCCGCGTCTGTGGCAAGATCGGCGAGATGCAAATGAATCGAGCGGCGGGCGTCGTCATCTAGCAACCCGGCCTTGTCCAGGCATCGAAGTGCGTGAGCAACCCACATGCTATGTGCCAGCAGCAGGCGCTGCTCGAAGTTCTCGATCGGGTTCATCAAACTGCCCTTTGTTTCCTATACGTTACCTAGACAATCCGAGGTAACTCCAAAAACCCCGGAAATCTGGCGCGCCCGGCAGGATTCGAACCTGCGACCTCAAGCTTAGAAGGCTCGTGCTCTATCCAACTGAGCTACGGGCGCGCAGGCGCTTCAACTAGCGCGCTTTGCCGGCCAGCGGAACCGCGCTAGGCCGCGCGCCATGGCGGGGGAGCAGGCACAAGCGGGGGAGCCGGCGAGGGCCGTCGAGGCGGGCCAGATCGCCGGCCGGCGTTTGCGCTATTTCGACCTGGTGATGGCGGCGTTCGTCACCATCCTATTGCTGTCCAACGTCATCGGCGCCGGCAAGCGCGCCGAGATCGACCTGCCGCTGCTCGGACTGTGGCCGTTCGGCGCCGGCATCCTGTTCTTCCCCTTGGCCTATGTGATCGGCGACATCCTTACCGAGGTCTATGGCTACGCCCGCGCCCGGCGCTGCATCTGGGCGGGCTTCGTCGCGACTTTGTTCATGGCCGGGATGAGCTGGGTGGTGGTCGCGCTTCCGCCGGCGTCCGACTGGCCCGGCCAGGCTGCGTACGAAAGCGTGTTCGGGCAGGTACCGCGGATCGTCTTCGCGTCGGTCCTGGCGTTCTGGCTCGGCGAGTTCGCGAACAGCTACGTTCTTGCCCGGATGAAGCTGCTGACCAGGGGCCGCCACCTGTGGACGCGGACGATCGGCTCGACGATCGTCGGCCAGGGGATCGACAGCCTGATCTTCTATCCGCTGGCTTTCCTTGGAGCGCCGGGCTGGCCGACCGAGGCGATATTGTGGGTGATGCTGACCCAGTTCCTGCTGAAGGTCAGCTGGGAGGCGCTGCTGACTCCGGTCACTTATGCCGTGGTCGGCTTTCTCAAGCGGCGCGAAGGGATCGACGTTTACGACGTCGGTACCGATTTCAGCCCCTTCCGGGTGGCAGCCTAGGCGACCGCTTCCAACAACCCCTCGAACAGGCGCCGGCCGTCGGTGCTGCCGTGCGCCGGCTCGATCGCCCGCTCGGGGTGCGGCATCAGCCCAAGCACGTTGCCGGTGTCGTTGAGGATGCCGGCGATCGAGCGCGCCGAGCCGTTGACCGGCTCGGCATAGCGGAACGCGACCCGGCCCTCGCCCTCGAGGCGGTCGAGGGTCGCTTCGTCGGCCTGGTAATTGCCGTCGTGGTGGGCGACCGGCAGTGCGATCATCTCGCCGGCCTGGTAGGCGGCGGTGAACAGGCTCTGGCTGTTCTCGACCCTGAGCGCCACCGGCCGGCAGACGAACGCAATGCCGGCGTTGCGCATCAGTGCGCCGGGCAGCAGCCCCGCCTCGGTCAGCACCTGGAAGCCGTTGCAGATGCCGATCACCGGAACGCCGCGCGCTGCCGCCTGGGTCACCGCCTGCATGACCGGCGAGCGGGCCGCCATGGCGCCGGAGCGCAAATAGTCGCCGTACGAAAAGCCGCCCGGCAAGGCGATGAAGTCGGTGCCGTCGGGCAGCTCTGGGTCGCGGTGCCAGACCATATCCGGGGCGCGGCCGGTGACCGCCTCGAGCGCGACGGCGATGTCGCGGTCGCAGTTGGAGCCGGGAAAGACGATGACGGCGCTCTTCATGGCGTTTCGACCCGCTCGATGCGGAAATTCTCGATCACAATATTGGCGAGCAATTTGCGGCACATGGCCTCGATGTCGGTGTCGCTGGTGCCGTCGGCAAGCTCCAGTTCGATGAGCTTGCCGGCGCGGACGTCGCGGACCCCGGAAAAGCCAAGTCCTTCGAGCGCGTGATGGATCGCCTTGCCCTGCGGGTCGAGGACGCCGGGCTTGAGGGTGATGAACACGCGGGCCTTCATGATCCGGGCTCCTATGACGGGCCTGCGGCATCGAGCAAGCTTTACTCTCTGTTTACTATTCGAGGCGCATCCTGTCGCGGCCGGTAAGACTGGCATGGGAGAGAGGAGTAAGCGCATGATCTGGCTTGCATTGGCCATGTTCGTCGCGCTGTTCGGCTGGGGCGCAACCTATTTCGGCTGGCAGGATCCCAACGGCAAGGTTCAGCTCGCGCTGTTCACCGCCTTCATCCTCGGAGTGATTACCGGCTACAAGAACAAGGGCTGAGGCGCTTTCACGCCGCTGCACTTGGCGTCGCCGGTGCAGCCGCTAAACCGGGCCCGAAATGAGCTCGCTTCCGCCTTACACGCAGTTGCTGCGCCTTCGAATCGACGACAGCGGCGGCGACTGCCGGCTGGTCATGCCGTTCCATGAGGATGTCGTCGGCCGGCCGGGCTACCTTCATGGCGGCGCAATCGCCGGGCTGCTCGAATTCGCGGCTTTCACCAGCCTCGAGCGAGCGATCGGCGACCCCGCGGTGGTGATGAAGCCGATCACGGTCAGCGTCGACTATATGCGCGGCGGCAGCGACCGAGACACGTTCGCATCCGCCGAAATCCAGCGCCTCGGCAACCGCATCGCCAATGTCGAGGCGGTCGCCTGGCAGGTCGACCGGTCGAGCCCGATCGCGGCCGCCAGGGTCAACTTCCTCCTCGACCGGAGCGGCGCCGGCGACCGCGACTAGCGCGGGAAGTTGGTTGGCGGCACTTGCTCCCCACGGCCACCCGGCTTAGCGAGCGCGGGTGGAGGAACCCATGACCGACGTTCTCGACAGGCCCACGACCAACCCCATTTCGACCAGGCGTCACGGCGACGTGCTGATCGTCACGTCCAACAACCCGCCGGTCAACGCACTGTCGGCTGCCGTCCGGCAGGGACTGGTGGCGGCGATCGAGGAGGCGGAGGCGGACGATGCCGTTAAAGCGGTGGTGATCGCCTGCGACGGCCAGACCTTTTTCGCCGGCGCCGACATCACCGAATTCGGCAAGCCGCCGGTAATGCCGTGGCTGCCGACGGTCGTCGACACGATCGAGAATTGCAGCAAGCCGGTCATCGCGGCGATCCACGGCACCGCGCTTGGCGGCGGCCTCGAGATCGCCCTTGGCTGCCACTATCGCGTCGCGGTGCCGGACGCGAAGCTCGGCGTCCCAGAGGTAAAATTGGGCCTGCTGCCCGGGGCCGGCGGCACGCAGCGGCTGCCGCGCGTGGCCGGGGTGAAAAAGGCGCTCGAAATGTGCGCCACGGGCAATCCGATCGGCGCCAAGGAAGCGTGCGACTGCGGCCTGGTCGACCGACTGATCGAGGGTGAGCTGGTGCCGCATGCGGTCGGCTATGCCGAGGAAGTGCGCGACGTCCGCCCGCTGCCCAAATCGTCGGAGCGCGAGGACCGGCTGGAGGAGGCGCGCGGCAACCCCGGATTGTTCGAGGAATTCCGCAAGGCCAACGCCAGGAAGCTGCGCGGATTCGAAGCTCCCGAAGCGAATATCCGCGCCGTCCAGGTCGCGCTCGACAAGCCCTATACCGAAGGCGTGATCGAAGAGCGCAAGCTGTTCATGGAGCTGATGAGCGGCACCCAGGCGAGGGCGCAGCAATATTTCTTTTTCGCCGAGCGCAAGGCGGCCAAGATCGACGGACTGCCCGAGGGCACCGAGCCGCGCGAGGTGAAATCGGTCGGGGTGATCGGCGCGGGCACGATGGGCGGCGGCATCGCCATGAATTTCCTGTCCGCCGGGGTTCCGGTGACGATCTTCGAGATGAACCAGGAAGCGCTCGACCGCGGCGCCGGCGTGATGCGCAAGAATTATGAGGCGAGCGCCGCCAAGGGCAAGCTGACCCAAGAACAGGTCGGCAAGGCGATCGGGCTACTGACCCCGACGCTGGACTTCGACGCGCTCGCCCGCTGCGACCTCATCATCGAGGCGGTGTACGAGGACATGGACGTCAAGAAGGACATCTTCGGGCGGCTCGACAAGATCGCCAAGCCGGGCGCGATCCTCGCCTCCAACACCAGCTATCTGAACGTCGACGAGATCGCGGCGAGCACCTCGCGGCCGCAGGACGTGCTCGGGATGCACTTTTTCTCGCCCGCGAACATCATGAAATTGCTCGAAGTCGTGCGCGGCGACAAAACCGCGCCGGATGTGCTGCTGACCGCGATGACGCTCGCCAAGCGAATCCGCAAAGTCGCGGTGGTGGCCGGTGTCTGCCACGGCTTCATCGGCAACCGGATGCTGATGCCGCGCCAGGTGCAGGCGATCCAATTGCTGCTCGAGGGCGCGTCACCCGAACAGGTCGATCGGGTCCATGTCGAGTTCGGAATGCCGATGGGGCCGTTCCAGATGGCCGATCTCGCCGGGGTCGACATCGGCTGGCACCGCGACCCGGGCCGGGTCGAGAATATCCGCGACGCTCTCTGCGCCATCGACCGCTGGGGGCAGAAGAAGGGCGCCGGCTTCTACGATTATGACGACAAGCGCCGCCCGTCACCGTCGCCGGTGGTGCAGCAGATCATCGATGACTTTGCCAAGCAGCAGGGTGTCGAGCGCCGCGAAATTTCGGACCAGGAGATCGTCGAGCGGACGCTCTACACGATGGTCAACGAGGGCGCGAAAATCCTCGAGGAAGGCATGGCCCAGCGCGCCTCCGACATCGATGTTGTGTGGGTCTATGGCTACGGCTGGCCGGTCTATCGCGGCGGGCCGATGTTTTGGGCCGACACCGAAGGCCTCGACACGATCGTCGAAGGCTTGAAGCGGCAGGAGCAGCGGCTGGGCAGCGACTTCAGCTTCTCGAAGCTGCTGCTCGACAAGGCGGACAAGGGCGAAAAATTTACTCGGTAAAGCTCCTCCCTGCGCCGTAGGCGCGGGGAGGGGAACCATTCACCGCAGAGTGAATGGTGGAGGGGTCAATTACCCGTCTCTGTCACCCCTCCACCGGCTTCGCCGGTCCCCCTCCCCATCGCTTCGCGACAGGGAGGATCTTTTGTCTCCGGCAGCAGGCTGAGCATCGCCATCGCCACCGCGGCGACGGCGGCGCCGGCGATGAACACGGCTTCCGGCCCGTGCCGCTCCCAGATCAGCCCGGCGCCGAGGCTGGCGAGCAGGGTCGCGATCCCGCCGACGAAATGGAAAGCTCCGAAGCTGGTGGCCCGCAGGTGCGGTGGCGCGGCATCAGCGATGAGGCGCGCGAAAATGCCCTGGGTCAGCGCCATGTGAGCGCCCCACAGCGCAACCCCAACGCCGAGGCCGGGCAGCCCGAGCGGCTGGGCGAGGATCAGGTCGGCGGCGATCAGCACCGCCATCCCGGCCATCAGGATCGTCTTGGGACTGAAACGGTCGCTGAACGCCCCGGCGGGATAGGCGAGGGCGAAAAAGGCGAGGTTGAACAACACCAGCACCAGCGGCGAAAGCGTCGCCGACAGCCCGACATCGAAGCCGCGCAGGATCAAAAACCCTTCCGAGAAGCGGGCGAGGGTGAACAGGAAGCCGACCGCGATCAGCCGCCGGGTCGGCCGGTCGAGCTCGCGAAAGCCGGCGAAAAAGGCGGCGCTTCGCCGGCCTGCATGCGGCGCCGCCGGCTCCCTCAGCGCCAGCCAGGCGAGCAGGAACGATAGCATGGCCGGGATTACCGCGATCCAGAACACCGCGCGGATATTCCCCGCGAGCAGCACCATCAGGCCGACCGCGGCGAGGGGCGCGACCACTGCTCCAATCGTGTCGAGCGACTGGCGCAAGCCGAACGCCCGGCCGCGGGCGTCGGGCGCGGTCTCGTCGGCGATCATTGCGTCGCGCGGCCCTCCGCGGATGCCCTTGCCGAGCCGATCGGCGAACCTGGCGCCCATCAACTCGGCGCCGCCGGTCGCCACCGGGAACAACGGCTTCGACAGTGCCGCGATGCCGTACCCTGCGAGAATCCACGGCTTTCGGCGGCGCGTGCCGTCGGACAGGCGGCCCGAGGCGAGCTTGGCAAACGAGGCGGTCGCTTCGGAAATCCCGTCGATCGCTCCGAGCACGGTGGCCGGAAGCCCCAGCGTGACCGTGATGAACAACGGCAGCAGCGCGTGATAGATTTCGCTCGACAGGTCCATCAGCAGGCTGACGAAGCCGAGCACCCAGACGTTGCGGGGCAGGGGCTTGCGGGGTCGAGCCTTACTCACGCGCCCGTCATCGCGAGCCTGATTGTGCAGGTCAACGTTGCATCCCCACAAACTATTGTTAGTCTGCAAGGATGTTCGGGGGATCATCACCGGCGGCGCTCGCGTCGCGTTTCACGTCGATCGCGCAAAGCTACATTGCCGACGGTCCGGCCGAGCGCGCCGAGCGCGCCCGGCGCAAACTCCTCGGCGCGATCGGCCAGCGCGAGCCGGCGACCTTGAAACAGGTCGCCGCCGCCGTTCGCCGCGGCGAGCCCGCGGTCAGCCGCTCGGTCGACAGCCTGGTCCGCGCCGGCCTCATCGACCGCGCGCCCGACCCGGCCAACCGGCGGCGCCTCGCGATTCGCCTGACCGAGGCCGGGCGCCGCGAGCTCGAGCAGCGGCCAAGCACCGGCGGGGCGCTCGAAGCTCGCCTCGGCCGCCTGGCCTCGAGCGAGCTCAGGGCGCTCGAACGCGCAATCGAAATCCTCGAACGCTAGGTTTCCAGGCCCCGTCGCACGAGCCGCCATGTTGCATTGCAACATTGGCGTTTTTCCGCTAGTGGACTCGGCGACCCCCTTTCCCGAGAAAAACACCGATGAAACTCCGCAACGTGGCGATCATCGCCCACGTCGACCATGGCAAGACGACGCTGGTCGACCAGCTGTTCCGCCAGTCCGGCACCTTCCGCGACAACCAGCGCGTCGAGGAGCGGGCGATGGATTCGACGGATCTCGAGAAAGAGCGCGGGATCACCATCCTCGCCAAATGCACGTCGGTCGACTGGCCCGCTGCTGACGGCAGCTCCACGCACATCAACATTGTCGATACGCCCGGCCACGCCGACTTCGGCGCCGAGGTCGAGCGCATCCTGTCGATGGTCGACGGCGTGATCCTGCTGGTCGACGCGGCCGAGGGGCCGATGCCGCAGACCAAGTTCGTCACCGGCAAGGCGCTGGCGCTCGGCCTCCGCCCGATCGTCGTCGTCAACAAGATCGACCGCCCCGACGCGCGCCCCGCCGAAGTGCTCGACGAGATTTTCGAGCTGTTCCTCAACCTCGACGCCAGCGACGAGCAGCTCGACTTCCCGACCCTCTATGCCAGCGGCCGCGCCGGCTATGCCGGGCTGAGCGACGACATCCGTTCGGGCGACCTCGCGCCTTTGTTCGAGGCGATTGTCAGCCATGTGCCCGCGCCGCGGATCGACGCCGGCCCGTTCAAGATGCTCGCCACCTTGCTCGACCGCGACAATTTCGTCGGCCGCGTGCTGACCGGCCGCATCGCCAGCGGCACATTGACGGTCAACATGCCGATCCGCGCAATCGACGGCGACGGCAAGGTCGTCGAGGAAGGCCGCGCGACCAAGATCATGGCCTTCCGCGGCCTCGAGCGGGTGCCGGTCGAAAGCGCCGAAGCGGGCGAAATCGTCGCCATCGCCGGCCTCACCGTCGCCACCGTCGCCAACACCATCGCCGACCCGTCGGTGGCGGCGCCGATCCACGCCCAGCCGATCGACCCGCCGACCCTGGCGATGACCTTCAGCGTCAACGATTCGCCGATGGCCGGGCGCGAAGGCTCGAAGGTCACCAGCCGCATGATCCGCGACCGCCTGGCCCGCGAGGCCGAGGGCAACGTCTCGTTCCACATCACCGAAAGCGCCGACAAGGACGCCTTCGAGGTCGCCGGGCGCGGCGAGCTGCAATTGGGCGTGCTCATCGAGACCATGCGCCGCGAGGGCTTCGAGCTGTCGATCAGCCGCCCCCGCGTGCTGTTCCGCGACGCTGCGGACGGCGGCGGCCGCGAGGAGCCGTACGAGACCGTCGTCGTCGACGTCGACGATGCCTTCGCCTCGACCGTCGTCTCCAAGATCCAGCTGCGCAAGGGCGAGCTCGTCGAGCAGCGCCCGTCGAGCGGCGGCAAGACGCGCCTCGTCTTCTCGGCCCCCAGCCGCGGCCTGATCGGCTATCACGGCGAGTTCCAGTCCGACACGCGCGGCACCGGCATCATGAACCGCCTGTTCGAGCGCTACGGCCCGTACAAGGGGGCCATCGAAGGGCGCCAGACCGGCGTCCTCATCTCCAACGCCAGCGGCCAGGCGGTCGCTTATGCGCTCAACGCGCTCGAGGACCGCGGGAGCCTGATGGTCTCGCCGGGCGAGGCGATCTACGAAGGCATGATCGTCGGCGAGAACGCCAAGCCCGAGGACCTCGAGGTCAATCCCCTAAAGTCCAAGCAGCTGACCAACTTCCGCGCCTCGGGCCCCAAGGAAGACGCGATCCGCCTAACCCCGCCCAAGCGCCTGACGCTGGAGCAAGCGATCGCCTACATCGACGAGGACGAGCTGGTCGAAGTGACGCCCAAGTCGATCCGGCTGAGGAAGCGGTACCTCGATCCGCACGAGCGGAAGAAGGCGAATAGGGCGAAGGCGGCTTAGGTCGAAGCTCACGGGCACCACCGCCGGGCCTCCGTCACTTACTTGCGGCATATCGCTGAGCATCGCTCATCGTGAACGCTTGCCCAGTGAAATAGCCATCATTTGGAAAGTCTTGGGAAGCGCCAATCCACCAGCCATCGAAGTCACCAAGCGTCTGCACGATCTCTAGCACTACTGCGCCTGCGTCGTGATCCGTGCCTTCGCTCCAGGCGATCAACTTGGCCGCAGCTTCGCCGACTAGAGCCATCTTCTCCTTAGGTACCGTCATTTGGAAAAAGCGTTCAAGCTGCTCGCGTCTGCGCTCTGTCCCCGCTCCGCCGGGCGCGATCACTGAGAGATACATGAGGAAGTATTCGGGCGCGGTCGTGCGGTCATTCTTCGCGCGCTTTAGTCGCGTTCGAACGGCGTCGTAGGTTTGATAGTCCCCATCGTGGTAAAAGCGAGTGGGATCGAAGCCGGATGCGACGAACTTGCTAAACATCCGGTGATGCTGAAGCTCATTGTCTAAGGCGCTTGCGAGTTGAAAGACGGTCTTGTCGCCGTTGACCGTCAGGAACGTGCAGTACTGCCGAAAGCCAGCGAGTTTCAGATCAGCATGAAGCAACTCGTGGGCGAGACTCTCCACCGGGTGTGCAGTCGGTGCAACCGAGATTGTCGTTCCGGCCGCATCAGTCGTGCTTGCCCACGTTTTCTCGCCGGAGGGAGCGATTGTGATGGGGGACGCGGCATCAATGCGATCATAAAGATCCTTGATGCCCGCCTGACTCGCGAGCGCATCATCCACGAGTTTTTGGGCTTCTGTCTGTTTCATGCCGATCAGATGGAGATGAGGAAGGCTTCGCACAAGCAACGCGGAAATGCGCGTGACAAAGTCGATCGCCTATATCCAGAACGACGAGCTGGTCGAAGTTACCCCCAAGTCCATCCGCCTCCGCAAACGCCACCTCGACCCGCACGAGTGGAAGCGGGCGAATAGGGCGAAGGCGGCTTAGGGCCTAGGCCACCGAGCGCAGCGACGCCGACGCGAAGCGTCTCGCCGGAGCAGCATCAAAGGGACGGCTAGGCCCGGCCGACCTGCGGCGCAGTCGACAGGATCGACGTCACGAAGTGAGTGGCAGCCATGCGCTAGCATGGTGAGAGCGAGCCGTAGTGGCGCCCGTTTTCGTTATCGGCAGTGGTGCACTCGACCCTCAAAGCGCGTCCGAAACGGATCTTGTTCAGGCGTTCTTTGTGGACATGCGGCGCGATAAGAGTAGAAGAACAGATAGCGAACATATGGGTTGCATCCTGACGAACCCATCAATCCACAGGTTTGTTGTTGGACTTGCTTGACCATTTGACGTCTAGACGTCAAACGTACCACTCAACCGTATTCGAAGGAGAGAGGTCGTGACGACAGCGCCCGGCGTGATCCGCGATTCGATCGTGACCTTTCTTGAGGCGATTGGTGATGAAGCGTCCCTGAAGCAAATCCACAACGCCGTAGTCGCCAAGCTTGGCTCGGTGAGTGATTCGTCCATCCGATCATATCTCGGCTTGAACGAAGGTCGCATGTTCGAACGCACCCGACGCGGGCGCTATCGGTTGGTGTCCTCGATTCCAGCGAACGATCGCAACGGTCACACGGCCCTGCTTCCGCCCGCGCTCGTTTGGGGCAAAGCTAAGTTATATCGCGGCGACTGCTTTGACTGGCTGTCAAAATGGGGCGAGAAAACCGTCCACGCCGTGGTGACAGATCCGCCCTATGGTCTGACCGAATACACCCAGCCCGAGCTGACGAAGTTGCGGAACGGTCGGGGCGGCGTCTGGCGTATCCCACCCTCATTCGACGGCCACCAACGATCGCCCCTTCCCCGGTTCACGATCATGACGGCGGAGGATCGGAAAGAGCTTCACGCCTTCTTCAAGAGATTCGGCGCGCTAGTCGCCAAGGTTCTGGTGCCGGGCGGGAACGCGGTCGTCGCCACCAATCCGCTGCTCCAACATATCGTCGCTTCGGCTATGAGCGAAGGCGGTTTGGAGCTTCGCGGCAGCATCGCTCGACTCACCATGACTATGCGCGGAGGCGACAGGCCGAAGAACGCGCACGAAGAGTTCAGGGACGTGAGCGTGATGCCGCGCTCGCAATGGGAGCCTTGGGTCGTGCTGCGGCGGCCGATCGAGGGCCGGGTGCAGGACAATCTGCGCAAATACAAGACCGGAGGCTTCCGGCGCTTGTCTGACGATCGGCCTTTCGGCGACGTGATACGGTCCCGGCCAACGACGGCGGCAGAGCGCAAGATTGCGCCTCATCCATCGCTCAAACCTCAAGATTTTCTTCGGCACCTGGTCCGCGCCTCATTGCCGTTGGGAGAGGGGATCGTGCTCGATCCCTTCGCGGGCTCCGGCTCGACTCTCGCAGCTGCAAGCGCGGTCGGTTACGAGAGCATCGGCGTGGAAGCCGACCTAGAGTATGTTCGGCTGGCGAGCGAAGCGATCCCGGCCCTTGCCAAGCTTAAGCTCGCTGGCGCATCTACACCAGATGCAACTGCCGAAGAGCCTGCTGCCGCTACATATTGAGAAGGCGGTCGGTTACGTCGAGCGAGAGACGTCAGAGCTGATCGACATTTATCTCGAACAGGCCAACGTATTCAGCGCGATCATCGGGATTTTCGGCACCAAGGGGCTCGACTCATTCAGCCCCTACAAGAAGCACAAGCACCCGGATATTGCGCAGCAGCGGTTCCCGGACCTGTCGCTGCACGGCAAGCTCAACCCGCCGCCACTGGAGGCAGTGGAGTCGAAGGGCAGTAAGCGGGCATGGGACATTCAGTCGCACTACGACCATCCGGGCTGGTATGTCGTATGGCGCTATCTGGTCGATCCAACGCAAACGATCAAACCGGGCTTCCCAGTCGTCATTTGGCGGGTCGACATCGTGTTCCTGACGGCTGAAAACTGGACGTATCAAAAGAGCGGCGCGGGTCAGGGGAAGGGGGGAAGGACACATACGTTCGGTGTTAAAAACCCGGCCACGGTTCTCAAGGGCTGCGCCGCATATGCGCTGCCGGGGATCGCCCTAAAGAACAGCAAGCCGATCTTAGTCCCGACCCTGATTTAGGCCGGAAGCTTGAGCACCCGGATCGCGTTCGGATCGAGCACGCCGTCACGGGTAGGCGTCAGTCGCCAAAACAAGAAGACCATTTTCCTACACACCCCCTTTCATGATTTAGACTCATGGATGGAGCCGCATTCGAATTTGCCACTTGCCGACCCTCCCTTTCCTCACGCGGACGGGCGCAAACTCTGTAAACTTCCGAAGAATCTAAGGTCGCCGAAGCTCCCCCTGGCGCGGGCTCCCAAGCTCGAATCCTCGCGCACGCCCGCGCGCGCATGCGCGTTGGGGAGTGAACTTGGTGACCTTCCGCGCGCCTCGCCGTCGGCGGCGGGCCGCGAACACAGCCCCGTCACTGCGAACATTGGGAACTTTCACGCGCAGGACTGCCGGGGGCAGTCCGAGCATGAAAGTCGAGCGCAGCCTGTCCGCGATGGCGAGCACCAGTGTCACTCGCCCGCCATCGCCAAAACCAGCGCCCACTCCTCGTCGCGCACCGGCGACACCGACAGGCGCGACTGGCGGATCAGCTCCATTTTTGCGAGGCGCGGTTCGGCCTTGATCGCGGCCAGCGTCACTGGCTTCGCGACCGGCTCGACCGGCGCGACCGGCACCTTGACCCAGGCGCCGTCAGCCCCGTCGGGCTTGCCCGGCCCGGTGATTGCCATGATGCCGACCACCGCGCGTTCGTCGCCGCTATGGTAGAACAGCGCCCGGTCGCCTTGTCTCATCGCCCGCAGGTGCAGCCGCGCGGCGTTGTTGCGCACGCCATCCCAGTCGGTGGCACGATCGCGGACCAGATCGTCCCAACTGTAGGTCCCGGGCTCGGACTTCATCAGCCAATAGGCCATCGCGCGCATTCCTTCGCTTCCCTCTACCGAGTCCCGCGAAGGGACAATAGGGGTCCAGAACTGGTCCTGAAAAGCGCCAGAAAAATGAACAAAATGAAAGGGTTCCCGATTCCAACGCACGGACCGCACGGTTCGCCGCCAAGCGCTTGGTTTCGCGCCGGATTAACGTATCTGCCCGGTCAGCAATTAAGAGCGAGCGAGCCACAGGCGCAATGCGACGCCGGCTCCGGGCAAGACGGACGGACATCCTGCAATCTGACGCAATCCAAGCGTCTCACCGCAGTGCCGGCCGCATAGGGCAAGAGAACAATTTGATCCGACTATTGGGAAGCCGCGGCGCGTCCGCGGCGATAGCTTCTTTCATGCTGGCGCTGGCTCCGAGCCAGACTTCAGCGCAGACCGTTTCGGCGCTCGATGTCGCGGCCGCGGTCAAGGCGACCGAGACCGACGCGGCGGCCAAGCCGCTTGGCACGCGGACCTACGCGACGACGCCGATCGCGGCGACCGCCTCACTCAAAGCGACCGTTTCGGCTGCGGCTTCGGCGAAGAAGGTGGCGACCGTCACCGCGCTCTATGCAACCCAGCCGGCGCCTTCGGTGACCGTCGCTTTGCCGCCTACGGCTAAGACCGCCGTTCTGGCCAACGGCACCGTCGTTGCCGCGACCGCCGCCGCATCCTTGTCGCGGGCCGCTCCGGCCATCGCCCGCGAGGCCGCCTGGCTGTTCCGCAACGGCTGGCCGCTCTACGCCTTGGTCGACCGCTACGGCGTCGGAGCGCCGCTCGACGAGCAGGCCAATTGCATCGCGGTGGCCATCTATCACGAGGCGCGCGGTGAATCGCTCGATGGCCAGCTCGCAGTCGCCCGGGTGATCATGAACCGGGCCGCTTCGGGCAAGTATCCGACCAGCTGGTGCGGCGTCGTCAAGCAACCGTGGCAATTCTCGTTCGTCAACCCGCGCAGTGGGCACATGCCGGGGGTGAACGCCAGTTCCGCGTCGTGGCGCAAGGCGCAGGCCATCGCCCGCCTGGCGGTCGCCAATGTCGTTCCGAGCCTGTCGACCGACGTGCTGTGGTACCACGCCGATTACGTCGCTCCGTCGTGGGGGCGCCGGCTGAGCGTCGACAAGAAAATCGGTACGCACATCTTTTACCGCTCGTAGCGCTCGTTTCAGCGCGCCGACGAGTCGCTTGGCCGTTAATCCGCCGCATCGGGATTCGCAGCGACCGCGTTTCGGGCAAAGCTCCGCAGTCATGGAGTTATGCCGAAAGCGGGGAGGCTGGCGGTGCTCAAGATCCTGATTGTCGAGGACGATTCGCAGCTCGCGGCGACGCTCAAATATCTCGTCGAGGACAATCCGCGCTACCGCGTGGTCGGGATTGCCGACGATGCCGACGGGGCGATCGCCGCGGCCGAACGGCACGATCCGGACATCGCTTTGCTCGACCTCCATTTGGCGCGCGGCTCGACCGGTTTCTCGGTCGCGGTCAAGCTTGCCGACCTCCACGTCCCGGTGCTGTTCGTCAGCGGCAAGGCGCCGAGCTTTCCGATGCCGGACCTGGCGCTCGGCTGCCTGATGAAGCCGTTCACCGCCGAAGAGGTTCACCGGTCGCTGGCGATGGCCGAGGACATGCTGCGCGGCCGCGAAACGCTGCGCCCGAAGCTGCCGCACAATCTGACGCTCTACCGGGCGGCCGACGACAAGCATGTCGAGCAGCCGGGCTTCATCCAGTCGCGCCTGTCCTTAAAGACCCGCCTCGAGCACTGGATCGCCGGATACCAGGGCTGAGCGCGGGTCACAGCCGCATATATCCGCGGCGCGGCTCGCGCAGGCCGAAGGTTTCGTCGGTCAGCGGTGCTCCGGCGTCCAGCAAGGCGCGGCGCCGCCCCTTGATATCGGCACTGCGCTGGATGTCCTCGAAGCGCAGCAGCTTGGCGAAAACGGGTTCGCCCAGCACTTCGCGAACGAACCGTTCGATTTTTGGCCAGCGCTCGGCGTCGACTGCGAAGCCTGCATATTCGGCGTTGCGGAAGAAGCTCGCGACCGAGATGTCGGCGAGGCCGATGTCGCCGAACAGGAAGCCCGCGGCCGGCAGCTGCGTCTCCAGATAGTCGAGCGCCGCCGGCGCGTCCTCGGCCAGCGTTTTGGCGATCCGGGCCTCATCGCCCGGTTCCCCCCAGACCAGCGGATGGACAATGCGCTGATAGAACAGCCCCCAGATGAAAATGTCGCCGAGCCGGCTGTCGGCGAACTCCTCGAGCCAGCGGGCATGGGCCCGGTCGACCGGATTGCGCGGAAGCAGCGGCGGCTCCGGACAAGAGTCCTCCAAATAGGCGCAAATGACCGAGGAATCGCACAGCGTCACGTCGCCATCGATCAGGACCGGGATCCGGCGCAGCGGGCTCAGCCGCTCGAACTCGTCATTGCCGTAAAACGGCGTGATCGGGTCGACGCAATATTCGAGGCCCTTCAGCTCGAGGCAGGCGAGCACCTTGCGCACATAGGGGCTGACGAAGCTGCCGATGATTTTCACGAGGGCGCTTCTAGTCGCGCCCGCGCCGGTCGAAAAGCGTTTCGGCGGCGCCGATAGGCGCCCCCGTGCGATGGATGCCCCGCGAGGATTCGAACCTCGATTGACGGATTCAGAGTCCGTAGTCTTACCATTAGACGACGGGGCAGCGGCTCGGCCCGCGAGATAGAAAGCCCCCCATCGGCTGTCAACGCGACGCGCGGGCCTGAAAAATCGGCAAGAACTTGCCCTCGCCCTGCCAAATGTGATTAAACGGGCGCAAGTCAGCCGTCCTCTCAGGGCGGCCAAGGATAGAACGGGCGTACGACATGGCGCAGAGAGTCGCCGGCGCGCCGGCTCTGCTGCACGAAGACGGCGCGCAGAGCCGGCCATTGCCTTCCCGGCCGCAGGAGCGGCGGCATGGGCATCGCTACACCTATGGTGCGGTCGATCTCGGCACCAACAATTGCCGTTTGCTGGTCGCTCGCCCGGTCGATGGCGGCTTTACCGTCGTCGATGCTTTCTCGCGCGTCGTGCGGCTCGGCGAAGGCCTGGCGCAAAGCGGCAAGCTGTCCCAGGAAGCAATGGACCGCGCCATCGACGCGCTTGGCATCTGCGCCGAAAAATTGCGGCGCCGCAATGTCTCACTGTCACGAGCAGTGGCCACCGAGGCCTGCAGGCGGGCGGTCAACGGCCGCGAGTTCGTCGAGCGGGTCCGCAACGAGACCGGAATCGCGCTCGACATCATCGCCCCGCAGGAGGAAGCGCGCCTGGCCGTGCTAGGCTGCCACAAGGTTCTTGAGCCCGGTGACGGCCCGGCGTTGATCTTCGACATCGGCGGCGGTTCGACGGAATTGGTGCTGATCGACCAGGTCGACGGAGTGCCCAAGATCCGCAGCTGGTGGAGCGCACCATGGGGAGTCGTCTCGCTGACCGAGAGCGAAGGCCGCGCCGCGCTCGACGGCGAAGATCGCCTGGCGGCTTACAAGCGCATGCGCGAGCGCGCCCGCCATTCATTCTCGCGCTTCGCCGCGACCCTGCCCAACACCGCGAAGGACATCCGCCTGCTTGGGACCAGCGGCACCGTCACGACGCTCGCAAGCGTCCATTTGGCGCTTCCCTCCTACGACCGGCGGGCGGTCGACGGGCTGCAGGTGCCGACCGAGGCGATGCAGAAAATCAGCACGATGATCGCCGAGATGGACCATGAGGAGCGGTCGAGACTGCCGTGTATCGGCCGCGACCGCGCCGACCTGGTCGTCGCCGGCTGCGCGATCCTCGAGGCGATCCTCGAGATCTGGCCGGCGCCGAGCCTCGGGGTCGCCGACCGCGGCATCCGCGAAGGCATTTTGCGGTCGATGATGGCCCGTGACGGCCACATCTTGTGAGGGGAGACCGCGGCCTGCATCAGCGGGTGCGGACCGCGCGCGGCCGCTCGGTCTCTTCTAACCGCTGGCTCGAGCGGCAATTGAACGACCCCTACGTGCGCCGCGCCAAGGCGGAGAATTACCGCAGCCGGGCGGCGTTCAAATTGCTCGAGCTCGACGAACGGTTCGGACTGCTGGAAGGCGTCAAGGCGGTGATCGATCTCGGCATCGCGCCGGGCGGGTGGAGCCAGGTCGTCCGCCGCCGCGCGCCGGCGGCAAAAATCGCCGGCATCGACCTTTTGCCGACCGACCCGATCGACGGCGTCGTCATCCTTCAGATGGACTTCATGGACGACGAGGCGCCGGCCAGGCTCGGGCAGGCGCTCGGCGGCCCGCCGGACCTGATCCTGTCGGACATGGCGGCGAACACCGTCGGCCACGCCCGGACCGATCACTTACGCACCATGGGTCTGGTCGAGGCGGCGCTGCAGTTCGCGGTAGAGACGTTGCGGCCTGGCGGCACCTTCGTCGCCAAGGTGCTGGCCGGCGGCGCCGACAGCGAGCTGGTTGCGCAGCTCAAGCGCCACTTCGCCGCCGTCAAGCACGCCAAGCCGCCGGCCAGCCGCAAGGGTTCATCGGAATGGTACGTCGTCGCCCAAGGCTTCAAGGGCCGCGGCGAGGAGGTCGACCCCGGTTAGGAGCCAACCGCAGCGGTCAGTGCGAGGCGAACACCCGAGTGTTGCCGGCCTTGTCGAACAGGATCGTCTGATAGGGCTCGCTGTGATCGCCTTGCTCCATGCCGGGTGAGCCCACGACCATCCCCGGCACCGCAATCCCGGCCGCCTTCGGCCGCTCGGCAAGCAGGCGCCGGACGTCGGCCGCGGGGACGTGGCCCTCGATCGCATAGCCGCCGATCTCGCTCGTGTGGCAGGACCGAAGCGCATCGGGAACGCCGAGCCTGCGCGCAGTCGGGGTGACACTCTCGACGTCGTGCACTTCGACCGTGAATCCGGCTTTGCGCATATGCTCGACCCAATGCTTGCAGCAGCCGCAATGGGCCGTCTTGGTGACCGCGAGCGTCGCTGCGGCGGCGTTTTCAGCGAAAGCCAGGAATGCGAGGGGTGCAAAAGCGATCAGAAGTCGGCGTCGAAGCATGATTTCGTCTCCATGTGGAAGTGGGTGACCGGGCGTCAGCCCTTGGCGCGGGCGTCGGCGATGGCCTGCTTGAGCGCTGCGTAGCCGACCGCGCTGTTCATCACCCGGTCGCCGACGACGAACAGCGGCGTGCCGGTCGCGCCGAGCTGGCTGGCGAGCTCGAAGTTGCGTTTCAATTCGGCCTCGGCTTCGGGGCTCGGGGTGACGGGAGTGGTCAAGCCGGCGGCCTTGGTCGCCGCCGCGATCGTCTCGGGGCCGGGGCGCCCGGCCGCGAACAGCGTGTCGTAGAATTGCCGGAACCGTCCGGCCTTCGAAGCGGCGAGCGACAGCCGGGCGGCGGCGACGCTTTCCGGCCCCAGGATCGGCAGCTCGCGATAGACGACGCGCAAGCCCTTGTCCTCTTTCAGCAGCCGGTCGATGTCCGGGTTGCTGGTCCGGCAATAGGGGCAGGCGTAATCGAAGAATTCGACCAGCACGACGTCAGGCTTGGCGGCTCCCTTCCACGACGAGGCGAACGGCGTCTCGATCGCGGCCCGCTGGGCGGTGAGCGTCGGCTCATACTGCTTGTCGCGAAGCGCATCGGCGGTGTCGACGAGGATCTGCGGGTCGGCCATCATGCCCTCGCGCACGATGCGGCTGCTGACCAGCTCGGGGGCCACGAACAGCAGCCCGGCGGCAGTCAGCACCGCTCCGATCACGCCGCCGGCAATGGCTGGGACCCACGGCGACGTTCCCCTCTTTGCCCTCGGCTCCCCGGTCTCCGTCTCGCTCATCGTCCGCAGTTGACCCTCTTTTCTTTCTTGTCTTTCTTCAATTCGGTGCACGCTACCATGGCGATGTCCTGCGCGCGAAGATAGTCGGGAGTTCCGCGGGGGATTCCCTTCAGGGCCATTTCGGCGCTGGCCAGTGCGCGCTTCGGATTGCCTTCGAGATTGTTGCGCTCGGCGGTCGCCAGCGCCGCCCGCGACGGGTCGCCCTCGCGGTCGTAGATGATGCCGAGCTGGTACCAGGCGAACGGGTTCTGGTTGTCGCGGTTGACCGCTGACTTCAGCACTTGCTTCGCCTCGGCGAAATGCTCAGGCTTCTCGGTCGAGATCAGGGCATGGCCGAGCATCGCGGCAATCAGCGGCTGGTCGTTGGCTTGCCCGGTTGCTTCGCGCAGCGGCGCAATTGCTTCGGCCGGCTTACCCGATTCGAGCAGGATCTGGCCCTTCAATTCGAGGAAGAACGGATCGTGCGGATCGGTGCGCAGCAGCGCTTCGGCCTCCGACAGAGCTTTGTCGGGGTACGCGCCGATATGGTAAGCGTAGGCGCGCGCATAATGCGCCGGCACGCTCTTATCGCTCTCCGGATATCGGGTGATCGCGCGCTTCGGGTCGACAAAGCCGATCAGCTTGGCCTTGACGCGCTGGAAGCGCGCTTCGAGCGCCGGATCGGGCGGCCGGTTCCACGCGGGATCCTTCTCGTAGACCGCAAGCAAGGCATTGATCCGCTCGCTCGATAGCGGGTGGGTCCGGTCGTAGCTGTCCTTCTCCGCCACCGCGAGCCGGAATTCCAGGTTCTGGAGGGTCTTGAAGAACTCGATGCTGCCCTTGCCGCTGATGCCGGCGGCGGCGAGATAGCGGGCCCCGGCAAGGTCGGCGGAGCTTTCCTGGGTGCGGCTGAAGGCGAGGAAGCGGCCAAGCGCGGCGCGCTGCCCGGCCATCATGATGCCCATGCCCGCATCGCCGGCGCCGGCGGCAATCGCCAGCGCCCCCAGCACCATGGTCGCGATGGTGATGCCGGTCGCCTCGCTGGTCCCGCTTTGGATACGAATTGCGTGGCCCCCGGCGACGTGGCCGAGCTCGTGGGCGATGACCCCCTGGACCTGGTTGACGTTGCCGGCGGCGACTATCAAGCCGGACTGGAGATAGACCGTCTGGCCGGTGGCGACGAAGGCGTTGATCTCGGGATCGTTGAGAAGCACGACCTGGGCCGATTTCGGGTCGAGGCCGGCCGCCGTGATCAGCGGCGCGGAGAGGTCGCGGAACAGCAGCTCGGTCTCGCTGTCGCGAAGCACCGTCTGGGCCGCCGCCGGCCGCGCAGCGGCGACCGCCAGGACCACCGCCAGCATCACAAGGCGCGCCAGGCGCGAGAACGCGCGGGATGGCTGGCCGAAAGCGGGTGAAGTCATGGACCCGCTTACCATCCTGGTGGCTGAACAGGCGATGAAAGCCGGTTCCTGGTCGGCGTCCGCCCGCCTAGCCGAAAGTTCGCTGCCACCAGCCCCTGCGCGGCTCGCCATTGTCGTCTTCGGTCATCACCGAATCGTTGTCCGGGGTCGGCACTGGGCGGGACACCGCCGCTGTCTCGGGTGCCGCCATTGCAGCCTCCGCTCGCTGCGACACCGGCTCGGCCGACGCCTTTGCGCGCCGCTTGCGGGGCGGCTTGGTCGGCGCCGGTTCGGGATCCGGCTCCGGGGCCGGGGTTGGCGAGGCAGGTGTTGCCGAGCGAGCCGCCTTGGCCGCGGGCTTGCGCGCGCGGGGACGGCGACGGGCCTTCGGCTCGTCGGCATCGGGTTCGGTCTCCGCAATCGGCGGCTCTTTGGCGACTGGCCGCTCGACCATCGGCGAGCTGTCGGGCTCGACGTCGTCGTTCGCCGAGCTTGCAGACTCGGCCTCGGGGCCGGAGTCGGCTCCAGCCGTCGCCCGACGGCCGCGGCGGCGTTTCGGACGCGCTTTGGCGGACGATACGCCGCTGTCCGCCGTTTCGTCGGCTTCGGTCGACTCCTCGGCCTGGTCAGCGGCCATTTCTGGTGCTGGAGCGTCGATTTCGGGGCGCTGCTCATCCTGGGAAGGGATCTGACCCTCGCGGCGACCCCGGCCGCGGCCGCCACGCCGCCGGCGCCGCCGGCGCTTGGGGCCTTCACCTTCATCGTCGCGCTCGCGCTCGCGGCCGCGCTCTCCCGGCGCTCGCTCAGCGCGCTCTTCGGCCTCCTCGGCGCCAACCAGTGCCGCCTCGATTTCTTCCTCTTCTTCCTCGTCCTCGTCGAAGTCATCCTCGGCCGTCACTGCTTCAGGCTCGAGCTGCTGCGGAGCCACCGGGCGCGGGCCGGAGCTCTCGACGTTCATCCGGGCGCCTTCGAGGCTCTCGTCGATCAATACTTCGATCGACACTCCGTAGCGCCGCTCGATTTCGCCCAGCTCGATGCGCTTCTTGTTGAGCAGGTAGATCGCCGCCTCGCGTCCGGCGCGCAGCTGGATCTTGTCGCCGCGGCCGCGTGCCGCTTCGTCCTCGACCATCCGCAATGCCGACAGGCCGGCCGAGGATGCGGTCCGCATCAATCCCGTGCCCTCGCAGTGCGGGCAGGACTTGGTCGAGGCCTCGAGCACTCCGGTGCGCAGGCGCTGCCGGCTCATTTCCATCAGCCCAAAGCTCGAGATCCGCCCGACCTGGATTCGCGCGCGGTCGTTCTTGAGGGCCTCCTTCATCGCCTTTTCGACTTTGCGGACATGGCTCGACTGCTCCATGTCGATGAAGTCGATGACGACCAGCCCGGCCATGTCGCGAAGCCGCAGCTGACGGGCGATTTCGGCGGCCGCTTCGAGGTTGGTGGCGAACGCGGTCTGCTCGATGTTGTGCTCGCGGGTCGAGCGCCCCGAGTTGATGTCGATCGACACCAGCGCCTCGGTCGGGTTGATCACCAGATAGCCGCCCGACGCGAGCTGGACCATCGGGTGGTACATCGCCGACAGCTGGTCCTCGACCCCGTAACGCTGGAACAGCGGCGTCACTTCGACGTGCTGCTTCACCCGGCGGACGTGGCTCGGCATCAGCAGCTTCATGAAGCCGCGCGCGGCCTTATAGCCTTCCTCGCCTTCGACCAGCACCTCGTCGATTTCGCGGTGGTAGAGGTCGCGGATGGCGCGCTTGATGAGGTCGCTGTCGCGGTAAATGAGGGCGGGCGCGCTGCTTTTCAGAGTGCGCTCGCGGATCTCGTCCCACAGCCGGGCGAGATAATCGAAATCGCGCTTGATCTCGACCTTGGTCCGCGACAGTCCGGCGGTGCGGACGATCAGCCCCATCACCGACGGCAGGTTGAGGTCGGACATAATCGACTTCAGGCGCTTGCGGTCGGCGCCGTCGGAGATCTTGCGGCTGATGCCGCCGCCATGGCTGGTGTTGGGCATCAGCACGCAATAGCGTCCCGCGAGGCTCAAATAGGTGGTCAGCGCGGCGCCCTTGTTGGAGCGCTCCTCCTTGACGACCTGGACCAGCAGCACCTGGCGGCGCTGGATGACGTCCTGGATCTTGTACCGGCGGCGCAACGCCTCGCGCCGCTTGCGAAGCTCGTCCGCGGCCGATTCATCGACCGGGGAGCGGTTGGAGCCGGTGCCGGCCTCGACTGACTCGTCGTCGCGGACGCCGTTGCCGTCGTCATCGGCCGCATCGTCGTCGCGACGCTTTGCAGCGCGATCCTCGGCGTCATATTCGGCGGAGCGCAGGCGCTCTTCCTCGGCGGCGTGCTCGGCCTCCTCGCGCAGCAGGGCGTCGCGATCCGATTTGGGGATCTGGTAATAGTCGGGATGGATTTCCGAAAAAGCGAGAAAGCCGTGGCGGTTGCCGCCGTAGTCGATGAACGCCGCCTGCAGCGACGGTTCGACCCGGGTTACCTTGGCGAGATAGATATTACCTTTGAGCTGCTTGTGCTCGGCGGACTCGAAGTCAAACTCCTCGATCCGGTTTCCCTTGACGACCGCGACCCGAGTCTCCTCGGGGTGGCGCGCGTCGATCAGCATGCGCATGGACATTGAAAATTCTCCGGGCGCGCCATGCAAACCGGCCAGGCCGGCGGCGCGCCATGAACAGGGCCACGCCCGGCTTGATAGAGCCGGGGGAAGTGGCGCGATTATCCGTTATTGCTTCTGCTCCAATGGCCATCCCGGGAAGTCTCCCGAGAAACACGGCCGCAGGCTCGGGATTGAGCGGGCGAGCGGTGTTCTGTGGCGTCATGTAGCGTCAACCTTGAGGCCGCCTGCCTTGCATTGGCCGCGGCGCGGAACCGTCCGGTGGAACCGGCGGTGCAGTCGGGTTAGCACCCGCGAACCGCCGCCGCAACCACGACGGCCGCCAGACTTCATCGGCCGAGGATAATTTTTAATTAACCATAAGGGCGTGATAGAAGGAGCGGGAACAACCACTTGAACGGGGATATGGCGCAAGCAGGGGTGATCGGGCGCAGGCTGGCGGGCGCGGGGCTGGCAACGGCCGCAGCGGCTGGGGCGCTGGTCGTGCTCGGCGCCAGCGGCAGCGGAGCGGCGGCAAGCGACGGCGGCGGCCACGCGCAGCTCGGGGAGGCGCGGCGCGGGTCGGTCACCGTCCGGATCGCGCCCGCGGTCGACGTCGTGGTCAGCGGCGCCAAGGCTGCGGGCCGGCCGATCGTCGTCATCGATCCCGGTCATGGCGGCCGCGACCCCGGCGCGGTCTCAGTTTCCGGCGGAATCACCGAAAAGCAATTGACCCTGGCTTTGGCCCGCGAGCTTCGCGACCGGCTGGTCGAGCGTGGGCGGGTGCGCGTCGCTTTGACCCGCGACCGCGACCGCTATCTGACGCTCGAGGAACGGACCGGCATCGCCCGCGGGCTGGGCGCCGCCTTGTTCCTGTCGCTGCACATGGACAGCGCGCCCAATCCGCTGGCCCGCGGTGCAAGCGTCTATTCGCTGTCCGACGTCGCCTCGGATGCCGAGGCGGCAAACTTCGCCCAGTCCGAGAACGCCGGCGGGGTGGCCGCGGCCGCCGACGGTTCGGTCCAATCGATGCTTGCCGACCTCGCGCTGCGCAGCCAGATGAACGCGTCGGCCGAGCTTGCATCGCGGCTCGTGCGCAAATCGGGGTGGCGGTTCGCGCTACGCCCGGAACCGCATCGTTTCGCGACGTTCCAGGTGCTTCGCGGCGCCGAGACGCCGGCCGTCTTGTTCGAGGCAGGCTATGTCAGCAATGTCGACGACGAGCTGCTGCTACGCTCGCCCGAGCACCGCGCGGCGATCGTCGCCGGGCTTGCCGAGACCATCGAAGCCGACGTCGCCGCGCGCACTCGCCGCTAAGGCCCTTCGCCAGGGGCGCCGCTGATCGCCTGGCGCTTACCGTCCGCCGAACAATGCTTTGCGGGCTTGGTCGAACCCGCTAGATGCCCTGCCAAATGAAGTTCGCCAAAATCGATCCAAGGCGCCTGACCGTTCCCGGCCTGCCCGATCTCGTCAGCTTCAACCGGCGAGTTCTCGAGCGGGTCGATCCGTGGTTCGAGCGCCGCTGGGTGCGGCGGACGGCGTGGGTCGGCGTCGCCGGATTCCTGTTCTTCGCCGGGGTCTGGCTGTTCTTCGCGACCGGCTTGCCGTCGTCCGAGAAATTGCTCGCCTATCAGCCGCCGCTGCCGACCAACGTCCGCGGCTATGACGGCAATCCGGTCCAGACCTTCGCCCGCGAGCGGCGCGTCGAGCTCGCCTACGATGAATATCCGCAACTGGTGATCGACGCGTTCATCGCGGCCGAGGACAAGACCTTCTTCAGCCACGGCGGCATCGATTATCCGGGCCTCGTCGGGGCGGTGTTCGATTTCACCCGCAAGACACTGACCAGCGGCGAGCGCGCGCGCGGCGGGTCGACCATCACCCAGCAGGTCGCGAAAGCGCTGCTCCAGGACAGCAGCTACTCGATTGGCCGCAAGATCCGCGAGGCGATCCTCGCCTTCCGGCTCGAATCGACGTTGAGCAAGGAGCAGATCCTCGAGCTTTACCTGAACCAGATTTTCCTCGGCCGGAACGCCTATGGAGTGCAGGCGGCGAGCCGCGCCTATTTCGACAAGGACGTCGGCGATTTGACGCTGCACGAAGCGGCCTACCTCGCCGTGCTCCCCAAGGCGCCGTCCAACTACGACCCGGTGCGCGCAACGGGGCGGGCGCTGGGCCGGCGCAACTATGTGCTCGGCGAAATGGAGAGCAACGGCTTCATTAACCGACAGCAGATGGTGGCGGCAGCGGCGCTCCCGCTCGGGACGATCCGCTACGGGAGCAATGCCAAGTTCCGCGAAATGGGCGGCTATTTCACCGAGGAGGTGCGGCGCGACCTACTCAGGCGGTTCGGCGAGAGCGCCGGCGACGGCCCCAACAGCGTCTATGCCGGCGGCCTGTGGGTGCGGACCTCGATGGTCCCCTACATGCAGGACGCGGCGGCTGAGGCGCTGCGCGAAGGCCTTGCCAAGTTCGACGGCGGGCGCGGCTGGCGCGACCCGGGATTGAGCGTCGACGCCTCGGGCGATTGGCGCGCAGAGCTCGATCGGGCGCAGATCGGGACCGGCTTTCCCGACTGGCGCAAGGCGGTCGTGCTTTCGAAAAGCGGCGGCGAGGCGAAGATCGGCTTTGCCGACGGCTCGACCGGGATCCTGCCGGCATCCGCCGCCTCCCAGCCCAAGCGCGGGGTCGGCGGCGCTGCCTTCACGCATTTCCGGCCGGGCATGATCATCATCGTCAAGAAGTTTGCCGGCGACAGCTATGCGCTGCGCTCGATCCCCGAAGTTTCGGGCGGAATGGTCGCCCAGGAGGTCCGCACCGGCCGCGTGCTGGCCATGCAGGGCGGCTTCGACTCGATCGGCGCCAGCTACAACCGGGCGACCCAGGCGCTCCGCCAGTCGGGCTCGGCGTTCAAGCCGGTGGTCTACGAAGCGGCGCTCGAAAACGGCATGACTCCCGCCTCGATCATCGTCGATTCACCGTTCTGCGTCTGGCAGGGCGCCGGCCTCGGCAACAAATGCTTCGTCAATTTCGACCGCCGCTATTCGGGCCCCAAGACGCTGCGCTGGGGGGTCGAGCAATCGCGCAACCTGATGACCATCCGAGCCGCGTCACAAACCGGCATTTCGAAGGTCACCGATAACGCCCGCAAGCTCGGCGTCGGCGATTATCCCGACTATCTGTCGATCGCGCTGGGCGCCGGCGACACCACTGTGCTCAAGCTCACCAACGCTTATGCGATCATGGCCAATCACGGGCGCTCGGTCCGGCCGACGCTGATCGACTTTGTCCAGGACCGCAACGGCAAGGTTATCTTCCGCGCCGACAACCGCTGCCAGATCATGCAGAATTGCAACGCCGCCAGCTGGAACGGCAAGGCGATGCCGCGCCCGCCGGTGAGGACTCGCCAGCTGCTCGACCCGATGGCCGCGTTCCAGATGGTGCACGTCCTGACCGGAGTCGTCGAGCGCGGCACCGCGACTGTGCTCCGCGACCTCGACCGGCCGCTGTTCGGCAAGACCGGCACGACTTCGGGCCCGACCAACGTGTGGTTCATCGGCGGCACGCCCGAGATCGTCGCCGGAGTCTACATCGGCTATGACCAGCCGCGGCCGATGGGCCATGGCGCGCAAGGCGGCCGGATCGCGGCGCCGATCTTCAAGCAGTTCGCCCAGACCGCCTTCGCCGGCATGCCCAAGATCCCGTTCGTGGCGCCGCC
Source organism: Sphingomicrobium sp. (assembly GCA_035512655.1). Classification (GTDB taxonomy): domain Bacteria; phylum Pseudomonadota; class Alphaproteobacteria; order Sphingomonadales; family Sphingomonadaceae; genus Sphingomicrobium. Next base: position 143,338 of record DATKDM010000025.1, on the reverse strand, counting down.
GGGGATTCGCTGGGCGCGCATCGACCGGGCCAGCGGCCGCCGGGTGCTCGGCACCTTCCCGACGCGGGAGGACCCGAGATCGCCGGTCATCTGGGAAGCGTTCCAGCCGCAAACCGAGCCGCGCCGCTCGTTCCGCCGGGGCGCCCACGACGCCGATGAGGGGGACGAGGAGCAAGCGGGGCAGGCGGGTCGCACGGAGCGGGCTGCCCGGTCGGCTCGGAGGCCGCGTCCGGCGGCTGCGCAGCAAGCGGCGCCAGCGACGCCCGCACCGGCGGTCGCGCCCAGCAATCCCTTGCCAACCGCGCCGACGACTCCATAAGCTTTGGACATTCTAGCCTGGGCTCCTGCCTTCGCAGGAGCACAACGGAGACGCTCATGCGCGCCGAGGCGCAAGCCCATATCGACGAGATCAGGGCCGCGACCGCGTTGCTCCGCCGGTTCCTCGACTGGGACCGCGCGCAGCGCCGGCTCGAGGAACTGAACGCGAAGGTCGAGGAGCCGGCGCTGTGGGACGACCCCAAGGCGGCGCAGGAGGTGATGCGCGAGCGGCGCCGGCTCGACGAGGCGATCAACGCGACCCAGGCGATCGAGCGCGAATTGTCCGACACCGCCGAGCTTATCGACATGGCCGAGGGGGAGGGCGACGAAGCGCTCGTTCTCGAAGCCATCAAGAGCCTCGCCGATCTCGCCGCCCGGGCCGAGCGCGACAAGGTCGCGGCTTTGCTCGCCGGCGAGGCCGATGCCAACAACAGCTACATCGAGGTCAACGCAGGGGCGGGCGGCACCGAAAGCCAGGACTGGGCCGAGATGCTGCGGCGGATGTACACCCGCTGGGCCGAGCGCCACGGGATGAACGTCGAGCTGGTCGCCCATCACTCGGGCGAGCAGGCCGGCATCAAGTCGGCGACCCTGCTGGTCAAGGGGGAGAACGCCTACGGCAATCTGAAGACCGAGAGCGGGGTTCACCGGCTGGTCCGCATTAGCCCGTACGACAGCTCGGCACGGCGCCATACCAGCTTCGCCAGCGTCTGGGTCTATCCTGAGGTCGACGACGACATCGACGTCGAGGTCAGCGAGGCCGACCTGCGCATCGACACCTATCGGGCGTCGGGGGCAGGGGGCCAGCACGTCAACACCACCGACAGCGCGATCCGCATTACCCATGTCCCGAGCGGAATCGTTGTCGCCTGCCAGAATCAGCGTTCGCAGCACAAGAACCGGGCCGAGGCGATGAAGCAGCTCAAAGCGCGGCTCTACGAGGCCGAGTTGCAGCGGCGCGAGGCGGAGAGCGATGCCCAGAACGCGGCCAAGACCGACATCGGCTGGGGGCACCAGATCCGCAGCTACGTCCTGCAGCCGTACCAGCTGGTCAAAGACCTGCGCACGGGCGTCACGTCGACGTCGCCCGGCGATGTACTCGACGGCGACCTCGACCGGTTCATGGCCGCCGCCTTGTCGCAGCGCGTAACCGGCGAGCAGCTCGAGGTCGAAGATGTCGAGTAAGGCGCGCTGGGCAGTCCTGGCCGCGGTTCTGCTGTGCTCCTGCCGGCAGCCGCCCGCGGAGGAGCCGCGCTTCCCCAGGCCGCACCGCGACGTCTCGCCGCTCGTCGGCGACAGCTTCTCGACCGAGGATGCGCGCGACCGGCTGGGCGAGGCCGAGCAGGTGATGCAGCTGGCCGGGGTCGAGCCCGGCATGTGGGTCGCCGATGTCGGCGCGGGCGAGGGCTATTACACCGTCCGGCTGGCGCCCGCGGTCGGGGCGCGCGGCCGCGTGCTCGCCGAGGACATCGTCAAGGAAACCCGCGACCGGCTATTGGAGCGCGTTCAGCGCGAGCGGCTCGACAATGTCGCGGTGCTGCTCGGCAAACCCGACGACCCGATGCTCCCGCCGCGCTCGTTCGACCGCATTTTCCTCGTCCACATGTACCATGAGGTGCAATCGCCCTACGCATTCCTGTGGCACTTGCGCGAAGGGTTGAAGCCGTCGGGCCTGGTGGTGGTGGTCGATTCCGACCGGCCGACCAAGCGCCATGGAATTCCGCCGGAGCTGCTCACCTGCGAATTTGAAGCGCTGGGGATGCAACGGGTGCAGATGACGACTCTGACCGGCGGTGACGCTTATTTCGCGACCTTCCGGATTGCGTCCCGCCGCCCCGAGCCGCGGGAAATCAAGCCGTGCAAGCTCGTCGGATGATGGAGGGTTGCCACCGCGACCGTCAGGACCGCAAATGACGCTTCTTTTGGCAAAGAGGATGCAGGTTGATGGCTAGGCTCTTGGCGTTGGCGGCGCCGTTTCTGATGCTGGTCAGCCCGGCTCCAGGATACGCAGCCGAGTGTGCGATGAGCGCCGCGGAGAAAAACTGGGTCGAAGGATCGTTGGCCGCCTGGAACTACATGGCCGATCGGCGGCTTAAGCTTGCCGCGGTGCAACCACCGACCATCATCGTGTTCAATGACAAGTGCCGCTTCGAGGCCAAAGCAATTCGGCAGCCCGCGTGGGCCGGAGAACCGCACAGTGGTTCTATTCGCTTGCCCGACGGCAACCAGGCGCCTGCCCAGGTCACCTCCTTCGCCAGCCATGACGACAAGAGCGGAGTCACATTTTTCGTCATGGCGCTACCGCCGATCTGGGCGGCGGCGAAAATCCCGATCTCCAACGATCTGAAGGGCCTGACCGGCGTCTTCCTCCACGAATTATCGCACGTTCGGCAAGTTGAACCGCTGAAGCCGGTTTTTGAAGCGGCCGAGGCGATCCATAAGATGGACGACGACTTCAGCGACGACAGCCTGCAGGAGCATTTCCAAACAGACCCCGCCTATGTCGCTGTCATCGAGAAGGAGCGCGACCTGCTCTACCGTGCGGCCGCTGAGCCCGATGCAGCCGCCGCAAAGAAGCTCGCTGCCCAGGCCCTGGCGCTGATGGAGGCGCGGCAGAAGCGCTGGTTCGTGGGCGAGGACGCATATTGGAAGAATTTCGACGATCTCTTCCTGACGATGGAGGGTTTCGGCCAGTGGGTTGCCTATGCGTGGCTCGCCGATGCCCAAGGGGGCAATCTGGAACCTGCCGCGGCGATCGATAAGATGCGCGGCGGCAAGCGCTGGTGGTCGCAGGACGAGGGTCTGGCGTTGTTTGTGGTGATCGACCGCTTCGTGCTGGATTGGCCGAGCCGAGCCTTTGCACGGCAGCCTGCGCTTGGCATCGATCTGCTCAGGCTCGCAGTGCGCGAGGACGACGGCAAGACGACATCAGCGGTTGCGAGCCAGCGCTAAAGCAGCCCCATCCGCCGGAAGCTCGTGCATTCGTTTCCCGCGAACACCAGATGATCGAGGATCGTGCAGTCGAGCGCTTCGGCCGCGCTCGCCAGTCGGCGGGTTGCCCGGCAATCATCGGCGCTCGGCGTTGCATCGCCGCTGGGATGATTGTGGGCGAGGACGAGTCCGGCGCTGCCGTGCAGCGCGGCTTCGGCGATGATCGACCGCAGCGGAAATTTCGCACCGGCCTCGTCGCCTTCGTGGAGTGTCAGCTGCACGCATCGCGCCTGGTCGTCGACATGCGCGACCCACAGCCTCTCCCGGCCTAGGTCGGAGTCGGCGAAGCAGCCGGCGAAGAAGCTCCGGGCAGCCTCCAGGCCGTCGAGTTTAAGGGGAAATTCGGCACGCTGATATCGCATGACCGAAATGGCTAGGCGCGGCGGCCGCCGCCAGCCGGTTGAACCGAGTCCAGCATGGACCCACAAACAACCGTAACGGTGTTACAACCACCGCTTGTGCGCGCCCGCGCAGCGTTTAGGGATGGCGATCGATGCGCCAATATCTCGACCTGATGCAGCAAATCCTCGACCGCGGGGTCGAGCAGATGGACCGCACCGAAACCGGCACCCTGACGCACTTCGGAGCGCAGATGCGCTTCGACCTCGCCGATGGCTTCCCGCTGCTGACGACCAAAAAGCTCCATTTGCGCTCGATCATCGTCGAATTGCTGTGGTTCCTGCGCGGCGACACCAACGTCCGCTGGCTGCAGGAACGCAATGTCCGCATCTGGGACGAGTGGGCCGGCGCCGACGGCGACCTCGGCCCGGTCTACGGCAAGCAATGGCGCGACTGGGAAGCGGCCGACGGGCGGCACATCGACCAGATCGCCCAGCTCGTCGAGCTGATCAAGCGCGAGCCCTCGTCGCGCCGGCAGATCGTCACCGCCTGGAACCCCGGCGAGATCGACCGGATGGCGCTGCCGCCGTGCCACTGCCTGTTCCAGACCCAGGCCGCCGGCGGCCGGCTCAACCTCCACCTCTACCAGCGCAGCGCCGACATCTTTCTAGGGGTCCCGTTCAATATCGCCAGCTATGCGCTGCTGACCCACATGCTGGCGCGCGAATGCGGGCTTCAGCCGGGCGTGTTCGTGTGGACCGGCGGCGATTGCCACCTGTACTCGAACCATCTCGACCAGGCACGGCTCCAGCTTGCCCGCGAGCCGCGGCCGCTGCCGCGACTGGTGCTGAAGGATCGCGGCCAGGCTCTCGACGGCTATGAGCCCGAGGATTTCGCCTTCGAAGCCTATGAGCCGCACCCGCACATCGCCGCGCCGGTCGCGGTGTAGGTGACGCAGGCGATGCGGTTCTTGCTCCTGATCGTTGCCCTGGCCTGGGGAGGCGTTGCTGTAGCCCAGCGGGCAGGCGAACCCGTGATCGACATGCACATGCATGCGTTCGTGCTGAGCGAGTTCGGTGGCGAATTGCCGAAAGGCTGTGCGGGTGCGGACGGAGTGACAATGAACGGGCGCGATCCCGCCGAACCGTTTAAGTTCGAAGCGCTCGGCACGTGCAAGACGATGCTGACCGCGCCGGCGAGCGATGCCGCGTTGATGGCTGACACGATCGCGGTCATGAAGCGCCACAACGTCGTCGCGGGCGTGATCTCGGGCGATCGTTCCGTCGTTGCGAAATGGCGCGCTGCGGACCCGGACCGGTTCATCCCTGCTGCGCATTTCTTCATCGACGACAATGCGCCGCCTGCCGCTTATGCGGCGGAACTCGAACAGGCGGTTCGAAGCGGGGAATTGCGGCTGTTCGGCGAGATCACCGCGCAGTATCGCGGTCTTTCCCCCGATCACCCGTCGCTCGAACCGTTTTACGCCATGGCCGAGCGGCTCGACGTGCCGGTCGGCATTCACATGGGCTATGGAGCGCCGGGCGGGCCCTATTGGATTTACCCCAAATACCGCGCCGCGCTCGGCAATCCGCTCCTTCTCGAGGATCTATTGGTCCGGCACCCGAAAATGCGGGTCTATGTGATGCACGCCGGAATGCCGATGGTCGACGAGATCATCATGCTGATGAATGCGCATCCCCAGGTGTACGTCGACATTTCAGCCGACAATTGGGGCGTCCCCCGCAAGGAGTTTCATCTCATCCTGAAGCGGCTGGTCGACGCGGGCTACGGCAAGCGCATCATGTTCGGAAGCGACCAGATGGTCTGGCCGGACGCTATATCGATCGCAATCGCAAGCATCGCCGAGGCGAAATTCCTGACGCCTGAGCAGAAGCGCGACATTTTCTACAACAATGCCGCGCGCTTCCTGCGGCTATCGCCGGAGCAAATCGCGCGGCACCACGGGCTGTGAGAAAATTGCGATGGCGCAATGAGGCGTTTTTGTGCTTCAGCGCGTTTGATAGATGCGTAACACCAGGAGAAACCGCATGCTTCGCAAGCTTACAACCATCATTCTGATCGCCGGGTGCGTCACCGTTGCCGCGTGCAACACCGTGCGCGGTGCCGCCGCCGACGTGAACTCCGTCGCCAATTGCACCCAGGACATGATCAACAGCGGCGAGTGCTGAGCCACAGCGCTTTCGCGATACAGTCATAAAAATGGCCCCGCCGGAGCGATCCGGCGGGGCCTTTTTTTTCGACTGAAGGGCGATCAACTCTTCAGATATTCGCCCGCGTCGGCATCGAGCCCGTGGCCCGACGGCGTCACCGCCGCCAGCGGGTCGGCGTTGACCGCCGCCTCGGGACCCTGCGCCAATTCCGCCGCATGCTCTTCGGCCGCGCTGTTCGGCAGGACCAAGGATTCCTGGATCTTGCGCTGTGCTGCCCGAAGCGCGGTGTCGCGGCTCGATGCGGCAACCCGCATCCGGTTCATGCCGGCGCCGGTTCCGGCCGGGATCAGCCGACCGACGATGACGTTCTCCTTGAGGCCGTTGAGAGTGTCGATCTTGCCTTGCACCGCGGCTTCGGTGAGCACCCGCGTCGTCTCCTGGAACGAGGCGGCGGAGATGAAGCTGCGGGTCTGCAGCGACGCCTTGGTGATTCCGAGCAGCACCGGCTTGCCTTCGGCCGGGCGCTGCTTCTTCTCGAGCCTCGAATTGGCCTCGTCCATTTCTTCGCGATCGACCTGCTCTTCCTTCAGCAGCGTGGTGTCGCCGCCGTCGGTGATCTCGACCTTCTGCAGCATCTGGCGAACGATCACCTCGATGTGCTTGTCGTTGATCTTGACGCCCTGCAGCCGGTAGACCTCCTGGATCTCGCTGACGAGATATTCGGCCAGCGCCTCGACGCCCAGCACCTCGAGGATGTCGTGCGGATCGGGTGAGCCGCCGACAAGGTTGTCGCCGCGCTTGACGTAATCGCCTTCCTGGACGTCGATCACCTTTGACTTCGGCACCAGATACTCGACCGGATCCGAACCGTCGTCGGGGACGATGGCGATCTTCCGCTTGGCCTTATAGTCCTTCATGAAGGTGACCTTGCCCGAGACCTTGGCGATGATCGCATTCTCCTTGGGCTTGCGGGCTTCGAACAGCTCGGCGACGCGCGGCAGGCCGCCGGTGATGTCGCGCGTCCGCGCCGCTTCGCGCGGCATCCGGGCGAGCACTTCGCCGGCCTCGACGGACTGGCCGTCATCGATCGCGATGATGGCTCCCGTGGCGAGGCGGTAGACCGCGGCTTCCTTCGCGTCTTCACCCATCAGGGTCAGGCGCGGGTGAAGCGAGTCCTTCTTCGACTTGGCCATGTCTTCCGTGATTTCGCGCTGCGCGATACCCGTGGCCTCGTCCGTGACCTCTCGCATCGTGCGGTTCTCGACCACGTCCTGATAGGCGACGACGCCGCCTTTCTCGGTGATCACCGGGCTGTACGACGGATCCCACTCGGCGACGCGGTCGCCGCGGCTGACAATGTGGCCGGTCTCGCACAGCAGATGGGCGCCATAAGGCACGCGGTGGGTCGACAGCTCGCGTCCGTCCATGTCGAGGATCGCGATTTCGCCCGAGCGCGACAGCGACACGTGCCGGCCGCGCGGGTCGATGATCATCGGCATGTCGCGGAACTCGATGGTCCCGTCGACCGGCGCCTCGAGGTTGGACTGCTCGTTGAGCTGCGCGGCGCCGCCGATGTGGAAGGTCCGCATCGTCAGCTGGGTGCCCGGTTCGCCGATCGACTGGGCGGCGATCACTCCGACCGCCTCGCCGATGTTGACCGGGGTGCCGCGAGCGAGGTCGCGCCCATAACAGCGGGCACAGACCCCCTGCTTCGAAGCGCAGATCAGCGGCGAGCGGATCCGCACGCCCTGCAGGCCGATCTCCTCGATCTTGGCGACCATCGCCTCGTCGAGCAGCGAGCCCTCGGGGATGATGACCTCGTCGGTCTTGGGATCGACGATGTCTTCCGCGGTGGTGCGGCCGAGCACTCGGTCGGCCAGCGAAGCGATCACCGCACCGCCCTGGACGATCGCGCGCATTTCGAGCGCCCGGTCGGTGCCGCAATCCTCCTCGATGATCACCGCGTCCTGGCTGACGTCGACGAGACGCCGGGTCAGATAGCCCGAGTTGGCGGTCTTCAGCGCGGTGTCGGCGAGGCCCTTGCGGGCACCGTGGGTCGAGTTGAAATATTCAAGGACGGTCAGGCCTTCCTTGAAGTTCGAGATGATCGGCGTTTCGATGATCTCGCCCGACGGCTTGGCCATCAGGCCGCGCATTCCCGCCAGCTGTTTGATCTGCGCCTGCGAACCGCGGGCGCCGGAGTGGGCCATCATGTAGATCGAGTTGACCGGCGCCTCGCGGCCGTCCGCTTGCTTCGGCGTCGCCGAGATTTCGCGCATCATTTCCGCGGCGACGCGGTCGCCGCAACGCGACCAGGCGTCGATCACCTTGTTGTACTTTTCCTGCTGGGTGATCAGGCCGTCCTGATACTGTTGCTCGTAATCCTTCACCAGCGCCTTGGTCTCGTCGACCAGCTCGACCTTGGCGGCGGGAATGACCATGTCGTCCTTGCCGAACGAGATTCCGGCGCTGCAGGCGTGGCGGAAGCCCAATGCCATGATGGCGTCGGCGAACAGCACCGTCTCCTTCTGGCCGGTGTGGCGATAGACGATGTCGATGACGTCGCCGATCTCCTTCTTGGTCAGCAAGCGGTTGACCGTCTCGAACGGCACCTTGTGGCTCTTGGGCAGGGTTTCGGCGAGCAGCATCCGGCCGGCGGTGGTCTCGAACCGCTTCATGTAGGTGTTGCCGTCCTCGTCGGTCTGCGGCACCCGGCTGACGATCTTGGTGTGCAGCGTCACCGCATCGGCGGCGAGCGCCTGGTGGACCTCGGCCATGTCGGACAGCAGCATTCCCTCGCCGGGCTCACCCTCCTTTTCGATGCTGAGATAGTAGAGGCCGAGCACCATGTCCTGCGAGGGGACGATGATCGGCTTGCCGTTGGCGGGCGACAGGATGTTGTTGGTCGACATCATCAGCACGCGGGCTTCCAGCTGAGCCTCGAGGCTGAGCGGAACGTGCACGGCCATTTGGTCGCCGTCGAAGTCGGCGTTGAACGCGGCGCAGACCAGCGGGTGGAGCTGGATCGCCTTGCCCTCGATCAGCACCGGCTCGAACGCCTGGATGCCGAGACGGTGGAGCGTCGGCGCGCGATTGAGCAGCACCGGATGCTCGCGGATCACCTCGTCGAGGATGTCCCAGACTTCCTTGCGCTCTTTCTCGACCCACTTCTTGGCCTGCTTCAGGGTCATCGACAGACCCTTGGCGTCGAGCCGCGAGTAGATGAACGGCTTGAACAGCTCCAAGGCCATCTTCTTCGGCAGCCCGCACTGGTGAAGCTTCAATTCCGGACCGGTGACGATCACCGAGCAGCCCGAATAATCGACGCGCTTGCCGAGCAAATTCTGGCGGAAGCGGCCCTGCTTGCCCTTGAGCATGTCGCTCAAGGATTTCAGCGGGCGCTTGTTGGCGCCGGTGATGGTGCGGCCGCGCCGCCCGTTGTCGAACAAGGCGTCGACCGCCTCCTGGAGCATGCGCTTCTCGTTGCGGACGATGATGTCCGGGGCGCGCAGCTCCATCAGCCGCTTCAGTCGGTTGTTGCGGTTGATGACGCGGCGATAGAGGTCGTTGAGATCGGACGTCGCGAAACGGCCGCCGTCGAGCGGCACCAGCGGGCGCAGCTCGGGCGGAATCACCGGGACGACTTCGAGGATCATCCACTCCGGACGATTGCCCGATTCAAGGAAGCTCTCGACGACTTTCAGGCGCTTGATGATTTTCTTGGGCTTGAGCTCCGACTTGGTCTCGGAAAGCTCCTTCAGAAGGGCTTCCTTCTCGCCCGCGAGGTCGAGGTCGATCAGCATCTGGCGCACGGCTTCGGCGCCAATTCCTGCGGTGAACGCGTCCTCGCCATATTCGTCCTGCGCGGCGAGCAACTCGTCCTCGGTCAGCAGCTGGAACTTCTCGAGCGGGGTCAGGCCCGGCTCGGTGACGATGTAGCTCTCGAAATAAAGCACCCGCTCGAGCTGCTTCAACTGCATGTCGAGGAGCAGGCCGATGCGGCTCGGCAGCGACTTCAGGAACCAGATGTGGGCGACCGGAGCGGCGAGCTCGATGTGGCCCATGCGCTCGCGGCGGACCTTGGAAACGGTCACCTCGACGCCGCACTTCTCGCAGACAATGCCCTTGTACTTCATCCGCTTGTACTTGCCGCACAAGCACTCGTAGTCCTTGATCGGGCCGAAGATGCGCGCGCAGAACAGGCCGTCGCGCTCGGGCTTGAACGTCCGGTAGTTGATGGTCTCCGGCTTCTTGATCTCGCCGAACGACCACGAGCGGATCTTGTCCGGCGAGGCGATGCCGATGCGGATCTGGTCGAACGTCTCCTGACGGGCGATCGGATTGGCGAAGTTGGTCAGCTCGTTCATCTGTTCTCCTCTTCCTTCAGACCCCCACCCGCGGCGGGCGAGGGTCGAATATGGTTCACTCGGCGGCGATTGCGGTCGGCGTCCCGTCCTCGTCGGTCTCGATCGAGTCGAGTTCCACCGACAGGCCGAGGCTGCGCATTTCCTTGACCAGCACGTTGAAGCTTTCGGGGATCCCCGCCTCGAACGTGTCGTCGCCCTTGACGATCGCCTCGTAGACCTTAGTCCGGCCGATCACGTCGTCCGACTTCACGGTCAGCATTTCCTGCAGCGTGTAGGCGGCGCCGTAGGCCTGCAGCGCCCACACCTCCATCTCGCCGAAGCGCTGGCCGCCGAATTGGGCCTTGCCGCCCAGCGGCTGCTGGGTGACGAGGCTGTACGGGCCGATCGAACGCGCGTGGATCTTGTCGTCGACGAGGTGGTGGAGCTTGAGCATGTAAATGTAGCCCACCGTCACCTTGCGGTCGAACTCGACACCGGTCCGCCCGTCGAACAGCACCACCTGGCCCGACTCGTCGAGCCCCGCCATCTTCAGCATGTCCGACACATCCGCCTCGCGGGCGCCGTCGAACACCGGAGTGCCCATCGGAATGCCGCCGACGAGGTTGGCGGCCAGTTCCATCACCGCCTCGTCGTCGCGGGCGTCGAGTTCCTTGGTGTAGTGGCTTCCGTAGATGTTCTTCAACTTGGCGCGGATCGCTTTGACGTCCTTGCCGGCGATCTCCTTGCCGCGCTCGTGGATGCCGTCGAGCATTTCCTGGATCTGCTTGCCAAGTCCGCGCGCTGCCCAACCGAGATGGGTTTCGAAAATCTGCCCGACGTTCATGCGCGATGGCACGCCCAAAGGATTCAGAAGGATATCGACCGGGGTCCCGTCCTCGAGGAACGGCATATCCTCGTTGGGCAGGATGCGGCTGATGACGCCCTTGTTACCGTGGCGGCCGGCCATCTTGTCGCCCGGCTGCAGCTTGCGCTTCACCGCGACGAACACCTTGACCATCTTCAGCACGCCCGGCGGCAGCTCGTCGCCGCGCTCGAGCTTCTCGACGCGGTCCTCGAAGCGCTTGACGATGACGTTGACCGCCTCGTCGTACTGCGCCTTCAAAGCTTCGATGTCGGACTGGCGCTTGTCGCTCTTGACCGCGATCTTCCACCATTCGTGGCGCTCGATGCCCTCAAGCATCCCGGCATCGATGGTGCTGCCCTTTTTGACGCCCTTCGGAGCCGCCGTGATGACCTGCTTTAAGAGCATCTCCTTGAGCCGCGAGAAGGTCGCGCGGTTGAGGATCGCGCGCTCGTCGTCGGCATCCTTCTTGAGGCGTTCCTTCTCCTCAGTCTGGATGGCGCGGGTGCGGTCGTCGATGTCGATGCCGTGGCGGTTGAACACGCGGACCTCGACGATCGTCCCCTGGACGCCCGGCGGCAGGCGCAGCGAGGTGTCGCGGACGTCGGACGCTTTCTCGCCGAAGATCGCCCGGAGCAATTTCTCCTCCGGAGTCATCGGGCTTTCGCCCTTCGGCGTTATCTTGCCCACCAGGATGTCGCCCGGCTCGACCTCGGCGCCGATGTAGACGATGCCGGCCTCGTCGAGGTTGCGCAGCGCCTCCTCGCCGACGTTGGGGATGTCGCGGGTGATGTCCTCGGGGCCCAGCTTGGTGTCGCGGGCCATGACCTCGAATTCCTCGATGTGGATCGAGGTAAACACGTCGTCCTTGACGATCCGCTCCGAGAGCAGGATCGAATCCTCATAATTGTAGCCGTTCCACGGCATGAACGCGACGAGGACATTGCGGCCCAGCGCGAGCTCGCCGAACTGGGTCGAGGGACCGTCGGCGATAACGTCGCCGGCCTCGACCTCGGTCCCGACCTTCACCAGCGGACGCTGGTTGATGCAGGTGTTCTGGTTCGAGCGCTGGAATTTCATCAGCGTGTAGATGTCGACCCCGCTCTCGCCCGGCTTCAGGTCGCCGGTCGCCCGGACGACGATGCGCGCCGCATCGACCTGGTCGACGACGCCCGACCGGCGGGCGGCGATTGCTGCCCCGGAATCGCGCGCGACCGTCTCCTCCATCCCGGTGCCGACCAGCGGCGCCTCGGCCTGGAGCAGCGGAACCGCCTGGCGCTGCATGTTCGAGCCCATCAGCGCGCGGTTGGCGTCGTCGTTCTCGAGGAACGGGATGAGCGACGCGGCAACCGAAACGAGCTGCTTGGGGCTGACGTCCATCAGCGTGATCTGGTCGCGCGGCGCCATCAGGAAGTCGCCCGACCGGCGGGCCGAGATGATCTCCTCGGCAAACGTGCCGTCCTTGTTCAATTCGGCGTTGGCCTGGGCGATGGTGTGCTTGGCCTCTTCCATCGCCGACAGATAGACGACCTCGTCGGTCACCTTCTTGTCGATCACCTTGCGGTACGGCGTCTCGATGAAGCCATACTTGTTGACCCGGCTGAACGAGGCGAGGCTGTTGATGAGGCCGATGTTCGGGCCTTCGGGCGTCTCGATCGGGCAAATCCGGCCGTAGTGGGTCGGGTGGACGTCGCGGACTTCGAAGCCGGCGCGCTCGCGGGTCAGGCCGCCCGGCCCAAGCGCCGAGACGCGGCGCTTGTGGGTGACTTCCGACAGCGGGTTGGTCTGATCCATGAACTGCGACAGCTGCGACGAGCCGAAAAATTCGCGCACCGCGGCGACTGCCGGCTTGGCGTTGATGAGGTCGTTGGGCATCACCGTCGACACGTCGACGCTCGACATGCGCTCCTTGACCGCGCGCTCCATGCGCAGCAGGCCGACGCGGTACTGGTTCTCAAGCAGCTCGCCGACCGAGCGGACGCGGCGGTTGGCAAGGTTGTCGATATCGTCGATGTCGCCCTTGCCGTCCTTTAGATTCACCAGTTCCTTGACCACCGCCATGATGTCCTCGCGGCGCAGCGTGGTGACGGTGTCGGGAGCATCGAGGCCAAGGCGCATGTTCAGTTTGACCCGGCCGACCGCCGACAAATCGTAGCGCTCGGAATCGAAGAACAGGCCGTAGAACAAGGCGTCCGCGGTCTCGCGGGTCGGCGGTTCGCCGGGGCGCATGACGCGGTAGATGTCGGACAAGGCCTGGTCGCCGTCCTCGGCCTTGTCGGCCTTGAGCGTGTTGCGAATCCAGGGCCCGGTATTGACATAGTCGATGTCGAGCAGCTCGAGCTTGTCGATCTTCGCTTCGTCGAGCTTGGCGAGGTTCTCGGCGGCGACCTCGTCGCCAGCCTCGATGTAGATCTCGCCGGTCTCGTCGTTGACCAGGTCGAAGGCGGAGTAGCGGCCGAAGATTTCCTCGGTCGGGATCAGCAGGTTCTTCAAGCCGTCCTTGGCCGCCTGGGCCGCTTTGCGCGGAGTGATCTTTTCGCCGGACTTGAACATGACTTCGCCGGTGTCGGCGTTGATCACGTCATACATCGGCTTCTGGCCGCGCCACTGCTCGGTGTTGAACGGGATCTGCCAGCCGTTGGGACCGCGCACGTAGCTGACATTGTTGTAGAATTCGGCGAGGATCTCCTCGCTCGACAGGCCCAGCGCGTGCAGCAAAGCGGTCACCGGTAGCTTGCGCTTGCGGTCGATGCGGACGTTGACGATGTCTTTGGCGTCGAACTCGAAATCGAGCCAGCTGCCGCGGTAGGGAATGACCCGGGCGGCGAACAGATATTTGCCGCTGGCGTGGGTCTTGCCGCGGTCGTGGTCGAACAGGACGCCCGGCGAGCGGTGCATCTGGCTGACGATCACCCGCTCGGTGCCGTTGACGATGAAGGTGCCGTTCATGGTCATGAGCGGCATGTCGCCCATGTACACGTCCTGCTCCTTGATATCGATCACCGACTTGGCCTCGGTGTCGGGGTCGATCTCGAAGCTGGTCAGGCGCAGCGTCACGCGCATCGGCGCGGCATAGGTCAGTCCGCGCTGGCGGCACTCGTCGGTGTCATATTTGGGATGCTCGAGCTCGTAGCGATCGAAATCGAGGTGCGCGGTGCCGGCGAAATCCTGGATCGGGAACACCGAGCGCAGCGTCTTTTCGAGGCCCGACACATAGCCGGTCGCCGGGTCGGAGCGCAGGAACTGCTCGTAGCTTTCGCGCTGGACCTCGATCAGGTTCGGCATCTCGGAGATTTCGTGGATGTTGCCGAAGATTTTGCGGATTCGCCGAGAGGAAGCGGAGCCGCCATGACTGCGGGCCCGTGCATCGATCGCTTTGGTCGCCATGATATTCCCTGCGCTGCGCGGAGCACACGCAAAGGAGCGCTCCGCCGATTGTGCCACCGCGTCGGCGGTGGCCCGTGATGTCAGAGCGCTCTTCCCGCTGGCTCCTCCCCAATGCGTTTGGCCCGTGCGCTGGTCGGGCCCTGTCCCGGGGAGGGCAGGAAAAGCTCCGGGCGCACGTCACCGTGCGGCGGAGCCGTCATTTTGTGGATGGAACCCATATAGTGGTTCCGGCGGATTTGAAAAGGGGAAAATGCTCCACGCCGGAACTCGCCACTCCCCTAGGTCATAGCTTCACGATCTTGCCCGCCGCGAATCGCTGCAGTCGAAGCAACTCGACGACGACAATCCCCCGTCGGTGAAGAAAGGGCGGCCCCTCGCGGAGCCGCCCTTCGATCGCCTTGAAGCCGTGAGGCTTACTTGAGCTCTACGGTGCCGCCGGCGTCTTCGATCTGCTTCTTGATCTTCTCGGCTTCAGCCTTGTTGACGCCTTCCTTGATCGGCTTGGGAGCGCCTTCGACCAGTGCCTTGGCCTCGCCGAGGCCGAGCTGGGTGATCGCCCGGACCTCCTTGATGACGTTGATCTTCTTGCCGCCGTCGCCGGTCAGGATGACGTCGAACTCGGTCTGCTCCTCGGCGGCCGGAGCGGCTGCTGCGGCGGGAGCGGCGGCGGCGACCGCGGCCGCGGCCGAGACGCCCCATTTCTCCTCGAGCGCCTTGGCGAGGTCGGCGGCCTCCATGACGGTCAGTTCGGACAGCTGGTCGACCAGCTTGTTGATGTCAGCCATTGCTTTAACTCCTCTGCGGGGCCGCGCCCCAATTGGTCGTGGTTGAAAATTACAAAAAAACTAGGCGGCTTCTTTCGCGGCATAAGCCGAGAAAATCCGGGCCAGCTGAGCGCCCGGCTCGCTGACGGTGCGGGCGATCTTGGTCGCCGGAGCCTGGACGAGGCCGACGAGGGTCGCGCGCAGCTCGTCGAGCGACGGTAGCGCGGCCAGCGCCCGGATCCCGGTCAGGTCGAGCACCGTGTCGCCCATCGCCCCGCCGACGATCTCGAAGCGGTCGGTGGTCTTGGCGAAATCGACCGCGACTTTGGCCGCCGCGACCGGGTCGCCCGAGGTGGCGAGCGCGGTCGGGCCGGTCAGCAAGTCGCCGATCGCCTTGTAGCGCGAGCCTTCGAGCGCGATCAGTGCAAGGCTGTTCTTGGTCACCTTGAACTGGGCGCCGGCGTCGCGCATCTTCAGCCTCAGGTCGGTGGACTGGGCGACGCTCAGCCCGAGGTTGCGGGTGACCACAACGACACTGGTTTCGGCGAAGACCGTCTTCAGCTCGTCGACCACATCCGCTTTTTGCGAACGATCCATGCCAGCTCCAAACCAATTCGGGCAAAGCACTGCCTCGCCCGAGGCTTCAACAATTCCCGGCGCGGCGAACCGCGGCGGAAGCTCATGTCCGTGGGGGTTGGATCGGCGGCGCCGCACCTGGCGCACGACGGCTGCGCCGGTGCGCTGCCGAATGAATCCTGTCCCCGTCTAGGCTGCGGATTAAGGAACCCTGCGATCAGGAGCCCCGGCAGCGGTCTCGGACGGCCGCGTGCGGATTGCTCCGCATGCGAAGGCGCGGCCTATAACGATTTCCAACGCTTGATCAAGCACCGGCGATCAAGGGGCTCTGCCCCCAGCCTTGTCCGCCGCCGCGGCTTAACATGTGTGATATTCGAAAACCGCCATGCTGTTAGTGTTAGCGGATGATCGCCCGCCGCTCTTTGTCATTGACGAGCAGCCGCTTATTCGGGCGAAGTCGCTAACCGGTGCCTCGTTATTATTTCAATATCCGCAACGGCTGCGGCTTCACGCCCGACGAGGAGGGCGTGGAATTGTCGTCGGCAGGAGATGTGCGAGCGCAGGCGATTCGGGGCGCGCGGTCGTTGATCAGCGCCGGTGTGCTCGAAGGATTGCTCGATCTCGACGGCCGGATCGAGGTCATCGACGAGTGCGATGACGAAGTCTTGACGCTACGCTTTCGCGATGCCGTCGACATCCACCACGACGACCCATTCGGCGCTGCCAATAGATGAAATCGGCGGGAGAGACGCTTGCGCGGCATTTGGCCTGCTTCGGCGAGCTGCCGCCCGCCGATCGGGCCGCGCTGGAGGCGCTGACGGCGGAGGTGCGGGACGTGCCGCGCCAGACCGACATCCACCGCAGTGGCGATTGCCCGACCGACATCGTGATTGCGCTCGAGGGATTGTTGTACCGCTATTCGATCACCGGGGACGGCGCTCGGCAGATCCACTCTTTCTATCTACCCAACGAGGCGCCGTCGATCGAGACACTGTACCTCGACTATATGGACAATAATCTCGGGACCGTGGTCCCGAGCCGGATCGGGCTCATCTCCCACGACCAGATTTACGCGCTGATCGACGAGCGCCCGGACATCCGCAAGCTGTTGTGGCGGCAGACCCTTGTCCAGGGCGCGATCTTCCGGGAATGGCTGGCGCGCAACAGCAACATGCCGGCGCATGCTGGCCTGGCGCATCTGTTCTGCGAGACGATCACGCGCGCCAAGGCCGCCGGCATCGCCGCCAATGGCAGTTGCGCGCTGCCGCTGACCCAGGAATTTGTCGCCGATGCGCTCGGCCTAACCGCGGTCCACACCAACCGCACGCTGCAGGCGCTGCGAGAGACAGGGGCGGTCGAATGGCGGGCTGGCCGGCTAACCGTTCACGACTGGCCGCAGCTGCAGGAAATCGCCCGCTTCGACCCGCAGTATCTTCACTTGCGGACAAATGGGGCGGCGGCTCGGCAAAAGCGCTTGGCCTAGGCGTACAGCAGCTGCTCGCTGGATTTCTGGACGGCGAGGTGGAGATAGCGGTCGTTGAAGTCGGCGATGTCGCACATCCGCTCCCAGTCCGGGAAGCTGATGTCGCGTTTGCTGCGATTGATCAGCCCGTCGACCTCGAGCGAACGGATCACCCGGTTGAGGTGGACCGGGGTCAACCCCAGCGCGTCGGCGAGCTCGGCCTGGGTCATCGGCAAGTGATACCCCATGTCGTCGGTCAGGCCGTGCGCGTTGAGGCGCACCGCCAGTTCGCACAAGACGTGGGCAAGCCGGCTCTTGGCGTCGCGGCGGCCAATGTTCAAAATCCATTCGCGGAAGATCGACGCATCGACCAAAATGTTGACCAGGATCGCGTGGGCGATCGACACACTCGACTGCGCGACCCGCTGGATATCGGCGCGAAGGATGGACGCGACGTGGCCGCGGGACAGCATTTGGACGCTATGGTCGGCGACATTTAGAAAGATGTTCTGGAAGTCGAGCGCCTCGCCCGGAATGTGAATCGACAGGATTTGCCGGCCGCCATCGCCGGTCAGCTTCTGCCGGAAGGCGAAGCCCGAAACGAGCACTCCGCAACCGGTCGGCGGCTCGCCTTCGCGGACCGCATAGCTGCCCGGCGCGAGAGACTTCATCGTATAGGGAAGGGAGAGGATCGCTCGGCGATCATCCGCGGTCAAAGGTGAGCGCATTTCGAGGACATCGAGGAGGATCTGGAGTGGATGAGTGGACACTGGGTTCGTCCCGCAGACAAGGGCGGGAGTAGCCGAACTCTCAGCCGCTGAAGCCCGGGAATTCCGTCCAGCGATATGGCATCTTAGCATTCTTTGTAATGAAATGACACAACATTAGACAAATATTATAAAGATATTCAAACACCTAGCGCTTGATACGCCTTTATTTCTTGGAGAAAAATACCCGACTAGGGCTGAAATCCGTCAGTCTTGGCCTAGAAAACGCCGAGACCCCGTGAGTTCTGGTCGTTTCCGGATTCACGCTTGGGCGGCGAGTTTTCCGGCTCGAATTTCGCTTCTTCGACACCCATCGACTCGGATTCAGCCGATTTTCTTTTGATTTCCTCGGCGCGCATCAAGTCCGCTTTCATCGCTCGGGCGGCAAACTGGTCCCAGGTTTCGGCCGCTCGAAGGTGGCTCTCCCGCACGTTGTCCAGCTTCGAGCCTTCCGCGAGCTCGCGCGCGACTGCGGCGCGGGTCAGGTAAAATTGCGCGTGAGTGGTCATTTTCGGTTGGGTCTCCGCATTCGATTGGTGGCCGTTCTTTGCGCTCGAATTCCGCTTAGTCCAGTTGCGGCACGATTCGAACCCGGTCGATCGGGCTTGGGCTTGCCCGCATTTCCGCAGTTACATCCGAGATCAGCTTGTCGAGCGCGGCGCCGTCGAAACCGTCGTGACCGGGCCGCATCTCGAGGCCGGTTTCGACGACCAGAACGACCCGCCGGTCGCGGCCGTCGACCTCCCACTCGTGCCAGCTGCGGCGCAGCTGAACGGCCTCGTCGTCAACGTCCTGTGGCAACGGTATCCCGCGCCTACCAGGGCCACGTCCTGGGCGTCGCCGGCGTTCGCTGGACGTCGCCACGGACAAGTTTCGACTTCAATTTCTTGCGGATCTTCTCGGCGCCGTCGACGCTCGAAGTGACCAGCCGGACGCCGCCCGATTGCAGCACTTCCAGCGACGAAACGCCGATCGCGGCCTTGCGGCACTGCTCGCGCACGTCGGCCTCGGCCATCGACAGGTTTACGACGCGGCTCATCGCCGGGTCCGATCGCCCGTCGAGCCCTGCGGCGGACAGTAAAAAAGGATGTTGAGGTCCACGTTCGAAATCTCCTGCACGTAAGCGGGAGCGCGGCTGGTCTCTCAGTCAGGCGATGCTTACGAAAGCATGGGGGCGCTTGATGAACCGGCCTACCACAAAAGCCGGTTCCGCCCTAATCCGTAGCCGAAACGAGGCCTGGTGACGCGCTTGCGGTAGCTTGAAAGAAAAGCTTCCCCCGACGGATCGGGGGAAGCTTTTTCCGAGCCGGCTTATTCGGCCTGGAGGTTGACGGCGCTGTTGCGGCCGCGATTGTCCTGCTGCAGCTCGTAGCTGACGCGCTGCTCGCGATCGAGGGTGCGCATTCCGGCTGCCTCGACGGCGCTGATGTGGACGTAGGCGTCGCTGCTTCCGTCGTCCGGTTGGATGAAACCAAAGCCCTTGTCGGCGTTGAAGAACTTAACTGTTCCGCTAATCATTATGAGATTCCTTCTGGCGAGCGGGCCGACGATCGGCCGCCCAATGCTAGGAGCAGCGAGAAGATGGAAAGAGGAGCCGCAAAGCGCCAATGACCGTCAATTTGCGACTAGTAGCGACCCATACATAGGCGCACCGCCCCGCAATAGCAAAACGGCCGCCCGTTCGCAGGCCGATTCTCCGCGCTCGTCAGAATTAGCTGGAGCCGCTCCAGCTGGGTGTCCAAAAAGCCGCTCCCTCACCGCCGGCGAGGGAGGACGACTTACGCGCCGACCACTTCGGCGACGTCGATCTTGACCCCCGGGCCCATCGACGAGCTGACCGCGATCTTCTTGATGAACTTGCCCTTGGCGCCGGTCGGCCGGGCCTTTTCGATGGCGTCGAGGAACGCGTCGAAATTGGCCTTGAGGTCGGCTTCGGTGAAGCTCGCCTTGCCGATCCGCCCGTGGATGATCCCGGCCTTTTCGACCCGGAACTCGACCTGGCCGGACTTGGCCGCCTTGACCGCCTCGCCGACGTTCGGGGTGACCGTGCCGAGCTTCGGGTTGGGCATCAGTCCCTTGGGGCCGAGCACTTTGCCCAGCCGGCCGACGATGCCCATCATGTCGGGGGTCGCGATGACCCGCTCGAAATCGATCTGGCCGCCCTGGATCGCTTCCATCAGATCCTCGGCTCCGACCACCTCGGCGCCCGCTTTGGTGGCTTCCTCGGCCTTGTCGCCGCGGGCGAACACCGCCACCCGGACATCCTTGCCGGTGCCCTTGGGCAGAGCGACGACGCCGCGCACCATCTGGTCGGCATGGCGCGGATCGACGCCGAGGTTCAGGGCGACCTCGACCGTCTCGTCGAACTTGGCGGTGGCGTTGGCCTTGACGATGCCGATTGCCTCGTCGACCGGATAAAAGCGGTTGCGGTCGATCTCGGTCAGCGCCTTTTGCCGTTTGGTTAGCTTGCCCATCTCGTCAGCCCTCCACGACCTGGAGGCCCATTGCGCGGGCGCTGCCTTCAATGATCCGCGTCGCCGCGTCGATGTCGTTGGCGTTCAGATCCTTCATCTTCGCTTCCGCGATCTGGGCGAGCTGCGAGCGGCGGATGGTGCCCGCGCTCTCCTTGCCCGGCTCTTTGGCGCCCGACTTGATCCGCGCCGCCTTCTTCAAAAGGAAGCTCGCCGGCGGGGTCTTGGTGGCGAACGAAAAGCTGCGGTCCGCATAGACCGTGATCACGGTCGGGATCGGGGCGCCCTTCTCGAGCTCCTGCGTGGCGGCGTTGAACGCCTTGCAGAATTCCATGATGTTGACGCCGCGTTGGCCAAGCGCCGGGCCGATCGGTGGCGACGGGTTGGCGATGCCGGCCGGCACCTGCAGCTTGATGTATCCGGTAATCTTCTTTGCCATCGGCTTTAGCTCTCACTCTCTTTTGTCCGTTGGACCCCGGATCAGGTCCGGGGTTCGACGGAAGGTCGAAGTTTAGCGGTCCATGCGGCGGTCCGAAGATCGCCTCCCGCGAAATTTCCAAGGCTGTGCGTTGGAAGCCGGCGCCATTAGCAGCGGCGGGCAAACTTGGCTAGTAGCGCCGGGCCAGCAAGGAGATTCGCGATGACCCGCCTCGACCGCCACGCGCCGCTCATGCTCAGCATCCTGCGTATCATGGCCGGGCTGCTGTTCCTCGCCCACGGCACCCAGAAGTTCCTGTCCTTCCCGCCCGGCGAGATGGGCGGCATGGGCTGGAGCTTCAGCCACCCCGGCCACTATGCCGGCGTCATCGAGGTCGTCACCGGCTTGGCCATTGCGCTCGGCCTGTTCACCCGCCCGGCCGCCTTCCTTGCCTCGGGGACCATGGCGGCGGCCTATTTCATCGGCCACGCGCCGCAGGGGTTGTGGCCGGTCAACAACGGCGGCGACGCGGCGATCCTCTTCTGCTTCGTCTTCCTCTACCTGGTGTTCGCCGGGCCGGGGCCCCTAAGCATCGATGCTCGCCTCGACGACAAGCTCCAGCGCCGCCCCGCGATCCGCTAGGCTTCCGCTAGGCCTCCGCTCCCTCCGCGGCGAGGTGGCGCTCGAGCGCGGCGCCGCCGCCGATCCGCCGCCCGCCGACGAACACCAGCGGCGAAGCGGCGGGTATCCAGATGCCCGTACTTAACAAACCTAACGCCCCTTCCGCGCGAGGAAACCAATCCGAAAACGCCGGCCGGGCGACCTGGGCGCGGCGCCGAGCGAGGCGAGTCGGGAGTGTCTCATGTTGTGGGGGCTGTAGGACAGGGGTTATTCTTGCTTGGATTCTTCCGAGTAGAGCTTTCCTTGAAAGCCCCGAAATGCCTCTTGCACCTCGCGTACGCTGGCACCGAGCGCCTGCAGCCCTTCGGAGGAGCTCCCGTATTTCACGTCCAAAAGTTGGGGCAGCTTCTCTAGATCGAGCTCGTCCTCGCCTTCGGACACATATTGCGACAACACGAAATCGAGAAAGCCCCTCTGAGAGTCGCTGAGTCCGTCGAGAATCGCTGACCGCCGGAGTGCAACGCGCTCCTCCCTCGTTTCGGGCGGGCGGACGTAAGCGACGTAGGCAAGAACGTCGAACAGGTCGCTCGCCTCGGCGTCGATCACGCTGCGAATGGAGTTGAGTTGATCTCGGCTAAAGCCTCGTTCCTCCAAGCCATCAAGTAGCCGCTTGCGCGTCTCCGGGGCGCTCCACAGGCGGCGCAACTCGTCCTCGTCGTTGAACAATTGCGGCAGGACGCCGAACAATGTTTGAACGAATTGCGTAGCGGACATTGGCTTCCCGTCCGGGCCCCAGAAACTCGTTGCTGAAATGTGCTGGAACCGGCGTTCCTTGCCGTCTGCCAGCTTGATCACGACCATCTCGCGCTTCGGTGGTGGTTCGTCGGGCGGTTCAGGAGGCTCAACGGGTTCGTCCGGTCCGGTTCCCGGTGGCCGGGGCGGTTCGGGCTCGAGTGGTTCGCCGTCCCACTCGGGATCGCTGAAATGCTCGTAGGCCTTCACGAAATCGAGGATCGTGAAATAGTCCTTGCCGTCGAACAGGCGCGTACCCCGACCGATGATCTGCTTGAATTCGATCATCGAGTTGATCGGCCGCAGCAGGACAATGTTTCGAATGTTCCGGGCATCGACGCCGGTCGAGAGCTTCTGGCTGGTGGTCAGGATCGTCGGGATCGTCTTGTCGTTATCCTGGAAGGTGCGGAGGTACTGCTCGCCGAGCAGGCCGTCGTTCGCTGTCACCCTCACGCAATAGTCGGGGTTGGTGCTGGTCTTCACCTGGTTGATGAGGTCGCGGACGAGCCCGGCGTGCGCCTGCGTCGCGCAGAACACCAAGGTCTTCTGCTTCTGGTCGATCATCTCCATGAACGTCTTGACGCGGTACAGTTCGCGCTCGGGGATCATGATTGATCGGTTGAAATCGCCTTCTGTGTAGCGCTTCCCGTCGACGACCTCGCCACGGACGACCTCGTCGTCGGACGTATAGAGATAATCGTCGATGGTGGTCGCGATCTGGCGGACCTTGAACGGCGTCAGATAGCCGTCTTCGATCCCCTGCCTCAGCGAATAGGTATAAACCGGCTCCCCGAAGTAAGCGTAGGTGTCGACATTGTCCCGGCGCTTGGGCGTCGCAGTCAGGCCGATCTGCACGGCGGGTGCGAACCATTCCATGATCCCGCGCCATTCGCTGCCGTCCTTCGCCCCAGCGCGGTGGCATTCGTCGATGATGATGCAGTCGAAGAAGTCCGCCGGATAATCCTGGTAGTTGAACGCTGGCTCCTCCGCATTGCCGCTATCGGTCATCACCGACTGGAAGATGGTGAAAAAGACGCTGCCGTTCTTGGGGACGCTACCACGCTTGCGGATGAGCTTAGGGTTGACCCGCACGCGCCCATCGTCGCCGAAGGCGTCGAAACTGTTATAGGCTTGGTCGGCCAGGATGTTGCGGTCGGCGAGGAACAGGATGCGCGGGCGGCGGGTCGGTTCGCCGTCCTGCTTCCAATCGGAGATATTCCACCGCGCCTCGAACAGTTTCCACGCGATCTGGAAGGCGATGACGGTCTTGCCGGTGCCGGTCGCGAGCGTGAGCAGGATGCGGTCCTTGCCGTCGGCGATGGCGTCGAGAGTCCTCTGGATCGCATTGTACTGGTAATATCGCGGCTCGAACCGGCCGTCGGTTTGCAGCGCGACCGCAGCGAAGCGGTCGCGCCAGCGGTTCTGTGTGGCGAAGGTAGAGGCCCACAGCTCGTCGGGCGTCGGCCAGGCCTCGACCGGCCCCTCGGCGCCGGTGTGCATGTCGATGCGGTAGATTTCATCCCCGTTGGTGGCGAAGGCGAAGCGAGTTTGCAGGCAGGCGGCATAATCCTTCGCCTGTCCGACCCCCTCGGTGTAGCTCTTGTCCGACGCCTTGGCCTCGATCGTCGCCAGCTTGGTGTTGCGATAGACCAGCACGTAATCCGCCGACTTCGGCGCGGCGCGCTTCCCACCGCCCATGATGCGGCCCGGAGCGATCACCTCCCGTCGCGTCCGGCTATCCGCCACGACGCCCCACCCGGCGGCCTGGAGCGCGGGATCAATTAGCTCAGCGCGAGTTTCGGCTTCGTTCATGCAGGGACGAGTTCTCGTTCGGGCTGAACCAGTTGGCCGGCGAAGGCCCTCGTCAGAAGAGCGCTCTTAAACTCTGCCAGTGCAATTCGCTTTTGCTCAAACAGGCGTTCCAAATACTTCACTGAATCCTTCAGGGTGTTCAGTTGAGATACTATCGCCAACTGACACGCCAGCAAGGGAACCGGAACTTCAATTAATTTCAGGTCACCCAAATTGATGACCTGCTGAACCGAACCCCCTGTCCGAAGCCCCAACAACTTTTGTCCGAGGCCAGAAAGCAAGAAATCTCGCACGAACTCCGGAGAAATTTCGTCGTTTAGTCTGATCAATCCGACCTGCCTGGCGATATTTGCGCCTGCGAGTTCAGGCGGCGCAATTGCACATTCGCCAGGCGTGCCGACCAGACAAATCAGCAGTTCGTTTCCTCGTAACAGCGTACGGCGGTATTGATCGGAGAACGCTTTAGAAATGGTGCGAAGCTGGTCCAACCGGACGTCGCCATCGACAAGATCGCCTCCACGTACGAACGGTACCGAACCTTCCGGTCCGGGCTTAACAACACCATACGTGATAGGTGAATTAACATCAGTAAGATCACCAAGAGCCGCGAGAGGTACGCCCTCTTCCTCAAGGTCAGCGAATATTTTCTCTGAAGTGCTTTCAAACAGCTCCCGCGCATTGACGAGGTTCTTTTCGACGTTGGCAGTTACGGTGGCGATGTCGACGAACGCCTCATCCAGCACCGCCACGATCCGCCGCTGCTCAGCGAGGGGCAGGAGGGGGACTTTGTAAGCGCCGAGAGATCCTGAAGAGAGCTCCTTGAACGTCGTCCCGGTGCCAAGGTCGTCCAATGCCTCCCGGCTGAACCAAAGGAAATAGTACAGATATTTGGTGTCGAGCGTGTCGTTGGGGACTAGTCCCCGACAGCCCTGGTTGAACGCCATAGGCGCCAGCGGGATTGCAAGGTGACCGATAGGCGCACGAGTCGACATAATCACCGCGCCGACCGGCACTTCCTTCGCAGACGAATTTTTCAGGCCGGCGGTTGTAATTGTACGCGCCGTCACTTTTATCTCCGGCCCATTCAGCTTGCCCATTTCGGCAGGCGTTACCCAGGCAACGTTCCCGCCCCAATAGTCGGCAACTCCGCTCTTGGGTGTGCCGCCATTGACGATCCTGCACACTTGCGAGAGCGGCACGAGGTTCACAGCAATTCCCTTACCCGCGCTAGAACTTTAGCGCTTTCGATATCCAGCCGCGCGATCTCGTCGAGGATTTCCGACGGGCTTCGCAGCGCCGGAGCCTCGGGCTCATTGGGGTTGCGAACCGTCAGGTCGAACGTCACCGGGTCGAGTGTATCCGCCGCGATGCTCCAGCTATTCGGGCTACCGGCGAAGCTCGCCTGCTTCTCGACAAAATCGGCCATGTCGGCATCGTTGAGCGGGCTGGTCTTGCCCATCGTCCGGCCGGGATCGAGCCGGTAATAGTAAATGCTCCGTGTCGCCTCGCCCTTGTCGAAGAAAAGCATCACCGTCTTGACGCCGGCGCCCTGGAAGGTGCCGCCGGGCATTTCGAGGATGGTGTGGAGATTGCAGGTTTCGAGCAGCTCCTTGCGCAGCGCGACGCTGGCGTTGTCGGTGTTGGACAGGAAGGTGTTCTTGATGACCACCGCGCCCGAGCCGCCGGCGCGCAGCGAACGGATGAAATGCTGCAGGAAAAGGTAAGCGGTTTCCCCAGTCTTGATCGGGAAGTTCTGCTGGATTTCGGGCCGCTCCTTGCCGCCGAAAGGCGGGTTGGCGAGGACGACGTCGAACCGGTCCTTCTCCTGAATGTCGAGGACATTCTCGTTGAGCGTGTTGGCGTGGACGATGTTGGGCGCGTCGATCCCGTGCAGGATCATGTTCATCGTGCCGATCACGTAGGCGAGGCTCTTCTTTTCCTTGCCGGTGAATGCGCGGGTTTGGAGCCATTCGTGATCGCGAGTCGATGTGGCTTGGGCACTCAGATATTCAAAGGCTTCGCACAAGAAGCCACATGACCCGCAGGCGCCGTCGTAGATGCGGTCGTTGAGGGTCGGCTTCACCACGTTGATCATCGCCCGGATCAGTGGGCGGGGGGTGTAATATTCGCCGCCGTTGCGGCCGGCGTTGCCCATCTTGCGAATTTTGGCTTCGTAAAGCTCGGACAGCTCGTGCTTTTCGGCCTGGGTGCCGAAGCGGAGCTGGTCGACGAGGTCGAGCGCGTCGCGCAGCGAATAGCCGCTGGTGAACTTGTTCTTCAGCTCGCCGAAGATTTCGCCGATCTTATACTCGATGGTGCGTGGCTCGCTGCGGCCCTTGAAGGCCTGGAGGTAGGGGAACAGCTCGCGATTGACGTAGTCGATGAGGTCGGGGCCTGTGAGCGCCCGGTTATGGTCGAGTTTACCGGCGGCGTTTTTCGGGGCGGCCCATCGGCCCCAGCGGTGGGCGGCATCGAGGATTGGCGTGTAGGCGCGGCCGGCCAGTTCCGCCTGGACGCTGCGTTCCGTTTCGAGGTCGTCGAGATATTTGAGGAAGAGCAGCCAGCTGGTCTGTTCGACATAATCCAGCTCGGTGGTGCAGCCCGCCTCTTTCCAAAGCACGTCGTCGATATTCTTGAAGGTCTGCTCGAACATGGGTCCCCCTGTTCGGCGCACCCTAACCAACTCGGCGAAAACGAAAAGGGCCGCCAAGCGGCGGCCCTCTAGGTGGATCCCGGATCAAGTCCGGGATGACGGCCCCTCCACCATTGGCACTGCGGCCAATGGTCCCCCTCCCCGAGCAAAGCTCAGGGAGGAGCTAGGGCTACTTAACTCTTTCCACCTGCTCGAACTCCAGCTCCACCGGCGTCGCTCGTCCGAAGATCGAGACTGAAACTTTTACCCTGCTCCGATCGAAATCCAATTCCTCGACCAGTCCGTTGAAGCTCGCAAAAGGCCCGTCCAGCACCTTGACCGAATCCCCGATCTCGTAATCGACGCTGATCTTCTGCTTGGGCGCGGCTGCGGCCGCTTCGTCCTTGGTGTTGAGGATGCGGGCGGCTTCGGCTTCGGTGATCGGCTGCGGCTTGCCGTTGGGGCCGAGGAAGCCGGTCACCTTGGGTGTGTTTTTCACCAGGTGATAAACATCGTCGTTCATCTCGAGCCGGGCGAGCACGTAGCCGGGGAAGAATTTCTTGTCGCTGGTGACCTTCTTGCCGCGGCGGATCTCGGTCACCTTCTCGGTCGGCACTTCGACTTCCTCGACGAGCGCGGTGAGGCCGAGGCGCTTGGCCTCCGACTGGATCGAATCGCGGACCTTGTTCTCGAAGCCCGAGTAAGCGTGGATGATGTACCAGCGGGACATTGTTCGAACCTTCGTGAAAAACTTAAACCCTGTGAACCGAAACAGGCCCTCACCCCGGCCCTCTCCCGCTTGCGGGAGAGGGAGCAGGATCAGGAAAGCAGGCCCAGGAGGAACTTGACGACCTGGCTGAAGCCGCTGTCGACGATGAAGAAGAAGATCGCCAGCAAAGTGGTCATGATGAGCACCATGATCGCGGTGGTGATGGTCTCGCGGCGGGTCGGCCAGACCACCTTGGCGGTCTCGGCGCGGACCTGCCGGATGAATTCGCCGGGGGAAACTTTCGCCACGTTTGGGTGCCTGTCCGCTCGAGAATAGAAAAACGCTCCGCGGGCGCGCCCTGGTTGGAAAGGGGCGGGCAGCGGAGCTGGACGTCACTTAGCGGGGCTCGCCCGAGTCTTCAAGGGACGGCTTTAGGGGATGGGATGGCCTTTGGGGGAATGGCAGGAGTGGAGGGACTCGAACCCACGACCCTCGGTTTTGGAGACCGATGCTCTACCAACTGAGCTACACTCCTAGGCCGCCGGCGAGGTAGCGGTGGCGGCAGCGGGGTGCAAGGGATCAGGAAGTGGCGGGCGGCTCAGGCGGCGATGTCGTAGGGCTGGATCTCGCCGGACAGGTACAGGTTGCGGGCTTTGGTGCGGCTGAGCTTGCCGGAGCTGGTGCGGGGCAGGGTGCGCGGCGGGACCAGCTCGACGACCGGGGTGATGCCGGTGATCGCGCGCACCCGCTCGCGGATGTCGTCGCGCAGGCGGCCGCGCTCACCTGGGTCGCTGACCCGGCAATGGACGAGCACCGCGGGCGTCTCTTCGCCCGAGGATCCGGTGATCGCGAAGGCGGCGATGTCGCCGGACTTGAAGCCGGGCAATTGCTCGACCGCCCATTCGATATCCTGCGGCCAGTGGTTGCGGCCGTTGATGATGATCATGTCCTTGGCGCGGCCGACGATGAACACGTAGCCGCCCGACAAATAGCCCATGTCGCCGGTGTCGAGCCAGCCGTCGGCGGACAGGCAGGCGGCGGTCGCTTCGGGGTCGCGGAAATAGCCGGCCATGACGCTGTTGCCGCGGACGAACAATTTGCCGATGCCGCGGTCGGGGAGCGGCGCGCCGCCGGCATCGCGGATCTCGACCTCCATGCCGGTGACCGGTCGCCCACAATTGACGATGGCGCGGAAGCGGCGCGGGCGCTCGCGGTCGGCGCTGCAGCCGGCGAGCTCGGTCTCCTCGACCAGCTCGAGCCTGATGCCTTCGCCGGGCGGCATCAGCGACACCGCCAAAGTCGCTTCGGCGAGCCCGTAGCTGGGGCAAAAGGCGCTGGCCTTGAAGCCGGCTTCGGCGAAGCAATCGACGAACGCCTGCATGACGTCGGGGCGGATCATGTCGGCGCCGTTGCCGGCGATCCGCCAGCGGCTCAAATCGAAGCGTTCGGCGGCGCGGGTCAGCGACGACATCCGCCGCGCGCAAATGTCGTAACCGAACGTCGGCGAGTAGCTGAGCGTCGTTCCCGGATTGCGGGTGATGAGGTCGAGCCAGGCCAGCGGCCGGCGCGCGAAATCCTCGGTCTTGAGATAATCGACCGATATCTGGTTGGCGACTGGCGACAGCAGGCAACCGACCAGCCCCATGTCGTGATACCAGGGCAGCCAGGAGACGACTCGGTCGGTCTCCTGGATGGCAAGGCCGACGCCGTGCGCACGCAGATTGTCGAGCAAGGCGCGGTGGGTGACCGCGACGCCGTGGGGGAAGCGGGTCGAGCCGCTCGAATATTGGAGATAGGCGATCGCCTCGGGCGACAATGACGGAAGGTCCGCCGCGCCCGGCTCGATGTCGCCGAGGGTTTCCCACTCGCGCGCTTCCAGCCCGAGCTGGGCCGCGGCGTCGCCGGCGAACTGCGCGATCTCGGCCGGGTAGAGGAACAGCGCCGGATCGCAGCTCTGCAGCTGGGTCTTCAATTGGTCGACATAGGCCTCGCGGCCGCCGAAGCTGGTCGGCAGCGGCAGCGGCACTGGCCACACGCCCGCATAGATCGCGCCGAAGAAGGCGGCGGCGAACTCGGGCCCGGTCTCGGCGATCAGGGCCAGGCGGTCGCCCGGCTTGAGCCCGATGGCGACAAAGCGGCGCGCGTTGGCCACCGCATCCTCGCGCAGCTCGGAATACAAATAGGTCCGCTCGAGCGTCCCGCGCGCATCGTGGAAATTGAGGCCCCGGCGGCCGCCCGCGGCATAATCGAGCGCATCGGCGAGGGTCTCGAAATTGGCGATGCGGCGGCGCTGGGCGTCCGTCGTCGGAGTAGCGCCCTCGGGGGCGAGGCCGGGCGCGATCGTCAAGCTGCGGTCGAGCACTCGGTCACTTCCTTTACTGCGCCGGTTGCCCGGCGGGCTTGGAGCGGCGTCGGCGAGCCCGCGGCACATGTCCCCCGGCCCGGCCCGGCTTTGTGATGGTTGGGGACTGTGGCACAAAAAGGGCGTCATGCATCGCCGCACGAACCGCAAGCCGCGCCCGCCGCTCAATCGCGAGCGGCTCGACGAGTTGGCGCTGGCCTACGTCGGCAGGTTCGCGACGACGCGGGCCAAGCTGCGTTCGTACCTGTTGCGCAAGGTCCGTGAGCGCGGCTGGGACGGAGAGCCGCCGGCGGATCCCGACGCGGTCGCGGAACGGCTCGCGGCGCTCGGCTATATCGACGATGCGGCCTACGCATTGTCGAAATCGCGCGGGCTGACGGTACGCGGCTATGGAGCGAAGCGCGTCGAGCAGTCGCTGCGCAGCGCCGGAGTGGCGGACCCGGATGCGATCGCGGCACGCGACCATGCGCATGCCGGTCGCGTCGAATCCGCGGTTCGGTTCGCTGAACGCCGCCGGCTCGGCCCGTTCGCCAGCGAAGCGGGGGACCGCAAGGCCCGCGAGCGCGCGATTGCGGCGATGATCCGGGCCGGCCATCGTTTCAGCCTCGCCCGGGCAATTGTGGACATGGCTCCCGGAGCCGCGATCAATGTGGTGGAGTTGTCCGAGAACAGCGGATAATGTCGAATGTCGGTTTGCCGACACTTTGATCTATGTTAGAGTGAGCAGGTGCAGCGGGGTAGCGTCGAGCTGACTGGGGATCACCACTCGCCGGACGCCTTTCCGGAGAGCGAAGTTGCGCCCGAAATGCCGCCGGTCGTCGGCCGCGTGAAATGGTTCGACTCGACCCGGGGATTCGGCTTCATCGTCAGTGACGAGCTGGACGGCGACGTGCTGCTGCATTTCAGCGTGCTTCGCGAGCATGGCCGCCGAAGCGTTCCCGAAGGGGCGCTGGTCGAGTGCGTGCCGATGCGCCTCGAGCGCGGCCTCCAGGCGCGGCGCGTGCTGTCGATCGACGTCAGCTGCGCCTTGCCTGCGCAGCCAAGAGCGCCCATTTCCGCAAGCGAACGCGCCGACCGCAAGGCGCTTATCGACGCGGCCGGGGAGTTCCAGCCGGTGGAGGTCAAGTGGTTCAACCGCGTCAAGGGCTATGGTTTCGTCAACCGCGGCGGCGAAGGCGAGGACGTGTTCGTCCACATGGAAACCCTCCGCCAGTCGGGTCTCGGCGAGCTCCAGCCCGGCCAAAGGCTGGAAGCCCGCATCGCCGAGAGTTCGAAAGGCCTGACCGCGGTGGAGCTGCGGGCGCTGCACTGATCGTCGGCGCGGCCGCGCTGATGTTCGCCTCCAGCCTTGCTGCCTGCGCCCCGGGCAATCCGGCGCCCGCAACGTCGCTCGAGCGGTCGCTCGCGGGACTCGAGCAGGTGCCGTTGACCATCCGCTCATCGACCGGGGTTCACCGCTTCCAGGTCGAAGTTGCGCGCACTCCCGAAGAGCAGGCGCAGGGCCTGATGCACCGCCAGGCGCTGGCGCCCGATCGCGGCATGATGTTCCCCTACGAGCCGCCGCAGCCGGTCTCGTTCTGGATGAAGGACACCTTCATCTCGCTCGACATCATCTTCATTCGCGCCGACGGCACCATCGTCCGCATCGGCGCCGATACGGTGCCCTTGTCATTGGAACTGGTGCCGTCGCTTGAGCCGGTCGCCGCGGTGCTGGAGATCGCCGGTGGCCGAGCGGCGGAACTCGGCATCCGCCCTGGCGACCGGGTCGACTGGCCTAGCTAGGCTAATCGGTCAGGGCAAAGCCGACCCCTTACGCAATGGCCGCTTTTAACCCCAAAACAGACACTAAAAAGCGCGTAGCAGCCGGGCCACGTGACGGATTAGCTCGACATCTAAGGAAATCCGCGCGGCCTAGCTTTGGACGTCGTCAACTTCGCGAGCGGTCATCGCCACGGCCATTGTCGGGTTCGCCCTTGGCCGTCCATAGGTATTGCGTGCGGCGGCTTCGCTGATCTTCTTTTGATACTCGTTCGCAAGGTCCCCATGGACCCTTCGGGCCGCGGCGGAGCGCGCCGCTCCCGCCATGCTCGTTTCAATCTGTTGCCGGTAGTAGAGGTAATTCAGGTCCATTCTCGCTCTCCGCAATTTCAAAGAGGTAGAGCGTGGTTTTATGAACCTCATGTTGCGCCCGTGACCCATTAACGTTGGGCAGAGCAACATTGCTGACAGATGCCTCACTCGATGTCCGTTTTCGACCCATTGCGGACATTTCTGCGTTTCAAAAATCCCGTTGCGACGGAGTCTGGTCTTCTATGATCAGCGCGGGCGCAAAAATGTCCCTGCGTTCCATTCTCGAGCGCCAGACCTTCCAGAAAGCGATCGGTGCAACGGTCCCAGTCGTAGTGGCGCGCTTCCGCGGCGGCGGCCACTCGATCTGCGGACAGTGCGCGGGTGATGGCGCGACTGAGTTCGTGGTCGGCCGCTCCGATGCGGCGCTGGCCCCCGTGAATCCCTTGGCCTTTTGGCCCGAGGATATCGAGTGGTCCGCGCTCCGGAAAGGCTGCAACCGGAAGCCCGCAGGCTAGAGCTTCTATGTTCACCAGTCCGAATGTGTCGGTGCGGCTGGGAAAGACAAATACGTCCGCGGCCGTATAGGTAGAGGCGAGCTCCGCGCCGTGCTTGGGCCCAAGGAAATGCACGCCACCATAGCGTTGTTTGAGGGCATCGAGCGCAGGGCCATCTCCAACGACGACCTTGCTCCCCTGGACCGGGCAATCGAGGAACGCTTGTATGTTTTTCTCCACTGCGACCCGGCCAACGTAGAGGTGCACTGGCCGCGGAAGATCACGGACCGCCGGATGTGGCGGAACGGCAGGATTGAACTGCTTCCGGTCCACTCCTAGCGGCCAGCGGTGAACGGGCCCAAGTCGCCGCGTTTCCAGTTCGTCGGCGAGGGTTGCCGTCGCGGCAAAGGTTCGTTCGGCCGAATTGTGGAAGCGGCGGATAACATGCCAGATCCAGTCAGCCGGGATTCCAGTTCTGACGGAAACGTAATCGGGAAAGCGCGTGTGAAATGAGGTCGTGAAACGCCGACCATTTCTCAGGCACCAGGAGCGGGCGGCCCATCCGATCGGTCCTTCAGTCGCGACGTGGATCGCATCAGCACCCATTTTGTCGAGGATGCCACGGACGCGGGCCGCGCAACCGAACGCCAGCCGGATTTCCGGATAGGTCGGGCACGGTACCGTGCGAAAGTCGCCGGGATGGATGACTTCCACATCGTGGCCGCGAAGGTGCAGCCGTTCGACCGTCGCCGACAATGAGCGCACGACGCCATTGACTTGGGGCTGCCAAGCGTCGGTGGCCAGTGCGATCCTCACGCGCCGGTCAGCTCACATGGCGGTACTTCCAAGGCTCGCGCATCGGCTTCGAGACGCTTTTGCTCAGCCCAATCGAGAATTTCCATCCGGCCGTCCGGATGCTCGACCAAGGCGGTGCAGCTTTCGACCCAATCGCCGTCATTGTAGTAGGTGACTTCACCGATCTGTCTGACCTCGGCCGAGTGGATGTGGCCGCACACCACCCCGTCGGCGCCGCGCTCGAAGGCTGCGTGGGCCACCACCTGCTCAAAGCTCGAGATGAATTGCACCGCATTCTTGACCCGCTTTTTCAGGTGCGCCGATAATGACCAGTAGGGCTTGCCGAGCAACCGGCGGATTCGATTCAGCCAGGCATTCGCCTTGAGCAGCAGCGAGTAAGCACCGTCGCCTATGAAGGCGAGCCATTTGGCATAGAGGATGACGCCGTCGAACTCATCGCCATGAAGGATCAAGAGCCTGCGCCCGTCAGCCGTTAAATGCATCGCCTCGTTCACGATTTCGACGCCGCCGAAGCTGAGGCCGACATAGTCGCGAAATGCCTCGTCATGGTTGCCAGGCACATAAATGACTTGCGTCCCGTGCTTCGCCATCTTGAGGACGCAGCGCACAATGTCGTTGTGTCGCGGGGGCCAGTACCAGCCCTTTTTCAACTGCCAGCCATCGACGATGTCGCCGACCAGGTACAGGGTCTCGCAATCGATTGATCGAAGAAAGTCCAGCAGCAGCTCGGCGTTGCACCCGCGCGTGCCAAGGTGCGTGTCGGAAATCCACACCGATCGGAAGGTGAATCGCGGCCGGTGAGGCTCGAAATGGCTCGGTCCCTCATCCCAGTCCGCGCCAAGACGCAGCGCCATCTGCGACTGCACATCTCCCTGCTCGCGCCTGCGTGGCGGCCGCGCTGGTTGCACCGTCCGGTCAAGCATGCACCCCTCCGCGTCCGTTCGTGCTTTGTATCAACGGAGTGAGTCAGTTTTGTTGCGGGGCCGCTACGATTTCGTGTCGATTTGGTTTGCTCCGATTTTCCGGAACAGGCTTACACACATCGATCTGCGCCAGAGCCGCCTTGCGCCAAACCAGCGAACGCGGCAAAGGCCGCGCCGATGGGCTTCTGGTCGAAAACCTTCACCTGGTGGAACGGGGCGACCTGGGGAACCTCGCTGTTCTCCCGCCGCCATGGCGACAAGGTCGGCAGCGATGAGCGCGGCAACGTCTATTTCCGGCACCGCAAGGACCCCGCGCGCCGCTGGGTTATCTATTCGGGCGCCAACGACGCGAGCAACGTCCCGCCCGGCTGGAATGCGTGGCTGAGGGGCACGATCGACGATCTGCCGGACGCGGCGCTTCCTGCGCCGCGTAAGTTTCACAAGCCGGCGGAGCCCAATTTGACCGGAACGATGGCCGCGTTCCGCCCCGACGGAGCGCTTGGCAGCGGCAAGGTCCGGCCCGCTTCGACCGGAGATTACCAGCCCTGGACTCCCGATTGAGCGTGCGTGCGCGACTGGCCTGGCTGGTGTTGTTGGCGCTCGGCGCCGGCGGCTGCGATCGGGACCGCGATGCCTCGCGCTCCGCCGGGCCGGCTGGGCTGGCCGCCGCCGAGCGACCCGCCGGCGACCAGGCCGGGGTCACTCCGATGGCGCAGCGGGTCGCGGTGCTCGGCCTGCTCAACAAGCGCAACGGGATTGTGCGCGATCTCACGCTGCGGCCCGGCCAGTCGGTCCGGGTCAAGGACACCGTGGTTCGTCTGAGCGCCTGCGAGACGACCGCTCCGTGGGAAAGCGAGGCGCTGACCGGCGCCTTCGTCCAGCTCGACGTCGAGCGCAGCGACGGGCGCTGGAGCCGAGTGTTTTCGGGATGGCTGTACAAGGAAGCGCCCTCGCTCAACGTCGTCGAGCACGCGGTCTACGATGTCTGGCCCAAAAGCTGCGCGATGACGTATCCTGCGGGGCCGGTGGAGTCGGACGCTCCGGTTGCGTCGAGCAACCGGTCGAGCGCCACGAACTCGGCGCCCGCCGCGACTCCAGGGCCGGTCTCGGACTCCGAGCCCGAGCCCGAAACGCCGCCGCCGGCCGAGCCCACGCCGGCCGAGCCGGCGCCCAGCGCTCCCGACAATAATTTGACATAGTCGGCGCGCGATACCCTGACCGCGCCCAGCGAAGCCAAATGAGCGGTCATGAACTGGCAGTCGAGCAGTGAGAAGCCGCCGACCTTGAGGCGCGCGACCAGCCAGGCGAGCGCGACCTTGGACGCGTCGGTCATGGTGCTGAACATGCTTTCGCCGAAGAACGCCCGGCCGAGCCGCACTCCGTAAAGTCCGCCGACCAGCTCGGCCCTGTTCTCGCGCCGGTGCCAGACCTCGATCGAATGGGCGTGGCCGCTGGCGTGGAGGGCGCGCATCGCGCTTTCGATCTCCGCGTTGATCCAGGTCTCCGCGCGGTCGGCGCAGGCGGCGATCACTCCTGCGAAATCGCGGTCGCGGGTGACGTGGAACTTGCCCGAGCGGAGCGTCCGGGCGAGCGATCGCGACATGTGGAAACGGTCCAGCGGGATGATCGCGCGATGGCGCGGCTCGACCCAGAACAGCTCGGCGGCATCGCGGCTGTCGGCCATCGGGAAGATGCCGGCCGCATAGCATTGCAGCAGAAGGCGCGGATCGAGGCGACTCATGAGTCTGCTTCTATCCGCCCCGGCGAGAAACCTTGAGGATTTCTATCCTAGAGAATCTCGCGGACGGTGTCTTGCGGACGGCACAGGCGGACGCCTTTGTCGGTCTCGACGATCGGCCGGTTGATCAGGATCGGGTGCTCGACCATCGCGTCGAGGACGGCGTCATCGGATACGCCCGGTGCCGTCAGCCCCAACTCGGCAGCGAGCGGTTCCTTGGCGCGAAGGCCCTCGCGGGGCGATATTCCGGCGCGCTCGTAAAGCCGCTCGAGCTCCGCGCGGCTGGGCGGGGACTTGAGATACTCGTTGATGGTCACGTCGGCGCCGGATTCGCGTAGGATTTCCAGCGTCTTGCGGGAGGTACCGCAAGCCGGGTTGTGGAGGATCAGAGCCTTCATCTCATAGCCGGATTAGGCGCTGGGGACGGGTTCAGGCAATGGCGGCGCGGCAGCGCGGTGGAATCGTTCGCCGAGTTTGTCGCGAAACCGGAACGATACCGTTCCGCCGTCGTTCCTGCGATTGTGACACGTGCACCGACGCTGGGGGACCAGGGTCCCGGGGCATGGTCCGGCAGCTCAATGATTGGGAGATAGACGATGAAAAAATCAATTTTGGCCGTTGCACTGGCGAGTTCGCTTTCGCTTAGCGCTTGCGCCACCAACGATCGCACGGCCGGTGATTTCGCCGAGGGTGCAGCTTATGGCG
The DNA here is from genome assembly GCA_035512655.1 of Sphingomicrobium sp. Lineage (GTDB taxonomy): Bacteria > Pseudomonadota > Alphaproteobacteria > Sphingomonadales > Sphingomonadaceae > Sphingomicrobium. Next base: position 106,792 of record DATKDM010000025.1, on the reverse strand, counting down.
GCGCCGGCGGCGCGGTAGTCGGAGCGGTTGTTCCTGGCGTCAGCATGATCGAGGGCGCGGCGGTTGGCGCGGCAATTGGCGGTATCGCCAATGCCGTGTGGTCCGATCGCAACAACGACGGCTATGTCGACGGCTATGTCCACAACGGACAATATTATGCCGGCACGCCGCAGGGCTATGATCCGACTCTTCGCCGCGTCGCCACTGGCGCGCTCGGCGGTGCGGCACTCGGCGCGGGCGCCGGTGCGCTCATCCCCGGCCTCAGCGTTCTCGAGGGCGCGGTAATCGGCGCTGCTGTCGGCGGTGTCGCCGGCGCGATCTGGGCCGACCGTGACAATGATGGCCGCGTCGACGGCTATGTCTACAACGGCCAGTATTACACTGGACAACCGACCCCGACCACGACCCAGCCGGTCTACACCGCCCCGGTCCAGGCCGGTGAACGCGGCTAGATCCGGACGTTCGAATGATCAGTAAGCGTATCACGCGCGCCGGCACTTGCCCGGCGCGCGTTTTTTCCAGGTTCGGTGGCGCCACGGCGGCGATCATGCTCGCCGTGGCGCCCCTTCCTGCATTCGCGGCAAGCCCGGCCATCGCCGCCGGCGGGGCCGCGCAGCTTTCGAATTCGATCGGCGGCGCCGGCGTCAGCGATTTCTATCGCGCTCGCGGGGACCGTCCCTTGTGGCTGGCGCCGCAGTCTGCCGGAGCGGCGCAAGCGATGCTGGGCTTGCTCAACAGCGCATCGGTGGATGGGCTCAATCCCGAGCGCTACCAGGTCCGCAGGATCGCCGGTGCCTTGCGCGCCGCGCAGCGCGGCGACGCGCGCGCCGTTAACCGCGCCGAACGGATGCTGAGCGAGGCGTTCGTCGCTTACGCCCGCGACCTGCGGCGGGCACCGAACCTCGGCATCGTCTATGTCGACCACGAACTGAGACCCGCCCCGCCGTCGGCCCGCACGCTGCTCGACGGCGCCGCGGCCGCGCCTTCGCTGCGCGCCTATGTCGAGGACATGGGCTGGATGAACCCAAGCTATGGGCAGCTCCGCCGGGCGCTGCTCGCCCGCAGCTACGCCGAAGAGGCGCAGCGGCGCACGCTGACCCTCAACCTCGAGCGGGCGCGGGCGCTCCCGGCCGGCAGCGGCCGCTATGTCGTCGTCAACGCCGCCGCCCAGCGGCTCTTCATGTACGAGAACGGCGAGGTCGTGGACAACATGCGGGTCGTCGTCGGCAAGCCCAGGCACGCGACGCCGATGATGACCGCACTGATTCGCTACGCGGCTCTCAACCCCTATTGGAACGTGCCGACCGACCTCGCACTGGAACGGATTGTCCCGAACGTCCTCAAGGGCGGCACGTCCTACCTTCGTGCGCACGGTTACCAGGTGCTGTCCGACTGGAGCGATCATCCCAGGGTTGTCGATCCAGGCTCGGTGGACTGGAAGGCCGTCGCGGCGGGAAGCACGCAAGTCCGCCTTCGGCAGCTTCCCGGTTCCGGCAATGCGATGGGCCGGATGAAGTTCATGTTTCCCAATCAGGAAGGCATTTATTTGCACGACACTCCGGAAAAGGAGCTGTTGACCGAGGCGGCGCGGCTGTTCAGCGGCGGCTGCATCCGCCTCGAAGACGCCCCGCGCCTAGGCCGCTGGCTGTTCGGCAAGCCGTTGCGGCCGCAGGGGGCGAGTGCCGAGCAGACGGTGCCCTTGCCGGTCCCGGTGCCGCTGTACGTCACCTATCTGACGGCGGTCCCGAGCGGCTCGTCGATCGCCTATTTCGACGATATCTACGGGCGTGACGCGGCGCGCCTGGCGCAGTTCGGCCGCAACCCGCCACTCGCCAGCCGCTGATCCCGCTTACCGATTGGGCGCCCAGTCCGGGTACCAGGTGATGTCCTGGGCAACCGGCCGGCCCTGGGGGTCGCGCGCGGGCCTGAAGCGCACATTCTGCAAGGTCAGCGAGCACATCAGCGCGTCGACGCCCGGATTGCCGCTCGAGCGAATAACCCGGCAATTGGAGAGCCGTCCGTCGGTATTGACCTTGACGGTGATCCCGACCGTGCCGCGGCGCGCGCCGCTTGCGGCGACGAACCGGCGATACTCGCGATTGGGGATCTTGCTGATCCGCTGAGCCGGCGTGAACCCCGCGCCATCGCCGCCCCTGCCGCCGCCGCCCGCCCCGGTTCCCGACCCGCCCGCGCCGGTACCGGTTCCGTCGGCAGCCGCGCCGGCGGTGGCGGCGCTGCCGGTCGACGGGACCGGCGCCGCGGTCACCGTTGGCTGGGACGGTATCTCGATCCTGGGCTGCGGCGCGACGACGGGCGTCGGCAGCGCTTTCCTGGCCGCCGCTCCCTCCTTATCCCGGGCCCGCTCGGAAGCTAAGCTCAGCGGCGGCGGGGGCGGCGGCGGCTCCGTGATTTCGAAAGTCCGCAGCCGCTCGATGGTGGTCGTCACCGGCTCGACGTTGAGCCCCGACAGGATCGCCGCTGCGAGCGCCGCATGGACGATCAGCACGCCAATCAGCGCCTTGATCCGGTCCGGGTTGTCCGCAGCTTGATAGGCCATCACCGCCTCGTGACGGTGCAACGCACGCGTCGGCCTAAAGTTTGCGGGCTGCGGGCTCAGCCGGCCTTCTGGTCTTCCAGCCATTTCTCGAGCCATTTGATGGTATATTCGCCGCGCAGGAAGGCGTCTTCGCGAATGATTTGCTGGTGGAGCGGGATGGTGGTCTTCATGCCTTCGACGAGGAACTCCTCGAGCGCCCGGCGAAGGCGCATGATGCACCGTTCGCGGTTTGAGCCATAGACGATCAGCTTGGCGATCAGGCTGTCGTAGTTCGGCGGCACCCGGTAGCCGGTGTAAAGCCCGCTATCGACCCGCACATGCATTCCGCCGGGGGCGACGTAGTTTTTCACCGTGCCGGGTGACGGCGCAAAGGTTTGCGGGTCTTCGGCGTTGATGCGGCACTCGATGGCGTGACCGTGGAGCCGGACCTCGTCTTGGCGGCACGACATGCCCAGGCCGCCGGCGACGCGGATCTGCTCGCGCACCAGGTCGATGCCGCTGATCATCTCGGTAACCGGGTGCTCGACCTGCAGGCGGGTGTTCATTTCGATGAAGTAGAACTCGCCGCCTTCGTAGAGGAACTCGACGGTACCGGCGCCGCGGTAGTTCATCGCCGCCATCGCCCGGGCGACGATCCCGCCCATACGCTCGCGCTCTTCGCTGCCGAGCACCGGCGAGGGCGCTTCTTCGAGCAGCTTCTGGTGGCGGCGCTGGATCGAACAGTCGCGCTCGCCGATGTGGATGGCATTGCCGTCGCCGTCGCCGAACACCTGGAACTCGATGTGGCGCGGGTCGGCGAGGTATTTTTCGAGGTAGATGGTGTCGTCGCCGAACGCGGCTCGCGCCTCGGACGCGGCCTGGCTCATCAGGCTCTCGAGCTGGTTTTCGGCGGTGACGACCTTCATGCCGCGCCCGCCGCCGCCGGACGCGGCCTTGATCAGCACCGGATAGCCGACCTTTTTGGCGAGTTTGCGGGCCTCGGCGATGCTGGTCAGCGGGCCGTCCGAACCGGGAACCAGCGGCAGGCCGAGCTTGGCGGCGGTGCGCTTGGCCTCGACCTTGTCGCCCATGACCCGGATGTGCTCGGGCTTGGGGCCGACCCAGATGATGTTGTGCAGTTCGACGATCTCGGCGAACTGCGCATTCTCCGACAGGAAGCCGTAGCCGGGGTGGATGGCGTCGGCGTGAACGACTTCGGCGGCCGAGATGATGTTGGGAATGTTGAGGTAGGAGTCGGTCGCCGGCGGCGGCCCGATGCACACCGTCTCGTCGGCCAGGCGGACGTGCATCGCGTCGGCGTCCGCGGTCGAGTGAACGGCGACCGTCCGGATGCCCATTTCATGGCAGGCGCGGTGGATGCGCAGCGCGATTTCGCCCCGATTTGCAATCAGCAGCTTCTGGATCGGCACCTGAAAAGCCCTTCAGCCGATGATCACGAGCGGCTGATCGAATTCCACGGGCTGGGCATCGGCGACCATGATCTTCTTGATCACGCCGCCGTTCGGCGCGGTGATCGGGTTCATCACCTTCATCGCCTCGATGATCAGCAAGGTGTCGCCCGCGGTCACCGCGTCGCCAACCGCGATGAACGGCTTCGCGCCGGGCTCGGCCGACAGGAAAGCGGTGCCGACGATCGGCGATTTGATGGTCTCGCCCGAAATTTCAGGCGGGCTTGACGGGGCTAGGCCGCCGGTCGCGGAAGGCGCGGCTTCGGGCGCGGCTCTTGCGTTCTCGCCCGCCACGACCGGCGCGAAGCCGCGCCGGACCTTGATCCGGCGGGGACCGTCGGCGACCTCGATTTCGCTCAGCTCATTGTCGGTCAGCAGCTGGGCGAGCTTCTGGACGAGCTTTGCGTCGATCCGCATCGCCCCCTCCTTGTCTTCGCCTCCGTGATCCAGGGCAGGTGTGCCCGCTTTGGCCATGCAAAGGTCCCCTCGTTCATTCCGGCCAATGGTTTGCGCTTGGCCGTGGACCTTCCTATCTGCTTTTTGTCAATGACCATCGATGCCCGACAGACCCTCGCGATCCGCGTCAACGGCGAGCACCGCCGTGTTCCCGCCGGCGTCCGCGTCGCCGATATGCTCACCGAACTCGGGCTCGATCCGCTGCGGGTGGCGGTCGAGCGCAACCTCGCTGTGATGCCGCGCTCGAACCTCGCCGAAGTGGCGGTCGAGGACGGCGATGTCTTCGAAGTCGTCCATTTTGTCGGAGGCGGCTGAGTGACCGCGCATCCCAACATCGACGCCGACAGCTGGACGGTCGCCGGGCGGACGTTCCGGTCGCGGCTGATCGTCGGCACCGGCAAATACAAGAGCTTCGAGGAGAATGCGGCGGCGGTCGAGGCTTCCGGGGCGGAAATCGTCACGGTCGCGGTGCGGCGGGTCAATATCTCCGACCCGAAGCAGCCGATGCTGACCGATTTCATCGACCCCAAGAGGGTGAACTATTTGCCCAACACCGCCGGCTGCTTCACCGGCGAGGAGGCGATCCGTACGCTGCGGCTGGCGCGCGAGGCCGGCGGCTGGACTTTGGTCAAGCTCGAGGTGCTGGGCGAGGCCAAGACGCTGTATCCGGACATGGTCGAGACGCTTCGGGCGACCGAGATCCTGGCCAGCGAAGGCTTCGAGCCGATGGTCTATTGCGCCGACGACCCGATTGCGGCGAGGCGGCTGGAAGAGGCGGGCGCGGTGGCGATCATGCCCTTGGGGGCGCCGATCGGCTCTGGCCTGGGCCTGCAGAATTTGGTCACCATCCGGCTGATCGTCGAGGGCGCGAACGTTCCGGTGCTGGTCGATGCCGGTGTCGGCACCGCCAGCGACGCCGCCGAGGCGATGGAACTGGGCTGCGACGGAGTGCTGATGAACACCGCCATCGCCGAAGCCAAGGACCCGGTGCTGATGGCCCGCGCAATGAAGGCGGCGGTCGAGGCGGGGCGCCTGGCCTATCTCGCCGGGCGGATGCAGAAGCGGCTGTATGCCGATCCGAGCAGCCCGCTGGCCGGGATTATTTGATCGCCGTTGGGCGAGGCGGCCAAATGACAGATTTCGCCAAGCTTCGCGAGCGGATGGTCGAGCGTCAGCTCGCGGCGCGCGGGATCCGCAATCCGCACGTCCTTGAAGCGTTTCGGCAGGTGCCGCGCGAAGAGTTCGTCGCGGCCGATCATCGCCGGCAAGCTTATGGCGATCACCCGCTGCCGATCGAGGCCGGGCAGACCATTTCGCAGCCGTATATCGTCGCGCTGATGATCGAGGCGGCGGGGATCGGCCCCGGCGACCGGGTGCTCGAGGTCGGTGCCGGCTCGGGCTACGCGGCCGCGGTGATGAGCCGCATCGCCGCTCAGGTCATCGCCATCGAGCGCCATCCCGAACTGGTCGCAGTGGCGAGCGCGCGCATGGAGCGGCTCGGCTATGCCAACGTCTCGATCGTCGCGGGCGATGGCACGCGCGGCTGGCCGGGCGGCGCGCCGTACGACGCGATCCTCGCCGCGGCGAGCGGCAGCCACGTGCCGCAGCCGCTGGTCGACCAGCTGGCGGACGGCGGACGACTTGTGATGCCGCTCGGCCGCCAAACCTGGGTGCAGAAACTGGTCAAGCTGACCAGGCTCCCGGACGGCAAGGTCGAGCGCGAGAACCTCGGCGAGGTCCGCTTCGTCCCGCTGATCGGAGAGGAAGGATGGTCCGAAACGGGCCAGTCTCACGAGGGAAACAGCAACTAGCCACGGGCAGTATGCGTTGGCTTAATAACCTCAAAGTTAAGGATCGCTGATGCCACATAATCGGCCGAAGACCCTCAATGAACACCTGGCCGCGAGGGAAACTGTTCTGTTGCTATTCAACAAGAGAGATTCAGCAATCGAACGCACCTGGTCGCAATCCGCACCGCGCAAAGACAAGTGCGACCCGCAAGCGTAACCTACGTTTTGCTTTTGCGGAGCTTTGCGATCGTCGTCTGATTGCTGATCTGCTCGATGTCCGTTTTCAAGTGCAGCAGCCGGATGCCCCGCTCCGCCAAGGCGCGGTCCAGCGCCGGTGCAAAATCCTCGGTCCGCTCGACCGTCTCCGCCCAGCCGCCATAGGCGCGGGCAAGCGCCGCGAAATCGGGATTTTCTAGATCGGTGCCCGCGACGCGGCCCGGATAATCGCGCTCCTGGTGCATGCGGATGGTCCCGTAGCTGCCGTTGTCGACGAGGATCACCAGCAGGTCGAGCCCGCGCGCCGCCGCGGTCGCCAGCTCCTGGCCGTTCATCAGGAAATCGCCGTCGCCCGCCACGCACACCACCGGCCGGTCCTGGAAGCGCAGCGCCGCCGCGACGGCCGCGGTCAGTCCGTAGCCCATCGTCCCGCTGGTTGGCGCAAGTTGCGTCGGCATGGTCCCGTAGCGCCAATAGCGGTGCACCCAGCCGGAGAAATTGCCGGCGCCGTTGCAGACAATCGCGTCGGGGATCTTGTCGCGCATCGCCTTCACGCACTGGCCGAGGTCGAGCGCGACTCCCTTGCGCGGCTTCGGTTCGCTCCAATCCAGCCATTGCTCGTGCGCCTCGTCGCCAGAACTGAAGCGGACCAGTTCGGGCTCGTGCCAGTCGGCGATTACCTCCGCGAATTCGCCCATATCGGCGCAGATCGGCAAATCGGCGTGATAGACGCGGCCCAATTCGTTGGGGTCGGGGTGGACGTGGATTAGCGTTTGGCCGGGGTGGTCGGGGGTGACGAGCTTGTAGCCGTCGGTGGTCGCCTCGCCGAGCCGGGCGCCGACCGCCAAGATTAGGTCGGCGTCGCGGATGCGTTGCGTAAGTTCGGGGTTGGGGCCGTAGCCGAGGTTGCCGGCGTAGACGCTGCAGCTGTTGGCGATCGCGTCCTGGCGACGAAAAGCGGCCGCGACGGGAATCCCGTAGCGGTGGGCGAAGGTCGCGAAATGATGCGCGGCGCGCGGGCTCCAGTCGCCGCCGCCGACGATCGCGACCGGCGCGCAAGCTTCCTTCAATAGCTCGAACAGAACCTGGATCGCGCCGGGATCGGGCGCTTCGGCGAGCGGCGGAACAGGCGGGCGGTCGAGCGCTTCGACCTCGTCGCGCAGCATGTCCTCGGGGATCGCCAGCACCACCGGGCCCGGCCGGCCGGCGGTGGCGACACGGTAAGCGCGGGCGACATATTCGGGGATCCGCCGCGCATCGTCGATCCGCGCCGCCCATTTGGCGATCGGCCGGAAGAAGGCCGGGAAGTCGATTTCCTGGAAGCCTTCGCGGTCGCGATCGGCACGGTCGAGGTCGCCGACGAACAGGATCATCGGCGTTGAATCCTGGAAGGCGACATGGACGCCGCCGCTGGCGTTGGTCGCGCCGGGGCCGCGGGTGACGAAGGCGACGCCGGGGCGGCCGGTCATCTTGCCGTCGGCGTCGGCCATGTAGGCGACGCCGCCCTCCTGCCGGCAGACGGCGAGGTCGATCTCGGGCGTGTCGTGCAGCGCATCGAGCACCGCGAGGAAGCTCTCGCCGGGCACGGTGAAAATCCGGTCGCAGCCCTGGATCTTGAGCTGGTCGACAAGGATCCGGCCGCCGGTGCGTTTGGTGGAGGAGGGCATGGGCAGCTCTTACTTGCCCCGTCATTCCCGCGAAAGCGGGAATCCCGCTGCCTTCAAGCGTTGATCACCTCGATCAGGTCGTCCCAGTCTGGATTGGCTTGCTCAATCAACTCGATCTTCCACGCGCGCCGCCATTTCTTCATCGCCTTCTCGCGCGCGATTGCATCTCCAATCGTCGGCGCCTGTTCCGCGTAGACCAGCCGCGTCAAACCATAGCGCGCGCAATGGGCTGAGCCGCGGCCTGCCCGATGCGCAAGGCCGCGGGCGGCAATCTGGGCTGTGACACCGATGTAGAGCGTGCCTCGATAGCGATCGGCCATGATGTACACCCAGCCGCCCTTCGCCATTTTTCATCTCCCGTCACCCTCGCGAAAGCGGGGGACCCGTTACCTTGTAACCGGGGGAGGGAAGAAGCGGGATTCCCGCTTTCGCGGGAATGACGATGATGGCTGGCCATGTGCGATTGCGCCGCGCGGTAGGTTCGACCCACCCCAGCCCCCTCCCTGCCAGGTAGGGGAGGACGAGAAATCCACGCTTGCGCAAAGTCTCCCCTCCCCAGCAGGGAAGGGATCAAGCGATTCACGCCTGGTGGATCGCCTTGACCACCTGGTAGGTCTCCAGGCCTTCCTTGCCGCCCTCGCTGCCGAAGCCTGAATCCTTGACCCCGCCGAACGGGGCGTCGGCGACGGAGATGGCGAAGGTGTTGATGCCGACCATTCCCGCTTCGATCGCGTCGCCGAGCAAATTGGCGCGGCGGCCGTTTTCGGTGAAGGCGAACGCCGCAAGGCCGTACGGCAGGCGGTTGGCCTGCTCGATCGCCTCGTCGAACGTGTCGAACGGGCGGGTCACGGCGACCGGGCCGAACGGCTCCTCGTTCATGATCTCGGCCTCGTTGGGGACGTCGGCGAGCAGGGTCGGCTGGAAGAAGAAGCCGCCGTCGCCGGGGCCGCCGCCGGCGAGCACCCTGGCGCCCTTGGCCCGGGCGTCCTCGATCAGCGCTCCGACCGCCTCGGGACGCTTGGCGTTGGCCATCGGGCCCATCTTGCTGTCGGGCTGGAGCCCGTCGCCGACCTTCACCTTTTGGGTGCGCTCGGTGAACCCTTTCAAGAACGCGTCGTAGATGCCGCGCTGGACGTAGAAGCGGGTCGGCGACACGCACACCTGGCCGGCGTTGCGGAATTTCTGCGGCACGACCATGTCGAGCGTCTTCTCGAGGTCGCAATCGTCGAAGATCAGCACCGGCGCGTGGCCGCCGAGCTCGAGCGTGATCCGAGTCATCGAGTCGGCGGCGAGCTTCATCAGCGTCTTGCCGACCGGGACCGAGCCGGTGAAGCTCATCTTGCGGATGACCTTCGAACCGAGCAGCTTTTCGCTGACCTTGCGGCCGTTGCCGTGGACCAGCTGCGCGACCCCGGCGGGAATGCCGGCATCGGCCAGCGCGCGGAACAGCTCGCCGGTGCAGCCGGGCGTTTCCTGCGGCGGGCGGGAGATGACCGTGCAGCCGGCCGCGAGCGCCGCGGCGACTTTCTTGGCGAGCAGATAGATCGGGAAATTCCACGGGGTGAAGGTCGCGACCGGGCCGACCGGCTGGCGGATCACCCGCGACAATTGCCCGGCGGGGCGGACCAGCGTCCGGCCGTAGTCGCGCTTGATCTCCTCGGCGTACCAGTCGAACAATTGCGCGCTGCCGAGCACTTCGGCGCGGGCCTCGGCGAAAATTTTGCCCTGCTCCTGGGTCAGGATCCGGCCGATGTGCTCGGCCCGCTCGCGCAGCAGGTCGGCGGCCTTGTGGAGGATGGCGCCGCGCTTGTCGGCGTCGGTCGAGCGCCAATCCGGCCAGCTTCGCTCCGCCGCGGCGAGCGCTTCCTCGAGGTCGTCGTCGCTGGCCAGCGGGAGCTCGGCGATGCCGCTCCCGGTGACCGGATTGACGACGGTGAAATGGTCGCGGTTCTCGCCGGCGCGCCAGCTGCCGTCGATGAACAATTTGAGGTCGGCTTCATATCCCATGAGGGCGCAGATAGGCCTCGGTTGAAGCGGCTGCAACGGGGCGCTAGGCGGGGCGCGCAAAGGAGACAGGCAAAATGACCAAACAGGAACTGGTGGCGAAGATGCAGGAAGGGCAGGCGTGGATCGCGGGCAAGCGGGTCAAGCTCGATTTCGGCGACGAGGGCGCAGTGATGCTCGATGGCGCGGCCGAACAGGTTAGCGAGGACGATGGCGACGCGGATACGACGATCAAGGTCGGCTGGGACGACTGGCAGCAGATGGCTGCGGGTCAGCTCGACGGCATGACGGCGTTCATGACCGGCAAGTTGAAGGTCGAGGGCGACATGTCCAACGCGATGCAGTTGCAGGGCGTGCTGGCGAAATTGCGGAGTTAAACGGACTGTTCCCCGGCGAAGGCCGGGGCCCAGGCGGCGCTACCGCGTCGATCATTTTTTCGGACTGGACCCCGGCCTTCGCCGGGGAACGGAGCACAGATGAAAAAAATCTTTCCCGATGCCGCCGCGGCGCTCGACGGGCTGCTGCACGATGGCATGACCATTGCCGCGGGGGGATTCGGCCTGTGCGGAATCCCCGAACGGCTGATCGACGCGATCGTCGCCAGCGGGGTCAAGGACCTGACCATCGCCTCGAACAATGCCGGCATCGACAATGAGGGGCTCGGCAAGCTGCTGCGCACGCGGCAGGTCAAAAAGATGATTTCGTCCTACGTCGGCGAGAATAAGGAGTTCGAGCGGCAATTTCTCGCCGGCGAGCTGGAGGTCGAGTTCTGCCCGCAGGGCACGCTCGCCGAGCGGATGCGCGCCGGCGGCGCGGGCATTCCGGGTTTCTACACCAAGACCGGGGTCGGCACCGTCGTCGCCGAGGGCAAGGAGCTGAAGGAGTTCGACGGCGAAACCTATGTGCTCGAGCACGGCATCCGCGCCGACTTGTCGATCATCAAGGGCTGGAAGGCCGACGAGCTCGGCAACCTCATGTTCCGCAAGACCGCGCGCAACTTCAACCAGCCGGCCGCGACCTGCGGCAAAGTCTGCGTCGCCGAGGTCGAGGAGATCGTGGCCGTGGGCAGCCTTGAGGCGGACTGCGTCCATCTCCCGTCGATTTACGTGAAGCGGATGATTTCGGGCGCGCCCTACGACAAGAAGATCGAGTTCCGCACCGTGCGCGAAAGGGAGGCGACGTAATGCCCTGGGACCGCAACCAGATGGCGGCGCGGGCGGCGAAGGAGCTGCGCGACGGCTATTACGTCAACCTCGGCATCGGCATCCCGACGTTGGTCGCCAACCATATCCCGCAGGGGCTGACGGTCACCCTGCAAAGCGAGAACGGGATGCTCGGCATCGGGCCGTTTCCGTATGAAGACGAGGTCGACGCAGACCTGATCAACGCCGGCAAGCAGACCATCAGCGAGCTTCCGTCGTCGAGCTACTTCTCGTCATCCGACAGCTTCGCGATGATCCGCGGCGGCCACATCGACCTGACCGTGCTCGGCGCGATGGAGGTCAGCGAGAAGGGCGACATCGCCAACTGGATGATCCCGGGCAAGATGATCAAGGGCATGGGCGGGGCGATGGACCTGGTCGCCGGGGTCAAGAAGATCATCGTCGTGATGGAGCACACGTCCAAGAACGGCGAGCCCAAGTTCATCCCCGAATGCACGCTGCCGCTGACCGGCAAGAACGTCGTCGACATGATCATCACCGACTTGTGCGTGTTTCACCGGCCGGACCACGACAGCCCGTTCAAGCTGATCGAGCTGGCTCCCGATGTGACCGCGGATGAGGTCCGCGAGAAGACGACGGCGCGTTACGAGGAATGAGTGACTCGGGGGCGTTCACTCCAAAACTGATCACCGCATTTCGCGAAGGCTATCGCTGGCACTCGGTCCGCGCCGACCTGGTCGCCGGCCTCACCGTTGCAATCGTTGCGTTGCCGCTTGCCATGGCGCTGGGCATCGCCAGCGGCGTCTCTCCACGCGAAGGTTTGGTGACGGCGGTCATCGGCGGGGTGCTGATCTCGGCGCTGGGCGGCTCGCGCGTACAGATCGGCGGCCCGACCGGCGCGTTCGTCGTTATCGTCGCCGGAGTCATCGCGCTCCACGGTTTTGATGGCTTATTGCTCGCCATGTTAATGGCCGGCGCAATCCTGATTATCGCCGGCTATTCTGGGCTGGGACGCCTGATGCGGTTCGTTCCGATGCCGGTCGTTACCGGCTTCACTGCGGGAATCGCGGTGATTATCGCTTCGAGTCAGATTGGCGATTTCATCGGCCTGAGCGCGGGGCCCGTGCCCGCTGACTTCGTTGATAAATGGGGCGTCTATCTGGGCGCGCTCAACACGGCCAACTGGGCGGCGGTCTGGCTTGGCCTGGCAACGCTGGCGCTGATCATCCTGCTCCGCCGTCATGTCCCGCGTCTGCCGGCCTATTTGATCGCACTCGTTGCCTCGGCGGCGGCGGTTGCCTTGCTCGACCTTCCCGTGGAAACTGTCGGCGGGCGCTTCCCTTCGATGCCGACCGGGCTGCCGACGCCGCACCTGCCGCAAGCGTCTCTCGAACTCGCGCGCGAATTGCTGCCAAGCGCATTTGTCATCGCGTTTTTGGCGGGCATCGAGGCATTATTGTCCGCAACCGTCGCCGACGGCATGACCGGCCGCCGGCACCGCTCGGGCCAGGAACTTGTCGGCATGGGCGTCGCCAACATGGCCTCGGCTGCGATTGGCGGGCTCCCCGCGACCGGCGCGATCGCGCGGACCGCGACCAATATCCGTGCCGGCGGGCAAACTCCGATGGCCGGGATTTTTCACGCGATGTTCCTGCTGATCTTCATGTTCGCGGCCGGAGACCTGCTCGCGACCGTGCCGATGACGGCGCTGGCGGCGGTGTTGCTGATGGTCGCATGGGGCATGAGCGAGGCCGACCGCTTCGTTGCAATGGCGAGGATCGACCGGGGCGAGAGTGCCATCCTGATTCTGACTTTCCTTCTCACCATATTTGTCGACCTGGCCGTCGCGATCGGAGTTGGCGTTACGCTTGCCGCGCTCTTCTTTATGCGGCGGATGAGCGAAACCGCCGGGCTGGTGGCGGTCGACGTGGCCGAGGAGCCGGACCTACGCGATGCTCTGCCAGAAGGGGTCGAGGTGTTTCGCTTCACCGGACCAATGTTCTTCGGCGTCGCCAGCGAGATGCTCGAGGCGCTTCGCCGCTCAGGCCAAAAACCGCGGGCAATCATCGTGAGGATGGAACAGGTGCCCTACATCGACGCGACGGGTGTGAACGCGCTGACGACTTTCGTGCGACAGGCGCGCAATTCGGGTACCGACGTCTGGCTGTGCGGGCTGCAGCGCGAGCCGCGCGAATTCCTGTCGCGCGCCGACCCGAAATTCGCCGGCGCAAGGCATGTGGCAAAGTGGGCAAGGGCATTGAGCACGCTGAAGAAAGTCAGCGCACAATGATCGCCCGCCAGGCTGCGGCTATCGCCCTTTGTCTGGTAACCGCCTGCTCGGACCCGCCGCCGACCGTCATCGACGGCTCTGCGCGCCAGGCGTTCGAGCTCAGCGCGGCGGATGCCCGGCGCCAGCTCCCGGATGCCGAACGCCTGCTTTTCGATCGCGCAATCCGCACTGTTGGCGGGCCGCGGCATGCCGAACGCGACCCGGGCGCGTTGGCGCGCGTGACCTTCGACGGTATGACTACGCAACAGGTGGTCGCCGATCGGCGGTCACGCGAAAGTCAGGGGAGCGCAACATGATCAAATGGCTTGCGGCGGCAGCGGCCGCATTGGCGCTGGCGACATCCGCAAACGCGCAGGTGCAGGCGCCAGAGGTCGAGCTGTGGCGACTGGATTGCGGCACGCTCACGATCAAGGAATTCAATTCCTTCTTCTTCGACACGCTCGAGGCCAAGCCCGGGCCGCGCGACGTGGTCAACAGCTGCTATCTGGTTCGCCATCAAGACCAATACCTCTTGTGGGACAGCGGACTGCCGGCGGCGCTGATCGGGAAGCCCAACGAGTCGCCGCTCCTGATCGCGAGCATGACCACGACGATCGCCGACCAGCTCAAACAGCTGAACCTAACGCCCGCCGATATCGACGTCGTCGGGATCAGCCACGGCCATTTCGACCACACCGGCCAGGCGGCGGCCTTTCCGGGTGCGCGGTTGGTGGTGGGAAAGGGCGACTTTGCCGGTGCGGCCGGTGAGTCCGATCCGTTCGGGCCCTGGCGCGCGGCGGGCGCGAACGTCACGCAGGCGACCGGCGACGTCGACATTTTCGGCGACGGAAGTGTCGTCGCGATCCACCTGCCCGGCCATACGCCCAACCACCTCGCGCTGCGGGTGAACCTCGCATCCGGCCCGGTGCTGCTGTCCGGCGACCTTTACCATTCGACCGAGTCGCGAGCGCTGAAGGGCATCCCTCCGTTCAACACCAGCCGCGCCGATACGCTGGCGGCGATCGATCGGTTCGAGCGCCTGGCGAAGTCGCAGAACGCCAAAGTGATCATCCAGCACGAGCCGGCCGACATCGCCAAGCTGCCGGCGTTCCCGCAGGCGGCCCGGTAGCGGCGGTGCGCGCGCTGTTATCCGAGCAGCCGGGCGGACCGGAGACGCTTCGGCTCGCCGAACTGCCGGATCCCTCACCGGGGCCGGGGGAGCTTCTGGTCCGGGTGCGAGCCTGTGCGATCAACTATCCCGACGTGCTGATCATCGAGGACAAGTACCAGCTGCGCCCGCCGCGTCCGTTTGCGCCCGGCGCGGAGATAGCCGGCGAGGTCGAGGCGGTCGGCGAGGGCGTCGCGGGATGGGCGACCGGCGACCGGGTGGTCGCGGTTCCAGGGTTCGGTGGGCTGGTCGAGAAGATCGTGGTCCAGGCCAAGGGCGTCTTCCGCCTGCCGAGCGAGCGCAGCTTCACCGAGGGCGCGGCGCTGATCATGACCTACGGGACGTCGATCCACGGGCTCGCCGATCGCGGGCGGCTCCAGTCCGGGCAGAACCTGCTTGTGCTCGGCGCGGCCGGCGGGGTTGGGCTGGCCGCGGTCGAGCTCGGCAAGGCAATGGGTGCCCGCGTCGTCGCCGCGGCTTCGTCCGAGGAGAAAGTGAACGCGGCGCGCGACGCCGGGGCGGACGAGGCCATCGTCTATCCGACCGGGCCGCTGGACCGCGACGCGCAAAAGGAGCTCACCAATCGGTTCAAGGCCGCGGTCGGGCCGGCCGGGGCGGACGTGGTCTACGACCCGGTCGGCGGGGATTATACCGAGCCGGCGTTGCGGTCGATCGGCTGGTGCGGGCGCTACCTGGTGGTCGGCTTTCCCGCCGGAATACCGAAGCTGCCGCTCAACCTGACTTTGCTCAAAGGCTGCGACGTGTGCGGGGTGTTCTGGGGCGCGTTCGCGATGCGCGATCCTGAGGCCAATGCCGCCCATGTCGAGCAGCTGTTTCGCTGGTGGGACGAGGGCCGGATCGCACCGAAGATCAGCGCAACCTATCCGCTCGAGCGGGCGGGCGAGGCGATTGCGGCAATCGCGGCGCGCCGGGCGATCGGCAAGCTGGTGGTGGAGCTTTGAGCGAACGGTCGGTGCGCATCGCGCGGCGCTTTCACGGTCCGCCGGACAGCGGCAACGGCGGCTATGTCGCGGGGCTCGTGGCGCGGGCACTGGGCGACGTCGGATGCACCGTCACGCTGCACCAGCCGCCGCCGCTCGACCGTGCGCTGGACTTGCGTATCTCGCCAACCGGCGCCGAGCTGTTCGAGGGCGAGCGGCTGATTGCGTCCGCGGTGCCGGCCGAGCTCGAGCTCGACGTTCCTGCGCCGCCCGATTTCGAGAGCGCCCGCGCGGCGCAAGACCGCTTTGTCGGACATTACCGGCACCGTTTCCCCTCCTGCTTTGTCTGCGGCCCGGAAAGGGCGCCGGGGGAGGGCCTTGCGATTTACGCAGGCGAGCTCGATGGGCGGGTTGCGGCGACCTGGACGCCAGCCGCGGATCTGGCATTGCCAGACGGAACGGTGCGCAGCGAGTTCCTGTGGGCCGCACTCGACTGCCCGGGCTACTTCGCGGTCGAGGAGGCTGCCGGCCTGGCGTTGCTGGGACGAATGACCGCAATCCTGGACCGGACGGCGAGGGCGGGCGAGCCATTGATCGTCACCGGCTGGGCGATCGAGAGCCTAGGCCGCAAGCACCATGTCGGCACCGCGCTCCACGACCGCGCAGGACGCCTGGTCGGACGCGCGCGCTCGACCTGGATAACCGTCGCCTGACGGGGGTGAAGGAGATTAGATTTGAGCGGAGGGCACGCGCTGGCTGGACTGATCTGCTCGCCACTCCTATCTCGAACCAGAAAGCCAACGGAAGGACCCAATGACGACATTCGATGACCGCGAGCGCGCCTTCGAGACCAAATATGCGCATGACGAGGAGCTGCGGTTCCGGGTCGTGGCGCGGCGCAACCGGCTGCTCGGCATGTGGGGGGCGCGGCTGATGGGCCTGTCGGACGCCGAAGCGGACGCCTACGCCAAGGACGTCATCCGGGCCGATTTCGAGGAAGCCGGCGACGAGGACGTGATCCGCAAGCTGCTCGGTGACCTGACCGCCGCGGGGGTCGATACCGACGAGACGAGGATCCGCGAAGCGGTCGGCCACAAGGAAGCCGAGGCGCGGCGCCAGATCATGGACCAGCTCAACCTGTGATGGCGCGTTCCTGATGGCCATGGAAGCGAGCGAGATCGAGCGGTTGATCCGGGAGGCGATCCCGGACGCCGAGGTGACGATCACCGATTTGGCCGGTGACGGCGACCATTATGCGGCGCGGGTGGTCAGCGCGACCTTCGCCGGAATCAACCGCGTCCTCCAGCACCAGCGGGTCTATGCCGCGCTCGGCGGGCGGATGGGCGGCGAACTGCACGCGCTGCAGCTGACGACCGCGGCGCCTTCGGGAGAAGATCAGTGAGCGACATCAAAGACCGGATCGGCGAGATCGTCGGCAAGAATGAGGTGGTGTTGTTCATGAAGGGCACGCCCTTGTTTCCGCAATGCGGCTTTTCGAGCCGCGCGGTCACGATCCTCGAGCATCTCGGCGTTCCATTCGAGACCGTCGACGTGCTCCAGGACCCCGAGCTTCGGCAAGGCGTCAAGGAGTATAGCGACTGGCCGACGGTGCCGCAGCTCTACGTCAAGGGCGAGTTCGTCGGCGGCTCGGACATCATGATGGAGATGTTCGAGAGCGGCGAGCTCAAGAAGCTTGTCGGCCAGGATGTGGAATAGCCCATTGGCGGAATAAAAAGAGGGACGGTGGCGCGGGACCAGAGAACCGCTTCACCGTCCCTCTCGTTTGGCGTGGAACCAAAGTGGACGGCTATAATGTTGCAATGGCCGTGCCAATTACGAAAAGTGGTGGATTTCCGTCATTTTCAATTGCAGAAGCGAGAAGCGCGAGTGGCAAAGTGTAAAGTGGCCCGACAGTGGAATGCCCCGGCGGCCGCCGATGGCACTTTGTCGGCGGTATCGGGTTGGGGACGGGCATGAGCCGCGACGATGCCAACCCGCTCGGCCCGCTAAGCGCGCCGAAACTGTTCTGCGACCTGACCCAGAGCTGGTCCGAGGTCGGCGGCGGAGTGCGTACATATTTGCTGCACAAGCGCCGGCATATCCTCGATTCGACGCCGCACCGCCATTTGATGGTGATCCCGGGGCCGCGCGACGAAGTCATCGACGAGGGCCGCGCGGTGACCGTGGTGATTGCCTCGCCGCATGTCCCGGGCAGTCCCCACTACCGCCTGCTGCTGCGCAACGGCGCCGTGCGCGAGGCCCTGGACCGCCATCGCCCGGACCTGATCGAGTGCCAGGACGCGTACAATTTGCCGTGGGCGGCGATTGCCCACCAGAAACGGCACCGCGAAGTGGCGCTGGTCGCCGCCTACATGACCGATTTTCCAACCGTCTACGTCGAGCGGCCGTTTCGCAAGGTCGTCGGCAATGTGCTCGCCGGCGCCGCGTCGCGGCTGTGCTACCGCTATTGCGGGCATCTCTACCGACGGTTCGACGCGGTCTTTGCGCTCAGCGAGAATGGCGGAGCAACGAAGCTTCGCGCCTATGGCGTTCCCGATGTCGACATTGTCGGGCTGGGGGTCGAGCTCGGCGACTTCGGCCCGTCGCGGCGCGATCCGCACCTGCGCCGCAAGCTCGGAGCGGGCGATAACCAGCCGCTGCTGATCTACGTCGGCCGCCTCGACAGCGAGAAAAGGCCGGGTGTCGTCGTCAAGGCATTCCGCCGGCTGCCCGCCGAGCTTGGCGCGCGGCTGGTGCTGATCGGCGAAGGGCCTCAACGCGAGCAGATCGCCGCGCTGGGAGATCCCCGGATCATCACCCCGGGCTACCTCAACGATCGCGTCGAGCTCGCCAAATGGCTGGCCAGCTCCGACATCTATGTCTCGGCGATGGCCAACGAGACCTTTGGCGTGTCGATCGTCGAGGCCCAGGCCTCCGGACTGCCGGTCGTCGGGGTCGCGGCCGGAGCGATGATCGACCGGGTCAGCGAACGGATCGGGCGCCTGGGGCCGGTCGGCGACACCGAGGCGATGGCTCGGAATATCCTCGCCGTGTGGGCCGGCGACCGGGCGGCGATGCGCGACGAAGCGTGCAAGGAAGCCCGGCTGTTTAGCTGGGACCGAAGCATGGATGCGCTGTTCGGCCGCGTTTACCCCGAGGCGCTCGTGCACAGCGCCGCCCGGAGCCTGGCGCAGCCCGCTGCGCTCGCCGGCTCGCTGGCCAAAGCCTGAGGCCGTCTTCGAGCGCTTTCAAAGCATTGAGCATGGTGGCACAGGTGCCCGCGTGGACGCCCGTTACGCCGCCTTGGACCAGCTCGAGCCGGGAATCGCGCGCGTGCTCGCGACCAACCCGTCCGCTTTCACCTTTACCGGAACGCAGACCTATCTGGTCGGGACACAGGAGGTCGCGGTGATCGACCCCGGGCCTGACCTGCCCGAGCATCTCGACGCACTGGCCGAAGCGATCGGCGGCCGCCCGGTCGCCGCCATCATGTGCACCCACACCCATCGCGACCACAGCCCCGCGGCGCGGCCGCTTGCCGAGGCGACCGGGGCGCCGATCATCGGCTGCGCGCCGCTGGCGCTGGAAACCATCGGGCCGCGCGCCGACGCCGCGTTCGACAGCGACTACCAGCCCGACCGGTTGCTCGAGGATGGGGAGGCGATCGAGGTCGACGGGTGGAAGCTGACCGCCGTCGCGACGCCCGGCCACACGTCCAATCATCTGTGCTTCGCCGACGAGGAGTCGGGCGCCTTGTTCACCGGCGACCATGTCATGGGCTGGTCGACCACCGTGGTGTTCCCGCCCGACGGCGACATGGCCGCCTACATGGCCAGCCTCGACATCCTGCAGAAGCGCGATGACCGCATCTATTATCCGGCGCACGGACCGCCGGTGACCAACCCCCGCCAGCATGTGCGCGGCTTCATCGGCCACCGCAAGCAGCGCGAGCGGCAGATCCGCTCGCTGCTCGAGGAGCGCTCGCGGACAATATCGGAGATCGTCGCGGCGGCTTATCCCGGCCTCGACCCGCGGCTGGTGACGGCGGCGGGCGGGTCGGTGTTTGCGCATCTTCTGGACCTCGAAGCGCGGGGGCTCGTTGTTCTTAAAGGAGAGACATGGAAACGCGCCGACTGAACCGACCGATGCTGATCGCGGGAATTCTCGCGTCTTTGGCGCTCGGCCTGCTGATCGGCGTTGCCGCCGTCGCCGATCGAATTTTCGGCGCCCCGGACCCGACGACGATCGCCAGCTCGAGCCTCGAATCGATGCGTGCCCAGAACCGCCTGATCGTCTTTGCGGCGCGCTATGTGTCGGTGACCAGCTCGCGGCAGAGCCGGCTCGGCTTTTCCGCCGAGCGCACCCTGATCCTGCCGGGCGACGTCCGCTACGAAGTCGATCTGTCGAAGCTTCAACCCGAAGATGTCCGGTGGGATTCGGGCACCAATACGCTGAGCGTCCGCATACCCGACATCGAGATCGCCGGCCCGCAGGTCGATCTCACCAGCGCTCGTGAATATGGCGACGGAAAACTGCTGACGACGATCTTCGGCGGCGAGGAACAGCTCGACCGGGCCAACCGCGCCGCGGCGGTGACCGATTTGCGCAAGCAGGCGATGGCCAAACTGCCGATGCGGCTGGCGCGCGAATCGGCCCGGCAGGCGATCGAGCGCAGCTTCGCGATGCCGTTGCAGGCGGCCGGGTTCAACGATGCCAAGGTCCGCGCCAGGTTCGCCGCCGAGGAAGGCGCCGAGGACCCCTCTTATATCGAGCAGTCGCGATCCTATAATGAAGTGCTGGAGGAAGCGCGCGAGAAGCGCGAGGGAGCCCGATGACCGCACCGACGCACAGCCGCGCCGCTCCGCTAAGGGGCGCCGATCTCCTCGCCGAGATCCAGCGCCTGAAGCGGACACGCAATGCGGTCATCCTCGCGCATTATTACCAGAAGCCCGAAATCCAGGACCTCGCCGATTTCGTCGGCGACAGCCTCGATCTGTCGCGCAAGGCCGAGGCGACCGACGCCGACGTGATCGCGTTTTGCGGCGTCCGCTTCATGGCCGAAACGGCGAAAATCCTGTCGCCCGACAAGATTGTGATCCTGCCCGACATGGACGCCGGCTGCAGCCTCGAGGATTCGTGCCCGCCCGACCAATTCAAGGCGTTCCGCGACGCCCACCCCGATCATATCGCGCTGACCTACATCAATTGCTCGGCGGCGGTGAAAGCGCTGTCGGACATCATCGTCACCAGCAGCAGCGCCGACATCATCCTCAAGCAGATCCCGATGGACCAGAAGATCATCTTCGGCCCCGACCGGCACCTTGGCGGCTACCTGGCGCGGCGGACCGGGCGCGAGATGCTGCTGTGGCCGGGCGTGTGCATCGTCCACCAGGCGTTCAGCGAAACCGAGCTGCTGAAATTGAAGGCCGAGCATCCGGGCGCTCCCGTCGCCGCTCATCCCGAATGCCCGCCGCACATCATCGACCATGCCGACCATGTCGGCTCGACGCGCTCGATCCTCGAGTTCGCGCTGAGCACCCCGGCGCAGACCATCCTGGTCGCGACCGAGCCGCACATCATCCACCAGATGGAGAAAGCGGCGCCGGACAAGACCTTCATCGGCGTCCCCGGCGGCGACGGCAATTGCAACTGCAACATGTGCCCGTACATGGCGCTCAACACGCTCGAGAAATTGTACGCCGCGCTGCGCGATCTGAAGCCGCGCATCGAGCTCTCGCCCGAGATCATGGCCGCCGCCCGGGTGCCGCTAGAGCGGATGCTCGAGATGGCCGGGCGAACGGTCGGCCACGGCGACGTTGGGCGGCCGCAGATCAGCGGCGATTAGGGCGCTTCCGGTGTCCGCGATGGGTGGAGAGCGGACACTTCGTGGGCTCTTGTGGTAAGCAGGGTCTGATGAACGGGGGGGCTGATGATCAGCTTCATTACCATCATGCTAGCGGCGGCCTTGCAGGCACCAGCACCGGCGGGCGACACGGCCGGTGAGGAGACAGCGGTTTTAGCTGCCGTAGAGCAAATGTTTGACGCAATGCGCCGGCGCGATGCTGAATCATATACAGCTTTGCTTGTGCCTGAAGGCATGGCGATCCGCGTTCGCGTTGATGGTCCCGAGACCAACACCGTACGCTTCAGGAGCAATGCCGAAGACATTGAGCTATTCAAGCAGGGCACCGATAGGTGGGACGAGCGGATCTGGAACCCTACCGTCCATGTCCACGGCCCGATCGCAGTCGTTTGGACACCGTATGACTTCCACATCAACGGTAAGTTTTCCCATTGTGGATTCGACCTGTTTGAATTGTTGAAAGTTGACGGGAAGTGGCGACTCTCGAACGCCAGCTGGACCGTCCAGACGGTCGATTGCCCGCCGAGTCCGCTTGGCCCGTTACCGCCCCTGAAGTGAGCTAACGCCGCACAGTGCTTGTGTCCGCCTAGGGTGTAAGCGGACGTTAGGCTCGGGACAGGCAAAAGCCCGCAAGAAGCGGCAGATGATCTGATCCAACGTCCTGCAACGGATCGAAAAAGGTCAGCTTAAAGTCGCGCGTGGCATAGACATGGTCAATCGGCCACCCGACTAGCGGCGCAAGCCAGAACGTCGCGTCGAAGGCACGGCCGACGCGCGGGTCGCCCATCCCGGTCATGTCGCTGAAGCGGTTGATTGTATAACTCCACGGTACGTCGTTGAGATCGCCGGCCAGCAATGCCGGCTTCTCTTTCTGTGCGATCTCGCGGCCGGCACGGAGCAATTCGGCATTCCTCCGCTGCGTCCCGTGCATCAGTGGTGGCTTGGGATGTAGCGCATAGAGGTCAATCTCAGCGCCGCTGCGCAGGCGAACGCCGGTCTTCAATGAAGGTACATAGTTGGCGACCAGATAGCGAACCTCGGGGCCGATAAGCGGCAGGCGCGAAAACAGTGTCATTCCCCACTCGTCGGGGCGTGTCGCGGCCACAACGTGCCGGAAGTGCCGCCGCAGAGGCGCCATTCGCCGCAACCACTCCGGCTCCGTCTCGACCGCGAGAAACAGATCGGGCTGCAGTCGACGCACCAGTTCGAGTGCCTCGGGGTTCGCTGGGTCATGTTCCTTGACGTTGAGCACAAGGACACGAACCTGGTTCTCGGGGGAACACTTGGCTGCATCCGGCACTTCGGTGGGCCACAGCGGCGTGTAGCGGAGAAGATATTGCAGCTGATACGCTAAGGTGGCGCCAAGCGCCGCCAGAAGCACCAGCCCAAACGGTCGCCGCAAGCTGACGATCAAGGGAACTGCAAGCGTCAGCAGAAGCAACAGCGCAGCGATCTGCGCCTGAGGAAAGTCCAAGATCCGAATCCACCAGCGGTCGGTTGGAAGCAGCGGGAGCAACGCCGCCGAGATAAGGATTGCGGCGAGGATGGCGATTGCCAATCGTGCCCACCAGCGCGGCCGATCGTTGTCGTCGGAGGTAGAGAGTGGCTTTCGCATCATCAACTCTGCAGCGTCCTGCTAGCGCTTACTCCACGATCGATTTTGCTGCCTTCCAACCGAGCACCAAGAGCACCAGCCCGGCAATCAGAGTGACGATGAAGATGATGATTGCCACGTTAGCCAATGCTCCGGCGATGCCACCAAAGCCCAGAATGGCCGCTATCGCAGCGATGATAAGTAAAGCGACTGCAAAGCCGATCATTACCGCCTCCATTTGTGCATGTGAGACTAACGGGTCCGGCGACGGAGCGTTCCGGGTTCAAAACGAACGTCGGCAGCATGGAAGGAACGAAGTGGGGCACAGGTGGAAAAGCGAACGCTAGCGTGAAATCACTTCGCCCGGGATGGTCGCGGTGGCGGCGTGATGCTTGTCGAGGTGGCGCTTGATGATCCTAAGGTTGCGGCTGTTCGAGCGGAAAAGGAAATCGGGCACCGCGCCGATCACCGGGATCAGGCCGAGCAGCCAGTCCGTGCCGACGTTGCCGGCCATGCGGGTCATCTGCCACTTGGACATGCCGAGGTTGCGCGCCTCCCATGTCATATAGGCGCCGAGCACCGCGCCGGCGGTCGAGCCAGCGAACGGGACCAGGCTCAGGATCGCGTCGAGCCCGACCGGGCGGTTGATGCCGGGGATCACCACCAGCCGCTCCATGACCCGCTCGAGCGCCTCGACCCGGCGGCGGACCGACTGCGGGTCGCTGCCGAGGCCGGGGAAGGGCTGCTTGTCGTCGGGTTGGACGGCCATCATTGAGCGCCTTCACGATTGAGCTTCTCGTCGAGGCTGGTGAGCGTGTGGCGAGCAAAGCGGTTCCCGGCGAAGCCTTCGATGCGGTTCGACACCAGCGACCAGCGGACCGGCGCCGCGATCGGAATGAACAGCTGCATCTCGTCCATCCGCCGCGCCGCTTCGGCGAGCAACGCGCCGCGCTGGGCGGCAACCGGTGCAGCGCGGGCCGCCTCGAGCAGCGGATCGGCCTCTTCGTCGCAGATCGGCGCCACCGCGCAGCGGAAATGGCGCAGGAGCCAGGCCGGCGAGGTCGAAGGAGCGACCGAGTCGATCAATTTGAGGTCGGCCGGGCGTCCCTTGGCGGCGCGCTCGAGCTTGATGCCGAGCAGGCCCCAATCGGCGGCCAGGCGGTTGAACAACAGCTCGGCGCCGGGCCCCTCGGGCAGGTCGATGTTGAGCACCGGGCGCTCGTCGTCGCCGAACAGGCGGTCGGCGGCGGCGACCAGGCCGGGCCGCCGTTCGGCGATCGGCAGCGTCGACCACGGCTCCGTAACCGGGTCCGGAACTCCGTCCAGGCCCGCTTCGAGAAGGGTTGTACGCCCGATCAGGCCGGGAACGTCGAGGGCCGCGATCAGTGCGTCGCGGTCGATCGCCTGGGTCAGCAGTCGCCGCAACTGCGGATCGGCGAGCGGCCCCGACTTGCGCGCCGGCGCCAGTCCGAACAGGCCGGCGACCGGATCGAAATGCAAAGCTCCGCGCGGCAGGTTCGCGCGCCGGGCGTAAGGGAGATCGGCGAACGTCCCGCCGAGCACCAGGTCGGTTGCTCCGACGGCGAAGCTGCGCACGGCGGCGGGGATCGTTGCCCCCTGCAGCCAGACTTCCTCGCTGCGGCCCTCCTCGCCATCCGGGCCGGGAACGCTTCGCTGGAGCCGGACGATGTCCGGCAGCGTGGCGTCCGTGGCGATCGTGAACGGGCCCGTGCCCTGGCCTTCGCGGACCAGCGCGGCCTCGGGCTGGGCAAGCATTTGCAAGAGGTCCGGGCGCGGTGCGCTCAAGCGAATCTCGAGCACCCGGTCGGTCATCGCGACGATCTCGTCGACCTGGCCAAACGCATCCTTCAGTGGATTGCTGCTGCTGGCGAGCGTGCGGCGCAGGATTCTGGCGACCTGGCGGGCGCTGATCCTGCCGCCGCCCGGCCAGTCGCCGGAGGCCAGCCGGAAGATGTAGCTGAGGCCGTCGTCGCTGACGTTCCACCGCTCGGCGAGGCCGGGCTCGATCTGGCCGCGCGCGTCGAAACGCACCAGCCCCTGCGCGACGTTCGAGACCAGCACCGCTTCGGCCGGCGACAGCGGGCCCGCCGCCGGATTGACCACCGTCGGTGTATCCCCAATTACCGTGACCCGGACCGCGCCTTGCGGCTGCCGATCGCAGCCCGGCTGGAGAGCGACAACGGCGACCAACAGCGCCATTGCCGAGGCGCGCCGGAGTAAGGACGGCGGCATGCCCGTCCGTTTAGCCGCAATCGGAGGTTCAGCAAACGTCTGGATATATCCCCCGCACTGTTTTACTAGAGTAAGGCAGTAGACGGTCGTGCGAGAAGGGTCGAGCTTGGCGGACAGGGACGGAATCTGGAGCCGCGGCGGGGTCCATGTCGAAGAGCTTCCCGACCCGTTCGCGCCGCATCCAACGTACGGGCCGGGCGAGCCGGGCGACGCCGTCCCGCCGACACCCGCCAAGCCGCGCCGCAGCCGGCGGCGCATCATCTTCTATTCGGTCGCGGCGCTCTTGCTGGTCACCTTGTTGTGGCTGGTCGTCACCGCGCCGCTGTCGCGGGCGCTCGAGCCGCTCGACGACCCGGCGCTGCTGATGCTGTCGCAGGAAGGCCGCCCGATCGCCCGGCGCGGAGCGATCAAGGAAGCGCCGGTCGAAGCCGCGGCCCTCGACCCGCTGACTCCGGCGGCATTCGTCGCCATCGAGGACCGGCGGTTCTACCGGCATTGGGGCATCGACCCGCGCGGGATCGGCCGGGCAATGATCGCCAACGCCCGGGCCGGCGGAGTGCGTCAGGGCGGCTCGACCATCACCCAGCAGCTCGCCAAGACCAGCTTCCTGTCGAGCGACCGGAGCCTCAAGCGCAAGGCGCAGGAGGTGATCATCGCCTTGTGGCTCGAAGCCTGGCTGACCAAGGACGAGATCCTGTCGCGCTATCTCTCTAGCATCTATTTCGGCGACGGCGTCTATGGCCTGCGCGCCGCCGCCAAGCATTATTTCAACCGCTCGCCGGACGAATTGACGCTGGCCCAGTCGGCGATGCTGGCCGGGATCGTCCAGGCGCCGTCGCGCCTCGCTCCGACCCGCAATTTGAGCCAGGCCCAGAAGCGCAGCCAACTGGTTCTGAACGCGATGGCGGAGACCGGAATGATCAGCGAGCAGCGCTCCAATGCGGTAAAAGCCGCGCGCCCGGTCCGCCAGGCTTCGGCGATTCCGACCGGCACCTATTTCGCCGACTGGGTCGCGCCCGCCGCGAGCCGAGCGTTCGAGGCCGATTTCGGCGAGGTCAAGGTGCGCACGACGCTCGATGCCAAACTCCAGCGGCTCGCGGTGCGGGCCATCAACGGGGCCCAAATCGGGGACGCGCAGGCGGCGATCGTCGCGATGCGCCCCGACGGCCGGGTCGTGGCGATGGTCGGCGGGCGCAGCTACAAGGCGAGCCCGTTCAACCGCGCGACCCAGGCCCGGCGCCAGCCCGGATCGGCATTCAAGCTGTTCGTCTATCTTGCCGCGCTGCGCGCCGGCTGGACTCCCGACAGCATCATCGAGGACCGCCCGATCACTATCGGCGGCTGGACTCCGGCCAACAGCGACGGCGTCTATCGCGGCTCGATCACCCTGCGCGAAGCCTTCGCCCGGTCGAGCAATGCGGCGACCGTGCGTTTGTCGGAAAGCGTCGGCCGCGCCAACGTGCTGCGCGCCGCCCGCGAGCTCGGCATTTCGAGCCCGCTGCCCAACAGCCCCAGCGTCGCGCTCGGCACCGCGGGAGTCAGCCTCGTCGAGCTGACGGCGGCCTATGCGGCGATTGCCGGCGGCCGCTACCCGGTCGAGCCGAGCGGCCTCGCGCTCGACCCCGACGATGACGGTATCGCGAGCTTCTTCCGCCGCGGCGGCAGCCTCGACCGCCGCCGCGACTGGGCGCCGATGCTCGACTTGCTGTGGGAGGCGACCAACAAGGGCACCGGCCGCCGCGCCGCGCTCGCCGTTCCGACCTTCGGCAAGACCGGCACGACGCAGGGCAATCGCGACGCCGTGTTCGTCGGTTTCGCAGGCAATCTGGTGGTCGGCGTGTGGGTCGGCCGCGACGACAACAAATCGCTTGGCAAAATTACCGGCGGCACCGCGCCGGCGCGCATCTGGCGCAGCTTCATGGCTCCGGCGCTCAGCATCGACGGCCGCGCCGGCCCGCCGCTGCCGCGCTCTTTCCCGGCGGCGCCGGCATCCCGCCCTACGCGCCCGCGCGAGAAGCAAAGCCCGCTCCCAGAAGATTGGAGCGATCGCACGCGCGGGCTGCGCGAGCTCATCGAGCAGATCGAGGAGATGGTCGAGGACCGCTGAGCGCCGCCGCCGCTGATTTCGGGCGGCAATGGTTAACCCGCGGAAACCTCCTGCTTTAAGCCTTTCTCAACGCCTCCCACGCTAATTCCCAATGCAACCTACGCGAACGGCTGCGCAGGTGGGGGAACAGCGTTTCCCGAGTTTAGTGGAGCCTTAAGGAGACCAGAGATGGCCAAGTTTCTGAAACTGATTCGTAACGACAAGGGCGCGACCGCCATTGAATACGGCTTGATCGCCGCCCTCATCGCCGTTGCGGCGATTGGCGCGATGTCGAGCATCGGCACCGCGCTGAACACGACCTTCACCAACGTTGCGACCAACCTCGACTAAGTCGATCGTCGCAATCGAAGGTTAAACAGGGGCGGCGGCGTCGGAAGACGCCGCCGTCTTTGTTTGTGCGTCGGGCTCGCCGGTCGGGCCCGGGTCTTCGAGCCCGCTCGTCCACGGCGGCGGGTCGCTCGCCGGGAAGCTTTCCTTCGACGCTTCGTCGACCAGTTCGGACAGATCGCGCGCTTCGCGCCGTTCAGACGGCGAACCGGCGCTGCGCTTCTTCGTCATCGAGCTTCGACCTTCCATCCGCGCATCGACCGCTGCTTACCAGATCGCCTTGAAAATCGCTGCGGACAATTTCAGGCAAGGCGGAAACTACGGAATCTCGAATCCCGTCACTCGAAGCTCCAGCGGACTGCGGAGCGGATCGCTCGCGAATATGATTCCGCCGGCTGCCTGCGACCGGCCCGGCACATAGTCGATGGTCGCGCTGCTCGTCTCTACCTGGGGGCGAGATTCGTTTCGCGTGCGTCACCGCGTGCAAACGGGCATGGTCCGGTCCAGTTCCGAGTCGATTGCCGAGGAGTGCCCGCTGGCGCGCGCCTCGATAGTGGCTTGGGACGGCAGCGTTGAGGGAAAGCGAACGCTTGTTGCGGCTCCTTTTTCTCTCTCACTCGTTGCTCGTTGCATTGAGATCCTACAGTTTGGATCCAGAAGAGAAGGAATCCCCGAAATGCCGATCGGCACAGTCAAGTTTTTCAACGAGTCCAAGGGCTTCGGCTTCATCCAGCCTGAGGACGGTGGATCGGACTCATTCGTCCATATTTCTGACGTGGAGCGCTCGGGCATGAGCACGCTGAGAGAAGGTCAGCGCGTGTCCTACGATGTCGAGGCCGACCAGCGCGGTAAGATGAAGGCGACCAACCTGCAGGCTGCTGACGGAGCCGAGCAGTCTTCGGGCGACGCCGACTCGGCAGATGCCTAGCGCTGGGTAGAAGGCCGCGCCAAGCCGCCGGCGACGACGGTATTGGCAGGATTATGAAGAGCTCCACCTCCGCTCGATCGTCGGATTGGATGCGGATGGTGGAGCCGAGGGGGATCGAACCCCTGACCTTCGCAATGCCATTGCGACGCTCTCCCAGCTGAGCTACGGCCCCGTCCGCCCGCGCATCTAGGCGATGTTTCCGGACGTGCAAATGGGAAACTGCGCCGGCTCGATCAAGCCGATCCGGTTGCCGGCGTTGTTTTCGACCGGATCGTCAGCGGCGGGACTTAAGTGTCTTCTTCCTTGGCTTCTCTCTCGACGCCGAGATCGTCGTCGCCGGTGGTGAGGTCGACCTCGTCGTCGGCGGACGGCTCCTCGTCCTCGTCGATCGCCAGATCCTCGGCTTCAAGGTCGCCTTCGGGCTCGGGCTTCTTGGCGACCGGGGCGGCCGGCTCGAACGGCAGCGGCTGCTTCGATTTCAAGATCGGCTCGGGGACCCATTCGTTATGGCATTCGATGCAGTGCACCGGATTGTCCTTGCCGAGATCGTAGAAGCGGGCCGAGCACTTGGGGCAAGTGCGCTTGGCGCCCCATTCGGGCTTCACCATGGTGAGTATCACTCCAGTTTCGGTAGCGGTTCGGCGGCGTCCGTTTAACGACGCCCGACACCGTGCGGCGGGCGCCTTGCCATAGGCTTGGACCCCTGTCAA
Organism: Sphingomicrobium sp.; assembly: GCA_035512655.1. Taxonomy (GTDB): domain Bacteria; phylum Pseudomonadota; class Alphaproteobacteria; order Sphingomonadales; family Sphingomonadaceae; genus Sphingomicrobium. The sequence continues at coordinate 77,331 of DATKDM010000025.1, read as the reverse complement.
AGCGCACCGCTTGAGCGAGCATTCCGACAACGAAAATGTGGCCCAGGAGCGGATCCTGATTGCCGTCGACGGCCCCGGAGCGAGCGGCAAGGGGACCATCGCCCGGGCGCTCGCCAGCCATTTCAAGCTGCCGCACATGGACACCGGGCTGCTCTACCGCGCGGTCGCACTGAACCTGTGGCGGTGGGGCGGCGACCTCGGCAGCGAATTCGAGGCGCTGAGGGCGTGCGACGTCGCGGGCGTCGACCCCGAGGACCCGGAACTGCGCAGCGAGCCCGTGTCGAGCATCGCCTCGCGGGTGTCGGCCTATCCCTCGGTCCGGGCGGCGCTGCTCGACCGGCAACGGCAGTTCGCCGGCCAGCCCGGCGGAGCGGTGCTCGACGGCCGCGACATCGGCACGGTCGTCGCCCCGGACGCCGACGCCAAGCTGTTCGTTACCGCTGCCGCTGAAGTGAGGGCGCAAAGGCGGGTGCGCGAGCTGCTCGAGCGCGGGCTGCCGGCTCATTACGAGGACGTGCTGACAGACATCCGCGCCCGCGACGAGCGCGACAGCAGCCGCGAGGCGGCGCCGCTCCGGCAGGCCGAGGATGCCGACCGGATCGACACCACCGAGCTCGGCGTCGACGAGGCAATTGCCGAAGCGATCCGGCTGGTCGAGGCGCGCCTCGCCGCGAGCCGGGCCGGGAAATAAGCAATTTCGCGCAACTGTCGGGCCGCAGACTCGGGAAACCCCGCGAGTTCAGTTATTATGGAGTCGCCGGGGAGGCACTATGCGGGACTACAGGCTCTATTGCCTGGACGGGGCGAAGCGCATTGCACGCGCAGCGGACGTGATTCGCGCAAATAGCGACGACGAGGCGGTGGCCGCGGCGCGCAAGATGGGCAAGCCGGTGCGGTGCGAGATCTGGCAGGGCCGGCGCCTCGTCGCGACGATCCCGCCGGCGCAGCAAACTCCAGCGTAGCAGCATCAGGCTCGGCCGGGACTCGGCCGGACATCCCTAGGGCTTGCGGCGCACCGCCCAGACCAGCGCCGACAGGCTGGTAATGAACGCGGCGAGGCCAACCAGGGCAGGGGGATCGAGAACAAGCATGAGCGACTCCGGCCATCCTTGTTCCCTATTTGTTCCCTATCTGCAATAGGAAATTACCTAGCCCAAGCGAGTCTTGGCGGCCCGGAGAGTGCGCGACCGGCGCAGGGGGTCGGACGGCCCGAGATTCATAACTCCGCAAGACACTCCACTTAGCCTCTCGCTCCATGTCGATCGGGGGACTGGCAATGTTGCGCTCTGTGAAGTGCAGCCTCGCAGCGATCGTAATGGTCGCCGGGGGCCCGGCCTCGGCCTCGCCTGCCCAGCAGTCCGGCGCGCGTGCCGCCAGCGCCGCCGAGTTGCCGGCGTCAGACGCCGTCGCCCGCTTCCATGCGGACCCCCGGACCGCGTCCGTCTGGTTTCGCTCCGGTCCGAACAGCACGGCCGCCACTCAACTGATCGCGATTCTGCGGCGGGCGGAGATCGACGGCCTGCCGAACGCGCCCAGGCTGGCCGCTCGCGTCAAGCAGGCCGTCCGCAGCGCGCAAAGCGGCCGCCCGCAAGCCGTTCGAGAGGCGGAGCGGGTGCTCTCCGCCGCCTGGGTCGCCTATGTTCGTGCCATCCGCTCCTCGCCCGGTGCAATCATCTACGGCGATGGCCAGGTGATGCCGCGGACTGCGGTCGACAGCATCCTCTACGACGCCGTCAACGCGCCGTCGCTGGAACAGCATCTGGTCAGCACGTCGGACGTCAACCCGATCTATTCGCAGCTTCGCGAAGCGGCGTTGCGCCAGTCACGGAGGACCGGCGGGAAGCTCGACAAGCGGCTGCTCGCCAACCTAGACCGGGCACGGGCGCTGCCCGCCGCCAGCCGCTACGTGGTGGTCGACGTCGCCAGCGCGCGCCTGTTCATGTACGAGGACGGCCGGGTTCAGGACTCGATGAAGGTCATCGTCGGCCAGCTAGGCCATCGCACGCCGCTGATCGCCAGCATGATCCATTACACCACCCTCAACCCCTATTGGACCCCGCCCGACGATTGGGTGAGCGAGAAGATCGCTCCGGCGGTGGTGCGCGAAGGGACCTCCTACCTTCGCGAGCGCGACTATGAAGTTGTCGCGGGGGCGTCCGCCAACGCTCCCGTAATGGCGCCAGAGCAGGTCGACTGGGCGGCGGTGGCGGCCGGGCGGGAACGGGTCAATCTGCGCAAGAAGCCGAGCCCGGCAAACCCGATGGGGGAGATCAAGATCCCGTTCGCGAACGACCGCGGCATCTATCTCCACGATACCCCCGACAAGGCCCTGTTCGACCAGGCGAAAAGGACGCTGAGCCTCGGCTGCATTCGGCTCGAGGATGCTCCCCGGCTGGCGCGATGGCTGCACGGGCGCAAACCGGCGGCGCCGTCGAGCGAGCCCGAGCAGCATGTCCAGGTCGCCGACCCGGTACGCATCTACGTGACCTATCTGACCGCTCGGGTCGCCGGCGACGAAGTGACCTTCCGGGACGACGTTTACGGCCTCGACCGCGAATGGCAGGCCGAGGTCGCCTCGATCCGCGGCGTTCGCACGACGGGGAATTGACCGGGCGCGTTGAGCGGCGCGGGCGGTGTTAACCGGATGGGGCGGGAGTGGGACCTTCCGACGCTCCTTTTCGGATCAGCACTGTCAGCTCGCGGCGGATCGTCGGGCCGGTCAAATGCGCATCGACCTGGGCGTAGCCTTCCGCCCTCAGCGCCTGCTTGATTTCATCGATGGTCGAGCGGGTGGCGGCAAGCTGAAATGCCCGCTCGATGACGCTCACATTACCTGCCGGCATTGACTTAATCTCCCCCATGGCGGGCCGCGCGCTCGTCGGGACGGACCCAGGCGCGCGTGCCGATCGAAATGCTTTGCACGCTCAGGCGGCTTGCGTCAGTTGCGAAACGAACGTCGCCCGAGTGACCTCCACCGACAAGCCCTTGTCGGTTGAAATTTCGGAAATCTGCGCTTCCAGTTGCTTCGCCAGCGCGCTGACCAGCGCCGTCCCGAGCCCGCTCCTGGCATTCGCCGCCTGGATCGGGCTGCGCCCGGTGCCGTTGTCGGACACGGTCAGCTTCCAGTCCGAATTCGCCATTTCAAACGTTACCCGGATCCGCGCCGACGCGCGCTTCGTCGGAAAGGCGTATTTGATTGCGTTGATGACCAGCTCGGTCGCGATCAGTCCGATGCTGACGGCGTGGCTGGTCGAAAGCGTACCCTCGTTTGCGGCGACCGCGATGCGGATGCTCTGCTTGGGACCAATCATCGACGAGGCAAGGCCCGCTGCCAGCTTCTTCAAATAGGCGCCAATGTCGATTTCCTCGATGCCCTCGACGTCATGCAGGTGGCTCTGCACCGACGCCACCGACATCACCCGCTGGTGCGCATCGCGAAGCTCGTTCTTGGTCTCTTGCGACGCCACCGAGCTCGCCTTGAGCAGCAGGATGCTGGCGATGATCTGCAGGCTGTTGGCGATCCGGTGGCGCATTTCCCGAAGCAGCGTCTTTTGCTGCTCGAGCAGTTCCTCGGTGTGCTGGAGGAGCTGCACCGTCTCTTCTTCGGCGATGCGCCGCGAGGTGATGTCCTTGATCGCCAGCAGCACCATCGGCCGCGTGTCGCCCTGATCCTCGATCAAGTGCGCATTGATCTGCATGGTGCGATTGCCGAGATGACCAAAGTCTCGCTCGAACTCGAAGCCTTCGACCGACGTCCGCTCCGGAACGACGCTCTCGAGCAGCTGGCGCAGTCCCGGCACGTCCCACTGGCCCTTGCCAAGCTCGAACAGCGAGCGGCCGTGCGACAGGTCTTGATCCTCTTTGAACACCTCGCAGAAGCAGCGGCTGGCGGCGAGGATCCGCAGCTCTTCGTCGAGCACCAGGAACGGTTCCCGGATCGTCTCGACGATCGCCAGCGCCATGCTCTGCGCCTCGGCCGGATTATTGAGGTATTTCATGATTCTGCTCCTCGGCGGGAGCGTCTTTCGTATCTCTCAGCCACCGGTGCGCCACGCGATGGCCGGTGATGAAACGACCATACACGATTCCAGCTTTTATCCAAAATGAAATTTAACATGTGTTAGAGCGCAAGTGCCCCGAGCAGAACTGTTCCAGATTGGATCAAGTATTCATTGTTAATCTGCATCACATGTTGGAATTATTCGCGTGCCCGTAAGCATCGCGATCCAGTCCTTCCGAACGGAATTATGCGTGCATGCCCTGATTATTGAGGACGAGCTCATGATCGCCGCGGCCATCGAATATGTGCTGAGGGAATCGGGCTTCGATTCGTTCGACGTCGCCTCATCGAGCTTTGCGGCCATCGTCTCCGCCGCCAACCGCTGCCCCGACCTGATCACCGCCGACGTCGAACTGGCGGTTGGCAACGGCATCGAGGCGATCCGCATCATCTGCCAGCAGCTTTCGGTCCCGGTGATCATCATCACCGGCCGCGCCGCGGCCGAGGTCCGGCGCCACGTCGCCGACTATCCGGTGCTCAGCAAGCCGTTCTCCGAAGAGACCCTGACCTACGCCGTCGCCGCCTCGATCGGCCGCTGACCCGGCGGTTCCCGTGATGTCCGCAGCCGCCCGAGTTCGAAGCTGCGACTTGCCCCTCACTCCCCCTTCGCATATAGGGCGCGCCGTCCGGCGGGTGCTTTTGCGCTCGCGGCAGCCCGTCCTTTGGCGAGCGCGTACGGCACCGGGAGCGGGCTCCCGCGCCGGAACGCGCTTTTTCGCATGGCGGACTTCCGCGTAACCCATCATCCGGCGGGCGCCACCTCGGCATGGGGCCGGGGCGGCGGCATGGGTTTGACCAAGTCCGCAGAGGAAGGCCGGCAATGTCGCCGGCTGCGCGGCCTACGTTAGACGATTACGGAAGACACTCAATTTATGGCGACCACGGCATTTCCGACCCGCGACGATTTTGAAGCCCTGCTCAACGAGAGCCTCGGCGGCGAGAACGAAACCTTCGAGGGCAAGGTGGTCAAGGGCATCGTCACCGGCATCGAGAACGACCTCGCGGTGATCGACGTCGGCTTGAAATCCGAAGGCCGCGTGCCGCTGCGCGAATTCGCGATGCCGGGCCAGAAGTCGGACCTGAAGGTCGGCGACGAGGTCGAGGTCTATGTCGACCGGGTCGAGAATTCGGTCGGCGAGGCGATGCTGTCGAGGGATCGTGCAAGGCGCGAGGCGGCGTGGGACAAGCTCGAAAAGGAATTCGAGAAGGGCGAGCGGGTCGAGGGGATCATCTTCGGCCGGGTCAAGGGCGGCTTCACGGTCGACCTCGGCGGCGCCGTCGCCTTCCTGCCCGGCAGCCAGGTCGACATCCGCCCGGTGCGCGACGTCGGCCCGCTGATGGACCTGCCGCAGCCGTTCCAGATTCTGAAGATGGACCGCCGCCGCGGCAATATCGTCGTGTCGCGCCGCGCGATCCTTGAGGAAACACGCGCCGAGCAGCGCTCGGGCCTCATCATGAGCCTCGCCGAGGGCCAGGTGATCGAGGGCGTCGTCAAGAACATCACCGACTATGGGGCGTTCGTCGATCTCGGCGGGATCGACGGCCTGCTCCACGTTACCGACATCAGCTACAAAAGGGTCGGCCACCCGTCCGAAGTCATCAACATCGGCGACACGGTCAAGGTGCAGATCGTCCGCATCAACCGCGAGACGCAGCGCATCAGCCTCGGCATGAAGCAGCTCGAGAGCGATCCGTGGGAAGGTGCGTCGGCCAAATATCCGGTTGACGGGACCTTTACCGGGCGCGTCACCAACATCACCGAATATGGCGCGTTCGTCGAACTCGAGCCCGGCATCGAGGGGCTGGTCCACGTCTCCGAAATGAGCTGGACCAAGAAGAACGTCCACCCGGGCAAGATCGTCAGCACCAGCCAGGAGGTCGAGGTCAAGGTGCTCGAGGTCGACGAGGAGAAGCGGCGGATTTCGCTGGGCCTCAAGCAGGCGCAGTCGAACCCGTGGGCGGACTTCGCCGAGAAGCACCCGATCGGCTCGACCGTCGAGGGCGAGGTCAAGAACGCGACCGAGTTCGGGCTGTTCGTCGGCCTCGACGGCGACGTTGACGGGATGGTCCACATGTCGGACATCGCCTGGGGCGTGTCGGGCGAAGAGGCTCTCAAGCTCCATCACAAGGGCGAAACGGTCAAGGCGCAGGTGCTCGACATCGACGTGGAGAAGGAGCGCATCAGCCTCGGCATCAAGCAGCTCGAGCGCGGCGGGGTCGCCCCAGGCGGCGCCAAGGCCTCGGGTGGCGGGGTCAACAAGGGCGAGACGGTCACCGTCACGGTGCTCGAAGTGCGCGACGGCGGCCTCGAAGTCCAGGTCGGCGATGGCGGCGCGACTGGCTTCGTCAAGCGCACCGATCTTGGCCGCGATCGCGACGAACAGCGGCCGGAGCGCTTCCAGGTCGGCCAGAAACTGGACGCAATGGTGATCGGCTTCGACCGCTCGAAGAAGCCCAATTTCTCGGTCAAGGCGCTGCAGATCGCCGAAGAGAAGCAGGCGGTCGCCCAGTACGGATCGTCGGATTCGGGGGCGTCGCTCGGCGACATCCTCGGCGAGGCGCTGAAGCAGGCTAAGAAGGAATAATTCACTTTAGTTGACTTGCTTTACGTTCGTTCGTTCCGCATGCGTTTTCGTCGAAATTCGGTTGCGCGGAACAGGCTTTCCTGACAGCGTGAGTTAACGGGCCGCAGCGCGGGGGAGCGCGAGGCCATTTGCATGAGGCGGGGATGAGATGATCCGTTCCGAACTGGTTCAGAAGCTGTGCGCCGATTTTCCGGGCCTGACGCAGCGCGAGGTCGAAGGAGTCGTCGGAGCGATCTTCGATTCGATCACCGAGCAGCTGGCCCACGGCGGCCGCGTCGAGTTACGCGGCTTCGGCGCCTTCTCGACGCGTCAGCGGGACGCCCGCGTCGGCCGCAACCCGCGCACCGGCGAAGCGGTCGACGTCGATGCCAAGCGGGTGCCCTACTTCAAGCCCGGCAAGGAAATGCGCGAGCGGCTGAACCTGCAGGAAGTCACCGCCGAATAGCTGGGCGGCGACGGCCGGCTCCCAATTTCCAGGCGCGGTGGCGACGGGTTGCAGTTCGCCCCGAGAAGCGCATGACTTGCGCCAGTGCGGACGTGGCGGAACGGTAGACGCTGGAGACTTAAAATCTTCTGCCCGAACCAGGGCGTGCGGGTTCGAGTCCCGCCGTCCGCACCATTCTCCGCCAAATTGGAGATAATTTGTTAATCCCGATGGGGTTAACACGCAGGCGTGTCGAGTTCGAGTAACCCACCGAGTATCGAGGGGGCGGGACCCGCACCCCTGCAGAGAGCGCGGCGTCGCGACGCGTTGATGCTGGCGATCCTGATCGCCGCGGTCCTGCTGCTGATCTGGAACGGCAGCACCTTCTTTAGCCAGATGATGCTTGCCGGCGCTAACCTCGGCAACGAAGCGCGCACCGCGAGCACGGCGCTGACCCTCAATGTCGCTTTGATCCTATTCGGCTGGCGGCAATACGTCGACCTGCTGCACGAGGCGGAGCTGCGCGCCGACGGCGAGCGGCGGGCCGCGATCCTGGCGACGACCGACGCCCACACCGGACTTCTCAACCGGAAGGGATTTGCCGACCGCGCGCAGGCCTTGTGCGAACGTTGCTGCGCCGCCGGCCAGCAGCTCGCCATCCTGTCGATCCAGATCAACCGCTTCAAGGCGGTCAACGACCGGCACGGCTACGAGGTCGGCGATACTTTGCTTCGCAAGGTCGCCGCGGCGTTGACCGAAGCGCTCCCGCCCGGCGCCGAGATCGCCCGGCTGAGCGGCGATGAGTTCGCGGTCGCGCTGGCGCTCGACGCCGACGATAATTGCGCGGCCGAGCAGGCCGCGGAATCGGCGCTCAACGCCGCCACCACCGCTTTTTCGATCGACGGCCGGGTGATCCAGGTCGGCGCATTCGCCGGCATCGCCGTCGCCGCCGCATCCGAGGTGCGAATTCCAGACCTGCTGCGTCGCGCCGACATCGCCATGGAACATGCGCGCAGCGGCCGGGCGGCGCGGGCTATGTGGTTCGACGCCGCGATGGAACGGGCGCTGATCGCCCAGAGCGAGCTCGAGCAGGGCATCCGCTACGGCCTCGAGCATGACCAGTTCGTTCCGTATTTCGAGCCGCAGCTCGACCTCGAGACGGGCGAGATCGTCGGCTTCGAGGTGCTGGCGCGATGGCTGCACCCGCTGAGCGGGGTCATCCTGCCCGACCGGTTCATCGGGGTCGCGGAGGAGATCGGGCTGATCGGCCGATTGTCCGAACGAATCATCCGCGAGGCGCTGATCGAAGCCGTCGACTGGGACCCGGCGATCAAGATCTCGGTCAACATCTCGCCGGTCCAGCTGACCGACGCCTGGCTTGCCCAGCGGATCGTCCGGCTGCTGACCGAAATCGGCTTTCCGGCCGAGCGGCTGGTCGTCGAGATCACCGAAAGCTCGCTGTTCACCGACCTCGACGTCGCCGGGGCGATCGTTACCAGCCTGAAGAACCAGGGCGTCCGCCTCGCGCTGGACGACTTCGGGACCGGTTTCTCGTCGCTGTCGCACCTTCGCTCGCTGCCGTTCGACGTCATCAAGATCGACCGCAGCTTCGTCGCCAATATCTATTCCAACAAGGAAAGCAGCGCGATCATCCGCGCCGTGACGACGCTGGCCGGAGCGCTCGAAGTGCCGGTCTATGTCGAAGGGATCGAGAGCGAAGCGGACCACGCCGCGGTGCTCGGCCTCGGATGCGCGGTCGGCCAGGGCTGGTATTTCGGCAAGCCGATGACCGGCGAGCAGGCCGTCCAGATGCTGGCGGAGCGCTATCCTTCGCACATGCAAACCGGGCCCCAATCCGCCGCCGGTTGATTTTTCCACTCACGTCCATCGTTGCATCCGACCGAAACGCTGTCCCAGGTCGGGACGGCTGAGCCTGTTCGGCCGTCCGATGGTTGTCGGCATGGTAAAAATCGCATTAAGAATGATGAATGGCTGTTGTTCGTCCAGCTGTCGCACTCGACGCGCGCCGCTTCGGCCGGCGCCCGATCCCGAGTGGCGACGCGTCTCCGGTCCGCGCTCCATCGATGCGCGACGACCTGCGTCTGTTCGCGATCACGTTTGCGGCCGGCTTCCTGTTTTTCTCGATCCTGATCGGCTGAGCACCCGCGCCGTTTCCGGCTGCTGATTTCGTTGTAGGGCCGTGCTAATGCGCGCCGTTCGAATTGGCACACGGGAGGCACCTCATGACCGCATTCAACGCCGTCCGGTTCAGGGTGAAACCGGGGCGCGACGAGGAATTCATCGAGGCGCACCGCAATGTCGAGCGCAACTGGTCAGGCATGAGGAACGCCAACCTGATCAAGACCGGCGAGCAGGCCTATTGCATCGTCGCCGAGTGGGACGACATGGACAGCCTCGCGGCGGCTCGGCCGGAAATGGTCGCGACGCTCGATACGTTCCGGAACCTGCTCGAGGATCTGGGCGGAGACCTTGGTGTCACCGACCCGGTATCCGGGCCCGTCGTGCTGGAGTTGAAATAGCCTGAGCGGAGGCGCTCAACCGCCAACGCGCTAATCGCAGGCCTGGTGGAGCTTCCAGCCGATCCACGCCGCGACGACGCTGGCCACGGCGACGATCAGCAGGCTGTCGGCGACGGTAACTCCAAGCTGCACCGCGACGGTCAGAATGAGGGTCGCGGCGACCATCATCCCGGCGTTGACGATATTGTTGGCGGCGATTGTCCGCGCGGTCTCCGATTTCGGCACGGTGGTGGTAAGGAACGCGTAGAGCGGGACCACGAACATGCCGCCGGCGATCGCCACCCCGAGCAGGTCGACGGCCACCATCCAGCTGTTGGGAAGGGCGAGGAACTGGCCGATGTCGTTGAGCTCGCCGCCGTTCGCCGGCCAGGTTTTGACGCGACGGTGGAGGTCGAGCACGAACAATCCCATGGCGAGCGCCGAAACGGGCGCGAACCTCGCCGCGACCCGGCCCTTAAGCAGCCAGTTGACGGCGACCGAGCCGACCGCGACGCCGATCGAGAACACGGCGAGAAACAGGGTCGCAACCGTCTGGTCGGAGCCGAGGCTGTTCTTGACCAGCGGCGGGAATTGGGCGGCGAGCACTGCCCCCATCGACCAGAAGAAGCTGATCGCGACGATCGCGAGGAACAGGCGCCTGACGTGCAGGGTCGCGCTGACCAGGGTGATCGAGGCGCGAACGATATGCCAGTCCATGCCGCGCTTGGGAAAACCGGGGATCTCGGCATCGTCGGCCGGCGGGGCCGGGGGCACGAGGCCTCCCGCGATGCGGCCGGCGACCGCGACCAGCAGCACCGCGAGCGCCGCCCATTCGGCATGGAAGCTGCCGTCGGCGCGCTGGACGACGAGGATGCCGCCGAGCAGGGTCCCGCCAAGGATCGCGATGTAGGTTCCGGCCTCGACCAGGCCGGTGCCGCCGAGCACTTCGTCCTTTTGCAGATGCTGGGGCAGGATGGCGTATTTGATCGGGCCGAAAAAGGTCGAGTGGACGCCCATCGCGAACAAGGCGGCGAGCAGCAGCGGCACGTTGTGGAACAGGAGCCCGGCCGCGCCGGCGATCATGATGACGATTTCGGCGGTCTTGACGATGCGGATGATCACCGCCTTGTCGTTGGCGTCGGCGAGCTGACCCGCGAGCGCCGACAAAAGGAAGAAGGGAAGGATGAACAGCCCCCCCGCGATCGCGCTGAACGTCGCTTCCTGCGCCGCGTCGCGATAAATTCCGTAGATCACCAGCATGACCATCGCGGTGCGGAACAGATTGTCGTTGAACGCGCCCAGAAACTGCGTCGTGAACAGCGGCAGGAAGCGGCGGGTGCGGACGAGGTGGATCGCGTCGTGCATCAGAATGCGGGGGAACGCGGCGGCTGCCGAGAATGCATCGCAGCCATGTAGCGGCTAGCGCGGCAGCGGCAAGGGCCGGAGCCCGCCGCGCTGCCCGCCGCCGGCGCCGAGGCTGCGCCGGGCGAGGAACATCGCACCGACGATGCAGCCGCCGAACAGAGCGCCTTCGAGTGCGCCGGTCGCGATCGCGCTGACCGGCCCGAACCCGCTTTCGCCGAACAGTGCGCCGATCAGATCGAGGCGCAAGCGCGAGTCGGGGAACGACCGGGCGAGCAGTTCGAGGCTGCCGCCCATCATCCGTCCGCCAAGCAAGGGGATCAGGATGCCCGCGCCGGCGCCGCAAAGGCCGGCGAGAGCAGCGCTTCGGCGTAACGAGGAGGGTCGCGGGCCGCGGCTCGCGAGCCAGGCGCCGAGGCCGACCGCGCCGCCGAGCAGCGCGCCCTCGGTGCCGCCGGTGATGTCGCCGGGCGATCGGCCGAGCAATAGGTTGAACGCGTCGAGGCCGAGCAGCTTGACGATTCCGCCGACGGCCAGCCCGCCGGCGGCTCCGCCGGCGATCAGCCACGGCGACGGGCGGCCGACGAATCCGGCCGCGGCGATCCCGAAGCTGACCCCGGCGCCACCCATCAGCGCCGCGGCGATGGTCAGCCAGACGAGGACCAGCAGGACGGAGGCCGCGCCGACGCCGGCCCCGAGCGGCTGCGAGGCGCCGACGAAGCCGTAGAACAGGCCGCCGACGACGCCCGCGGCGCCCGCCCCGAGCGTCCCCGCTCCGCCGAGCAGCAGGAACCGGCGCCAGTCATAGGCCGGCGGCGCCGCCGTCTCGGCGGAACTCGTCGCATGGCCCGCCTCGGCAGCGCCTCCGTCGATGATTTCGACCGGCGCGATGAAGCGGTAGCCATGTTTGGGGACGGTTTCGATGAACCGCGGCCGGGCGGCGTCGTCGCCGAGCTGCCGGCGCAGCGTCTTGATGCACTGGGTCAGCGCCTCGTCGGTGACCGGAACCCCGCGCCACACTTCGTCGAGAAAGCGATCCTTGGAAACGAGCTTGCCGGCCTCGCGGACCAGCAGGGCCAGCGCGTCGAGATAGCGGGCGTTGAGCTCGACCGGCACATTGCCGAGCCGGAGTCGGCGGTCGTTGGGATCGAATATGAATTGCTCGAAGCGGAAGCTGGCGGAATTCATCTTTCAGCAAAACCTCAGAAGATTCTCATGCCGCTCACCTTGGCCGCGGGCAGGGTGGCGCCTTGACCATCTATGGAGGCAAGGCAATGGCAACGAAAGCAGGCAAAGGCGGCGCTCGGCGCTGGAGCGGATGGCGAATCGCCGGCTGGAGCCTTCCCGTGCTCTTGTTGCTGCTGCCGCTGGTGGCGATGCAGTTCTCCGACGAGGTGCACTGGACCGCGGCCGATTTTGTCTTCGCTGCGGTGCTGTTTGGAAGCGTCGGCCTCGCCTTCGAGCTCATCGTCCGCAAATCGAACAGCCTCGCCTACCGCTTCGGCGCCGGGACCGCGGTCCTGGCGACGCTGCTCACGATCTGGGTGAACGGTGCGGTCGGGATGATCGGATCGGAAGACAATCCGTACAACCTGCTGTTCGGCGGGGTCTTGTTCGTTGCGTTGATGGGCGCGGTGCTGGCGCGGCTGGAGGCCCCGGGGATGGTCCCGGCGATGGTGGTGACGGCGATTGCGCAGGCTGCGACGGGCGCGTTCGGGTTTACCACCGATGTGCTTGGAGCCACTTACAGCATGGCCTTCGCGGGCGTTTGGCTGCTTGCGGCCGCTTCGTTCTGGAACGCAGCGCGCGAGCAGGCCTCGGTGGACGCAAGCCGATAACCGGAATTTCAGGTCAGGCTGATTTCCGCAACCTTGTCTTCGTAATGCTCTTTCGGGTCCGCCCCGAGCAGCATTTTGACGCCCGCGAACATGCTGTTCTCATTCAGCCAGATCTGCACCGATTGCGGATCGAAGCAGATGAGCTGGAGCTTGGGATCATCCTTGCCCCCTTCGTACCAGGCGGCGGCAAACGGACTCCACAGCCGATCGATGGTCGCGCGGTCACTGTCGGGCACCAGCCGGCCCGCGACGGACGCGAACAGGTCGTGGCCCTTGGATGCGAACTGGATCATCGCCTCGGCGCCCGGGCCCATCGCCTCGACCAGATCCACATCCTTGGCGGTGAAGAACCAGATTGGGCCGCGCCCTTCGCGGTCGCCGATCTGAGCCGTCATCGGTTGGGAATGATCATCGCGGTGCGGAACAGATTGTCGTTGAACGCGCCCAGAAACTGCGTCGTGAACAGTGGCAGGAAACGGCGGGTGCGGACGAGGTGAAGCGCGTCGTGCATTCGTGTCGGTTAGCGCGCGACGGGAACGAAGTCGCGGACGAACCGGTCGAGTAGTCGCACCCCGAACGCCGCCGGCCCCTTGGGGGCCGTCGGTCTGTCCTCCTTGACCATGAAGACGCCCGCGATGTCGAGATGCGCCCACGGCGTGCTGGTGACGAATTCACCGATGAAGTGGCCACCGAGCCCGGCGCCGGGGCCACCGCCTTCGACCACGTTCTTGATGTCGGCGACGTCCGATTTCATGTCATCCGCATAATTGGGGTGGAGCGGCAGCCGCCACAGTTCCTCGTCGGTCTGCTGGCCGGCCTTGATCAATTGCTCGGAAAGACTGTCATTTCGAGTTAGGATCCCGGCATATTCGTCGCCGAGAGCCCCGACGACGGCTCCGGTGAGAGTGGCGACGTCGACGATCGCCGACGGGCGGAATTGCCGTTCGGCATAGGCGACGGCGTCGGCGAGCACGAGCCGACCTTCGGCATCGGTGTTGAGGATCTCGATTGTCTTGCCGTTCATCGCCTTGACGATGTCGCCGGGGCGTGACGCGGTCGGTCCCGGCATGTTCTCGGCTAGCGCCGCAATTGCGACGACGTTGACCGGTGCCCGCGAGCGGGCCAGCGACAGCGCCGTGGCGACGACCGCCGCGGCGCCAGCCATGTCCCCCTTCATCGCCCACATTCCGGTCCCGGGCTTGATTGAAATACCGCCGGTGTCGAACGTGATGCCCTTGCCGACCAGCGCGACCGGAGCGCCCGATCCGCCGCGGTATTCGACGATCAACATCCGCGGAGGCCGGGCCGATCCGCGACCGACGGACAGGATCGAGCCCATGCCCAGGCGCTCCATCGCGGGTACGTCGAGCACCGAGATCGTGGCATTGCCGACGCCGCCGAACGCCTCGCGGACCCGATCAACGAAGGTCTCGGGGTAGATGACATTGGCCGGTTCGCTAATGAGATCTCGAGCGAGAGCGATCGAATCGGCCAGCGACGCGCCCTGCAGGCGATAGCGCGCCTCGGCGCCAGGATCGTCGGTGACGATGGTCAGTGGGGCATCGCGGTCGGCCGAGCGCGGCTTGGCGGGATCGACCGACTTGTAGCGGTCGAAGCGGTAGCCGCCGAGGCCGGCTCCGACCGCGAGATTGAAGCCGGAGTCCGCGGCGTTCGGAAAGGTTCGGGTGAGGATTGTCACCGGTCCGTTGTCGCCCGATGTCTGCTGCGCTGCGGTTCCACCGATGTCCTGGACAAAGCGCGCCTCGAACGGCGCCGAGCCAGTGCCAACCACGACGATCTTCGACCACGGCCCAATGCCGCGCAGAGTGAGGACGGAATCGCGCTCGAAGTCGAACTCCGCCGCGGCCAGCGCTCGCGCGACCGATTGCCGAGCCGCCGTGTCGAGCGCGCCGGCGGCATGCCGCAGGTGATCGGCGTTTCTAAGCGGAATAACGAGCGTGCCTAAGGGCGAAGGATTGGCTGCGAACGCGACCGGGCGAGCGGCGGCGGCGGCGGTCAAGGCGGTGGCGGCGAACAAGGCAAAAGCGGTGACGACAAAACGCATCGAATACTCCTGGGGGGATACAAAGGCGCGCCTTATGGGCGAAGCTTTCGCCGGCACACAAGTGCTGCCGGAATGGACCACTCCCGTTTTTTCGCGGCTCGGTCTAAGGCGCTCGCGGAATGCTGAGTCTGCCCAACCTGCTGACGCTCTCGCGGATCCTGGCGGTGCCGATCCTCGTGTTCCTGCTGTGGAAGCCGACGCCGATCGACTACGCGTTCACGTTCGTCCTCTACTGCATCGTCGGCATCACCGACTATTTCGACGGCTATCTGGCCCGCGCGCAGGGGCAGATTTCGCGTCTGGGGCAGTTCCTCGACCCGATCGCCGACAAGATCATGGTCGCCGCGGTGATCGTCATGCTGCTCGCCTCGCGCCGCGCCAACGGCGAGCCGCCGATCATCGAGGATTTGCACGTCATCCCGGCGCTGATCATCCTGTTGCGCGAAATCATCGTCTCGGGCTTGCGCGAATTCCTCGCCGAAGTCCGGGTCGGGGTGCCGGTCAGCGCGCTCGCCAAGTGGAAGACGACGCTGCAGCTGGTCGCGCTCGGCGCGCTGATCCTCGGCGGAGCGGTGCCCGGCCAGCCGTGGGTTCACCAGGTTGGGCTCGGCAGCCTGTGGGCGGCGGCGGCGCTGACCCTGGTCACCGGCTACGATTACCTCAGGACCGGCATGCGGCACATGGATTGAGTGCTCCTGCGAAGGCAGGAGCCCAGTGTCTTATGGATGCACGAATGGGATCGACGGACTGGTGAAGCCAGGTTTTGTCTACATCATCGCTAGCCGCGTGAATGGGACGATCTACACGGGCGTGACTAGTGATTTGGTACAGCGAGTTTCGCATCACCGGCAAGGCCTAAGCCCCGGCTTTGCCCGTAAACATGGCTGCAAGCTGCTCGTTTGGTTCGAGGGGCACGAGGATTTGCAGGATGCGAGATATCGCGAGCTGCAGATCAAGAAGTGGAAGCGCGACTGGAAGCTGAAGCTGATTGAGCGCGAGAACCCCGACTGGTTGGACCTTTATGCGACGCTATTTTGATGGTGATGGTGATGGTGAACAAAGGAACTGGGCCCCTGCCTTCGCAGGGGCACTAAGTGGCATCAGGACTGAGGAACGGACTAATCGATTTTACGCGTCGCACTGACGAACTTTAATCGTTTCCTTCGTTGCTCGGGAGAGCCTAGGGCAGGCTCGAACAATCATTTGAGGAGCGAAGACATGGACGCAAAGACCGGTGAATCGATGGGTTGTCCGGTGGACCGGCCGACCTCCGTGCGCTCGCTGCTCGGCCGCCAGAACCGCGATTGGTGGCCGGAGGCTCTGCCGCTCGATATTCTTCACCAGGGCGGCCTGTCTCCGGACCCAATGGGCGCGGACTTCGACTATTCCGAAGCGTTCAACAAGCTTGATTACCGGGCGCTCAAGCGCGACCTCACCGCGCTGATGACCGAAAGCCAGCCATGGTGGCCGGCGGATTACGGGCATTACGGTCCGCTGTTCATCCGCATGGCCTGGCATGCAGCGGGCACCTATCGCACCGCCGACGGGCGCGGCGGCGCCAACAGCGGCCAGCAGCGGTTCGCGCCGCTCAACAGCTGGCCCGACAATGGCAATCTCGACAAGGCGCGGCGCCTGCTGTGGCCGATCAAGCGCAAGTACGGGAACACCATCAGCTGGGCCGACCTGTTCATCCTCGCCGGCAACGTCGCGATCGAATCGATGGGCGGCCCGATCTTCGGCTTCGGCGGCGGCCGCAAGGACGTGTTCGAGCCGGAGCGCGACATCTATTGGGGCGCCGAGGAGAAATGGGTCAACGAAGGCTCCGAAACGCGCCTGCAGCCCGAGCGGGAAATGGAACTCGAGCACCCGCTGGCGGCGATCCAGATGGGGCTTATCTACGTCAATCCCGAAGGCCCCGGCGGAGTCCCCGACCCGCTGCAGTCGGCGCGCGACATCAAGATCACTTTCGAGCGCATGGCGATGAACCATGAGGAGACGGTTGCGCTCACGGCCGGCGGCCACACCTTCGGCAAGGCGCATGGCGCCGGCGACCCGAGCCTCCTCGATGTCGCGCCCGAGGGGGCCGATATCGCGCTCCAGGGCCTCGGCTGGGCGAGCGCTCACGAAAGCGGGTTTGGCGAGCACACGATCACCAGCGGCATCGAAGGCGCCTGGGTGAACACGCCGACGCAATGGTCGGAGAATTATTTCCGCCTGTTGCTCGATTAT
This sequence comes from Sphingomicrobium sp., assembly GCA_035512655.1. Taxonomy (GTDB): domain Bacteria; phylum Pseudomonadota; class Alphaproteobacteria; order Sphingomonadales; family Sphingomonadaceae; genus Sphingomicrobium. Next base: position 60,249 of record DATKDM010000025.1, on the reverse strand, counting down.
GAGTATGAACTGGTGCGCAGCCCCGCGGGCGCTCAGCAGTGGCAGCCGATCGACCAGCGCGAAGAAGACATGGCCCCGGCGGCGCACGATCCGTCGAAGCGGGTTCCGACAATGATGACGACCGCCGACATGGCGCTAAAGATGGATCCGGAATTCCGGGCAATTTCGGACAAGTTCCGCAACGACCACGAAGCGTTCAAGGACGCTTTCGCGCGCGCCTGGTTCAAGCTGACCCACCGCGACATGGGCCCGAAGGTCCGGTACCTGGGTCCCGAAGTGCCGCGGGAGGATCTGATCTGGCAGGATCCGGTCCCGGCCGGCGTCCTGCCGTCCGATGCCGATATCGCGGCATTTCGGCAAAAGATCCTCGGTGCGGGCCTCAGCATCGGCCAGCTAGTCAAGACCGCCTGGGCGTCGGCCTCGACCTATCGCCGGTCCGACCATCGCGGCGGCGCCAACGGCGCGCGTATCCGCCTCGAACCGCAGCGCAGCTGGGCCGTCAACGAGCCCGAGGAACTGGGCCGCATCCTCGCCAAGATCGACGAGCTTCGCGGTTCGTTGTCGATGGCCGACGCGATCGTCCTCGCCGGCACTGCGGCGGTCGAGAAAGCGGCGAAGGCCGCCGGCTTCAATGTCGAAGTGCCGTTCATCGGCGGCCGCGGCGATGCGACGGACGAATGGACCGACGTCGAAAGCTTCGCGGTGATGGAGCCGGCGGCCGATGGCTTTCGCAATTACCTCAAGACCAAGCATTCGGTGAAAACCGAAGAGCTGCTCATCGATCGCGCCTCGCTGCTCGGATTGTCGGTCCCGGAGATGACGGTGCTGCTGGGCGGACTTCGAGTCCTCGGCGCCAATTACAAGGACGCTCCGGAGGGCGTGTTCACCAACCGCAAGGGCCAGCTGACCAACGACTTCTTCGTCAATTTGCTCGACAACGACACCTTCTGGAAGGTGGTCGACACCAGCGCCGACGAGGAGTTCATCGGCAACGACCGCGGCGGCAACCAGGAAAAGTGGCGGGCGACCCGCACCGACCTCATCTTCGGTTCGAACAGCCAGTTGCGCGCGACCGCCGAAGTCTATGCCGAGAAAGGCCATGAGGAGAAGTTCGTCCGCGACTTCATCGACGCCTGGACCAAGGTGATGAACGCCGATCGCTTCGACGTTCCGCAAAACTCCGATAGCGTCGAGCCCATCGGCATCGCCGAGCCGGCCGCCGCCAAGTAGCGGCGCCTTAGACCCGCGGCGCGCCCTTTATTCCGGGCGCGCCGCGGCTTCGCGGCTCTCGGTGGCGGCTAGTGACGGCACGACGTCGCGGACGATTTGCCGCAGGGTGCCGGCGAGCAACTGAAACTCTTCCTCGCGCGGGCTCGAGCGGCGCCACACCAGTGCGACCCGGCGGCTGCCGTGCTCCGAGTGGAGCGGGCGCGCATCGACCTTGGTGCCGGCGAGGATCCCCCCTGCGATCGCCATCTCGGGGACGAACGTCAGTCCAAGGCCGTTGTCGACCATCTGCACCAGCGTGTGCAGCGAGGTCCCCATCATCGCCGCTTCGGCGCGCAGCTCGGGCCGGTTGCAGGCGGACAGTGCATGGTCCTTGAGGCAGTGGCCGTCCTCGAGCAGCAGCAGCCGCCGCTCGTCGATCGCCGCCACGTCCACCGACGCTCCAGCCGGCGCTTCCCCGGCCGGGAAGGCGACGAACAGCCGGTCGTCGAACAGGAATGCCCGGTCGACCTCGCCGCACGCGTAGGGCAAGGCGAGCAGGACGCAGTCGAGCTGGCCGCGGTGGAGCGCATCGCACGCCGCCTGGCTGGTCTCCTCGCGCAGGAATAGCTTGAGGCCCGGCCATTGCTGACGGAGCCGCGGCAGCATCGTCGGCAGCAGGAACGGGGCGATGGTCGGGATCACCCCCATTCGCAACTTACCCTGGAGCGGCTCGCCTTCGGCGCGGGCGATGTCGGTCAGCTCCTCGGCCTCGCGCAGCACGCGGCGCGCCTTGTCGGCGATTCTCTGGCCCAGCGGAGTGAAGCGGACGACCCGCCGGGTCCGCTCGACCAAAGTCACCCCGACCAGAGTCTCAAGCTCGCGCAGGCTGGCCGACAGCGTCGACTGGGTGACGAAACAGCTCTCCGCCGCCTTGCCGAAATGCCCGTAATCGCGAAGCGCGATCAGATATTGCAGCTGGCGGAGGGTAGGCAGATAGGTGGTCATTGGCGCTCCCGATCAGTCGCGCGGGAATAAGCGCCCTAGGCGATTAACGCCAGCCGATCAGCGCAGGGCGCTCCACAGCCCAAAGCCGCTGGTGACCGTGAGCACGATGCCGACCATTACCAGCATCGGCCGGGCAGGAACGCGCTTGGCGACAAAGCCGCCAAGGGGCGCCGCGGCGACTCCGCCGATCAACAGGCCGACCGCGGCGGTTCCAAACGCCGACACTCCGAGAGTCAGCAGGAATGCGCCGGAGATCGCCAGCGCCAGGAACAGCTCCGAGGTATTGACGGTGCCGACGACCTTGCGCGGGTTGGCGCCCTGGACGAGCAAATTGCTGGTCACCACCGGCCCCCACCCGCCGCCGCCAGCGGCATCGAGGAAACCACCGGCGAAGCCGAGCGGTCCGACGACGCGGGGCGGCTTTTCGACCGGCGGGGCGCGAAGCGCTCGGAGGAGCAGGTAGATGCCGATCGCGGCGAGGTAGGCGAGGACAATCGGCTTGGCGACCGACGCGTCCATCTTCGACAGCAGGACGGCACCGATAACCCCGCCGACGATCCCGGGAATCAGCAGCCGCCAGAACAAGCTCCAATCGACATTGCGGTGGGCGACGTGGCTGACCGCCGAGACTGCTCCGGTGAAATTCTTGATCAGGTGGACGCTCGCCGAGGCGGCCGCGGGCGGGACTCCGAAGCTGATCAGCAGGGTATTGGAGATCACCCCGAAGGCCATTCCGAGCGCCCCATCGATCAATTGAGCAACGAAGCCGATCAGTATGAAGGTGAGCAGGAGCGCCGGATCATCCAGAATATACGGGAAAATTTCGCTCTCCATCCCAGACGAAGCGCGGGCATTTGCCCAACCGGGGGGCACTCGGCAAGCGAAACTCTTCGCCCGTTCGCTGAGCGGCTGGCAATTTATCCGGCTCGCACCTAAATTGTCGGGACGATGCTCGAGGAGATCGCGTGATTTCGGGGCTGCTCGCCTATCTGGACTCGGTCAAGGCCCGCGACCCGGCGGCCCGGTCGCGCTGGGAGGTGCTGCTGTACCCCGGCGTGCTCGCGCTCGGCATGCACCGCATCGGCCACTGGCTGTACGGCGGCCGGCTGTTCTTCCTGGCGCGCGTCGTCAATCATCTGGCGCGTTTCCTGACCGCGATCGACATCCATCCCGGCGCCAGGATCGGGCGCAATTTCTTTATCGACCACGGCTTCACGGTGATCGGCGAGACCGCCGAGATCGGCGATGACGTCACCATCTACCAGAGCGTGACGCTGGGCGGCACCAACCCGTCGACCGGTGTCGGCGGCAAGCGGCACCCGACCCTGCACGACCGGGTGGTGATCGGTTCGGGGGCGCAGATCCTCGGCCCGGTCGTGGTCGGCGAGGGGGCCAAGGTTGGCGCCAACTCGGTGGTCACCAAGGATGTCGCCCCAAGCGCCACCGTGGTCGGCATCCCGGCGCGGCCGGTGCCCGTCGACACCGTTCATTACAGCCCCGGCTTTGTTCCATATGGCACCCCATGCGCCGAGGAATGCGATCCGGCGCGGATCCGCGTCGGCGAGCTCGAGCGCGAGATCGAGGAGCTTCGCGTTGAAGTCGAAGCGCTGAAACGCTCGCGCCAGGCGGCCAAGGCGCCAGCTCCGAAGGCGAAAAGCGCTTGAGTGTAATCGCGCCGTTCCCGAACCCCCGGGACCGGCGCCTGATCGCCAGCTTCGACCGCCGCGAACTCAACCGAATTCTCGATCTCTACGGGCGGATGGTCGCGGCCGGGCATTGGCGCGACTATGCGATCCGCTTCTCGCCCGACGCCGCGGTGTTCGCCGCGTTCCGGCGAAGCGCCGAGCGTCCCGAAATCCGCATCGAAAAACGCCCCGAACTGCGGCTGAAGCAGGGGGCGTTCGCGCTCGTCGGCGAGCACGGCCAGGTGCTCAAGCGGGGCCAGGAACTGGGCATGGTTCTGGCCCCGGTCGAGCGCCGGCTTATGCGGCTGGTTGCGGAGTGACGCTGGTCCGGTTGACGATCGGCAACCGATCGCGAAGCCCGTTCGGTAGCGGCTTGACGACCGCGGCGCGGGCCTGGCTCCAGAAGGCGGAGAGCAGGAGCAGCGATGAGCCGATGACGAAGGCGGTCAACGCAATGTTGAGCTCGACCGCACCGAACCGCTCGAGCAGGTCGGCCAGCGCCCACAGCACGTAGGCGAGCGCCGAGACGAGCAGGGCGCGGCGGTCGATCGCCAGCGCGGTGATGCCGATGGCGACGTAGAGCAGGACGACGACGAGGCCCTCGCCGATGCTGGCATTGCCGTCGTTGAGGCCGAGCAAAGTGAAGACCGGGTGGACGATCATCGGCGCGGCCAGCAGATGGAGCCAGAAGGCGACGTCCGAGCGGCGGGTGATCCGCGCCCGGTCGGAGCTGTCCCACGACATCGCGAACAGGAAGGTGCCGAGGCCGAGCAGGAGCACGAAGCCGAGGATCACGTTGCGCGAATTCTCGGCGGTGTCGCCGAGCGCCGCGATGAGCAGCCCGATGGCGATCGCCGCGACAGATGCGGCGCCGGCGGCGACGGTGATCGGGACCCTGAACCGTTTCCAGTGAAGCCAGGCCGCGGTTGCGGCGACGGCGCCGGAAATGGCCCCGAGGAGGCCGGCGAGTTGCGGATTATTGTCGAGCTGCTCGGGCCCGATCGCCAGCACCAAGGTGAAGGCGGCGGTGGCGAAGACCGCGCCGACGAAGGCCAGCAGCAGCAGGATCGACGGCAGCGCCATCCGCCGCTTGGCGGTGAAGAACAATGCCAGCCCCCAGGCAGTGGCGGCGACGGCGAGCGGGCCGATCGGCGACGGCCCGTCGCCCTCGATCGAAAGGCCAAGGCCCTGGCCGAGCTGATGGCCGATCCACGCGACGGAAAACAACAGGATCGCGGCGGCGATCGCAACGAAAATATCGTTGAAGCCGGTCAGGAGCCGGAATTGCTCCTCATCGACGGTCGGGCTCGAGTGCTGGCGCTCGATGTGCGCGCGGAGCGCCGTGGCCGATTCGGCGCTGATCGCGCCCGCCGCGACCGCCTCGTCGAGCTCGTTCTGGCTGTACATGCGAAATTCCTCCCACTGGAGCCGAAACGATAGGCTAAGTGTATTATTGTGTCAATACAGTAGCAGGCCTGGGGCCGCCGTGGTAAGCGCGGGGCGATGTGCAATCTCTACAGCATGACCGCGACCGTCGATGAGATGCGGCGGCTTTTCGGGCCGTTCGATGGCGACACAAGCAACGTCCCGCCGTTCGACGAGATTTACCCCGGGCACCAGGCGCCGGTGCTGAGCCGCAAGGAAAGCGGCGGCCTGGCGCTCGAGATGATGAAATGGGGCTTTCCGGGGCCCGCGGCGGCGGGCTCACGGCCGGTGACCAACGTCCGCAACCTCGCCAGCCCGTTCTGGCGCGGGGCGTTGAACGATCCCAGGCGCCGCTGCATCGTACCGGTGACCAGTTTTTGCGAATGGACCGCCGAGCCCGACCCGGCGACCAAGCGCAAGGCCAAGGTCTGGTTCGGGCGTGCCGACGAGCACCCGCCATTGTTCGCTTTCGCCGGGCTGTGGCGGCCGGGGGAGGGGGGGCCGTTCATGGCCTTCCTGACCTGCGCCGCGAATGCGACCGTCGGCGCGGTGCATCCCAAGGCGATGCCGGTGATGCTTCGGCCCGTGGACACCGGGCGCTGGCTCGACAGCGAGCGGGCCGATGCCTGCGCGCTCGCGCAACCGTTCGAGGATACGGCGATGCGTCGAGTGAGTTGAGCCAGGACAAGACACAGCGAACAGGAGGAAGGCAATGGCGAAGAAAGCAAGCACGGCGAAGAAAGCAGGTCCGGCGAAGACGGGCGCAACGGCGCGCAAACGCGCCATGGCCAAATCGAAAGCGAAGGCTGCTACGCGCAAGCCGGCGCGCGCGGCAGGTGCGGATCGCCGCAAGACATCGGGGCGCCGGTCGAGCGACATGACCGCGGCCGACGCGCTGTACAAGCTGATTGAGAGCCCATTGGTTGCGGAGCTGCTCGCGATTGGTGCCACCGCTGCCTTGGCCGCGGTCGCCGAGAGCCGGTCCAACCGGAGGAGCGGCGCGGACGCCAAGTCGAGCAAGGCGTTCAAAGCTGCGGCCGCGGCTGCCGCGGCGGCGATCGGGCGCCGGCTTTCGACCGAGGTCGAGGAAATCCGCAAGGCCTCGAAACAGGCTAGGGGGCCCGCAAAAGCGTAAGCCTGGCGCGGCCGACGTCGCGCTCGGCCGCGATTCCCCACGCGCCGGGGTCGACCCGGTCGCCGCGGGCGGTTTCGACGGCCATCCAGCCGTCTGGCGCCAGCCACTTGGCGGTTGAGGTGGCGAGAACCGCCGCGGTCCCCGATCCGGGAGCGTAGGGCGGGTCGGCGAAGATCAGGTCGAACGGCTCGGACCGGGGCAGCGCAAGTGCCGAGCCGCCGACAATCTGCACCTGGCCGAGCGCGCCGAGCTCGGTCGCGTTGGCGCGAATGGCGGCGGCGGCCTGGGGATCGTTCTCGACGAAGCAGGCGAAGGCCGCGCCGCGCGACAGCGCTTCCAATCCCAGCGCGCCGCTGCCGGCGAACAAATCGGCGACGCGCAGGTCCGCGAACGCGCCGAGGCGGCTGGCGAGCATCGAGAACAGGGTTTCGCGCACCCGGTCGGCGGTCGGCCGGGTGGCGATGCCGGGTGCGGTCTGAAGTCGCCGCCCGCGCCATTGGCCGGCGATTATGCGCATAATAATCCTCCCCAGCATTTGCTGGGGAGGGGGACCAGCGTAGCTGGTGGAGGGGTCCTTTGGCGTAAAAGAACCCCTCCACCATGTTTCACATGGTCCCCCTCCCCACGAAATCGTGGGGAGGATTTCATTTCAAAGACCGCCGAAACTGCGTGAGCTGGTTGCGGTCGATCTCGGCGACTTGCCCCGGCTCCAGGCCGGCGAGGTCGAACGGCCCGTAACCGGTGCGGATCAGTCGCGAGACCTGCAAGCCGAGATGCTCGAGCACGCGCCGCACCTCGCGGTTCTTGCCCTCGATCAGGCTCAGCTGGATCCAGCAATTGCGCCCGGTCCGCCGCTCGAGGTTGGCGTCGATCGAGCCGTAGCGCATGCCTTCGATGGTCACGCCCTCGGACAGCTCCTCAAGCGCCGCCTGGGTGACCGTGCCGAAAGCGCGGGCGCGGTAGTGGCGGACGACGCCGCTGCTCGGCAGCTCGAGCTGGCGCTTCAGCTCGCCGTCGTTGGTCAACAGGAGCAGGCCCTCGGTCATGAAATCGAGCCGGCCGACCGGGATCAGCCGCGGCAGGCCATTGGGCAAGCGGTCGTAGATCGTCGGCCGGCCCTTGGGGTCGCTTGCCGCGGTCAGCGTCGCCGGCGGCTTGTAGTAACGGAACATTCGCGGCGCCGATGGCGGCCGCACCGGCTTGCCGTCGACGGTCACTCCGGCAAGGTCGGTCAAAATCGTCGCCGGAGTCGTCAGCACGTCGCCTTTGAGCGCGATGCGACCGTCGGCGATCATCCGTTCCACCTCGCGGCGGGAGGCCACACCGGCGCGGGCGAGCAATTTGGCGATCCGCTGCGGTCCGCTGTCGCGCTGGGGCGGCGTTTGCGGTATAGACCGGCCGGCGCCGCGGCGCCGCGGCACTGGTTTGGGCTTCGTTCGTTGCGGCGGCAAGGCAATCGTCCTGGATAGGTGAACATGCTGTTCGGCAAGCGTAACCGGATCGTCAAGCGGATCCTCGTCGTCGAGGACGAACCCTTAACGGCGTTCGACAATGAAACGATGCTCGCTGACGCCGGCTACGAGATCGTCGCCACGCTCGACGGTTTCGATGACGCGCTCGAAGTGATCGAGCGCGAGGTGATCGACCTGATCCTCAGCGATTTGCGGCTGCGCAGCCACGAGACCGGCCTCGACATCGCCCGGGCGGCGAAGGAGCGCGGGATCCCGACCATGTTCGCGACCGGCCATGAGCTGCCGGCGGCGGCCGAGGTTGCGATCGGCTGCCTCAAAAAGCCGTACTCCGAGCGCCAGCTCCTGGCCGCGATCGACAGCGTCGACCGGCACCTCGCCGGCGAAGAGGTCACGCCGTCCAAGGGCTTCGTGCTGTTCGTCTCCGAGCAAAGCTGAGCGCGCGCCGCTGAGGGCGCACGCAGCCACTGTTCAGCCGCCAATCCGCTGCTAGCATGGGCGATCCTGACTGAGGCGGAGAGCGTGCGATGGCGACAGTTACGGTGGACCAAGCGCCCAAGGGTTTGCGACTCCTCCGCACCGCGCTTGCCAATCGCAAGACCGGCATCATGCTGGTGTTCGGCTTTTCCGCCGGCCTTCCCTACACGCTCCTGATCGGCACCCTGAACGCCTGGCTTGGCGAATGGGAAATCGACCTTGCCACCATCGGCGTCGTCTCCTGGATCGGTCTCGCCTACGCCTTCAAGTTCCTCTGGTCGCCGCTTGTCGACCGGGTCCGGCTGCCGGTGCTCGAACGGTTCGGGCGGCGGCGCAGCTGGCTGTTCGTTTGCCAGCTGCTGCTGACCGGCACCTTCTTCGCGCTGGCGATGTCCGACCCGCGGCTCGCGCTCGGCTGGTTTGCGCTGGTCGCGGTCATCGGCGCCTTCGCCTCGGCCACCCAGGACGTCGTTATCGACGCGTGGCGCATCGACGTCGCCGATGAACACGCGCCGGTCGAGATCCTGTCGTCGATCTACCAGTTCGGCTACCGGATCGCGGCGCTGATCGGCGGCGCCCTGGCGCTGGTCCTGTCCGAGCGCGTCAGCTGGCCCACCGTCTATGCAATCATGGGCGGGTTCATGGCGCTGACCCTGATCGCGACGGCGATGGCGCCCGATACGCCGCGAACCGAACAGGACATCGAGCGATCCAAGTTGCGCAAGGCCGGCGCGATCGATCCCAAATGGCGGGCCATCGGGCTGGCGATCGTCGGCGCCGGGTGGGCGTGGGCGATCTGGACCGTGGCCGTGTTCATGATCCGCGTCGTCACGGCCTCGCCCGACGATCCCAATCCCCCGGCGGTTGGCGATTTCACGCGGACCATGGGGCCGCTGATCGTCGCCGCGACCGTGATCCTGCCATCAGTCGTCGCGGCGGTGTTCAACTGGTGGAGGAGCCGCGGCGAGCATGTCATCGAGCAGGATCTGGCCACGCCGGACGCGACCGGGCGGGCCGCCGATCACGCATATTCGGCGCTGGTCCTGCCGCTCGAGGAGCTGGTGCGGCGCATCGGCTGGGGCGTGATCATCGTCCTCGGGCTGATCTTGAGCTACCGGATCACCGACAACATCTGGGGCTCGTTCGCCTTTCCCTTCTACCTCCAGGAGCTGAAATACACTGGCGACGAGGTGGCGTTCGCGTCGAAGATTTTCGGCGTGTTCATGACCATGGCGGGAATCGCCATCGGCGGCATATTGTTCGCCACCCTGGGCCGGATGCCGACCTTGATGATCGGAGCGATCGTCGCCGCGGCCAGCAACCTCCTCTACGCCGACCTCGCCTCGGGAGGAGCTTATATCGACGCCTTTGCCCGCACTCTCGCGCTCGACTCGTTCGGGCAGGATTTGCGGATGGTGAGGCTGCTGATCGCGATCTCGGGCGAGAACATCGCCGGCGGCCTCGCGGGAGCGGCGTTCGTCGCTTATCTGTCGTCGATCACTTCGCGCGAGTTCAGCGCCGTGCAATATGCGTTATTGTCCTCGCTCACTTTCCTCATCGGCTCGCTCGGCAGGGCGGCGATCGGCGAAGCGATCGACCGGATCGGCTATGCGCCGGTGTTCCTGTTCACCGCTCTCATCGGTCTGATCGCGGTCGGTTTCGTCGCTCTGGAATGGATGCGGACCGCCTGGGCCGACCGCCGGCGCGCGGGGCAGGGCCCGATGCTGGCCTCGGACGCAGCCAAGGCAGCGCAAGGCGACACGGCCTAGTCGGGCGCCTGACCATTGGCGGCGAGCGCTTCGCCGGCGAGGTAGAGCGAGCCGAAGACGAGCACCCGCGCGGGCGTTTTGATTGCGCCCAGCGCCTGCTGCAGGGCCTTGTGCGCGGTCGCTGAGAAACCCATCGAACGGGCGAGCGCTGCCAGCTCCTCGGGAGCGTGGAACTCATGATCCTCGATCGGGACGGTGTGGACTTCGGTCGCCAAGCCCTCGAACGGCTTCAGCGCGCGCTCGGGGTCCTTGGTGGCAAGGCTGGCGAACACCAGGACCAGCGGCAGGTCCCGAGCAAAATGCCGCCGCGCGTGGGCCGCGACAGCGCGCGCCGCGGACGGGTTGTGGCCGCCGTCGACCCACAGCTCCGATCCGGGCGGCAGCAAGGCCGTCAGCGGACCCGGCGCGAGCCGCTGCAGCCGCGCCGGCCAGTCCGCCCGGCTCATCGCCGCGGCGAACGCGCTATCGGGCACCTCGAGCCGCTGCTGGTGGCGCAGCATGGCGACGGCGAGCGCGGCATTCATCGCCTGATGACGGCCCGTCAGTTGGGGCAGCGGCAGGTCGAGCGTGCCGGTGCGGTCGCGATAGCGCAGCAGGCCGCGCGCGACGGTCGCATCCCATACTCCGCCGCGCGGCAGCCACGGCGCGCCGAGCGCGCTGGCGATCTCGCCGATCCGCGCGGCCATCGCCGGCGGATAGCGCTGCGTGACGAGCGGCGCGCCGGGCTTGGCGATCCCGGCTTTTTCGGCGGCGATGCCGGCCATCCGCCGGCCGAGGAATTGCTGGTGATCGACGCCGAGGCTGGCGATGGCGCAGACCAGCGGCCGATCGACGACGTTGGTCGCGTCGAGCCGGCCGCCGAGCCCGACTTCGAGGATGCAGGCATCGGCGGGCGTGCGCGCAAAGGCGAGCAACGCCGCGGCCGTGGTCACCTCGAAGAAGCTCGGCTCGACGCCCGCGCTGGCGTCGAGCACCTCCTCCAGCAGACCGGCCAGCGTTTCGTCCTCGACCAGCTTGCCGGCGATTCGGATGCGCTCGTTGAAGCGGACCAGGTGCGGGCTGGTGAACATGTGGACGGCATGATCCGACGCTTCCAGCGCGGCGCGGAGGAAAGCGCAGGTCGAGCCCTTGCCGTTGGTCCCGGCGACATGGAGCACCGGCGGCAGCGCGTCCTGCGGTCGGCCGAGGCGGTCGAGCAACTGACCGATGCGCTCGAGGCCGAGCCGGTCGCCGATCGGGGACAGCGCGGCGAGGCGGTCGAGCTGTGCCTGGACGGCGGCGTGCGCGGAGCGGGCGAAGTCCACTTAAAGCGCCTCCCGCAAGCGGGAGGGGGCGTAGCTCACGCCGCTTCCTGCTCCGGCGCGAGGTAGGCGACGATCTGCGACAGCCGCTCGCGCAGCTGGTGGCGGGGCACGACCATGTCGATGATGCCGTGCTCGAGCAGATATTCGGCGCGCTGGAAGCCGTCGGGAAGCTTTTCGCGGATAGTCTGTTCGATCACCCGCTGGCCGGCGAAGCCGATCAGCGCGCCCGGCTCGGCGATCTGGACGTCGCCGAGCATCGCGTAGGAGGCGGTGACTCCGCCGGTTGTCGGGTCGGTCAGGACGACGATGTAGGGCAGGCCGGCTTCGCGGAGCTCGGCCACGGCCACGGTCGTCCGCGGCAGCTGCATCAGCGACAGCGCCGCTTCCTGCATCCGGGCGCCGCCCGAAGCGGTGAAGATGATGTACGGGCACTTGTCGGCGATCGCCGCCCGGACTCCGGCGATGAACGCGGCCCCGACTGCGATCCCCATCGACCCGCCCATGAAGGCGAAATCCTGGACTCCGACGACCACCCGGTGGCCGTCGAGCAGGCCGCGCGCGTGCAGCAGCGCATCGCGCTCGCCGGTCTTGGACCGGGCTTCCTTGAGTTTCTCGGTATAGCGTTCCTTGGCCTTGAAGCGGAGCGGATCCTCGCGCACTTCGGGCGCCGGCAGAAGCTCGTAGCGGGCGGCATCGAACAATTGGTCGAACCGCGCCCTGGGGCCGATCCGGTCGTGGTGGTCGCAGCGCGGGCAGACGCGGAGATTGTCCTCCCATTCCTTCAAAAACACCATCGTTCCGCACTTGGTGCACTTGTGCCAGAGATTGTCGGTCGACTGCCGCTTGGGCAGGAAGGGGATGCCCTTTTTGACCCGGCTCAACCAGCTCATTCAAACCCTCTTTCTTGGCCGGCGTCCCGCTAGGCGCAAGCGCATCGGCTTGTCCACCTTACAGCGTCGCGGCGATGCCGCGGATCGCCGCGGAGGGATCGTCGGCTTCGGTGATCGGGCGGCCGATGACGAGGACCGAGGCGCCGTCGTCGATCGCCGCGCGCGGAGTGGCGACGCGCTTCTGGTCGGCCGCGGTTTCCCCCTTCGGGCGAACGCCGGGCACGACGAAGAAGCCGTCCGGCCAGGCCTTGCGGGCGGCGGCGACTTCTTCGCCCGAGCAGACGATCCCGTCGAGGCCGGCGCTGCGCGCGAGTGCAGCCAGCCGGGCCACTTGATCGGCCGGGTTGCCGTTGACGCCGGCGGCGGCGAGATCGGTCTCATCGAGGCTGGTCAGAACGGTGACCGCCACCACCTTGGTCTTGGGCGATGCAGCGGCCTTGGCGTTCTCGAGCATCGCCCGCCCGCCGGCGGCATGGACCGTCAGGATCGCCGGCTCGAGCGGGGCCAGAGCCCGCACCGCGCTGGCGACGGTGTTGGGGATGTCGTGCAGCTTCAGATCGAGGAACAACGGCAGCCCGAACTCGCCCAACTCGGCGACCCCGGCCGGGCCGTTGGCGGCAAAGAATTCCAACCCGAGCTTGATCCCGCCCGCGTTCCCGCGAACGGCGCGCGCGATGTCCCGCGCGCGGGCAAGTTCGGCGGTGTCGATGGCAACGAAGATTGGGCTCATATCGCCGGCGTGTCTTCCGCCGGGCCTGGAGCGGCGGCGGGGACCGGCTGGCGTTCCTGGGCAGCGATCCGGCGCCGCAGCGTCCACAGCCGCGCGCGGTAAATGAGAAACGTCGGCAGGAAGCCCAGCACGAACATCAGCGCCAGCAGCAGCGGGACCTTGATGTCGACCTGGATGTCGCCCCACAGGTTCAATGTCGCGTCGAACCAGTTGCGGCTTGCGAACAGGACGATGACCACGGCGAGAAGCACCCAGAACAGGGTCTTCAGAAATTGCATCGGCGAGGCTCCCGTCGCGGGCCTTTAGGCGAGGCGGCCGATAATGGCCAGCCGAAGCGGCGTTCGTCGCGCCAGGGAATCGGCTCACCGCAGCTTCGCAGGGGGTAGCGTTGAGCCGCTTGCCGCCAGGACGCACAGGGGAGAGGGGCGGGGAGGAGAAGGCTTGGAGAGACAGCACCAGATCGGTCTCGGCGTGTTCGCCCTGCTGTTAGGCGCGGCGTTCGTGGCGATGCGTTCGCAGCCGGCCACCGAAGCGGACAGCCTTTCGCCACGGCAGGCGCAGGTGCAGCTGGGGGCGGTAACCCGCTCGGCGCGGCGGGACATCGATTATGCGGCGCTCGACGCGCGGCTTACCCGGCTGGCGCAGCAGCGGGCGGTCGTCGGGCTGTCGGTCGGGATCGTCGAGAACGGCCGCATCACCTTTTTGAACGGCTACGGCGAGACGCTCGCGGGCTCCGGCGAGAAGGTGACTCCGGACACCGTGTTCCGCTGGGCGTCGGTGTCCAAGGGAGTTGCTGCGACGATGATCGCCAAGCTCGCCGACGAGGGCAAATTGAGCTTCAGCTCGCCGCTGTCCCATTATGCGAACATGAAATTGCCGGGCGGCGCCGAAGCCCGGGCGACGATCGGCGACCTCTTGAGCCACCGCCTCGGGCTCTACCGCAACGCCTATGACAACAAGCTCGAGGAAGGGCAGAGCACCCAGTTCCTGCGCCAGACGCTGGCGCAACTCAACCTGATCTGCCCGCCGGGAACCTGCTGGAGCTACCAGAACGTCGCCTATGACGGCTCGTCGGAGATCGTCGAGCGGGTGACCGGCAAGCCGTTCGGCGAAGCCTTGAAGGAGACTTTGTTCGACCCGATCGGGATGACCAGCGCCAGCGTCACCCGCGACGGCCTGGTCAACGCCAGGAGCTGGGCGCGGCCGCACAATTCGGCGCGCAAGCCGCTCGAGGTGCTGGACACTTATTACCGGGTGCCGGCGGCCGGCGGCGTCAACAGCAACATCAAGGACATGGCGCTGTGGATGGTCGCGCAGATGGGGCAGATGCCCGACGTGCTGCCGCCGCAGCTTCTGCAGACGATCCACGCGCCGCTGGTCAAGACCCCGGGCGAGCGGCGGCGGCTGCGCAAATTCCTCGAGCGCCTAGGCCAGGCCGACTACGGCTATGGCTGGCGCAGTTACGACTATGCCGGGCACCGGATCGTCGGCCACCGCGGCGGAGTCAGCGGCTACCGGTCGCTGATCCTGTTCGACCCCGACCGCAAGAGCGGTGTCGTGGCAATGTGGAACAGCAACACCAACCGGCCCGGCGGCCTCGAGTTCGAGGTGATGGACATGCTCTATCACCTGCCGTTTCGCGACTGGATGGAGCTCGACAGCCGTCCCGGGCAAGGCGCTCCGGTCCCGAACGACGATGAGCAGGCCGAGGACAGCGCGGCGATCGCGGCGCGCCCAACGGCGCCTCCGGGCTAACTCTCGCCAACGCTGATTTTAATCCAGCGAAACAGGAACATGTGGCGTGCGCGGCGGGTTTTCCCGGCACAGTACAGGAGAGCCCCATGCCCGAGACAAATCAGCAGGATGCGATCGCGCTTTTGAAGCAGGACCATCGCACGGTCGAAGAATTGTTCACCCAGTTCGAGAAGGCGAGCGGCGACGGCCGCAAGCAGAAGCTGGCCGAGCAGATCTGTCTCGAGCTGTCGGTCCACGCGACGATTGAAGAAGAGATTTTCTACCCGGCCTGCGAAGGCAAGGTCGAGGAGGACCTCCTCAAGGAAGCCTTTGTCGAGCACGATGGCGCCAAGGTTCTGATCGCCGAGATCCAGGCCGGCAGCGGGCAAAGCGACGAGTTCTTCGACGCCAAGGTCACGGTGCTCCAGGAGCAGATCGAGCATCACGTCGAGGAAGAGGAAAAGCGCATGGAGGGCCTGTTCAGCCAGGCCCGCAAGGCGGGGCTCGACATGGACGCGCTCGGGCAGCAGCTCGCTGAGCGCAAGGCCGAGCTGGTCGAAACCTACAAGGCGACCGGAGTGCCCAAGCCCGAGCTCACGACGATGAGCGAAGCGGCCGTCTGACCTTACGCCGGCCAAGCGCTTACGACGAAATAGGGCCTCGCGTTCCAGCCCGTTGGACGGTTGATCCCCGGCCCGGCGATCCGGCGGCTTGCCGCGGCGCGCTGATCGAGCCATTCTCTCGGCGGGCGCTGGGGAGGTCCAAGATGAGAGCAGGGCCGCAAATCTCGGGATTTTTCGACGAGGCCACGAGCAGCGTCTCCTATCTCGTTGCTGACCCCGAAACGCGGCAGGCGGTGGTGATCGACCCGGTGCTCGATTTCGATTCGTCGAGCGGGGAGGTCGCCACCCGATCCGCCGAGCGCATCCTCGCCGCCGCCGACGAGCAGGGCCTGTCGATCGGCCTGGTGCTCGAAACCCACCCGCATGCCGACCATCTCACCGCCGCTCCGTTCTTCAAGGAGCGTACCGGCGCCCGGGTCGGCATTGGGGCCGAAGTGCGCGCGGTGCAGAAATCATTCATGCCGCTGTTCGGTGCCGAGGACATCAAGAGCGGCGGTGGCGATTTCGACCTGCTGCTCGAGGATGGGCAGCGCCTGCCGCTCGGCAATCTTGCCATCGAGGTGATCGCCACGCCGGGCCACACGCCGGCTTGCGTCAGCTACAAGATCGACGATGCGGTGTTCGTCGGCGACACCCTGTTCATGCCGGATTATGGCACGTCCCGGACGGACTTTCCGGGAGGAGATGCCCGCCAGCTATACCGCTCGATTCAAAGACTGCTGTCGCTCCCGGCGGACACGCGCCTGTTCCTGTGCCATGATTACAAGGCGCCCGGCCGCGACGAATTCGCATGGGAGACCACGGTCGCGGAGGAACGGGCGAACAACGTCCATATCGGGGGTGGCGTTTCGGAAGACGACTTTGTCGCGCTTCGCGAGGCTCGGGACTCGAAGCTGTCCGTCCCCAAGCTGCTGTTGCCGGCGATCCAGGTCAACATTCGTGCGGGCCGCTTCCCGCCTCCCGAGGCCAATGGAACAAGCTACCTCAGGATCCCGGTGAAGCTGCCGCAGGCGGCATTGGAGCCGTCCCGCTAACTTTTCTTTCACCTGGCGCGTCTAAGCATAGGCAGAGCTTGGACAAAAGGCGGGGCTGTGAGCCGAATTCCCGGACATGTACCACGCAGGCAGCGGATCGACGTCGCGCAAGACGCGACGCTGGTCATGCCCGACGGTTCCGAGCATCCGGTGACGATTACCGACGTATCCCCGGGCGGCTTTCGGTTGCGCACCGAAGAAACACTCCCGATCGGCGAGCACGTGTTTTTGCGAGTCGATCACTACGGCGATTTTCCCGCGCAAATCCGCTGGGCTCTCGGTCCCAACGCCGGCGGCGTATTCCTCGAGCCGGTTGAGCTGCCCGGCTAAAACCGGCTTGCCGAGGCGCCGCGGCGGCCAGCCTTATCGCTGCACCGGACTGGCGAGCATCATCGCATTCAGAAGGAACGGAAATTTCCCTGCATCGCTGACTCCTGTGAAGGAGATTGATGATGTTGAAGAAACTGCTTTTCGCCGGCGGCATGGCCTATCTGATCAAAAAGTTCACCGGCGGCTCGCGCCGTTCCTCGGAATATGCGCCAGCGGACGGCCGGCGCCGCGGCCTGCGCTGGTAATTCGGCACGAAAGTTAAGGCCGCCCGCGTCAAGCGCGGGCGGCCTTACTTTATCCGAGGCTGGGTTACGCGCCGATCAGGACCGGTGTTCCGACGTCCGTGACCTTGAACAATTTCTTGGCGAACGGGCGCGGCATGCGGATGCAGCCGTGGCTCGCCGGATGTCCCGGGTTGTGCCCGGCGTGAAGCGCGACACCGAACCGGTCGATGCGCTGCATGAACGGCATCGGCGCATTGTCGTATTTCCGGCTGTGGTGCATCGGCTTCTTCTCGAGCACGTTGAAAATCCCGGTCGGCGTCGGGTGCGTGTCGGTGCCGGTCGAGATGGTCGTTACTGCCGCCAGTGTTTCGCCGCGATAAAGGAAGGCGAGCTGCTCGGAGAGGCTGATCACGACGCGTTCCTCGCCGGCGTCTGCGGGCACGTCGCGCCACAGATATTGGCCGGGCTTCAGCTGTTTGGGGCCGAATGCGTCGAACATGTCTGCGCGGGCGATCTCCGCCGCGCTCGCGGCGGTCGCCTTTGCTTCGTAGGTTTCGATTGCCGCGGTGGCGGGGTTGGTCGGAACTCCGAGAGCGAGCGCACCCGTCACCGCTAGCGCAAGCGCTAACTGTTTCATCTACAGGCTCTTTTCTATTGACGTTTGCCTATTCAATGCGCGTGCAGCGAGTCGGTTCCGAGTTTCGGAGCTATTGTGACCCTCGCGCGTCGGAGCGAGCCGCCTGGGCGGTGGCCGGACAAAGCACGAACGGGCGCCGAAGGGCTGAATCTCTTGCGATTCGGCCGCGCTAGCCGTCCTGGCGCTCGACCCGCAGCGGCTCCTTGAACCAATTGGTGACTTGCGGGAACGGAATCTCGATGCCGGCTTGGTCGAGCGCGGCTTTGATCGCACGCAGCACCCGGTCGCGGCTGCGATGCATCTCGATCGGCTCGGAGCCGGACCACCAGCGCACCGTGAAGTCGATCGAGCTTTCGTTGAATTCGCGAGCGAACACCTCGACCCGGCCTTCGACGCCCTCGCACTCGATCATGTCGCCGATGCGCATTTTCTTGCGCAGCATGATCAGCACGCCGGCAAGGAAATTCTCGAAGATATCCTTGAAGGCGAACCCGATCGCGACCGAGCCGAGGCCCAGCACGGCAAGCAGGCTGCCGGCGTTCACGCCCGGGAGCAGGACCGCGAGCGCGACGAGAATGCCGAAGATCCAGACCAGGACGCCGGTCAGGGTGACGAACAACGCGACCAGGCTCGGCCGAAGGCGCGTGCGGCGCGTCATGCGGTGCACCGCGGCGCGGGCAAGCGACGCCACCACCCAGGTCATCAGCAGCACGAGGAGCGCCAGCGCCAGCTGCGGCAGCGTTCGTACGAAGCCGGCGAGCATTTCCTGCACGCGCTCGATGAGGATGTTGAGGATGTCCATTGTTGTCACGGTGAACGGGGCAGCGCGAGAGCCGGTTCCCTGCGGCGCACGAGCGACGGATTGTGCGCAAAAGAGCTAGCGAAGCCTGGCGTCAGCCAAGTCGAGCGAACGCTCATTGCAGGCCGAGCACCTTGCGATACGACGGTTCGAGCAGGTCCTGCTCTTCGGGGTGGCCCTGGATGTAGCGGGCAAAGAACGGGCAGATCGGGATCACCTGGAGCTGGCGCTCGCGCGCGGCGGCGAGCCCGGCCTTGATCAGCAGCGTGCCGATGCCCTTGCCTTCATGGGCGGGCGGCACTTCGGTGTGGGTGAACATGATCTTGCCCTCGGGCAGCGTGTATTCGGCGATGGCGAAGATGCCGTCCCCGAGGTCGATCTCGAAGCGGCGGCGATCGGGATTGTCGCGGACGGTGAGGTTGGCGGGGGTGGCCATCGGTGTCACCTGCTTGAGTTGCCCGGAACACGCAAGGGCGCAGGATCCGAACGGCCGCCGGCCAAGGGCTTTCAGGAGATCGCGAACATCCGCCGGTACGCCGCCGGCATCAGGCCGCAGCGGCGCTTGAACAGGCGCCGAAAGAAGCTCGGGTTCTCATACCCTGCAAGAGCACTGACTTCTTCGATCGGGAAATCGGAGATCTCGAGCAGGCGCTTGGCTTCCTCGATCCGTAGATTCTGCACATAATCGAGGATGGTGAGGCCGGTCGCCGCCTTGAAGCGGCGCTTGAGGGTCCGCTCGGGAAGCTTCGACTGCTCGACGGCCCTGGCGACCGCGCCCGGCTTCCGGAAGATGTCCTTCAAAAGCTTTTCGGTCTCGCGCACGGCGGAGTCGGCGTGCGGCGCCGCTCTGACCAGCGCGGCATAGGGCAGCTGGCCCTCGTCGTGGGTCTTGAGGAGATAAACCTTGGCGACCCGCAACGCCTCGCCCGGGCTGCAGTGACGCGCGATGATATGGATCGCGAGATCGTGCCAGGAGGTGGTGCCACCGGCGGTCACGATCCGGCCGGCGGGGTCGGCGAACAGCAGAGCCGGCTCCGGCTTGAACTCGACTTGCGGATAGCTGTTCCTGAACAGCCGCTCGTAGCCCCAGTGAGAGGTTGCTTGGCGTCCGTTGAGCAGACCCGTTTCGGCAAGCATGATCGCGCCCGAACAGGCCGAATAGATCGACGCGCCGCGGTCGTAGCAGCGCCGGACCCAGCCGATGATTTCGCGGTGGCGACCGGCCAAGTCCTCATCCGGCCCTAGCCATAGCTCGGGGATGATGACGATATCCGGTTGCGGGTCGTCGCCGACACAGCAAGCTGGCTGAACGGGAATGCCGTTGCCGCACGAGAACGGCGCCGCGGTGCCGGCGATGATGCGCGGCTCGATAAGGCGTTTGGACTGCTCCTCGCCGACTAGGTCCTGCCAAAGATTGCCGGCAGCGGCGAGCACGTCGAGCATGCCGTACAGCGCCGACCCGGCGGTCTCCGGTACTGCGACGATCAGCGCGTCCAACGGCAAGTCGCTCTTCAGGGCCATGGCACGCGATTGTGGCACGAACGGGCTGTTTTTGACAGCTACCGCGCTCACCTTGGCGCGCGACCGCTCCTATTCCATCGCGAGCTGCGGCGCTCTTGCCGCCGCACAGCAGCAGGAGATCATGACATGAATGCCCAGGCAGCCATTGCGGCGCCCACCGTCACCAACGGCGTCAACGTCACGCAGTTGATGGACACCATCGATGCCATCAAGCAGCAGCCGGAGCTCGCCCGTTTCGAGTTCCGGGCAACCAACCGCTGGATCGACGGCACGCAGAATGTCGCCACCGTCGACTCCTACTTCGGCGCCGGCGCCGAGGAAGGGCGCGCGAAGCCGTACCAGTTCCTGGCCGACGAGCCGCCGGTGCTGTGCGGCAAGGACCAGGGCGCCAACCCGGTCGAGTATTTGCTGTCGGCGCTGTCGATGTGCGTCACCACGACCACGGTCGCGCACGCGGCGTCGCGCGGCATCAAGATCGAATCCGTCGAGTCCGAGCTGTCGGGCGATCTCGACGTTCGCGGGTTCCTCGGCATGTCGACCGAGGTCCGCAAGGGCTATCAGCGGATCACGATGCGCATGCGGGTGAAGACCGACGCCTCGCCCGAGCTGCTTGCCCAGCTCGCCGAATATTCGCCGGTCCACGACGTCGTTTCGCGGTCGGTGCCCGTGGCGCTGGTCGTCGAGACCTATTGACCAGCCGAAGGTCCGGAAGGGCCGTCGCATGAAGCCGCCGCTCGCGGCTCAAGCGGCGGCCCGCCTTGCGGTCGACGGAGCGCTTCCGCATACTGCCGCCTCGCCACGGATGGGAGAGCGAAATCATGAGCATTTTGCGGATCGTCGCAGTGGCCGGGTCGCTGATGCTGGCCGGGCCCGCATGCGCTGCGCAAGCTCCCGAGACGGAACAATCCAGCCCCGACGCGCCGGAAAAAGTCGCCAACACGCAGGTCTTCCAGCTGCCCGAGGGCGCGCGGGTGCATGACGTCGCGCCGGCGCCCGACGGGACCATCTGGTACACCGCCCAGCGCCAGGGCGCGCTCGGCATCCTCGACCCGAAGTCCGGCAAGATTCGCCATGTGCCGCTAGGCGAGGGATCGGCTCCGCACGGGGTGATCCAGGGACCGGACGGCGCCGCGTGGATCACCGATAGCGGGTTGAACGCGATCGTCCGCTTCGACCCGAAGACCGAGAAGCTCGACGTGTGGAAGCTGCCCGAGGACGTCGGCTACGCCAACCTCAACACCGGCGCGTTCGACGGCGACGGAATTCATTGGTTCACCGGCCAGAACGGAATCTACGGGCGGCTTGACCCGAAGACCGGCGCGATGCGGGTGTTCAAGGACCCCGAGGGCCGCGGTCCGTACGGAATCGACGCGACGCCCTCAGGCGACATTTATTATGTGTCGCTCGCCGGCAGTCACCTCGCCAAGATCGACCGCGCGACCGGCGCGGCGACGATCATCGAGCCGCCGACGCCCGCGCAGGGCGCGCGCCGCGTGTGGGCGGACAGCAAAAGCAATCTGTGGGTGTCCGAGTGGAACAGCGGCAATCTGAGCCGCTACACGCCGGCGACTGGCGACTGGAAAATGTGGAAGCTGCCGGGCGAGGCGCCCAAGGCCTACGCGGTCTATGTCGACGAGCGCGACATCGTCTGGGTCAGCGATTTCGGCGCCAATGCGACGTTCGCCTTCGATCCCAAGACCGAGAGCTGGACCAAATATCCGGGCAGCGGCGAGGGCGCCAACGTCCGCCAGATCCTCGGCCGGCCGGGCAAGGTCTATCTGCCGGAATCGGGCACCAACCGGATCATGGTGGTGAGGACCGGGAGCGCGAGCTGAAGGGCCTGATCGGCCTCGCACTCGCGGCGCTGGTGGTCGCGGCGTGCGGGACGGCGGCCGCTCCACCGTCCGCCGGCACCGGCGTGCAGGGCGAGCGCGCCTACCAGAAATGCTACAGCTGCCACGCACTCGAGGCCGGAGCGGGCAAGCTCCAAGGGCCGACGCTGCACCAGATCGTCGGGCGGCCGATCGCCGCGGAAGCGGGCTTCGACTATTCGCCGGCGCTGCGGCGCTTCGCCAGGCAGCACCCGCGCTGGACGCCCGAGCTCCTCGACCGCTACGTCGCCGACCCCGAAGCGCTGGTGCCCGGCACGTCGATGACCTTCCACGGTATTAGCGATGCGGGGGAACGGCGGGCGCTGATCGGATATTTGGAGCGCGCCAGCTGATGATTCATCCCGCGCTGACGAAGCTGTCCAGCACCTTTTTCCGCCCCGCGTGCTCGAAGTCGATTTCGAGTTTGTTGCCTTCGATCGCGGCGATCACTCCGTAGCCGAACTTGCCGTGGAACACGCGCTGGCCGAGCGCGAGGTCGTCGCGGCCCTTGTTGCCTAGGCTCACGGCGCTGGCGCGGGCTTCGATGATGCGTTCTGGCTGGGTCGAGAAACTTCCGCCCGCCGCGCGTTGCCAGCCGGGACCCCGGGACTGCGCACGGGACGGGCGGAGCGCCGCGACGTGCGCGAACGGGTCAGTCCGCTCCGACCATTGCGCGCGCCACAGGCTTTCGCCGCCGGTCATCGTCGTCTCTTCTTCGATATGGTCCTTGGGCAGCTCGGCGACGAAGCGGCTGGGCAGCGAGCTGGTCCACTGGCCGTAGATGCGGCGGTTGGCGGCGTGGAGGATGGTTGCGTGGCGCCGGGCGCGGGTGATCGCTACGTAAGCGAGGCGGCGCTCCTCCTCGAGGGACGCGAGGCCGCCTTCGTCCATCGCCCGCTGCGACGGGAACACGCCTTCCTCCCAGCCGGGCAGGAACAGCCGATCAAACTCGAGGCCCTTGGCGGCGTGGATGGTCATGATCGTGACCTTCTCGCCGGCGCGATTCTCGTCGTTGTCCATGACCAGGCTGACGTGCTCGAGGAAGGCGCCGAGATTTTCATATTCCTCCATCGCGCGGGCGAGCTCAGCAAGGTTTTCGAGCCGGCCGGCGGCTTCGGCGGTGCGGTCGGCCTGGAGCATCGCGGTGTAGCCGCTTTCGTCGAGCAAAATACGGGCGAGCTCGGGATGTGGCAGCCTTCTGGCCTGGTCGCGCCAGCGGGCGATGTCGGCGACGAAGCGGCCGAGCGAGCGGCCCGCCTGGGGGGTCAGCTCGTCGCTGTCGAGAATTTGCGCGGCGGCAAGCAGCAGCGGCTGGCTCGTGGCGCGGGCGAAGGCGTGGATGCGGGCGACGGCCTTGTCGCCGAGGCCGCGCTTGGGCTGGTTGACGATCCGTTCGAAGGCGAGGTCGTCGGCAGGCTGGGCGACCAGTCGCAAATAAGCGAGCGCGTCGCGGATCTCGGCGCGCTCGTAGAAACGGAAGCCGCCGATGATCTGGTAGGGCAGGCCGATGGCGATGAAGCGGTCCTCGAACTCGCGGGTCTGGAATTGGGCGCGGACGAGGATCGCGGCGTCGTCCAGTGACCCTCCATCGCGCTGGTAGCTTTCGATCTCGTCGCCGACTCTTCGCGCTTCCTCGGGCCCGTCCCACACGCCGATGACCTTGACCGGCTCGCCGTCGCCGACTTCGGTCCACAAAGTCTTGCCGAGCCGGCCCGCGTTGTGGGCGATGAGACCGGCGGCGGCGGCGAGGATGTGCGAGGTCGAGCGATAATTCTGCTCGAGCCGGATCACCGCCGCGCCGGGAAAGTCGCGGTCGAAGCGTAAAATGTTGGCGACCTCGGCCCCGCGCCACGAGTAGATCGACTGGTCGTCGTCGCCGACGCAGCACAGGTTGCGCTTCGGCTCGGCGAGCAGCTTGAGCCATTCGTACTGCGCCTGGTTGGTGTCCTGATATTCATCGACCAGCAAATATTTGAAGCGCTCGCGGTATTGGGCGAGCACGTCGTCGTGGCGGCGGTAGATCTCCAGCATGTGCAGCAAGAGATCGCCGAAGTCGCAGGCGTTGAGCGTTTTGAGGCGGTCCTGGTAGGCGCCGTAGAATTCGGCGCCGCGGCCGTTGGCGAAGATTTCCGATTCACCGGCGTCGACCTGGGCCGGGGTCCAGCCGCGGTTTTTCCAGCGGTCGATGAGGCCCGCGAGCTGGCGCGCCGGCCAGCGCTTCTCGTCGAGGTTGGCGGCGGCGATCAGCTGTTTCAACACGCGCAACTGGTCGTCGGTGTCGAGGATCGTGAAATTGGCCTTGAGCCCGACGAGTTCGGCATGGCCGCGCAGCATCCGCGCGGCGACCGAGTGGAAAGTGCCGAGCCACGGCATGCCCTCGATCGCGCCGCCGCTGACCGCCGAGACGCGCTCGCGCATTTCGCGCGCGGCCTTGTTGGTGAAGGTGACGGCGAGGATCTGCGAGGGCCAGGCAAGGCGGGTGGCGATGATGTGGGCGAGACGCGCGGTCAGCGCCGCGGTCTTGCCGGTTCCGGCCCCGGCCAGCACCAGCACCGGTCCGTCGGTCGTCAGCACGGCTTCGCGCTGCGGCGGGTTCAGGCCGGCGAGATAGGCTGGCAAGCCAGGGCGTTCGGGCGTTGTGGGCGAAGATTCAGGCACTTGCGCGACGTAGGATGGCGCGCCGGCCGGAGCAATGGCGTGGCGGGATTCGCGGCAATCGCGATTCGTTCCATCGGTTGTTACCGATATCCCCGTTATCCACAGGCTTGCGCACCGATTTTTCGCTTTGCGCGACTCGTGGCGAGGTGCATTGTCATCTCGTGATCGGGACGGCGGTCGCAGCCTCACCGGGCAGCCTTCGGGCAAGAAGGGGCGGCAGTGACCAAGGTACCGATCTCTGCCGGCAGGCAATTGGGGCGTTCCTTCGGGGACAATCCGGGGCCAGCCGGGAAGAGGCGCCGGAAGAGATGGTCTTCCTTTTGCGCGACGCGGCTCCATCACTCTTCGGAGTGGGACGAGCAAAGCGGGACGCGGAAGTGATCATCCCAAGAAGGGCCGTGGAACATCGGAGTTGTCGCGTCTTCGGGCGGGACATGAGCGGACCCAGGCGGAGTTCCTTTCGGGGAATGAGGTTTGAGAAAGCGAGGCTCTCACGAGCCGCTGCGGTGGGAAGCGACGCCTGAGCTGGTGAGCCAGGATCGAGAGACGGTGAAGCTTCGGCTGATCTGGTTACGAACACCGGCATATCCGTGCTCGGCGCAGTGGGGGCTGGCAGCAATGCCAGCCCCCATTTCTTTTGGGGCCAGATTTCCTCCCCAGTTCCAGGAATTTAATCGCTTGGCGCCGCTGCAACCGTCGCGTGTCCCCTGCGCGAAGGCGCGTCCTGCGAGTGCGAGGCTGTCCGCACCGTTTCGGATGCAATCTTAACGGCTTGCCAGCCGCTCCCGGCTCACAGCGGCGAATGACTGGAGCCTCGCGATGACCGAAATTGGCAAGCTGCGCGACCAGCATTCGGAGCTTGTGCGGATCGTGCACCGGCTGACCGATTTGATCGCCCGCCCAACAGCGCCGCCCCAGCTCCAGCTGTTCGACCTTCGCCGCGAACTGGCTTCGACCCTGATTGGCCACCTCAAGACCGAGGACTGGGTCCTGTATCCGAGCCTGCTGGCAAGCCCCGACGCGCATGTCGCGTCGACCGCGCGGTCGTTCAGCCATGAGATGGGCGGACTTGCCGCGGCCTTCATCGATTATAGCGAGAAATGGAACGCGACCGCGATCGCTGCCGATTGGCCTGCCTACTGCCGCGACAGCCGCATCGTGCTCGATGCGCTGACGACCCGCATCACCCGCGAGAACCGCGAGCTATATCCGCTGCTCGAAAAGCTCGATTGCGCAGCCTAGGCGGCCGGCGCGGCGCACTTTCTAGCGTACGACGATAACCGACCGCATCCCGAGCAAGGCATGGAAGGGGTGGCCGCAGTGGACCTTGTAGCGTCCGGCCGCCGGGACCAGGGTGACGCTCGCGCTCTGCCCGCCACGAAGGTCGATTTCGCCATTCGCGACCTGTCCGGATAGGATTCGGGCCGCGCTGAAAAATTCCCGCGCCGTGAAGTCGTGGCTCTTGCCGGCGCGGTTGACGAAGTGAAGCGTCACCGGCCGGCCGGCGGCGAGGTGGATCGGTGTCGGCGCATAGGAATAGCTTTGCAGGTTGATGACCTGGACCGGCGCCGGCACCAGCTGGCCAGGCGCCGGCTGGGCGGATGCCGGGGCGGCGGCAAGCAACGCCGCGGCGCCAAGCAACAGGGTGGGGCGCATGGCTGTCCTCCTTCTGGAGCGCGCAATTTAGCACATTGAGCTGAACGCCCGATTTCAGGCGGGCTGCGCTCGAGTATGGCTGGATTCCAGCGCCACGCGAATGAGCCGCCTCCATTCGTGGAGCATGCGGTCGAACCCGGCCGCATCCATCGAGCGCACGGCTGCGTCGCCTTCGCTGCCCAGCGAGGTGATGTCGTAAGCGACCTTGACGCGGGTCCCCTCGCCATCGGGACCAAGACTCACGCGAACCGTGCCCGCGCGACGGCCCGGCGACACCCGCGAGTAGGCGAGGCGACCGGCTTCCCGGTCGTACTCCAGGAGCGTCCAGATGGTCGGCTCGCCGCCATGATCGGTCAGGAACACCGCGCCAGGTTTGGTGGCGCCGCAGTCGCTGAGGATCACCGGCTCCCAGCCCGCGACCCAGCGTCGCTCGCCCTCGGCGGTGAACAGGTCGAACGCCTCGGCCGGCGGCAACGGCAGTGTGAAGCTCCCGCGTTGACGCGTCCTTGCGTGTGGGGTGTCAGGTCGGGCGCCGGAGGTCATGCCGCAGACGGCTCCGCTACTCGGTCCGTCCGATGCGCAGCGCAGGATTCGGCGATCGCGGTGACGTGGCGGATGTCGGTTCCGCAGCAGCCGCCGAGCACGTTGATGTGCGGCAGCCGCTCGCGCAGCTGGCGGTAGAGCTGCCCGAGCTCGACGGGGTCGCCGGTGTCGAGCTCATCCATTCCGTCCAGCTCGGCATGGCTGCAGCGCGACGCGTTCGCGCGCAGGCCGCCGATCCGCTTGGTCCACGCGCCCCCTTCCATGAGCGGCGCCGCAAAGTGGGTCGGGTGGGCGCAGTTGACCATGAAGTAGGCCGCGTAGCTGTCGGTCGCCTCGTCGACGGCAGCAATGGCGGCGGCGAGCGGTTCGCCGGTCGGGAGGCTCCCGTCGGTCTCGACCGTGAAGGAAATCGAGACCGGAATGGCGAGCGACCGCGCGGCGCGGACGATGCCGATCGCCTCGTTGACGTTGGTCATGGTGATCGCGCTCAGCATGTCGGCGCCGGCCGAAGCGAGCACCGACGCCTGCCGCAGGTGATAGGCTTCGGCTTGCTCGACGGTCATGATCTCGCCGGGATCGTAGCCGTCGCCGCGCGGCCCGATGCAGCCGGTGACGACGATCGGCAGCGCGTCGGATTCGTAGCGGTCGCGCATCTCGAGGAGCATATCGACGGAACTGCGGTTGAGTGAGTCGAGCTCCTCCTGGCTGATGCCCAACTCCGGCGCCCAGGCGGGGCTCGCGCGCCAGCTGGCGCTGACGAGCTCGAAGCCGGTTCCGGCGCGGCGAGCCAGATCGAGATAGGAGCGGTAGTAATCCTCGAGCGCCGCGCGGCCGTCCGCGGTCCGCAGCAGCATGACCGCCGACATGCTCGGCAGCGCGAAGCCGCGGTTGAAGATGAAATCGGTCTCGATCCCGCCGTCGGTCAGGAACAGGCGATCGAGCTGGGGAAGGTTATGGTGCATTGGATTGGTCCTTGAATTTAGCGATTGGAGTTGAGGAACCGGGCCATCGACGAAGCGATGGCCTCAGGCTTTTCCCAGTTGGGATTATGAGGCGATTGCCGCGCCGCCGCCGAGGCTGGCGAAGACGCACATCAGGATCGCAAGCGCTATTCGCAGCCGGCTCATGAGATCACCTTGCCGGCCAGCATCGCGCCGACCCGCTGCGAACCGCCTTCGTAGAAGCCGACCTTGCCGGTGAACTCCCTGGGGTTGTGGAACGTGCCGAAGATCATGTCGAAGATCGGAATGTCGCCGTAGTTGCGCGCATGAACGCCGCGTTCGTGATGCGCGGAATGGCTTTCCGGGCGCGTGATGATGAAACCCAGCCACCGCGGTGTCTTGATGTTGGCGTGCTGAAACATGCTGCAGAAGGTCGCCGCGAGGTTGATGAAAATCGCGGACTCCGCGCCGATCCCGAAGCCGAGCACCAGCATCAGGCTGCCGATGAAGGTGAAGCCCAATATGTCGAACGGATGGAAGTAGAGCGCCCCCCAGATGTCGACGCGCTCGGCGCTGTGGTGCATCTGGTGGAACCATCGCCACAGGAACGGCACGTTGTGCATCGTCCGGTGCCAGGCATAGATGCCGGCCTGGAGCGCGAGGAATCCGCCGCCAATCTGCGCCCACAGCGGCAGCGTGTCCGCCGCGAACAGCCGATGCTCGCCCAGCCAGCCGTCCCAGAACAATGGCGCGTAGGTCGCCAGCGCCAGATAGAGCAGCATGAAGCCCGCGCCTTTGAGCCGCCATCGGGCGACCGGCGCGAAATTGCGGCCGGTCGATATGAGCTCGAGCAGCGCAAAGGCCGCGAACAGGCCGATGGCGACGTAATGATAAAGGCCAATCATGGCTTTCCCCCAAGTTCGGATTATGTGCGGATTTGAAGGGGCTTACTATCCGCCGTCACCGCGGCCCTCTAGAAGCTTTGCGGTCGGTTTTGATCCAGTGGAAAAAAGCCCGCGTTTCCGTTAACTTGGGTCACTACGCATTGGGGATGATGCGACATGGTTGAAAAGCTGATCGAGAAAACTGGACCCGCGGTGCAGTTGGACAGTGCCGCTCAAACCAAGGGCGAGCGTACTCGCGAGCGGATCCTCGACGTCGCCTACCTGGCGATCGTCGAAAAGGGCTTTGCGGCGACCTCGATCGAGGAGCTGGTCGAGGCGGCCGGGATCACCAAAAGCGGCTTTTTTTACCATTTCCGCGACAAGAACGACATGGCGCGGCAGCTCTTCGACCGCTTCCTTGCCGAGGACGTGGCGATCATCGACGCGCTCGAAAAGCGCGCCCACGAGCTCAGCGACGACCCTCTGCAAAGCTTCCTGATTTTCCTCAACCTCTACGCGCAGATGATGGACGACATGGAAACCCTGCACCCGGGCTGCATGGTCGCCAGCGTCACCTACCAGGAACGGCTGTTCGACGCCGAGGTGAAGCGGATGAACGTCGAATATCTGCAGCGGATGCGGCACCGGTTCGCGGGATCGTTCAAGAAGATCGTCGCCGAGCATCCGCCTCGCGTCGAAGTCGACCTGGATGCGCTGGCCGATAACCTGACCGTGATCGTCGAAGGCGCGATCGTGCTCTCAAAAGCGCTCGACGACCCGGGCCTGATGGGCAAGCAGACCCGCCTGTTCCGCAACCACATCAAGCTGATTTTCGGGGCCTAGGCCCGGCCCTCTCCCGCTGAAAACGGAAGAGGGGTGGAGCGGCGCAGCTCGACTTGCGAGACTAGGCTTCGAGGCCGTGCTTGAGTGCGCTGACCTGGTCGTGGCCTTCACGAACCGACTGGTAGGCGCGCTCGATCACCGCGCGGCTTTCGCCGGACACATCGCTGCTGCTGAGGGCGGTTTCGAACTTCTCCTTGAGATAGTCCTCGCCGCGCTCGACCTCGTTGACGATCGCTTTCTCGTCGCGCCCGGTGACGGCCGCCTTGAGGTCGAGGAACCGCTGGTGGGTCTTGCCCATGAACGAGCCGTCGTCCTCGGCGTCGCCGCCGAGGCGGCTGACTTCGGCGCGAAGGTCCTGGACGACGCGGCGGCGCTCGCTGGCGCGTTCGCGGAACATTTGCTGCAGGCGGCTGCTGCCTTCGATGTTGGCGGCGGCGTCCTCATAGCCGGTGACGCTGTCGATCAGGGTCGCGGTTAGTGTGTTGAGGGTGGTGATTTCGTCGGAACGGCTGTGCTCGGTCATGAAATGACTCCTGTGTGGGTTAAACGATTGCAGCATGAACGCGCGACCATCGAGGGCGATGCGCGCCGTGGCTGTTTTTGAGCCGACCGGCGGCACCGGTCGGGCCAGCTGAGCGGGGGAGGGAGGCTGCGGGCCGGCGAGTTAGCCAGCGACACCCGGCAGCTGCCGCGCGATCGAGGCCCAGTCCAGCCCCGTCCAGAACACCAACAGCGGCACGCCGACCGAGACCGCACCCATCGCGAAGCCGAGCCAGGTCGCCGGGTGAGCGCGGCCGAGCGTTCGGCGGTCCCACAGGAACAACGGGACGAACAGCACGAGGCCAAGCAGCATCTGGAACGTGAAACCGCCTTGAGTCGGCGGAGCGATCGGCAGGCGTCCGATTGCCGGTCCGGCGACGACGAGGATCGCCGCGCTGAGCATCAGCCGCTTGTGCCACTGCGCGTTGCGCCGCTGCGCCCAGCCTTGCCAGATCAGAACTGCGAAGGGGATGATGACTGCGATTGGAATGATCGTCCAGGTCAATGGATCGGTGAACGGCGGCTGGTTGGCGCGTGCGACCTGCCACACGGTGGTCAGATACATGATCGGAATAAGCGCCACCGCGAGCACGACTGTCGCCGCTCCAAGCTTCATGTGAATGTCGCGGCGGCCGGCGGCGACAAGCTGCGTCTGGGCAACAACCGCCAGCATCCACAGCGTGAAGACGCCCGCGTGCAGGAGCACGCTTGGAGGCAAGGTGGGATTGGGTCGAGGGGACGGGAAGATGCCGCGCAGGTAGAAGCTCGGCGCGAAACCGATGAATACCACTGCGACGAGGAACAGCGCCATGCGCGAGTAGAAGCGGCGCTCGGCCGACTGGCGCTCGACGGGCGTAGACGCAATGGTCGCCATGAAAGTTCCTCCCCCAAGGAATGGCTCACGAGGCCCAAATCCTTAGCTTGAATCGACGCGGGTGCAAGCGCTCGCGGCGGGGCGCCCGTCATCGGCTGGCGCGGAGCATGGCGCATGGTATGAGTCGGAAGAATCTGCGGACGGGAGGGCTTCATGAAATCGATTGGATTTCTGTTTGGTGTGATCGCCTTGGCGATGACGCCCGCTGTGGCGGCGGCGGCCCCCGCGGACATCGCGGCAGCGGTGGCGGCGCCGGGCCGGACCCCGGACAATGTGAAGCTCGACGAAGGGCGCAAGCCGGTGGAGGTGCTCAATTTCTTCGGGCTCAGGAAGGGCATGCGCGTCATCGATATGTTTGGCGCCAACCAATATTGGGCCGAGATCATGGCGCCGGTGGTAGGGCCGAGGGGCAAGGTCGTGGTCTGGCAGCCAACGCAGTTCCTCAACGCGGATCGCCGCAAGTCTTTCGCCGAGTTCGCCAAGCGGCAAAAGAATGTGGCGTTGATCTCAAGCCCGTTCGAAGCGCCGGAGCTGGGCACCAACGCCTATGACTTCATGATCATGAATCTCGATTACCACGATGTCTATTGGGAAAATCCGGAGCGCAAGATCGTGCGGATGGATCCGGACGCGTGGCTGAAGACGCTCTATGCGGCGATGAGGCCCGGAGCGACGGTCGGCGTCATTGACCATGTCGCGCTGCCTAATGACGACGCGCGCGCGACGGTCGCCAAGTTGCACCGCATCGACCCCGAAATGCTGAAGGCCGACTTCCAGCGCGCCGGCTTCGAGCTCGTCGGCATTCGCAACTTCCTGCGCAACCCGGCCGACGACCATTCGCTGATCGTCTTCGACCCCAAGGTGCGCGGTAAAACCGACCGCGTCGTCTATCGCTTCCGGAAGCCGCGTTGAGCGAAAAGGCCGAAACCGCCGCGGAGGAGAGCGTTCGCGGCGGACGCGCCTATTGGGTCCTGCTGTCGCTCATCCTCGGGCTTGCGATCGGAGCGGTCGCAGCGAAGCTCGGCGACGGTATCCGCGAGCCGGCATTGCAGGCGTCGGGTATCGTCGGCGGGCTGTGGCTGAACGCACTCAAGATGACGGTGATCCCGCTTGTCGTCGCGCTGCTGGTGGTCGGCATCGCCAAGGGCGCCGAGGCCGCTCGCGGCGGCAGGATCGCCGGCCGATCGGTGCTGTGGATCGTCGTCTTGTGCACCGCTTCTGCGATCTTCGGAACCCTGATGATCCAGCTGCTCATCGGCCTGTTCCCGCTGCCGCAGGCGGCCGCGCAGGCCTTGCAGGCGGGTCTCGCCGGCCTCGACCAGGGTGCGACTTCGCCGCAAATCCCCGGCATCGCCGATTTCTTTCGCGGTGTCGTGCCCGACAACGTGGTTTCCGCGGCATCCAACGGCGACATCTTGCCGCTGGTCGTCTTCTCACTGCTGTTCGCGTTGGCGATCACGCGGATCGGCCAGCCGGGCCGCGGCTCGCTCGTCGGCCTGTTCGAAGCGATCGCGGACGCGCTGCTGGTGATTATTCGCTGGGTGCTGTGGATCGCTCCGCTTGGCGTGTTCGCATTATCCTTCACGGTCGGCGCGAGCGCCGGCGGCGCCGCCTTTGCGGGCGTGCTGCATTATATCGTGCTGGTGTCGGCAATCGGCGTCGCGGTGGCGCTCGCCGGATATCCGATTGCGGTTCTCGCGGGCCGCATCGGCCTCGGCACCTTTGCCCGCTCGATGATCGCCCCGCAGAGCGTCGCCATTTCGACCCGTTCGTCGCTGGCATCGCTTCCGGCGATGCTCGCCGCGTCGCGGCTGATGGGGGTCCGCGAGCAAGTCGCCGACGTCACCTTGCCGATCGCCGTGGCGCTGTTTCGCGCGACCGGGCCGGCCATGAACGTCGCCGTCGCCTTCTACGTCGCGCACTGGCTGGGTTACGAACCGAGCCTCGGCCAGATTATCGCGGCGACGGCAGTCGCGGCAGTGATGAGCTATGCGGCGGTCAGCCTGCCCGGCGAGATCAGCTTCATCAGCTCGATCGCGCCCATCGCCATGGCGCTGGGAGTGCCGATCGCGCCCCTCGCGCTGCTCGTGGCGGTCGAAATGATTCCCGACATCGTCCGCACGCTCGGCAACGTCACGCTAGACGTCGCGGTGACCACCGCGGTCGATCGATCGACCGGGGACGACGAGGCCGAAGCCTGAACGCCAGATGACCGTCGTTCGTCGGTTTGGCGGCGCACGAACGGCCTTCGTCGCGTTTGTGGATCGATCGCCGACCGCGGCCTCGCGCTGGTCGAGGAACAGCAGACTTCGCCACAAAGCGTCCGTAGCAGGGCCGGGCGGCGCGGGATCAATCCTCGGCCCCCTTAGAGGACCCGCGTCGCGCTAGAAGGAGCGTGACGATGAAACTTTTGGTGATGTTCGCGGCGGTCATCGCGTCGACTATGCTGGTGGTGCCGACGGTCGCCCAGGCGGCGTTGCTTTGATCCATTCCCAGGCGCTCGATCGTCCGCTCCCGACGGACGGTCGAGCGCAGCCGCTTCGCCCAGGCTAGCGGCCGGCGATGCTCCGCACCCGGTCCGAATAGAGCCGCCCGACCGGCTGCTCGCCGCCATCGGAGAGACGGGCGATCCAGCGGCCGGACGGGTTGCGAGTGAAGCCGGTGATGAAGTCGCGGCGGACGATCGCCGAGCGGTGCAGGCGAACGAACAGCTCCGGGTTCAAACCCTCCTCGAGCGCCGCCATCGAATGGTGGATCAGCCAGCTTCGAAGGCCGACGTGGAGCCGCATATAGTCGCGTTCCGCCGATACCCGATCGACATCGCGGGCCGCTATTCGCACCAGGCCGGTGAGGTCCGACGCCCAGAACTCATCGAGCCATTGCGAAATCTTCGACGGTGCCCTTCCGGGCTCCTCACGGCGTTGCTTCACATAGGCGCGCGCGCGGTCCAGCGCCCGCTCGAGCCGGGCCGGGTCGACCGGCTTCATCAGGTAATCGACCGCCGCGACCTCAAACGCGGCGACGGCGAATTGATCGAATGCGGTCACGAACACCACTGCGGGGGACGATTGCGGAGTAGCGATCGCGCGGGCGACGTCGATTCCGTCGAGCCCAGGCATGGCGATGTCGAGCAGCAGCACGTCCGGTTGCAGCGCCTCGGCCATCCGCACCGCGCTTTCGCCGTCGCTCGCGGTGCCAACGAGGTCGATGCCGGTACAGCGCGCGAGCAGCAACTGCAGCCGTTCCGCAGCGAGCGGCTCGTCGTCGGCAATCAGGATTTTTAACTCGGCGGTTTCATCCATCAGTCCGATCCAGCGGAAGCGTCATCACGACACGATAGCCGCCATCGTCGATCGGACCAAACTCGCATTGCGCGGCATTGCCGAATCTCGCCATGAGGCGGTCGCAGACATTGCCGAGGCCGACACCGGTGCCTGCGAAACCATTTTCATCGCGCTTGCGCGAGGTTTTCTTGCCGCTGTTGGTGACCTCGAGCGTGAGGCGGCCCGGCCCGGCCTCCCGCGCGGCGATCCGCAGCACCACCTTGTCGCGCGTCGGCGACACCCCGTACTTGATCGCATTCTCGACCACTGGCTGGAGGATCAGCGCCGGCAGGCGCGCCGTTTCGAGGCTCGGCGGAACGTCGATCTCGACCTTCAGCCGCTTGGGAAAGCGCACCAGCTCGATATCCAGGTACAGGCTCTGGAGCGCGATCTCCTCGGCCAGCGTGACGTCGGCCGACGGATCGAGCGACAGGCTCGAACGGAAGAAGGTCGACAGTTTGAGGATCATCGTTTCGGCTTCCTCGGGACGCCCGGACATGATCAGCGACGACAAGGAATTGAGCGTATTGAACAGGAAGTGCGGGTTGACCTGGTAGCGCAGCGCCCGGACCTGGGCCGAGCGGGCGGCGCTTTCCGCCTCGGCGGCCCGGCGTCGCGCGCCGAGCGCCTGCGACTGGGCGACCATGGCAATGTAAAACGCGCTCCAGGCGGCGAAGAAGAAAAACCAGCTGACCGTCGAATCGGCGGCGATCCGGAATTGGTCCCATTGCCGCAGCTCGGCGACCTTGGGCCAGGTCATGACGAGCGGGTCTTGCCCGTCGCGTTCGACTCGCATCGTGTTCCCGGTCTCGACGACCGTATGGCCTTCGCGCGACGTAAAGCGGAATTCATCCTGAGGCTTTTCCAGGAAGCGGTCGGCGGAAATGAGGATTCCGGCCTGGGCGATCGCGGCGATGAAGGATGCCAGCAAGCCAACGACGACCAGACGCTTCAGGCTCGCGCGAGCGGCAAACAGGGTAAGCGCGGCATAGATTGCCGCCGTCAGTGCGATGCCGATGATCAGCGTGAGCGATCGGTTGACGAGGACCGTCGCCGGATCGTGGCCGAGGAATGCGCGGGCGACGACGGTCAGATAATAGACCAGCCAGAAGCCGAGAATCGACTTCAGGGCCAGCGGCCAGTCGGCGAAGCGCGCGCCTTCCGCACGCCGGGTATCGGCAAATGCGGCCATTTCTGAATATTTGTTCATCTAGGCCTATCTGGCGATGCGGGACTTTTAAAGCAATCACTCGAGAAACGCTTGGCAGAAGCATTGGGCGCCTCCGTCGAAAGCCGGACCCATCCGTGCTGGAACGGCCTTCTCGCGCGCACGTTGATCGAGGCGACCACAGGAGCGAGCGCGATGAACGGCGAAGACAAGAAGGACGTGCCACCGGCGGTGTTCTCCGACGACCCGGAGGAGGAGCTCGAAGAGGAACTTCGCGAGCATCCCCATGATCTTAGCAAGAAAGTTGACGTCGGCAGCGATCAATCGATGGATGCGTCCGACCCGCCGTCCTCGAGCCAGCCCGGCAGCAGCGAGGACCCGGCTCCGTCGTCCAGTTTCCCCGAATAAGTTGCGGTAACGAAACAAAAATTGCTGCGTTGCAAATAATCAACAGTGGCGCCGTTAACCGACATCATGTGAAATTTTCATATTGCCGCCGGGACTCCCCTCTGATTCAATCTGAACGGGGGTGGGACCGTGGTTAAGCAAAACGCAACTAAAACCGCCGCATGATCCCGCCTGAGCGAAAGGAGTCGGGTTCATGATTACGCGGACGAGTCAGCCAGCAAGTGGGGCGATGCTGATCTCCGAAATGAAGGAGTTCGCGGGCTTGACCAAGGCGACGCAGCGGTACATCCGCCGTTCGCTGGACGTCGCCTACGGTCGCCGCGACCCGATTGAGTGCTGGGCCCGCGACGAGGGTGAAGCCGCTTCCATCCGCGCCCAGGGCCGGCTCTACAAGCAGCTCGACCACATGCGCCTGCAGGTTCCGGACGACAGCGGCCTCGACATGATCGAGCCGTTCATCGGCATGCTGATCACGGTTTCGGCCTTCGATCTCGGCCAGGACCGGCTGCCGCACTTTGCATCATACCGCTTTCTCTACGAGCGCCTGATCGGCGCATCGTCGCGGCCGTGGCTGCCGTCCGCTTTCTGCTCGGCCGCCGCGCTTCCGCATCTTCACCCCGACCGGCGCCGGATCCTGCTTCAGTCGATCAGCGAGAGCGCCGCGACCGCGCCCGGCTGGTCGAACCGCGAGCCGGTGTTCTGGCCGGAGTGGGTCGAGAAGGTCGACGTCACGGCCGCTGCTTAAGTCGCGGTTTCACCGACGGGAAAATCTTCGCGAGCTGGCTGAGGCTGGCCTCGGCGCTTTTGTGATGCACGAACAAAACGCCCTCCGCTTCGTACGCGGAGCGGTGGTTCTCGCGGTCGTCGACCAGCACATCGCCCGGCTGCATGTGCCGGTGCTTGTCGCGGGCCATGCAGGTGATGATCGGCACTCCGGGGAAATGCGTTGCCGCCCATTTGACCTTCTGCGGAGCGGCCCAATTGCCGAGCGGCAGGCCGGTGAGGATTGTCGGCTGCAAATGCCTGACCGCGTCGAACAGGCGGCGCGCGTCGGGCATCTCAGGGAGCGTGCCGTAGAAATCGGGCGCGGCCGCGATGCGTCTCCAAAACTCGCGGCGGCCGTGGCGCGCCTCGAACGCCGCGGGAGTCATTCCGAGCAGCGCCTTGGCGCCCGCGTCGAAGTCGGCCAGCACTCCGTCGCAGTCGAGGAACAGGCGCGGTTCGCCTTTGGGCATCAGAAGCGCGCCGGCTCGAGCTCGACCGGGATCGGCGCGTCCAAATGTTTCCAGCCTCGTTCCCGAAGCACGTCGTTGCTTTCGCGCGCCGTGCGGCCGGGGCCCAGCGACCAGGTGATGTGGTAAGTCGAGCCGTCCGGGCGGTGGCAAGTGCCGTTAAGCTCGACGACCAGGCACTCGAGGCTGTCGCCGTCATCGGCGCGCCCGACGATCCGGGCCTCGGGCTTGCGCGGCAGCGGCGTTTGCGGCGTCGCTCCGACGCGCAGGGTGACATGGTCGGCGATCACCTCGGAGTAATTCGGCGGGAAGCGCTCGAGCAGCTGCTCACGCTCATCGCGCGGGAGCTTCCAGCCGGTGACAGTGCCGGGTTCTGCCATTCGGGATGGACTCTGAACCGCCGCGTCAGTTCCTTTGCTCTAGCCGCTCGACGAGCTTCGCGGCGAATTCGCTCAGGCTATCGTCGCGCGCGCCCATCACCAGGACGCGGTCGCCTTCGCGCGCTTCGCTGAGCAGGGCATCGCCGATCGCCAAGCGCTCCGGGATATGCTCTGCCTGGCGATCCAGGGCGCGCACCGCCTCGGCCAGCCAGTCCGAGCCGCGGGCCCGGTCGACGGTGCCGCCGTGATAGACTGGGTCGGGAAGGAACAGGCGGTCATCCGCGTCCATTCCCTCCGCAAAGCTGTGGGCCAGCTCTTCGCCCATCTTCGCCAGCGGGCCAAAGCCGTGCGGCTGGAACAGGATCAGCAGCCGCCCGGGCTGGCTTCGCAAGGTCGCCAGGGTCGCGTCGATCTTGTCGGGATTGTGGGCGAAATCGTCGATCACCGTCACTCCGCCCGCCGTGCCGACGGTCTCGAGCCGCCGCCGCAATCCCTCGAACCGGGCGAGTGCCGCGGCGCCGTCGGCGAGCGGCACGCCGAGCGCGCGCGTCGCGGCGAGCGCAGCCAGCGCGTTGGAGGCATTATGACGGCCGGGGACCGTCATCCGCACCTCGTGCCGCTCACCGCCCGCCTCGGCGGTGAAGGTGAGGCCATCGGGCAGCAAAGCGAGCTGCTTGCCCATCAGCTCGGCACCCGGGCTGTCGAACCCGTAGCCGACGCAATGATCGCCGCCGACGAGGTCGCCGAGCGCGCGGGTTTCGGGATCGTCGAGGTTGAGCACCGCCTTGCGCGCCGCGCCGAGGAAGCCGGAGAATAGCGACCTCAGCTCGGCCATCTCCTTGTGATCGAGGCTGATATTGGTCAGCACCGCGACCTCAGGCTTGTACAGCGCGATGGACCCATCGCTTTCGTCGACTTCGCTGACGAACAGCTCGGGATCACCGACCAGGGCGCTCGCGAACGGTGCCGCGGGGGTCGCGAAATTCTTCATCACGGCGCCGTTCATCACGGTCGGCTGGCGGTGGCAGGCGTGGAGGATCCAGCCGATCATCCCGGTGACGGTGGATTTGCCGCTGGTGCCGCCGACGGCGACGCTGCGCTGCGCGGCGTTGAGCAACTTGGCGAGAAAGTCGGGCCGGGTGAGGTGGGTGAGGCCAAGCTCGCGGGCGCGGACGACGTCGGGGACATTGTCCTCGACCGCCGCGGAGGTGATGAAGGTCATCCCCGCCTCGAGCCCCGACCCGTCCTGGGGGAACAGGGATATGCCGAGCGAACGCAGATAGGCGAACTTGGGAGCGACCCGGCCGGCGTCTAGCGCCCGGTCGGAGCCGGCGACCCGGCCGCCCGATGCCCGCACGATGCAGGCGAGCGGCAGCATGCCGCTGCCGCCGATCCCGCAGAAGAAGGTGGAATCATTCATTGCCGGTGCCCTATTGAACGCGGGTCGACATGACAAATGGGGGGCGCATGAAGATTGCGGTGGTCGCTCCGAGCTGCACGTTGAAGCGCGATGCAGCCGACCGGGTTGCGGCGATTGCGGCGGACCGCGGCGACTGCGAGCTCGTATTCCACCCGCAATGTTTTCTGGCGGACGGTCATTTCGCCGGGCGGGATGAGGACCGGCTGGCGGCGCTTCGCGAAGTGATGGCGGACCCCTCGGTCGACGCCATCTGGTTCGCGCGCGGCGGTTACGGGTCGAACCGGATCGCCAAAGCAGCGCTCGCCGATCTGCCCGAAGCGGCCCGAACCAAGCTCTATCTGGGCTACAGCGATGCCGGTTTCCTGCTTGCCGGGTTTCAGCGGGCGGGGATGCAAGTCGCCCACGGGCCGATGCCGCAAGACGTACTGCGCGACGGCGGCGACGCCGCGGTCGGCCGCTCGCTCGACTGGCTGGTGCGGCGCGCGCCGTCGGCGCTCGAGCCGGACCTGCAGGCGCCGGCGTTCGCGTTCAACCTAACGGTCCTGTCGTGCCTGCTCGGAACCCCGCTCGAGCCCGGCCTTGCCGGGGCGGACCTGCTGGTCGAGGAGGTCAGCGAACATCATTACCGGATCGACCGGCTGATGTTCCACGTGACGGCCAGCGCGAACGTCCGCGGCGCCGCGCGCATCCGCCTCGGCCGGGTCGGCGACATCCCCGCCAACGACCCCGCATTCGGCAGCGATGAGCAGGCGATCGTCGAAGATTGGTGCGCGCGATCGGGCATTCCGTTCGGCGGCCGCGCGGACATCGGCCACGACGGTCGCAACCGGGTCGTTCCGTTCCCCTCCAAAATATCCTGATCCAAGGACGTAGAGGGCATTGCAAAGGAGTCGCCTTTGCGCTCTACAAAAGGAGACAACAACAGGAGGGCGCAAATGGCAAAAACAGGTAGGGCAGCAGGGGGCGGATTGGCTCGCCCGGTTCAACCTTCACCGGAACTGGCGGCGATCACGGGCAGCGATCCGCTGCCGCGTAGTCAGGTCGTTTCGAAGGTCTGGGATCACATTCGTAAAAACAATCTCCAAAACCCTCAAAACAAACGAGAAATTGTGGCTGACGACAAGCTGCGCAAGGTCTTCGGCAAGGACCGCTGCAGCATGTTCGAGATGAACAAGCATCTTTCGCGGCACCTGAAATAGGCGACGCCGCCAGGCTGGGCTAACGCCTGGCGATAAGGGGATCCGCTTCCGCGGGTCCCCTTTTTCATGTGTGCGCCGCAAACGAATCGCGGCTAGCGGCACAGGCTCGCACCCATTTTTCCGCGCTCCGCCTGGTCGAAATGGAGGTGATCGCGGTGCGCCGCGTTGTAGTCGGGCGACAGCACGGTTGCGAAAAGGCGGCAGGCGCCATCGCGGATTTCGCGCAGGAATGCCGTTTTGGGGCCGCCGGCCGGCCAGTCGCGAACGACGCTGATGCGGGTCCCGTCGGCAAGCCGGAAACCGATGATGTCGATCGCATCGGCCGTCGCATGTTCGCTGAAATCGCCGCTCGAGCGGCCGTACAGCCGCCGACACGAGTAGCTGCCGGCGTGGTCGATCGCCGTCACTTGCGTGCGGAAATGGCGTCGCGCCGCGGGCTGCAGCACGTCCCGCTCGAACAGGGCCAGCGTGGCTGCGACGGGGCAGCTGGTGACGAGTCCGGCTGGAGCAAAATTTAGCGCTCGACCGTTCTCGGCAAGGCGCATGCCGTCGCCATAGCCGCAGTCGGTGCCGCTGCTGCGCGCCGGCGCCGGCGCGTCGCCGATCCCGGCGTTCGCCAGCAGCGCGCGGCATTGCGTGGGTTGGTCGCCGAGCGTGACCAGCTTGCGCAGCGTGAACATGCCGATCGGGTGGCGCAGGTCGAGCGCCGTCCAGGGCACGTTCTGCGGATGACGGCGGACATAGTCGCGCGCGTAAAAGCCGGCCGCGACGAGCAGCAGCAGGAGCGCGAGCCAGAACAAAGCGCGCCGCATCAGCCGCGCCACAGGCGGTCGAGCTTCTCCCGAGTCACCGGGTAACCGAGGTTGTCCGGGATGGTGACGAATTTCTCCCCCAATCGCTCCTCGACCCAAGGCGTGATCGGTTCGATTGGGTAGGCGCCGGCGTCGGCGCGCATCGCTTCGAAGCTCGGATGCTGGGCGAGCCGCTCGAGGTTGCGGCGGGTCGGGAAGATCAGCCGCGCGTCGCCGCCGCGTTCGCGCTCCAGCGCGTCGCCGGCGGTCAGCCACGAGGCGCCGCTACACTCGCCCGGGATGCAGTTCGGCCGCCAATCGCCCGCGGGCGCGCGGGCAATGAAAAACAGCGTGTCGAAGCGGCGGGTGACGTGGAAATTTGGCAACCAGCGGGCGAGCGGCGTCAGCGCTTCCAGATCGAGCCCGAGCCCGGCGTCGTCGAGCAGTTCACCGAACGGCCGGTCGTCGACCAGCGCGGCCTGCATCGCGAGCGCGTCGTCGAACGAGGGCAGGGGCTCGATGCCGACCGCCACCGCGGTTTCCTCGATGGTCTCGCGGATCGCCGCGACGCGGGCGGCGCCGTCAGACAGGCCAAATGGCTCGGCGAGGCTGCGGTCGGCGTCGTCGATGCGGCCGCCGGGAAACACCAGCGCCCCGCCGGCGAACGCCATGCCGCGCGCGCGCACGACCATCAGCAGTTCGGGAGGGCCCTCGGCCACACCTTCGCGCACCACGACCAATGTCGCTGCCGGAATCGGCTCGTCGCTCATCGCCGGTTCGCCTAGGCCAGCATTGACCAAAGAAAAAGGCCGCCTGCGCGGTGCCGGCGGCCTCGATCCTTTCCTGCCAGCGACAACTTACATGCCGCTGACGTTCTCCTCCGCGGGGTTGGCGTCGGCGTCGTCGGCCGCTTCCTCGAGCACCTCGCCTTCGTTGCGCAACTGGTCGGCCTGGTTGCCGAGCGCCTCGGCCTCCGCGGCGTTGGCGGCGTTGCCGGCCATTGCGTCGAGATCGTCGGCCTGGCCTTCCAAATTCTCCTGGACGTTTTCGGCGAGCGTATCGTCGCCCTGGCCGCCGCATCCGGCGAGCGCGATCGACGCCGCTGCCGCCATCGCAAAAGCAATTCTCTTCATTCCCATTCCCCTTTTGGTTCACCTGCAACCGGGCGGGGCATAACAGCAGCCGATGCCGGAATTCCAGTGCCAGGTTGCGGTTCACCGGACTTACCAGGCGCTCAACCTTGAGAATCCGCGCCAAAAGGCCTATTTGGGTCGGGCCGGGGCAACTCGGCTATGTCGGTAGAATGTTAGGTGGAATAGGCATTTCGGACCCGGGGGGCAGTACCCCGGCGCCTCCACCACCAGCAGCGGACGGACGGCCTTAAAAAAACGGGTTTCCGCTGGTGCTGATGGGGGCGAAATAGGATCGACGAGTGCAGTAAAGGCCTGATTGCCGGCCGGCCTGAATGAGCCGTAAAACCGTTCATCACCACAAGTGCTAACGATAACGAAGCACTCGCAATTGCCGCGTAACTGACGGCCTAACGGTCTAAGTTACAAAGACAAAAGCGCGGTCGGACCCCACCGGGCAACAGAAGGGGA
The DNA here is from genome assembly GCA_035512655.1 of Sphingomicrobium sp. GTDB lineage: Bacteria > Pseudomonadota > Alphaproteobacteria > Sphingomonadales > Sphingomonadaceae > Sphingomicrobium. The sequence continues at coordinate 17,917 of DATKDM010000025.1, read as the reverse complement.
TTCCAGCGGTTCGGAGGGCACCGGGCAACAGAAGCCCTCCACCTTTTCGATTCTCGGCGGCTGGTCTTGCCAAGCGCGCGGACCTCCCACAGTCTCTGCTTCGAAGCAGGAGACTTCTTGACATGAACAAGCCTCGTTTTCTCGCCGCCATGCTGCTCGCCGCGGCGCCGCTTGCGCTTGCCGGTCAAGCGACCGCCGCGCCGGTGCCGAAGGAACAGTTGCTCAAGCCGCCGGCGAATGCGGTTCACTATGTCGTGGTGTCGGAAGCCGGCAAGCATGGCGACCAGTGGCGCTGGGAGCTGCCCGACGGGCGCACCGCCTATCGCTGGTCGCAGGAACTGCGCGGCTGGATCACCGAGATGGACCAGGTGGCGACGCTCGCGGCGGACGGGACGCTTGCGTCAACAACCGTGCGCGGAGTGACGATGACCGGGGACGCGGCGGAGACATTCGCCATCGACAACGGCCAGGCGCGCTGGACCAGCGCCAACGACAGCGGCGCCGCACCCGCGCGGGGCTTTTACATTGCCTCCGGGGGCGTCTCTATCGCCAATGCGTCACTGGTCGAGAAACTGGTTGCGGCCGGTGAGGCCGGCGTCGACCTGCTGCCGAGCGGCAAAGCGACTCTGGCGCTCGGGCCGACGGCGACCATCCAGGGGCCGAATGGGCCAAAGCAGGTCCAGCTGGCTTCCGTGCGCGGCATCCTCGCTGCGCCGCAGCCGGTGTGGCTCGACGAGAACAAGCGCTATTTCGGCGAAATCGGCAATCTATCGGTGGTCCCGGCGGGATTCGAAGGCGCGATCAAGCCCCTGCGCGCCGCACAGGAGGCGGCGACCGCGACCGACCTGAAGGCGATCGCCGCACGGTTCCTGACGGTGGCGGCTCGGGCGCCGGTGCTTTTCGATAACGTCCAGCTGTTCGATGCCGACAAGGGCGTGTTTGTCGCCAACCAGGCGGTGCTCGCGCAAGACGGCAAGATCGCCGCGATTGGCGCGGCGGGGTCGGTTGCTGCGCCGGCGGGAGCCAGGATCATCGACGGCCGCGGCAAGACGCTGGTCCCGGGCATCTGGGACAGCCACATGCACATCGGCGACGACTGGGACGTGCTGGCCAATATCGCCAACGGCATCACCAGCTTCCGCAGCCCCGGGACAACATTCGAGCGCTCGGTCGACGCAACCCGGCGCCGCGCCGCCGGCGAGCTGCTAATGGGCGAGCCGTTCATCTCGGTCATCATCGACAAGAAAGGTCCGCTGGTGGCGCAGGGGGCGGAGGTCGTCAGCAGCGAGGCCGAGACCATCGCCGCCGTCCGGCGGGTCAAGGACGCGGACTTGTGGGGTGTCAAATTCTATACCTCGATGGACCCGGAGTGGATCGCTCCGGCAGCCGCCGAGGCGCATCGGCTGGGCCTGCACGTTCACGGCCACGTTCCGGCGACAATGAAGCCCAGCGAGGCGCTGGCGGCGGGCTACGACGAGCTCACCCACCTCAATTTCGTGGTCATGGAAGCGATGCCCAAGGAGGTGATCGACAAGTCCAACACCCGGCAGCGGATGGAAGGCCCGGCCAAGTTCTTCAAGGATGTCGACCTGGACGGCGCGCTGATGAGAGGTTTCATCGCCGACCTTGCGCGCCGCAAAACGGTCGTCGACCCGACCATCGTCATTTTCGAAAGCTTTCTGGCGCAGGACGGCGGCGAGCCGCACCCGGCCTACGCGCCCTACATGGGCATCATCTCGCCGGTTCTCGAGCGCGCCGTGTTCACGGCCGGCGGATATCCGCTGGTCGAAGGCTTCACCCGCGACGACTACCGCAAGAGCTACGCCAAGATGGTCGATCTGGTGGGCAAGCTTCACGTCGCGCGAGTGCCGATTGTCGCCGGCACGGATGGCATGGGCATCGAGCTGATCCGCGAGCTTGAAATCTATCGGCAGGCGGGTTTCACGCCTGCCGAGGCGCTACAGAGCGCGACGATCGTCTCGGCGCGGATCGTCGGGGCGGACGCCAGGACCGGCTCGATTGCGGTCGGCAAGGAAGCGGATTTGGTGCTGGTCGATGGCGATGTCGCGAAAGAGCTTGGCGCGCTCCGCCGGGTGGTGACCGTGGTCAGCGACGGCTATGTCATGGATGGCGACGAGCTCCGCAAGGCGGCTGGCTACACCGGGCGGCCAAAATAAGGGGGACCGAATGCGTTTCTGGGCAAGAATGGCCGTCGCCGCGGCGGCACCGCTGATTCTGACCGGCTGCCTGTGGGGGCCGGGCAAGTTCACCTCCGACCTGGCGCTGCGCAAGGACGGCACATTCGTGCTCGATTACCGCGGCGAGGTCGTGCTTCAGATGCCGGACGAAAAGACGGTGCCGGAGCCGTGGAAAGACGACAAGGCGCTCTGCTACACAAACGGGGACGTCGGGCTACGAAGTGAAATGGCCGTAGCTGACGCGATGGACGAAGACGAAGCGGCAGCCAGGCGGGACTCCGAGGAACGGCCCTGCACCATGGCTGAGGTCGCTCCGTTGAAGGCCGCGCATGACAAGCAGGAGGCCGAGCGCGTCGCCAAGAAGCGCAAGGAAAATGACGAAATGGCCAAAATCTTCGGCCTTCCGGGCTCCGACGAAGCGTCCAGCCGCCGCTTCGCCGAAAACCTCCGCAAGCATAAGGGATGGCGGTCGATCACGTATCGTGGGCAGGGCGTATACGACGTCGACTATCATTTCGAAGGGCGGCTGAACCAGGACTTCGCCTTCCCGCTGATGCCCGATTCCGACCTGCTTATCCCGTTCATCGTCATCCGGCCGCGGATCGACGGATCGGTGAAGATCACGGCGCCCGCCCTGGTCGGCGGCAAGGGCATGTTCGCCGCCCGGGCCAAGGCGATGAGCCTGCCGAGCGGCGGCAACGACGGCCCGCCGTCGCGGGCGGAAGGGCGCTTCACCATCTTCACCGACGGCGAGATACTGACCAACAACAGCGAGGACGGGCCGGCGCCGCACGCGGCGGGACGGCAGGTCCGCTGGGATATCGGCCCGGACGCCGACAAGGTCCCCGAAATGCTGGTCCGGCTTTAGGGCCGCTTGCGCAATTCGTCGCGGATTTCGGCCAGCAGCTCGACTTCGCTCGGTCCGGCCGGGGCGTCGGCGGCCTTGCGGATGATCCGGTTGGCGGTTCGAATCAGCAGGAAAATTGCGAACGCAAGGATCAGGAAGTTGATGACGACGGTGACGAACTGGCCCCAGCCGAGCAACGCGACGCCGGCCCGCTTGAGGTCGGCATAGCTCGTCAGGCTGCCGGCATAATTGTCTGGCACCGGTCCCAGAACAATGAAATAATTCGAGAAATCGAGCCCGCCGAACAGCGCCCCGATGATCGGCATGATGATGTCGTCGGTCAGGCTGGCGGTAATGGTCGCGAACGCAGCGCCGATGATGACCGCCACCGCGAGGTCGAGGACATTGCCGCGGGCGATGAATTCGCGAAATTCACTGTGCATTCGACTTCCCTTCCTCGCGCAAGGCGCGCTCGAGGCCGCGGAGCTGAGCTTCGGTTTCGGCGCGCTTCGCATAATGGCTGGCGAACCGCGCGTGGAATTGGGCGATCGTCGAATCTGCCGCGGCCGCCGCGGCCTCCCGGCTTTTCCCCCTCCCGATGCCGACGGCAATCATCGCCCGGCGCATGTCCGCGATCTGGTTCGAACAATTGGCCGACAATGTGCGGCGGAACTGGTCGAGCGACTGGTCCTGCGCGTTCGCCTGGCGATAGGCCGCGAACCCGCACGTCGTGAGGGCCAGGTTGGCGTCGTCGAACGCGTCCAGGTTCGGGGCCGCCGCCGCCATCAGGATCAAAGCTTCAGCCAGCATCGCGCCCCCTCGCCACGCGGCCCCAGACTAGCCAATCGCGCGATGATTGAAAGCGTGGCCGATTGAAAGCGGGCCGGCGCCACTCTACCTAACGCGCCACGTCATGTGATCAGGGGATGACAAAGATGTCCGCACTTCGCCGTTTTGGGTTGCTCGCCCCGCTCGCCGCATTCAGCCTCGCCGGTTGCGGGCTCAACAGCGTGCCCACCGCCGAAGAGCAGGTCAACGCCGCCTGGGGCAACGTCCAGAGCGAGTACCAGCGGCGCGCCGACCTCATTCCGAATCTCGTCCGGACCGTCGAGCGCTACGCCGACCAGGAACGCGATGTCCTGACCGAAGTGACCAACGCCCGCGCCCGGGCGAGCAGCATCCAGCTGAACGCTGAGGATCTCGACGATCCCGCCAGGGTGCGCGAGTTCAACGACGCGCAGACTCAGCTCGGCGGGTCATTGGGGCGCCTGCTGGCGACCTTCGAGGCCTATCCAGACCTCAAGTCGAACCAGAATTTCCTGACCCTGCAGAGCCAGCTCGAAGGAACCGAGAACTCGATCCTGGTTTCGCGGCGCGACTACAATGAGTCGGTGCGGCAGTATAACACGACCATTCGCACCTTCCCCGACGCGATTGGCGCGAAAATCTTCTACGGAGCCAAGCCCAAGGTGCCGTTCGAGGCCGCCGCCGGATCGCAGACCGCGCCGACGGTCGATTTCAACGCCAGCTAAGGTGACTCGGCTTCTCGCCGTACTGTGGCTGGCGCTGATCGCGCTGGCGGCACCCGCCGCCGCGCAGACCTTCCCGCAACTGACCGGCCGCGTCGTCGACCAGGCGAACCTGCTTTCGGCCGAGCAGGAGCTCGACCTGTCGCGCAAGTCGGAAGCGCTCGAGGCGCAGACCGGGCGGCAGTTCGTCATTGCCACGGTCAACAGCCTCGAAGGGCGGACCATCGAGGATTACGGCTATCGGCTCGGCCGCCAGTGGCAGATCGGCGACGAGAAGCGCGACGACGGAGTGATCCTGCTGGTCGCGCCGAATGAGAAGAAGGTGCGGATCGAGACCGGCTATGGAGCGCGCGTGTTCCTGACCGACGCGGTGTCGAGCGTGATCATCCGCCAGTCGATCCTGCCGCGCTTCAGGGCCGGCGACATGCCCGCCGGGATTGTCGCCGGCGCCGACCAGATCATCAAGATGATGAGCCTGTCGCCAGAGGAGGCGCAACGGCAGGCGAGCCAAGTTGAAAGTCGCGAGGCGCAGCGCGCCGGCGACGGCTCCGGATTCTTCCCGGTCATCTTCTGGATGATGATCGCCGGGTTCGTATTGCTGTCCCTGTTCCGCCGCGCCGGCGGGCGCCGTTATCGCCGGCGCCGCGGCGGCGGCATCGATCCGTGGATCGTGTTGTGGGGGTTGAGCGAACTGAGCCAGGCTTCGCGCCGCGGTGGCGGTAGCTGGGGTGGCGGCGGCGGCTTCGGCGGCTTTTCCGGCGGCGGTGGCTTTGGCGGGTTCTCGGGCGGCGGCGGCTCCTTCGGCGGCGGCGGAGCATCGGGCGGGTGGTGATCCAGCGCTTGAGCGACGAGGACCATGTCAAGGTCAGCCGGGCGGTCGCGGCGGCCGAGGCGCAGAGCGACGGCGAGATCGTCACGATCATCGCCGAATTGTCCGACAGCTACCACGACGTCGCACTGCACTGGGCGCTGCTGGTGCTGCTCGCCACCCTGGCTGCCTTCGCGGCTTTCCCGTCGCTGCTCCTGTTCTGGTTCACAACCGTGTTCGGCGCATGGCGGCCGGAGCCGACGCTGGGCGAGCTTCTGACGCTGCTGCTGGTGCTCGGCGTCGCCAAGTTTACAATTGCCCTTCTGCTGCTTCGATACTTGCCGCTGCGGCTGGCCCTCACCCCGCGCGCGACCAAGGCCCGGCGCGTTCGGCGGCGGGCGATCGCGTTGTTCAAGGTGGGTGCCGAGCGGCGAACGATCGGGCGCACCGGCATCCTCATCTATTTGTCGATGGGCGAGCACCGCGCCGAGATCGTCGCCGACGAGGCGATTACCAAGGTGACCACGCCCGAGACCTGGGGCGAGGCGATGGAAGCGCTCCTCGTGGAAGTAAAGGCGGGCCGTCCCGCCGACGGGATCGTCGCCGCGGTCGAGCAGGTCGGCGCGGTCCTCACCACGCATTTCCCGCGCTCCTCCGCCGACATCAACGAAATCCCCGATAAGCTGATCGAGCTGTGAGCGGGCCGATGGGCGATGGAGTTGGCGATTCCGGCCCGGCCGAAATCATGTGGGAAGGCAAATATGTTCGCGCGGTCAAGCGCGGCAGGTGGGAATATGCGGGCCGCGTCGGCGGCGTTCGGGCGGTCGTCATTCTCGCCGAATTCGAGGGCCAGGTGATCCTCGTCGACCAGCCGCGGATTGCGGTCGGCGGCCGCTGCCTCGAGCTGCCCGCCGGGCTGGTCGGCGACGAAGAGAAAAGCGCGACCGTCGAGGACACCGCGGTCAAGGAGCTGGAGGAGGAAACCGGCTTCACCGCGACCGGGATCGAGCGGCTCGGCGATTTCCACGCGTCGCCGGGAATGCTGTCGGAGAGTTTTACCCTGGTGCGCGCGCATGGCGTCACCCGCTCCGGCGACGGCGGCGGCACCGAGCATGAGGACATTCGCGTGCATCGGGTGCCGCGGGCTGAGATAGCCGCTTTCGTCGAGCAAAAGCGGGCCGAGGGCTTAGCCATCGACGTCAAGCTGCTGCTTTTCCTGGACTTCTAATCGCTGTGTCACCGCAGGTTCACTTGCGGCCGACTATGCTGGTTCGTCCAACTTCGGCTTTGCGACCGGCGCTGTGTTCGTTACGGGTCGCGCCACAAATTGCATGCGAGGGATACTTAATGAAGCGGATGATCTTGGCCGGAACGGCAATAACGATGCTCGGCGGATGCGCGACCATGGAGCAAGACGCGGCGCCGATCGCGGCGGCGGCAGTTGTGCCGGTCGAAGCGGAGGCAGCACCGCCGGTTGCGGAGGCGCCGGTGCCAAATAACGTGCTGCTGGCCGACTGGACCGGCCCGTACGATGGCGTTCCGCCGTGGCAGCTGGTCAAGCCGGAGTTGTTTCCGCAAGCGCTCCAGTTCGGCATCGACGAGCAGCGGCGCGAGGCGCTGGCGATCGCCAACAATCCGGCGCCGCCAACCTTCGAGAATACCGTCGAGGCGCTCGAGCGCGGTGGTCAGCGGCTCGACCGGGTGCTGTCTGTCTTCGGCGTGATGACCAGCAATACCACGACGCCGGCGTATCAGGCGCTCGAAAAGGAGTGGTCGCCGAAGCTCTCGGCCGCGTACGACGAGATCATCCTCAACCCGGCGTTGTTCCAGCGGGTGAAGACGCTTCACGACAACAAGGCTTCGCTCGGGATCGATGCCAAGCAGGACCGGCTGCTGACCCGGCTGTACGACAGCTTCGTGCGCCGCGGCGCCAATCTCGACGAGCAGCAGAAGCAGCAGCTCTCGACCTACAATCAGGAGCTCGCGACGCTGTTCGCGACCTTCTCCGAGCGCGTGCTGGCCGACGAAAGCACTTACATCGACGCGACCGCCGCGGAACTGAAAGGTGTGCCCGAGGACGTCAAGGCGTCGCTCGCCGCCGCCGCCAAGGAGCGCGGCCGGCCAGCGGGGACATTCTCGATCAAGAATACGCGTTCCGCAGTCGATCCGGTGCTGACCTTCGCCGACAATCGCGCGCTGCGCGAAAAGGTCTGGCGCGCGTTCGTCAACCGCGGCGATAACGGCGGCGTCAACGACACCAACGACCTGATCGCAAAGATGGTCAAGATCCGCGCCGATCGGGCGAAGCTGCTCGGCTACGCGCATCATGCCGAATGGCGAATGCAGGACACGATGGCCAAGACGCCGGAGCGGGCGCTGGAGCTGATGAACCGGGTGTGGCCCGCGGCTGTCGCGCGGGTCAAGGAAGAGGTCGCCGACCAGCAGGCGACGGCGACGAAGCTTGGCCACAACATCACCATCGAGCCGTGGGACTATCGCTATTACCAGGAGAAGGTCCGCAAAGAGCGCTTCGACCTCAGCCAGGACGAGATCAAACCCTATTTCGCGCTCGACAATATGGTCGACGCGATGTTCTGGTCGGCCGGCGAGCTCTACGACCTCGGCTTCAAGGAAAACACCGGGGCGGTCCCCGTCTTCCACCCCGACGTGCGCACGTTTGAGGTGACCGACAAGCGCAGCGGCGAGGTGGTCGGCCTGTTCTACCTCGACAATTTCGCCCGCGAGGGGAAGCGCTCGGGCGCCTGGATGACGACCTATCGCAGCCGCGCCGGATTGCTCGGCGACAACATCGTGCTCGCGTCGAACAACAATAATTTCAACAAGAGCGAGCCCGGCAAGCCGGTGCTGATCAGCCTCGACGATGCCGAGACCCTGTTCCACGAGTTCGGGCACGCGATCCATTACCTGCTGGTCGATGTGAAATATCCGAGCTTCGGCGGCTCGCAGCGCGACTTCGTCGAATATCCAAGCCAGGTGAACGAGAATTGGCTGCTGACGCCGCCGGTGCTCAACCGGTTTGCCAAGCATTATGAGACCGGGCAGCCGATGCCGCAGAGTCTGGTCGCCAAGATCCAGAAGGCGCAGACGTTCAACCAGGGCTTTGCAACGGTCGAATATCTGTCCGCCGCGCTGGTCGACATGATGCTTCACATGGACCCCAACGGCGTGATCGATCCCGACGCGTTCGAGAAGTCCGCGCTGGCCAAGATCGGGATGCCAAAGGAGATCGTGCTCCGGCACCGCCTGCCGCACTTCAATCACCTGTTCTCGTCCGACGCTTACTCGGCCGGCTATTATTCCTATTTGTGGTCTGAGACGATGGACGCCGACACTTGGGCCGCGTTCGAGGAAGCGGGCGACCCGTTCCACAAGCCGACCGCCGACCGCTTCCGGCAGTATTTGCTGTCGACCGGCAACGAAACGGACCGCGCGGAAGCGTATCGCCAGTTCCGCGGCCGCGACCCGGATGTCGACGCACTGCTCCGCAAGCGGGGCTTTCCGGTCAACTAGCGTGAACCGGGCGAGCCGAGGCGCGTTCCTCAGTCATGGCTCGCCTGATCCATCTTTCGGACCTGCATTTCGGCGCCCACGATGCGCGGCTCGTCGAGGCCGTCGAACATCGCATCCATGAGGAAAAGCCGGACCTGGTCGTCATCAGCGGCGACTTTACCCAGCGCGCCCGCACCGAGCAGTTCCGGGACGCATGCGCGTTCCTCGACCGGCTGCGCGACGCCGGGCACGTCGTGCTCGGCGTCCCCGGCAATCACGACGTGCCGCTGTACGACGTCCTGCGCCGCTTCCTGTCGCCGCTGACCCGCTACAAGAGGTTTATCGACGACGAGCTGTGCCCGTTGCACGAGATTGCCGGCGCGACCGTGCTGGGCATCAACACGGCGCGCTCGCTGACCTTCAAGGACGGCCGCATCAGCCACGAGCAGATGCATTTCATCCGCGAGACGTTCGATCGCACCGACCCCAAGGCGATGCGCATCCTCGTCACCCATCACCCATTGTTCGCGCTCCCGGTCGGCGAAGGGCTCGAGCTCGGCAAGGCGATCGGGCGGCAGGAGATGGCGCTGGACGCGATTGCCGATGCCGGGGTCGATTTGCTGCTCGCCGGCCACAACCACCGCGCGTCGGCGCACAGTGCCAAGGATCTCGTAACCCGCGCTGGATCGTCGCTGGTCCTCCAGGCGGGCACCGCGACCTCGACCCGGCTGCGCGACGAAGAGCAAAGCTTCAACCGGATCGATATCGACGGCGACAGCGTCACCCTGACGGTCCAGTCGTGGGCCGGCGACGGATTTGCGTCGGGTGACGCGCAGCAATACCTGCGCGAAGGCGATCATTGGCGGATCGCCGGCGCCAACCGCGAAATCGAAGCGACGGCGCACTGAGCTTGTCGGTGACAGCGCCACTCGCTTACAGGCGAGGCCATGACAGTCGCGCCTGACCTTTCGTTCAACGTCGAGGAATTCGTCCGGCGGGTGCTGGCCGAGGATCTCGGCGCCCGCGGCGACGTGACGTCGAACGCGACGATCGCCGCGGGCCTGCAATTTAGCGCAAGCATCAATTGCCGGGAAGCAATAGTTGCTGCTGGCCTGGATGTCGCCGCGGCGTTCTTCCGGGCGCTCGATCCCGAGCTTCGAATCGATCCTTTGGTCAGCGACGGCGAAGTTGCATTGGCCGGAGCGGTGCTGATCCGGCTCGAGGGTGGCGCCCGCGCCATGCTGGCCGCCGAGAGGTCGGCGCTCAACATGCTCCAGCATCTGTCCGGCATCGCCACTCTCACGCGCCGCTACGTCGATGCGATCGCGGGTACCGGGGCGACCCTGCTCGACACGCGCAAGACCATCCCCGGCCTGCGCGTGCTCGACAAATATGCGGCGCGCATGGGCGGCGCGGAAAACCACCGGATGCGGCTCGACGACGGCATCCTCATCAAGGACAATCACATCGCGGTGTGCGGCGGGGTCGCGCAGGCGGTGCGCGCGGCCAAGGCCGCGAACGTCGGCTTGCCGGTCCAGGTCGAGGTCGACCGGCTCGACCAGATCGAGCCCGCGCTCGACGCCGGCGCCGACCGGCTGCTGCTCGACAATATGGATGTCGCGACGTTGCGCGAGGCGGTTGCGCGGGTCGCCGGGCGAGTGCCGCTCGAGGCGTCGGGCGGAGTTACGCTCGACACCATCCGCGGCATCGCCGAGACCGGCGTCGATTACATTTCGGTCGGACGCATCACCCAGTCGGCTCCGGCAGTCGACATCGGCCTCGATTATGCGCCGGTTGCGGATGGCGATTAGCAGGTACGCATACCATGGATTTATATCGCATCTGCAGCGTTGGACATTATATGGCGGCCTCGGCGCGTTAGGAGAATCCAGTTGTTCAAGGGGGTTCAGCCCATCCTCTACGGCGGGCGCGAGGTCTGGCCGCTGGTCGAAGGCGGCAAGGGCGTCAGCGCGACCAACCATGCGAGCTCGGGCGCCTGGGCGGCGGCGGGCGGCATCGGCACCGTGTCGGCGGTCAACGCCGACAGCTACGATCCCGACGGCCGCATCATCCCGCAGGTGTATCGCGCGCTGAACCGCCGCGAGCGGCATGAGGAACTCGTCCAATATGCCATCGACGGCGCCGTGGCGCAGGTCGAGCGCGCCTACGACATCGCCGGCGGCAAGGGCGCCATCAACATCAACGTGCTGTGGGAAATGGGCGGCGCCCAGCGCGTGCTTCACGGCGTTCTCGAGCGCACCAAGGGGATGGTCACGGGAGTCACCTGCGGCGCCGGAATGCCCTACAAGCTGAGCGAAATCGCTGCATCCTACGGCGTCAATTACCTGCCGATCATCAGCTCCGGCCGGGCGTTCCGGGCGCTGTGGAAGCGCGCTTACTCGAAAGCCTCCGAGTGGCTGGCGGCGGTCGTCTATGAAGACCCGTGGCTGGCCGGCGGGCACAACGGCCTCAGCAACGCCGAGGACCCGCGCGCGCCGCAGGATCCCTATCCGCGCGTCAAGGAATTGCGCGAGACGATGCGCGAGGGCGGCATTGCGGACAGCTTGCCGATCGTCATGGCCGGCGGCGTGTGGCGGCTCGACGAGTGGGACAATTGGATCGACAATCCCGAGCTTGGGCAGATCATGTTCCAGTTCGGAACGCGGCCGCTTCTGACCCAGGAAAGCCCGATTCCGCCCGAGTGGAAGGCGCGGCTGATGACGCTCGAGGATGGCGACATCCTGCTCCATCGCTTTTCGCCCACCGGTTTCTATTCGTCGGCGGTCCACAACCCGTTCCTGCGCAATCTCGAAGAGCGCTCGCATCGCCAGATCGCCTTCACCAAGGAGCCGTTGGGCGATCACGCGTTCGAGCTCGACGTCGGCATCGGCACTAAGAAGGGCTATTGGGTCACGAAGGGCGATCTGCAGCACGCGCGCGAATGGTATGCGGCGGGCTTCACCGAGGCGCTCAAGACCCCCGACGAGACCTTGGTGTTCGTCACGCCCGAGGAGAAAAAGCTTATCCGCCGCGACCAGTCGGAGTGCATGGGCTGCCTGTCGCAATGCGCATTCTCGTCCTGGGCCGACAATGAGAAGAACACCACCGGGCGGCTCGCCGACCCGCGCAGTTTCTGCATCCAGAAGACCCTTCAGGACATCGCTCACGGCGGCCCGGTCGACCAGAATCTGATGTTCGCCGGCCACTCCGCGTTCCGGTTCCGGAGCGACCCGTTCTACTCGAACGGCTTCGTGCCGACCGTGAAGCAGCTCGTCGACCGGATTTTGACGGGGGCGTAATGCTGGCGCGAGGTGTGTTTGCGGCGGTGTTAATAGCGATCGCGGTTCCAGCCGCCGCGCAGGACCGCAAGCCGCCTTACTGGGCGTCGATCGCCAGCGGCGAAGCGATGATGCGCACCGGACCCGGGCGTAATTATCCGGGCATCTGGCTGTACAAGCGCCGCGACCTGCCGGTGCGGGTTGTCCAAACCTACCCCAACTGGCGAATGATCGAGGACCCCGACGGCACCCGCGGCTGGATGCTGGTGACGCTGCTCAGCGACCAGCGCACCGCGATCGTCAAGCCGGGCGAGCCCAAGGCGATCCACGTCGAGGCGAACGAGCGCAGCCGAATCCGCTACCGCGCCGAACACGGCGTCGTTGGCCGCATCGACCTGTGCCAAGGCGGTTGGTGCCGAATCAAGGTCGGCAAGCGCCAAGGCTTTATCCGCACCCGCGACATCTGGGGCGTCGGCGAGGGTGAATCGGTCGACTGACCGGCGGCGCGGGATTCGCGCCACCGGACGCGTCGCCATCCCTACATCGTCAGCGGAACGTAGGCGGTGCGCTTGACGGTGAGTTTCTCACCCTTGTCGCTGGTGGTTTCCCCCGACTCGCCTTCGGCCAGCATCGGATCGGTCCAGCAGATCTCGCCTTCCTTGGTCATCGCGCTGGTGAAGCAGGCCTTGCCGTCCTTCATGACCGCGGTGCCGTGATCGAAGTGTTCCTCGCCCGAATTGGCGATGTAATTACCGGTCGCGTCGACCGATTCCTGGATCGGCTTACCGGTGTCGGGATCGGTAAATTCCCAGGTCGTCTCGTTGATCGAAGCGAGCGCTGTGCCGGTCACATTGGCATCGGTCGTGTTGACGTCCATCGCAACATCGGCGTCGTTGACCGACTCGGCAGCCGGTTGCTCCTGCGAACAGCCGATCAGCGCAGCAGTGGCCGCGACGAGTATCAGTTTGCGCATAGACTTTCTCCCCGTTGATAACGGTCCCGTATCAGGGTTCCGAAATTCTGGCGAATCGGTCATCATCACGCCTCAGGCTAAAAGGAGGATGGAATGAAATTTTGCCTTGGTAGCGCGGCGGGCCCGCTGCTCGCGGTGACCTGCGCCATGGCTCAGGCGTCGCCGCTGGATCGCCCGGTCGTTGAGCGACTCGGCAAGCCGATGCTGGGTAGCCAGCGACTGCCTTTTTCCGACGCGGTGCGGGTCGGCGATACGCTCTATCTGTCGGGCGCAGTTGGCCTGAAACCGGACGGGACGCTACCGGCCGGGATCGACGCCCAGGCGCGCCAGACGATGGACAATATCGGCGTGGTGCTGAAGGGGCAGAGCCTCGGCTGGGGCGATGTCGTCAAATGCACCGTGATGCTCGACAACATCGCCGACTGGCCGGCGTTCAACCGGGTCTACGTCACCTATTTCCCCGACGGCCAATTCCCTGCCCGAAGCGCGTTCGGGGCCGACGGGCTGGCGCTCGGCGCGCTGCTCGAGGTGGAGTGCCTGGCTTATGCAGGGAAGCGTTAGCTAAACCAGCTCCACCGCCACCGCCGTCGCTTCGCCGCCGCCGATGCACAGCGACGCGACTCCGCGCTTGCCGCCGGTCTGCTTGAGGGCGTTGACCAGGGTGACGAGAATGCGCGTGCCGCTGGCGCCGATCGGGTGGCCGAGCGCGGTGGCGCCGCCGTGGATGTTGATCCTCGAATGCGGAATGCCGAGGTCCTTCATCGCGAACATGGCGACGCAGGCGAAGGCTTCGTTGACCTCGAACAAATCGACGTCGCCGACCTTCCAGCCGGCCTTCTCCAGCACCTTGTTCATCGCTCCGATCGGGGCGACGGTAAACTGGGCCGGCTCCTGCGCATGGGCGGCGGTGGCGACGATCCGCGCGATCGGAGTGAGGCCAGCGGCCTTGGCGGTGGACTCGCGCGCGAGCACGACCGCGGCGGCGCCGTCGGAGATCGACGACGAGGTCGCGGCGGTGATCGTGCCTTCCTTGGCGAAGGCGGGCTTCAATTGCGGGATTTTGTCGGGACGGCCGCGGCCGGGCGCCTCGTCGGTGTCGACCAAAGTCTCGCCGGCGCGGGACTTGATGGTCACCGGCACGACCTCGTCCTTGAAGCCGCCATTGTCGATCGCCGCCTTGGCGCGATTGAGGCTCTCGATCGCGTAATCGTCCATCGCCTCGCGGGTCAGCTGGTATTCGTCGGCGGTGCACTGGGCGAAGCTGCCCATCGCGCGGCCTTCCTCATAGGCGTCCTCGAGCCCGTCGAGGAACATGTGGTCGTAGGCGGTGTCGTGGCCGATGCGCGCGCCCGAGCGGTGCTTCTTGAGCAAATACGGCGCATTGGTCATCGATTCCATGCCGCCGGCGATGATGAAGTTGGCGTTGCCCGCGGTCAGCGCCTCGTCGCCCATGATCACCGTCTGCATGCCCGATCCGCACACCTTGTTGACGGTGGTCGCCTGGACCGACTTGGGCAGACCGGCCTTGATCGCCGCCTGGCGCGCCGGCGCCTGGCCGAGGCCGGCGGGCAGCACGCAGCCCATGTAGATGCGGTCGATGTCGTCGCCCGCGACCCCGGAACGCTCGACCGCCGCCTTGACCGCGGTCGCGCCGAGGTCGGTCGCCGAGGCGTCGGCGAGCGCGCCCTGCATCGCCCCCATCGGCGTGCGCGCGTAGGACAGGATGACGGTCGGGTCGGACGAGGGGGTGGTGGCCATTAATAAACTCCAAAGGTTCGTTCGTCCTGAGCGAAGTCGAAGGGCGGAGCACAGCGGATGTACCGGCGCCCTTCGACTACGGCCTTTGGCCTCCGCTCAGGACGAACGTGAAAGTTGTGGGCTGCACATAGTGCCGACGCTCGCCTTGTCCAAGCCCGCCTTGTCCAAGCATCTGCGGCAATGCTAGCGCCTCCAGCCAACAGGAGCGCTCGCAAATGTCCGACCCCGGCCTCGACTTCGACCTCGGCGAGATGGCCGACACGATCCGCGATACGACGCGGCGCTTCGCCAGCGACAAGATCGCTCCGATCGCCGCCGACATCGATGAAAAGGACGAGTTCCCGCGGCACTTGTGGCCGCAGATGGGCGAGCTTGGGCTGCACGGCATCACCGTCGAAGAGGAGTGGGGAGGGCTCGGGCTCGGCTACCTCGAGCATGTCGTTGCCCAGGAGGAAGTCGCGCGGGCGTCGGCCTCGGTGGGCTTGAGCTACGGCGCGCACTCCAACCTGTGCGTCAACCAGATCCGCCGCTGTGGCAACGACGACCAGAAGCGGCGCTTCCTGCCCAAGCTGATCAGCGGCGAGCATGTCGGCTCGCTGGCGATGAGCGAGGCCGGCGCCGGCTCCGACGTCATCGGCATGAAGCTGAAAGCCGAGAAGAGCGGCAACGGCTATCGGCTCAACGGCACCAAGTTCTGGATCACCAACGGCGCCGACGCCGACGTGCTGGTGGTCTATGCCAAGACCGGAGAGGGCAGCAAAGGCATCACCACCTTTATCATCGAAAGAGGCATGGAAGGCTTCTCGACCGGGCAGAGCGTCGACAAGATGGGGATGCGCGGCTCTCCGACCAGCGAGCTGGTGTTCGACGACTGCTTCGTGCCGCCCGAGAATGTGGTCGGCGAGGAGAACGGCGGCGCCGCGGTGCTGATGAGCGGGCTCGACTATGAGCGCACGGTGCTCGCCGGGATCCAGGTCGGGATCATGCAGGCGTGCCTCGACGTCGTTTTGCCCTACGTCCGCGAGCGCAAGCAGTTCGGCAAGGCCATCGGCAGCTTCCAGCTAATGCAGGCCAAGGTCGCCGACATGTATGTCGCGCTCAATTCGGCGCGGGCCTACGTCTACCAGGTTGCCAAGGCCTGCGACGCGGGGCGGACGACGCGGTTCGACGCCGCCGGCGCGATCCTGCTGGCGAGCGAGAATGCGGTCAAAGTGGCGGGCGAAGCGATCCAGGCGCTGGGTGGCGCCGGCTACACCAAGGACTGGCCGGTCGAACGTTATTTCCGCGACGCCAAGCTGCTCGACATCGGCGCCGGCACCAACGAGATCCGCCGGATGCTGATCGGGCGGGAATTGATCGGAGCTTAGCCTCGCCGACCAAGCAGGAATGCGGTACGACAACTCGACTTGGGGGGAGAGTCGCGATGCGTGCGATGGCGTTTATTCTGGCCTGCATCGGCATTTCAGCTTGCGGCCCCGAGCCCGCAGATCAGACCGGTCCGACCATAGAATCAAGGCCCGCCGCGCTGACCTTCGACGGCTCGGACTATTCCAGTGAAGCGGCCAAGCTGGCGCATGGCAAACGGCTTGCCCGCGTACTGGGCTGCCAAGGGTGTCACGGCGACGATTTCACGGGCACAAATGTCACAGCGGACGATCCCAAGTTCGGCGATATGAACGCGCCGAACCTGACCTTGCTGGTGCCCACTTACAGCAATGCCGAGCTCGAGCGCGTGATCCGTCGGGGCGTTCCGAGGGACGGGCGGGAATTCTGGTTCATGCCCTCCGAATCCTACCAGTTCCTGAGCGATAGCGACCTTGCGGCGCTGATCGCCCATCTCCGCACGCTCAAGCCCCAAGGCAAGCAAATGCCGCCGATCCGCATCGGCGAAGAGTTGCGCCAGCAGAGCGCCGCCGGAATCCTCGTCAGCTCGCAGGGCATGATCCGCCGCTATCGCCAACAGGCGCCGCCCGAGCTTGGCGAGCAGCACGCATATGGCCGCCGCCTGTCGCAGATCATCTGTGCTGAGTGCCACAACTCGTCGCTGCAGGGTTTTGCTGATTTCACGCCCAACCTCGACTTGGCCGGCGCCTATTCCGCGGCCGAGCTTGAAACTCTTTTGACGACCGGGAAGGGCAAATCGAAGCCCGATCTTGGACTAATGGCGCTGGCCTCGAGAACGCGATTTACCAAGCTCACACCCAACGAGCGAAATGCCATCGTCAATTACGTCCTCGCCCGAGCCAACCGTCCGCAATAGGCGAGCTTGGCATTTGTGGCGGGTTGCGGTTAGGCCCTCGGCATGAGTGCACCGCGCATCGACACCAAGGTTTCCACCGACAGCGAGGAGTTCCGCGCCCGCGCCAGTCACAACCGCGCCTTGGCCGAGAGGCTCCGCGCCGATGTCGCCCAGGCCGCGCTCGGCGGGACCGAGAAGCATCGCGAGCGCCACGTCTCGCGCGGCAAGCTGTTGCCGCGGGAGCGCGTCGAGCGATTGCTCGATCCCGGCTCGCCCTTCCTGGAGATCGGCCAACTCGCGGCGTTCGATCTCTATGACGGGGAAGTGCCGGGCGCGGGGATGATCGCCGGCATCGGCCGCGTGTCGGGCCGCCCGGCGATGATCGTCTGCAACGATGCGACGGTGAAGGGCGGCACTTACTATCCACTGACGGTCAAGAAGCATCTGCGGGCGCAGGAGATCGCCGAGGGCAACCGATTGCCCTGCATCTATCTGGTCGATTCGGGCGGCGCCAACCTGCCGCACCAGGCCGAGGTCTTCCCCGACCGCGACCATTTCGGCCGCATCTTCTTCAACCAGGCCCGGATGAGCGCCAAAGGCATCCCGCAGATCGCCTGCGTCATGGGCTCCTGCACCGCCGGCGGCGCCTATGTCCCGGCCATGTCGGACGAGAGCGTCATCGTCCGCGAACAGGGCACCATCTTCCTCGCCGGCCCGCCGCTGGTGAAGGCCGCCACCGGCGAGGTCATCTCGGCCGAGGAACTGGGCGGGGCCGAG
>DATKDM010000024.1:0-56147 GCA_035512655.1 Sphingomicrobium sp. | reverse complement strand
CCAGGCTGGCCCAGGTAATCACGAGAACCAAGGTACTGGCTGCGGCGGTTATGAAAGCACGATCGCCACGCAAGAGCATGTCGACGTTGACCAGAATGAATTGACCTGCTCCGAGGGCGAAGGCGGCTCCCCATGGATTGCCCATCCGACGAGCGGTCCACTCGAAGAGCAGCACCGCGAGCACCACATAGATCGCAAAGGCGATCAGGGGGTGTACTGGCGGCTCACTCGGCGGCGCCACCTCGGCTAGGGGCCGAAACACTGCCAGCACCAGGACCAGCATAACGGCTCCATATACGGCTAGGCCCGCGACGACCCTGAAATTGCTTCTGCGCATTGGTCAGTCCCCCGCATTTTTTGGCAGAGTTATCACATTGATCTTCGCACCACCTAACGTCCGCAATGGGTGGAAAGCAGACAGAAACCTCGGCATGCTCTGGCCGCTCGATCAGAGGGTGAAGTTATGAAGGCGCTTCCGGCATTCCTATTGTCGCCGATACCCGCTGCCATTCTCGGCGCTACGGTGTCGTGGGCGAGCGGAGGCTTTCCCCGACCTGTCTCCATCGCCGTTTTCTATCTCTTGCTGCTGTGTGGGGCACAACTGGTATTCGGGATCGCCATTCGCGCATACCTGATCAAGTCCAATCGGCAGTCGGCGGCGAGCTTCGCGCTGGGCGGCACCGCCATGACGGGCATTCCAGCGATTGCCTACTTAGCGTGGGCAATAACCCAAAATCCGAACCCTTCGTCGAGCGCATTCATCGTGCTTGTATTGTGGTCGCTCCTCGGCACTCTGACCGGCCTCGCCTACTGGCTGCTTACCCGGCCTCACTCCGAGATGCCTGCCCCACTCTGACAGCTAGTGTCTGCAATGGGTGGAAAGCGGACATTCGAGCTCGCTAGAGTGTAGATTTTTTTAGGCGCGCGCCCGCTCATCCCCGGACGCAAGTTTTGTCACGCCGGTTCTTCCCCAATGGCCTGCAAGCGGCCATCCAAGGCCATAGCGTTTGGGGCGTGCCGATGGCCCCCCTTTATTTTGGCGAGGTCCAGATCTCCCTGGGATCTTAATTGCTGGCCTTGCGCCCGAACGAACCTTTCGCTGGCTCGGTGACCAAAGGGTTGGTCGCCGTATCGAACAGCGCCACGCTTTGCTGAAACAGCCGCCTCAGCTCGACCACATCCTTCACGAGCTCGTCGGGAAACCGGTGGGATTCAATGCTGAAGCGGGCGGTGGATTCAATCAGCTCGGCGAGATGCGCCAGCGGCTCGGCCCCGAACTGACTCGCCTCGCCTTTCAGCGTATGCGCCGGGACAACCAGTGCGGTTGCGTCCCCATCGTGCATCGCCCGCTCGATTTGGTCGACCGATTTGGTCCCATCCTCACGAAAATAGTTCAGAATCCGATTGAACGCTGATCCAAGCTCGGAGCGGCTTTTCTCGAAACGTGCCCAGTCGATAATCTTTGAGACACCCTCGTCTAACCTGGTTTCATCACTTAAGTTGCAGCCGCCCCGAATTTGCAGGCCGACACGTGCCGACCGTTGGTCGACGTAGCGTTGACCGGGAAGGATGAAGACAAGGTTACCGGCGACAAGCTAGCGGCGGTTCCAGCAGTATCGATTTGAGCATAGCCGCTATGGACACAGCATCAGCTAACGACCTGTTAGCACAATGTATTCATAGCGAGTCTACACAGGAGCGTTCGCGTGATCCAATCAGCCGCAAGTCCTCGTTCAAAACCAGGCACCTCCGGAAACGCCGCAATCGCAGGTCTTCTCGCGGATCTGCGAAGCGCGCACGAGAACCTCATTGCTGCAATGAATGGGATGGAGCGGCTAACTCGCGGTCCGCTGTCGGAAAGGGATAGCTATACGACCGCCCGATGGCGGATCAGTCGGGCAAGCTTGAAACGGCGCTCTCATTGGGCCAAGATTTACCAACATTTGATTGCGGGTGTCGGCGCTGACGATGCAGCCGCACTCAATAACCTTCAAGCTGCAGACATGCGCATGCTG
Source organism: Sphingomicrobium sp. (assembly GCA_035512655.1). Lineage (GTDB taxonomy): Bacteria > Pseudomonadota > Alphaproteobacteria > Sphingomonadales > Sphingomonadaceae > Sphingomicrobium. Next base: position 54,132 of record DATKDM010000024.1, on the reverse strand, counting down.
CGCCGTTCCGCCGCTCACGTTTGCACGTGGTCGAGAGATGCAATCGACCGCGATTGGCTTGGATATTGCAAAGCCTCTCGAGTGATCCGCCTCCAGATGAAGACCTGCATGGATGCTGAAAAACATGTGCTCTTTCCGATGTTGGAGCGTCTGGCCTCTGATCGAGATTGAATGTCCGTTTTGGGTCGAAAGCGGACATACTCCGCTAACGTCCGCAATGGGTGGAAAGCGGACGCTACACCGGCAAGCGAAGTCGGAAGCGACGGAAAGCCCATACCATTACACAGGCTAAACTAACGGCGTTCCAAAACGGATTTGCTGTCAGCAATCCGCTCAGTGCGACGGCGATAATCAAGTAGTTCACGGCACCGGGGAGATAGGTTTCTATCGCTGCAGAACACGATAGGCATTTCCGATAGCCGAGGTCATAAATGAGATGATTATATTGCAGCGATTTGGAACACTTCGGACAGCGCTTCATCAACCGCTCGGTCATAAATCGCTCGTCCCAGGTCAGTCTCTGTTCTCGTTCGTCCGCCATGCTCATGCCTATGCCACTACCAGCAATGTGCACGGGGGAGGCAATGTCTGCAATGGGTCGAAAGTGGACATTAGCTCCAGATAAAACCTGAGAATAGTGCGTGATCGACTGCCTGCACCGCCATCCTATGAGCGTCGCGCGCCCCGTCACCCCTGCTCGGCGTCCATCTCGGTAAGCAGCGCGGACGCACCGCTTTCGGCGTGGTCGCAATGGGTGCGTAGCAGCGCGAACAGCTCGCGGCCGGTGCCGACCGGCGGTGCCGGGCGCGGCGCCGGGTCGCGTGCGGCGAGGTCGACGCCGACCGCTTCGAGCTGGCCGGAACGCCCGCACAGGCGGATCGGGTCGCCGTCGCGAATTCTCGCCAGCGGGCCGCCGGGGAGCGCTTCGGGCGATACGTGGATCGCCGCCGGCACCTTGCCGCTCGCTCCGGACATCCGCCCGTCGGTGATCAGCATGACGCGGTGGCCGCGGTCCTGGAGGACGCCGAGGGTCGGGGTCAGCTTGTGCAGCTCGGGCATGCCGTTGGCGCGCGGCCCCTGAAAGCGGACGACGACGGCGGCATCGCGGTCGAGCTCACCGGCCTTGAACGCGGCGAGCACGTCATCCTGGTTGGAAAAACAGCGCGCCGGCGCTTCGACCGTCCAGCGATCCTCGTCGACGGCGCTGGTTTTGAAGATCGCCCGGCCGATATTGCCCTCGACCAGCTTCATGCCTCCGTCCGCGCGGAACGGCTCGCCGACCGGCCGAAGCATGTCGAGATCGGCGCTTTCGCCGGCTTCAGTCCATACCAGTGCATTGCCCGCCATCTCGGGGCTCGCGGTGTAGGCGGCAAAATCGTCGGCGCCGGCGGTCAGCGTGTCGGCATGGATGAGGCCTTCGGACAGCAAAGTCTTGGCGACGAACGCCATGCCGCCGGCGGCGTGGAAATGGTTCACGTCGCGGGCCCCGTTGGGATAGATGCGCGCGATCAGCGGCACCGCGGAGGACAGCTGGTCGAAATCTTCCCAATCGATGACGATGCCCGCCGCGCGGGCGATCGCCGGCAAGTGGATCGCGTGATTGGTCGATCCCCCGGTGGCCAGCAGGCCGGCAATCGCGTTGACGATCGCTTTCTCGTCGATGACCTGGGCGAGGGGCCGCGTGCCGTCCGCCGCGAGCTGCGCCAGGCGGTGGACCGCGGCGCGGGTCAGCGCCTGGCGAAGCGGCGTGTTCGGGTTGATGAAGGCGGCGTTGGGGATGTGCAGCCCCATCAGCTCCATCATCATCTGGTTGGTATTTGCGGTGCCGTAGAAGGTGCAGGTGCCGGGGCTGTGATAGGATTTCGATTCCGCCTCCAGCAGCTCGTCGCGGCTCGCCTTGCCTTCGGCGAACAGCTGGCGGACGCGCTGCTTCTCATTGTTCGGCAAGCCCGACGGCATCGGCCCGCCGGGGATCAGCAGCGCCGGCAAATGGCCGAAGCGCAGCGCGCCGATCAGCAGCCCCGGAACGATCTTGTCGCAGATGCCGAGCAAAGCCGCGGCGTCGAACATGCCGTGGCTCAATGCGATTGCCGTTCCCATCGCGATCACGTCGCGGCTGAACAGCGACAGGTCCATGCCCGGCTGGCCCTGGGTTACCCCGTCGCACATCGCCGGGACTCCGCCGGCGACCTGCGCCGTCGCCCCCGCTTCACGGGCGAAAATCTTGATCTGCTCAGGGTAGCGCCCGTACGGCTGGTGCGCGGACAGCATGTCGTTGTACGCGGTGACGATGCCGATATTGGGCCCCTTGAGGGCGCGGATCGGCTCCTTGTCGTCACCCGCCGCCGCGAAGCCGTGGGCGAAATTGCCGCACGACATGCGCGGCCGGCTGATGCCGCTTGCCGCCTGCTCGGCCATCAGCTCGAGGTAGCGCCGCCGCTTCGGCTTCGACCGTTCGATGATCCGATCGGTGACCCGCGCGACGGTTGCATTGAGCGTCATTTCGAAAAAACTCCTGCGATACTTTCGCCGCCTGCTTACTCGTGCCAGCTGACGCCGTCGCGCTCGGTCAGCGCGATCGCCGCCGACGGCCCCCAATTGCCGGCGGCGTAGGGACGCGGGGTGACACCGGCCTCGGCCCAGGCGGCGCGGATGCCGTCGATCCATTCCCATTGCGCCTCGACCTCGTCGCGGCGGACGAACAGAGTCGGGTCGCCTTCGATCAGGTCGAGCAGCAGCCGTTCGTAAGCGATGCGCCGGCGTTGGTCGGCGAACGCGTCGGCGAGGCCGAGGTCGAGCGGCACTTCGCGCAGGCGGATCCCCTGGCGGTCGAGCCCTGGCGTCTTGGTCATCATCAGCAGGCGGATGGTCTCCTCCGGCTGAAGACCGATGACCAGCTTGTTGGGGCGGGTGGTCGCGCCGCGCGCCGCGAAAATCGAATGCGGGACGCCGTTGAACTGTATGAAGATCTCCGTCTGGCGCTCGGGCAGCCGCTTGCCGGTGCGCAGGTAGAAAGGGACGCCCTTCCACCGCCAATTGTCGACATGGGCCTTCAAGGCGACAAAGGTTTCGGTCGAACTGTCCCGGCCGAGCTCCTCTGCGTAGCCGGGCACGGTCTCGCCGTCGATCGCGCCGCGGCCGTACTGCCCGGTGACGACATGGGCGGCGATCGTCTCGGCGCTCGCCGGCCGCAGCGAGCGCAGGACCTTGACCTTCTCGTCGCGCACCGCGGTTGCGTCGAAGCTGGTCGGAGGCTCCATCGCCACCAGCGCGAGCAATTGCAGCATGTGGTTCTGGACCATGTCGCGCAGCGCTCCGGCGCCGTCGTAAAAGTCCCCGCGGCCTTCGATTCCGACCGTCTCGGCGACGCTGATCTGGACATGGTCGATGTGGGTGCTGTTCCACAATGGCTCGAACAGCGAGTTGGCGAAGCGCAGCGCGAGCAGGTTCTGGACAGTTTCCTTGCCGAGATAGTGATCGATCCGGAAGGTCCGTTCCTCGGGGAAGTGAGCGGCGACCGCATCGTTGATCTCGCGGCTCGATTGGAGGTCGGAGCCGAGCGGCTTTTCGAGCGCCAAGCGCACCGTCGGGCAGGCCAGGCCCGCCCTGGCCAGGCCGTCGATGGTCGGCTTGAACAGCGACGGCGCGGTCGACAGGAAGATCGCCAGCCCGCGCGCCGGGTCGCCGGCCGCCTCGGCCAGCCGCGCGAAACCGGCCGGATCGCCGATGTCGAGCGGCACGTAGCGAAGCCGACTGAGAAACCGCTCGGCGACCTCGTCGCTGTAGAATCCGGCGGCAAGGTGATCGCGCAGCGCCTGCTTCGCTTGTTCGCGATAGCCATCGTCGTCGAACTCGGTTCGAGCGGTGCCGATGATCCTCAGCTCGCTTGGCAGCAGCCCATCCGCGTCCAGCCCGTACAGCGACGGCAGGAGCATCCGGCGCGCAAGGTCGCCGGTCGCCCCGAACAGCAGCAGAGTGGCGATCTTGTCGGTCATTCCACCGCCAAGGGGGCTGGTGAGCCCGGGGCCCCGAATGCTTTGTCGGCCAGCGTCGTCCCGTTGCTGGCGATGATTCGCGAATAAAGACGAGCGCTGTCCTTGGGTGTTCGCTCCTGGGTCGCGAAATTGACGTGGACGATTCCGAATCGCTTCGAAAAACCAAGCGACCATTCCAGATTGTCGAACAGCGACCAGGCCATGTAGCCGCGAACATCGGCGCCCTGGGCGATCGCGGCGTGGACCGCGCGCAAATGGCGTTTCAAATAATCAACGCGCAACGGATCCTCGACCCGGCCTTCGTTGGCCGTCGGCGGGTCGTAGAAGGCAGAGCCGTTTTCGGTGATGTACAGCGGGATGTCGCCGTAGCGCTCCTTCACCCACAGCAAGGTGTTGGTGAGACCCTGCTCGAACACTTCCCAGCCGGTCTCGGTATAGGTCGCTTGCGGCTGGCGCACGTAAGCCGCGAGCACCGGTGGCTGATCCTCGTCGTGCCTCATCACTCCGCGGGTGTAGTAATTGATCCCCAGCCAGTCGATCGGCTGGGCAGCCAACGCCTGCTCGTCTGGTGTCCAGTCGCGCCACGCGGGTCCGAAAATCTCGGCCATCTCGGCTGGGCAGCCGAGCCCGAACGCGGGGTCGAGGTACTGGCGGTTCATATAGGCTTCGGAACGCGCGACGGCCTTGCGGTCGGCTTCCGATTCCGAGGCCGGAAACTTGGGCTCGATGTTCACCACCAGACCGATTTCATGGCTTCCGGCCTGCCGGTAGCGCTGGACCGCGGCGCCGTGGGCAAGCATCAAGTTGCGCGACGCGATCGGGGTCTCGAACAGGCTGCGGTGACCGGGCGCGAGGGCGCCGTGAAGATAGCCGCCGTCGGTGACCACCCACGGCTCGTTGAGGGTCGCCCATTTTTTGACTCGGCCGTCCAGCCGCCGGAACATTGCCTCGCCATAGTCGGCGAACCAGTGCGCCACATCCGGGTTGAGCCAGCCGCCGCGATCATCGAGCGCGGCTGGGAGGTCCCAATGGTAGAGCGTCGCCAGCGGCTCGATGCCGGCCTCGAGCAGCGCGTCCACCAGCCGCTCGTAGAAATCGAGCCCCGCCGCGTTGACGGTCCCGGTCCCGGCCGGAAAAATTCGGCCCCAATTGATGCTGAACCGGTAGGCCTGGAGGCCCAGCGACCGCATCAGGTCCACGTCTTCTCGAAAGCGGTTGTAATGGTCGCAGGCGATGTCGCCGGTGTCGCCGTCAACCGTTCGGCCCGGCGAATGCACGAAGCGGTGCCAGATGCTCGGGCCGGCGCCGTCGGCGAGCGGCGAGCCTTCGATCTGGTAGGCCGATGTCGCGGCGCCCCACAGGAAGCCGTCGGGAAATTTCATCATCCTTGGTCCTTGTTCATCGGCCGACATCGATCCGAATCGGTTTGCCGGTGGCGTTAAAGGTCAGCGTGCCCCCGCGCCATGGCACCGGCCGGCCATCGACCCGCGCGGCGGGCGGAACGCCCGGGAAGGGCCAGGCGAGGACGAATCCGCCAGGCGGGCGCGCTCCTTCCCCGACGGTCGCGACCAAATGGCGGGCGTTGCCGCGCATCGAAAAGTCTAGCCGGCCGTATGGCGTGGCCAGTCCGGTGATGCTCGACCCGTCGTTCTTCAGCCAATCCGCCGATAGGCCCCCGCCGAGCACCAGCGCGCGGTCATCGCGCCGGTCCCAGGCGAACATGTCGAGGACGCCGCGAATGAAGTCGGATGCGACCCACGCATGCGGCATATCGCCGATGAACCGGATCTCGCGTGGGTTGCGGCCGACCACTTCGGCCCACTGGTTCCACGCCGCCGGCCGGCGGCTGGACATGAAAAAGGCGAGCAACGGATCGATCCGGTCGCGCCAGCCCAGCCGAACGAAGCTGCCGATGGCCCGCGTTTCGTACGGCGTGTAATCTTTCCACTCTCGCGTTCCCTTGGCGCGCGTTTGAAAGTCGCGCCAGTAGCGCTCGAAGGTCGCCTCGAGCATCTTCGGGTCGAGGCGCGTCTGTTCATTGCCGGGATCGAGCGCAATGGTCGTCGAGGTAGCGTCGAAATCGCCGAGGCTGGTCGCGCCGGGGATATAGGCGATCTTCCAATGGTCGCGCGCGGCGAGGATCGCGGCGTGAAGATCGGCGGCGAACTGGTCGCGGGAGGCGGCGATCGCAGCGGTCTCGGATCTAGCAAGAATCTGCGCGACCTCGGCCGCGTCGCGGTAGCCGCGCAGTGCCCAGAAATCGTCCCACAGGCTGTATTGCGGCTTGGCCGAATAGCCTTCGTGGCTGATGGACGGGGGCATCAGCCCGTAGAGCATCCGCCGATCGGGCGTCAGGTTGGCCGCAGTCTGCTCGCTCAGCCGAAGCTGGTCCATGTAGCGCGTCGCCGCGAGCACCGATGGCCAGTCGCGCTCAAGTGCGGCGCGGTCGCCGGTGAAGCGGTAGAGCTGGCTGACGAGGAAGATATATTCGCCGTGGCTGTCGTTTTCGGGCACCGGGTCGGCACCGCGGAAATCGACGCAGCACGGGACCTTGCCGCTGTCGAACAAATTGGGCCGGTACCAGTCGACGAACGCGCGCGCGACGTCGGCCCGACCCATGCGGAGCAGCGCCTCGGACATCATCGCGCCATCGCGGATCCACGCCCGGTCATAGCTCCGGGTACCGGGTTTGAGCATCGGCCCGTCGCGGCTGGTGAGGATATGCGAAAAAGCGGTCGCGAGCGTGTCGGCGACCGGCTGTTTGTCTGGCGGGACTTGGATGTCCACCTTCCCCAATACGCTGCGCCAATGCGCTTGCGTTGTTGCAAACGTGGCTTCCCATGACGGCGCAGCTCCGCTCGTCCCCGGCATCGTCAGGATGATCCGGTTGCTCTCTCCCGGCGCTAGGTCGAGGCGGTAAACGAGGTCGGCCGTGGCCATGTCCGTCCCCGGCATCGCTCCGATGCTCGCCGAATCCGGCGGGCGGCTGGCAATCAGCGTGCGCGTCAGTGGCGGATCGCCCTCCGTCTGCGGCTGGGTGATCGCCAGCCGGGCACCGTCGCGGACGATCCGCGAAATCGGGCTCGCGCCCCCTTGCTGGGCGAGGAATTGCGCGGGCGGGTTAACTTGCCACGGGCGAATTCCGAGCCGCAGTTCGATGGTCCGGCTAATGTTCGAAAGATTGGTCAATCCATAACCCGCAAGGACGGCGCGGCCGGCGCTGTCGGCGAGCAAGGTCGTATCGAGGCGGAAGCCGGGCGCGGTCCAGGTCACGGTGGGGATCGGCAATCTGCCGTCGGCGAGCGCGTGGCTTGGCCGGACTGATGCCCAGTCGAAGCGCGTACCACCGTCAATCACCGCCGACTCGATCGAATAGCCGCCTTTGGCCGGTTCGACGGCCCCATCCTCGCTGATCAGCGCGGCGACCTTGCCGCCGTCGCTGCCGGCCAGAGTCCAGTACGGCTGCTCGCCGATGAACGCCCTCGGGAAGGCGCCGCGCGGGCTTGCCTTGGCGCGGCCCGAGAGCGCGTCGTTAGCCGACGATTCCGCCGGCCGCGCGGCGACCGGAGCGCCGGGAAGGGGAATGATGCGCAAGTCATCGATGGCGATCCGGCCGGCGCCGCCGTCGCGGTTGCGGGCGACGACGAACTCGATCCCGTCGGCGTCGCGCAAGCTCTTGTCCTGCGCGGGTCCCCAGGCGAACCCGATCTCGCCCGCCGGCACGGCAACCTCTTGCCACTCGGCCGATGGCCGATAGTTGCGCCACACCTTCCACCACACATTGTCGCCGTCGGTGAACTTCATCTGCAGGTCGTTGCGCCCGCCCATGCCTTTGATTTTGAAGCGAATCTCGAAATTGCGGGGCAGATCGAGGTCGACCGGGCGGCGCATGAACGCGTAGCCCGACACGCGCCCGAAATCGTACCGCATCTCCACCGCGCGGCCATCCGTGCCCGGAACCGCGGCGTTCGAGGCCTCGACGCTGTCCGAGCCTTCCGCCGGCCAGGCGGTCGCATCGTCCATCGGATCGACAAGGAGCGGCGCCGGCGCGGCCGCCAGCAGGCCGAGTGCCAACAGCGCGGCGAGCCGCCTCACCCCTTCACGCTTCCGGCCAGCAAGCCCTGCAAATAATAGCGCTGCAGCACCAGGAACAGCAGCAGCACGGGAAGGATGGTGAGCACCGACCCGGCCATCATCAACTCATTGTCCTGGACATGCTCTCGGCTGAGCGCGGCGAGCGCGACCGGCAGCGTGTACTTGGCCTGGTCGGTTAGGATGATCAGCGGCCACATGAAGTCGTTCCACACGCCCAAAAAGGTGAACAGCGCCAGCGTGACCAGGATCGGCGTCAGCACCGGGACCACGATCTGGAGGAAGATGCGGCCTTCGCTGGCGCCGTCGATGCGCGCCGCCTCGAGCAATTCATCGGGGATCGACAGCGCATATTGGCGCACCAGGAAAATGCCGAAGATGCTGGCCGTCACCGGCACCAGCACGCCGGCGAAGCTGTTGATCAGGCCGATTTCCTTCAACATCAGGAACAGCGGCAGCATCGTCACCTGCGCCGGGATCACCAGGGCTGCCAGCAGCAGCTGGAAAATCCGGTCGCGGCCCCTGAACTTGAGCTTGGCGAACGCGTAACCGGCCGTGGCGTTGAAGGCGAGCGACAGCACAGTGCCGAGAGTCGCGACGAGCAGACTGTTGAAGAAATAGCGTGCGATGCCGGTGGTTTCGAACAGCGCCCGGTAGGCGCTCAAGCCTGGTGCGTCGGGAAGCAGGGGCGGCGGAAACTGGCTCGCCTCGCCGGGCGCCATCAGCGACACCGACAGCATCCACAGCAACGGGAACAAGGCGAAGCCGGCGAGCAGCAGCAGAAGCAGGGCTTTGGCGAAGCGGGCGCGGCGGGATGCATGCATCAGGCGATCCCCCGCGCCTTTGCGAGCCGGTACTGGACGGCGGTGATCGCGAACATGATCACGAACAGGATGAAGGCGACCGCCGACGCGAAGCCGAGGTTCCACCATTTGAAGCCCTGCTCGTACATGAAATAGAGGACGCTGACGGTGCTTTCGACGGGTCCGCCCTGGGTCATCACATAGGGCTCGGCGAACAGCTGGAAATAGCCCGCCATGGTGAGGATGGAGACCAGCAGCAGCATCGGCCCCAGCCCCGGCAACGTGACATGGATGAAGCGCTGCCAAGCGTTGGCGCCGTCGATCCGCGCGGCTTCGTAGAGGTCGTTGGGAATGGTCTGAAGGCCTGCGAGCAGGATCACCATGTTGTAGCCGAAGTTCTTCCACACCGCGAACAGGATGATCGCCGGCATCGCCCAATTGGGGTCGCCGAGCCAGTCGACGGGATCGATGCCGATCGTGTCGAGCCCGTAGTTGATCATCCCGTATCGAGTGTGGAGAAGGTAGCGCCAGATCACCGCGACCGCGACCAGGGTCGTCACCACCGGCGCGAACAATGCGGTGCGGAAGATGCCGGTCAGCCGCGACGCGAGCCCGTTGAGGAGCATCGCCGCGCCGAGCGACAGCGCGATCGACAAAGGCACTCCGACGAGGACGAAATAAAAAGTGTTGCCGAGCGCCTTCCAGAACAATGGCGTCTTCAGAAGCTCGGCATAATTGTCGAGGCCGGCGAAGCGCAAATCGTCGATATCGGCCAGCGCGTAGAGGTCGAAGTCGGTCAGGCTCAATGCGAAGGCGAGCACCACCGGCACGAAAAAGAACAGCCCGAGCATCGCCAGGGCAGGACCCGCGAACGCCCATCCGGCCAGCGACACTCGCCTCATTGCCCGACCTCGCGGGATTGCCTGGCCTCGCGGGCGAGCTTCCAGCGACGCTTTTCAAGCATGACGTCGGTGTCGGCGTCGAGCGTGGCGCGAAATTGCGCGGGCGTGATCTGGCCCGCGACCGCGCGTTCGGAGACGATCCGAATTTGTTGGCCGATACGCTCCCATTCCGGCACCGCGGGGGGTGGAACGGCGCGCTCAAGCTGGTCGCGAAACGCCGTCGCATAACGGTCGCCGGCAAGCAGCGGTGCGTCCCACACGCTGCGCCGCGGCGGCAGGTCGCCGGTCAATTCGAAAAAGCGCAGCTGGACGTCCGGGCGCGACAGATATTCGACCAGCTTCCACGCGGCTGCCTTGCGTTCCGAGCGGGCGAAGATGGCCAGGCTCGAGCCGCCGGCGATCGAGGCGCCTGGCCCGTCGGGTCCCGGCAATGGCGCCGTCATCCAATCGTCCTGGCGTTCGGGCGGGAGTCTTCGCTTGAACTCGCCGATGTTCCAAGGACCGGTGATGTAGAAAGCGAACAGGCCGCGCGCGAACTCGTCGTAGACGTTCGAAATTTGAGTGTTGGTGGCGCGCGGCGCCAGCCCCTCGCGGAACAGGCTGAAGTAGAAATCGGACGCCCGGGTGAATCCCGGCGAGCGGAAATTGCCGTAGCGGCCGCCGTCGCGAAGCAGCGAGTCCGGCTGCTGGAGCCCCAGCGCGAGCAGCGGCTCATATTCGTTGGTGGGAAGGAAAATCGCATAATTGCCCGGCGGGCCGCGCTGTTTGATCGCCCGCATCGCGCGTACCCACTCGGCCCAGTCGCGCGGCGGTTGGGCAAAGCCCGCCTCGCGCAGCAAGTCGCTGCGGTAAAACAGGATGCGGGTGTCGGCGTACCACGGCACGCCCCACAATTGGTCGTCGACGACGTTCCCGTTCCAGCCGCCGCGAAAGTAATCCCCCGGCTCGACCGACTTCGATGCCGCAACGAACCGGTCGAGTGGCTGCAGCGCACCGAGCGCGACCAGCTCGGGGACCCAGCTCGATCCCAATTGCGCGAGGTCGGGCGTCACCCGGCCCGCGAATGCGGTGAGCAGCTTTTCATGGGCGGCCGACCATGGAATTTGCTGGAGGTCGACCCTGATCCCCGGGTTCAGGCGCTCGAACTCCGTGATCAGTTCGGCGACGACCTCGCCTTCGCGGCCCATCGCCCAGAATTTCACAACTACGCGGCCGTCGTCGCGCCCTGCGCAGCCGAACAGCAACAGGAAGGCGAGGAAGAACAGCCTCATCCGAGCCAGCTGCCGGTAAAGCCGGCCTTGCGAAGGCCGGCGACAATCGGGACTGAGCCGCGCATCCGCCGCCAAATCAAGCCGTCGCGGTAGTTGGCGATCATGGTTATGATCGGCCCTTGGTCAATGCCGATATAGTCGCTGTCGACCCAGCACAGGCCGGGGACGATCCGTCCATGCTTGAGCGCGGGCGCCTGTGCCGGGTCGCGCAGAGTCGGGTTGAAGGCATCGAAAAAGCCGTAGCGCCCGTAAATCGCGGCGCCGTAGCGCGCCTTCATCGCCGCCAGGGCGGGGAGGACGATTTCGGGCGCGAAGGCGATTGAGCCGGCGGCCGAGGTCGGCGCCAGCGTGCCGTCGTCGCGGTCGCCGGGGCCACGGGCTGAGTAGCTGAAGAACTCGCGTTCGCGCCCGTCGACGATTTGGGTGAAATCGCCCGGCCCGTCGCAGGCGGTCAGCCCCCAGACATCGCCCGAATAGCCGCGCCAGCCCTTGGGATTGGCGATCGCATAATTGCGCTGGGCGATGGTTGCGCGACGGCTGTTTTCGTAAAGATCGATCGCCTTGGCACGCAGCCATGGATCGGCGATGCCGCGGAAATCGACCCAAATGTGGCTGTACTGATGCCCGAACATCGGCGGGAAATGCAGGTAACGCTGACCCCAGTGATCGCCCCAGCTATGGTCGAAACTGGCGGTGTATCGCCGCCAGTTTTCGGCATCGATGGCAAAGGTCGGGCTACCGAGCGCGAGCAGGTAAAGCAGGGTCGCCTCGTTGTAGCGATCCCACTGGCTTTTGATGAACCCGCTTTCCGGATTCCAGCCCATGGAAATATATGGCCCGTTGCCGAGCATCCACCGCCAGTCGACCGCGTTGTTAAGCCGCGTCGCGAGGCGCCGGATCTCGGCCTCGTCCGAGTCCGGCCGGTCGAAATATTGCGCCGCGAATAGGACTCCACCGAGCAACAAAGTGGTGTCGATCGACGACAGCTCGGTCTTTTCGAATCGCCGCCCATTCTCCATGTCGATGAAATGATAGAAAAACCCTTTGTGGCCAGTGCGGCCAACGGGCTCCGGACCCATCGGCGCATTGGCGAAGAAACGCAGCGTGGCAAGCGTCCGGGCCCGTGCCTGGGACCGGCTGATCCAACCGCGCTCGACTCCGATTGGATAGGCCGTCAGTCCAAAGCCGACGGCGGCAATCGAGCTGAAGCTCTTGGTCGGCCAGCGGTCGGGAACCAGGCCGTTCAATGGATTGGCCGTATCCCAGAACCAGTCGAACGTTTGCCGCTCGAGGTCGTTGAGGTCGAACGATGCCGGGGACGGAGCCCGCGCCGTCGCGCAGCCGGACAGGACGGCGGCACCGAACGCCGCGCCGTATCCGCCGAATTGCCGCCTCGTAATCACTTGACCTGCCTGTCTACCCTACCCCGCAAAGTTACCCGCGCCGACCAACGAGGTCGAGCGCGGGCGCGGTAGCTAGAAGCGATAGGCGGTGCGGAATTGCACCCGGCGCGGCAAGGTCAGCAGCGAGTTTGGCTCACCGAACCTGAAGACCGAAGGATCGGCGCCGCAGCAGACGAAGCCGCCGAAGTTGGTGTAATTTTTGTTGTTGAACAGATTGAACACATCGATCGCAAACGACGCCGTGTGATTGCCGAACAGCCGGAACTCCTTCTCCGCGGTAACATCCACCTCGCAACGCGCGAACAGGCCCAGGCAGTTCTTGTCGGGGAATTCCGCGCCGATAACATTGTTGTCGACCTGGAAGTCCGGGGTGCTGAAGGTCTGGAAAGCCTGACCGCTGCCGAGCTTGGTGAGGGTCGAGAATTTGATACCCCACGGGAGGTCGACCATACCCGACAGGACGAACGAGTGCCGCTCTATGCCGGCCTTGTCGCGAAACCCGAAATCGTCCGGGGTCACCTTATCGAGGCTGAACAAGTCGTTGCCGTTCTGCTCGGCCTTGGCCAGTGTGTAAGCGATCCCGACGCCCCAACCCGACGCGATCGTGTAAGCTTTGTCGAGCGTCACATAGAGCGCTTTGTAGCGCGTATCGAGTTCATCGACGCCAATCAGTACGTTAGCGAAGCCGAATGAATTGGCGAGCGCTGTGTCGCAGCAATTGCCGGTGCCCCCATTCTGCCGGGTGGCGAACAAATGGGTGTAGCCGTTCTTTCCACGAATATAGCTGCCGGTGACCGAAGCGCTCCAGGCGCTCCCGATCTTTTGGCGCACGCCGAGGCTGAATTGGTCGGTGCGCGGCGGCTTGGCGTTGTTCTTGACCGCAAATAGCTCCGGAAGGCCGGTAAGCGCGGTCGCCTGAAGCGCAACCAGCCCGTCTCGGGTAAGGAAGGCCGGATCCCAGATGACCGTCGGGCTACCGTTTCGCGGCAAGCCGTCCTGGGAAAATTCGAACCGCCCGATGGTATATTGCAGGCGGAATTTCTCATCGAGCGTGTTGTTGAACACGTTGCGGTCATAATAACGGCCGAAGCCGCCGAAAATGACCGTTCGCTGGTCGTCGTGGATGTCATAGCTGAAGCCGATGCGCGGCTGGATCATGTTGTACACCGGCCGATCGTTGCCGTCGGTCACGTAATCCTCGGGGTCGAAATAATCGGTCTGGGGAAGCGCCCTTAACAGCGCCGCCGCATTGGCTGGGGTCTCGTAGTTGTTGTTGAACATGTTGCTTTCGCGATCCCAGCGGATGCCGAGATTAAGCTGCAGCTTATCGGTCACGTCCCAATCGTCTTGAACATAGATGCCGAAAACGTTGTTCTTGGCGTTCATCTTAGGATCGCCGATGCCGAGGAAGGCGGTTTGCGGAAAGCTGTAGTCCGGACCACGGAAGATGTATTTCGGCTGGACGAAGAACAGCTTGTTGAAGTCATATTTCTGGCGAGAATATTTGATTCCGAGCTTGAAGGTGTGGTTCCCGGCCATCTCGATATTGGGAATGGTCAGGTCGTCGCGAAACGTGAGGTTGCGCTGCTTGATGTCCTGGCTACCGTCCTTACCGCCGAATATGATCACACCTTCATATTCGAACGTCGGGCTGTCAGTGTTGAGCGAGGTCGGGTTGTAATTGTAGTCGAGGTAATCGATCGACGCCTCATTGAAAAAATTGTCGGCGCGATACGTCCATTTGGTCAAATAAGTGTCGATCTTGTTGACCTTGTTCTCGGAGACCTCGAAGCTGGCGATGCAGTTGAAATTGCAGCCGAAGCCAGTGATGTCCGTTTCTTCGCGGCGGCTGAACGAAGCATCGACCGTGTTTCTGTCGTCGCCGAGGAAAGTCACTTTGCCGAAGTACAGATCGCCTCGGAACGGGCTGGTGAAATTGCCCTCGAGATGACCGAACTCATCGACGAAAAACAGGTCTCGGCGGCCGAGCGTAACGGTGCTGGCACGGTCCTGATCGTTGCCTTCGTAGGCACCAAAAAAGAACAGTCTGTCGGCGATGATTGGGCCGCCCAGCGCGGCGCCGTATTGCTTGCGCTTGAAGTCCGGCTTGGGGCGATCAGCGCGCTTGTCGAAGACGTTCTCTTCCATCAGGCTCTTGTCGGTGTAGGAGGCAAACACATCGCCGCGCAGCTCGTTGGTGCCAGTCTTGGTAACCGACGTGACGATGGCTGCAGCGGCCTGCTCATACTCGGCCTTGTAATTCTGGGTCAGGACCCGGAATTCCTGCACCGCTAGCTGGGCAAACGGGTTGCCGCGGCTGTCCTGCTGGCCGGCGACGCCCTGGTCCAGCACGCTGTTCTTGAGGTTTACCCCGTCAATGAAAACATTAACCGCCGCCGGAGTTGAGGCGCCGCTCTGGAAGCCGCGGTTGGTTTCGCTGTCATTATACTTCACGCCCGGCGCGAGCTGGGTGAAGGCGAGAAAGTTGCGGTCGGTTTGCGGCAGGCGGCGAATTTGTTGCTGGCTGACGTTGGTCGCGACTTCGCTGGTCCGAGTTTCGACCAGGCGCCGGCCGGTGACGATGATTTCGTCCGTGGCGGTGGCTGGCGGCGCCCCCTCGGCCGCCGCAGCGGGCGGCGCCAGGTCGAGCGTCGCGCTTTGCCCGATTTCGACGGTGACTCGATCAGTTACCGTGGCTCCGCCGATTTCGGTGGAAATGGTGTACGGACCGGGCCGCATTCCCGCGAGCGTATAATGGCCATCGGCATCGGTTGTCGCCGTGACCGTCTGGTTGGTGCCTTCGTTGCGGGCGGTGACGACAGCGCCGGCAACGGGAGCCGCTTGCGCGTCCGACACCTGGCCGCTGATCGATGCGGTGATCGTCTGGGCGGCCGCCGGGACCGCAATTGCGCTGACCATTGTAACGCTTGAAACTCCAAGCAGCAGTGCGCGAAGCAGGGTGCCGCGAGCGAGACGTCCGCTGGTGAGTGATTTGGTCATGGTTATTCCCCTTTGATCATTGGTGTGGGCTCGGCGTTCCGCTTCCTGATGACGCGCGTTTGACGAGCACGGGTTTGAACTTGTGTTTGAGGCTGGTCTTGCGGCCCGAAATCAGGTCCGCACAGCATTCGAGCGCGCGGCGTCCTATCTCGGCTATCGGGACCGCCGCCGTGGTCAGCGGCGGGTTGACGTAACGCGTGATCGGAATGTCGTCGAAACCCGCCAAGGCAACGTCCCCGGGAACCGACAGGCCTGCTTCGCGCAAGCCCTCGAGACAGCCGATGGCCATCATGTCGTTGGCGCAAAAAATCGCATCGGGAAGGCCTCCGGCGGCAATAGTGCGCGCGGCGTCGCGGCCCGATTGCTCGCTAAAGTCGCCCGGCACGATCCATTCCGACGCATTGCCGATCACCTGCCTGAGCGCCGCCCGATATCCGCGCAACCGCTCCTTGGCTTCAATGTTGTCCGGCGGGCCGGCGACGAAGGCGATGCACCGCTTGCCCGTGCTTGCCAGATGTTCGGTGATCGCGAATGCCCCGGCATAATTGTCGATGACGAACGACGGGTGGCCGTTGTGGTGCGCGCCGCCGCCGAGAAACACCAACGGCACTCCACCGGGTCCCGACGCGGGGACGAAGTCGCCGCCGGGTTGGAGCGACATGACGATGATCGAATCGACTCGGCTGCGCATCGCCCGCAGCGCCGCCGCCGCCTCGGCTGGGTCACCGTGCGAGCTCGACAGCAAAAGGTGCAGGCCGCGGGCGCGCGCGGCCAGGTCAATCCCGCGAATCAGTTCCGAGAAGAATTCCCCGTGCAAATCCGGAAGCAGGACGCCGATCGTGTCGGTGCGCCTGGTCGACAGCGCTCGCGCTCCGCTGTGCGGGATATAGTCCAGCTCACTGGCGATCTTGAGAACGTGATCGCGAGTCGGCCCGGCGACCTTTTCCATTCCGTTCAGGGTGCGAGATACCGTGGCCACCGAGACGTCCGCAGCTCGCGCTACGTCACGAATGGTGGCGCCTTTCAACGCCGCTTCCGGTCGCTGCTCGCGCGGGCTCGGGCAATGTCCAAAGGTTCACCCCTAAGCTGATCTATGTGGATTTTGTGTAAACGGTTACATCGGCAAGCTACCACTTCACCGGGATACTGCAAGTGACTCTTTTAAGACTGATTTCCTGTTCGTCAGGCTGCCATGGAACCCGGCGAGTCCGCCGGGCGCGGGAATGCCCGGCCATCGCTGTCGAACAAATGGCAATCGCTCGGCCTTGCACCAATTCGAAGCGGCTGATTTTCGCCTAGCGCCTGTCCGGGTGGGAGCTGCATGATCAACGGCTCGTCCGCCACTTCGGTGGTGACGTAGGCGAACTGCATGTTGCCAAGCCATTCAACGAGACCCACGGTCGCAGGCAGCCCTTGGCCTTGTTCGACCTGGATGAGATGCTCGGGACGAATTCCCAAGGTCACCGGATCGCCGACTCCGTGCGCCCCCGTGTCAACGGCGACGTCGACCAGCGTGTCATCGCGAAGTTTCACAACCGCAATGCCATTCGCTGCCCGCTCGAGCCTGGCTTCGATGAAGTTCATCTGGGGAGACCCGACGAAGCCGGCGACAAAGCGGCTGGCGGGCCGCTGGTACAATTCTTCCGCGGTGCCGAGCTGGTGAATCTCGCCGCGATCGAGAATCGCGATCCGGTCGGCCAGCGTCATCGCCTCGACCTGGTCGTGGGTGACATAGATGGTCGTCGTCTTCAGCCGCTGGTGCAGCCGGGCGAACTCGTAGCGCATGCGGACCCGCAGCGCAGCATCGAGGTTGGAGAGCGGCTCGTCGAACAGGAACACGGAGGGCTGGCGCACGATCGCCCGGCCGATGGCGACACGTTGCCGCTGCCCACCCGAAAGCGACTTGGGCTTGCGATCGAGCAAATGGGCGATGTCGAGGAGCTCCGCGGCCGCCGCCACCGACGACTGGATTTTGCCACGGCTCTTTCCGGCCAGCTTAAGTCCGAACGCCATGTTCTGGTACAGGGTCATGTGCGGGTAGAGCGCGTACGACTGAAAGACCATGGCGATACCGCGCTTGGCGGGGGGAATGCCGTTCACCCGATTGCCGCCGATCAGAATGTCCCCCGAGTCGATCTCGTCGAGGCCGGCGATGCTTCGCAGAAGCGTCGATTTGCCACAGCCCGACGGCCCGACCAGAACAAGGAACTCGCCATCGTGGACCGTCAAATCGATGTCGCGAAGCACGGTGGTCGAGCCGAACGCTTTGCTTACGCTTCGCAACTCCACATCGGCCATCGCCTGTCTCCTGCGCCAGACCTATCACGGGCTTTGAAAGTCGCAATGGGTCGAAAGCAGACATACCGACAAATGGGGCAGGTGGCTCCTTGCCTGTCCGCAACTTGATTTCGTTGTTCGGGTTTGCCACGCGAGGCTATGACCCACGTCAGCCCAGGCATTGGTCGCAGGTCACTGCTTCAGGGTCTCGGAAGCGCCGCAGCCGCTCTTTCCTTACCCTCTTGCGTGACTCCCAAGCAGCCGCTTCGGCTTCGCCCGAACATGATCTTCATCATGACCGACGACCATGCGCAGTCGGCGCTGAGTTCGTACGGGAACGCCATTCTCAAGACTCCAAACCTCGACCGGATCGGCGCCGATGGGGTGCGCTTCACCGAGGCTTTCGTCACCAACTCGCTTTGTTTGCCGAGCCGCGCAACCTACCTCACCGGACTCTATTCTCACGCACACGGGCAAATAACGAACGGCGAAGAGTCCGGCTTCATGGACGAGCCGCGACTCAACAATGCGGTGACTTGGCCCAACCTCCTACGATCCGCAGGCTACTACACGGGCGTGGTCGGCAAGTGGCACGTCAACACACCGCCCATGGGTTACGACTACTCCGCGGTCCTTCCTGGCCAGGGCGTGTATTTCGATCCGCCGATCACCGTTCAAGGCCGCGAGAGTCGCGGCAACGGTCACACCGACGACGTCATCGGCGAACAGGCGCTTGGCTTCCTCGGCGGCCGCCCGAGCGACCGGCCCTTCGCTTTGCTGTTCCAGTTCAAGGCTCCGCACCGCGGCTGGGAACCTGCTCCGCGCTTCGCCAAGGCGTTTGCAGACACGGAGATTCCGCCGCCGGCCGACCTTTATGAGACTCTGGCCTCGAAGCCTGTCGGGCTGCGACTGTCCGAGATGCGGCTTGCCGACATGCTAGATTACCGGGATCGCGGCGTTCGTGCAGAAATGCCGGAAAAGGAGCGTGCACGGCTCAACTTTCAGCATTTCATCAAGGACTATTATCGAGTGCTACTCGGCGTCGACGAAAATGTCGGGCGGCTGCTCGACTATCTTGATCGCCAGGGTCTCAGCGAAAACACGCTCATTGTCTACACCAGCGACAACGGTTTTTTCCTCGGCGAGATTGGGCTGTTCGACAAGCGGCTGATGTACGAGCCATCGATCCGTGTGCCCATGCTCGTGCGCCATCCAGCGTCAATCCAGGCTGGCCAGGTAAATCGCGAGCACATGCTTTTGAACGTCGATGTTGCTCCGACCTTCCTCGACGCGGGTAGCGCGGTCGCGGCGCCGGCGATGCAGGGCCGAAGCTGGCTTTCGATTGCGCAAGGGAGGCGCCCATCCAACTGGCGCAAAGACTTCCTCTACCAATATTTCGAGTTCCCCGCCGCCCATTGCGTGCGCAAACATCGGGGAGTCCGGACCGAGCGGTGGAAGCTCATCCATTGGGATTATCCCCAGGCCTGGGAGCTATATGACCTTGCGTCCGATCCGCATGAGAAGCGCAACCTGACCGGCCTGCCGAAATACGCAGCCCAGGAAGCCAAGCTGCGGGCGCGGCTCGCTGAACTTCGGCGCGAACTCGGTGACGTCGATCCGCCCGGCTACGTTCCGGGCGACCCTCTCGACCTCAAGCATTGTCAGCCTGTTCCCAATCCTCCAGGCAACTAATCTTCGCTTTGCAGTGGCCGTGAAGTCACGCTTGCACTCGGCGCAGCACGGCTACCAACGAGACTCCAAAGGGCATTGGAATTCGACCGATCAGGTGCGCTTCCAGGCCGAACAGGCGGGTGAGCAGCCGGTTGATCGTGGGCGCTGGCATAGCGTCGTCGGTAAGGTCCCGCTTGGTCACTTTCGCGAAGAGCCGCGCCGTTGCAATCAGGGGGAAAAGAAGCGTGTTGAAGGGCGACAGGAGGTCGACTCTTAGACCCGCTTTCCGCGCCAGGGTTTCGATCTCGCGCTTTCGGTACCGGCGGTAATGGTGATGGCTCTTGTCGTGCGCGCTCCACATCCACGGATTGGCGGGCACGGTGACCAACAAGGCCCCGTCGATCTTCAAGCAGTCGCGAATAGCAATCAACGAACCGAGGTCGTCGCGGACATGTTCGAGAACATCGAGCAAAGCGATCAAATCGTAACGGCCGTCGGCTACCATCGACAGGTCGGGCAAGGCCGCCTCGATAACCTGTACGCCAGACTTCGCCGACGCAATCTCGCGCGCGTGATCGTCAAGCTCGGTAGCCTCGACGTGCCCGAAGCGAGACAACATGGCGAGGTTGTGACCCGTTCCGCAGCCGATCTCCAGGATCCGCGCGTTGTTCGGCGGGCGAATGAAGTTCTTGATCAGCGAGGCCAATATGCGGCGACGGGCAACGAACCACCAATGATGGGCGGCGTCATCGGCCATGCGATCGAATACCGCGCGTTCGATCAGTCTTCCCCGCCTATTCGCTCACGAACGACGTAGAGCGGCCGGCTCTTTGCTTCCGCCATGAGTCTGCCGACATATTCGCCAAGTACGCCGAGTGACAGCAATTGCAGTCCGCCAAGGAAGAGTATCGCGACCATCAGCGACGCATAGCCGGGCACGTCAACTCCCGACACGACGGTCAGCACGATGATGAAGATGGCATAGGCTATTGCGCCCAGGGCGATCAGGCCTCCGATGTAGCTCCAGATGCGAAGCGGGACCGTCGATGTCGAGGTGACCCCATCGATGGCGAGGGTCCACAATTTCCAATAGTTGAATTTCGTCTGCCCCGCAGTGCGGGTTTCGCGGCGATAGGCAATGGCCGCCTGACGAAATCCCGCCCAGGCAAACAATCCCTTCATAAACCGGTTACGTTCGGGGAGCTGCCGAATGACATCTACCACGCGCCTGTCGAGCAATCGGAAGTCGCCGGCGTGTTCGGGGATCTTGTCTTTGCTCAACCAATTGTGCGCGCGATAAAAAAGGCCGGCGCTGAAGCGCTTTGGGAAGCTGTCGGACTTGCGATCGTCGCGCACGCCATAGACGACATCAAAGCCTTCTCGCCACTTGGCCAACATTTCCCCGAGGAGTTCCGGGGGGTCCTGCAGGTCGACATCCAATGGCACTACCGAACGCCCGCGCGCGTCATCGAGTCCGGCAGAAAGGGCCGCTTCCTTCCCGAAATTTCGCGATAGCGATATGCCGCGTATTCGAGCGTCCCGGCGATGAGCGGCCCGAATTTTCTCCAATGTAGTATCTGAGCTTCCGTCATCGATGAACAAAATCTCGAACGCTTGCGCGGCAGGATCATCCAGATCGCCAAGGCAGCGCAAAACGCGCTCGAGAAAGTGGGGAATCGCGGCTTCTTCATTCTTCACCGGGACGATCAGCGAGAGCTCGACGCGTTGATCGCTCGACGGGTGACCGGGGTGCGGTAGGCCGGGATTGATGTGTTCAACCATTGAACCTAGCCCTGCCTACCCGTTTCGGAGCGTCGCGGTGGCGATGACCGCCCCGGCAGCAATCGCCACGCCGTAAGGGATGCCGGCTCTTGCCCTGAGCACCTGGACCCGAGCCAAAATGCTCTCGCTCCAGCCGATCATTCGAAGGCCGAGGATCACCAGCGCCAGCACACCGCCCGAAATCAACACCGACATTAACAGCAACACACCCCCTTGGATATCGAACCACAAGCCGCTGGCGGCAAACAGCTTGACGTCGCCGCCGCCCATTTTGCCGGCCGCGAACAGCGGGGTACCGGCCGCGAGCAGGAAGCCGAGCACAGCGAAATTCTGCCACACCCGAAGCTCCGGCCCGACGACGGCCATCGCGACAATCGCGCCGATCAAGATGAGTCCGCAGGTGAGGTTTGAGATTCGCAGCCGCGCGGCGTCTTCGGCGGCGCCGGCAACGAGCAGCAGCGCGAAGATCAACGCCAGCCAGAGCGGAGCCTCGGCGGCGAGCTTCATTGAGCGGCCTGTACTATCGCCAGATTGTTTGCCGCTCGCTCGAACCACAGGCTGCGCGCCTCGATCGCCTGCGCGAACGCAGCGATTGCCCGCTTTTGCTCGCCGCGGAGCCTGGCCATCACCCCGGCATCATTCAGTCGCGCGGCCCAGTCGTCGTCGCTCTCACCGGCACGGCGTCGCGGGAGATCCTCGCTGACAGCGACACGCGCCAAATCGAGATTGTCGGCGATGCGGCGCGACTTTGGATCGAGCGCCGCAGCGCGCTCCAGTTGCTCGACGGACTCGGCCCAGTGGCCGCGGATGAGCAGCGACCAGCCTAGATTGTTGGCGACCTCGGCTCGGTCCGGTGCGAGGGTCATGGCCTTCGAATATGCGAGTTCCGCGACGTCCCAATTCCCGAGATGATCCGCGGCCACGCCGCGTGCATTCCACGCACGCCATGACGCTGCAGGCGACATCGTCGCCCGGTCGAGAAGGATGGCGGCGCGCGCCATGTCGCCGGTCCGGACCGCTGCAATGCCCGCCCGCTCGGCCAGGGCCAGGTCCCCGCTATTGGTGGCGAGCAGCGCCTTGTAGCGCACCAAAGCGGTCGAATGGTCCCCCGATTCGAATGCCAGGTCGGCAAGCAGCCGGTCGACAGCGTCGCCCTTGGCGCCCGACTTGACTGCGGCACTGATCATGATCCGGGCCTGTTCGAGCCGCCCGGCGGAGATTGCGTGCGCCGCCTCGCTCAACGGATCGGCAGGCGGGGATGTGGAGGCAAGCGCTGCTGCGAACAGCAGTGCCTGGATCATGCCCGCGCCCGCAAGGCGGGAACGCGCGCGGCGTCTTGGCCAAGCAGCACGGTGATCTGGCGAGTGCCCGGCCGCTGTGCGATGACGAAGCCGAACTGGGCCGAAAGCCGAACGGCGGTGCGCCGCCTATTGGGCGGATAGAAAATTACGCTCCGCGCTCGAACGGTCGCCGCATCGCCGATGTTCATCGGGCTCCAACCTCGTCCCACCAGAACAGAGCGGGTGCGGGCGGCCAGCCGATTGACCCGAGCCGCATTCAGGATCCGAATCCCGGAGAGGCTCAAGCTAGCCTGACGCAGCGGCACGAAGCGCACCGTCGCGCTGCGCTGGGTGCGTCGCACGGTCAGAGCGCGCCATTTCGGCTCCGCGGCCGTGATCAGTGCGACTTCGCGCAATGACGTCCGCTCGAGCCGCGGGCCGGATTGTACCGTCAGGGCTTCCTTCGCGGCGTCTGGATCGGCGCGGACAATTTTCACTGCCTCGTCGGCCGATGTCCTCGCCGGCGGCGTGTCCACGGCTGGGCGCGCAGGCAGAATGGGGACGGCCACCTCGGTCGCGACATTCGGCAGGGCAGGGGCAATTGTCGCTGGCGGTGCGGGCCGCAGCGCGAGCGTGACCGGCTTCTCCGCGACCGGCGTTGCCGGCAGCGCGACTACTGCTGGCGATTGCGGCGCCGCGGCGACCCGGACCGCGCTTTTCGCGGCTGGCTTGGCCGGCGGTTCGACCAACACCGGCAGCAGCGGCGGCGGCAAGGCGATTGTCACTGAGCGGCCGATCGGCGGCGTTGCTGCTTTGGGTGCCGGATTGATCACGGCGGTAGTCAGAGTGGCCGCGGACTGGATGGGTTTATCGGCAGGCGCGGCAGCAGGAAGAGCGGAAGCGCGTTCGACCGGCACGACGGGCTTGGCGATTGCGGTTTGCCGCCCTTGCCCGGGCGCGCGCATTGGAGACACCGAGGCGGCGGCCATTGCTTTAGGCGGTCCGTTTTCAGCCGCGCGAGCCATGCGTTGGACGATCTCGTTGCGGACCGACGCGGCTTCGGCGGAGCGGCCCTGCAGGTCGAGCGAAGACGCAAAGGCGGTCAGGAGTTGTGGATCGGCGGGAGCGATGGCCAGAGCGGCCTCGTAATGGCGCCGCGACAGGTCGAAGCGCGCCATGCGATCGTAGCAAGCGGCAACTCCGGTCATTGCGTCGATGCTGTTCGGGTCCTCGCGAAGCGCAATGCGAAAGCCCTCGAGGGCGAGCGCGACATTGCCCAGTGCAAATTGCCCGCGGGCCTCGGCGATCCGGAACGGCACCGGCCGCTGGCCTGCCGCCAGCGGCGTAGCCGTTGACCGAATCTCCAACTTGCCCTGCTCGCCGCCGCAAGCGGCCACCGAGAGTATCGCCACGGTGCCAACGATTTTACCCCCCCGTCGCATTCTAGCCTCCAGACATAGCAGGAATTAATGACCTAACGACGCGTATCGCCGCAGGCAGCATCAGCACTCCGATCATCACCGGGAGCATGCAGCCGACCAGCGGTATCGACAGCAGCACCGGCAGTCGATGGGCCTTCTCCTCAGCCCGCATCCGCCGCCGCTCGCGCATTTCGGAAGCATAAACTCGAAGCGTCGTGGCAATCGACGAACCCAGCTTGGTCGACTGAATCAGAAGCGTTGCGAAGGCTCGGATCTCGTCGGCACCGGCGCGATCCGCCATCCGCCGCAGCGCGTCCTCATGACTACGGCCGGCGCGGAGCTCGAGAACGACGGCCCCAAACTGTTCCGCCAGTCGAGGGTGTGATTTGGTCATTTCCATGCCGACACGTGCAAAGGCAGAATCCAAGCCTAGACCGGCCTCAACACAGACAAGCATCAGGTCCAGCGCGTCGGGAAAACCATTGATGATATCGCGCTGGCGCCGGTCCGCGCGCGCGGCAAGGAAGATGGCAGGCAAGTACAGGCCGAGCAAGGCCGCGATCGTCACAGTCACGTACAGAGTCATCGTGCTCGGGCTGGAACCCATAAACCAGTAAAAACCGAGCAGAATCAGTGGCAAAGCGATCACGGAGATCAGTCGGATCAGCGTGTACATCCGCGGCGCGTAGGGAGCCGAGAAGCCGGCAGCGACGAGTTTCTGCCGCACTGTCTCGTCCTTGGTATCGACCAGCGACAACCCCGCCTTCTCGATACTGTTGACCAGCTTGAGCCAGGTGCTTTCCGCCTGCTTCGAGCGGAGTGATTCTGCGACCGAATGTCCGCTGTAGCCGCCGCCGTCCTCGGCCAGGCGGCGACGCGAAACTTGCCGCGCGGCGATTGCGGATGCGACGAAATAGACTCCAGCTGCGACGAGCGCGAACAGGCCGAGCAGCAGGGCCAGCCTGAGCAACGGATAATCGGTGATCAGCTGTTCCACCGTCTATACTTTCAAATCGACCATTTTGCGGATGGTGATGAATCCAATCACATACATGAGAATGAGACCAAGGAACCCCGGCAGGAAGGCCGGATCATCGGCCACATCGAGATAAAATCCCGGACTGGATATGAAGAGCATGGTAAATGCGAAGACTGGAAGCGCCGTGAGCATGATCGCCGTCATTCGGCCTTCGCTCGAAAGCGCCCGAACCTTGAGCATCATCGACTGACGCTCGCGAATAACGGTCGACAAATTCTCGAGAATTTCAGCAAGGTTGCCGCCCGTCTCGCTCTGCACCGACAAGGACACGACGAACATGTGCATGTCATCGAGATCCCAGCGCTCGGCCATGGCTTGAAGCGCATCGCGCAATTCGGCGCCATAAGTCACTTCGTCGACCACCACACCGAATTGGCTGCCGATCGGATCGGGCATTTCGACCGTCAACAGGTCCAGCGCGGCGGCGATCGGATGGCCGGCCCTCAAGCCACGGACGAACACGTCCAGAGCCACGGGAAACTGCCCCTGCATCTTTTTGCGCGTACGGTTCGCCTTAAATTGCAAGAACATGAGCGGCAGCAACGCTCCGACGACGCCGGCGAAGGTCGCGATCAGAATCAATCGACCGAGCGCCAAGGGCGCGCCGAGCACAGCCATTAGCAGGAGGATGAAGAAGAAGATGGCGATTGGCGCGAGCAGGATCGCGAGCATCAGGCGCCCGGTCGGGATCGTCACCTGGGCCGCAATCAACATGCGTTCGAAACGTTCACCGATCTTGCGCAACATTGCTGGAAGGTCCGTCGGTAGCGCGCTCGCGCGGCGGCGAAGCAGGCCCATGGTCTCTTCGCGGCCGCGCCCTTGGGCGATCATCCTCAGCCGAAGGTTGATCGCTTTGCTCTGTCCACGGCTGTTCGCCATCAGGCTGACCAGCGATTCCACGGCAAGCAAAACGGCGCCGAAAATGCAGGCGAGGATGAGTGCCCTGATCCAGGCGTCGTTCATCCGTCGAGTCTCGCGTCCGGCCGGAACAGGTCGGCCGAAAGGCTCACGCCGTGAGCCATCACTTGTTCGATAAATTTCGGACGGATGCCCGTGGCCTCAAATTTCCCGAGCACTTGGCCTTCCGGAGAAAGTCCCGTCTGCCGGAAACGGAAGATCTCCTGCATCGTAACGACGTCGCCTTCCATGCCGGTGAGCTCCGAGAGGCTGAGCAATTTGCGGCGGCCGTCCGCTAGACGACCGATCTGGATAACGACGTGGATCGCCGACGCAATTTGGCCGCGCGCGGATCGTGCCGGGATATCGATTCCGCTCATGCCGATCATCTGTTCGACACGAGAAAGCGAATCTCGCGCCGTGTTGGCGTGGACCGTGGTCATCGAGCCGTCGTGACCGGTGTTCATCGCCTGCAGCATGTCGAACGCTTCGCCGGCGCGAACCTCGCCGACGATGATCCGGTCCGGCCGCATGCGCAGCGCGTTTTTGACCAATTCACGTTGGGTGATCTCGCCCTTGCCTTCGATGTTCGGCGGGCGCGTCTCCAGACGCACGACGTGCTCCTGCTGTAGCTGCAGCTCCGCTGAGTCCTCGATAGTGACGATGCGCTCGCGCCCGTCGACGAACGCCGACATCGCGTTCAACATCGTCGTCTTACCGGAACCGGTGCCGCCCGAGATGAGCACATTCCGCCGGGCTTTCACGACGGCCTGCAGAACCTCCGAGACCGGCGCCGGCACGCTTCCGATCTCGATCAAGCGCTCCATGCTGATCGGCACGCGCGCGAACTTGCGGATCGACATCGAAGCTCCGTCAATTGCGAGCGGGTGGACGATCGCATTGACGCGGCTGCCGTCGGCCAGGCGGGCGTCGACCATCGGCGAGGATTCATCGATCCGGCGACCGACCGCAGAGACGATCTTCTGGACGATCCGCAGCAAATGCCTTTCGTCCTTGAAGCGGACAGCAGTGCGTTCGAGGATTCCGTAGCGCTCGACGAAAACCTGCGAATGGCCGTTGATCAGGATATCGGTGATGGTCGGGTCTTTGAGCAGTGGCTCGATCGGACCGAGCCCAAGCAATTCGTCGAGAACGTCGCTTACAAGTGCCTTACGCTCATTGTTGTTGAGCGCCTGATTCTGCTTGGCGAGCTCTTCATAAACAATGTCGCCGACTTCCGCCTCGATCTGCTGGCGGGACATCTTGTCGAGGGCTGAAAGGTTGATCAGGTCGAGCAGCCGCTGGTGAAGCTCCACTTTGAGGTCAGTGTGGGCGTCGCGGCTCGAGAACGCACCTGCGTCGCCGAGACTGACGATTCTCTGCTCGTCGGTCGCCTTTGGGCTTTCAACAGCGGCAGCTCCGCCACGGGCCGGCTTGCGGACTTGCCACATCGTCAACGCTCCCATCCCAATGCGCCGGCAATTCCGGCATCGAGCATGTCGATATCCTTGCCCACGGAGCTTTTCCGCTTGATCTCCGCGATCGGAACCCCGCGCTCGGTGGCAACGCGCATGACCCCGGGCTCGTTGGCGACGGTGTAGGCAACATCGCGCCCCAGCGCCTTTTGCACGTCCGCCGACCGGATCACTTTCAGCAGGCCCTTTTCAAAGCGGTTGGCCACGATCCTCAGATCCAGCGAGGTCAAATCCTGCTCGCGAATGAGATCCAGCTGGCGGCGCGCGCGATGGAGGCCGGTGACGCTCAGCTCGGTCACCAGCAGGACAAGGTCGGACTGGGCGAGCAACGACAGGGACCAGTTGGTCCAATTGGCCGGCAGGTCGAGCAGAACGGTTCCATATTCGCGCTTGGCGATCTCGATGATCTCGATCAATTGTTCGCTGGTAACCGCGTCGAGCGGCATCATCTGCGGCGGCGCCGCGACCACTTTAAGGCCGCTGGCGTGCTTGGTCGTGGTTGCGCGCAGCAACTCACCATCGAGCCGGCCACCGGCCGCAAACAGATCAGCAAAGGTCAGCGGTGGATGAAGACCCAGTTGAAACGCCGCGTTGCCGAACTGGAGGTCGAGGTCGAGCAGGCAGACCTGGCGCCCATGTGCGGCCTCGTTCTCAGCCGCACGGATGCCGATTTGCGTCAACAGCGCAGTTGCACCGATTCCGCCAACGCTCTTGATGATGCTGACGACTTTGCCGTTGGCGGCGTCGGCAGCCCGGTTCTGCCGCTTGATCTGCTCCTGGATGGGCAGCAGCGAGGTTTCGAGATCGGCGATGTCGAGCGGCAATGGCACGACGTCGTGGGCGCCGGCCCTGACCAGCGCTCGAACGAGCGCCAGCGGAGGATCATAAGCGGCCGCCACAAGCGGCGTCTTGGTTGCCGCGGCAAGCGTTTCGAAACGCTGCACCGATGCCGGGTGACCCGGGTCCACCTGGACGACCGCCGCAGCGGCACCGGCAAGCTCCTCGGGATCGATAGCGTCGGTTAGCGGGACGAGATTGAGGCTGACCGGGAAGCCTGCGACGCGGGCGTTTACAAGCTCGGCCGCATCGCCTTCAGCGCCGTTCAAGAACAGATGAACGGTCGCCTCCCGCTTGTGCGCTCGCCAGCTTCTGGCGGTCTCGTTAGTGTTGATCACAGACATAGCTCTTTTCGAATCCTCAGTTCGACGCCGAACCCTGGCCGTCTTCGAATGTCAGCGACGACCGGACTTCTGGGAGCGCGACATTCCAGAGGGCAAGGAATACAATCGGCCTAAATGTCATCCCAAACAATCGCACTGTCACCAATGGTGCCAAATCGGGACCGTTGGGGTTGCCGGCGTAGCCGAGGCCCGAGTCAGAGTAGATGATCTGAACATTGTTGGGCTGAATCTCTGGCATAAACAACCGAATACGGTTGTACACCGTGTTGAATGCAGCCGGGTCAGCCGTTCCGCCGCCCGGACACGATACGGTCGTTCCCGACCTGCTGCAGGTGATCGAAGTAAAGCAACCCGCGGGAATTGGATCGCCGCCGGTAAGTGCGGGGGAGCAGGCGCCTACGTAATTCGAGTCGATCGATGAAGCCGCAAAATCGGTAACGACGGCCATCCGCACGCCCATCTGAGCGGCCTTTTCCGCGCGGTTGATGGCCCACATATAGCGGCCGCCGTCGATAATGCCGAACAGCAGCAAAATCAGAAGCGGCAACACCAGCGCGAATTCGGCCGCGGAAGCTCCGCCACGATCACGGATAAGGCGGCGCACAATCAAATCCCCGTGACCGCCGCCTGGGAGGCAGCATTCAAATTGAGGCCGATGCCAGTAAATCCAAATGCCGATACTACCGGACGATAGGCCACGGTCGCGCTGACTGTAACGATCTGTGCTCCATTTGCTCGGCCCGCGTAGATCCCCGACATCGTTTCTCCACCTGCGTCTGCCGCGCAGCTTGTCGTGACGTCGATGTCGCCGGACTCAATATTCGGAGTGATGATCGAGCCGCCTGCCAAGGCGCCGTTCATAACGACGTTTCGCGTGCTGTCCCGCGCGGTCGTACTAACCGTGCTGCAGTCGGGATAATTAGCGAAGCTCTGCCTCGCGGCGAAGCGGGCGCCGTCGCGCACCGCCTTCACGAGAGTATGCTCGTTCATAAAGTAGTTGCCGAGTTCGAGTGAGCCGAACATGATGGTGAGCAGCAGCGGCAACACCAGCGCCATCTCGGCCGCGGCGGTACCTCCGCATTCGCGGCGCAGGGATAACCGCGCGCGCTTCATCGAATCAAATACGGCACATCTCGCCGTGTTATCTGGTTCGTGGCCGTTCCGGATGATCCGGCCTTTTCGATGACCTCGACATAGATATCGCCATTCGTGCTGCGCTGCGACGGGCCATTCCCGCGGGCGAGCGCTGGCTCGACCAGGAAAACATCGAGCCAGTCGACGACGATGACGTTTGTCGCGGCGCCTTTCAGGTCCTGGGCGTGGCAGTTCACCACGGCGACGGAGATTCGCCGCCGGTCCGGCGTCGTCGGGGGATTTGGAATGATTCCAGGTGCGCGGCAAACCGGGCGGGCGTAGCCGTTCACGCCGGTAGCGCCGATGGGCTGCGGCACGGGCACTTGCCCAGGATTGGCCATCTCCCACAAATATACATCGTAGCGCGTGACCTCGGCAGGAGTTGCGGCCAGCGGAATGGTGTTAGTTTTCGTGTTCTCGAACCACTGCGAAGGGGTCCAGGTGTAATTCACTCGAAAATAGGCATCGATGTCCCACACGCCATCGCCGATTATGCCGCCACTACACGAACCCAGAAGGCTCCATGCGTGACACATGTCGCGCGGGTAACCCATGATGTCCGGATCGGAAGTTCCGTCCAGTGGCGTTGTTGCGTCGGGCGCGCGGTACGGATTGTCCGCCTCTCGCCAATCGCTATTTCCGAGGGCGCACCCGTCTCCGCTGGCCCGCACGAGATCCTTGCGGCTGTTCTCGGAAGGCGAGCAGACCCCGCCGTCGGGACAGGTCGTCTCCCCGTTCTCGGATATGTCGAACCGAGTATTAAAGGCCGCTCTCACGGAGATCATGTTGCCGGGCTCTGTATCGACTCCGGACACGGCGATGCAGCCGCTGGGCGGATTGTCGTACCCCAGCATCTTGGCGACGCCCTTTGCGCCGGATTCTTCCGTCCGCAGGAAGCCGAAATTTCCAGGTGCGTCCGGTGAGCCGATGACCAGCCTGAGGCCCTCACCCTCGTTGGGATTGAAGGCGAAATTCGGGTCGGTATTGGATTCCGGCTCCGCCGGGTTGCACATCATCACCGGCGGCGTCTTGCAGATCGCTGAGCCGAGGCTCGCGATTGCCTCGGCTTGGACGTCGCCGGAGCTGACCGCGGCCACTACCGGAGTGAGCGCGTAGAATGCCTCGCGCGGCGCGACCCTGACCAAAACAACTCTGG
Source organism: Sphingomicrobium sp. (assembly GCA_035512655.1). Taxonomy (GTDB): domain Bacteria; phylum Pseudomonadota; class Alphaproteobacteria; order Sphingomonadales; family Sphingomonadaceae; genus Sphingomicrobium. Next base: position 23,353 of record DATKDM010000024.1, on the reverse strand, counting down.
CGTTCGTGCCAGCGGTAGCAAGTGGTCCGAAGGTGTCGGCCGCCTGATCATAGCTTTGATAGAACTCGATGAACCCGTTGCCTGCGCATTCATCGCCACTGGACGCGGGAACGGTTACGGCTACGGACGTCGAAGTCGGTTCGTTCGCGAATAATGTGTTGTTGGTCAGCAGGCCGGCGGCAGCCGCGGCGGCGCGAGTACAGGCGTCCGTCTCTCCATCCAGCTGGGTGGCGGCGGCAAGCGCGGCCTGGTCCGCCGCGCTCTGCAGCTCGGTGTCCATCGTCGCCAGGCGAGCGTAGTCGAATGCGATTCCGCCGGCCGCAATGAGTCCAATGAGCGATAGCGCGACCGTGGGTGCAACTGCGCCGCCGCAATCGGAAAGGAGCCGTGAGGCACACTTCAGCATCGCATCCTCACTGCGGGCCGCCGCCCCCTGACGTGGTGGTGGTCTGGATCTGCTCGACCTCCTTCACCTGGCCGGTACGATAGCGCTTGACCGCTTCGGCGCCCCTGGCGCCGTTTTCGCCCGGCTGCGCGCCGTCTTCGTGATAGACGGGATCGGGGTCGATTATCTGGATGGCCATGTCGTACTTAACGGCTTCGCCAAAAGCTGGATCCACCGAACCGGTCTGCGGGTTCACTGTGTTGCACCCGGCGAGCAGCCCAAGCGCCAGTGGCGCCAGCAGCAGCTTAGAGGACATGGCCGTACTCCTTTTCAAATCCTGTCGGCTTGCGCCCGGCCATGCCGCCCGGAGCGGGCGGTTCGACCCACACCGGAGCCGGAGCGGGAAATACTGGCGGCGGCGTCATCTCAGGAGCGGGTGGAACGCCGGTGTCGGTCCTGCCGAGCAGGAACAGGTCTGCTTCATTCGGGGGCTTAACTCGATCCGTTGGCGCTTTGAGCGCCCCGGCGCGCACCGGCCGCACTAGCCGGGGAGTTACGATAATGACCAGCTCAGTCTCTTCGCGCTGGAAGCCCGTCGACCGGAACAACGTCCCGATGATCGGGATCGAGCCCAGGATCGGGAATTGGCGGACGGTGTCCTGGAAATCCCGGCGGAGCAGGCCGGCAAGCGCAAAGCTTTCGCCGTCGCGCAATTCGACCACGGTCTTGGCGCGGCGCGTCTGGAGGCCGGGGATCGTCAGATTGTTGATCACGATCGAGGCCGTCGGATCGATCGAGCTCACCTCGGGGGCCACGACCAGGTTGATCACTCCGTCGGCCAGCACGGTCGGGGTGAAGGCCAGGCTGACGCCGAATGGCTTCCACTCGACGGTCAGCGACTGGGCATTGCCCCCTGTTCCCCCGGAGCCGCCCTGAACCACAGGTACCGGGAACTCGCCGCCGGCGAGGAAGCTTGCAGTTTCGCCCGACAGAGCGATCAGCGTCGGTTCGGCAAGCGTCGTGATCGCGCCCTTGCGCTCGAGCGCGTCGAGGACCGCGTTGAAATTGGCACCAAACGCGCGGAACGTCCGCGAAAAGATCCCGAAGCTGCCGGTGATCGACTCCAGGGCCACTTCACCGAGGCCCGTTTCGGGATCCGGGGTGATGCTGGCGCCGCCGCCGATTGCGCCCTGCAGCTTGCCGCCATCGCTGCCAACGAACCAGCCGGCGCCGAATTGCTTTAGGGCCGAGCGCTTGACCTCTGAAAAGCGGACTTCGAGCATGACTTGCTGCGCCGAGCCGATCCCGAGCAGGTTGACGACCTTGCCGGGCGCATATGTCTCGGCGATCTGCACCGCGCGGTCGGCAGCCGGGGCGTTGGCGACTATGCCCTCAAGGACGATCGAATCGTTGGAGATCCTGGCGCCCACCTCGTCGGTCGGCATCAGCTCCGACAATTGCCGCTTGAGCGACGTCACGTCGGGGCCGACAACGACATCGACCACCGCGATCAGCATGTTGTTGCGGTCGTAGAGCGTCAGGCTGGTGGTGCCGGTCGTCTTGCCGAGCACATAGAGCGACTGGTTGGTCAGCGGCAGGATGTCGGCGATCTCGGGATTGCCGATCAAGGCCTTCGCGTAAGGCCGATCGGAACGGATCACCTGGCTCTTGTTGACCGGGACCGCGACCTCGCCAGCGTGGACCTCGTCAGCCAGGCTGACGGTGCCGACCTGGGCGGCCGTAGGCACGCCGGCTGCAAAGGCTATTACCGCGGCGGCGGCGAGCGCAGCCCCTCGCAAGCGTTCACGACCCATATCCCCCCACCTCGTAGTTGCTGCCTTCCGTTCCCCGGATGACCTGGATGTTGCTGGTAGCCGGGCGCGGCGGAGATGCCGGCCGGGTTGTGGCGGCCGGACGCCGGACAATGCGGCGCGGAGCCGACGTGCGCACGGAATTGGTGCTCGCCGCGGCGTTGACCGGCCGCGCGCCGTAATAGCTGTATCTGAGGTCGCTCATGCTGACCGTCTCGAGCCTGCCGGCGTCCTGCTCCTGGCCGGGCTTCCTGAGCACCAGGCTCAACGAGCCCACCTGCTGCGCGAGCGCGAGCTTCTGGGCATCGGTCGGATTGACTTCGAGAGTCGCGGTCTTCGCCAGGATCGGCTTGCCGTCGGCGCCCTGGGCTTGTTGATCGATGGCGATGACGCGGACGTTCTGCAGCAGCACGTCAGTCACTTGGCGGGCTTCACCGCCCCCGGTGACGTTGCGAGTAATGAGCACGTCGACGGTATCGCTCGGCTGGACAAAGCCGGCGACGCCCGAGACGTCGTTGATCCGAACCGCGGCGGCGCGCATGCCGTCCGGGAGCAGATAGGCGATCGACGCGCCCATGCCTTCGCCGGCCAGCTTCGAGGCGAGGATCGGCTCGTTCATCGTGATCGGCCGAAGCACGACGCGCTGCTTGCCCGCGGGAACCAGCTGGTTCCATTGACTGAAGGTTCCAGACGGCAGGCTGCTTGCCGGATAATCGACGAACTTGACCTTGTCGGGCGTAAGCTGGGTCCCGTAGTCCAGCGGAATGGCGGCTACGGCGACTTTGGTCATGCCACTCTGGACGGCATCGGCGCGCGCTTCGGTGCGCGTCAGATAGACGTTGGCCAGATACACGGCCAAAAACCCAAGGACCAATGCAATCCCGAGCGCGATAAGCGTCTGCCGTCTCATGTCGTGGCGTCCCCCGCCGGTGGTCTCAGATGGATAATGCCATCTTTGGAATCAGGAAGATAGTGGGGGCCGCTCACGAAGAGCGACCCCCGATTTCCGGACACTTAGCAGGTGCTGGAGGCCGGAGCATTGATGCAGGCTGACGCAGAATTCATCGAATTGCTGATCGTCGAGCCCAGGAAGATCGCGGCCAGCGCAATGCCGGTGCCGACGATCGCCAGGATCAGTGCATATTCGGCCGCCGAAGCGCCCGACTCATCCCGAAGCATGTTAATGAAAGTTTTCATGTTCACGTTCCTTCCCAAGAGAAGCCGCGCCTTTCGGCACGACCGTTCGCCTCGCGAATTTCGGAGAAAAGGAAACGTCAGCCATGCGTCCGATCAGCACGTAAGTACTTGAAATCGGTGCATGCCGAACTGCCCCCGAGCCGCTCAGCTGCCCCAATTGCTGCGCGTAGGTTAACCTCTTGTCAACCACGCTGATTCAAGGGCGATTAACGAAAAGTAAAGACTCGAATGTCACTCAAGTATCTGAGTTAAATAAGGAAAGTGCGATATCTCGAACCTAAATGAGCGGTAACCGAAGGCGTGCTTTTGTCCCGATTTCGGACATTAGTCGCAGGACGAATACGGCTTCGATGCAGGTCTGAAACGAAATTTCAGTCATTTTACCGATCCTTGGTCCCGATTCGCCGCAGGGATGCGGTCAGGTGGGGATGCGGTTCCGGTACGTCAGGTTCACCCGCTTCGAGAGCAGCAGATAGGGTAGCCACAAAGCGACGCTGATCAGCACCTTGTCGATGTTGCCTTCGAGGAGCGCTTGGAGCGCTCCGGCGACGTCGCGCGGCAGGTTCGGAGCGCCGGCAACCAATTCGGCGATGACGAGCTGCATCGCCAGGTCCAGCCCCCAGATCGCCACCAGCAGCCGCGGGAACAAGGGCACGTGCCGCAGCGCCGCAACGAAGGCGATCGTGTAAAGACTGGAGAACACGACAACGTCGATCGTCATCAGCAAATGAAGCGTGGAAAGCCAGGACGGCACCGTGCCGCTGATAGCCGGCACGGACGCAAGATATTCGGCGGTCCGGACCGGCACATTGAGCAACATGCCGACCAACAGCGAGACCATCACCCCGCCGGCGCCATAGAGGCCGTGGTGCGTAGCCTCGTCGCGGCCGATGGTGCGCCATCGGCCGAGCTGCGCGAGCCGGGTTGCCGGCTGAGGCTGCTTGTCGCCGTCCGCGAACCAGCGCAGCGCCAGCACCATCGAAGCGAAGGGTGCGAGGATCAGCAGCAAGTAAGGGGCAATGGTCTCAAGGCCAGGCGCACCGGGGGGCGAAAAGGCGATCCGCGCCGCACTGGCGAGACCGGCGACGAGTAGCCAGCCCATCATGATGCGGTCGAGGCCGGTTTCGATGGACACCAACAGGGCGGCCGCTTTTGCGCTGAGCCGACCGCCGATGCGCTGGTGTACGGCGACGAAACTCACTCTGTATCCATCCTCATGTTCGGCGTGCCCGCCTCGCTGTCGCGCCAGGCACCTCTATAAAGTTCTCGATAAGGTAAAGTCGCAGCGCTCGAAGTGTTCCATCATTGCCCGTCTAAACTGAAGCCAGCAGTGTAAGTCATGTGATGCTCGTCGCTGCATCACGAGGGCCAATTCTTTCCCCGACCTTCGCCCGGTGAACGGCGATGTAGAGCAATATTAGGGCAGCCAATGGAACCGCCGCACTATAGATAAATCGGGTGGCCATTGGAGCAAGGCAGCACAGGAACACCAGGACACGCTCCCATCGCGAGAGCGTCGGACCATGGCCCTCGTACAGAAGCATGACCGCAGCGGCTGTGAGGAGAACTGCATCATAAGGATAAAGGTAAGGTGTAACGAGTAGTGACGCCGACATGAGCGCACTGGACTTGTTCCAGTGTGATCCCCGATTGCACCACATCCAGGCGACGATTGCGGCCACCGTGAGCGCCAAAATGGAGTGAAAAACCCATGCGACGCCGGGTCCATAGATTGGGAACAGGAGCGCAAAGAGCGACTGCTGCTTGAACCACAAATTACCCGATTGGAGAAAACCGGATGCTTCGCTGATCGAGGTGAAGAATGTCTCCCAAATTCCTTCACCCAGGAAGGCCTCGGCTGCAATTGCGAGCAGCAGAAAGGTCACCGTGGCCGAAACGATCGCGCGCCAGTTGCCGCTGACGAGGAGGGCAACAGGGATCAGCAGCCCCAACTGGGGCTTGATTGTAAGCAAACCGAAAAATATCCCCGCAACAACAGGACGACGGTTCAAAAAAGCGAGCCCGGCCGTGAATAATGCAGCAGTGAGAAAGCCATTTTGTGTCCACCAGATGGAGTAAAATGCCCCTCCCCCGGCGACCGCGACAAGAGCTGCCTTTTCCCAGTTCCTTACCCATAGGTACAAGGATGCAGCGTATGCGGATGCCGTAACCAGCAGAAAAGCAAGCGACGCCTGGACGTGTCCCAACCATGCGAAGGCCGGCGTGGTGAACAGAAAGTGGGGCGGATAGAAAACGTAGAGCTCGACCGGCTTGGGCGCCCCGATAAGCCGCGCCTGGTAGGCCGAATGACCTGCCCAATCGTAAACAAGCGCCGCATTCCCGGAGAGGACACGAAAGCCGGATGCCCATTGGGCAATATAGTCATGTGCCCACGGTGAACCGTCGAGGCGGTAGAGCCACCAGCCGGTTTGCCACAGGATGATCAGTGCAACCGCATTTGCAGCCGCCAGCAGCGCCCAAAATACGAGATCTACTCGATCCGGATTTCCCCCGTTCATAGAGATGGTTTGCCACTATTCCACGCCGACAGCGAGGCTCTAATCGGAGCTACGGGTCGAGCCGCGGCACTGGCCCCAAACACGTTGATGACTTTATGGCATGGGTTTGTAAGTTAGTTCGCTCGGAGGGGGCGATGAAGTTTTTGCGATATCCCGCGACGGCAATTGTGGGCCTTGCCCTGCTGCTCACTTTGCCGGCGATAATATTCCCCCAAATGACACATGACTCCTTCTGGATCGACTGGGTCTGGGCGGACCAGTTCACAAACGAGCTTGCGCGGGGGAATCTTTACCCACGATGGATGCCGCAGTCGCACGGCGGGCTCGGCTCCCCTGTCTTCTATTATTATCCGCCGCTTACCTTCTACGCCACGGCGGTTTTCGGCTTGTCGGGGTTTTCGACGTATGCCAGCATCATTGCCGTCTTCTTCATCGGTTTCGCCGCATCCGGTTTCGCGATGTACGCTTGGCTCAGAGAGAGCGCGAAAGCGCCTCTGTTCGGCGCGATGCTGTTTATGGCCGCTCCCTATCATGTGCTCGACTTTTACGGTCGGGGGGCGCTAGCGGAATTTCTAGCGATTGCACTCATCCCGGTTATGGCAATCGGGTTGCGTCGGGCCGCTCGCGGGCAGATCGTCGTTGCCGCACTCGCATATGCCGCGCTGATTTTGACCCACCTGCCCCTGGCGTTGCTGATCAGCGTATTTCTCGTTGCGCCTATTGCTGCGTGTATTTCCCGCGCTAATCCATTGGCGCTTCTTCGCATCGCGATCCCACTTATGCTCGGCCTTGCGATCTCAGCGATTTACCTGCTGCCGGCCATTGCACTAGATTCCTTTCGAGACACGGCCAAGCTTTGGCAAAGTGTTGGCCTGAACCCTCAATCTTGGAGCCTTTTCTACTGGGAGCAACCCGGTCCCCCGCCCGGAGTCAAAATGATAATAGCAGCTATCATCTTGACGTTGCTTCAGCCGATAGCCGTGCTGCTTTTCACCGCTCAACGGCTGTGGGGGCTGTATGCCGGCCTGTGCTGCATACTGGCAGCTGCGATCGTGCCGGGATTCTGGACGTTGCCCCTACTGGAAACGGTCCAATTCCCCTTCAGGTTGCTCCCCGTCGCGGAATTCGCAATCGCCACCGGGATCGCGCATCTTGCACTGCCGCGTCTTTTGGTCGTCGCAGCCGTTCTTCCAATGGCTGGTCCTACTGCACTGTTCCTCTCCGGAAAGGCAGTCGGCGTTCCGATACCCGCACAGCAGCTTGCAGCCGTTTACCCCGATGTCCCAGAAAATCTGCCGCCCGGCGACCGGCCGTACAGCTGGCCATCCAAGTGGGCGCTGGAGCTTTCCAGATTGCATTCAGGGCCAAGGCAGATCGGCGAATATACGGTCGATCGTGTCTTCTATTTTCCAGCCTGGGAGGTGCGGTGTCAGGGGCGGCCGGTGGCGACCTTTCCGGAGCCGAGTTTCAAGCTTCTCAACTACAGGGGCATCGATTGCGAGCGCCGGCTGGTGATGACGAGTGCGGAGCGGGTGGGCGCGCTTATTTCGCTTGCCGGTGTCTTCATCCTGCTGGGATTGGCGCTGCTGGCGAGGATGGGCGGGTCACCGCGCCGCCGGCGCCCGCAACCGGCCGGCGGACGTGGATAATTCCGATCTTGTCCGAATAGATGCGCCGCCAATCCGGAGAGGCTTCGACAGCCTTTGCGAGCGGCACGTGGTGAGGCAGCATGGTCCAGCGGATGCCGTATCTGCGGGCTGCTCGTTCAAAGCGGGCGAAGTCGCCGACGTTGACGATTTTGGAATAGTCGCGGAAAAATTCGTCGCCGTACATGTCGGCGCGGCCATCGATATACGGCCGCACCCCGGCGAGGATCAGCGGGCCGCCGAAACTGTATTCGTTCAGCACCGGCTGCGACCTGAGCTCGGCCGGGATGGCGGCGATCAGGCCGCGGGGGGTGCCAGCACTCTCCTCTGGCTGGAGCGGGAGCAGCAGCCTGGCGACAAACAGGGCGATGGCGATCGCCAGCGCTCCGCCCAGCCAGGTGCGCCGTTCCCGCTGGGTTGCAAATGCCGGCGGAGCGCTTCCTCGGGCCGTTCCCGCCAGATATGGCGTAAGCACCATCACCGCGACGATCGCGAGCCAGCTTTGATGCCGGATCTGCATAAAGGCCAGCATCAGCATCAGCAGCAGAAGCGCCGTTTCGCCGACGCGAAGCTTCACGCCCCTCAAGAACATAGCGGCAAGCGTGGGGACGAAGACGAGGTAGAACAGCGGACTTTCGGACGGGGTGCCCGGGTTCCACTCATTGATGAGATGGAGGGTGTTCATGCCCATGATCGCGAGCGGGTGAAGCAATCCGGGAAGGCCGTTCAAGTTGAACAGCGCGGCGATCAGCGCCAGCAGGCCGAAGTTCAGCCAACCAAAGAATATTGGCCGCTTCCACCTGGCCGAGACCAGTGCGTCGAGTGCAATGGCGCCCGCGACGATGAAGCCGAGCGCGAAGCTGCCGTGCAAATTGGTCCACACCAGCATCTGCAAGGCAAGCCAGTTTGGAGGGGTTCGCCCCTGGTCGCGCGCCCTCAGCAGCAGCGACGTCCAGATCGCCAGCAGTGGCCACACCAACACGTGCGGCCGCGCTAACAGGAACTTGGCGAGGATGAGGTCCATCGCAGCGAAGGCGACGAGCATTGCGATCGGCCCGACGCGGGAACGGAGGTGAAGGAAGACCGTCAGGTGCAGGACCATGAGGGCGGCTGCCACCACCGCGGCCAGCCCGGCGTAACCGGCGGCATTGAACGCCACCGCGTAGACGATCTCCGCCAGCCATTCATGCGCGACCCAGGGCTGCCCCGCCATGGTGAATGAGAAGGGATCGGTGTCTGGGACCCGGCCGTTGGCGAGGATCCAGCGCCCGGCCGCGACATGCCAGCTGACGTCGCCGTCATCGAACAGCCCCGGCTTGCTGGCAAGCAGCGGCGGCAGAAACAGGACAAAGACGGCGAACAGGAGCCGGTCGAAGAATCCGTAGCGCTCGGGACGAATGAGCGGCCCGCCAAATGCATGCCTTAAGCCGTCGCGTCCGAAGATGGCGTGCAAGAAATCCCCCCAACCGATGGCGGATGTTCATCGCCAGGCGGGGAACAGTCAACCATGAGCCCATCGAGAGTCCCAAAAGTGTACTCCAGGCCAGCGACGCATACGGCGGTCGCACCCAGCCCTAAATCCACTTCCCGCCGCCCACGCAGTTGATCTCCCGCCGCCTCTCCGTATCTTGGGACCATCGCCGCAACCGCGTCTTCCCCCGCGGCGTTGACCAGCGGCGATGTATCGGACCAACCTCACTTCGAAGGACAAGAGCGGCGCGATGGCGGCGGTGCTGGCGATTCACGCCGGGCTCGCCTTCGCGCTCCTCCAGATGTCAGGGCAGATCGATATCACCGACCCGCAAGACGCGCTTCGGGTGTTCGACATCACCGAGATCGTCCCGCCGCCGCCCCCGCCTCCACCGCCGCAGCAGGCCGAGCGGCCGCGGCCAAAAGAGGAGGAAGGCGGCTCGCCCGCCAACATCAAGAGCGAGGCAACGCCGGTGGTCGCTCCGAAGCCCGTGATCCAGATCCCGGTGCCGCCCACGATCGCGGTCACCGAAACCCCGCGGCAAGGCGCCGCGCCGACCCAGGGCGCCTCCGACGTGCGCGGGCCGGGGACGGGCGCCGGCGGGACCGGCACCGGCACCGGCACCGGCTCGGGCGCGGGCTCGGGCGGCGGTGGCGGCATCGCCACCCGGGCACAAAAGCTAAGCCCGAGCCTCTCCATGCGCGATTATCCGCTCCACTTGCGCCGGCGATTCCCGCGCGGAGCGGGAGTTCTTGTCACCTTCACGGTGCTGACCAACGGCCGGGTGACCGACTGCAAGGTCTATCAGTCGAGCGGTGACGCAGAGGTTGACAACATGACCTGCGCTCTGGTCACCAGCCGCTTCGTCTATCGCCCCGCCTTCAACCGGCGCGGCGAGCCCGTCGTTTCACAAGCCGGCTACCGCCAGGGGGATTGAGAGCAAGCATGATCGAAGCCGAATGGTGGGAATATGACAGCGTCGAGGAGATGGCCGACGCGGTCGCCGGCGACGTCGGCTTCATCGTCGAAAGCGCATTGGACGCCCGCGATTCGGCGCTGATTGCGCTTCCCGGCGGAACGACACCGAAGCCGATCTACCCGAAGATCGCCGAGCGCAAGCTGGCGTGGAAACGCGTGACGATCATCCCGACCGACGACCGGCTGGCGCCGATGGACAGCGAGCTGAGCAACATCCGCCCGATCGCCCAGGCGTTCCTTCCGGCCGGCGCGCGGGTGTTCCCGATCGCCACGACGATCGACGACTATCGCCTCGCCGGCAACGCCGCAGACGCGCGGCTGCAGGACCTGTCGTGGCCGCCCGACCTGGTGTGGCTGGGCATGGGCCGCGACGGTCACACCGCGTCGATCTTTGCCGGGCCCGACCTCCAGGATGCGCTCGATGCGCCCAAGGCCCGCCGCGCCGTGGGGGTAATGCCCGACCCGATGCCCGACGACGCGCCGGTGGCGCGGGTGACCCTGACCCGCGCGTCGATCCTGGCCGCGCGGACGCTGCTGATCACCATCGCCGGCGATGAAAAGCGCGCTCTGCTCGAGGGCGCGATCAAGGACGGGCACAGTTCGAGTTTGCCGATCGGCCGGGTGCTCGCCGAGGCCGAGCAACCGATCGACATCCACTGGACAGCCTAAAGCCGCCGGCGCTTCAACCTTTTTCTAACCCTTGCCTGCGACAAGGCGGGGGATGGCTGAACTTATCTCAACGCTTGCGGGGCTGGCGCTCAAGGCCGGCATCGTCTTGCTGGTCGCGAACGAGGTCCGCGGCTTCATTCTCGCTGCGCCCGTGCTCTACGGCATGTATCTGGCCGGCGGGACGATGATGGCGCTGTGGATCGGCTTCTGCTCGCTCGCCGGGATTTTCCTCTCGGTTGCCGTTCCCTTGGTCGCCGCGAAGAAACTCAAGCTGATCCCGGTCCGCGCCCGCTGAGGCCGCGCGGTTATATCTCGTCGAGCGGCTTGCCGCGAGTTTCTTCGAGGAACAGCAAAGCGACGATCACCGACAGCGCGGTGAAGACGATCGGGTACCACAGGCTCGCGTAGATATCGCCGGTAATCGCCACCAGCGCGAAGCTGGTCACGGGCAAGAAGCCGCCGACCCAGCCGGTGCCGATATGATAGGGCACCGACATCGCCGTGTAGCGCACCCGGGTCGGGAACATCTCGACCAGCGCCGCCGCCTGCGGGCCGTAAAGCGCGGTGGCGGCGACGACGAAGCCGAGCAGCACGGCCAGAATCAGGGGCAGGTTGAGCGCGTCGGGATCCGCCGCCTTGGGATAACCACCGGCCTCGAGCGCGGCGCCGAGCTGCGCACCGACCTGGCCCTTGAGCGCTTTGAGATCGGCGTCGGACAAAGCGTCCCCGCTCGGGACCGGCAAGCGCTGGTCGCCGACCGCGACGGTCGTCGCGCCGTCGGCCGACGGCACCGTCGAGTAAGAAATGCCGCGCGTGACGAGCAGGCTCTTGGCGATGTCGCAGGCGGTCGCGAAGCGGGCGGTGCCGACGGGATCGAACTGCACCGAGCAGGTCGCGGGACTGGTGGCGACGACGACCGGTGTCGCCCGCTGCGCCGCGACCAGCGCCGGGTTGGCGGCGGCGGCGATCCAGTGGAAGCCGGGCAAGTACAGGACCAGCGCCAGCAGCATTCCGCCGACCAGCACCGGCTTGCGCCCGACCCGGTCGCTCAGCCAGCCGAAGAACACATAGAGCGGCGCGCTGACCAGGGTCATGACGATCAGCAGCAGATTGACGGTCGGCTCGGGTACGCCAAGCGAGCGGCCGAGGAACACCTGCATGTAGAAGAAGGTGCAGTACCAGACGGCCCCTTGTGCGCACATGATCCCGAAGAAGGCGATCAGCACGCGCTTGAGGTTCTTCCGCTGCCCGAAGGCTTCGCGAAGCGGCGTCTTGCATACCTCGCCATCCTCCTTGAGCTTGGCGAAGGCGGGGCTCTCGGAGAGCTTGAAGCGCAGCCACACCGATACGACCAGCAGGACCAGCGAGACGAGGAACGGGATCCGCCACGCCCAGTCGAGGAACGCGTCCTCGCCAAGCGCGGTGCGGGTCGCGAGGATCACCAGCAGCGCGGCGAGCAGCCCGAATGCGGCCGACGACTGGATCCAGCCGGTCGACGCGCCGCGGCGGTGGTCGGGCGCATGCTCGGCGACGTAGATCGCGGCGCCGCCATATTCGCCGCCGAGCGCAAGGCCCTGGAGAATGCGCAGGACAATGAGCAGGATCGGCGACAGGATGCCGGCGGTCTCGTAGGTTGGCAAAAGGCCGATGGCGAAGGTCGCGGCGCCCATGATCGACACGGTGGCGAGGAACGCGCCCTTGCGGCCCAATCGGTCGCCGATCACTCCGAAGATGATTGCGCCCAAAGGCCGGAAGGCGAAGCCGGCGGCGAACAGGCCGAGCGCGGCGATCAGGGCCGCGGTCGGCTCGAGCCCGGCGAAGAACACCTTGGAAATGGTCGTCGCAAGCGCGCCGAAGATGAAGAAGTCGTACCATTCGAACGCGGTGCCGGCCGACGACGCGACCACCACCCGCTTCATCGACCACGGCCTGTCAGTCGCCACTCGACGCTCCCCCCTGAAACCCGAGGCTAGGGTTAGCGCCATGGATTGTTGAGGCAAGCGCAAGCTGTTTCCCTGCGAAGGCAGGGACCCAGTCCGGCGAAGCCGCTCGAGCGCTCCGCGCGTCTAGGCTCCTGCCTTCGCAGGAGAACGGGATCCTTCGAGCAGCGCAACGATCACGCTCGGATCGGCCAGCGTCGACGTATCGCCGAAGCCGCTGGTCTCGCCTTCGGCGATCTTGCGCAGGATGCGGCGCATGATCTTGCCCGAGCGGGTCTTGGGCAGCGCCGGCGCGAACTGGATCTTCTCGGGCGCGGCGAGGGCGCCAATGTCGTTGCGCACTTCGAGCACGAGTTCCTTGCGCAGCGCGTCGTCGCCTTCCTCGCCCGCGTTCAGGGTGACGAACGCGTAGATCGCCGTCCCCTTGATCTCGTGGGGGAAGCCGACGACCGCGGCTTCCGCGACCTTGGCATGGCTGACCAGCGCGCTCTCGACCTCGGCAGTGCCGATGCGGTGGCCGGAAACGTTGATGACGTCGTCGACGCGGCCGGTGATCCAGTAATAGCCGTCCTCGTCGCGGCGGCAGCCGTCGCCGGTGAAATAACGGCCCGGGTAGGTCGTGAAATAGGTCGCGAAGAAGCGCTCGTGGTCGCCCCATACGGTGCGCATCTGGCCGGGCCAGCTCGCCGATATGCACAAATTGCCGCTCGCCGCGCCGTCGAGCTCCTTGCCTTCGGCATCGACCAGCAGCGGCTTGATTCCGGGCAGCGGCCGGGTGGCCGACCCCGGCTTCATCGGCGTCGCCCCGGGAAACGGCGCGATCAATATGCCGCCGGTCTCGGTCTGCCACCAGGTGTCTGTGACCGGGCAGCGCTCGTCGCCGACCACCCGCCAATACCATTGCCAGGCCTCAGGGTTGATCGGCTCGCCGACGGTGCCGAGCAGCCGCAAAGACTTGCGCGAGTGCCGTTTCACCCAATCGTCGCCCTCGCGCATCAGCGCCCGGATCGCTGTCGGCGCGGTGTAGAAGATGGTCACTCCCAATCGGTCGACCGTCTCCCAGAAGCGGCCGAAGTCGGGATAGTTGGGAACGCCGTCGAACATCACGCTGGTCGCGCCGTTCATCAGCGGGCCGTAGACGACGTAGCTGTGGCCGGTGATCCAGCCGACGTCCGCGGTGCACCAGAAAATATCGTCGTCCTGCGCGCCGAAAATCCAGTCGAAGGTCGCCGCGGCCCACACCGCATAGCCGCCGGTCGTGTGGACGACGCCCTTGGGCTGGCCGGTCGAGCCCGAGGTGTAGAGGATGAACAACGGATCCTCGGCGTTCATCGTCTCCGGCTCGCAGTCGGTGGCGAGCCGGTCGCGAACCGCCGAGTAGGAGACGTCGCGGCCTTGCCTCATCGGCACGTCGGCGCCGGTGCGGGTGACGACGATCACCGTCGCCACGTCGCGCCGGTTGAGCGCCGTGTCGACGTTGGCCTTGAGCGGGATGGTCTTGCCGCCGCGCACCCCTTCGTCGGCGGTGATCACCGCGCAGGCGTCGCAGTCGGCGATCCGGCCGGCGAGGCTGTCGGGCGAGAAGCCGCCGAACACCACCGAGTGGATTGCGCCGATCCGCGCGCAGGCGAGCATCGCCGCCGCCGCTTCCGGGATCATCGGCATATAGATCATCACGCGGTCGCCGCGCCCAATGCCGCGTTCCTTCAAGAGATTCGCCATCCGGCAAGTCTCGGCGTGCAGCTCGCGGTAGGTGAGGGTGCGGCCCGCGCCCGGCTCGTCGGCCTCGAAGATCACCGCCGTCCGGTCGCCGCGCGTTGCCAGATGCCGGTCGAGGCAATTGACCGACAGGTTGAGCTCCCCGTCGCCGTACCACCGGATGCCGAAATCCGCCTCGTCGAACGACCAGTCGCCGGCTTGCGCAGGGAAGCGCGCCCAGTCGAGCCGCCGCGCCTGGTCGAGCCAGAAGGCGTCGGGCTCGATGTCTGCCTTGCGGTGCAGCTCGGCGAGCTGTTCGGGGCCGATCGTGGCCCGGAAGCCACCGGGGATGGGGTGAAAGAAATCGCTCATTCGGTGTCGGTCAAGCTGCTCATGTCGATTACGAAACGATAACGCACGTCGCCCTTCTGCATCCGCTCCCAGGCCTCGTTGACCTGATCGATGCGGATCACCTCGGTATCCGCCACGATGCCGTGCTCGGCGCAGAAATCGAGCATTTCCTGCGTCTCTGGCAAGCCGCCGATGAGGGAACCGGCGATGGCGCGGTTGCGCATCACCAGCTGCCCGCCGTGGACATTGGCGAGCGCATCGATGGCGCCAACGATGACCATCGTCGCATTGGGCTTGAGCAGCTCGACGTAGGGCTGCACGTCATGCCCGACCGGTATCGTATTGAGGATGAAGTCGAAGCGCCCCGCCGCCGCAGTCATGGCATCCGCGTCGGTCGAGAGCAGCACATCGTCCGCACCGAGTTGGCGGGCGTCCTCGCCTTTTTCCGGCGAGGTGGTGATCATCGTCACCCGCGCGCCCATCGCTCGCGCCAGCTTGACGCCCATGTGGCCGAGGCCGCCCAGGCCCGCTACCGCAACTTCCTGCCCCGGGCCGACCCCGAACCGCTTCAGCGGCGAATAGGTCGTAATGCCGGCGCACAGCAAAGGCGCGGCTTGCGCGGGGTCGAGGCCTTCGGGCAACTTCAGTACGAACTCCTCGCGAACCACCACGTGGTCGCTGTACCCACCCTGGGTGAGCTCGCCCGTCTGCCGGTCCTTGCCGCTGTAGGTGAAGGTTGGCCCCTCCGCGCAGAACTGTTCCTGGCCCGCTACGCACTGGCTGCACGTCAGATCGCTGTCGACCAGGCAGCCGACCGCAACTCGGTCGCCGACCCCATATTTGGAAACGCTCGAGCCGACGCCTGTCACGGTCCCGACGATCTCGTGACCCGGAACCATCGGGTAAAAGCTCATGCCCCAGTCGTTATGGGCAAAATGGACGTCCGAGTGGCAGATGCCGCAGTGACTGATCTTGATCGCCACATCCTCCGGGCGAAGGTCGCGGCGCTCGACCTGCATGGGCTTAAGCGGTGCGTCGGCGCTTTCCGTGCCCCACGCCTTCGCTGTCGTCGGCATTGGTCATGGCCTCCTTTTATCGTGCGCGGGAAACTGTCCTTTGCGCCTGGGTAAGATGCGGCCGGTCGACCATCTTGCCGCCGACTGACAGAACTCCGGCGTCGGGCTCGGCATCGAACGCGTCGATAATCGCGCGGGCTTGCTCGATCTCGCCGGCCGACGGAGTGAAGGCGGCGTTGATGACGGCGATCTGGTCGGGGTGGATCACGAGCTTGCCGGTGAAGCCCTCGCGCGCCGCCGCTTCCGCCTCCTTGCGCAAGCCTTTCGAGTCCTTGAAATCGGCGAAGATGCCGTCGACCGGCTGGACTCCGGCAGCGGCCGCGGCCGCGAGACACAGCGAGCGCGCCAGCTGGTAGGTGAAGCTGAGCGCGCCAGCGGAATCATGTTTCGACGAGGCGCCGAGCGCCGCCGACAAATCCTCGGCGCCCCAGCTCATCGCTGCCAGCGGCGACTTCGGGTCGCGGTAGGACAGCATTCCGAACAGGCTCGCGGGGGTTTCGGTGACGATCGCGTGGACCGGCAAATTGCCGGTGCTGTGCGCGAGCTGGGCGACGTCGGCGCCGCTTTCGGCCTTGGGCAGCACGATGCCCGTGAAATCCGCCGACGCGAACAGCCCGAGGTCGGCCTTGATCTGCTCGCTGCCGAGCGGGTTGATGCGCACCCACCAAGCCGGGCCGCCCGAGCGCGACGGGAGTGCTTTCAAAATCTCGCGAGCGGCGTCTTTCCGGGCCGGAACGACGCTGTCCTCGAGGTCGAAGATCACCGCGTCGGCCTCGGTCGCGAGCGCGCGCGCGATCTTCTTTTCGCTGTCGGCGGGGACGAACAGCCAGCTGCGCGGCTCGGTCATTGCGGTTTTTTCAGGAGCAGCGCCGTACGCGTGCACTCGCAGACCATCTCGTCGCGCTGGTTGAAGCTGCGGTGCGCCCAGGTGACGATGCCGGCATTGGGCCGCGACTTGCTGGCCCGTACCGCGAGGCATTCGGTCTCGCTGCGCAGCGTATCGCCGGCGAACACCGGGTTAGGAAACACGAGCTTGTCGTAGCCGAGGTTGGCGACCAGCGTGCCGAGCGTGGTGTCGGCGACGCTGACCCCAATCATCAGCCCGAACGTGTAGACCGAATTGACCAGCGGTTTTCCGAACTCGGTCTGGGCGGCGGCCTCGTGGTCGAGATGAAGCGGCTGCGGATTATGGGTCAGCGCCGAAATCAGCACATTGTCGGTTTCGGTAACGGTGCGGGTGACGCCATGGGCGATCCGGTCGCCCACCTGCCACTCGTCGAAAAAGCGTCCCGCCATGGCCGCCGCTCTAGGCGACCCACAGGCGCCTTGCCAAGCGCCAGCCGCTGCGGGTCCGGGAAGCGCGCCGCCCTTCAGGCCGCTTCTTTCCTGTCGGCCTCGGCATCGAACCGCGCGTGCGCCTCGTGGATCGCGGCGACATTGTCGAGCGCCCATTGCGACAATGCGAGGATCGGGCCCTGGAGCGATCGGCCGAGGTCGGTCAGCGCGTAATCGACGCGCAACGGTACGCTCGGAGTGACGACCCGGCTGACGAGCCCGTCGCGCTCGAGGTTGCGCAGCGTCAGGGTCAGCATGCGTTGCGAGACGCTCGGAATCTCGCGGCGGAGCTCGTTGAAGCGCTTCGAGCCGTCGGCAAGCGTGACGACGACCAGCACCGTCCACTTGTCGCCGATGCGCTGCAGCAAGCCGCTGATCGTGCGGCACACCGGGTTGCTGGGATCCTTCATCGTACCTCCTGCGGGAACACGCATGTTCCCTCGCCACAAATTTGTTCGTCCGGCACAAAAAAGTGCGTTCTTGCGGCCGGTTTGATGGTGGTTATTTAGCGTGCCTCGGTAACAAATCAATACTTAGGAGGCATTAGTGACCATCCTGCATATCGACAGCAGCATCAACGGCGACAACAGCGTCAGCCGAACTCTTACCCGGTCGATCGTCGCCCAGCTTACGGCCGCCAGCCCGAACGCCGACATCATCACCCGCGACCTCGCCCGCGAGCCGCTGCCGCACCTGACGCTCGAATCGTTCGCCGATTCCTCGACCCTCGACGAGTTCCTCGCCGCGGACACCGTCGTGATCGGCGCGCCGATGTACAATTTCAGCCTGCCCAGCCAATTGAAGGCGTGGATCGACCGCATCGCCGTTTCCGGGAAGACGTTCCGTTACACCGAACACGGGCCCGAGGGGCTGGTCAAAGGCAAGCGGTTGATCATCGCGCTCGCCCGGGGTGGGATCTACAGCGAAGGCTCACCGGCCCGAGCGCTCGAGCATCTCGAGACGTACCTGCGCGGCCTGTTCAACTTCGTCGGCATCGAGCCTGAGTTCGTCGCCGCCGACGGCCTCAACATCGGCCCCGAGCAGCGCGACATGTCGATCCGGCAGGCGCTTGGCGAGAGCGTGCGCCTGGCCGCCTGACCCTAGGATAGCAGCCGCAGCGGGTTCTCGATCAGCGCCTTCATCGCCTGAAGGAAGTTTGCCGCGTCCCAGCCGTCGACGACGCGGTGATCGCAGGACAGCGACAAGTTCATCCGCTTGGCGACCTCGATCTCGCCGTCGATGACGACGACTTTCTCTTCGGCCTTGTTGACGGCGATGATCGCGACTTCCGGCCGGTTGATCACCGGGGTCGAGGTGATGCCGCCCATCGGGCCGAGGCTCGACAGCGTGATCGTCGAGCCGGTCAGCTCGTCGCGGCTGGCCTTGCCGCTGCGCGCCGCTTCGGCGAGGCGCAGGATTTCGGATGCGAGCTGCCACACGCTCTTGTCTTGCGCGTCGCGGATCACCGGGACCATCAGCCCACCTGTCGTCTGGGTCGCCATGCCGAGATGCATCGCGCCGTGGCGCGTGAGCTTCATCTCGTCGTCGTCGAAGGTCGCGTTGAGCATCGGCCAGTCGGCGATCGCCTTGCCCATCGCGGTGATGAGGAATGGCAGCAAGGTGAGCTTGGGATTGTCGCCGCGGTCGCGGTTCATCATCGCCCGGGTTTCCTCGAGCGCGCTGACGTCGAACTCCTCGACCAAAGTGAAATGCGGGATGCGGCGTTTGGCCTCCTGCAAATTCTCGGCGATCTTGCGGCGCAGGCCGACGACCTTGATCGTCTCGTCCTGGCGAGCAGCAGTGCCGCGCCCGGCTACCGAACCGCCGTTGTAGAGCAGGAAAGCGTCGAGGTCGGAGTGGCGGACCCGGTCGCCGGCGGTCTTCACTTCGCCCAAATCGATGCCGAGATCGCGGGCGCGAGCGCGGACGGCGGGCGAGGCCAGAACCTTTTCTCCCCTCCCGCTCGCGGGAGGGGCCGGGGGAGGGACTGTATCGTCTTTAGGCGCGGATTTGACAGGCCCGCCCCTATCGCCGCTTCGCGTCTCATCCCCTCCCGCTGGCGGGCGGGGAGAATCCTCGACATCGACGCTCGGCATCGCTTTTTCCTGGGCGGGCGTCGGATCTTCCGCGCCGTCGGCGATCGGCATTTCCCCTTCCGACTCAGTGACCGCAGCCACGCCATCGGTCTCGATCACCGCCAGCACCGCGCCGATCGCGACCAGGTCGCCGACTTCGCCGGCGAGCTCGACCACCTTGCCGGCGACCGGCGTCTCCATTTCGACCGTCGCCTTGTCGGTCATCATGTCGGCGAGCTGCTGGTCCTCCTCGACCCGGTCGCCGATCTTGACGTGCCACGCGACGATTTCCGCTTCGGCGATGCCTTCGCCAATGTCGGGGAGCTTGAATTGGTAACGCGCCATTAGTCCGCCATGACTTTCTCGAGGGCTATTTTCATCCGCTTGGGCCCGGGGAAATAGGCCCATTCGTAGGAGTGCGGGTAGGGCGTATCCCAGCCGGTGACCCGCTCGACCGGGCTTTCGAGGTGGTAGAAGCAGCGCTCCTGGACGAGCGCCGCAAGCTCGGCGCCGAAGCCGCTGGTGCGCGGTGCTTCGTGAACCACGAGGCAGCGGCCGGTCTTCTCGACCGAAGCCGCGATCGTCTCGATGTCGAGCGGGGCAAGGGTGCGCAGGTCGATCACTTCGGCGTCGACGCCCCGCTCTTCGACCGCGGCCAAAGCGACGTGGACCATGGTGCCGTACGCCAGCAGGGTCAGCGCCTCGCCCTTGCGAACCACCGCCGCCTTGCCCAGCGGCACGGTGTAATGGCCGTCGGGGACTTCGCTCGCCGGATGCTTGGACCACGGAGTCACCGGGCGGTCGTGGTGGCCGTCGAACGGGCCGTTGTAGATGCGCTTGGGCTCGAAGAAGATCACCGGGTCGGGGTCCTCGATCGCCGCGATCAGCAGGCCCTTGGCGTCGTACGGCGTCGACGGCACCACCGTCTTGAGGCCGGCGATGTGGGTGAACAGGCTTTCGGGCGACTGGCTGTGCGTCTGGCCGCCGAAAATGCCGCCGCCGTAGGGGGTGCGGATGACCATCGGCATCGGCCACTCGCCGGCGCTCCGGTAGCGCAGCTTGGCGACCTCGCTGACGATCTGGTCGTAGCCGGGGTAGATGTAATCGGCGAACTGGATCTCGACCACGGGCTTGAGGCCATAAGCCGCCATCCCGACCGCCATGGCGACGATCCCGCCTTCGGAAATCGGGGAGTCGAACGCGCGGGTCGCGCCGAACTCGCGCTGCAACCCCTCGGTCGCCCGGAACACGCCGCCGAAATAGCCGATGTCCTCGCCGAACACGACGACGTCCTCGTCGCGGGCCATCATCACCTTGTGCGCGGCGTTGACCGCCTGGATCATGTTCATGTTGGCCACGGCTCAGTCGCCCTTGCTCTCGGCCAGCGCGGCGTCGCGCTGCTCGGTAAGGTGCCATGGCATTTGGGCATAGACGTCCTCGAACATGCTGCCGATGTCGTCCTTGCCCTGCTCGGGAAGGATGCCGAGCTTTTCTGCTTCCTTCTGCGCCGCCCGGACGGTCGCGTCGGCCTCGGCGGCCATCGCCGAATGCTGCTCTTCGTCCCATTCGCCGAGCGCGATCAAATGTGCCTTCAGCCGCTCGATCGGGTCGCCCAGCGGCCACGCCTTGGCTTCTCCCACCGGGCGGTATCCGGACGGGTCGTCGGAGGTCGAATGACCCTCGGCGCGATAGGTGAAGAACTCGATCAGGGTCGGCCCGAAGTTCGATCGCGCGCGGTCGGCCGCCCAGCGCACCGCGGAATAGACGGCGAGCGCATCGTTGCCGTCGACGCGCAAGCCGGCGATGCCGTAGCCGACGGCGCGCTGGGCGAAGGTCGCCCGCTCGGCGCCGGCGATCCCGGAGAAGCTCGAGATCGCCCACTGGTTGTTGACCACCGCCAGCACCACCGGCACGTTGTACACTGCGGCGAAGGTCATGCCGGCGTGAAAGTCGCCCTCCGCCGTCGCGCCGTCGCCGATCCAGCCCATCGCGATGCGGCTGTCGCCCTTGATCGCCGAAGCCATCGCCCAGCCGACCGCCTGCGGGAACTGGGTGCCGAGATTGCCCGAGATCGAGAAGAAGCCGTGCGCCTTGTCCGAGTACATGATCGGCAGCTGGCGGCCGCGTAGCTTGTCGCCCTTGTTCGAATAGATCTGGCACATCATCTCGGTCAGCGGATAGCCGCGCGCGACCAGCACGCCCTGCTGACGATAGGTCGGGAAGTGCATGTCGTCGGCGAGCAGCGCGGCGGCGGCGGCGACCGACACCGCCTCCTCACCCGTGCACTTCATGTAGAAGCTGGTCTTGCCCTGCCGCTGGGCGCGGTACATGCGGTCGTCGAAAACCCGCACCGTGACCATGTCGCGAAGCATCTTCCGGCAAGTGTCGGCATCGAGCTTGGGATCCCAGGGACCGACCGCCTGGTGCCGGTCGTCGAGCACCCGCACCAGGTGCGTTGCCAGGGGAACAGTGTCGGCGGCCGGCGCGGCCACGTCGGGGCGCATCGCCTCGCCGGCGGCGGGGATCTTCAGCGACGAGAAATCCGGCGTGTCGCCCGGCCGGAACGGCGGTTTGGGCACATGTAGCGCCAGCTTCGGCCGGTTCGGCTTCAGCTTCGAAGGGTCCCTGTCGCTCATGTGTCGCTCATCCTGGCGAAGCGCTTAATCGCCCCGCGCGGGGTCGGCAACCGGGGCTCTCGCGTTGACCGCCGAAGCATCGCGCGGCTAGGGGCGCGGCGATGGCCGACGAACCGCCCCCCTTGCCCGACCGCCTGTCGCTCGATCCGCGCAGCCCGTATTTCGACGAAGCGGTGCTCAGCCGCGGCGTCGGCATCCGCTTCAACGGCCAGGAAAAGACCAACGTCGAGGAATATTGCATTTCGGAAGGCTGGATCCGGGTCTCGGCGGGCCGCAGCCGCGATCGCCACGGCAACCCGATGACGATCAAGCTCAGCGGCCAGGTCGAGCCGTATATCGAGGAGCCGGGTCAGTCGGACGGCGGCGAAGGGCTCGCCTCCGACGGGTAAGACGGCGACCGGTCGCGGCGCTGGTCGAACAGTTTCTTCGCTCCCCAGCCGAGCGCGGCAACCACGGCCAGTGGTCCGAGCCCGCGTCGCGCCAGCGCCGCTGCTCCGTAGCCGAGAAAAGCGCCCTTGGTGCCGCTGTTGCGGCCGGCGATCCGTCTGCCGATGAGTGCTCCGGCGATCTTGCCCAGCATGGTCGTCTCCCTTGCAGATATGTGCGTTCGATCAATCAAGCCGCGGCGGGCCGAGTGGTTCCGCGTCCCCGCCCGCGCGCAGTTGGTGCGTTTCGCCAAGTCTGGGTGGTGAAACCTCCCAACTTTGGCCCGCCGTACCCGTCCAGCAAGATTTTTTCGCAGTTTTGCGCGATTGGCACGAGGCTTGAATTGTATTGGGCATCGATCCGCAGAAATTGAGCGGGCGAAAAAAAGGGAGACTTGGAAGTGTCTGGTCATTCGAAATTCTCGCAGACCCTCATCGCCGCTTTCGGAGCGCTGCTGATGAGCACGGTCGCCGTCGGCGCCGCCGTCGGTCCGGCACAGGCTGTCGCCAACCCGGTCGGCACCACTCTCCATGCATGAGCTTGGAGTGATCGAGGCCCGGGCGCCGACGCGCACCCCGCGCATGCCAGAGCGCCCAGAGATGCGCTCGGCCGAGCGGCCAACCGTCCGCTTCGCTCCGCTAGCAGCTCTGTTCAGCGGCTCGATCTTCTCCCGCACGCGGGACATTTTCGCGGCGAACATGACCGAGCTTTTGGATCGTTCGGAGGATCCGTCGCGGATGATCCGGATGATCATCCTCGAGATGGAGGAGACGTTGGTCGAGGTGCGCGCTTCGGCGGCGCGCTCGATCGCCGACGGCAAGGAGATGCGCCGGGCGTGGAAGCGTCTCGACGAACTGCAGGAAAGCTGGACCGAGAAGGCCGAGCTGGCCTTGTCGAAGGACCGCGAGGATCTGGCCAAGGCGGCGCTGATCGAGCGCCAGAAGGCGGCCGACATGGCCGAAGGGCTTAAGGCCGAGGTCGGGCAGATCGACGAGACCCTGAAGGGCTATGAGGCGGACATCGCCAAGCTCCAGGCCAAGTTGCGCGAGGCGCGCGCCCGGCAGAATGCGATCGCCGCCCGGTTCGAGAGCGCGGTGACCCGGGCCAAGACGCGCGAGATCGTCAGCGGCAACCGCACCG
>DATKDM010000023.1:0-94353 GCA_035512655.1 Sphingomicrobium sp. | reverse complement strand
GCTCGCGAACGCTCGAGTATCTCAGCCAGGCCCGCGACCGCCTGCCGAGCAACGTTTCGCCGTCGCTCGGTCCCGATGCCACAGGCGTCGGCTGGGCGTTTGAGTACGCGCTGATCGACCGCACCGGCCGGCACGACATCGCCCAGCTCCGCTCGCTGCAGGACTGGTTCCTGAGATTCCAGCTCAAGGAGATCGACGGAGTTGCTGAGGTGGCGAGCGTCGGCGGCATGGTCCAGTCGTTCCAGGTCCAACTCGACCCGCAGCGGATGCAGCTCTACCGGGTCTCCGTCTCCGACGTGATCAATGCCGTCCGCCAGGCCAACAACGAAGCTGGCGGGTCGGTGATCGAGCGCGCCGGCGCCGAATATATGGTCCGCGTTCCCGGCTATCTCAAAACGCTCCAGGACTTCCGCGACATTCCGCTCAGCGCACAGGCGGGCGGCGTTCCGATTACCGTCGGCGACGTCGCGCGCGTGCAGGTGGCGCCGGAGTTCCGGCGGGGCATCGCCGAGCTGAACGGTGAAGGCGAGGTCGCGGGCGGGATCATCGTCGTCCGCCAGGGCGCCGATACGCAATCGGTGATCAAGGCGGTCAAGGCGAAGCTCGCGGACCTCAAGCGCAGCCTGCCGCCCGGCGTCGAAGTGGTGACCGTCTACGACCGATCGTCCCTCATCGAACGCGCGGTTGCGAACCTCTGGGAGAAGCTCGCCGAAGAGCTGCTGGTCGTCGCCCTGGTGACGTTCGCGTTCCTGCTTCACCTGCGCTCGTCGCTGGTTGCGCTGGTGACTCTGCCGCTCGGCATCCTCGCTGCTTTCATCGTGATGCGCCTCCAGGGCGTGAACGCCAACATCATGTCGCTGGGGGGAATCGCTATCGCTATCGGTGCGATGGTCGACGCGGCCATCGTCATGGTCGAGAACGCTCACAAGAAGCTCGAGCACGCGCGGGCCAACGAGGGCATATCCGAGCGGAGCCGCGTGAAAATCCTTGTGGATGCGGCGGTCGAGGTCGGCCCTGCCCTGTTCTTCTCGCTGCTGATCATCACTTTGTCCTTCCTCCCGGTGTTCACTCTGGAGGCGCAGGAAGGGCGGCTGTTCCGGCCGCTCGCGCTCACCAAGACTTATTCGATGGCGGCGGCTGCCGGCCTGTCGATCACCCTGGTGCCGGTGCTGATCGTGATGTTCGTGAAGGGCCGCATTCGGCCCGAGCAGGAAAACCCGATCAACCGATTCCTCATCCGCATCTATCGGCCGGCGCTCGCCTGGGTTTTGCGCAAGCCCAAGCAGATTTTGGGCATCGCCGGAGCGGCGCTCGCCTTGACGCTCGTTCCGGCGAGCATGCTCGGCGGCGAGTTCATGCCGCCGATGGACGAAGGCGACATCCTCTACATGCCGACGGCGCTCCCCGGCCTGTCGGCGGCCGAAGCGGGCCATCTGCTCCAGGTCACCGACCGCATCATCAAGACCGTCCCTGAAGTGAAGACAGTGTTCGGCAAGGCCGGCCGCGCGGAGACCGCCACCGACCCGGCGCCCCTGGAAATGTTCGAGACCACGATCCAGCTCAAGCCGAAGGACCAGTGGCGTCCGGGCATGACCGCCGACAAGATTGTCAAGGAGCTCGATTCGAAGCTGAAGATCCCGGGCTTGGCCAACGTCTTCGTGCCGCCGATCCGCAACCGCATCGACATGCTCGCCACCGGCATCAAGAGCCCCGTCGGCATCAAGATCAACGGCCCCGACCTCGACACGCTCCAGCGTCTCGGCGAAGAGGTCGAGCGGGCGGTGAAACCGATCCCCGGCACGGCCTCGGCCGTGTCCGACCGAATCTCCGGCGGCCGCTACATCGACATCGACGTGAACCGGCTGGCCGCGGCGCGCTACGGCCTGTCGATCGAACAGGTGCAGCAGACCGCGGCGATCGCGGTCGGCGGCGCGACGATCGGCGAGAAGATCGACGGCCTGGCGCGTTATCCGATCAGCGTCCGATTCCCGCGCGAGATGCGCAACAGCGTGTCGTCGCTCCAGCAACTGCCGATCATCACCCCGGACGGGGCGGTGGTTTCGCTGTCTCAGGTGGCCGACATCCGCGTGCAGTCAGGTCCGTCAATGATCAAGAGCGAGAATGCCCAGCCGACGGTGTGGGTCTATGTCGACGTGCGCGACCGCGACATCGTCGGCTACGTCCGGGAGGCCCAGCAGAAGGTCGCTTCGGTCGTCCGGCTGCCGCCCGGCTATTCGATCAGCTGGTCGGGCCAGTTCGAATATGCACAGCGCGCGGCCGAGCGCCTGACGTGGGTTGTGCCCGCGACCTTGGGCATTATCTTCCTGCTCCTGTTCATGGCCTTCGGCCGCGTGCGCCAGCCGCTAATTGTGCTGCTGACCGTGCCCTTCGCGATGGTCGGGGGGGTGTGGCTGATTTACCTGCTGGGCCACGCCGTTTCGGTCGCGACCGTCGTGGGCTTCATCGCCCTGGCTGGTCTCGCAGCGGAGTTTGGCGTGGTAATGCTCGTCTATCTTGACGCGGCCATCGCCGAACGGAGGGCTGATGGGCGGTTCTCGACGGCCCGTGACCTCGATGATGCGCTGATCGAAGGCGCCGTGCTGCGAGTCCGCCCGTTAGCGATGACGGCCGCGGTCATCCTCGCCGGCCTCTTTCCGCTGCTCATCGGCCACGGCGCCGGTTCCGAGGTCATGCGGCGCCTTGCCGCACCGATGGTCGGCGGGATGATCACCGCGCCGCTGCTGTCGCTGTTCGTGCTTCCCGCGATCTACAAGCTGCTTGGGCCGAAGCGCCTGGCGATCCGGGTCCGCGAAGAGGAGGATACGATCATCGGCGGGGCGGAGCCGGAACTCGCATGAGAGCTGAAAAGTGAAGGAGACGACAAATGGCAGTTGACCCGCACATTTCGCGCCTCAGTCGAGCGACGTCCTGCGCGGGACTGGGGGCGGTGCGGAGCTAAGGGCGCGCGGCTGTGTGGTGCTGGAGCCGATCTAATGTCCGCTTAGGGTCGAAAGCAGACGCTCGTTCGGGGTTCGGGGCTGGGAGCCAAAGCTTCGAATATGCCCCCAGGCGGTGGGCCGCTCATGGTCTCACCCATGCTCAGCGTCGCGTGATCGCCAGGACGAGGCGATGTCGGCGTCTCATTCTAGCGCCGTTGACTGGCCTGAAACGAGGCGTTTTTCGAGCGTTCGGGTGCTTGTTTTGCTCTCGATGGAACCGTCGGCCATTTTTATGTCAACCTTAGTGACACTGGTTCGCCGCCATGGTCGTCCGGCAGGGTCCGTTTCGAGAGTAACAGAAATCGTCCCTGACACGGTCTCCATTGCGCGTTCCCGTAGTGCGGCTTCCAGGGTCACAGGCTTCTGCATGATCTCGCCAACGGCGATGTCTGACTCAGCGCGGGCGCGCTGAATCGCCTCGGGATCGACCTTGAGAAGGACAGAGAAGGTCGAGCCGGTTGGCCCCGCGCGTTGCAGGACCAGCGTCCCTGCGCCGCGAGCTTCCGGGAGCTCGAAAGCCGCTCCCTGACGCAGTTCTCCATGCCCGAGGTCATAACCTTCGATCATCTCGATCGCCGTTTGAGGGTCGCATTCGATCCGAAACGCATTCCAGGTGAAAATCCAGCGTCCGCAAACGGAGCGCGGCCATTCAGCTTTCTTGAGCCAGCGATCTATGCGAGTTTCGAGCTCCGCGCGGTTGAGCAATTGGATCGGACCGCTCGATGGCTTGAACACTCGCGCGGGAAGTTGCCACTCGCGAGCCCGATCCTCGGCGGTGGTTTCCTTAGGAAAATCATATTCCAGTTCCCATCCCCCGTCACGCACCGCGAGCACGCGTTCTATGATGGTCGTGTGGCCCCTCGAGCTTCCGCTAGAACTGCCGTCACTCGTTCGCTCAGCAGTCTCATAGCTGTTGCGGATTTCATATTCCTGGCCAGCCACCAGTGAGGGGGTCCCAGCGGCCTGTGACGCAGGGGCCAGGAGCATTGCCGAGATTAAGGCCAGTAAGCCGGTCGCTGTCATCGCCTCAGGCTCGCATGCCAATGGCCTCATTGGCAAACTGCTTTTCCGCAGCCCGGCGAACCTAGTCTCATTGGCCTGCGTTGTGTCCGCAATGGGTGGTAGGCGGACACTCAGTCCTGTGCCGACCGACGCCATAGGGTCTCGTAGGCATCGGGGGCATTTTTGTCTGGATTGAGGCGGTCAATGCGGTCGAACCGGCGCTTCAGGTAGCTAACAACGGCTGTCTCCAAGTTCGGTGCAATGGCTTTGGTCGTTCGAGTCCGGTCGGTGAAGGGGCCGTAAATCGCGACCTTCTCCACTTCCTCAAGATACGTGCGAGCCCACAAGTAGCCGGCCTCGTTCTCAAACTCATAAACGACGTAGTTGTAGCGCTCGACCAGCCTATCTCCCTCCGCAATCTCATCCACGTGATGGGAGATTTTGACTGGCTGAATCGCATCGACCTCATCCTGCTGAAGTTGGATCTCCGGCACAGCTGGGCGCTCCTGCGACATGGTTGTTGATGCGAGAAGGAGTGAAAGGAGCATACTCATGGATGTATGCTGCCCCGAACACCTAATGTCCGCAATGGGTCGAAAGCGGACATTAGCGCACCGGCCCGTCCGTTTTTTGCAGCTTTGTGCGTGATCCGTTACTCCACGCCCGAAGGGGGAGTTGAATGGAACATCGGTATTTGAAGATCGCGCTGACGCTGTCGGTGGCGTTGCTCGCTCTGTTTTACGTTACGCACAACGTCATCAACTGGAGCGCCGCGACCGGTGCCGTCGGCTATGTGCTGAGCCAGCAGGACCATCAGGCGTATCCGGCGAGCCTGCTGCCGCCGATCGTCAGCCCGGCCGTGCATGGAATCGTCACTGCAATCATCTGTGCGGCAGAAGCCGCGGCCGGAATTATAGCGCTCGTCGGCGCGTGGCGGCTGTGGACTGCGCGCAAGGCGGATACCGTTGCCTTCGCGGCCGCCAAGCGCCTCGCCGTGATCGGCTCCGGTATGGCGGCGCTGGTCTGGTTCTTCCTGTTCGCCGTCTTCGCTGGAGCGCTTTTCCAGATGTGGCAGACCGAGGTCGGCGCCGCTTCCCTCGAGGGCGCGTGGCAGTTTTCGGGGCTCAGCTTCCTGACTCTGCTCTATCTGACCCTGCCGTACGGAGAAGCGCGCGAGGCTTGACGCTCGCAATGCCCGCAATGGGTCGAATGCAGTCATCGGGGCGCTAAGGTCCCCGAACGGAGCAAACGAACCAGGCGAGCCGATTGAACCCGGTGCTACCGACACGGGTTAACTGTTGTGTCGAGAATCACCTGGAGGAAAGCAGTGGATCACCCGAAGCAAAATATGGCCATGGGCTGGAGCCGCTTTGCGGCCATGATCGCGACCTCCGCCGTCATCATGTTCTTCCTCATGTACCAGCTGGTTTATGCCCCGGATCACGCGACGTTCAGTCTCAACCGGCTGCTTTCGGCACTGATCATGGCCGCCGTGATGACGGTCGTGATGCTCGGCTTCATGTGGAAGATGTACGAGGGCCAGGGGGTGAAGATCGCCGTCGTCGCGGTTGCTGCCCTTGCTGCAGCCGGGCTGCTTGCAATGAACCGCAGTCAGGCGCTCGTCGGCGACACCGAGTTCATGAAGGCGATGATCCCGCACCATTCCATCGCCATCAACAATGCGCGCAAGGCCGGCATCAGCGACCCGCGCGTGCGCAAGCTTGCCGACGAGATCATCAGCAGCCAGGTTCGCGAGATCGCCGAGATGAAGGCGCTCCTTCGCGACATTGCCGCAAACGGTGAGCGCGGCCGGGCGGCGCTTCCGCCGCGTGAGGCACGGGTCACGCCCGACATGCTCCCGAAGATTCAAGAGACGGTCCAATAGCACCGCCATGCCGCGATGAGTCCGCCAGCCCACGGGGCTTCCCACCGGACTCGCGTGCGACTATCAGGCCGCGCACGTTCCCACCTGCAACTTCCCAAGAAGGCTCCATGACCATCACGATTTCGAGCGCGTTCGACGCGGGCAACATCCGCGTCGTCAAGATAGACGGCGACACGATCGACCTGGAGATCGTCAAGGACCATTTGTCCGACTTCTACCAGTGGTTCCACTTCCGCCTCGCCGGGGCGGCCGGCCGCGAGGTCACGCTGCGCATCCTGAACTGTGCCGGCGCCGCCTACCCGCACGGCTGGCCCGACTATCGCGCCTGCCTGTCGGTCGACCGTGAGGAGTGGCTGCGGGTTCCCGGCACCAGCTACGCCGACGGCGTCCTGACCGTTCGGCTGACCCCGCCGACCGATTGCGTCTGGCTGGCTTATTTCGCGCCTTATTCGATGGAGCGGCACCACGACCTCGTCACCGCCATCGCGGCGCTCGACGGCGTCGGCTACGCATCGCTCGGCAAGTCGCTCGACGGCCAGGACATCGATTGCCTGACAATCGGCGACGGCGACCTCAAGGTCTGGCTCTACGCCCGCCAGCATCCCGGCGAGACGATGGCCGAATGGTGGATGGAGGGCGCGCTCGAGAAGTTGTGCGACCCCGACGACCCGGTCGCTCGCCTGCTGCGCCGCGAATGCACCTTTCGAGTCATCCCGAACATGAACCCCGACGGCTCGCGCCGCGGCCATTTGCGCACCAACGCCGCCGGCGTGAACCTCAACCGCGAATGGCACGCGCCAAGCGCCGAAAAGAGCCCCGAGGTGCTGGCGGTTCGTAACGCAATGGACGAGGCCGGCGTCGACTTCGCCATGGACATCCACGGCGACGAGGCGAT
Organism: Sphingomicrobium sp.; assembly: GCA_035512655.1. Taxonomy (GTDB): domain Bacteria; phylum Pseudomonadota; class Alphaproteobacteria; order Sphingomonadales; family Sphingomonadaceae; genus Sphingomicrobium. The sequence goes on along the minus strand of DATKDM010000023.1, from coordinate 87,572 downwards.
CCCGGCCAACTTCCTCGCCGGCTTTGAGGGCATTCCGTCGATCACCGAGCGTCAGACGCGCCTGTTCAAGCTGTTCAGCAACACATTGGAGCGGCTGTCGCCCGACTTCCAGACCGCGCAGGGCTATGACGTCCCGGCGCCCGGCCAGGCCAACATGTCGATGTCGACCACCCAGCTCGCCGAGCGCTACGGCTGCGTTTCGATGACGCTCGAGATGCCGTTCAAGGACAATGTCAATTTGCCCGACCCGGTCTACGGCTGGTCGCCGCAGCGTTCCAAATATCTCGCCGCCGCGTGCCTCGACGCGCTGCACGCGATCCTTCCCGATCTCAAGGCCGGGCAATCGGGAGCATCCCGGGCCGCCTGATGCCGACCCTCATTCTCCTGCGCCACGGCCAGTCCCAGTGGAACCTCGAGAACCGCTTCACCGGCTGGTGGGATGTCGATCTGAGCGACAAGGGCGTCGCCGAGGCGCGCTCGGCCGGCGAGCTGATCAAGCAGCGTGGCCTCGATATCGATCGCTGCTTCACCAGCGTCCTGACGCGCGCGATCCGGACCCTGCACCTGGTGCTCCACGAGCTCGACCGGCTGTGGCTCCCGGTCGCCAAGGACTGGCGCTTGAACGAGCGCCATTACGGCGGCCTCATCGGCCTCAACAAGCAGGAGATGATCGACCAGGTGGGAGCGGAACAGGTGCAGATCTGGCGGCGCTCGTTCGACACCCCGCCGCCGCCGATGGAGCCGGGCAGCCGCTACGACGTCGCCGGCGACCGCCGCTATGCCGGCGTCGACATGCCGCGAAGCGAGAGCCTCAAGGACACCATCGCCCGGGTGCTGCCTTATTATGAAGCGGAGATCGCGCCTTCGCTGAGGGCCGGGGAGCGGGTGCTGGTTTCGGCCCACGGCAATTCGCTGCGGGCGCTGGAAAAACATCTGTCGAACATCGGCGACGACGCCATCATGCAGCTCGAAATCCCGACCGGGGAGCCGATCGTCTATGAGCTCGCCGACGACCTCGCCGTCCGCGACCGCTATTATCTCGCCGAGCGGGCCTAGGCCGCCGCGGGCTTTTTCAGGTACATCGCCTCGTCGGCGCGGGCCATCACCGCTTCGGCGTCATCGTCGGCGGCGATGATCCCGACCCCGATCGCGACGCTCAACGGCAGCGGCGTCCCGTCGTGGCTGAAATCGCAGGCGGCTATCCGCTCGACCAGCCGGGCCGCGGTTTCGTTGGCGATCGCCTCGTCGGCATGCTCGAGCAGGATCCCGAACTCGTCGCCGCCGAGCCGCGCGACGCAATCGCCCGCGCGCACTCCGCTGACCAGCATCTCGGACACCCGGATCAGCGCTTCGTCGCCGGCCTGGTGCCCGCGGCTGTCGTTGATCCCCTTCAGCCCGTCGATGTCGACAAACAGCATCGCGCCATCGTCGCCGTAGCGCTTGACCCGCGAAATCAGCGTCTCGAGCTGGCGCATGAAGCCGCGGCGGTTGGGGAGCGCGATCAGCGGGTCGAGGTGGGCGAGCTGGTCGAGCTGCTGGACCTTCGACTGAAGGACGGCGATCTGGTCGCGCAGCCGGGCGATCTCATTTTCGAGATCCTCGCTGCTGGACAGGTTGGTGACGTGATCGGCCATGATCGACGCGTAATGCGATTCCCCCGCCCGAACCATAGCGCGAATCGCCCGATCGGGAAATTCGTGCCAATGGGGGACCGGCCGAAGGGGCGATTGCGCCCGCCCGGTCATGTTCCTAAACGCCCGTGCCTTGGGCCCTTGCGACTATGGGATGAACGATGAGCGAGCCGCGGGTCGGAATCATCATGGGCAGCCGTTCCGATTGGGAAACCATGCGCCATGCCGCCGAGACGCTGGCCAGCCTCGGCGTCGAGCATGAGACTCGGGTCGTGTCCGCGCACCGGACTCCGAAGCGCCTCGCGGAATATGCCGGCTCGGCGAAGGATCGCGGCCTGCGGCTGATCATCGCCGGCGCCGGCGGCGCCGCGCATCTGCCGGGAATGACCGCCTCGATGACCCCGCTCCCGGTCCTCGGAGTGCCGATCGAAACCGCCGCCCTCAAGGGCATCGACAGCCTGCTGTCGATCGTCCAGATGCCGGCCGGGATTCCGGTCGGGACGCTGGCCATCGGCAAGGCCGGGGCGATCAACGCCGCGCTGCTCGCCGCCGCGATCCTCGCCGACGGCGATGCCGAGCTTGGCGCCCGGCTCGACGCCTATCGCGAGACCCAGACGCAGTCGGTCGCCGAAACGCCCGGATGACCATTCCACCCGGGTCCACCATCGGCATCGTCGGCGGCGGCCAGCTCGGGCGGATGCTGGCGCTGGCGGCCGCCCGGCTCGGCTACGACTGCCACATCTACGCGCCCGACGCCGACCCGCCCGCGGCGCGAGTCGCGGCCCGGGCGACCCGCGCGGCCTACGACGACCTCGCCCAGCTGCACGCCTTCGCCGCGGCGGTCGATGTCGCCACCTACGAGTTCGAGAATCTGCCTGCTGCTTCGCTCGCCGAGCTGGGCGGCAAGTTGAGACCGGGCACCGCGTCGCTGGCGATCGCCCAGGACCGCGCGGCCGAAAAGCGTTTCGTAAAGGGGTTGGGAGCGCCGGTCGCGCCGTGGGTCACGATCGACCGCGACGAAGATCTCGACGCCGCCGAGCAGGCGCTCGGGCTGCCCCTGGTCCTGAAGAGCCGCCGGCTCGGCTACGACGGCAAGGGCCAGGCCTGGGCCCGCGAGCCGGGCTCGGCCCGCAACGCGTGGGAATCAATCGGCCGGGCGCCGGCGATCGCCGAGGCGGCGGTCGACTTCGCCGCCGAATTCTCGGTCATCCTGGCGCGCTCGGCAAGCGGCGAGACGGCGGTGTGGGACGTGCCCTTGAACCGGCACGAGGGCGGCATCCTGCGCCGTTCTGAAGTCCCCGCGGGCGAACCGGTCGCCGGGCTCGCCGATCAAGCCATCGCCATCGCCGCCGCGGTCGCCGAAGCGCTCGGCCATGTCGGCGTCCTGACTGTCGAGTTTTTCGCCTGCTCCTCCGGCCCAGTGGTCAACGAGATCGCGCCGCGGGTCCACAACAGCGGCCACTGGACCATCGACGGAGCCGCGACTTCGCAGTTCGAGCAGCACATCCGCGCGATCTGCGGACTGCCGCTCGGCTCGACCGCGCGGCTCGCGCCGTCGGTCTCGATGGACAATCTGATCGGCGACGAGGTGCTCGCCTGGCCCAAGCTGATCGCCGAGCCCGGCGCCCGCCTCCACCTCTACGGCAAGGGCGCGCCGAGCCCCGGACGCAAGATGGGCCACGTCACTCGGCTCGGCCGCTAAGCGTCGCGCAACGATCGCGACGGCGGCTAGAACCCTACGCCCAGGCCGACGTGGGCGGAGACCTCGTCGCCGTCATCGCGGCCGAGCGTGGTTGAGGCGAGCGCGTCCAGGGTGACACCGCTCAGGATGACCGCGCCGGCGCCGACCGAAACTCGGCCATAGGCCTTCTTGGAGCGATCCTCGAGCTCCCAGCGGTTGACGATGATCGGAGCGGAGGTCTGGGAAAAGTGCATCGTGCGGCTGTCGCCGATGAAGTCCTTTTCGATTGCCGCCGCCGCGAAGGGCCGGAGCTGGAGGCGTGGGACTTCGACGTCGCCGCGCAGCTCGAGGCCGAGGCTTCCGGTCAGTGACTTGGCGGATACGGAATCGACATTGAGCGCCAGCGCCGCGTCGCCGTCTTCGGTATAGCCGTCGACCTTGGCCTTGGCATAATCGAGCGCGATCACCGAGCCGACGCGCAACCCGCCCACCGGCATCAGGTAACCCGCCTTGGCGCCGGCCAGCCAGTGGCTGCCGTCGGCGTCCGCATTGAGATTGTCGATGACGCCCTGGCGCTCGATGTCGTGATCGTCCCTGCCGTAGCCGAGATATCCCTGGGCAACGATGCCGGCTATCGAGGTGCCGGCGAAGGCGCCCACCTGCCAGGTGTCGCTGCGGGTAGTGGCGGCGTCGGCCAGGAACTTCGCTCTGGGGCGCGAATAATTGGCGGCGATTCCGGCCACTCCGCCGGCAAACCCGAACGAAACTCCGGCGGTCACTCCGACGCCATCGATGTCGAAGCCGTCGGTGGCGTCGTCGGCCTTGACGTCGCGGCTGAACATGTCCCCGACGAGGAACAGCTGCATGCCCGGAGCAAGGTCGCCGGTACCGGCCACCGCCGCGAAATTCGCGCGGCCGGTCAGGGTCCGCCCGAACTGCCGCGCCGTGTCGAGCGCGAGGTCGCTCGTCCCCTGGAGCGTCAGCGGCGCCTGCAGCTGCGTCACGACGTAGCGAGCGATGATCGCCGAGCCCTGCGAGGTCGGGTGGAGGAGGTCGCCGTAGAACAGGAAGCCCTCGCCCCCGGTCAGCCGGCAGGTCAGATCGCCGGTGGCAAAAGCCGGACAGGTGACCCCGGTCAGACCAAACGCCGCTAGGTCCGCCTCGACCCGGTCGAGGACCAGCGACAGATCGAGATAGTGAACCATGACGCCGTCGGCCGCATAGCCGGCGAGCACCTGCTGGACGCCTCCGTTGAATGCGGTCGAATAAGCGGTGCGAAGCGCCGCGGCCGCCGGGTTGGCCGCGACTTCGGGGAGGCGGCCGGTGTCGCCGGCGAGGAAGCTGATCGTCGGCGCTCCCAATCCGACCAGGACGTCGAGGCCGGCCTGGGTGGCGCCGATCGCCGGTGCCGCTGCCGCGGCGGCGCCGCCGACCGTCGCGCCGGGCGTCGAGCCGTAGGCGCGGGCGTCGTTGCCGCCGATCGACACGGTGAGGAGATCGTTCTCGTCGAATAAAGGAGTGAGCGTCGGGAACACCCCGCCGCCGCCGGCCGAGAAGGCGCCGACCTCGAGGAGGAAATCGGGGTTGGCGCGCGCGCCGCCGATCGCGAAGTTGAATACCGGAGCATCGAGCAGCTCCGACAGCGTGTCGATGTAGTTGCTCCCGCCGGTGAAGCGGCCCGTCGGGTAGAGCGGAGCAAACGCCGGGTCGACCAGGCCGAGCTCGAAAGCATTGCCGTCGTCGGCGTAGCTGTCGCCGAATGCGATAATGCGGTCGACGCGCTGGGCGGCCGATGGGGAAGCCAGGCTGGCAAGCCCGACAAACAGACAGAAACAACTCTGCGTACGCTTAATCATCGGACATCGCCTTTGGCTGGTGGAATGGAGAAACAGCTACCGCGGCTCGATCACCTCGATCGGCATTTTGAGCTTCTCTAGCTGCGGCCGGATCTTGGCGGCGTCGCCGACCACCACCCAGACGAAGCCGTCGGGCGCGATCGCGGCCCGAGCGGCGGCGTCGAGGCTGGCGCGGGTCTGGCCGCGATAGCGGTCGGCGAGCAGCTCGTAATAATTGTCCGGCCGGCCGAACAGATCGTTGCTCATCATCGCCGACAGCACCGCGTCCGACGTTTCGAAACGTCCCGGCAGCTGCTGGATGTTGTTGGCGATGGTCCGGGCCAATTCGTCATCGGTGGTCCCGGCGGAAGACAGGAAGGTGCGGTAGTTGGTCGAAAGCGCGACGATCGAATCCCCGGTGCGGTCCGCCTGGACCGGCGCGGTGATCAAATAGGGCACCGCCTGCTCGTTGAGCAAAACGCTGCCGCGAACGCCATACGACCAGCCCTTGGTCTCGCGCAGGTCCATGTTGATCCGTGACAGGAAGTTGCCGCCGAGGATGTCGTTGGCGCTGCTCAGCGCGGTGATGTCGCCGCGCGGGTCGACCGGGGTAACCTGCCCGGCCATGATGATCGACTGCGGCGATTGCGGCCGGTCGATGAGCACGATCCGCGGGCTCGTCGGGCGCGCCGGCGGGGCGGTGAACTGCTTCTGCCCCAACGGCACCGCGGACGGCTGCCACTCGCCGAAGCGCCGCTCGAGCTCGGCCTGGATCTCGGCCAGCGGCCGGTCGGAAACGACAAAGATCTCGACGTTGTCGGGCCGTAGCCAGCGCTGCTGGAAGTCGAGCAGATTATCCCGGCTGAAACCCGTGACCGCGGCCGGATCGCCGATCGCGGTGGTCGCATAGGGGTGCGTCGGCCCGTAGAGCAGGGCCGGTATCGCCCGGCTCGCCATGGCGTTGGGGTCCTTGAGCTGCTGCTGGATCGCGGTCAGCACTTGCGTCCGGACGCGCTCCAGCTCGCTCGGCGCAAAGGCCGGGTTGCGAACGATGTCCGACAACAGGTCGAGCGACGGACCGAGGTTGGCGCTCAGCGCCGACATTCCGACCGTGCTTCGATCGGCCGATCCGCTCGCTCCGATCTCGACTCCGAGCCGCTCCTGCTCCTCGGCGATCTCCTGCGACGTCCGCGTTGCGGTGCCTTCGTCGAGCAGCGAGAGGGTGAGGTTCTGAAGCCCGCGGCTGGCGGGCGCATCGGCCCCGTAGCCGGCGTTGAACGCCAAGGCCAGCTGGGTCACGGGAACCGCGGTGCGCTGCGCATAATGGAGCTGAATGCCGTTCGAGAGCGCGACGTGCTGGACGTCGGGGAAGTCGAGCGCCGGCATCGATCCGAGGGCAGGAATTTCCCGCTTCGTTGTGACAGTGATCTTGCCTGAGCCCTTCGGCTTGGCGTCGGCGACGGCCTTGGCTTCCTCATAGGCCGGCCGGTCGCCGGGCTCGAGCCGCAGCCGGAACGCCGGCTTGGTCAGCCACTGCGCCATTGCCGTGCGGATCTCGGCCGGGGTCACCGTTGCGTAATTGCCGAGCGTCTTCTTGTAGAAGTCGCTGTCGCCGGCGATCACCTCGCCCTGGGCCAAGGTGACGGCCTTGCCGCCGAACCCGCCGACCTGCTCGAGCCCGCGAATCCGGCCCGCCACCTCGCGGGTCGCAGCGCGCGACACTTCATCGGCATTCGGGCCTTCGGCGACATATTGGGCGATGATTTCGTCGAGCCGGCGCTCGACCAACGCCGGATCGACGCCGGGCTTGACCGTCGCCTGGACGAAGAAGATGCCGACCCGCTGCATCGGGAACAGGCCGGCGCTAACCGACACCGCCACTTTCTCGTCGCGGACGAGGATTTCGTCGAGCCGCGAGCTGGCGAGGCCGCCGAGCACCGAGCCGCCGACGTCGAGCGCAACCAGGTCGCGGTCGAGCAATCCGGGCATCGGCCAGTAGCGCGACACCGTGACCGCTGCGACGCGGTCCTTCATCACGCTCGACTTGGGCGCCGCGAGGACCGGCACCTGGGCCGCGGCGGGCACATTGACCGCTCCGCGTTCGATCGCTCCGAAATACTTCTCGACCATCGGCCGCGCGGTCGCCGCGTCGATGTCGCCGGCGAGCACCAGCACCGCATTGTTCGGCCCATATTTGTCGCGGAACCAGTCCTTCACATCCGCGAGCGTCGCCGCGTCGAGGTCGGCCATCGATCCGATCGGCGAGTGACGGTACGGATGGCCTGGCGAAAACAAATTCTCGAGAATCTCGTAATAGACCAGGCCGCCGGGCTGATTGTCCCCCTGGCGCTTCTCGTTCTGGACCACCGAGCGCTGGTTATCGAGCTTCTCCTGGGTGACCGCGCCGAGCAGATAGCCCATCCGGTCGGACTCCATGAACAGCGCCCGCTCGAGGGCGGCGGTCGGGACCGTCTGGAAGTAATTGGTGCGGTCGGCGTTGGTCGTCCCGTTGGTGTCGGTCGCGCCGATCTGCTGGAGATATTCGAAATAGTCGCCGGGCAAATTCTCCGAGCCGTTGAACATCAGATGCTCGAACAGATGGGCAAAACCGGTCCGGCCCTGCGGCTCGTCCTTGGACCCGACATTGTACCACATGGCGACCCCGACCACCGGCGCCTTGCGGTCCTCGTGGACCAGCACGGTGAGGCCGTTGGCGAGCTGGAAAGTCTGGTGCGGGATGGCGACCTGCTCGATCAGCGCCGGGACCGGAGCCGGCTCCGCGGGCAGCGGCGCGACGTCGGCAACCGGCGGCGGCGGAGCGAGCGGCGCCTCGCGGGGCGCGGTGGCGCAGGCGGCGAGCACGGACGCGCTGGCGAGCAGGATCGTCAGATTGCGGGTAAGCTTCATGCGTTTGAGCTCCAAGGAAAAGCGCGGTGAATCTCGGGGTGGCGCGAACTTTACCCAAGCCCGCGCGCAAGGCAATGCCTGCCCGCGAACGGGGTGGCGGCCGGCAAGCCGACGCGGCGTTCAAAGCAGCACAAGGCTGCAGCACTCCATCCAATAACTCCGCGCGGCTTTGGAAAGCCGCTGTCGTACGGAAGCTTTCGCCCGATTGCCGGTCATTCGGGGAGGGGATAACGAACGGATAACCAGCCGCAGGATCGCGGCAGTTCCAACGCTTCGTCGCATGGCTCGCCCGACTCGTCTTTAATGCCGTTCGTCGTCAATCGTATCCCGGAACGATCGGGCTATTCGATTGTGCGGGGACGGACAGGGGGGATTCTTGCAAAGGGCAATCGCCGCGACCGCGATGGCGCGCATGCGCAGCTGGTTCCCCGAGCGTGAATTCATCATGCGCACCGAAGGCCATGTCCGGTTCGTTCGGATATCCACGCCGCTGCAGATGACGGCTGCTGGAATTGTCGCCGGGCTGCTGCTTGCTTGGGTGCTGACGATGGCCGCGGTGGCGATTGGCTCAATGCTGGAGCACCGTGACAGCTTGGCGCTGCTCAACCGCGAGGCCAAGGTGACAAGCGCGGAAACCCGCATCGCCGCCTATCGCAAGGACGTTGACAAGGTCGCTGATGATCTCGCCCGGCGCCAGGCATTCATCGAAAAAATGGTCAAGACCCACGTCGGCGATCTTCCCGCCGACGCAAGGGCGAGCGAAACCGTTTCCGACAGCAAGGCGGAAGCTTCGAAAACCGTCCGCAAGGTGAGCGAAGCCGCGCCTGAAGCCGCGCCGCTCGCCCGGGTCGAGGCCCGCCAGCTGGCCTTCGCCGAACGTTTGACCCGCTTCGCCGACCGGAAATCCGCCGCCGCCGAGGCGGCGATGCGCAAGCTCGGGCTCAATCCTGATCGCATGCTTGCTATGCTGGAAGACCGCAGCGCCATGGGCGGTCCGCTGATCGCTCTCCTCCCCTCCGGCGAACGGTCGTTCGATCCGCGCTTCCGCCGCCTCGGCCTTAGCCTCGCACGAATGGATGCATTGCAGCGCGGGCTCCAGGGAATACCTCAGGTCATCCCGGCCGCCGGCAAGCATATTTCCTCGGGTTTCGGTTACCGCAGCGATCCCTTCTCGGGCGGACCGGCCTTCCATGCGGGGCTCGACTTCAAGGCGCCGACCGGCGCACCCGTTTATGCCGCCGCCAGGGGAAGGGTCGCCTTCGTCGGCCGGCACGGCGGCTACGGGAATTCCGTCGAGATCGACCACGGCAACGGCCTGCGCACACGTTATGCCCATATGTCCGAGTTCCGCGCCCGCTCCGGGGAGCCGGTCAGGGCCGGGCAGGTGATCGGGGCGGTCGGCAGCACCGGCCGTTCTACTGGTCCGCACTTGCATTTCGAGGTGCGCCTCCACGGCCAACCCGTCAATCCTCGCCCATTTCTGGAGGTAGCTCCCAATGTTCTCCAAAAAGCCCGAATCAACCGTCCGGCCGTCGACTAGCAGCACAATGGCGGGTCCGACCTTTTCCGTGCTGGGCCCCGATATCGCGATCAGCGGGGATCTCAGCGCGACCGCGGATCTGCACCTGGACGGAAGGATCGACGGCGACATCAGCTGCGCCGCGCTGATCCAGGGTGAGGGCAGCGAGGTCGCGGGCATGGTGGTGGCGGAAAGCGCGCGGGTGGCCGGCAAGATCAAGGGCTCGATCACCGCCGGTACACTTACGATCCTGAAGACCGCCCGCATCGAAGGCGATGTCACCTATGGCGCGCTGACCATCGAGGAGGGAGCGCAGGTGGACGGCAAGTTTAGCCACCGGACAGCGGAGCCCAAACTGATGCTTGCGGGCGGTACCGAAGCGAAGCGAAGTGAGATCGAAGGCCACCCGCAAGAGGCCGTTGAGCGAGGGGCTTAATCTACCCTGCTCGGCAACGCGTTGAACTGCTCCCGCTGCGGGGCTCGAGAGCCTTAGCGAACGGTGCTTTCGCCGACTCCTAGTCGCTAATGGGCATCGGTTGCCGAGTATATTGAATTTCCTGGCCAGGAAATGGGTGGAAAGCGGACGTTACGAAACAGCGACTACCAAGGCCACGATTGCGGCGACGAATAATCCCGCGAGGGCGACGGTGACCAGCCAAGCGGCAACCCGACCATACCGGCGCTCAACCTTGTCATAGACCCACTCAAGGCCCGACAGCGCGAATATATCGAGCGTGTCCATACCGCCGTTTTAAAGTTCATCGCTGTGTCCGCAATGGGTCGAAATCGGACGCTCAGCGCGTCGGGCGTGGAGATTGGCGCTTCTTATTCGATCGGCAGCCCGTGCATCTTGAGGAAGGACAGCTTGTCCCAGTAGCCCCTCTGAAAAGTGATCTGCCCCTCCCGCACCGTGAAGAAGCCACACCCGCGAAGGCCCAGTGGATCGCGCCATTCGAGCGCCGCCACCTCCCCCCGCTTCGTGGATTGCCTCCACGATGCACTTCATGTCGGATGCCCCGAACTCCCGCTCGAACATGGCTCGGATCGCCCGGCGCCCCTCAACCGGCTCCTGCGTCACCTGATGGTTCACAGCATCATTGTGGTAGAGTTCCGCGAGACCCGCCGCGTCGCCGGCGTTGAAGCGCTGGACCCAAGTCTCCACTTCATGTTTGGGCGTCACCCTTTCCTCCGATTGCTCCACATACGCCTTCTTCACCGACAGGCCGAATGTCCGCAATGGGTCGAAAGCAGACATTAGAACTTCACTGAGTCAATTATATTAGTCCCAACCAGGTTGATCAGGCCGATCAGCGAGCGGTCAAACGCCCCTCATTGCCCGGGGATCGGCACCACTTCCTTCAGCACATCGCCGAGCCCGAACCTCTTGCGCTTTTTGGGCGGCGGCGCCGGCTGGCCCGGCTGCGCCGCGGCGCGGCCCATGCCGCCCATGGCGCCCATCCCGCGCATCATGCTGGCGCTGGTCTTGAAGCGCACCTTGGCGGTCCATTTGGGCGCTTTGGGATCTTCCGCGAAATGCACTTCGGGGCCGTAGCCGATCATCGTCACCATGCCGGCGGGCGAGGCCTTGGCGACTTCGGCCGGAAGCACGCACTCATTGACCGTCGGCGCCAGCACCGCGCCGGTGCCGACCAGCCGCTTGACCTCCGACGGCGGCAGATAATCGAGGTGCGGGAAGGCCGCGTCGGACTTCGCCGAAGTCCACATCAGCACGTCGCCGCCGGGCGACGCCCCGAACATCGCCAGCGCATAGCCGGTCGCGGTCGGCGCCGGGCGCCACGCCAGCCGGGTCGCTCCCGACGGCAGCGCCCCCGCCTCGGCAAGCTCGAGCGAGGGCATGAAGTCCTGCCCCGGCGACAGCGCAAAGCCGATCGGCGGCGAATAATTGCCCTGGACGGTGTGCGCCCCGGCGAGCGAGCCCGCCGCCGGCACCGCGCGCGAATCCTTGGGGTTGGGCCACTCGCCGTAGCCCGGGGCGCTGCCCGGCCCCGGCCGCGTCGCGGCCCGCGCGGCGCTCGCCATCGCCGCCATCGCCGGCGGGATTTGGCCGGCGGCAAGCTTGGCGAAATCGATCACCGTCGGCTGGCCCGGCCCGGCCTGCTCGCCGCAGCCCCAATAGATCAGCATGCGCCCCTTGGGCCGCTCGAAGCCTTGCGGCAGTCCGGGGGTCGAAGGCCTGGACGGCGGCGCGGCGGCCGGGGTCACCAGCGGCAGGCTCGGCCCCATCGCCAGCCCGGCCGGGGGAAGGTGCTCGGCTGACGGCGCGCCCGCCGGCTTCTGCTTCGAGGCGAGCCGCAGCTCGAGCGTGTGCGCGACCGAGGACTGGCCCGACAGCATGCCCATGATCTGGCTCATGTCGGGCCGCGCGCCCGGGGTCATTCCGGCGCCGAGCCCGCTCTGCGTCGCCGCATCCATCCAATAGGTCGCGACCGGCGCGGGCGTCGTCGCCGCGACAGCATAAGCCGCCATCGCAAGCGCTCCGCAGCTGATCAAAAGCGTCGTTTTCATGGTCGCCCCCCAACGATTCCGGCCGCGACTATCCGCCAAGCTCGCGCTCGCTTCAACCCTCTGCTAGCGCGCCCGGAAATGACTGATATTTCCAAGATCCGCAATTTCAGCATCATCGCCCACATCGACCACGGCAAGTCGACGCTCGCCGACCGGCTGATCCAGGCGACCGGCGGCCTCACCAACCGCGAGATGACCGCGCAGGTGCTCGACAATATGGACATCGAGCGCGAGCGCGGGATCACCATCAAGGCCCAGACGGTGCGGCTGCACTGGAACGGCTTCGAGCTCAATCTGATGGACACCCCCGGCCACGTCGACTTCGCCTATGAGGTCAGCCGCTCCCTCGCCGCGTGCGAAGGCGCGCTGCTGGTCGTCGACGCCGCGCAAGGGGTCGAAGCGCAGACGCTGGCCAATGTCTACCAGAGCATCGAGCACGACCACGAGATCGTGCCGGTGATCAACAAGGTCGACCTCCCCGCCGCGGAGCCCGAGCGGGTGCGCCAGGAGATCGAGGACATCATCGGCCTCGACGCCTCCCAAGCGGTGCTTGCCTCGGCCAAGACCGGGCTCGGCATCGAGGAAGTGCTGCAGGCGATCGTCGAGCGCATCCCGCCCCCCACAGGCGACGCGGCCGCGCCGCTGAAGGCGATGCTGGTCGACAGCTGGTACGACCCCTACCTCGGCGTGGTCATCCTGGTCCGCGTCATCGACGGCACCATCCGCAAGGGCGCACAGGTCAAATTCATGGCCGCCGGCACCACCCATCTGGTCGACCGCGTCGGCTGCTTCCGCCCGAAAATCGAGCAATTGCAGGAGCTCGGCCCCGGCGAGATCGGCTTCATCACCGCCCAGATCAAGGAGGTCGCCGAGACCCGCGTCGGCGACACCATCACCGACGCCAAGCGCCCCGCCGCGCACCCGCTGCCCGGCTTCAAGCTCGTCCAGCCGGTCGTCTTTTGCGGCCTGTTCCCGGCCGACGCCGCCGAGTTCGAGAAGCTCCGCGACAGCCTTTACAAGTTGCGCCTCAACGACGCCTCGTTCAGCTTCGAGATGGAGACCAGCGCGGCATTGGGCTTCGGCTTCCGCTGCGGCTTCCTCGGGCTCCTCCACCTCGAGATCATCCAGGAGCGGTTGACCCGCGAGTACGACCTCGACCTCATCACCACCGCGCCGTCCGTCGTCTATCGCATCCACCTGAGCAGGGCCAAGGGCGATCCCAAGACCGTTCGTCCTGAGCCTGTCGAAGGGCGCGCTTCGACTTCGCTCAGCACGAACGAGAATTTACTGGAGCTCCACAACCCCGCCGACATGCCCGACCCCAACCGCATCGAGCAGATCGAGGAGCCGTGGATCGAGGCGACCATCTACGTCCCCGACGAATATCTGGGCAGCGTGCTCAAGCTCTGCCAGGACCGCCGCGGCATCCAGAAGAATCTGACCTACGTCGGCCACGGCAAGAGCACCCGCGCGCTCGTCACCTACGAGCTGCCGCTGAACGAAGTCGTGTTCGACTTCTACGACCGCCTGAAATCGATCAGCCGCGGCTACGCCAGCTTCGACTATCACATGATCGGCCACCGCGAGGGCGACCTCGTCAAGATGAGCATCCTGGTCAACGGCGAGCCGGTCGACGCGCTCTCGATGATCGTCCACGCCGCCAACGCCGAAGCGCGCGGGCGCGGCATGTGCGAGCGCCTGAAGGAGCTGATCCCGAGGCATTTGTTCAAGATCCCGATCCAGGCGGCGATCGGCGGCAAGATCATCGCGCGCGAGACGATCGCGGCGTTGAGGAAGGATGTGACGGCGAAATGCTACGGCGGGGATGCGACCAGAAAGAGAAAACTCCTCGAAAAACAGAAGGAGGGCAAAAAAAGAATGAGGGAATATGGATCAGTATCCATTCCTCAAGAGGCGTTTATCGCCGCCCTCCGCATGGGAGAGGAGTAGCTGCTGGATAAGCAGAATGGCGCCTAGAGGTTAGTCCGGGGGACTAACCGAAGCCGACATGGGAAGAAGCGGATGCGGGAGTATGGGTCTGTGAGCATCCCGCAGGAAGCTTTCATAGCCGCACTCCGAATGGGCGAAGAGTGAACTCGGTTGCGGGACGCGCGAGCACGCGTCAGCACGAGTGCTGACCGAGCGCAGCGCTGGGTCGGTGCCGATACACGAACGGCCTTCGTCGCCGCTTTGCCGATAAACCTATCCAGCCTCGTTTGTTTAGGGAGGAGCCACTAGCCAACGTCGCGTTATCGACTACCATGGGGACCGCTCGGAAGGGGGGTAAGTGCCTAAGTACAATCCCGTAAATAATCCTGTTGTGCTCAAGCGTGGCGTTCACATCGGCTCGGGCAACGCCGAAAACGATGACGAGTTTCTATTCGACTGCTTCGTAGACTATCCGCCAGTTGAGGAGTGCATGCGCATGACCTCGCCGCGGATGATCGTGGCTGGACGCACAGGAGAGGGCAAGACTGCCATCCTGCGCCACATCGAGCAGGCATCGGAGCATTCCGCATTTATCGACCCTGCTGAAATGTCGATGAGTTACGTTTCAAACTCGGATGCGCTTCGTTTTCTAACCGTCATTGGTGCCGATCTGGACCTACTATTCCAAGTATTGTGGAAGCACGTCCTCTGCATCGAATTTATAAGACTTCGATGGAGCGTCGACAGCACGCAAAAATCTAAAAACATATTCGCTCGAATTTCTGAGAAATTCTCAAGAGACGAACGAAGAAAGAAGGCGGTAAGTTATCTTCAGGAGTGGCAAGGCAAGTTCTGGATAACAATGGACCAAAATATAAAGGAAATCACGGAGGCATACGAAACAAAGTTGAACGCCGAGATGGGTGCAGAAATTTCCAAATTTAAAGCGGGCGGCCAGTATGAGAAGCGCCTAAGCACGGAGAAGAAGAGTGAATTAGTCGCTCGTTCTCGCAAGATTATTAATGCAGACCAGCTTTCAGAGTTGCATGGAATTATCGACATGCTCTCTGTGTCCGATGGCGATCAGATGAAATCGTTTTATTTAATGATCGACCGACTTGATGAAAGGTGGGTCGACGAAACCGTCCGTTTCAAGCTCATCAAAGCTCTAATCGAGTCTTTGAAGAATTTCCGGAAAATACAGAACTTAAAGATCCTCGTCGCTCTACGCCTAGACGTGTTCGAACGTGTTGTTCAGGAGACGACCGATATCGCGTTCCAAAGAGAAAAATTCGAGGATAACATGATCCGGCTGGTATGGTCCAAGTCGCAAATAAAAGAGCTGGTTGATCGGCGCATCGAATCCCTTTTTAAACGCAAATATACTTCCGGTGCGGTCCGCTTCGAGGATGTGTTTCCAACAAAAATTGCCAACAAGGACGCGTTTGACTGGATGACCGAGCGAACATTGATGCGACCGCGGGACATGATTGCGTTTGTGAATGAAGCGTTGGATAGCGCGGCCGGACAGTCCACGGTGTCTAATGCCTCACTTCGGAAAGCGGAGGGAGAATTTGCTAGAAAGCGTCGAGATGCTTTAATTCAAGAATGGAAAAGCGCCCATCCTGCTCTAGAAAAGATGTTGAACATCTTCACGCTCCATAAGAAGCTGATGTTGGAATTCCAGGAGCTTTTGTGTGATGAGGATGTAGAGGCGATAGCAGTGGACCTAAGCGATCCTGCCTTCGCGGGCGATCCCGTCGCCGCCGAGTGTCAGGTATTTATGACTAGCAAAGGTGCTGATGCGACGGTTTTCATGCAAATGTTGGTTGCGACTCTGTATAGGTCGGGGTCCGTTGGTTTGAAGTTGAACACGTCCGAGCCGTATGTTTACTCACACCTCAATCAGCCTTTGGTTTCCCGACACCTTATTCGACCGAATACTAAGATCCGACTTCATCCGATGTTACACGCTGCGTACCATCTTTATGAAGCGTAATCGGCATCAGCTCACCTCGCTAATGGTCGGTAGAATTTCTACACTGACTGCCTTCGGAATTATGGCCTGTACCCCCGCGTCAGCCGCTCCCTTCTACGGCCTCGGCCAAGCCAAAGACGGCGACTCGATGATGGTCGGCCAGCGCGAAGTTCGCCTGTTCGGAATTGACGCTCCAGAGTGGGACCAAAGCTGCACGCGTGCGGGAAAGCCGTGGGCGTGCGGCCAGGAAGCCGCCGCCCAGCTCTCCAAGCTCGTCACCGGCAAGCAGGTGCGCTGCGTTGCCGTCGATACCGACGACCACGGCCGGACGGTGGCGCGTTGCACGGTTGGCACCGTGGACGTGAATAGGCAGATAGTGTCCAACGGCTACGCAATTGCCTATCGGCGCTATTCGCTCGACTATGTTTCCGCCGAGGCGAGCGCGAAGGTCGCCAAGCGCGGCATTTGGGCAGGCACCTTCGAGATGCCGAGCGAAGTCCGGCATGCCGCCGATGAGCCGGCGGCCAAGCCCGTACGAAGCAAGACGGCCCGCAGCCGCACGCCGACCGTCTCGAGCTTGCGGTCATCGGCCCAGCCGAGCGGCAATTGCGTCATCAAGGGCAACCGCAACAGCCGTGGCGAATGGATCTATCACATGCCCGGCATGCCCTATTATGCGCGCACCAATCCCGAAGAGATGTTCTGCACCGAGGCCGAAGCGAGGGCCGGAGGGTATCGACGGGCGAAGGTGCGCTGAGCATGGAGATAATCGGCGATCAAAAAATCTGGACCTTCAAAGACGGCGTCCCTGCCATATTCCAGTCGACTTGCGCTGACGTTCGGAGATCCGACGCTTTTCATGTCCGTAACTACTTAGATTTGGCTACCAAGGTGGCTGACCTGCAATTCCACAATCGCGATCATGTCTTGATGTTTCGAGGTCAGGGTCGTGAATTTAAAAACGATAAGCGCAACACTTCGCTTAAGCCGTCAATCCTAAGGTCGCTTTCCGGATCAAAGGCGGTTCCTTCGCTCGACGCGATCGGCCAACGTTTCAGGAAATTGAAATTGGCTGAGGCCGCACTCGTCCAAACGTACAGAATGCGAGGGTTCAGAGGCATTCAACGCCTCGAACGGCAGCAAATACTTCGGTGGTCAATCCTTCAACATTACGAAATCTGTCCGACGCCGCTCTTGGACGTGACCCACTCATTGCGAGTTGCAGCATCTTTCGCGTCGGAGGGAGCCGACGATTCAGCATACATTTTTGTCCTAGGGGTTCCCCAAGTTAGCGGGGCTATTACGGCGAGCGCTGAAGCCGGTCTTCAGGTCGTGCGGCTTTCCAGCGTTTGTCCTCCTTCAGCCGTACGGCCACACCTGCAAGAAGGCTACCTTATCGGAGAGTACCCCGACTTTTCGAGCGTGGACCAAAAACAGCTTTACCCGCATTTTGAGATGGACTTCGGTCGTAGGCTTGTTGCGAAGTTCCGTTTCGATCCGAGGGCATTTTGGGGGAAAAGCAAAGGCTTTCCCAAGATTCCACGAAATGCGCTTTATCCTTTGCCAAAAAGCGATCCGATGTGTGAGCTTGCCGGTGCGGTAAAGATCGCGACTTCTCCCTAGCGCGACCCAATCTGCCCCGCCTCCACATGCCGCAACCACTCGGCCGTCGCGTCAAACTCCGCGCGGTCGTCATTGATCTGCTCGCCTGTCCCCCAGACAGGCTGCGGCGATCGATCCTCGCCAGCCGGGCCGAAGGTCCGGTTGATCGGGCGGTCCCGCACTGTGCGGTGCGCGCCGTCTTTCAAGCTGAATTGCCGGGGTGGTTTTTGGGTCATGTCTTTTTCCTTCGCTTCGCTTCGGCCCCTCCACCATGTTTCACATGGTCCCCCTCCCCCCGCTTCGCGCGGGGCGGAACTCCGCCCGTCGCCTGGGAAGCCGCCTCGGCTTCCCAGAGGACTTGAGCTTCCGCGTCTCGACGGTGCTGCTCATCAAAAATCAGCTGCTGCTCGGGGCTGTCCATCATGTGCCACTTTTCCGGGTCCACCCCGGCCGCCGGGCGGCTGGCCTTGCCGGTCGCTTCCAGGGGCTCGGTGCGGGCGTCGACCAGCCGTGCGTCGCCGATCAGGTAGCGCTCGGGCCAGACTTGCGGGCGCCCGGGCTCGGCCATCGCCGCCCACTGGTCGCGGCGCGCCTGGTCGAGCATTCGGGCCATGTGGGTGTCGGCGATCTCGAGCAGGTTGCGGGTGCCGCGGCGGGCCTCCATCAGCATCGCCCAGCCGTCCTCGCCGTGGCCGTCGATCATCAGGTCGAAGGCGACTTCGAGCGCGGTGATCTGACGCAGATAGAAGTCCGCCTCGACGATCCGCCCGCCGAGCCGCGCGGCGCGCTCCTGCGCGACCTTGCGCTGGAACTTGGCGATCAGTTTTTCAATGAGCTCGACGCGGAGGGGATGATTGTCGGCTTCTTCGGGCTCGACATCGTCGCCGGCCGGCGATGACGGCGGGACGGGCGCGTATTTCGCCGTCGCGGCGGCGACTCCGGCCGCGATGCGCGCCGAATTGGCCTGGGCGGCGATGGCCAGCGCCCGGTCCCAGGCGGCGCGGAAGCTCTCCGAGCCTTCGTCCGCGCGCAGCCGGTCGAGGCCGGACGGCGCCATGTCGATGGCCTGGGCGGCCTGGCGCGGCGAGCCCGTCGCGGCGAGCGCGGCGATGAAGCCCCGCTGGCGCTCGGGAGTCCAGCCGTCGCAGCGGGCGTTCTTGCGCGGCACGGGGGCGAAGGCGAGCAGGTCGGAGAAGTCGCCGGCCCCGGCGTCGCCGGTCGCCCCGCAGCGGTCGCAGATGACGGGAATGGGAGAGGTCATGAAGCGCTGTAACCTATTTGGTTAGCTGTAGGACAGCCCGGCAATTATATACTTGACGTAGAGAACCGGAAGGCGTAAAAGGGCTCTTCAAACAGGGGCTTTCCGATGTTCGACCTTACCAATCCCATCTTCACCGACGCCGAGAAGGCCCGCGAGCATCTGGAGCGCATCAACTGGCCGGAAGGCCCGTTTTGCCCGCATTGCGGCGAGGTCGAAAACGTCCACCGTTTGCAGGGCAAGTCACACCGCGCCGGTCTGATCCAGTGCAATTCCTGCCTGAAGAACTTCACCGTTACGGTTGGCACCGTGTTCGAGCGTTCCAAAGTGCCGCTGAACAAGTGGATGCTGGCGACCTATCTCTTGTCGTCCAGCAAGAAGGGCATGAGCGCCCATCAGATCCACCGTATGCTGGGCGTCACTTACAAGACGGCCTGGTTCATGTGCCACCGCATCCGCGAAGCCATGAAACCCGGCGACAATGGCCCAATGGGCGGCCCCAATTCCTACGTCGAGGTTGATGAAACTTTCGTCGGCGGCAAGTCGCGTAACCGTGCGTTCCGCGAACCGGCCAAAAAGAAGATCGTCGTTGCGCTGGTTGAGCGTGACAACATGATGACCGGCCAAGTCCGCAGCTTCCACGTTGCCAACGTTCAGGCCGGAACGCTTCGCCCGCTAGTAGTTACCAACGTCAAGCGCGACACCTACCTGTTGACCGACAAAGCTTCGCACTATCGCCGCTTCGGTAAGGAGTTTGCCACCCATGGTTCGACCGACCACGGCGAAGGCCAGTATGTCGTCGATGTGGTCAACCACACGAACACCGTTGAGAACTTTTTCAGTATCTTCAAACGTGGCGTGATCGGCACCTACCATCACATGAGTGAGTGCCACTTGCACCGTTACACCGCGGAATTTGACTTCCGTTATAACACCCGTGGCGACAACGATCGCGAACGCGCCGACAAGGTTCTTGCTGGCATCGTCGGCAAGCGTCTGACCTATCGGCGGACTGACAAACTCGCGGCCTAATTACTATCGCCCACCCCGCATTTTCGGGACCCCGCGAAAGCGGTGGACGCGCTAAGAAATGGCTAGCAGAGCCAGCCACGAGCCGGTGATGAATGCGAGCAAAGACGCGATGCTAAGCCCGATTCCAAATTTAACTCCCAGCATCCCTGTGCGCTCTAGCTCGTCGCCGGTTTTCGTCGTGACAGGCTCAATGCCCAAAAGGCGATATGCCTCCATCATATCAGCATTCATTAGCGACGCCTGCGAAAGGTAAGCCGCGAGGTAGGCCGACACTGCTGTGACAAGTCCCGCCGTGTACGCGAGAAAGGCATTAGCGAGATCGGGCGCGGCATCACTCCCCTCACTGTGCCCGGTATAAGTCAGCAGCGCGATGATCGCACCACCGTTGATCAGCGTTAGCGTCCTGAAGCCCTGAGCCGAAAACTCCTGCTGGTAACGAAGGCGATTATGTGCGTCCTCGATCCTGTTTTCGGCTAGCATCAACGAGTGATCACCGTCACTCATTGCTGGTCACGCTTCCCAAGCTTGCTATCCTTGTGAGGCTTGGGGGGAGTCGCGAGCATCCGCTTCAATGCCGCGTCGGCTCGAGCCGCCGTCTCCTTCTCGGAGTAGGTGTCGTCTTTCGAGTGAGTGTCCGCAGCCATGACAAAGCCTCCAAAATCTCCTGCCCTGCCGATGTTCACGGTTACCTCAAACCCGCTTCCGATGCAGCCGCAAATGTTCACCACGTTGGGCGAAATCGTCGTCCATTGGAGCCGCATCGAGAGCGCTCTCGACCAGGAAATCTCGACGATGCGCCGATACGCGTTGGTACGGAAGCTCGCCGATGTCGTGCCCCACACGTTCAGTAAAAAACTGGAGCTTTGGCGACGTAGTGTGCGAGCGCTCTACCCCTCCATAAACACGTATCAGCAATACGCAGACGCCTTCGTTGAGGCCGTTAAGAAGGTCGCCAAGTTCCGAAATCATCTCATTCATGGAACGTGGAGCCTAAACGAAAACGAGAAAGGCGAGTTTCTCGTTATGAACTACCGATCTGTGCGGGGTGAAGAGCGGCACGACACGCTTTGGGTTGGTCAAGAGGTCTTGGATAACCTACTCGCCGACGTGCAAAATTTGAGTGCCGTCATCACGGGCTTCGTCGTCACGAAGATGATTCACGCGCACGAAGGGCTGCTTCGAGCGCAGTCTGCATCATCACCCGATCATCAGGCTCAGCCGAATCCTGCCACTCCCGAAATACCAAAACCGCCGCCTGAATCATCTGAGGAGTAATTTCATGGCCGACAATCCCCCCGAAAGCATGGTCGTGCTGTCCGCCTACGCCATTGGCCACGGCGCTGGAATTGTCCTTCCGCAGCTTTGCCGGCGCTTGGCCCTCAGCGGCGTCCTTGCCGGCCCTGAGATCGAAACGCTCAGACATTTTGCGCTTCAAGGCTTTGACGAACTGAGAGAGCGGAAAGACCTTTCAAAAGAAGAGATCGAAGCGCTCGAAAAAGCGCGGGGCCATCTGGACGCTCTGTGGCATCGGGCCGCGATAGCTGCGGAGGGCCAAGGCTCGCAGAAACATTAGCCGCGGTCTCTCTATCAGCGTTGTTTAAGTTACTACTCCGCATAACCACATCGGTTAACACGTCAGCACCGGCCTGTCACGTTTCTCCTCTGCAGAATCGACTTGCTCTACGTCAAGTATATAGTTGCCGACAGCCCTTATTCCTCTCCCCTTGTGGGAGAGGGTAGGGTGAGGGGCCTTCCATTCGCTCGGCAATTCATCGCGCCCGGCAACTCATGGGTGGCTGACTTGTTGAGCGGATTGACGCACAACTTGGGACCGATGGCGAAGCTGGTGGACAAGGAGTTGGAAGAGGCGACTAGCGGAGCGACGGGCGAAGGTCCGGCGGGCGAGGGTCCGGCGGCCGGGCTCCAGCTGCCGCCCGAGATGTTCTCGCCGCCGGGGCTGATGGCGCTCGCCGATTTGCTGCCGGTGATGACCGCGTTCGTCGATGCCGGGGAGCGCTACCGCTTCCTCAACCAGCCGCTCGCCGACTGGTTCGAGCGGCCGCGCTCGGAGATTTTGGGGCGGACGCTGAAGGAGGTGCTCGGCGAGCCGGCTTATGCGGTGCGCGCGCCGATGATCGCCGCGGCGCTGGCCGGCGAAGTGCAATATTTCGCCTCCGACTACGACCATCCGTCGCGCGGGCCGCTCGCGGTGCTGACCAATTACGTGCCGTGGATCGAGCCCGGTGGGGACGACAAGGCCGGCGGCAAGGTCCAGGGGATCGTCATCGTCGTCACCGACGTCACCGAGCAGCGCGCCGCCGAGCGGGCGATGCGCGAGAGCGAGGCGCGGTTCCGGCGGATCGCCAATTCGGCGCCGGTGATGATGTGGGTGACGCGGCTCGACCGCACCCGCGATTTCGTCAACGAAGCCTATGCCGAGTTCGTCGGCGGCACGCGTGATGAAGTCAGCAACCTCGACTGGCGGACCCGGATCCACCCCGACGACGTCGACCGGATCGTCGCCGAGAGCATCGCCGGGGAAGCGACCCGCGAGCCGTTCGCGCTCGAGGGCCGCTACCGCCGCGCCGACGGCGAGTATCGCTGGCTGAAAAGCGTGTCGTCGCCGCGCTTCGGGCCCGACGGCGAGCTCGCCGGCTTCATCGGCGTCGCCTCCGACATCACCCTGGCCAAGCAGGCGGAGCAGGAACTCAAGGCCCAGGTCGAAGAGCGGACCGCCAAGCTGGCGCAGAGCGAAGCCCAGTTCCGAGCGATCTTCGAGACGGTTCTGGAAGTATTAGTCTTGTTGAAACCGGATGGCACGATTGTCGAGCTGAACCGCAAGGAGGCGGCGTGGCGGGACAAGGACTACGAACAGGCGATCGGCAAGAAGATCTGGGACGCGCCGACTCTCAAGGCCTATCCGCAGCACATCCCGCTGATGAAAAAAGCGGTCAAGCAGGCGGCCAAGGGCAAGCTGTTCAACACCGAAGTGACGATGGAGCGCGAAGGTGTGCCCACTGCCTATCTCGATTATTCGGTCCAGCCGGTGCGCGACGAGAATGGCGAGATCATCTATCTGCTCGCCGAGGCGCGCGACATCACCGACCTGAAGGCGGCGCAGGAGCAGCTTCGCCAGAGCCAGAAGATGGAAGCGCTCGGCCAGCTCACCGGCGGCATCGCCCACGACTTCAACAACCTTCTGACCGTGGTCGTCGGCGGCCTCGATATCATCGCCAAGCGCGCGCAGGACGACAAGCTCAAGCGCTATGCCGAAAATGCGCTGTCGGCGGCCGAGCGCGGCGCCCGGCTGACCGGCCAGTTGCTCGCCTTCAGCCGCGTCCAGCGGCTCGAGGTGCGGCCGACCGCGGTGGCGCCGCTGATCGTCAACATGCGGCCGCTGCTGCGCAACGTGCTCGGCCCCGGCATCGAAAAGCGCTTCGAGCTCGATGGCGACGAACTGGCGGTGATGGCCGACCCGACCCAGCTCGAGGTGGCGCTGCTCAACCTCGCGATCAACGCCCGCGACGCCATGCCCGAAGGCGGCGTGCTGACCTTCAAGACCCGCTCGGTCCGGGTCGACGGCGATAGCGAGCTCGACGACGGCGACTATGCCGAGCTGTCGATCACCGACACCGGGCCGGGCATGAGCGAGGAGGTCGCGGCCCGCGCCTTCGAGCCGTTCTTCACCACCAAGGAAGTCGGCAAGGGCACCGGCCTCGGCCTGTCGATGGTCTATGGCATGGCGCGGCAATCGGGCGGCAGCGCGCGCATCGCGGGCAAGCCGGGCGCCGGAACCACGGTCCAGCTGTTGTTCCGGCTGGCCGAGCAGAAGACCGCCGCCGCCAAGGGGGGAGATGCCGCCGGCGACCGCCGGGAGATCGAGCCCGCGGATGCATCAGTGCTGGTCATCGACGACGACCCCGACGTGCGCGGCTTCATCGTCGCCAGCCTCGAGGAGCAAGGCTATCGGGTGCGCTCGGCGAGCGACGGCCGCAAGGGCCTGAAAGCAATGGCCGAGGAACGGCCCGACCTCGTCATCCTCGACTTCATCATGCCGGGCCTGTCGGGCGCCGAAGTCGCCAACCGGATCCTCGCCAAGCAGCCCGACCAGACGATCCTGTTCGTTTCCGGCTACAGCGAAACCGAAGCCGTGCAGCGGGTCGCGCCGAGCGCGCCGTTGCTGACCAAACCATTCCGCGCCGACGCGCTCGACAAGGCGGTGCGGGGGGCGCTGGCGGGGAGGTGAGCTGGGGGATTAGTGCGTTTAGTCAACTGTCACCGTAATTCCGTCACGCAATTCTCACGTTATCTTTTCGTCGAAAGTAACTTGTGGATCATTATACTAAGTAAAGCGGTCGCTACTGGTCCGAATAATATCACCCAACCGGCACCTATGTTGACTCCGGTCCCTTGCTTGGCCGTTTCCAGCACGAGCACGGCGGCCCAGGTCCACAATAAGGTCGTGAGAATCCCTTGTATAATCCAAAGCCGTGACGATAATCTGTTCGAGGATCTAAAATAGAAGAAGGGCGCGGAGTAAAGGAGTACGTGCAAGAAAAACATAAACAAAAGATCTACACGTAAAAATGAGTGCGAACTAGCTAGCATGTAGAGATAAGCACATCCCACAATTGTGAATGGAATAAATATAGAAAGATACAGAGAGATTTGTCTACTTATCATGGTCGCGTGACCTCAATGACGTATATCGGTATCCCCAGAGTGCTTACGCCAAGCGTATACGTTGTCGCCAGCATGCCGCAAAATTGCGCTGAGCGAAACCCAGCTTGGCCGAGACACTCATTGAACACATCACGAAAGAAGCGAGCGTCGCACGCAAATTTGTTCTTTTTTGCACCCCAACAGTCGTCGTGTTTCCGGCATGCCCCACCGATGTCGATGCCGAGAGGAGTGTCAGTCACACCCGTACAATAGTCTCTTGCAGCGACCGAGACACTTAAGGGAGGAACAGCTTTGGCCAGCCAAATCGGCGGGGGCGGGAACGGACGGGGAGCCGGCCTTTGCGCTGTGACTGTGGCAATGCAGTTTGCGCTGTTGGTCTCGAGCCCCGTGCACTCGAGTTCTCCACCCCAACTCGGCTCCATAAGATCCTGAGGGTTGGTTAAGCGAACTCCCTCTTTTTCGGCGAGGAAATTTTCGAGAGCGTGTATTCTATCCTGACACGCTCGACCACAAGTGACTACGATATCCGCCAACCCAAACGGATCGCTGAAGTTCACAGGATCGTTGCCGACGTAAGCATACATGTTCATCCCGTCGCCATAGCCGATCGGATCCGTCTGCAGGAATCGTCCCAGCGTCGGCGAATAGATGCGCGCCTTGTAGTAGTACATGCCGAGCTCGGGCAGCCACGCCTGGCCGGTGTAGCCCCATTTGCCGAGGTTGGTCGATTGCGGGATGCCGTATTCGTCGTAGCGGTTGAGGCCGAGCAGTGCGCCGCCGCTGTCGGTGACCGAGACGATGCTGCCGCGCTCGTCGGCGCCGAGGAACCTTCGGTCAGTGGTGCCACTGCCATCGTACCAGACTATCGGATCGTCGATGCCGGGTCCGTGGACGTAGCGCCGCTGGAGCGCATTGGCGCCGTCATATTCGGCGATGCGGTCGAGGCCGTGCTTTACGGTGACAGTTTACTTAATTCCATGGAAGAGCGTCTTATCCACCGGTCACCCGCAGCGAAGCACAATTAGTAGACTGTCGCCGTAATCTTGTCACCGTAGTCTCCTGGCCGGTGATCGGGCTGGCCGCGCGCGCCTCGGTCATGGATTTGTCGGCTTGGCCGCGTTAGGCGAGCGCGATGCCGGGCTTTTCCGAGGCTGAAATGGAAACACGCGGGGAACGGATGCTGGCGCTTCGGCGGGCGCGCATGGCAGCGTCGCCGCCCTTCTTGCGTGGGGCATTTCGCCCATTCTTTTTCGGTGGGGCTGCATGGGCGCTCGTCGCGCTCGCGATCTGGCTGCTGGCGCTCGCCGGGCAAATCACCATTCCTTCCACCTTTGGAGCGCTCGCCTGGCACCGGCACGAAATGCTGTTCGGCTTTGTCGGCGCGGTCGTCGCCGGCTTCCTGCTCACCGCAATTCCCAATTGGACCGGGCGCCTGCCGATCGCGGGCCCGCCGCTGGCGGCGCTGTTCGCGCTGTGGGCGCTTGGCCGCCTGACGGTGCTGTTCTCCGCGGCGGCAACCCCCGCCGTTGCCGCCTTGCTCGACTCCGGCTTTTATTTCGTTGTCGCCTCCGTCGCGGGACGCGAGGTGCTCCAGGCCAAGAACCGCAATTTGCCGGTCGTCGGCCTCGTGCTGCTGTTCGGGATCGCCAATCTCCTCGATCATCTTTCCGCGGGAGGCGAGATTCCCGATTCGGAGATCGCGTGGAAGGCCGCCGTCGCGCTGGTCACGGTCATGATCTCGCTGATCGGCGGCCGCATCGTGCCGTCGTTCACCCGAAATTGGCTGGCCAAGCAGGGCGTCCGCGAAGGATTGCCGGTCCAGCCGACGCGGTTCGACCAGGCCGTCGTGGCGGTGACCGCGCTGGCCTTCGTGGCGTGGCTCGCGGTTCCCGCCAGCCGGCTGAGCGGAGGCCTGCTTGCAGTCGCTGCTGCCGGGCAGGCGATCCGGCTCGGCAGATGGCGAGGCTGGAAGGCGGCGCGCGACCCGCTCGTCCTCATCCTGCACATTGGCTACGCTTGGCTGCCGATCGGGATTGGCCTGTTGGCGGCTGCCCAGCTGCGCACCGACATTCCGCAATCCGCCGCGGTGCACGCGCTGACCGCCGGCGCGATGGCGACCATGATCCTCGCGGTGATGACCCGGGCGAGCCTTGGCCACACCGGCCGCGAGCTCAAGGCGAGCTTGGCGACTGCGATCTGTTATGCGCTGGTCACGGTCGGTGCGCTGCTGCGGGTCACGTCGGCAATCGGCTGGGTCGACTATCGCGTCGGCATGTTCGTCGCGGGAGCTGCCTGGGCAGGGGCCTTCCTGCTCTTCCTGGCGGCCTACGCGCCGGTGCTATTCGGGCGGCGAGTGGGCGAGGCTGGCTAGGCCCCCGCAATCGCCTCAGGCAAAGATGGTGATTCTGACGTTCCGGCGGCGGTTAGCCCGCCATGCGCTTGGTGGCGAGGCCGACGACCATCTGGTTGGCGCGTTCGTAGGACAATGGGCGGCCGAACAGATAGCCCTGGATGGTGTCGCAGCCGAGGTCGCGCATGCGCTCGAAATCCTCGGCGGTCTCGACGCCCTCGGCGGTGACCGACATGCGGAAGCTCTTGGCGAGCTGGACGATCGACTGGATGATCGCGACATTCTCCGGCCGGGTGCCGGCTTCGCGGACGAAGCTGCCGTCGATCTTCAGTTTGTGGAACACCGCCTTGTTCAAATAGCCGATCGACGAATAACCGGTGCCGAAATCGTCGAGCGCGATGCCGACGCCGAGCGCGCGCAGGCGCTTCAGCACATCGAGGGTGGTGCCGTTGTCGCCGAGGAACACGCCTTCGGTGACTTCGAGCTCGATGCGGTTGCCGGGCACCTTGTGGCGGGCGAGCGCCTCGCTGACGACGTTGGGCAGCGCGGGCAGGATGATCTGCTTGGGGCTGATGTTGAGCGCGACGGTGATCGGCTCGGGCCAGGTGGCGACGGCGCGGCACACCTCCTCGATCACCCATTCGCCGATCACCGGCATCAGACCGGCTTCCTCGGCGACCGGGATGAAGACGTTGGGCGGGACCATCCCGCGCTGCGGGTGGTTCCAGCGGATGAGCGCCTCGAAGCCGATCAGCTTCTGGTCCTTGGCGTTGACCAGCGGCTGGAAGTTCAGGTGGAATTGCTCCGAAGCGATGGCCGCGCGGAGATCGGTTTCGAGGCGGACCCGGTCTTCCTGCTCCGACTGCAGCGCGGACGAGAAATAGCGGGCGATGCCGCGGCCGGCGCCCTTGGCTTCATAGAGCGCGAGATCGGCCTTGAGGATCAGATCGTCGACGGTGGCGCCGTCGATCGGGCCGAACGCGCAGCCGATCGAGACGCCGATGCGGATTTCGGTCTGGTCGATCATGTACGGCTCGGCGATCGCCTTGATGATCCGGTCGGTCAATCGCTCGACGGATTTGCGGCTCTGAGCGTCGATGACGACGATGGCGAATTCGTCGCCGCCCATGCGCCCGACGTGGCCGTCGTCGGCGACCTCGTCGACCAGCCGCTTGGCGACCGCGCGCAGCACCGCATCGCCCTTGGGATGGCCGAAGGTGTCGTTGACCGGCTTGAACCCGTCGAGGTCGAGGAACAGGATCGCGCACGGGACATTGCTGACGGTCGCCACGCGCAGCGCTTCGCCGAGCAATTGGCGGACGCGGCCGCGGTTGGGCAATCCGGACAGCACGTCGACATTGGCGAGATGGGTCAGCCGCTCCTGCGTCTGGCGGATCTCGGTGATGTCGGAGCCGACCCCGCGAAAGCCTTCGTAGCGGCCGGCGGTATCGATGATCGGGTCGCCGGCGATGGAGATCCAGCGCGAGCCGCGCGCGGTCTTCAGCTCCATCTCGAGCGAATTGAACGGCTGCCGCTCGAGCAGCAGCCGGCCGAGCTCGGCATTGCCGCCGAGCAGCGAGGGCAGCGAATGACCGAGCAACTGGCTGGCCGGGCGGCCGAGCAAGGCAGTCATCCGCGACGAAATGTAGGAGACGCGGTTTTCGGCATCGACCTGCCACAGCCAGCCGACGCCGCGCTGCTCATATTCCTGAAGCAGCAGGCTGGCGCTTTCGCTCTGCGACCCGAAGTCGGCGTTGGTCTTGAGCTGGTGGAACGCCCAGCGGGCGACCGCGAGCACGCCGAAGATCGCCACGCCCAGAGTGAACAGGATCGACACCATGTGCTGGAACGGGATGGTGTTGCGGCCGAGCAGCAGGACGATGCTGATGCCGGCGGTGAACGCCGACATCCAGGCGGTGACGCACGGCGGCACGACAACCAGGCCGAGCGCGCCGATGCCGAGGCCGGCCATCAGTGAGGCGGCGATCACCTGGGTGCCCGGCTGAAGACCGGCGAACGTGGCGAGCGGCAGGCTCAACCACAGCAAAGCGCGAACCGCGACATCGCCGATCATCAGCCATTGCGGGACCTGGTGGCCGGACCGGCCGACGTGGGTGATCGCCTGGTTGCGCGCGATGTGCATCGCACCAAGATTGACGATTCCCACCGCCCCGCACCATGGCGCCAGCCAGGTGATTGCGACTTCGCCCCACAGGACCGCCGCCATCATCAGCGCGGCGACGATGTTGGCGGCCGCGAAGAACGGCGCCAGCTGGGCGCGCGAGATCAATTGGACGTCTTTGAGGGGAGAGCTTTCGCCTTCGCCCTCGCGGCTCGTCAGGCCAAGCGATTCCCCGCCCGGAAGGCGCGCTGAGATCATCCGCTTGTAGCGATCTGGTGCTTCGTACATCCGCCTGCCGTTCCACGTCCGCAGATGCGGGTAACGAAAGAGCGTTTAAGGGCGGTTAAGAGCCTTCGCACGCGGCCTGTCCGGGGGACAGGTCGACCGAATGCTCACGCAGCGAAGCTGCGGGCGTATTTTGCGCTGCCCCCTCCACCATTCAATCTTCGTTGAATGGTCCCCCTCCCCGTTCCGGGGAGGAACTACAGCTTGAGTTCGTCGAGCTCGCGGGTGACCATCGGGTGGTAGAGCGGCCGGGCGCGAGCGTAGGCCCGCGCCGCTATCGGACGGCCCCAGCTCGTCTCCGCAAGCGCCTTGATCAGCGGCCGGACGAACTTGCGGCGGCCCTGGCTGGTGAGGAACTGCTCGAGCGACGCGACCGCGGGGTCGTAGCGGTTGGCGACGGCGAGATCGAGCCATGCATAGCGCACTTCCATGTTGCCGATGTCGTTGAGCCTGAACGCCTTGTTCAATGCGTCGAGGCGCGGCTTGGGCAACTGGCGCGGGAGCTTGTTGAGGAAGCGCAGCCGCTCATGGGTGGTCCAGCGCGACCAGGCGGTGCTGTCGGGAGCGCCGCCGCGGGCGAATGCCGCGACCGCCCGGTCGACTTCGGCGAACGCCTGCGGGTCCGGCTTGACCATGTTGGCCGGGAGCCCGGGCTGGTAGACCCACTCGTCGAGCAGCAATCGCTGATCGAGCGCGGCGTCGCCGTCGATGAGATGCTCGCGGATGTCGGCGAGGAAGATCGCCGAGGTGACCGGCTCGAACTTGTGGCGCTCGAACCAGCCCTTGAGCCATGCGTCGAACCGCTCGCGGCCGACGATCGATTCGACCGTGCGCAAGAAAGCGGCGCCCTTCTCATAGGCGATTGCGGTCAGCCCATCGTCGGGATTGCGGCCCTCGAGGTCTATGTGGAGGCGGGTGTCGGGCGCGGACGGGCCGCCGAGGTTGGCGATCTCGTCGTTGAGCGAGTCGATGCCCAGCGCATATTGCTGCGCCGCGACCTTGGGTCCGTAGATAGCCTCGACGATTCGGTAGGTCGCGTAGGTCGTCATGCCCTCGTTGAGCCAGAAGTCGGCCCAGGTGGCGTTGGTCGCGAGGTTGCCCGACCAGCTGTGCGCGAGCTCATGCGCGATCAGGCTGACGAGGCTGCGGTCGCCGGCGATGAAGGTCGGGGTCAGGAAGGTGAGGTTCGGGTTCTCCATGCCGCCGAACGGAAACGACGGCGGCAGCACGAGCATGTCGTAGCGCTGCCACAAATAGGGGCCGAACAGCGTCTCGGAGGCGTCGATCATCTTTTCGGTGTCGGCAAGCTCGGCCGCGGCCGATTTGAGCATCGCCGGCTCGGTCCATACGCCCGAGCGGGCGCCAAGCGACTGGAACTTAAGGTCGCCGACGCCGATCGCGATCAAATACGGCGGGACGCTGTTGGCCATGCGAAACTTGAACAGGCTCTCGCCGCCCTGGGTGATCGGCTCGGCGGCGCTCGGGGCGCTCATCACCGCGGTCAGGCCGGCGGGCACCCGGATGGTCGCTTCCCAGGTCTGGCGGATGCCGGGCGAATCCTGGGTCGGGATCCAGGTCCGGTTGAGGATCGCCTGGCCCTGGCTGAACAGATAGGGGCGCTGCTTGCCGGCGGTTTGCTGGGGCGTCAGCCACTGCAGCGCCTCGGCCTCGGGCGCGCTCTTGTAGCGGATGGCGATTCGCCGCGTGTCGGGCCGCAGCGCGATTGCCAGCGGAGCCCCCATATTCGCATCGCTCGCACCGACCTTATATTCGAGCGGCTGGCCCGAGCCGTCGGTGACGCTCTGGATTTCGAGCCCTTTGTCGTCGAGGATGATCTCCTTGGCCTCGGGCCGGCGCTCGATGTCGAGGGTCGCCGTGCCGCCGACGCGCCTGGCGTCGAAATCGACCGCTAGATCGAGGGCAATGTGGTGGACCCGCGCCACGAGCGGCCGGGCGTAGCTGTGGATGTCGCGGGCGTCGGCCGTGGCGAGGATCGGCGCGATCACCGCGGTATCGGTCGGTGTCGGTTGTACGCTATTATCCGGTTCGCCGATCCGGCAGGCGGCGATCAGCAACATTGCGGCAAACATGGCCGCGCGGGACCGGATCTTCATGTAGCGTTTCCTCAGCCTTGGCTCTCAGGTGCCAACGTAGCGCGAGCGTTTCGGTGCCACAAATACGCGCCGCACCATCGGTTCTTCATCATCATCTCCTCAACCAACGACTGGCGCGCACGGCCCTTCTCGCAATGAGGAAGATACGGGCCTATATCCAAAACGATGGCGACCGACAGCGCGGCACTGGACAGGCGGCAGCGGCCGACGCGGCGGGCCAGCAACCCCGATGCTCCTCGGATTCAGTCCCCGGCGGCGCCGATCGCGGAAGGCATCGGCCTCGACCAGCCGTTCTTCGACGACAAGAACCGCGCTTTCTGGATTCTCCAGTCGATCGGCTGGAGCGGCTATTTCATCCTCCGCGCGCTGTCCGGCTTCGCCAACTCGATGGGTTGGATGTTCGTCGTCCATACTTTGCTGCTGACGGCGACCGGCTACTCACTGACGTTGCTGCTGGCGTCGCTGTTCCGGCGGCTCATCGCGATGCGGGCGATGCTCACCGTTGTCCTGTCGCTGGTCGCCGTGGTGCTCGCCTCGACCGCTTTTTCAATCATCGAGACGTGGAGCTTCGCGACCTTCCTGAAACCCGACGCGCGCCCGGTCGGCTTCGAGTATCTCGGCGCGATCCTGCTCAATTTCTCGCTGCTCGCGGCCTGGGCGGCGCTCTATTACGGGATCAACTATTTCCTGCTGCTCGAGGAGCAGATCGACCAGCGCGAGCGGCTCGAGAGCCAGGCCTCGACCGCGCAGCTGGCGATGCTGCGCTACCAGCTCAATCCGCATTTCCTGTTTAACACGCTGAACTCGATTTCGACGCTGGTGCTGCTCAAGCAGACCGAGCGGGCCAATGCGATGCTCGCGCGATTGTCGTCGTTCCTGCGCTACACTCTGGTCAACGAGCCGACCGCCAAGGTGACGCTGGCGCAGGAAGTCGAGACATTGAAGCTCTATCTCGAGATCGAGAAGATGCGCTTCGAGGACCGGCTGCGCCCGCATTTCAAGATCGAGTCGGAGACGATCGGAGCGCGCCTGCCATCACTGCTGCTGCAGCCGCTGATCGAGAATGCGATCAAATATGCGGTCACCGCGAGCGAGAGCGGGGCCGATATCTGGATCACCGCGCACCGTGAGGGCGAGGCGGTCCGCATCGAGGTCGCCGACAATGGCGACGGCGAGAATGCGGCGCTGGCGGCGAGCCCGTCGACCGGCGTCGGCCTGGCGAATATTCGGGACCGTCTGACGCAGGCCTATGGCCCGGCCCACGGATTTACGACCAAAAAGAACGAACGGGGGGGCTTTAGCGTTATCATCGAGATTCCATTCGAGAGCGGAGAGCAGGACTCATGAGCATCCGGACCATTTTGGTCGACGACGAGCCGCTCGCCACGCAGGGCCTGCAGCTTCGCCTCCAGGCCCACGACGACGTCGAGGTGGTCGCCACCGCCGCCAACGGCCGCGAGGCGATCCGCGCGATCAAGACCCACAAGCCGGACCTCGTCTTCCTCGACATCCAGATGCCCGGCTTCGACGGCTTCTCGGTGATCCAGGGGATGATGGAGGTCGAGCCGCCCCTGTTCGTCTTCGTTACCGCTTACGGCGACCACGCACTGCGCGCGTTCGAGGCGCAGGCGGTCGATTATCTGATGAAGCCGGTCGACGAGGACCGCCTCTCCGCGACCCTCGACCGGGTGCGCCAGCGGCTGTCCGAGAAGCGCGGCGCCGAAGAGGCCGAGCGCCTGAAGGAAGTGCTGGTCGAGCATGCGCCCGAGGCCGCCGAATCGCTGGCCGAGGAAACCGCCGGCGACGCCCCCGCGGCCAACCGCTTCGAGCGCATGATCAACATCAAGGACCAGGGCCAGATCTTCCGGGTCGACGTCGACACTATCGAACGGATCGACGCCGCCGGCGACTACATGTGCATCCAGACCGGGGACAACACATTGATCCTGCGCGAGACGATGAAAGACCTCGAAAAGCGGCTCGACCCGCGCCGCTTCCAGCGCGTCCACCGCTCGACCATCGTCAACCTAGACCTCGTCAAGCAGGTCAAGCCGCACACCAACGGCGAATGCTTCCTGGTGCTCGATTCGGGCGCCCAAGTGAAGGTCAGCCGAAGCTACCGCGACGTGGTTGCGCGGTTCGTTCACTAGGCGCCTCAGCATTGGCGAATCGGACGCCCATTACTCAGCGTTCGCGCACGCATATTTGAATAGAGCCTCTCCAACTGAATTCGCGACAACCGGGCGGCCGTTCTGTCGCCAATCGGAGAATTCCATCGGCTCGCCACGCATGTCGTACAATTTCAGGGTGTACTTAATCCGCCCCCGGCAATCCGCCGCCGCCGCCTCCCTGGAATCTCCGTCCGACGAATAATAGACCAGGCCATCACTGCCTCGCCGGATGCTGTCTCTGTCGATAACGAATTCACCGAAATATTCGTCATTGAGGATCTTGACCCAATTTTCGGCTGAAGCTTGGCTTCCGAGAAGGGCAATGGGCGCAGCGACTGCGAGAACTTTTGCGAGCTTCATCATATCCCCCTTTGGCGAGTGCATTCGACCGCCGGTAAGTGGCTGGAACTCAAGCATCCTTTTCACAAGCATAATCGACAATGGCGGCGTCGTGAGAGACGGGAGTTAGCCGGCCGCCACGGCGGTGGCCTGCGAACGGACCGGAACGAGAGCCGATTGCGAAGCGTGCTTCACCGCTGCTAAACCCCGCGCCATCGTCGCGCAGTGCGTGCATTGGATTCAAGCGTTGCCGATCAGGCACGTGCAAAGGAAGGGCGGGATGGCGCGCATCACCGGTTTAGGGGGCATCTTCTACAAGGTGGCGGACCCGGACAAGACGCGCGCCTGGTACCAGGCCAATCTCGGTATCGGCGGCGAGTGGGGCGCAATGTTCCCGTTCAAGAACGACGATGCCGAGGGCTTTGCACTGCTGTCGCCGTTCAAGCCCGACACCGACTATTTCGAACCGAGCACGCAGCCGTTCATGATCAACCTGAGAGTCGACAATCTCGACGGGATGATCGCCGAGCTCGAAGCCAAGGGCATCGTGATCCTCGGCCGGCAGGACGAGGATTACGGCCGCTTCGCCTGGATCGTGGATCCCGACGGAAACAAGATCGAGCTGTGGCAGCAGCTCGGCCCGGCCCCGCAATAGCGGATTTGCGCGAGGCGACGGCGCTGCTAGACGCAGCCGCATGACAAAACTCCGCTGGCCGGCCGCCGCCGCCCTTTCCGTCCTGTCGCTCGCCGCGTGCACGGTTGCGACAACCTCCAACACTGTTGCCGCCGACCCAGCGGGCGAGGTGGCGCAGCCCGCCGCCGTCGCCAAGCTGGCCCGGGTCGAGATGAACCCGGACACCAGCTTTCTCAACGCGGAGGAGCGCGAGGTGGTCAACTTGCTGATCCAGGCGGGCGACCTGATGAGCGAGATCTACAAGCGCCAGGCGACCCCTGGGTACGACCGGCTGCGCGCCGAAGTCGTGGCGCGCAACGACCCGGCGCTGCTCGACCGCTTCGACACGCACTTCGGGCCGTGGGACAGCCTCGAGGAGGACCAGCCGTTCTTCGGCGGCCAGCCCAAGCCGCCGGGCGCGAACTTCTACCCGACCGACCTCACCAAGGATCAGTTCGACGCCTATCTCAAGGCCCACCCCGATCAGGCCGAGGCGCTGACCAGCCCGTACACGGTGGTCCGGCGGCAGGGCGACCGGCTGGTCGCGGTGCCCTACAGCCAGGAATACCGCCAGTGGCTCGAGCCGGCGGCCAAGCTGCTGGAGCAGTCGGCCGCCCGGACCAGCAACGCGAGCCTGAAGACATTCCTCACCCTGCGCGCCGAGGCGTTCCGAACCGACGATTATTATGAATCCGAGCTTGCGTGGATGGACCTGACGGGCACTCCGATCGAAGTCGCGATCGGGCCGTACGAGGTCTACACCGACACGCTCCACGGCCGGAAGACGGCGTTCGAAGCCTTCGTGACCCTGCGCAATCCGGAAGAGTCGAAGGCGCTCGACGTCTACAAAAGCCATTTGCGCGGGATGGAGGAGAACCTCCCGGTCGACGCCCGCTACAAGAATTTCCAGCGCGGTTTTGAATCGCCGCTGGTGGTCGCCGACCAGGTCCATGGCGGCGGCGACAATGTGCCGGGCGTCCAGACGATCGCCTTCAACCTGCCCAACGACGAACGGGTGCGCGAAGCCAAGGGCGCCAAGAAGGTCATCCTGCGCAACGTGCTGGGCGCCAAGTACGAGCGAATCCTGAAACCGATGGCCGGGCTGGTGCTGGTCCCCGAGCAGGCGGCCAACGTGAGCCAGCGCTACATGTTCATGGAGACGCTGTTCCACGAACTTTCGCACAGCCTCGGGCCGGGAACGATCACCGTCAACGGCCGCACGACGACCGTCGACAAGGAATTGAAGGACCTCGCCAGCGGGTTCGAGGAAGCCAAGGCCGACGTGATGGGCGCCTACAATGTCATGCACATGATGGACAAAGGCATCGTCCCGGCGGCCGAGCGGCCGCAGATCCGCGCCACCTATGTCGCCGGGCTGTTCCGGGCGATGCGGTTCGGCACCAATTCGGCGCACGGCCAGGGCGCGGCGATGCAGTACCGCTATCTGCGAGACAAGGGCGCAATCGTCTGGGACCCGCAGGCCAAGCGCTTCCGCCTCGACGAAGCGAAGATCGACGGCGCCATTCGCGACCTCGTCGGCGAGATCGTCCGGCTGCAGGGCGACGGCGACTATGCCGCGACCAAGGCGTTCCTCGACCGCTGGGGCGCGTTCGACCCCGAGGCGAGCCAGGTGATCGGCACCATGACCCACATCCCGGTCGACATCCAGCCGGTCTATCCCGACCGCGTTTGACGGGGGGAAACGAAGTGGCGGACAAGTTCAAGACTTTTGCGGCTTTGCACGTCCCCGGCGACCCGGTCGTCCTGTACAACATCTGGGACGTCGGCAGCGCCCAGGCGGTGGTTCGCGCCGGCGCCACGGCGCTCGCGACGGGCAGCCACCCGGTAGCCGACGCCCACGGTTTCCCCGACGGCCAAGCGGTGCCGATCGAGTTCGCACTGGCCAACGCCAAGCGCATCGTCGATGCCGTCGACCTGCCGGTGACGGTCGACTTCGAAAGCGCCTATTCGGTCGATCCCGTCAAAGGGGCGGCGAACGTCGCGCGGCTGATGGCGACCGGCGCCGTCGGCTGCAATTTCGAGGATCAGGTGATCGGCGGTGAAGGGCTGCATCCGTTGAAAGAGCAGGCGAAGCGGATCGAGGCCATCCGGCTGGCGGTGGGCGACCCCTTTTTCATCAACGCCCGCACCGACCTCTACTTGAAGACGCAGGATCATGATTCGGCGCTGGTCGATGCGGCGATCGAGCGCGGCAAAGCCTTTTCCGATGCCGGCGCGAGCGGCTTCTTCGTTCCGCGGCTGGCCGACCCGCGGCAGATCGAGCGGATTGTCCGCGAAGTGCCGCTGCCCCTGAATGTCATCGCATTCCCCGGAGCGCCGGACAAAGCCGCCTGGGCAAGCGCCGGAGTGGCGCGGATCAGCCACGGCCCGTTCCCGCGCAATGCGCTGATGAAAACATTCGAAGAGATGGCGCGCGAAGCCCTAAATTAGGCTTTTGCGCGCCGCCATGACCGGCGGCGGACGGGTCCCGACTTGAGGACACTGCGGCGGAACAGCCGCGCCGCGACGCGCAGGATGAGCGCCACCCACAGCGCCTGCCATGCGATCGCCACCAAATGCGGCCACAGCTCGGGCTGCTCCGCGGCCCGGGCGATCATCACCAGCGGCGACGACAAGGGGAACACCGCGGCGGCCAGCGCGTGCGGGCTGTCCGGTGCGCCGACCGCGGTCGCGGCCAGCGCGAACACCACCACCTGGGCCATGGTTACGGGCATCGACAGGGTTTGCACTTCGCGCGCGGTCGACGCCTGGCCGCCGATGCCGAGGAACACCGAGCCGAGCAGCAAATAGCTCATCATGAAATAAGCCACGGCGAGGGTCACGAAGAGCGTCCAGCCGACTGCCGGCGGCGGCAACTCGGCGAGGCTCTGCCCGGTCGTCACTGCGATCACCGCCGCACCGGTCGCGGTCCACACGGCAATCCCGATCAGCGACATGGCCAGCATCGCGAACAACTTGCCGAGGAAAATTGCGTCGATCGGCACCGCCGCCGCCAGCACCTCGATGATCTTGTTCGCTTTCTCGTCGATCAGTTGCGACAGCAGCATGCCCGACAGCAGGATGGTGAGCAGGAACAGCACCATCTGCCCGGCGCGCGCGGTCAGCGCCCGAGCCGGGCCGAGCGAGCCTGGCGAGCGCTCGGTGCGGTTGAGCTCGACCTCGACGCTCCGGGCGGGCGCCACGACAACATTGTGCCGAGCGTCGTCGATCAGGAAGCCGATCTGGCGAACCGTCCGTCCGTCGGGGCTGACGTCCCCGGTCAGCCGCGGGCGGGCGAGGCCGCCTTCCAATACGGACAGCACCGGCGGTGATTTCGACGCCAGCAGCCGCGCCCGCTGGGCATCCGCGTCGGGCTCTGGAAGGACATGGTGAAGATCGACCAGCAGCGGCGATTGGACCGCGTCGCCGAGCCGCTGCCGCGCCGCTTCAAGGGCCTGGAAGTCGGCCTCGCTGGCGACCACGGCGACCACCGGGCGCTCGGCCTGGCTGGTGGCGGCGCCGCCGACGACCCCGAAGACCACCACCATCAGCACCGGGAACAAGGGGCCGAGCAGGAACAACAGGAAGGCGCGCGAGAATACCGTCGCGGTGAAGTCGCGGCGGGCGATGACGAACGCCGAGCGGATCAGTTTCGGTATCACGACGGCTCGCGTCCGTCGCCCATCGCCGCCGCCGCGGCATCGCCGGCAATGGCGACGAACGCATCGTGCAACCCGGGCCGCTCGATCGCCAGCGTTTCGATCCCGGCCTCGCCGTCGATCAGCGCCCGCAGCAGCGGCTCCGGCCCGCCGGGCGGCAGCTCGAACACCCATTCGCGGCCGAGCCGGCGGGCGTCCGGCGGAATCGCCACTCGCCACGGGCCGTCGTCCGATCGGGTGCGCAGCCGGACGACCGGCCGCAGCCGGTCGCGGGCTTCGTCGACTCCGCCTTCGAACGCCAGGCGGCCGCCGGCGACGATCGCGATCCGCTCGCACAGCCGCTCGGCGTGGGCGATGACGTGGGTCGAGAAGATGATGGTCACGCCGTCCCTCGCCTCGGCGCGGATCAGCTCCTCGAGCCTGGCCTGGTTGATCGCGTCGAGCCCCGCGAACGGCTCATCGAGGACCAGCAGCCGCGGGCGGTGAACGATGGTGCCGAGCAGCTGGACGGTCTGCGCCATGCCCTTGGAGAGGCCGCGGATCGGCTTGCGCGCCCATTCGCCGAGCCCGTTCCCGTCGAGCAGTTCGTCGGCGCGGCGGCGACCTTCCTTGAGCGGCAGGCCGCGCAGCGCCCCGAGGAAGGCGATCGCCTCGCGGGCCGTCATCGACTGGTAGAGGCCGCGCTCCTCGGGCAAATAGCCGACCTGGCTCGCCGCATCGATCGGCCGGTCATGGCCGAGCAGCCGGCGGGTGCCCGAAGACGGATCGATGATTCCCAGCAGCAGGCGCAGGATGGTGGTCTTGCCGGCGCCGTTGGGGCCGAGCATGCCGTAGATCGTGCCGGCCGGGACCGCGAGGCTGATGCCATCGACCGCGCGCTTGTCGCCGAAATCCTTGACGAGATCGACGGCTTCAACGGCCGGTTGGTCGGTTTCCGCGTGCAGGGCCGCTCGAAGCACTGAAATTCCTACAGAAAAGCATGGCAAAGGTGTAGTTGGCCGCCGTGGATAGAAGCCAAACACTGAAGGAAGCAATACGCACCGAAGCCGGGCGGCTCGGCTTTGCCGCCTGCGGTTTCGCGCGGGCCGACGCCACTGCCGAAGCAGGGCTCGAGCTCAAGCGCTGGCTCGAAGCCGGCCACCACGGGACGATGGGCTGGATGGAGGAGCGCGCCGAGCAGCGCGCGTCGCCCCTCGCCTTGTGGCCCGAAGCGCGGTCCGCGATCGCGCTCGGCATGAGCTATGCGCCGGCGACCGACCCGATGGCGCTGGCCGGCGAGCCGAGCCTGGGCCGCATTTCCGCCTACGCGCAGGGCGGCGACTATCACAAGACGGTCAAGAAGGGGCTCAAGGCGCTGGCGCGGTTTATCGTCGGGCAGGCGCCGTCAGAACTGAAAGTGTTCGTCGACACCGCGCCGGTGATGGAAAAGCCGCTGAGCGCCGCCGCGGGCATCGGCTGGCAGGGCAAGCACACCAATCTGGTGTCGCGGACGCATGGCAGCTGGCTGTTCCTCGGCATCATCCTGACCAGCCTCGAGCTCGAGCCCGACGAGCCGGCCCAGCATCATTGCGGAAGCTGCACGCGCTGCCTCGACATCTGCCCGACGCAGGCGTTCGACGGCGCCCACCGGATCGATGCGCGGCGTTGCATTTCATACCTGACGATCGAGCACCAAGGGCCGATCCCGAACGAGTTCCGCCGAGCGATCGGCAACCGCATCTACGGCTGCGACGATTGCCTGGCGGTATGCCCGTGGAACCGCTTTGCGAGCGATGCCGCGGCAAATCGCGCCTTCCTGCCGCGCGGCGACCTAGCCGCACCGCGGCTCGGCGACCTGCTGGCGCTCGACGACGCCGCGTTCCGGACGATGTTCGCGGGCTCGCCGATCAAGCGCATCGGCCGCAACCGAATGGTCCGCAACTGCCTGATCGCGGCCGGCAACAGCGGCGATGCGGCACTGGTGGAGGACGTGCGCCCGCACCTCGACGACGCCGACCCCGTGGTGGCGGAAGCCGCCCAGTGGGCGATGGAGTTGCTGACTTATGCGCCCGCGAGCGCGGCGATGCAGGCGCGTTGATCGCTGTCCGCGCCTGAGCGGAGACGCGCCTCGACGTGGGCCACCCGCTCGACACCCTGGCCGCCGGCCGGTGGGTAGAGGTAGGCGTCGAGGATGCAGCTTGGCGCGCGAAACTGGAGCTTGAGGCTGCGCCCCTCGCGGATCTGCAGCGCCGGGGTCCCGAGCCGCTGCACCAGCTCGGCTGAAGTCAGGCCGAGGAGATCGCCCCGCAGTTGGGGGGTCGGCCGGACCGGCTGCGGCTGCGGCTGCGGCGGCTGCGGAGTCGTCGCGCAGCCGGCGGCGAACAAAGTGGCGACTAAGACTAAGCGGCGCATGGCGCACCTTAGTCATCGCGTGCGAGGCGATGCAATCCGGCAAACAAACTGGATTGCTTCGCCGCCTTGCTCCTCGCAATGACGGCTTTCCTTTCGGATCGGAGCAATCATGACCCCTTCTCGCCTCGACGTGCTGGCGATCGGCAACGCAATCGTCGACGTCATCGCCGACGCCAGCGACGACTTTCTCGACGCCCAGGGGCTGACCAAGGGGTCGATGCGGCTGATCGACGCCGAGGAGGCGGAGCGGCTATACGCGGCGATGGGCCCGGGCCGCGAGGTCAGCGGCGGATCGGCCGGGAACACGGCCGCCGGGGTCGCGGCGCTCGGCGGGCGCGCCGGCTTCATCGGCCAGGTCGCGCCCGACCAGTTGGGCGAATTCTACATCCACGACCTCACCGCGACCGGGGTTGAATTCACGACTCCGCCGGCGGATTTCGGAGTGCCGACCGCGCGCTCGATGGTGCTGGTGACGCCCGACGGCCACCGCACCATGAACACCTTCCTCGGTGCCGCGCAGCATCTTCCGGCGAGCGCGCTCGACGAGGCGCAGATCGCAGACTCGGCAATGCTCTACCTCGAAGGCTATCTGTGGGACCCCGAGACGCCGCGCTACGCGATGATCCGCGCGATCGAGGTCGCTCGCAATGCCGGCCGCAAGGTCGCGTTCACTCTGTCCGACAGCTTTTGCATCGAGCGCCACCGCGACGGCTTCAACGCACTGATCGATGGCGGGCGGATCGACATCCTGTTCGCCAACGAGGCCGAGATCCAGGCGATGGCCGGCATGCCCCACCTCGACAGCGCTGTCGCCGCGTACAGCGGCAAGGTCGAGACCCTGGTCGTCACGCGCAGCGAAAAAGGCGCGCTTGCGACCCGCGGCGGGGAACAGGCGGAGGTCCCGGCCGCGCCGATCGAGCGGCTGGTCGACACGACGGGCGCGGGCGACCTGTTCGCGGCCGGCTTCCTGGTCGGCGAGGCGCGCGGGCTCGGGCTAGACACGTCGCTAAAGCTGGGCGCGATCACCGCCGCCGAAGTCATCCAGCACTACGGCGCGCGGCCCGAAGCGGACCTGAAAGCGCTGGCGGGCGAATTGCTGGCTTAGGCCAGCTCCCCCGGCAATTGCCGGGGGAGCCTTCAATCAATGCCGATGATCGGGATCGTCGATGCCCGGCACATGCGGCGCGAGGTCATGTGCCTCGTCCTCGTGCACTTCGATGCGGCCGAGACCGAGATGGCTGCGGCGGCGGCTGTAGCCGAAGTAGATCAGGAATCCGATCACGGTCCACAGCGGTAACACCAGCATTGCCGCCGTCGGCAGGTTGAAGAACAGGAACAAGCAGCCGAGAATGGTGAGCGGCCCGATGACGATCAGTCCCGGCACCCGGAACGCGCGCTTGCGATGCGGGTCGTTGCGGCGGAGCAGCATCACCGCCACCGCCACCATCAAGAAGGCATACAGCGTTCCGGCATTGGCGATGTCGGCGAGCTGGCCGACCGGAAGGAAGGCCGCAGTGGTGGCGACGACGACACCGGTGATCGCGGTGACGACATAAGGCGTCCGCCACTTCGGGTGGACCTTCGACAGGCCGTCCGGAAGCAGCCCGTCGCGCGACATGACGAAGAAAATGCGGGTCTGAGCGAACAGCAGGACGAGGATGACCGAAGGCAAAGCCAGGATCGCGGCATAGCCGAGCATGTTGCCGACGGTGCCGAAGCCAATCTGGCGAAGGACGTGGGCGAGCGCCTCGTTGGAGCAGACCAGCGCTTCGGCATATTGCGGCATCGCGCACTGCCGGGCGAGCTCTTCCGAACCGGCCGGAAACGGAACGCCGCCCGGCCCCATGATCGGCTGCCCGCCGATGGTGCCGACCGCGCCCGCGGCGACGAGGATGTAGAAGACGGTGCAGAACAACAGGCTTCCGATCAGGCCGATCGGGACGTTGCGCTGCGGATTCTTGGTTTCCTCCGCCGCGGTTGAGACCGCGTCGAAACCAACATAGGCGAAGAAGATCGTCGCCGCGGCGCCGACCGCACCGACGCCGGTGCCGAAGCCGCCGAACAGGCCGGCCGGAAGGAATGGGTTGTAGTTCGCCGTGTCGACGGCGGGCAAAGTCAGCGCGATGAACGCGGTCAGCGCGGTGACCTTGATCGTCACCAGGACCGTGTTGACCTTGGCGCTCTCGCTGGTGCCGATCATCAACAGCCAGGTGACGAGCAGCGCAATGATGAACGCGGGCAGGTTGATCAGCCCGCCGGGAGCGCCGCCGAGCGCCAATGGCCCCGCGGTTAAGAAGGCCGGTAACCCTATCCCAAACGTGTCGTTTAATATGGTTCCGGTAAAGTAACCCGACCAGCCAACCGAAACGGCGGAAGCGGCGATCGCATATTCGAGCACCAGCGCCCAGCCGACGGTCCAGGCGAGGAACTCGCCCATGGTCGCGTAGCTGTAAGTGTAAGCGGAGCCGGCAACCGGGATCATCGCCGCAATCTCGGCGTAGCACAGGGCCGCAACGATGCAGACCGCGCCGGCGATGACGAAGGCCAGCATCAGGCCCGGGCCCGCCTTTTGGGCGCCGGCGGCAGTCAGCACGAAAATGCCGGTGCCGATGATGCAGCCGATCCCGAACAGCGTCAGCTGGATCGCGCCCAACGAACGGTGCAGCGATTTTTTCTCGGCGGTGGCGAGGATCGCGTCGAGTGGTTTGACCCGGCCGAACAGGCCGCCCCGTGGTGCTGCAGTCGCCATCGAACTCCCCTTGGAATACATCCGTGCGCCGGAACCTAGCGGCTCAAACGGTGAGAGCAATCCCCCTAGAGCGCAAGCATCGGCCCCAACGGCTGGCCGCCAAACATATGAACGTGGAGATGGGGCACTTCCTGGCCCGAGCGCTTGCCGACGTTGGACAGCAGCCGGTAGCCCTGGACGACCATGTCCGCCTGGCGCGCGACATGGCCGACCGCGCGCGCGAAGCCGGCGATCTCGGCGTCCGAGGCGCGCTCCGAAAAGTC
Source organism: Sphingomicrobium sp. (assembly GCA_035512655.1). GTDB lineage: Bacteria > Pseudomonadota > Alphaproteobacteria > Sphingomonadales > Sphingomonadaceae > Sphingomicrobium. The sequence continues at coordinate 43,875 of DATKDM010000023.1, read as the reverse complement.
ATCCCACGAGACGTACGGGCCCTTGGGAATCACGAGGATATGGACCGGCGCCAGCGGGTTGATGTCGTGGAAGGCGAGCGCATGCTCGTCCTCGTAGACCTTCTTACACGGCAGCTCGCCGCGCAGGATCTTCGCGAAGATGTTGCTGTCGTCATAGGGCTGGGTGGGGTCGATAGGCATGGCCCGGAGTGTCCCCGCAGACAGAGCCGCGTCAAGAGCAATGTGACGGATTGCCGCGCGCAACGCGCTTGACCGCCAACGCGGCCTCGCTACCACCGGGAGGCGATGAGCGATGACGCGCCTCCCGAAAGCCTGATCCCGTACGACGAGATCGTCCAGGAGGCGCTGCGCGACGTTGTCGGGCGGGTGCTCGGCGAGGTCGAGCGGTCGGGCGGCCTGCCCGGCGGCCATCATTTCTACATCACCTTCAAGACGCGGCTTCCGGGCGTCTCGATTCCCAAGCACCTCGTCGAGCGCTTCCCCGACGAGATGACGATCGTCATCCAGCACCGCTTCTGGGACCTCAAGGTCGAAGACGACGCATTCGGCGTCGGACTGTCGTTCGGCGGCGTGCCGTCGATGCTGCGGGTGCCGTTCGCCGCGGTCACCCAGTTCCACGACCCCGCCGTCGAATTCTCGCTGACCTTCCAGGCCAACGCCGAGGCCGACCTGCAGGAGGAGCACGAGGTGCCGGAGAACGACATCCCGCAGGGCGAAGCGCGCGAGTCGGGCGAAGCCGGTGAGGCTGGCGAAACCGCCGACGACGGGTCCAACGTCGTTTCGGTGGACTTCACGCGCAAGAAGTGAACGACGCGCAGCATGTCCGGGGGACAGGCGAGCATCGTTCACGAGCCCCCTGAGGTTCGCTGGGCGCCATGCCGCGGCAGGGCCGTCGCGAACCTTGTTTCAGGGACTGATTTCGAGCAGTGCAGCCGTCACGCCGATGGATGCTGAAACGAGTTCAGCATGACGGCTTGAAGGACGAAGATGGGCGAAACCCGCACCGAGACCGACAGCCTGGGACCGATCGAGGTGCCGGCGGGAAGCTATTGGGGGGCGCAGACCGAGCGGTCGATCGGCAATTTCCCGTTCGGATCGGGCGAGCAGATGCCGCTCGAGATCATTCGCGCCTTGGGTTTCATCAAGCAGGCGGCGGCGCGGGTCAACGCGCGCCTCGGGTTGCTCGAGCCGCAGATCGCCGAGGCGATCCAGCAGGCGGCGGGCGAGGTCGCGCGCGGCGATCTCGACAGCCAGTTTCCGCTGGTCATCTGGCAGACCGGCTCCGGCACCCAGTCGAACATGAACGCCAACGAAGTCATCGCCGGGCGCGCCAACGAGATGCTGGCCGGCAAGCGCGGCGGCAAGCAGCCGGTCCACCCCAACGACCATGTCAACATGAGCCAGTCGTCCAACGACAGCTTCCCCACCGCGATGCACGTCGCCGCCGCACGGGCGCTGCGGTCGCGGCTGCTGCCGGCGATCACGGCCCTGCACGCCAAGCTGGGCGAGCTCGCCGAGCGCTGGGACGGGCTGGTCAAGATCGGCCGGACCCACCTCCAGGACGCGACGCCGCTGACGCTGGGCCAGGAATTTTCCGGCTATGCGGCCCAGATCGGCGACAATATCGAGCGCCTCGAGCAGGTGCTGCCGCGGCTGTACCGGCTCGCCCAGGGCGGCACCGCGGTCGGCACCGGGCTCAACGCCCCGAAGGGATTCGGCGACGCCTTTGCCCAGGAGATGGCGAATCTCACTCGCCTGCCGTTCGTTAGCGCTCCCAACAAGTTCGCCGAGATGGCGGCGCACGATACGCTGGTCGAGTTGTCGGGCGTGCTCAACACCCTGGCCGTATCGCTGACCAAGATCGGCAGCGATATCCGCCTGATGGGGTCGGGGCCGCGCTGCGGGCTTGGCGAGCTCAAGCTGCCGGAGAACGAGCCGGGAAGCTCGATCATGCCGGGAAAGGTCAACCCGACCCAAATCGAGATGCTGACCATGGTCTCCGCGCAGGTGATGGGAAACCATGTCGCGGTGACCATCGGCGGGATGCAGGGCCATCTGGAGTTGAACGTGTTCAAGCCGCTCATCGCGGCCAACGTCCTGCGCTCGATCGAGCTTCTGGCAGTGGGAATCGAGAGCTTCACCGGGCGGGCGCTGGACGGGCTCGAGGCCGACGAGCCGCGGATCGCCGAGCTGGTCGACCGGTCGCTGATGCTGGTCACCGCGCTGGCGACCGAGATCGGCTACGACAATGCCGCGGCGATCGCCAAGCACGCGCACAAGACCGGGCAGACGCTCAAGGCTGCGGGGCTAGAGTTGGGGCTGGTCGACGAAGAGACGTTCGATCGCGTGGTTCGGCCCGAGAACATGGTGGGCCGCTAAGCTATCAGGAGAATTCGATGCGTATCGTTGCAATCGCCTTGACCGGGCTGGCCACCGCGGCGCTCACCGCGTGCGCGACGCGCGAAGCGCCGTATCCGCGGCCGCCCGCGGGGTCCGCAGCGCGTCCGCCGATCGTCGTCCGGCCGCTGTTCGTCGCCGACTATATGGCCGCCGCATCGTCGATCGACCTTTATGAAATCCGCTCGGCGGAGCTGGCGATGTCCCGCGCCAGCAGCCCGCGCCTGCGCGATTTCGCGCGGTTGATGATTGCCGATCATGGCGGCACTTCGGCGCAGCTGTCGTTCGCCGGGCGGCGGCTCAACCTGCTGCCGCGGGCGACCTTGCTCCCCGCGCACCAGGCGATGTTCGACGAGCTGGCGTCGACCAGCGATTTCGACGCCACCTATCGCCGCCAGCAGTTTGCTGTGCACGAAGCGGGCCTGAAGCTGCACGTCAATTTCGCCGCGCGCGGGGAAAGCGCGACCATGCGGCCCGTCGCCGCCAACGCCGCGCGCGTTGTCCGCCGGCACCTCGACATGCTGCGGCGGATGTGATGCGTGCGCTGTTCCTCTTGTCGGCACTAGCGCTCCAACTCTCCGCTTGCGCCGGAATAACCGCGCCGACGCATCTCTCCGGTCAATGGGGTGGGCCGCACATCAGCCTGTTGCTGGAAGGCGGGCTGGGCACCATCGAATATGACTGCGCATCGGGGACGATCGACACGACCATCTACCCGGCGAACGACGGCCGCTTCACCGCGAAGGGTACGCATCGGCCCGGACAGGGCGGGCCGGTCCGCGTCGGCCAGATCTTCACCAGCCACCGGGCGACCTATTCGGGAACCGTGGTCAAGGAGCAGATGACGCTCAGCGCCCAACTCGAAGACGGCACAACAATCGGCCCGTTCACCCTGACGCAGGGTGCCCCTGGAGAGCTGATGCGCTGCTTGTGACGCGATGCCTGGGCTGTTCCAATTTCAGAAGCCGAAGTTCATCCGCACCCCGACATTGTCGATGCCGGGGTTCTGCCGGCCGAACAACTGGCCGTGGCTCATGTGCACCCAGCTGGCCTCGACGCTGAGCCGATCGTTGAGGTGGACGCCGACGCCGAGCTCGGGAGCGAACAGAAGCCGCGAGCCAAAGGCGATCCGGTCGGTGCGCTGGAAGTTGCCGGAGGAGCCGGTGTGGAGGGCGATCCCAAGCCCGGGCCGCACATAGAATTGCCGGCCGAACTTCGCCGAGAGCCCGACGGCGCCATAATTGGTCTCGCCCGCCGTATTCAGGGCCGCGAAGGCATAAGGCTGCAGGGGAGTCGGACCGATCCGGCCGCCGCGCCAGCCGAGCTGGACGTCGACGCCGCCCTCGAAATCGCTTTGGGTCAGCGGCGACTTGATGTCGTGAACATATAGCCCGCCGAAAACTTCGGTGGCTTGAGCCGGAGCGGACGCGACGGTCGCGAGGAACAAGCCAAGGGGCACGGCGATACGCTTCACGGACTTCTCCAATAGATTTGTCAGGTTCAAATGCTCGAGGCCGCGAATCGTGCCGAACCATTCACCCGCGCGACTGCCATGCGAGGACTGCGTCGTTGGGGGCAAGCAGCATCCATACGTTGAGGATGAGATTGTCGCGGATGACCATCAGCGGCACCAGCTCGAGCGCCGCGACCAGCGCCAGCGACGCCCACAGCGGCAGTCGGCGCGCGGCGAGGAAGCCGAGCGCCATCATGGCGATGTCGCTCATGTTGTTGAGGATGCTGTCGCCCGAATAACCGAGCGCGATGGTTGCCTCACGATAGCGGTCGATCACCGCCGGCGTGTTCTCGATCACCTCCCATGCCGCCTCGACCAGCAGGGCGACCAGGAATCGCCGCTCGACCGGCCAGCCTGGCGCGGCGAAATGCAGCGCGGCGTAGAACAGCAGGCCGTGGACGATGTGGCTGGGGCTATACCAGTCGGCCAGCATCTGGCTTTGCCTGGGCCCGACAGCGCCCCACAGCGCGACATCCCCGCAGGCGCAGATCGGCGGCCGGTCCATCGCCAGCAGGATGGCCGCGGTCGCGAAGAGAATGAGGAGCGCCGCCAGACCGGCGCGTGTGCGAATGGCCATCGCATGCAGGCTTAGCAGAGCGCAGCCGCTTGCAAAGCGCCGCTGTTCGAACGATCACCCGTCCATGCTGCGCGCCTACGGTCCCGACTGCGACGGGAGCATCCTCGATCCCGGCCACGGTCCGATTCCGCCGAGCGCGACGTGGATCGACCTCGAGGAGCCGACGCGCGAGGAAGAAAAGCTCGTCGAGCAGGCGATCGGCCACAACGTCCCGACCCCGGAGGAGCTTGCCGAGATCGAGCCGTCGAGCCGGCTGTTCGAGCGCGACGGCGCCCTCTACATGACGCTGAGCGCCCTGCGCGGAGTTACCGAAGGCCAGCCGGCCAGCGCTCCGATCGGCTTCGTGCTCGCCGGCAACCGCCTGGTCACGGTCCGCTATGTGACCCCCGGGCCGTTACGGGCCTTTGCCGACCACGTGCGCCGCGAGCCGGAGCTGGCGCGCGACGCGCTGACGGTGCTGGTCCGGCTGCTCGATGCGATCATCGACCGACTCGCCGACGAGCTCGAGTCATCGGGCACCGAGATCGAGCGCATCTCGGGCCACATCTTTCGCAAGGAGACCGAGCGGCGCATTCCGGCAACTCGCCTGACCGCGCTGCTGACCCGGATTGGCCGAGCCCAGTCGCTGCTCGCCAAGATCCGCGAGACCGCGGTCAGCGCCGGGCGGCTCTTGAGCTTCCTCGGCGCCTCCAGCCAGATCAATACCAATGAGACGGCGCGCGCCCACATCGCGAGCCTGACGACCGATGTCAGTTCGCTGATCGACCACAGCGGGTCTCTGGCCGACAATCTGACCTTCTTGCTCGATGCGGCGCTCGGCCTGATCAGCGTCGAACAGAATGCGGCGATGAAGCTATTCTCTTGGGCCGCCCTGATTTTCCTTCCGCCGACGCTGGTCGCGGGCATCTACGGGATGAATTTCGAGCACATGCCCGAGCTCGACTGGCGATATGGCTATCCCCTGGCGATCGGACTGATCGTCGCCGCCGCCGTACTGCCGATGTGGATCCTGAAACGCCGCGGCTTGATCTAGCTCAGTCCTGCAGCATCAGCGGGACGGGATCGGCGACCGAAGCGACGGCATGGTCGACCGCGTCGGCCGCATCGGGTTTGGCCGGGGCGCCGCGGCGGCGGGCAAGCGCGGCATAAGCCAGGGCCAGCTGGCCGGCGACCTCGACGCCCTCGCCGCCATCCTTGCGGAACGCGGCGGACCGCGCCTCGGCGGCGCGGCGGCGGAAGTAATCGCGGTCGTGGGCCATCGTCAGTTTCTACAGCGAAACGATGGCGGAATGTAGCGGCTGCGAATCGTTCGGGCGCGGCGACCGGTCGATTGGGCGCGCTTTCGATCGTTCGGGAAAGCAGAGCAACGGGGCGCCCCAGAATCCTGGGCTGGGTCACCAGCGGGTGGTGGGCGATTCTTTGAATTCGTCCGGCCCCCTTGCTAAGGCCGCCGCGCCAGCGCTGCCGCGCTTTTCAGCAATTGAGGATTCCTCATGATCCCGACCGGCCACGACAGCCTCAACACCCGTTTCACACTCACTGTCGGCGGCAAGGAGTACAGCTATTTCTCGCTGGCGAAGGCGGCCGAGGCGCTCGGCGACATCGACCGCCTGCCGTTCTCGATGAAGGTGCTGCTGGAGAATCTGTTGCGCTTCGAAGACGGCGAGACGGTCACTCGCGACGACCTCCAGTGCATGGTCGACTGGCTCAAGGAGCGGCGGATCAGCCGCGAAATCCAGTACCGGCCGGCGCGGGTGCTGATGCAGGATTTCACCGGCGTTCCGGCGGTGGTCGACCTGGCCGCGATGCGCGACGCGATGAGCGAGCTCGGCGGCGACCCGCAGAAGATCAATCCGCTGGTGCCGGTGCACCTGGTCATCGACCACAGCGTGATGGTCGACGAGTTCGGGACTCCGCGGGCGTTCGGCAAGAACGTCGACCTCGAATATGAGCGCAACGGCGAGCGCTACGAATTCCTCAAATGGGGCAGCCACGCGTTCGACAATTTCCAGGTGGTGCCGCCGGGGACCGGCATCTGCCACCAGGTCAACCTCGAATATGTCGCCCAGTGCGTATGGGTGTCCGAAGGCGAGGGAGGCGAGACGCTCGCCTACCCCGATACATTGGTCGGCACCGACAGCCACACGACCATGGTCAATGGTTTAGGAGTGCTCGGCTGGGGAGTCGGCGGCATCGAGGCCGAGGCGGCAATGCTCGGCCAGCCGGTCAGCATGCTGATCCCCGAAGTCGTCGGCTTTCGCCTCGCCGGCGAGCTTCGCGAAGGGATCACCGCGACCGACCTGGTGCTGACGGTCACCCAGATGCTTCGGGCCAAGGGCGTGGTCGGGCGCTTCGTTGAATTCTTTGGGCCCGGCCTCGGCTCGCTGAGCCTGGCGGACCGAGCGACGATCGCCAACATGGCCCCCGAATATGGAGCCACTTGCGGCTTCTTCCCGATCGACGAGCGGACCTGCGAATATCTGAAGCTGACCGGCCGCGACGAGGAGCGGATCGAGCTGGTTCGCGCTTACTGCCAGGCGCAGGGCCTGTGGCGCGACGATGCATCGCCCGAGCCGGTATTCACCGACACGCTCGATCTCGACATGAGCACCATCGAGCCGTCGCTGGCGGGGCCGCGGCGGCCGCAGGACCGGGTGCTGCTCAGCGAGGTCGACGACCAGTTCAACGCCGAGCTCGAGAGGACCTACAACAAGCACATGGAACCGCGCGTGCCGGTCGCGGGCGAGAATTACGACCTCGGCAGCGGAGACGTGGTGATCGCCGCGATTACCAGCTGCACCAACACCTCCAACCCGTCGGTGCTGGTCGCCGCCGGCCTGGTGGCGAGGAAAGCGCGCGCCAAAGGGCTGACCAGCAAGCCGTGGGTCAAGACCAGCCTCGCTCCGGGAAGCAAGGTGGTCAGCGACTATCTCGACGCCAGCGGCCTCACCGAGGATCTGAACGCATTGGGCTTCGACCTGGTCGGCTACGGCTGCACTACCTGCATCGGCAATTCGGGTCCGCTCGCCGAGCCGATCTCAAAGGCAATCGCCGACAACGATTTGGTCGCGGTCAGCGTGCTTTCGGGCAACCGCAACTTCGAAGGCCGGGTGTCTCCCGACTGCCGCGCCAATTATCTCGCCTCGCCGCCGCTGGTGGTCGCCTATGCGCTCAAGGGAACGGTGCGATCCGACCTTGCCGGCGAGCCGATCGGCACCGCGCGCAATGGCGAGCCGGTGTTTTTAAAGGACATCTGGCCGAGCAACGAGGAAGTCCGGGCGCTGATCGACAAGCATCTGCATTCGCACATGTTCGTGTCGCGCTACGCCGACGTCTACACCGGCGGCGACCGCTGGCAGGCGATCGAGGTGACCGGCGGCGAGACCTACTCGTGGCCGGCGCAATCGACCTACATCCGCAACCCGCCCTATTTCACCGGCATGACCATGACCCCGGTGCCGCCGGGCGATATCGAGCGCGCGCGGGTGCTGGCGCTGTTCGGCGATTCGATCACCACCGATCACATCTCGCCGGCGGGAGCGATCAAGGTGGACAGCCCGACGGGCCGTTACCTGCTCGATCATGGGGTCAGCCGTGGCGAGTTCAACAGCTACGGCGCCCGGCGCGGCAACCACGAAGTGATGATGCGCGGCACCTTCGCCAACATCCGCATCCGCAACCGCATGCTCGACGATGTCGAGGGCGGGTTTACCCGCTACGCGGGCAACGACGACTCGGGCGGCGAGACGCTGCCGATCTACGATGCGGCGATGCTGTACAAGCAGGACGGCCGGCCGCTGGTCGTCATCGCCGGCAAGGAATATGGCACCGGCAGCTCGCGCGACTGGGCGGCCAAGGGCACGCTCCTGCTCGGCGTGCGGGCGGTGATCGCCGAGAGCTACGAGCGCATCCACCGCTCCAACCTGGTCGGAATGGGCGTGCTTCCGCTGCAGTTTAGCGACGGTGACACCGCGGCCAGTCTCAACCTTACCGGCGACGAGAAGTTTACGATCACCGGCATCGCCGAGCTCAAGCCGAGGCAGGAGGTGGAAGTCCAGGTCCACAGGGCTGACAAGTCCGAGGCCAGCTTCACCGCGCGGTGCCGCATCGACACCTACACCGAGCTCGAATATTTCCGCGCCGGGGGAATCCTCCAATATGTGCTTCGGAGGCTCGCCGCCTGATGGCCGAGGCGGAGCTGGTCGCCGTCTGCCATTGCGGCCGAGCGACCATCCGGCTGCCGCGCAAGCCCGATTACGTCAACCACTGCAATTGCACCCTGTGCACCGCGATCGGCTTTTGGGGCATTTATTACCCCTCCGACGAGCTGACGATCGACGGTGACTTCGACAGCTATGTTCGAAACGACCTGCGGACGACGTATTTGCGGGTGCTGCGCTGCGCGACCTGCGGGACTCCGACGCATTGGATGCCGCTCGGCGAACCGCCCTACGAGCGCATGGGAGTCAACGCACGGCTGGTCGACCCGGTCATTCTCGAAGGGGTCGAGGTCCGCGAGATCGACGGCCGGAGCTGGGACGAATGACAGCGCTGGAGGTGTTCGTCGAGGTCGCGGGCTGGCTCGGCGCGTCGCTGATCCTCGGCGCCTATCTGTTGCTGTCGGTGGGCAAGACGACGGGCCAGTCGCCCCTGTACCAAGGCATGAACGTTGCCGGCGCGGCGGGGTTCATCATCAACGGCTGGTGGCACGGTGCCGTGCCGTCGGCCGCGCTGAACGTCATATGGATGATGATCGGAGGACTGGCGCTGTGGCGGATTTCATCGAAGCGCAGATCATCGACCTCAGCCATGTGATCGAGCACGGCATGGTCACCTATTTGGGCCTGCCGGGACCGCACATCTGCGACTTTTGGACTCGGCAAGGGTCGGCGGCGAACTATGACGACGGCTCGAGCTTCCAGATCGGCCGGATCGACATGATCGCCAACACCGGCACCTATCTCGACAGCCCCTTCCACCGCTACGCCGACGGCAAGGATTTGGCCGGGATGCCAATAAAGTCGCTCGCCGATTTGCCGGGGATCGTGATCCGGCGGCCCTATGCCAACGGTATCGCGACCGACGCGGCCGATCTCGAAGGTTTTGAAGTGCGCGGATGCGCGGTGCTGATCCACACCGGCTGGGACGAGCATTGGCGCAGCGACGCCTATGCCGTCGATCACCCGTTCCTGACCGCCCACGCGGCCGATTGGCTGGTCGAGCAGGGCGCGGCGCTGGTCGGTATCGACAGCTATAATATCGACGACACGCGCGGCCGCAGCCGCCCGGTGCACACCAAGTTGCTCGGCGCCGAGATCCCGATCTGCGAGCATATGCGCGGGCTCGAGCAGCTGCCCGGCAGCGGCTTCCGATTTTCGGCGGTGCCGCCAAAAATTGCCGGCATGGGGACGTTCCCGGTGCGCGCCTACGCAGTGATGTCCTAAGGCACTCCGGCGGTGGCGAGGATGGTCGCCAGCAGGATCCGCTTTAGCTTCACATTGTCGGCTTTCTCGATGCCGATCCATTCGTCGGGGGCGTGGGCGCGGCCGGCGGTCGCCACCCGCGACATCGTCACCGCCGGAATGCCGAGACTCATCGGCAGGTTGGCGTCGGTCGAGGACGCGGCCGGCTTCACGGCGATTCCCTCGGCGCGGTAGGCGGCCTCGGCAAAGCGGACGATATCGGCCGATGCCGCCGTTCGCCCCGGCGGCCGGTCCCCGATCAGCTTCGGATCGGCGCTGACTTTCCCGTCGCTGGTGGAGCGCGCGCGATTCTCAGCCGCGGCCGCGCGATCGACGATGGCGAGGAACTCGCGTTCGAGCTTGGCGAGCGGCGCCGGGTCTTCGGAGCGCATATCGACCTGCAGCCAGACCTCTTCGGGAATGGTATTCACCGAAGTGCCGCCGCCGACCACGCTGGCGCTGTAGGTCGTCTTTGGGCTCGACGGGACCTCGACCTTGTAGAGATCGACCACGGTCTGCCCGAGCGCGGCCATCGGATTGACGATCCCGAATGCGCCGTAGCTGTGACCGCCCGGCCCCTTGTAGGTCACCCGGTAGCGCTTCGAGCCGGTCCCCGCGGTGGTGATCCGGTCCATTCCGCTGCCGTCGAGCGAGAAAAAGGCGCTCGCCCGGTCCTGGTACTTGCCCTTGGTGAACAGGTGCCGGACGCCGCGCAAATTGCCGAGACCTTCCTCGCCGACGGTGCCGACGAACAGGATGCCGCTGCGGGTGCGGATCTGGGCAGCGTTCATCGCATCGACCAACGACAGGATGGCGGACAGGCCGGCGCTGTCGTCTCCGATTCCCGGTGCATGCAGCTTCTCGCCCTCGCGCCGGACCTTCACGTCGGTCCCTTCGGGAAAGACCGTGTCGAGATGCGCCGACACGATGACCAGCGGCCCCGCGGCGCTGCCCGCGCGCAGGGCGAGGACATTGCCCTCCTCGTCGATCTCGACATCGAGGCCGCGCTGCCGAAGCATTTCGGCATAGGCTTTCGCCCGGGCTTCTTCCTTGAACGGAGGCGCTGGAATTTCGGTCAGGGTTATCGAGTCCGCGATCCATTGGTCGTGGCCGCGATCGAGCGCGGCGGCGGCCTGCCGGAACCCGGCGCTCGACATGATCGCGCGCACGGTCGCGTCGGCGGCCTTGTCCTGGGCGACGGCGGCGCCGCTGAGCAGCAGCGACAAGGCGACGACAAACTGGCTCGGTCGCATTCTTATTCCTCCAGCGTTGCAAAGGCGCGCGCGTGGCGCACATCGCCACCGGTTGGCGGCAGGGTCGCGAGCGGAAATGCCATGAAATGCGGGCCGGAGTAAGGGCTTACGACCTTCGCCGCCGCTTCGAGCGAATAGCCGAAGCGCGCGTAATAGCCGGGATCGCCGAGCACAAAGATGGCGTCCCAGCCTTGCTGGCGGGCCCGGTCGTGGCCGCTGCCGATCAGCGCGGCGCCGATGCCCTGCCGCTGCATTTCCGGTGCGACTGCCAGCGGGGCGAGGGCCAGCGCCCGGAACGACGCCTGCATCGGCGAGAAGAGAATGTGGCCGGCAACCCGCCCGCCGGCCTCGGCGATCAGCTCGATCGCGGTATCGCCGTCGGCGCGCAGCCGCTCGACGAGGTCCGCCTCGACGGGACCCGCAAAGGCTGCGCGCAACAGGTCGCGGATCGCCGCATGGTCGGCCCGATCCGCGGCGCGAACGGTCATTTTTTGAATCATCTTTCATTCACCGCGCGAACAGTTGCGTACCCGTAATGGGATGCGAAGGTCGGCTGGGTCAAAGGGCCAGCCACGCAGGGATGATCGCTCCGGCAAGGTCGTCAAGCCGGCGGTGCTCGACCGCGAGGCCGAGCTCGGGATAGGCGATCCGGGTGCGTGGGCCGGCTTCCGCGGTCTCGACGACCAGCAGCCGGCGGTTGATCTTCGACCGCCAGTTCATCCGAGCGGTGTTTTCCTGGCCGACGAAGCAGCCCTTGGAGAAGCTGACTCCATTCAGCTCGGCGGCGTTGCACTCGAGCCAGAGAATGTCGCCGAGCTCGGCGCGGCCTTCGGTGACGCCATGGCGGAGCCGATGTTGTAGCCATTTGTTCTCCTGCGAAGGCAGGAGCCCAGACGCGCGAAGCGCTCCAGGAGGCACTGCTTGCGCAGCGCCGGACTGGGCCCCTGCCTTCGCAGGGGTACATGTGGCGAGCCAGCGCAGCCCGAGCTTTGCGAGACGCGGGTCGGGGACGCCTTGGTCGCCGTCGCGCGACCAATGCACCGCCAGCGCGGGATCTCGCGCGATGGCGATCGGCCGGCGCAGGCGGTAGATCGCCAGGCGCTTGATGAGGTCGTCGGCGGCCTCGGCCTCGCAATCGAGCAGGAAGTCATCGGCATCGGGCCAGACGAAGAAGTCGAACAGGCACTTGCCCTGAGGCGAGAGTAGCCCGGCCCAGACCGGAAGCGCGGCCTCGACATCGCTGGTGACAAGCCCCTGGAGGAAACCGCGGACGTCTTCGCCCGACAGGCGGACGACGGCGCGGTCGGTGAGGGTGGTGGCGGCCATGACCCTCAGTTAAGGAGCCGCCGTGGCATTGCAAACGCTGACCATCCGCCGCCCGGACGACTGGCACGTGCATCTGCGCGATGGCGAGATGATGGCTGCGGTGGCGCCGTACACCGCGCGGCAGTTCGCCCGGGCGATCGTCATGCCCAATCTCGATCCGCCGGTGACCAGCATTGAAGCCGCGGACGCATATCGGGAGCGGGTTCGGGCCGCGGCGGGGGATGGCTTCACCCCGCTGATGACCTGCTACCTGACCGATGAGTCGGACCCGGACGAGATCGCGCGCGGGCATGAGGCGGGCGCGTGGGTGGCGTGCAAGCTCTATCCGGCGAACGCGACCACCAACTCCGCGCGCGGAGTGACCGACGTGCGCAATATCCACCTGGTGCTGGAACGCATACAGGAGATGGGGATGCCGCTGCTGGTCCACGGCGAGGTGACCGATCCAGGGGTCGACGTGTTCGACCGCGAAGCCGTGTTCATCGAGCGGATTCTCGAGCCACTGAGTCGCGACTTCCCCGAGCTGAGAATCGTGCTGGAGCACATCACGACGGCCGAGGCGGCGGATTTCGTTCGCGATTCGGGACCCACCGTCGCGGCGACCATCACTCCGCATCATCTCGTCATCAATCGCAACGCGATGTTCGACGGCGGCTTGCGGCCCCATGCCTTTTGCCTGCCGGTGGCCAAGCGCGAGCGTCACCGGGAGGCGGTCCGCAAGGCGGCGACGTCTGGCTCGCCCAAGTTCTTCCTCGGCACCGACAGCGCTCCGCATGCGCGCGGGGCGAAGGAGTCGAGCTGCGGCTGCGCCGGGATCTTCAATGCACCCTTTGCGCTCGAAACCTACGCGTCGGTGTTCGAGGACGAGGGCGCACTCGATCGCCTCGAAGCTTTCGCGTCGGAGCACGGGCCGCGATTCTACGGACTGCCGCTCAACGAAGGCACGATCACCCTGGAACGCAGCGGCAACAAGGTGCCCGATGAGATCGCCGGCCTTGTCCCGTTCCAGGCAAGCGAAACGCTGCACTGGAGAATTAGCGGCTAGACGTCAGCACTCCAGCGGCGCCGACCAAATGGCGGCGGCCAACGAGCAGGCAATCGGCGACCAGACGCAAAGGCACGACATCGACCTGGCTGCGGCGCTCGTCGATCAACTCGGCGAACCGCCGATAGAGATCGGGATATTCGCCGTCGCCGCCGAAGGATTGGTGTTCACCATCGATCGACAGTCGCGACCCGCCGTCGTCGAGGCGAACCTCGACGCCGTCGGTGGTGCGGATCGAAATGGTCCATTCCTCGCCCTCGGTCCGCCGCCAGTCGAGGCTGCACTTCAAGGGCCCGTCGGCGACGTCGCTGGCAAACTCGATGTCGGCGGCAATCGGCGTCTGCGCGTCTTCGGGATAGAATAGCTCGGCCTTGCTCACGAACAATGTGCCGGGGAAGATCCTGGTGGCGATCGAGAAGGCGTTGATGCCGGGATCGAACACGCCGAAGCCGCCCGGCTCCCAAATCCAGCGCTGCCCCGGATGCCATTTGAGCACGTCCTCGTGCCACAGGATGTCCATCGCCGCGACCCGCTTGCCGGCGAGCGCCTGGGCCGCGGCCTCGACCGTAGGATTGTGCTGCGCGTGCCAGGTCGTGAACAGAGTTACGTCCCACCCCTCGGCCAGGCAGGCGAGATCCTCGATCTCGCTCAGCGTGTCGGTGGGCGGTTTTTCGAGCAGCGCATGCAGCCCCGCCTCGACGCACTCGCGGGCGATCTCGTAGCGAACCGACGGGGGAGTCGTGATCGCGACGGCTTCCAGCCCCTCGACTTCGCGGATCAGGCGCCGCCAGTCGGTGAAAGTCGGCGACGGCCCGGCACCCGAGCGGCTCGACGACGCGACCAGCTCGAAGCGCGGGTTGGCGAGGATCGACGGCACGTGCTGGTCGGCGGCGATCTTTCCAAAACCGATGATGGCAAGCTTGAGCGGCCGCATCAGCCGCGCAGCCCGGCGACATATGCCCGCGCCTTCGCCTCAGTTTCCGCAGCCGATTGGCCGGGCTTGTAGAGGCCCGAGCCGAGCCCGAATGCATCCGCTCCCGAAGCGACCCACGGCTGCATGGAGTCGGGCTTGACCCCGCCGACGACGATGATCGGAATTTCCCGTGGCAGCACCGCTTTCTGGGCGCGGATCACCGCGGGACTCGCCGCCTCGGCGGGGAAAAACTTGAGCGCGTGGGCGCCGGCTTCGATGGCGATGAAGGCTTCCGACGGCGTGTAATAGCCGGGGCTCGAGACCATGCCCGCGGCGACGGTCGCGCGGATCACCGCCGGGTCGGTGTTGGGGGAGACGATCAGGCGCCCGCCGGCGGACAGCACTTCCGCTACCTGCGAAGGTTTCAGCACGGTCCCGGCGCCGATCAGGGCGCGGTCGCCGAGGCGGTCGGATAGCCGGCGGATGCTGGCCATTGGATCGGGCGAATTGAGCGGCACCTCGAGGATCCGGATGCCGGCTTCGAAGATCGCCGCGCCGATGGCTTCGGCATCCTCGGGGGTAATTCCGCGAATGATTGCGACCAGCGGGCACTGATCCAGATAATCCCGAATGTTCTCGCTCATTCGATTCGCTCCGCGATCTGTTTGGCCCCGGCTAAAAAGCATTGCTCGCCGTCGAGCTCGACCGCCTCGCGCCCGGCGATTGCCAGCGCGGCGGCGTAAAGCTCGGTCAGTTCGGGACGGCCCATGACGACCACCGGCGCAGCTGGCGAGCCGAGGCCGATGCGGACATCGCCGCCGATCAGCAGCCCGCTGGTGTAGGGTGCGGCATCCTCGCGCGCAGACTTGCCGAGCAGCACCCGGGCGCGGACCGAAAACAGTTCCGCCTGCAGGTCGTCGCTCTCGAGTCCGCGGCGAACACCGGCCTCGAACGGCTCGCCCGGTTCCGCGTCCCGATCGAGCAAATCGGCAAGGATGCTGTGCTCCTTCAACAGGTTGAACAGCTCGCCGGTCATGACGGTTCGAAAGGCGGCGATCCGCCCGCCGGCCATCTCTACCCATTTGTTGTGCGTGCCAGGGTGGCAGACGAGGCAGTCCGGCGGTATCATTTGCGCTGCGACCGCGCCGATCAGCTGCACTTCCTCGCCGCGCATCACGTCCGCGCGGGCGCCGTCGTCGAGGGAGACCCCCGGGACGATCGCCGTGTCTTCGTCGGCCCAGGCGAGGCCGCGCACCAAGTCGTCGATCGCCGCCGGGCAGCCGACATAGGGCGCTTCGATCCAGCCGCGGTTGGAGCCGATCATGCCGGCGAGCAACAACGGCCTCTCACCCAGCCGCGCGCGGATCTCCGCGACCGCGCCGTCAAAACCATTTTTCGGGACCGACAGGACGCCGTTCGAATCCTCGAACTCGTCGCCGCGACCGTCGCGGTCGATGCGATAGGCACGGCGGTTGGTCGTGCCCCAATCGACGGCGATGAAACCTTCTGCCCAGCGCATGCGTCGGCTCATTGGACCAAAATTCGCGGCGGCGCGACATGGGTCCCAATGTTTTGTTGTGCGCAGCTTATCTTTTGCGCGGACGAGGCTATCGAGTTGCCGATGAAGGCCGAATCGGACGTCAAATGCGTCGCCGACGTTCACGCCGTGCTCGGCGAGGGGCCGGTGTGGGTGCAGCGCGAAGGCGCGCTCTACTGGCTCGACATCCACGGCCGGAAGATCTTTCGGCTCGGCGCTCGCGGCGAGGTCGACCAGTGGGAAACGCCGTTCCGGGTCGGATCGCTGGCGCCGCGCGCGAGCGGTGGCTTTATCGCCGGAACCGAGCACGGGATCGCCGAGATCGACCTTGAATCCGGGCGGTTCGAGATCGTCCACCAGCCCGAACAGCATCTGCCCGACAACAGGTTCAACGATGGCAAAGTCGACCGCCGCGGCCGCTTCTGGGCCGGGACCATGGACGACAACCAGCAGAATGCGACCGGAACGCTCTACAGGATCGAGCCGGACTGGCGCTGCACCGCGATCGACGAGAACTATCGGATCACCAACGGCCCCGCCTTCAGCCCGTCGGGCGACCGGATGTACCACAACGATTCGGCCCGCCAGGTGACCTACGCGTTCGACCTCGACGGCGACGGCAACGCGGCCAACCGCCGGCTGTTCGCAACCTACGGCGAGGGCGACGGATACCCCGACGGATTGACGGTCGATTCCGAAGGCTGCCTGTGGATTGCCTTCTGGGGGGGCTGGTGCGTCCGGCGCTATTCGCCGGGCGGCGAGCGGCTGGCGGAAATCGCGCTGCCGGTTGAGCAGCCGTCCAGCTGCGCGTTCGGCGGCGCCAATCTCGACCGGCTGTACATCACTTCGGCAAGCATCGGCCTCGACGAAGCGGCGCTGGCCGTTCAACCACAAGCGGGGGGTTTGTTTGTCGCCTCCCCGGGGGTTAGGGGCTTGTCCGAAATTCCCTTCGCAGGCTGAGCGAGACCGCCCGACAGCGGGCCAAGGAGATTGAGCCATCGCCAATTTCATGTTCGCGACCGGGATCGAGAACAGCATTCCGACGATCAAGCACGGCAAGGTCCGCGTCGACCAGATGGAGTCGAGTGGCCACTACGAGCGCTGGCGCGAGGACTTCGACTGCGTCCAGGAAATCGGCATCAATTACCTGCGCTACGGACCGCCGCTGCACCGCACGTTCCTTGGTCCCCACAAGTTCGACTGGGAATTTGCCGACATCACCTTCGCCGACTTGCGGCGGCGCGAGATCACTCCAATCGTCGATCTGTGCCACTTCGGCCTGCCCGACTGGTTGGGCAATTTCCAGAACCCGGATTTTCCGCAGCTGTTCGCCAGTTACGCCGGCGCGTTTGCCGAACGCTACCCGTGGGTCCAGCTGTACACGCCGATCAACGAGATGTTCATCTGCGCCCTCTTCTCCGCGAAATACGGCTGGTGGAACGAGCAGAAAAAGGACGACGGCTCGTTCGTCACGGCCTTGAAGCACATCGTCAAAGCCAATGTCCTGGCGATGATCGAAATCTTGAAGCGCCGCCACGACGCGATCTTCATCCAGAGTGAATCGACCGAATATTACCACGCCGACAGCCCGGCCGCGATCGGCCATGCCGAGGTCCTCAACCAGATGCGGTTCCTGTCGCTCGACCTCAATTACGGGCGGCGGGTCGAAAGCGGGATGTACGAATATCTGACCGACAACGGCATGACCCGGGAGGAATATCACTGGTTCCTCGAGCACCGCCTGAAACAGCACTGCATCCTCGGCAACGACTATTACATGCTGAACGAGCACCGCGTGTTCGCCGACGGGCGCACCGTCGCGGCGGGCGAGGTGTTCGGCTACACCGAGATCACCCGGCAATATTACAATCGTTACCGGTTACCGGTGATGCACACCGAGACCAATTTGTGGGAGGGTCCGCACGGCGACGAAGCGGTCAAATGGCTGTGGAAGGAATGGGCCAACGTGCTGCGCCTGCGCAACGTCGGCATCCCGACCGTCGGCTTCACCTGGTACTCGTTGATCGACCAGCTCGATTGGGACACCGCGCTTCGCGAGCAGAACGGCAACGTCAACCCGCTGGGTCTGTTCGATATCGACCGCAAGATCCGCAACGTCGGCAAGGCCTACAAGCAGTTGATCGCCGACTGGCGCGACGTGCTTCCCGCGTCGAGCGTGTGCCTGGTGGTGCCGATCAAGAAGCTCGGCGAGCATCCCGACGATGACGACGCGGCCGGGCGCCACATCGACGAGAACCGGCTGGCGGGGGAATGAGATGAACATCGGCCGCATCGAGACCTTCTTCGTCCCGCCGCGCTGGCTGTTCGTCCGGGTCGAGAGCGATGACGGCGCGGTCGGTTGGGGCGAAGCCAGCCTCGAAGGCCACGCCGAGGCGGTCGACGGCGCCTTTGAAGCTTTGCGCGACCGCTTCATCGGCCACGACGCGCGCCGCATCGAGGACATCTGGCAGGTCGCTTACCGCGGCGGCTTCTACCGCGGCGGGCCGGTGCTGATGTCGGCGCTGGCCGGGTTCGAGCAGGCGCTGTGGGATTTGAAGGGCAAGGCGGTCGGGCTGCCGGCGTGGGAGATGCTCGGCGGCCGCGTCCGCGACAAGATCCGCGCCTACGCGTGGATCGGCGGCGACCGGCCGCAGGAAATCGCCGACGCCGCCAAGGCGCGCCGCGACCAGGGCTTCTCGGCGGTCAAGATGAACGCCACCGCCGAGCTCGACTGGATCGGCACCCCGCGGTTGTTCGACGAAGTCATCAAGCGGGTCGAGGCGGCACAGGTCGCGGGGATGGACGTCGGACTCGATTTCCACGGCCGGGTGCACCGGCCGATGGCCAAGCAGCTCGCGAAAGCGCTCGAGCCGCTGGGGCTGCTGTTCATCGAGGAGCCGCTGCTGTCCGAGAATCCCGAGGGGCTCAAGCAAATCGCCGAGCTGACCAGCACCCCGATCGCGCTCGGCGAACGGCTGTTCTCGCGCTGGGACTTCAAGCCGTTCTTCGAGATGGGCGCGGTCGACATCATCCAGCCGGACCTGAGCCATGCCGGCGGCCTGCTCGAGTGCCGCAAGATCGCGGCGATGGCCGAGGCCTACGACATTGCGGTCGCGCCGCACTGCCCACTGGGGCCGCTGGCGCTGGCTTCGTGCCTGCAGCTCGCCGCCTGCACGCCCAATGTCGCGATCCAGGAGATGAGTCTCGGCATTCATTACAACGTCGGTCACGATCTGCTGGAGTTCTGCACCGACAAGGAGGTGCTGACGCCTGAGGACGGCTTCCTCGCGATCCCCGAAAAGCCGGGGCTTGGAATCACCATCGACGAAGACGCGGTGCGCGAGGCGCACAAGGACCGCCACCGCTGGCGCAACCCGGTGTGGCGGCAACCCGACGGCAGTTTTGCGGAGTGGTGATCGAGTTGTTCCCCGGCGTAGGCCGGGGCCCAGGCTGCGTCAGCAGCGCCTTGCGGCGCTCCTGGACCCCGGCCTTCGCCGGGAAACTAATGGCATTTGAAGCGGTCGAAGGGTTCGAGGCAGACCTTGCAGCGCCACTGGGCCTTGCACGGGGTCGAGCCGAAGCGGCTGACTTCCTCGGTGTCGGTCGAGCCGCATTGCGGGCACGTCGCGGCCGCGGCGATCTCGGGCGGGGAAATTCCGTAGGCTCTCAAGGCCGCCTTGCCCTTGTCGCTGATCCAGTCGGTGGTCCACGGCGGCGCGAGCTCGGTTTCGATCCTGACTTGCGCGAAGCCGGCGGCGTCGAGCGCCTCGCGGATCGTGCGCTCGATGACCTCGGTCGCCGGGCAACCGGAGTAGGTCGGGGTGATAGTCACGCGGTCGGCGCTGACCTCGCGGACAATGCCGAGATCGATCACCGAAATGACCGGAATCTCGGGGTCCATCACGGTTTCGAGCACCGCACGGATTTTGAGCGTGCTCACACTCGCTCCAGCGCCAGCGCGATTCCCTGGCCGACGCCGATGCACATGGTCGCCAGCGCATAGCGGCCGCCGTTGCGCTGCAATTGCTCGGTCGCGGTCAACGCGAGCCGCGCGCCGGACATTCCGAGCGGATGGCCGAGCGCGATCGCGCCGCCGTTGGGGTTCACATGGTCCGCGTCGTCGGGGAGGCCGAGCTGGCGAAGCACCGCCAGCGCCTGTGCGGCGAACGCTTCGTTCAATTCAATCACGTCCATCTGATTGATCTTCAGTCCGAGCCGCTTGAGCAGCTTTTGCGTGGCGGGAGCCGGGCCGATGCCCATGATTCGCGGCGGCACTCCGGCGACGGCCGCCCCAAGGATGCGGGCGCGCGGCGTCAGACCGTTGCGCTTCGCCGCCTCCTCGCTGGCGACGATGATCGCCGCCGCGCCGTCGTTGACGCCCGAGGCGTTGCCGGCGGTGACCGTCCCGTCGGCGCGGACGATGGGCTTCAGCTTGGCGAGCGATTCAAGACTGGTCGCGCGCGGATGCTCGTCGCGATCGACGACCAGCGGATCGCCCTTGCGCTGCGGGATTTCGACCGGGACGATTTCCGCGGCCAGCCGCCCGTTCGACTGCGCGGTGGCGGTGCGCTGCTGGCTGCGCAAAGCGAACGCGTCCTGGTCGTCGCGCGCGACCTGGAATTCCTGCGCCACGTTCTCGGCGGTCGAGGGCATGGTGTCGTCGCCATAGGCGTCGCGCATCTTCGGATTGACGAAACGCCAGCCGATGGTGGTGTCGTAAATCTCGGCGGTGCGGTCGAATGGCTGCGAGGCCTTGGGCAGGACGAACGGAGCACGGCTCATGCTCTCGGAGCCGCCGGCGATGACGAGGTCGGATTCGCCGCCGCGGATCGCTCGCGCCGCCATGGCCACCGCGTCGAGGCCCGAGCCGCACAGGCGGTTCAACGTCACTCCGCCCGAGCTGTCGGGCAGGCCCGCGAGCAACCCCGCCATGCGCGCCAGGTTGCGATTGTCTTCCCCGGCCTGGTTGGCGCAGCCGAGGATGATGTCGTCCAGCTCGCCCCAATCGACCGACGGGTTGCGCTCCATAAGCGCCCGGATCGGGATCGCGGCGAGATCGTCGGCGCGGACTTGCGCAAGCGCCCCGCCGTAGCGGCCGATCGGCGTCCGCACGGCATCGCAGATGTAAGCTTCGGTCATTCCGCTGCTTAGATGACCCCTCGCCGCATCTGATCAAGCTCGATCGATTCGAACAGCGCCTTGAAATTGCCCTCGCCGAAGCCCTCGTTGCCCTTGCGCTGGATGATCTCGAAGAAGATCGGGCCGATGACGTTCTGGGTGAAGATTTGCAGCAGCAGCCCCTGGCCCTCGGTCGGAGCGCCGTCCATCAATATGCCGCGCTTCTTGAGCTCCGGGATCGACTCGCCGTGGCCCTCGATGCGGGTGTCGAGCAGCTCGTAATAGGTGTCCGGTGTGTCCTGGAACGGAATGCCGCGGTTCCGCAGGATGTCGACAGCGGCGTAGATGTCGTCACTGCCGAGCGCGATGTGCTGGATGCCCTCGCCTTTGTATTCGCGCAGGAATTCCTCGATCTGGCTCTTGTCGTCCTGGCTCTCGTTCAAGGGAATGCGAATCTTGCCGCACGGGCTGGTCATCGCCTTGGAGAACAGGCCGGTGACCTTCCCCTCGATGTCGAAGTAGCGGATCTCGCGGAAATTGAAGAGCGTCTCGTAGAATTCGGCCCAGTGCGACATGCGGCCGCGATTCACGTTGTGGGTCAAATGGTCGATGTAGGTCAGGTGCGACGCATTGCCTGCCTCGCGCTCGCGCCAGTCGGCGAAAAACTCGAAATCGACATCGTAGATCGTGCCCTTCTCGCCGTATTGGTCGACCAGATAGAGCAGTGAGCCGCCGATGCCCTCGATCGCCGGGATGTCGAGCTCGCCGTCGGCGACGTCGTTCTGGATGTCGGTCGCGCCGAGGCTCATGGCGCGGTCGTGCGCCGCCCTGGCGTCCTTGACCCGGAAGGCCATCGCGCAGGCGCACGGGCCGTGGATCGCGGCAAAGTCCTCGGCGTAGCTGCCGGGCTCGGCGTTGATGATGAAGTTGCAGTCGCCCTGGCGGTGCAGGGTGACGTCCTTGCGCTTGTGGCGGGCGACCGCGGGGAAGCCCATCTTTGTGAACAGGTTGCGCAGCAGCTCGGGATCCGGAGCGGCATATTCGACGAATTCGAAGCCGTCGGTGCCCATCGGGTTTTCGAGCCCCAACGGGCCTTTTTCGACGACCTGGGTGGCCATTGCCAATTCTCCTCTTTTCGGGCCTTTCCCTGCGCTTGGGAGCCGCGCTTTGCAAGATTGGGAGCGAGGTCCATAGGGGCGCGATGACCAAATCGGCGCCCGAAGGCTGGACCCTCGACGAAAGCGGCAAGGCGCTGGTGCGCAGCCTGCGCTTCGCCGATTTCTCCGAGGCATTCGCGTTTCTCACCCGAGTCGCGATGCATGCCGAAAAGGTCGATCACCACCCCGAGTTCACGAGCGTCTGGAACCGGGTCGATTTTCGGCTGACCAGCCACGACGCCGGCGGCGTCACCGAGCGCGATACCCGGCTGGCCGAAGCGATCAACCGGCTCGCCGGCGGCGGCGAAACGTCAAACTAGCGGTTTTGCCCGGCTGGAGCCGCCGAGGAAGCGGGCACCGGCCCGCCCCCGCGCCGCCCAGCGGATCTCCGCCGGCTGGACCCCGATCGGCCGGACCTTGACCTCGATGCGCTCGCCGATCGTGAAAATTCCGGACAGGCAGCAGCCGTCCAGCGAAAAATCGCTGACCGTGCAGGTGACGGCTTCACCATTGCCGCGCGTTACGGTCGCCTTGAGTTGAACGGCGTGCCGCACCCGCCGTCCTGGCCGGTATCCATTGTCCACTTGGTCCACTCCACCGGTGCAGATTAACCTGCCCCAGTTACGGGGAGTTTGACCGGCATGGTTAACCCGCCCCGCACATCTGTTGGCAGGGCAATGGACCTAGGCGGGACATGGATCGTTCATGCGGGTCAGGCCATTAGAAAAGAGATGATGATCCGTTCGTTCGCCTCGACCTCCCCGTCCCGCGCCGCGGCGTGCGGATATTATTACGCCCGCGAGGTTGGGACCGGCTGACGCGCCAGCGACAGACGAAGACCAGCCTCGACCCGCCAGCCTCCGCTCGGCGGGTTTTTTGTTGCTCCTGAAAGGATGCCAGTCATGCTTCACAAAGCCGTCGCCACGACCGACCGCCCCAGGGGTTGGCGGGACTATGTCGTGCCGCAACGCTGGGAGGCGTTCACCGAGGACGACCATGCGGTGTGGGACCTGCTGTTCGCGCGGCAGGTCGAGCTGCTCGGAACGCGCGTCGTGGCGCCGTTCCTCGATGGCATCGGCCTGCTTCGCCTGTCCCACCCGGGAGTGCCGGACCTCGACGAACTCAACGCGATCCTCGAGCCGCGCACCGGGTGGCGGACGGTGGCCGTCACCGGGCTGGTTCCTGACGACATTTTCTTTGCCATGCTCAGCGAGCGCGTGTTCCCGGTCGGCAATTTCATCCGCCGGCGCGAGCAGCTCGACTATCTCGAGGAGCCCGACTGCTTCCACGACATGTTCGGCCACATCCCGATGCTCGCCAACCATGGCTTTGCCGGGATGATCGAGCATGTCGGGCGGCTGGGCGGTGCGGCGATCGCGGCCGGCGAGGGCGACCGGGTCGCCCGCATCTATTGGCACAGCGTCGAGTTCGGCCTCGCCCGCGAGGGCGGCGAGATCAAGATTCTCGGCGCCGGGCTCGCCTCGAGCTTCGGCGAGGCCCACTTCAGCCTCGAGAGCGACACGGTCGAGCGGCTGCCTTTCTCGGTGCCGCGGGCAGTCCGCACCGCCTACCGCAACGACGTGTTCCAGCCGCTCTACCTCGTCTCCGAATCGGTCGAAGCGACCGTGCGAGAGATCGCCGGGACGACCGCCGAGGGGCTGCTGGCGATTGAGTGAGCAGGCTCGGCCTGTATAGCTCGCTCGGATGCCGCACTCGACGACCAGCGAATATCGCACCGGATCGGACCCGCGCACCCTGCGCGACGCGCTCGGCTGCTTCGCGACCGGGGTCACCGTCATCACCTGCGTCGACAAAGACCAGCGGCCGTTCGGACTGACCGCCAACAGCTTCACCTCGGTGTCGCTCGACCCGCCTTTGTTGCTGGTCTGCGTTCACAAGCTGGCAGCGAGCGCCGCCGCGCTGACCGCCGCCGGCCATTTCGCGGTCAACGTGCTGCAGACCGGCCAGCAGCCCGACTCGATCCGCTTCTCGACGCGAGTCGAGGATCGATTCGGCAACAGCGACTGGTCGCCGGGGGAATATGGCGCGCCCGTGCTCGGCAAGTCGCTGAGCGTGTTCGAGTGCGAGCGCTACGCGGTCTATGATGGCGGCGACCATCATCTGCTCGTCGGCCAGGTGCTGAAAGCGAGCTTCGACCCAAGCCTCGATCCGCTGCTGTACTTTCGCGGCAGTTACCGCCGCCTGCACTTCGACTAGGCGGCGGCCGCCGGGCGGCGCCGGCGGTGGATCGCCTTAACCGCATAAACGATCGGTGCGCCGACGACCGCCCCGGCAATCGCGGCGCCGACAGCATTGGCGATCCATTCGACGACGCCCGGCATGATCCCAACCGCGACGGCGATGGCGTGGGCTGCGTCATGGATCGCGCCGGGAATGAATACCAGCAGATGAAGCTCCTCGAGCCCGTGGAGGAAGATTCCGCCGCCCACCCAGAGCATCGCGGCGGTGCCGACGACCGACAAGGTGGTGAGCAGCTTCGGCACTCCCTGGACCAGGCCGCGTCCGAGCGCCTGCGCGCCGGCATTGCTCCGCTCGACAAGATGCAGGCCGATATCGTCGAGCTTCACGATCAGGCCAACGGCTCCATAGACCGCGGCGGTAATCGCCACGCCGACGGCGCCGAGCGCCGCCGCCTGCATGCCGAAGCTGTTGCTTTCCAGCTCGGCCAGCGCGATCGCCATGATCTCGGCCGACAGGATGAAGTCGGTGCGGATCGCCCCGGCGACCTGCAGGTCTTCCAGTTCCTGAGGATTGGACACCGCCTCGAGCAGCTGCTCGGTGTGATGGTCCTCGCCGGTAATTTTCTCGAGAATCTTTTCGGTCGCTTCGAACGCGAGATAGGCACCGCCGATCATCAGCAGCGGCGTGATCATCACCGGCAGAAACGCCGACAGCAGCAGTGCGGCCGGAAGCAGGATGAGCAGCTTGTTCTTGAGGCTGCCGACGGCGATCTTGCCGATGATCGGAAGCTCGCGCTCGGGAGCGAGCCCGATCACGTAGCGAGGCGTCACCGCCGTGTCGTCGATGATCACGCCCGCGGCCTTGGTGCCGGCCTTGCCCGCGGCCAAACCGATGTCGTCGACCGAGGCGGCGGCGAGCTTGGTCAGGGTGGCGACGTCGTCGAGAAGGGCGATCAGGCCGGAAGGCATCGCGGCCCGTTAGGGAAACAGCCACGCCGCCACAATCCCCGTTGCGCTTGCCTCGAACCGCCCAATGACGCAGTTGGCGACCATGCTGGGAATGGACTTCGTCAAAGCCAATCGCGAGGCGGTCAGCCAGGCGATCCGCGACAAGGGGGTCGCGCTCGACCTCGACGCGCTGCTCGCGCTCGAAGGTGAGGTCCGCGGCCTCAAGACCGAGATCGAAGGGCTCCGCGCCGAGCGCAACGCGATCAGCGCCCGGTTCAAGACCAGCGCGCCCGAGGAACGGGCCGAGCTCGGCGCCAAAGCGAAGCAGGCCGGTGCCCGCGCCGGCGAGCTGGAAACCAGCCTCGACGAGCGGGAGACGGCGCTCAAGGCGCTGATGCTCCAGCTTCCCGGCCTTCCATGGCAGGGCGCTCCGGTCGGCCCCGACGAAAGCGCCAACACCGTCGTCCGAACCGAAGGCGCGCCGCGCGATTTCGGGTTCGAGCCGCTCGACCATGTCGCGCTGATCGAGAAGAACGACTGGGCCGAGCTGTCGCGGATCACGCAGGTGTCGGGATCGCGGATGTATTGCCTCAAGGGCCGGCTCGCGCTGCTCGAGACCAAGCTGATGGCCTGGGCGCTAGAGACGATCGCCGGCGCCGGCTTTACTCCGATCACCGTCCCGGCATTGGCGCGCGGGCAGGCGTTCACCGCCCAGGGGCAATTTCCGGCACACGAGGAGGAAACGTACGAGCTCCCCAACGACGATTTGTGGCTCGCCGGGACCGCCGAGGTCGCTTTGACCTCGCTCCATTCGGGCGAGATCCTCGAGGCCGACAAGCTGCCGATCCTGTACGCTGGCTACTCGCCCTGTTTCCGCCGCGAGGCGGGCAGCGCCGGCCGCGACGTGCGCGGGCTGCTGCGCGTCCACCAGTTCGTCAAGGTCGAGCAATATGTGCTTTGCGAGGCGGACGAAGCGGTGTCGGCCGAGTGGCACGGCAAGCTGCTCGGGCTTGCCGAAAGCCTGCTTGCAGCGCTCGAGATCCCGTATCAGGTGGTCGAGACCTCGACCGGCGATATGGGCCTCGGCAAGTTTCGGATGAACGATATCGAGAGCTGGGTGCCGTCCTTGGGCAAATACCGCGAGACCCACAGCTGCTCGACGCTGCACGCCTGGCAGGCGCGGCGCGCCAACCTCCGCTACCGCGGGCCCGACGGCAAGGTGCGCTTCGCCCACACGCTCAACAACACCGCGCTCGCCTCCCCGCGAATCCTCGTCCCGCTGCTCGAGAACCACCAGACCGAGGACGGGCGGGTGCGGCTGCCGAAGGCGCTCCAGCAGTTGATGGGAGGCGAGTTCCTCTGAGCGAGGACGAAGCACCGGGCAGGCTGCAGCGGCTCAAGGAAGTCGGCGCGTTGGCCTCGCGCTTGTGGCGCGGGTTCGGGCATTTGCGCCCGCGCGGGCCCGAAGACGGGCCGCCGGCAATGGTGATTCCGGGCTTCTTCGCCAGCGACCGAACGACGATGGAGCTGCGGCGTGCGCTCGCCGAGGCGGGGTTCCGGGTGCACCCGTGGCGGCAGGGGTGGAATTGGGGCGCGAGGGCCGACACGCTCGACCGGCTGAAGCGCGCGATCGACCGGTGCGGCGCCGATCAGCCGATGGTGATCGTCGGCTGGAGCCTGGGCGGGCTTTATGCGCGCGAGCTGGCGCGGGCCGAGCCGCAGCGGGTGCGCGCGGTGGTGACGATGGGCTCTCCGATCTGGGGCGACCGGCGCCGCTACACCAACGTCTGGAAGCTGTACGAACGGATTGCCGGTCATCCGGTCGACGACCCGCCGATCCCGGACAGCGAGGAGAAGCCGCCTGTGCCGACGCTGGCGATCTGGTCGCGGCGCGACGGGATTGTCGGCGTTCCGGCGGCGCGCGGCACGGAGGAGACGCGCGACAAGGCGGTGGAGGTCGATTCGACGCACATGGGTTTTGCGGTGTCGAAGCAGGGCACGCGGCAGGCGGTGGCCGAAATCGTGCGTTTTTTGAAGGAGATCGAGTCGCTCCATTGACTCTCTCTCCCCGACTCGCGGTAAAAGAACAAAAGTAGAACATGAGCGTTGCGAGTCGTGTGGCGAGAGGTTTGTCCCTGGTCGCCGGCGGAGGGCGGACTGCGCCTTTCGGGCCGGCTAAGGAAATCTGTGCTCCTGCGAAGGCAGGAGCCCAGACGCGCGTTAGCGCCTATCGGCTTCGCCGGACTGGGCCCCTGCCTTCGCAGGGGCACTGGGAGCTTCCTGCGCCGCCCCAACCGACCCTCGGCGAGCTGTTCGCCGCGTACCCGCGGGACGGCGGCTGGGCCGGGTTCCTGCTCGCCCAGGTCGAGGCGGGAAAGCCGCTGCTGTGGGTGCAGGAGCGGATGGCGATCCTCGAGGCGGGACGCGTCTATCCGCCGGGCATCGGCTTGCCCGATCTCATCCATGTCGAAGCGCGGGATGCCCGCTCGGCGCTGTGGGCGATGGAGGAGGGGCTAAGGTGCGCCGCATTGGGAGCCGTGATCGGCGAGCTGTGGGGCGACCCCAGGAGCCTCGACTTCACCGCGACCCGGCGGCTGGCGGTCGCGGCGGAGCGGTCGGGCGTACCGGCCTGGCTGGTGCGGCTGGGCGGAGCGGCGAACTTGAGCGGGGCGCGGATGCGCTGGCGGATCGCCAGCCGGCCGAGCCTCGCCCATCCGTTCGATCCGCGCGCGCCGGGAGCGCCGGCATGGGACGCCGAGCTGTTCCGGGCGCGCGGGGCGCCGCCGGGGCGGTGGTCCGTCAGCCATGACCCGCATTCTTTCAATCTGGTGGCCGCGCCTGGCGATCGAGCGCTGGCGCAAGACGGCGGGCAAAGACTTTCCGCCTGACGCACCGCCTTATGCTCCAGTCGTGCTCACCGTCGAGGGCACGCACGGGCTGGTGATCTCGGCGGTGACCCGCGCCGCAGCGGCGAGCGGCGCCCGCGTGGGTGCGCGGCTGACCGATGCACGCGCGCTCGACCCGGGCCTCGTCGCCGTCCCGGCAGACCCGGCGGGCGATGCCGCGCTGGTCGGGCGGCTCGCCCACTGGGCGGCGCGCTGGTCGCCTTTGGTCGAGGTCGACGGCGGCGATGGATTGCGGCTCGACGTCACCGGGGTCGGCCATCTGTTCGGCGGCGAGGCGGCGCTGGCCGAGGACGTGCGGACGCGGTTCGCGGCGCTGGGGCTGACGAGCCGGGTGGCGGTCGCGCCGACACCGGGCGCGGCGTGGGCGCTAAGTCATTTTTGCTGGACCCCTCACCCCAACCCTCTCCCACAAGGGGAGAGGAAGTTAGCCGCCGCGCTTGCCCCGCTGCCGGTCGCGGCTTTGCGGTTGTCGCCGCAAGTCACGCGCACCCTCGAGCGGCTGGGCTTGAAGACCATCGGAGCGCTGGCGCGGGTGCCGCGCCGGGCGCTCGCCCGCCGCTTCCGCGAGGCCGACAATCCATTGGACGCGCTCGACCGGGCGCTCGGCCGCAAGCCCGAGCCGTTGATCGCGACGCCGTGCGAGCCGCCGCCGCGAAGCCTGGTCCGGCTGGAAGAACCCGCGACCCATCCGCAAGCCGCGTCCCAGGCGCTCGAGCGGCTGATCCCCCAACTCGTTCGGCAATTGGAGCAGCGCCATCTCGGCGCCCGCCGGCTGGCGCTGACCGGTTTTCGAGTCGATGGAAGCGTGGCGTTTGCAAGCGTCGCGACCTCGATCCCGAGCCGCGAGCCGAAGCATCTTGGGCGCCTGCTCGCCGACCAGGCGGCGGCGCTCGATCCGGAGTTCGGTTTCGACGCCTTCGCGCTCGAAGCGGACTGGACCGAAGCCTTGGGGGCCATGCAGGAAAGCCTCGTCGAGGAACCGGGCGGGGCACGCGACATCGCCCGGCTGATCGACCGCTTAAGCGTCAAGCTGGGGCCTGAGCGGGTGCGACGGCCGGTGCAGCGCGAGAGCCATTTGCCCGAGCGGGCGAGCGGGTGGGCCCGTGCCCTTTTCCCCTCCCCCTCGGGGGAGGGGCGTAGGGGTGGGGAGCGGATGAAGCCGCTCGATGCGGCTGAAGAAGCTGCCTCGCGGGCATCGAGCCCGCTCGTTCGCCACCCACCCCCTACCCCCTCCCTTGGGGTTCCCACGAAAGTATTACTTTCGTGGGGTCCCGATAGGGAGGGGAGGAGACCAGAACGCCTGCTCGACCGGCCGGAGGCGATCGCGGTGATTTATGCGACGCCGGAAGGCGTTCCGCGGCGGTTTATGTGGCGGCGCGCCGTGCACGACATCGCCCGCGCCGAGGGGCCCGAGCGGATCGCTCCCGAATGGTGGCGCGCGCCATCCAAAGCGCGGCTGCGCGATTACTACCGGGTCGAGGATTCGGCCGGCCGCCGTTTTTGGATCTACCGCGAGGGCGTCGCCGGCGACCGCCGCGGCGGTGCGCCCGCCTGGTATCTTCATGGGCTGTTTGGCTGATGCCCGAATATTCCAATTTCGCGCGCAAGAAGCTGGTTCGCGACGGGCCGGTGGAAACGATTCCACCGGCGCCGTTTGTCGAGCTCGGCGTGACCAGCCCCTTCTCGTTCCTGCGTGGCGCGTCGGACGCGATCGAGCTGGTGCTGAAGGCTCATGAGCTCGGCATGGATGCGATCGGCATCGCCGACCGCAACAGCCTCGCCGGAGTGGTCCGGATGCACAGCGCCGCCAAGGGCGCGGGGCTGAAGCCGCTGATCGGCTGCCGGCTCGACCTGCAGGATGCGCCGAGCCTGCTCGCTTATCCGAAAGACCGCGAAGCCTATGGGCGGCTGTCGCGGCTGCTGAGCCTGGGCAAGATGCGGGCCCAAAAGGGCGCGTGCGAATTGAGCCTCGCCGATGTTGCCGAGCATTCCGACGGCATCGCCTTCATCGCCTGGCCGGATGACGTTGACGCGTTCGAGACCGGCCTGCCGCGGCTTCGAGCCGCCTTGCCGTCCCTCCGCCATGTCGCGGCATCCTGTCTGTATCGCGGCGACGATGCAGCGCGGATCGAGCGGCTCGACCGGCTGGCGCGGGCGCAAGGCTGCACGATCCTCGCGACCAACGACGTCCATTACCATGCGCCCGAGCGGCGGCCGCTGCAGGACGTAATGAGCTGCATCCGCGAGAAGGTAACCATCGCCAGCGCCGGCTATCTGCTCAACGCCAATGCCGAGCGGCACTTGAAATCGCCCGAGGCGATGGCGCGGCTGTTCGCCCGCTGGCCGCATGCGATTGCCGCGACTCGCGAATTCGCCGACGCGCTCGACTTCAGCCTCGACGAGCTGCGTTACGAATATCCGCGCGAGACGGTGCCCGAGGGGCGCTCCCCGCAGCAATATCTCGAGCATCTCACCCGCCAAGGTGCGGCGCGCCGATGGCCGGGCGGCATTCCCGGCAAAGTGGAAAAGCAGCTGCGCCACGAGCTCGGGCTGATCGAGAAGCTCGACTTCGCGCGCTATTTTTTGACCGTCCACGACATCGTCGCCTTTGCCAGAAGCCTCGAGCCGCCGATCCTGTGCCAGGGGCGCGGCTCGGCGGCCAACAGCGCGGTCTGTTTTTGCCTCGGCATCACCGCGGTCGACCCGGCGACCAGCGACCTGCTGTTCGAGCGCTTCATCTCCGAGGAGCGCAAGGAGCCACCCGACATCGACGTCGACTTCGAGCACGAGCGGCGCGAGGAGGTGATCCAGCACATCTATTCCAAATATGGCCGCGACCGCGCCGGGATCGCGGCGACGGTAATCCACTACCGCCCGCGCTCGGCGATCCGCGAGGTCGGCAAGGTGATGGGCTTGTCCGAAGACATCACCGCGGCGCTCGCCTCGACCATCTGGGGGCAGATGGGCGAGGAAGTGGTGGCCGAGCGCGCGGGCGAGGCCGGGCTCGACCTTGCCGACCCGCACCTCAAGCGGACGGTCAAGCTCGCCGAGCAGCTGATCGGCATGCCGCGGCATTTGTCGCAGCACGTCGGCGGCTTCATCCTCACCGAGCGGCCGCTGACCGAGACGGTGCCGGTCGGCAACGGGGCGATGGACGACCGCACCTTCATCGAATGGGACAAGGACGACATCGACGAGCTGGGGATCCTCAAGATCGACGTGCTCGGGCTCGGCATGCTGACCTGCATCCGCAAAAGCTTCGACCTGGTCGAGCAGCACCATGGCGAGCGGTGGGAGCTGGCGACGATCCCGCCTGAAGAGCCCCAAGTTTACGACATGCTGTGCAGGGGCGATTCGCTGGGCGTGTTCCAGGTCGAGAGCCGGGCGCAGATGAACATGCTACCGCGATTGAAGCCGCGGTGCTTTTACGATCTGGTGATCGAGGTCGCGATCGTTCGCCCGGGACCGATCCAGGGCGACATGGTTCACCCTTTTTTGAAACGCCGCAGCGGCAAGCAGCCGGTGCTCTACCCCTGCCCGGCGCCCGAGCACGGCCCGCCCGACGAGCTGGAGCGCATTTTGAAGCGGACGCTGGGCGTGCCGGTGTTCCAGGAGCAGGCGATGAAGATCGCGCTCGACGCGGCGAGATTCACCCCGGCCGAGGCCAACCAGCTGAGGAAGGCGATGGCGACCTTTCGCTCGAGGGGGACGATCGAGCTGCTCCAGGACAAGATGGTCGGGCGGATGGTGCGGCGCGGCTACGACCCGGACTTCGCGCAGCGTTGCTTCGACCAGATCAAGGGCTTCGGCGAGTACGGCTTTCCCGAAAGCCACGCGGCGAGCTTCGCGCATCTCGTTTACGTGTCGAGCTGGCTCCGCTGGCGCTACCCCGCGGCGTTCGCGGCCGCGCTGCTCAATTCGCAGCCGATGGGGTTTTACGCGCCGGCGCAGATCGTCCGCGATGCGAAGGAGCATGGCGTCGAGGTGCGCGGGGCCGATGTCAATCACTCAGAGTGGGATTGCACTTTGGAAACCCTCCCCCTTGATGGGGGAGGGTTGGGTGGGGGTGATACCTCCACCCGAACTGCGGGTCTCGGAAGTCACCCCACCCCTGCCCCTCCCCATCAAGGGGAGGGGAAAGTTGCGCTCCGCCTTGGCCTGCGGATGATCGAAGGGCTGCGCATCGCCGACGCCGAGCGGCTGGTCGCGGCGCGGGGATCATCGCCTTACACGAGCGTCGAGGAGCTTCGGACGCGCGGGCGCCTGCCGGTGCATGCGATCGAGCGGCTGGCGGGGGCGGATGCATTCCGGTCGATCAAGCTCGACCGGCGCGCGGCGCTGTGGGATTCGCGCGCCCTCAAGCCCGCGCCCGATTTGCCGCTGTTCATTGCGGCGGATGCGCGCGACGAAGGCACGGAAGCGGAAGCGGCGAAACTCCCGGCGATGCCGCTCTCCGAGCATGTCGTGAACGATTACCAGACCATGCGGCTGAGCCTCAAAGCGCACCCGATGCGCTTCCTGCGCGGGCATTATGCGGGCCGCGGCTTCGTCACCGCCCGCGAACTGGAATCCGTTCGCAACGGCAAACCCCTGTCGATCGCCGGCCTGGTGCTGATTCGCCAGCGGCCGGGCAGCGCCAAGGGCGTCGTGTTCATCACCATCGAGGACGAGACCGGCGTCGCCAACCTCGTCGTCTGGCCGGACGTTTTTGCCAAGCAGCGCAAGATCGTCATGGGCGCCCGGCTGATGGCGGTGCGCGGGATCGTCCAGAGCGAAGAGGGCGTGATCCACGTCGTCGCCCGGCGGTTGGAGGACGATAGCCATATGCTGCGTTATCTGAGCGAAGACGCGCTGCCCTCGACACTCAGCCAAAGCGACGCGCCCGGCAGCTGGCGCCCGCCGTCGGGCCGCCATCCGCGCGACGTCGAGATCATCCCCAAGAGCCGCGACTTTCATTGAGGCTTGACACATCGGTAAGTGATTGCTTACCAAGTCGTCATGAGCGATCGAGTCTTTGCGGCCTTGGCGGATCCGACCCGGCGGGCGGTGTTCGAGCGTGTCGCCGAGCGGCCGCAGAGCGTCGGCGCACTGGCCGCACAACTGCCCGTCAGCCGGCCGGCCGTGTCGCAGCATTTGAAGGTGCTCAAGGACGCCGGGCTGGTCGCCGACGAGCCGCGCGGGACCAGCCGGATCTACCGCATCGACCCGCACGGACTCGGCCCTGTGCGCCGCTGGCTCGACGAGCAGTGGGAGCGCAGCCTCGAGAATTTCAAGCAGCTTGCCGAACAGGAGGACGACCAATGAACCACCCCGCCCAGCAGCGCATCGCGCCCGCCGCAATCCGCAAGACCATCGAGGTCAGGGCCCCGATCGAACGCGCCTTCGACGTGTTCGCGAACCGGATCGGCGAGTGGTGGCACAAGGAGCATTGCCTGTCGAAAGGCACGCCGCTGGTCGATGTGGTGATCGAGCCGCGTGCCGGCGGCCGCTGGTACGAGAAAGGCGGTGACGGCTCCGAGCAGGAATGGGGCCGGGTGATCGCCTGGGAGCCGCCGCAGCGGCTGGTCCTCGCCTGGCAGCTGAACCGCGAATTCCAGTACGACCCCGATTTCGAGACGACGATCGAGGTGCGGTTCGAAGAGCGCGGCGGGACCACCGTCGTCAGCTTCGAGCACCGCGACCTCGAGCGCATGGGCGAGGGCGCGGTCGAAACGCTCGAGCAGATGGACGGCGGCTGGGGCATGCTGCTCGACCTCTACCGGGCGGCGGCGGAGCGGGGTTAGGCTCTAGAAGTCCGTTCGTCCTGAGCGAAGTCGAAGGGCGCTTCTGGGCAGGTCGCGCAGGCGCCCTTCGACTTCGGCCTGCGGCCTCCGCTCAGGACGAACTGCATAAGAACGATTCTCCTCAAATCCTCAATTTCCGGACGCCGTTCATTTGCGAGCAATCTGAGCGAACCATTACCGCCACAAATCGCGGCTAAAGGGGCGGCATGAAACAGATTCTCGCGTTTTTCGCACTGCTGTTCCTTGCCGCTGCCCCGGCCTCTGCCGCTGCGTCGGTCGAGGGGCGCTGGACCAACCCCAAGCGCAGCGTGATCCTCGAGGTGGGGCGCTGCGGCGAGGCGTATTGCGGGACCGTCGTCTGGGCGACCGCCAAGGCCAAGGCCAATGCGCGCGAAGGCGGCACCCAAAATTTGATCGGCACTCGGCTCGTGACCGGCGCCAGGCCAATAGGCAACGGAGTCTACAAGGGCCGCGGCTTCGTCCCCAAGCAGAACATCCATTCGTCGGCGACCATCCGCCAGACCGGCCCCAACACCATGCTCGTCAAAGGCTGCGCGCTCGCCGGCCTGGTGTGCAAGGAACAGCGCTGGACTCGGGTGACGAGCTAGCGGTCCCGCGCGAACGGGAAGTCGCTTCGGGCGCGGCGGATTCGCCATCCGCTTTCCAACATGGTTTAGAGGCACGCTGATCTCGTCATGAGTCGCGTCTCCCGTGGGGAGCAGCAGACCGGTCCTGGGGGGCCGGCCGAACCGGCGCAAGCCGACAAAAAGGGGTAAACAACATGGGGTTCAAATTCGCTATCGCGGCCGCGGCCGCGCTCGCACTCGGCGTGCCTTCCGCGGCTGTCGCGCAATCGGCCAACCAGGCCATCGTATCGATCTATCAGGCCGCGCCAGGCCACCAGGTCGCACTGCTGAAGTGGCTTGCGGATCGCGAGCGCATCGCCGCCGCGGCAGGCGTTCCGGCCAGCCAGCTTTATGTCCACCAGGATGGCGCCAGCTGGGACTATCTGCTGATCGGGCCGGCCACGACCGCGGCGCAAGACGACGCGATGGACGCCGCCGCGACTAAGATGGGGCTCAGCGCCGGACCGGGCGTCGGGATCGAGCTTCGCAAGCATATCGCCAGCCACACCGACACATTCGTCGGCGGGCCGATGACGGTTGCCGCCTATCTCGCATTGATCGGCGAGAAATAGGCGCTCGCAGGGACGCGGCGCCAGCCGCGTCCCGTCCCCTGCCGGTCACTCGAGAAAGCCAGTAGCGCCGATTTCGCCGGCAAGCACCGCGGCCTGCAGCGCGGCCATTTCGTCGGCCCAGTAGCGGTCGGCGGTCAGGCGCGGCGATAGTGCGCGCACTTTGGCGTGGATCGACTGGAGCCTGGCCGAAGTCTTGAGCGGGGCGTGGCAGTCGACGCCTTGCGCCGCGGCGAGCAGCTCGACGGCGACGATTCCGGCGGCATTGCGGGCGATCCGCGCGGCCTTCAACGCGGCGATCGGGGCCATCGACACATGGTCTTCCTGGCCCGCCGAAGTCGGGATCGAATCGACGCTGGCCGGGAAAGCGAGGCCCTTGTTTTCGCTGACCAGGGCAGCGGCGGTGACCTGCGGGATCATCAGCCCGGAATTGACGCCGCTGTCCTCGGTCAAAAACGGCGGCAGGCCGCTCATCTTGGGGTCGACCAGCACCGCGGTGCGGCGCTCCGAAATCGAGCCGACTTCGCACAAGGCCAGTGAGATCAAATCGGCGGCGAAGGCGACCGGCTGGGCGTGAAAGTTGCCGCCGGAAATTGCGCTGTCATCGGCAGGAAAGACGATCGGGTTGTCGGTGACCGCGCCGGCCTCGATGGTTAGAGTGCGCGCCGCGCTGCCGAGCAGGTCCAGCGCGGCGCCCATCACCTGCGGCTGGCAGCGAAAGCTGTACGGATCCTGCACCTTGCCGCAGCGGCCGTGGCTGGCGAGGATCGCGGAGCCTTCGAGCAAGTCCGCGATCTCGGCCGCGACGCGGATTTGCCCGGGCTGGCCGCGCAACGCCGAGACGCGCGGGTCGAACGGTTTCACCGAGCCTTTGAGGGCATCCACGGACAAAGCGCCGGCGGCGATCGCGGCGGCGAACACGCGCTCGCCGACGAACAACGCATCCAGCGCGATCGCGGTCGATGCCTGGGTGCCGTTGATCAGCGCCAAGCCTTCCTTGGGAGCAAGTTCGAGCGGCTCCATGCCCAGCTTCTGCAGCGCGGCGGCGGCGGGCATGACCTCGCCGCCGACGTCGATGCCGCCGTGGCCCATCAGCGCCGCGATGAGATGCGCGAGCGGGGCGAGGTCGCCCGACGCGCCGACGCTGCCCTGCGAAGGGATCAGCGGCATCGCGTCGCGGTCAAGCAGGGCCTGGAGAGCGTCGATGATCAGCGGCCGAACGCCCGAAAAACCGCGACCGAGGCCGAGCAATTTCAGCACGATCATCAGGCGGGTGACGTGACGTGGCAGCGGTTCGCCAAGGCCGGCGCTGTGCGACAGGATCAAATTGCGCTGGAGCTCGGCGAGGCGGTCGTCGGGGATGCGGGTGTTGGCGAGGCTGCCGAATCCGGTGTTGACCCCATAGACCGTCGCGCCCGAGGCGACGATGCGCTCGACCGACGCGGCGGCAGCGGCGACGCGTTGCATGGCGGCGTCGTTGAGGGACGCGGGGGCGCCGGCCCAAAGTTGGCGCAGGGTCGCGAGATCGATGGATTCGGGGTTGAGCTTCAACATCGGCACGCCTTGTACCCCTGCGGAGGCAGGGGTCTAGTCCGCTGCCGAAGGCGGCGCTGCGCGCGTCTGGGCTCCTGCCTTCGCAGGAGCACTAGCTGAGCATAGGCAAATCCAGCCCCTGCTCGCGCGCGCAGGCGATGGCCTCCTCATAGCCGGCGTCGGCGTGGCGCATGACTCCGGTCGCGGGGTCGTTCCACAGCACGCGCTCGAGACGGCGAGCAGCGTCGTCCGTCCCGTCGGCGACGATGACCATTCCGGCGTGCTGCGAATAGCCCATGCCGACGCCGCCGCCGTGGTGCAGCGACACCCAGGTCGCGCCCGACGCGGTGTTGAGCAAGGCATTGAGCAGCGGCCAGTCGGAGACGGCGTCGCTGCCGTCCTTCATGCTTTCGGTCTCGCGGTTGGGCGAGGCGACCGAGCCCGAATCGAGATGGTCGCGGCCGATGACGATCGGCGCCGAGACTTCGCCGTTGCGGACCATCTCGTTGAACGCGAGGCCGAGCCGGTGTCGCTGGCCGAGGCCGACCCAGCAGATCCGCGCCGGAAGCCCCTGGAAGGCGATTCGCTCGCGTGCCATGTCGAGCCAGCGGTGAAGGTGCCGGTCGTCGGGGATCAGCTCTTTTACGCGCTGGTCGGTCTTGTAGATGTCCTCGGGGTCGCCCGACAGCGCGACCCAGCGGAACGGGCCGATACCGCGGCAAAACAAAGGTCGGACATAGGCCGGGACGAAGCCGGGAAAGTCGAACGCATGGGCGACGCCAGCATCCTTGGCTTCCTG
Source organism: Sphingomicrobium sp. (assembly GCA_035512655.1). Lineage (GTDB taxonomy): Bacteria > Pseudomonadota > Alphaproteobacteria > Sphingomonadales > Sphingomonadaceae > Sphingomicrobium. The sequence continues at coordinate 6,212 of DATKDM010000023.1, read as the reverse complement.
GCGGATGTTGTTGCCGTAGTCGAAGGTCGGCACGCCCATGTCCTTGAACGACAGCATCGCCTCGACGTGGCGGGCGATCGACTGGCGCGCGGCGGCGGCGACCGCGGCGGGATCGCGCTCGCGCATCTCGATCCATTTGGCGACGCTCCAGCCGGCCGGGCAATAGCCGTTGGCGGGATCGTGCGCCGACGTCTGGTCGGTTAGCGCGTCGGGGCGGATGCCGCGGGCGAGCATCGCGGGGAGCAATTCGGCGGCGTTGCCGAGCAGGCCGACGCTGGTCGGTTGGGACGCGTCCCGGATGATCTCGAGCGCTTCGTCGACGGTGGCTGCGCGATGATCGAGATAGCGCGTCTCGAGCCGCTTCGCGATGCGGCTTTCCTGCACTTCGATGGCGATGCAATGCGCTCCGGCCATCACCGCCGCGAGCGGCTGCGCGCCGCCCATCCCGCCGAGGCCCGCGGTCAGAATCCATTTCCCCTTGAGGTCGCCGCCGTAATGCTGGCGGCCCATCTCCGCGAAGGTCTCGAACGTGCCTTGGACGATGCCCTGCGTGCCGATGTAGATCCAGCTGCCCGCGGTCATCTGGCCGTACGTCATCAGCCCGGCGCGATCGAGCTGGTTGAACACCTCCCAGGTCGCCCATTTGGGCACCAGGTTCGAGTTGGCGATCAGCACCCGCGGCGCATCGGAAAAGGTGCGGAACACGCCGACCGGCTTGCCCGACTGGACGAGCAATGTCTGGTCGTCCTCAAGCCGCTCGAGCGTCTCGACGATCCGATCGAAGCACTCCCAATTGCGCGCGGCGCGGCCGATGCCGCCATAGACGACGAGGCTCTGCGGGTCCTCGGCGACCTCGTCGTCGAGGTTGTTCATCAGCATCCGCACCGCAGCTTCGGTCGCCCAGCTTTTGGCGACGATCTCCGAGCCGCGCCGGGCGCGGATTCGGCGGCTGTTGTCGCGTCGATCCATCTAAGCGTCCAAGCCCCCAAAAATCCGCCGCGCCGGCCCGGGAAGACCGATCCAATAGCCGAGCTCGGCGAGTGATTCGACGCGCCACACGGCGAGGTCGGCGGCCTTGCGCGGGGCGACGGTGCCCAGCTCCTTGCCCAGGCCGAGCGCGTGGGCGGCGTTGATGGTCATCCCGGCCAGTGCTTCCTCGGGCGTGAGGCCGAACAAAGTGCACGCCATGTTCATCGCCAGCGTCGGCGACAGCAAGGGCGAGGTTCCGGGGTTGCAGTCGGTGGCAATGGCCATCGGCACGCCATAGCTGCGGAACAGGTCGACCGGCGGCCTCGTCTTCTCCTGCAGCGCATAGAAAGCGCCGGGCAGCAGCACAGCGACCATCCCCGCCTCGGCCATCGCCGCGACTCCCTCCTCGTCGATGTGCTCGAGATGGTCGGCGGACAATGCTTCGTAGCGGGCAGCCATTTTCGCTCCGCCGCGGTTGCTGAGCTGCTCGGCGTGGAGCTTGACCCGAAGGCCGCTCGCGGTGGCGGCCGCGAACAGCCGCTCGGTCTCCGCCAAGGTGAAGCCAATGGTTTCGCAATAGGCATCGACGCTGGTTGCGAGCCCAGCCTTGGCGACCGCCGGGATCGTCTGCTCGACCGCCTCGTCGACGAACGCCTTGCGGTCCTTGCCCTTGGGCAGCGCGTGCAGCGCGAGCAGGGTCGCGACGACCCGCACCGGCTCGCTCTTGCCGAGCGCTTTCGCGGCGTTGAGCAGCCGCATCTCGCTGGCCGTGTCGAGCCCGTAGCCCGACTTGATCTCGATGGTCGTAACGCCGCCGGCGATCAGCGCGCGCAGCCGCCGCCGGGCGCTGTCGAGCAGCTCGGTGGCCGACGCCGCGCGGGTCTTTTCAACGGTCGAGGCAATCCCGCCGCCGGCCTTGGCGATCTCCTCGTAGGAGGCGCCGGCGCGGCGGAGTGCGTGCTCGTCGGCGCGATTGCCGCCGAACACCAGATGGGTGTGGCAGTCGATCAGCCCGGGCGTCACCCAGGCGCCGTCGAGCGCGACGACCTCCTTGGCTCGGAAGCCGGCCAGCTCGGTGCGCTTGCCGACGCGGACGATCTTTCCGTCCTGGATGCCGATCGCGGCGTTGGCGACGATTCCGAGAGGATCCCCGGGAACCGCTTCCATGGTCGCGACGTGGCAGTCGATGAGCAGGCGGTCCCACATGCGGGAATCGCCTTAGGGCACCGCCGGTGTTACCGTCAAAGCCATGGGCAAGTGGCCGAATCTCGCCGAGCTGCTGGTCGCGCGGCCCGGCGCCGCGCCGGTCGGGCTGCTCGGGGCGCCGCTGGCCGCCGGGTCGGTGACCGCCGGCTCATGCGACCTCGCCCCGGCCCTGTTGCGGGCGACGCTAAAACGGATCGGCCGCTACGACGTCGAGACCGGGCGCGAGCTTAAGACCCGGGTCGCGGATCGTGGCGACGTCGAGGTCGACGGGCTGACCATCGAGCAGGCGACGGCGCCGCTGAGCGTTGCCGTCCGCGACAGTAGCGAAGCGCATGCGCTGACGCTGCTCATTGGCGGCAACAATGCAGTCACCCGGCCGGCCGTTCTTGGCCTCGGCGGTTCGTTGGAGGAGATCGGGCTGATCACCCTGGACGCGCATTTCGACATGCGCGACACCAAGGATGGCCTGAGCAACGGCAACCCGGTGCGGGCGCTGCTCGAGGACGGGCTGCCCGGCGCCAACATCGCCCAGGTGGGACTCGCGAGCTTCGCCAACAGCGCCGCGATGCACAAGGCTGCCGAGGACGCCGGCAATTTCGTCGTCACCATGGGGGACGTCCGCCGCGACGGCATCGACCAGGCGATCGCCCACGCGCTCGACCATGTCGCGCATTGCGATGCGCTGGTGATCGACTGCGACATCGACGTCATCGACCGCTCGCAGTTTCCGGCGGCGCCGGGGGCCAGGCCCGGCGGAATGGCGGTGACGGATTTCTTCGCCGCAGTCCGCAAGCTGGCCTCCGACCCGCGGGTCCGGGTGATCGACCTTACCGAATGGGACCCGCCGCTCGACCCGACCGACTTGAGCGCGCTGACCGCGGCGCGGTGGGTCGCCGAATGCCTGGCGGGCTATGAAATGCGCTGAGCCTCGGCCTGATTACGACCAAGGTGCGACGAGCAGTGACTCCATTGGCGCGGGCGGGGCGTCGGACCTGGCCATTGGAAGACAATCGCCGCCGCGGCGCTGCGTTTCAATTCAGGCTTTCGCGGCGAGCTCGGCGCGCAGCGCCCGCACCTCCTTCAGCACCTGCTTGAGATCGCTGCTGGCCGCAACCGGCCCGCTTGCCTCTTCCGCGTCGCGGCCGACGAAGAAGCTGGCGAAGGTCGCGGTGATGTAGCCGAACATCGCCAGGCCATAGATGGCCAGCAGCATCGCCAGGACCCGGCCCTCCGTGGTCACCGGCCAGTAATCGCTGCCGATGCTGGCGATCAGCATGCCGGTCCACCACAAGGCATGGCCGTAGTCCTGCAAGCCACCTTCGACTTCGCTCGCATTCTCGAAGTTGAGCATGCCCGCCGCCCCAAGCCCGAGGACGAGGACCGTCAGGCCGGCCGCGTAACGGAAACCGCGCCGTTCCAGTGACCCCTGCAGCGCCTTCATGCTGCGGTTGGCGGTGCCGACGATCCGCACCAGGCGGAAGCCGCGCAGCGCCCGCGCGGCGCGGAGGAAGGTGAGCGCCCGGAACAGGCGCAGCGCCGGTACCACCAGCGCGAGGATCGTCAGCCAGTTGGACTTGAGGAACGGCGGCTTTTCGGGTGCCAGCGTGAAGCGGACCGCGAACTCGAGGATGAAGATAATCCAGATGACGGTGCCGACGGTGGTCAGCAGCTCGGTCGAGCCGGACACCAGCTCCCACACGACGACCCCGAGCCAGGCCAGGCTGAGCAGCACCATCGGTATCGCCAGCCATTCGTCGAGATCCCTGAGCAGTTTCCATCGCAGTCTTGCCGAAGCCATCGCGCCCTCCATTTGGTTTCCCCGAAAGACGCATCGAAAGCCGTTTCGGTGCCACGATTGCGAGGGGTGGCGCGGCCGGCCCGGCGCGGTAAAACAGCCGCAAGCGGCTCAGGGGGGAATGATGGCATTCAACGCGCAAGCGGCGACCGCGCGCTACATCGACAGTCTCGGCACCGAAAATCTGGAGAAAGCGGCGGAGTATACCGTCGGCAATCACTGGCTTTTGCTGTGGGGGCTGGTCGTCAGCGCGGTCATCACCTGGCTGGTGGTTCGCTCTGGGGTCCTCGACCGGCTCCAGGCGAGGTTCGAGCGGCGAAGTTTCGCGCTGCGCGCATTTCTCGTCAGCGCGGCCTATCTGCTGATTTCCGCGCTGCTCACGCTTCCCTGGTCGATCTACGAAGGCTGGTGGCGCGAGCGGGCGTACGACCGCTCGAGCCAGCCGCTCGGCGACTTCCTCGTCCAGAGCACGATCGCAGGACTGATTACGGTGCTGATCGGCGGGCTGTTCTTGCTCGGTGTCTATGCGCTGATCAACCGCACCGGCAAGCGCTGGTGGGTCTGGTCGGGCGGGTTGGCGGCCGCGACGCTGGCGATCCTGATGCTGCTCTCTCCGATCCTGATCGAGCCGCTTTTCAACCAGTATAAGCCGGTGCCCGCCGGACCCGTGCGCGAAGCGCTGGTCGAGATGGCCGGGCGCGCCGACATCCCGGCCGACCGCATCTTCATGTACGACGGCTCGCGGCAGTCGAACAACTTCACCGCCAACGTCTCGGGCGTGCTGGGGTCGGCGCGGATCGCGATCTCCGACGTCGCGCTGAAGCAGGCGTCGCTCGAGGAGGTCCGGGCGGTCACAGGGCACGAAGTTGGCCATTATGTGCTCGGCCACGTGTGGCGCTCGGTCGCGGTGCTGTCGCTCCTCGCCATCCTGCTGTTCTTCCTCGCCGACCGGCTGTTCCCGCGCTTCGCGCGCGCGTTCGGCTCGACCGCCACGATCGGCGAGCCGCGCGGCGTTCCGGTGCTGCTGTTCCTCGTTTCGCTGTTCGGGCTGCTGGCCATGCCGATTACCAATGCGCTGACGCGGATCGGGGAGAGCGAAGCGGACGCTTATTCGCTGCGCACCGTCAATGAGCCCGACGGGCTTGCTTCGGCGCTCGTGAAGACCGCCGAGTACCGCTACCCGCGGCCGCATCCCGTGCAGGAAGCGATCTTCTACACGCACCCGTCGGTCGAGCGGCGGGTCCGCCGGGCGATGGAATGGAAGGCCGCGCGCGCGCGCTGAGCGATCCGGCCGCGGCCGATCGGCGGGCACAAAAAAAGCCCGCCGGATGGCGGGCTGTCGAAAGGAAGCTGGGCCCCGGATCAAGCGTCCGGGGCAACAAAAAGCCCGCCGGTTGGCGGGCCGTTGAAAGGAAGCTGGGCCCCGGATCAAGTGTCCGGGGCAACAAAAAAGCCCACCAGGCAGGTGGGCTTCTTTGTTGGTTGCGGGGGCAGGATTTGAACCTGCGACCTTCAGGTTATGAGCCTGACGAGCTACCGGGCTGCTCCACCCCGCGCCAAAACAACAAAGCCGCCGCTCGGACTGGCCGGCAGCGGCTTTGATGAAATTGTGAATGGGCTCTTGTTTCGCGCTGGCTTCAAAGCCTGGCGGCGACCTACTCTTCCACTGCTTAGGCAGTAGTACCATCGGCGCTGTCCGGTTTCACGGCCGAGTTCGGGATGGGATCGGGTGGGTCACGGACGCTATGGCCACCAAGCTATGGGGCCAGCGCAAAACAAGAATCTAGAAATCGTGCACTTGGGTTGAGTATTCGGCGTCATCTAGCTGAGATCTTTCGACCATCGCCTGCCTGTTAGCCAAACGGCCGACAGGGCTGTCGATGATGGTGGGACTCTCAAGCGCGAAATGAGCAATTAGGACCAGTTAGCTTCACGCATTACTGCGCTTCCACACCTGGCCTATCAACGTGGTGGTCTTCCACGGCTCAATGATACCTTATCTCGAGGGAGGCTTCCCGCTTAGATGCTTTCAGCGGTTATCCCGTCCGTACATAGCTACCCTGCTGCGCGGCTGGCGCCACGACAGGTCCACCAGAGGTACGTTCAACCCGGTCCTCTCGTACTAGGGTCAACTCCTCTCAAGTATCGACGCCCACGGCAGATAGGGACCAAACTGTCTCGCGACGTTCTGAACCCAGCTCACGTACCACTTTAATTGGCGAACAGCCAAACCCTTGGGACC
>DATKDM010000022.1:0-654052 GCA_035512655.1 Sphingomicrobium sp. | reverse complement strand
GATGTCTGTCCGCTGCCGCCGCCGCCGCCACCGCCGCCGCTGCCCGAGCCAGAGCGCGGATAGAGGCTCTGCGGAGCGGTTCCCGAACCGCGGCGCGAAGGCAAATCAAGAAAGAAGAGGGAAGCAATTCCCTCTTCTTTTCCTTTATGTGGCAGCAAAATTCAGACTAAAGACGAGATATGAGCACCAAAACCCCAGCATCCACCGGGCCCACTGCGCGCCCGCGCCCTAAACCCGCCGCTAAGCCGGCCCCCGCCGAATCGGTCGATCAGGCGATCGCCGTCGCCCAGCGCGGCCGGGTCAATGTCACTCCGGCCAAGGCCATCGAAATGGCCGGTACGCTGTATCGCCAGGGCAAGTTCGGCCAGGCGGAGAAAGTCTGCCGGCAGGTCATCCAGGCGCGTCCTGGGAACGCCGACGCCGAGAATATCCTCGGAGTGACGCTCAACGCGCTCGGCCGGAGCGAAGAGGCGATTGAGACGCTGCGGAGAGCGGTCAAGCTTGCTCCGCACGCCGCCAGCATCCACGCCAACCTCGGCGAGGTGCTCCGGCAGAACGCCAAGCTCGATGACTCGGCCAAGGCGCTCGAGCGGGCGATCGAGCTCGATCCCGCCAACGCGCAGGCGCTCAACAACCTCGGCATCATCCATTTCGAGCGCAAGCAGTTCGAGCAGGCGGCCGATTATTATCGCCGCGCGCTCGCGACCCGGCCGGGAATGGCCGAAGCGCACAACAATCTCGGCAATGCCCTGCGCCTGACCGGCGACGTCGACGGCGCGATGCAGGCCTACCAGGAGGCGCTGACCTTTCGCGAGCGCTACCCCGAGGCGTACAACAATCTGGGGACGCTGCTCCAGCAGGGCGGCCAGCTCGACGAAGCCGAGCACGCGCTCAAGAAAGCGATTTCCCAATCTCCGCAATATATCGAGGCGCATAACAATTTGGCGGCGCTGTACTTTGCGCAAAAGAAGGATACCGAGGCGCTTCGGATCCTCGGCGATGCCCTCAAGATGGCACCGAAGAACCCGCAGACCCTGCTGCTGACGGCCAGGATCCAGACACGCCGCAACTCTCATGCCGCTGCCGAGCAAGCGGTCCGGCTTGCGCTGGCCGAACAGCCCGAAAGCGCGGAGGCGCTGACCCTGCTCGGCCAGATCCTCCACGAGACCGACCGTTACGACGAGGCGATCCAGGTGCTCGAGCAGGCGCTGAAGGCGACCCCGGACAACCCGGAGGCGCTTAACTTCTACGGCGTCGCGCTGAAGTCCGTCGGGCGCCTCGACGAGGCCCGCGAGCATATCCTCAAGGCACTCAAGCTCAACAGCGGGATGTTCGGTGCGTACGCCAACCTCAACGATCTCGTCGATTTCTCCAAGGAGGAGGAGCTGTTCGGCCGCATGGACGCGATCTTCGCCGGAGCCGCCAATCCGCAGGCGGATCATTTCCTGGCTTTGCATTTCGCCTACGCCAAAGCGCTCGACGACCGCGGCGAGCACCAGCGCGCGCTCGAGCATTATGTCATCGGCGGCAAGATGAAGCGCGCGCATCTCGACTATAACGAGCAGGAGACCTTCGCCTTCTTCGACGGCATTCGCGCCGCCTTCACGAAGGAGAGATTCGAGAATCGCCCCTTCGCTGGAATCGAAGACGAGCGGCCGGTGTTCATCATCGGCATGCCGCGCTCCGGTTCGACTCTGGTCGAGCAGATCATTTCGAGCCATCCGGACATCTACGGCGCCGGCGAGGTGAAATATCTAAGCCAGGCGATCGGCCAGTTGCGCGACCGTTTCCCGTCGCTGCCCAAGTTTCCGCAGATGATCGACAAGATCACTCCGGCGCAGCTCGAGATCGTCGCCAAGGGCTACATCAAGAAGATCGAGGCCGGTGCCGGCGACGCCAAGCGCATCACCGACAAGCTGCTGACCAATTACTTCTTCGCCGGGCTCATCCACCTGCTGTTCCCGAAGGCCAAGTTCATCAACACCATGCGCGACCCGGTCGACACCTGCCTGTCGGGCTTCACCAAGCTGTTCAAGGACGACATGCCGCACAGCTACGAGCTCGGCGAGCTCGGCCGCTACTACGGCAAGTACCGCGAGCTTATGGAGCACTGGCAAAAGGTGCTTCCGAAAGGCGTCCTGCACACCGTCCAATATGAAGATGTCGTCGTCGACACGGAGAAGGAAGCCAAGGCGCTAATCGCGTTCCTCGGTCTCGAGTGGAACGCCAAATGCCTCGATTTCCACAATTCGGACCGGCCAGTGAAGACCGCCAGCGTCGCCCAGGTGCGCCGCCCGATCTACAACACCGCGGTCAAGCGCTGGAAGAAGTACGGCGACGGGCTGCAGCCCCTGATCGACGCGATCGAGGGCAAGCCAGCCAGCGCTGCCCCCGCCAAGCCGGCGGGCAAGGCGAAAGCCAAGGCGGCGGAGAACGCCTAGGCATCTCCACTCGCCGCCGGCGCCGTCAGGCACCGGCACCGACGACCTGCGCTCGGGGGAATAATCGAAGCGTGCGTTCACTGACGCATCTCGACCGGCTTGAGGCCGAGAGCATGCACATCATGCGCGAAACCGTCGCCGAGGCGGAACGCCCGGTCATGCTCTATTCGATCGGCAAGGATTCGGCGGTCATGCTGCACCTTGCCAAGAAAGCGTTCTTCCCGAGCCCGCTGCCGTTCCCGCTGCTCCACGTCGATACGACTTGGAAGTTTAAGGATATGTACGCGCTTCGCGACAAGGTCTCGGCGCAGCCCGGCGTCCGCCTGATCGTCCACAAGAATCCCGAGGCCGAACGGCAGGGGATCAACCCGTTCGACCACGGGCCGCTGCACACCGACATGTGGAAGACCGAAGGGCTCAAGCAGGCGCTCGACGCGCACGGCTTCGACGCCGCGTTCGGCGGCGCCCGGCGCGACGAGGAGAAGAGCCGCGCCAAGGAGCGCATCTTCAGCTTTCGCAACCCCAACCACCGCTGGGACCCGAAGCGGCAGCGGCCCGAGCTGTGGTCGCTGTATAATGTCCGCAAGAACAAGGGCGAAAGCATCCGCGTGTTCCCGCTGTCCAACTGGACCGAGCTCGACGTCTGGCAATATATCCTGCGCGAGAAGGTCGAGATCGTGCCGCTGTACTTTGCCGCCGAGCGGCCGACGGTGGTCCGCGACGGGCTGATCCTGATGGTCGACGACACGCGCTTTCCGCTGGGCGACGAACAGCCCGGGATACGCTCGGTCCGCTTTCGAACGCTCGGCTGCTATCCGCTCTCGGGCGCGATCGAGAGCCGGGCTGGGACGGTCGAGGAAATTGTCGCCGAGATGCTGCTGACGACGACGTCGGAGCGCCAGGGCCGGGCGATCGACCGCGACGCCGGCAGCGCCAGCATGGAGAAGAAGAAGCAGGAGGGATACTTCTAGTGGCCCGCCCGCTCGACAGCGACCGCGACTTGATCGAATCCGACGTAAGCGCCTGGCTCGCCGCCCATGAAGCCAAGGAGCTGCTGCGCTTCATCACCTGCGGCAGCGTCGACGACGGCAAGTCGACCCTGATCGGACGGCTGCTCTACGATAGCCGCCAGATTTTCGACGACCAGCTCGCAAGCCTCGAAGCCGACAGCAAGCGGGTCGGCACGCAGGGGGATGCAATCGATTTCGCGCTGCTGGTCGACGGGCTTTCGGCCGAGCGCGAACAGGGCATCACCATCGACGTCGCCTATCGCTTCTTTTCCAGCGCCAAACGCAAGTTCATCGTCGCCGACACTCCCGGCCATGAGCAATACACGCGCAACATGGTCACCGGCGCTTCGACCGCCGATTTGGCCGTGCTGCTGGTCGATGCGCGCAATGGCGTGCTGACCCAGACCCGGCGGCACAGCTATCTCGCCAATCTGGTCGGTATCCGCCGCTTCGTGCTGGCGGTAACCAAGATGGACCTGGTCGACTACGACCAGGCCGCGTTCGACGCGATCTGCGCCGACTACCGGCTGTTCGGCGACAGCATCGGCATTGAGGACTGGGTCGCGATCCCGGTATCCGGGCTCAAGGGCGACAATGTCATGGGCCCGAGCGACGCGACGCCCTGGTACAGCGGGCCGAGCCTGCTCGATCACCTCGACCAGGTCCCGATCGGCGCAGACGACGCCGCCAAGCCGCTGCGGATGCCGGTGCAATGGGTCAATCGCCCGGACCAGAATTTCCGCGGTTTTGCCGGCCAGATCGCTGCGGGGACGATGGGCCCCGGCGCCGAGGTTCGAATTCTGCCTTCGGGCCGGCAGACCCGCATCGACCGCATCGTCACGCTTGATGGCGACCTCGAGGAAGCGGTGGCCGGCCAGTCGGTGACGGTGACCCTGGCCGACGAGGTCGACTGCTCGCGCGGCGATGTGATCGCCGCCGCCGCCGACGCTCCTGAGGCGGCCGACCAGTTCGAAGCGACGATCGTCTGGATGGGCGAGGACGAGCTGATTCCGGGGCGCGGCTATTGGCTGAAGCTCGGCACGCAGACCGTGACGGCGACGGTCCAGCACCCGAAGTACGAAATCAACGTCAACAGTCTCGAGCATCTCGCCGCGCCGACGTTGGCGCTCAACGCGATCGGCGTCGCCGAGGTCGCAACCGACCGCGAAATCGTCTTCGAGAGCTATGCGGCCCCGGGGTCGAGCCCCAATCGCGAGCTCGGCGGCTTTATCCTCATCGACAAGCTGAGCAACGCCACGGTCGCCGCCGGGATGATCCATTTCGCGCTCCGCCGGGCGCTCAACATCCACCGCCAGCATCTCGACGTCAGCCGCGAGGTCCACGCCCGCATCAAGGGCCAGAAGCCGGCGGTGCTGTGGTTCACCGGACTGTCCGGCGCGGGCAAGTCGACGATCGCCAATCTGGTCGAGAAGAAGCTCGTCGCGCGCGGCCAGCACACCTTCCTGCTGGATGGCGACAACGTTCGCCACGGGCTCAACCGCGATCTCGGCTTCACCGAGGCCGACCGGATCGAGAACATCCGCCGGGTCGGCGAGGTTGCCCGGCTGATGGCCGACGCCGGACTGATCGTCCTGACCGCGTTCATTTCGCCGTTCCGCGCCGAACGCGAGATGGTGCGCAAGATGCTCCCCGACGGCGAGTTCATCGAGATTTTCGTCGACACTCCATTGGCCGAGGCCGAGCGCCGCGACGTCAAGGGACTGTACGCCAAAGCGCGCGCCGGCGAGCTCGCCAACTTCACCGGCATCGACAGCCCCTACGAAGCGCCGGAGAAGCCCGAGATCCGAGTCGACACGATCGAGCTCACCGCCGAGCAGGCGGCGGACCGGATTGTCGAGGAGCTGCTGAAGCGGCGTTAGTACGGGCGCCGGGAAGCCCGCTCAGTCGCCCGTGCCGGGATCCGGAGTGAAGTATTTCTCGAACTTGCCTTCCTCGCCTTTGTGCTCGTCGGCGTCGGCCGGGCTGTCCTTCTTGCGGGTGATGTTCGGCCATTGCGCGGAGAAACTGGTGTTGACCTCGAGCCACTTCTCGAGCCCGCTCTCGGTGTCGGGGAGGATCGCCTCGGCCGGGCATTCGGGCTCGCACACGCCGCAGTCGATGCACTCGTTGGGATTTATGACGAGCATGTTCTCGCCTTCGTAGAAGCAGTCGACCGGGCAGACCTCGACGCAGTCCATGTACTTGCAGCGGATGCAGGCGTCGGTGACGACATAGGTCATGGCGTGGTTATGCTCCCGGTGTCCGAGTTCCGCTAGGTCGGAGTGGTTTCGCCGTCAACGTCGGAGCCAGCGCCAAGCTCCTGGTAACAGGCCCGGGCTTCGGCCGCCGGTCCGCGCCGCTCGGGCAAAGCGAGAACCCGCAGCACCCGGACCTGGTCGCAAAGCGGCAGCGCGATGATGCTGCCGATGCGCACCGGCTCGCTCGCCTTGGTGACGCGCTTGCCGTCGATGCGGACGAGGCCGGTGTCGACCAGGCCTTGCGCGAGGGCGCGGCTTTTGGCCAGCCGGATGCGGTGCAGGTAGCGGTCGATCCGCATTCCCAACCGTCACCCTGAACTCGTTTCAGGGTCCATTTCTCCGTCCTCACCGGCGGTCTCCGGGATGGATGCTGAAACAAGTTCAGCATGACGAAAGAGAGACATTACCGCTTGAGGTCGGCGAGCGCCGCGAAGGCGTTGGGAGCGCGCTTGGCAGGGTCGGCGTCGGGGCGCCGCGCGCGCCGCCCGCGCCAGCGCCACGCATCGCCGGCCCGGGCGAAGCCGATTTCCGTCATCAGCCGGGCGATGCCGTCCTCGTCGAGCCCGACCGATCGGGCGAGCTCGATATCGACCGGATCCTTGCCGCCGACCGACCGGACCTTGTGGGCATGGCTCGCCAGACGGTCGGCAAGGTCGATCCGGAGCCACTGGCGGCCGAGGCGGCGGTAGGCCAAAGCGGCGCCGCGCGGATCGGCCTCGGGGCCGAGCATCGCCGCTCCCGGCGGCGGCAGCGCGGGCATCGGCTGGCCCGAGCGGACCGCATCGAGCGCCGCCCGCCAGCGCTGTGCCGCGGGCTTGAGCAGCGCTGGAACGAACAGGTCGAGCGGCCCGAGGCGCACGCGCAGCCGGTGCAGCGCGCGGCGGTCGGACGGCTTGAGCGCGGCGATGGGGGCGAGCATCGCCCGGCGCGGCGCCACACCGCCGGCGTCGGCGAGCATCGCAGCGAGCGCCCGGACGCCGGCTGAGCTCGCCGGATCGGTCGCCGCCGCGGCGAGTGTCCTCAGCGCTCCGAGATGGCCCGCGATCGATCCGTCGAGCCATTGTTCTAGGCGGTCGCGGAGCGCCGCCCGGCTGGGCGCGGAGAGCCGGTCGAGGGCGCGGCTGGTGCGCAGCGCCGGTTCGAGCAGCGACCGCCCCGGCGCAAGGCGCGCGAGCACGTGCCCCTGCCAACCGACCGCGAGCCGGCCGTCGTCGTCGGCGATCAACTCGAATGCTTCGTCCGGGGCCTCGAGGAGCGCCTTGGCGCGCCGGTCGAGCTCGTCGCCGAGGCGGCGCTCGGCGGCGGCCAGCAGCAGGCGCTTGTCGGCGAGGCGGGCGGACGGATCGACCCGGAAATCGAAGCCGGCGAGATGCCCGATCGGCTCGGGGCCGACGCTGACCTCGCCGTCGGCGGCGACCGTCACCGGCAAGGCGTCGCTGCCGCGCGCGCCGATGTCGCGGACCAGCACCGCGGTGCGGCGGTCGACGAAGCGCTGCGTCAGGCGTTCATGGAGCGCGTCACTGAGCCGCGCTTCGACGTCCATCGTCCGCTCGGCCCATTTGCGGGGGTCGGCGAGCCAGTCGCTGCGGTGGGCGATATAGGCCCAGCTGCGCACCCCCGCGAGGCGGTCGGCCAGGGCCTCGATGTCGCCCGAGACATTGTCGAGCCGGGCTAGCTCGGCCGCGAACCATTCGTGGGGAACGTGGCCGCCCTCGCCGATATGGCCGAAGATCCGGCGGACCATGCGCGCGTGGTGCATCGGCCCCACTTTGCGGAAGTCGGGCAGGCCGCAGGCAGCCCACAGCCGGCGGGCGATGGCGCCGCGCCGCGCCGCGACCGCCGGGTCCTCGGCGATTAGCTTGAGCACCGCGAGGTCGATCGCCAGCGGCGCCGCGCGCAGCAGCGGGTCGTCGCTGCGCTCCTCGAGGCTGGCGATCAGCGCTCCGACGTCGGTGAAGTCGAGGTCCGAATTGCGCCAGTAGAGATGGTCGAGCGGCCGGAAGCGGTGGTCCTCGATGGCAATGATCTCTTCGTCGGTGAACGACGCCCCGCCGTCGCCGCCCAACCCCAGCGTGCCGAAGCTGCCGTCGCGCTGGTGGCGACCGGCGCGGCCGGCGATCTGGGCCATTTCGGAGATCGTCAGCCGGCGGTCGCGGCGGCCGTCGAATTTCTCCAGCCCGGCGAAGGCGACATGGGTGACGTCCATGTTGAGGCCCATGCCGATAGCGTCGGTGGCGACCAGGTAATCGACTTCGCCGCGCTGGAACATCGCCACCTGGGCATTGCGCGTTGCCGGCGACAGTGCCCCCATCACCACCGCGGCGCCGCCGCGGAAGCGGCGCAGCATCTCGGCCAGCGCGTAGACCTGCTCGGCGGAGAAAGCGACGACAGCCGATCGCGGCGGCAGCCGCGACAGCTTGGTGCTGCCGGCGTAGCGCAGGGTCGAAAATCGCGGCCGGCTGACGATCTCCGCCTCCGGAAGCAACTCGCGGATCATCGGCTTCAGCGTATCCGAGCCGAGGATCAGCGTTTCCTCGCGACCGCGGGCGCGCAGCATGCGGTCGGTGAACACATGGCCGCGCTCGGGATCGATGCCGAGCTGCGCCTCGTCGATCGCGGCGAATGCGAAGTCCGCGGGCAGGTCGCCGCGCTGCTCGTGCTTCGGGTCCGGCACGGGCATGCTCTCGGCGGTGCACAGCACGTAGCGCGCCTGCGCTGGGACGATGCGCTCCTCGCCGGTCAGCAGCGCGACCTGGTTGGCGCCTTTCAGCGCGACGACGCGGTCGTAGACCTCGCGCGCCAACAGCCGCAGCGGGAAGCCGATTACCCCCGACGAGTGGGCGCACATCCGTTCGATCGCAAGATAGGTCTTGCCGGTGTTGGTGGGCCCAAGGATCGCCCGGACCGGAGCCTCGTCGCGCCTCGCCATGCCCATGAATGTGGCAGCCCGCCGGCAAATCGCAAGGTTTTTGAAAGGCCAATTTAAGCCCGTCTTAACCTCGATTGCCGATGGTGGCGGCCGCGGGGGGCGCTTTTGGCGAATACGCATCCATTTCTGGCCGGTAAGGCCGCCGTGCTGGCATTGCTGGGCGGTGGCGTGGCGATGGCGGCGCTGCCGCGCGCGAGCGGGACGGCCGACGCCGAGCAACTGCAGTGGCGCGCGCTGCACATCGCGCCGCTGGCCGCCGGCGGCCGGACCGGGATGCGGATGGCCGCGACGCAAGTTGTCGAGCCGATCGATTTCGCGCCCGAACGCCCGACCGTCCAGCTGACCATGGCTTTTGGCGCGCGCGATTCGCTTCGCGCGGTATTGAACCGTGCTGGTGCGGCACCGGGCGATGCCGCCGCCGCCGCAGCGATGATCGCCGCCGCCTCGCCGCCGCTCGCGCCCGGAACCGCCGTCGCGGTCACGCTCGGCCCCAATACGGGGATCGCCCGCCGGGTCGAGCGCGTCGCGCTGCGGTCCGCGCTTGGCATGCGACTGGAGGTGATCCGCGGCGCTCAGGGCGCATTGCAGCTCATCAAACAGCCGATCCCGGTAGACACGGCGCCGTTGCGGGTGCGCGGCCGGGTCGGCGACGGGCTCTACTGGTCGCTGCGCGCCGCCGGAGTTTCGCCGCAGTCGGCGGCGGAATATCTCCGCGCGCTCGGCACCGAACTCGACGTCGGCAGCGATATCGGCGCCGACGACCGCTTCGACCTGGTCATCGCCAGCCGCCGCGCCGCCACCGGCGAGCGCCAGACCGGACCGCTGCTCTATGCCGGCATCGACCGGATTGCGGCTAGCGACCTGCAGCTCGTCAAATGGAACGCGCGTGGCCGCACGGCGTGGATCGACGCGGCCGATATCGGCCAGCCGTCGGCCTCGGGAATGCTGTGGCCGGTCGCCGGCAGGATCACCTCGGGCTTCGGCTATCGCCGGCATCCGATCCTGCAATTCGCGCGCATGCACCGGGGCGTAGATTTCGGCGCCGGCTGGGGCAGCCCGATCGTTGCCGCCGCCGAAGGCCAGGTCGCCGCCGCCGGCTGGGCGGGGGGCTACGGGCGGCAGGTCCGCATCGCCCACGCCGGCGGGATCGCCACCAGCTACTCGCACATGAGCCAAATTGTCGCCGAGCCCGGCAGTTTTGTGCGCCGCGGCCAGCTGATCGGCTATGTCGGCTCGTCCGGCCTGTCGACCGGCCCGCACCTCCACTACGAAGTCCATCGCGGCGGCCAGGCGGTCAACCCGCTGAGCGTGCGCTTCACGAGCGGGCCGGCAGTGGATCACGCCGAAGTGGCGGCGCTCAAGGCGCGGCTGAAAGCGCTGCTGTCGGTCGGAGTGAAGGGCTGAACGCCACTCTTACCCCCGTTCGTTCACGCTCCCAACCAGATAGTAACTGGCAGAACAGGTAGCCGGAACGGGAGCTGCCAGCGCGATCCCTTCGCTGGGGAGCGGAACTACGCCGCCTCCCACGAAATATTCCCTGCCGAAGCTCACCCGCGAAGCTTCGATGACAAGGTCAAAATTGCCATTTGCGTTCGAGGCCAGGCGAGTTCCATGGGGAAATATCGGAGTGAGCAATGTCCCCGTGACGGGCCGGAACGCGACACAGCCATTTGACTTGACGAAGGAGCCGTGAGTGATGGCTTTCGGGTAGATCGATCGCTCAGTTAGATTGACCGCGACATACGTGGTCTCAACGCCACTGTACTCGCCAACGCTCTCCTGCACCATGGAGACCAGATCGGCGGCGGCCGCGGCCTCAACGGCGGGATTAGGGGCACATCCGCACAGGACAATCGCCGGCAGTAAAGCGACGTTTCGGTTCATGGGTTTACGCTCCTGGACGCTCTGCTCTGGCTCGGCGTCTCCTGTATGTCACGGCTCTCGCTTTTCAAGTCCGCTTTCACCCAAGAATTCGGGCCCTGACAGACTGATCTGGTGGAGCAACCGGCAAGTAGAGCGCCGTTGCTCGAATGCACGGTTGCTGTACCGTGTCAGCTACATAGCAAACCACCTGGGCAGGCGCATCTCTCGGCAGAGTCGGCGCGGCGCAAGGCGCTGCGCGGCCCTCCCCGGCTTTACCGCCCGTGACCTCTCCACCGCTTGATGGTGCGCTGAATGATGCCTTCTTCGTCGCCGGACTGGCACCATAGGGCTGCGAAGCTCGGGTCGGACGAGGCGGGGCGCTTTTCGGGTTCGAGGTCGTCGAAGCGGACGCGCAGCGGAATCGCGACGCCTTCGCCGCAGACGATGCACTCGCGGTTGCGCAGCGCCGGGATGGCGTCGAGGAAGCCGCGCGCGCCTTCGGGCATCGCGGCGCGGACGCAGGCCTGGTCGCGGTCGTTGTTGAGGCGCATGGCGATGATCGTGCCGCACTGCGACAGCACGCCTTCGGCGAGGTCGGATGGGCGCTGCGTGATCAGGCCGAGGCTGACGCCGTACTTACGGCCTTCCTTGGCGATCCGCTCGAGGATCCGGCGCACCGCCTGGCCCGAGCTGTGCTCGTCCTTGGGCACGTAGCGGTGGGCCTCCTCGCAGACCAGCAACAGCGGCCGCTGCGCCTCGGTCCGCGACCAGATCGCATAATCGAACACCATCCGGGCGAGCACCGAGACGACCACTGAGGTGATTTCGGACGGGACGCCGGAAACGTCGACGATCGAGATCGGGCGGCCGTGGCTCGGCAGCCGGAACAGCTTGGCGAGCAGCCCGGCCATCGAGTCCGACACCAGCATGCCCGAGAACATGAACGAGTAGCGCGGGTCGGCGCGGATCTCGTCGAGCTTGTTCTTGAGCCGCTGGAACGGAAGCACGTCGCCGGACCGGTCGAGCTTGCCCATTTCGTTGACCAGGATCGTGTTGAGGTCGGTCAGCAGATACGGAATCGGCGAATCGACGGTGACCTTGCCGAGGGTTTCGAGGTTCTTGCCCTTGGTGCGCGCGGCGAGCAGCAGCTTGGCGAGAATGTCGGCGTCGCGGTCGCGCTCGGCGCCCTGGGTCGTCAGCAGGACCTCGCAATGCTCCTCGAAGTTCATCAGCCAGTAGGGCAGTTGCAAATTGTCGACGTTGAACAGCTCGCCGCAGCCCTTGAACGCGGCGGAATATTCGCCGTGCGGGTCGATCATGACGATGTGGCCCTCGGGCGACAGCTCCGAGATCCGGTGGAGGATCAGCGCGACCGAGGTCGACTTGCCGGTGCCGGTGCTCCCGAGGACCGCGAAATGCTTGGACAGCATCGCGTCGATGTAGAGCGCGCCGCGGATGTCGTCGGTCGGGTAGACGGTGCCGATCTCGATGTGCGCCCGGTCGTCGGCCGCGAACACGGCGCGAAGGTCGTCGCTGGTGACCGGATGCACGTCGCAGCCGGGGATCGGGAATTTGGTGACGCCGCGGCGGAAGTTACTGAGCTTGCCGGATGAATCGCGATTGCCTTCGCCGAGGAAATCGACGTGGGCCGAAACCTCGCCGTCGGCGTCGCCGCGCATCGTGCGGACGTTGGCGATCAGCCAGCTCGATCCGACGATCATTTTGATCTGGCTGCCGACCTGCCCGGACATCGCCACCGACGGGTCGGAATGGGAGGCGAGGGCGCCCAGCGCCGCCGCATCGAGGCGGATTTGCGAGCCGGAGCCGGCGATTTCGACGACATGGCCGATCGGCGGCAATGCCGTGGCCGACTTGGCGGCCTGTCCCGCCGCCCCCGATTCGTCGGTAAAGCTTCCCATTTCGTCGAGGAATTGCTTGAGATTCGGCTGATCGGTCATGCGTACGCTTCCCCGCGATTTAACGTCACGGGTGGGAGTAAAGCCGAGCGGTTAAAATTTGGCTTAGAAACGCCGCCGGAACAGCACTGCGGCGCCATAGCCGAGCGCCAGCGACATCAGCACTGCAACGATGCCATAGAGCAACGCGTAGCGGCGCGCGGCGAGCGTGACGAACCGCTCGAAGCCGGTCTTGCCGATCTCGATGTCGCGGGTGGCGGCGGCGAGCACCCGGCCGCGGTCGACGAGGAAAGTCTCGGCGATGTAGGTCCCGACCGGCACCTGGCTCGGGATGGTGATGGTCGCCCGGTACAGGACTCCCTCGGCAATCTCGACGCCGCGCGAATATTCGGCATAGAGGCCTTGCCGGTTGCGCAGGTCGAGCAGGCCCGCCTCGAAGCGGCGCTCTTTTTCAGGCAGCGCCCCGCCGCCCGGCGACAATTGGAGGTTCTGAACGCCCATTTCATAGATTGCCGCGGTGCGCTCATCGACCAACTGTGAGATCGGCCGTGAAGAGGCCACGGCGTAGAACGACGGCGCCGAGCGGAAGCGGTTGGAATCGGCGTTCATCCAGATGCCGGCGATCTGCTGCTTTTCGCGGACCACGATCGGCTCGACCGGACCCCTCAAGACGACGACGATGTCGACCTGGCGATCGGGCACGCGGCCGCCGGGATAGAGGATCGCTCCGAACAACAGCAGCTGGGCGCCGGTGAAGCTGTAGCGGATCTCGACGCTGCGCGACGAAATGTCGGGGACCAGCACCGGCTTTGCGGCCGCCGTCAGCAGCAGTGCCAAGGCGGCGAGCGCGATCGAGGCGAGCCGGGACGTCACAGATATTCGATCGAGTAGATTTCGTCCGGCTGCCAGGCGAGGCCGGCCGCCATTCGCAATGCGACGAGGAGGATGATCACCGAGAGCGCGAGCCGCAGCAGGTCGGGCTTCATGCGCGTCGTCAGCATCGCTCCATATTGAGCACCGACGACTCCGCCGAGCAGCAACAAAGCGGCAAGCACGATGTCGACCGACTGGGTGGTAAGAGCGTGGATCAGCGTGGCCGCGGCGCTGACCGCGAGGATGATCACCAGGCTGGTCCCGATCACCACGCGAGCGGCCATTCCGAGCAAGTAGATCATCGCCGGGACGAGGATGAAACCGCCGCCGATGCCGAGCAGCAGCGTCAACATTCCGGCGAGGAAGCCCAGCGCCAGGGGCGCGAGTGGGGAAACGTACAGGCCCGAGGTGTAGAAGCGCCAGCGAAGCGGCAGCGACGCCACCCAGCGGTTGTGGCGGGGCCGGTCCTCCGTCTTGGGTGCGGGTAAGTAGCCGAGCGCGGCCAGAGCGTCCTTGAGCATTAGCCCGCCGATCCAGCTGAGCAGCAGCACGTAGAGCGAGCCGATGACCTGGTCGATCTGCCCGCTGGCCTGGAGTATTCGGAACACCACCGCGCCGGCCAGCGAGCCGAACAGGCCGCCGACGATCATTACCCCGCCCATCTTCAGGTCGACCCCGCCGCGGCGCAGGTAGACCATCACGCCCGACACGCTGGCGCCGGTAATCTGGGTCGTCGCGGACGCCACGGCGACCGTCGGCGGGATGCCGTAGAACATCAGCAGCGGAGTGGTCAGGAAGCCGCCGCCGACCCCGAACATGCCCGACAGCACGCCGACCAGCAGCCCCAAAGCGACAATGAACAGCGCGTTGACCGACTGGCCGGCGATCGGGAGGTAGATGTCCATGTCGAGCGCCACTGCCTAGCCGCAAAGCGCGGCGAAGGCCAAGGCGCGGCGACTCCTCTCGGGGGGTCTTTTAAAAGTCGGCGGCGAGCGTCACGGCGGGGCCTGACCCGGGCTCGGCGTCGCCGGCAACGCGCTGTCGCCAGTCGAGGTGGACGCGCATGTTCCGGCGGACCCGCATCGACACTCGCGGGCCGACATCGACCCGGTACAGGCCCGGCTGGACTCCGCCCCACATACCGAAGCCGGCCGAGTAGCGCCCAAACAGCGGCTTGGTGAACGTGTAGCCGCCGTCGAAGAACAGGTCGCGGCGCCGGATTCCGACCACCCCGGCCTGGGCGTAGGCGTCGAGCTCGAACCCCCACGGCATCGGCCGCTGGTAGACGCCACCTTCGAGGAACAGCGCAAACGCCGAGCGGCCGCCGCCGGTGCTGCCGATCGCCTGCCGGCGCTCGGCGGTCAGCGCCACCGGGATCGTTCGGAACGGGGTCACCCGGATGCCGGCCACGACTTCGCCGCCGCGGGCGCCGCCGACCGGCGAGCTGCTGCGCAGCGATGCGGCGAGCAGTGGAGTGACATGATAGGTGAGCCGCGCTCCCGCCTGGCTTCCGCCGAGGGTTCCGCCGGCCGCCAGCGTAGCCGGGCCGGGGCGGCCGCGAAGCAAGGCCCAGGCGGACAGCTGGAGCCGGTCGAGGCGCGCCTTCAAAGCGGCTTGCGGCTGGCTTTGCCCGGGCACGGCGGTAGCCGAGCGCCGCGCCGGCATCGCCGTCGACGCCATGCGCGTCAGCGGCCATTCGTCGAGTTGGGGGATGGGTGCATAGAACACCGCGGCCGGCTCGGGGGGAATTCGAGCGAGCCGGCCGCGCCGGGGAGCCGGAAGCGGCGCCTGAAGATACGCCGCTCCCGCGGGGACGCTCGCCGGATAATAATAGATCGGGACCGCGCCGGCGCCGGGCGCGAGGCCGAGCCACGGCCCGGCCGGAGCCGCGGGAAACGCCATCGTCATTTCGGGCGCAATCACCGCACCGGCCGGCTCGAGCGCCGGGAATTGGGTCGGGACGATCGCTGGAACGGTGCTCGCGGCGATCGTCCGCGCCGGTGCCTCTTCCCGCCCCAACGTGAAGGCCTCGGTCCCGGGCAATGCCCCCAGAGTCGCCGCTCGGACGCCTGCCCAGCCGACCAACGCGAGCGTCAGGAAGCGGACCGAGGCGCTCACCGGGCGAGCTCGACGGGGAAGATGTGGGTCGTCTTGTCCCAGCGCTGGGGGCCGCCGCCGAGATGGATCGAGATCGCCCGTCCGGCGGCCAGGACCGCGATGACATTGCCGACTACCATCCGCGGGATCGACAGCAGGCCCTGGCCCCAGCCGTAGGCGGAGGTTGTAAAGCAGGCGCGCATGAAGATCCGCCAGGCGAGCAGCCCGGCGTTGATCTGGAGCAGGACGACCAGCGTCGGGTCGAGCCGCGCTTGGACCGGGGCGCCGAGCGCCTCGGCAAGCCACAGCTGCGACCACAGCAAAGCGGCGCCATAAGCCGATACCAGCAGGATCGCCGCCAGCGGCCCGCGCCGGTCGCGCATCCGCATCCACCGCTCGCCAAGTCCGCCGCGCCAGCCCAGCCGGTCCCAGCCGACGATCGCAATGCCGCCCAGCCAGCGCGCTTTCTGCCTCACCGCGACCCCGATGCTCGACGGGAAATGTCCGCGGCTGGCGACCACCGAGCGATCGCCGGGGGTCGCCGGGATGCGCACGAACATCGTCTTCAAGCCGAGCGCGCCGACCCGCAGCCCGAGCTCATAATCCTCGGTCATGCTGCCGCCGACGAACGGCCGCCCGTCATGCATGGCGGCGATCCGGGCGAGCGGCTCGCGGCCAATCGCGCAGCCGACTCCGGCCAGCGGAATCGATGCGCCGACCGCCTCGCGAACCACCATTTCCTTGGCATGGGCCTCGGCGAACTCATCGCAATAATGGCCGCTGACCCATTGCGAACCGGGGTCGATCAACGGCAGCACCGGCAGCTGAATGACCCCGGCGCGGCCGATTAGCCGGTCGAACAGCGACAGCTCGAGCGGGTGGACGACGTCCTCGGCATCGTGGAGCACGACCGCCCGCGCCGGCTGGCCCGTCGCCAGTTCGTGGGCGATCAGCGCGTCGTAGAGGTAATTGAGGCAGTGCGCCTTGGTGGTCGGGCCGTCGGCTTCCACCCGGACCGGCTCGATGCGGTCGTCGATGACGCTGGCGATCGCCGCCGCGGTCGCCGGGTCGTTGCGGTAAAAACCGACGAAAACCCGGTAATTGGGGTGTTGGATGCGCTTCAATGTCGCGCGCAGCATCGAGGCAATGACCGATGCTTCGTCCCAGGCCGGAACCAGGATGGCGATGAACCCCGGCTGCGCGGAGTCGGCCAGCTCGCTTGCGAACGCACGCGGAAAGCGGCTGTAGACGGCGATTGCGCGCCAGGTGCGGCGGCCGAAATAGATCAGGTCGACGGCGAGGTCGTTGGCCGCAAAGATCAGGAAGCCGATCCCCGCGAACAACGCCAGCTCGGCGGCGACGCGCGTTAGAAGTTCCGCAGAATCCATGGCCGGTAACGCCGCTATTGCGACGCGACGGGCTCAGTTCGGCATCGGTCGGGTCGGTCCATTTGCGCGGCCTCCTGGCGGCGAGTCGAGGAACCGAGCTCGACTTCAATCGCATAACCTAAGTTAATAAACAAGCTTGATCTCAAATGGACCAATTGCGGCGCTGGCGGCGTGCGCGCTGGCTGGGCTATTATCGCGACATGCGGGGTCGGGCGGCAGCTTTGGTTTTGGCAGGCATGCTGGTCGCCGCTGCGCCGCCCGCGCCACGCGCGGTGGTCGTGTTCGCGCAGGGCTCGTGGGCGGCACTGAAGTTCGGTCCGCGCTGCGAGGCGGCGGCGCGGCCGCTGCCGCCGGCGTCCCGGCGCCAGTCCGAAGCCCGGGCCGGCTTCGCGTTCGGTGTTCCGGGCCGTCTCGGCGAATTCCACGTACGGCTGAGCCGCGTCCCGCGCGCCGGTTCGAGCGTCATGCTGACCTTCGGCGAGCAGCCGTTCATGCTTGTCGCGCGTGGTGACCGGGCGTGGAGCCGCGGCCCGCTACAGGAAGCGGCGATCATTGCCGCGGCGCGCGCCGCGCGTTCGATGCGGATCGAGGCACGCGACGGCGCCGGCCGGCGGTTCGCCGACCGCTACCTGCTCGACGGCGCTCCGACCGCGATCGACGCCGCCGCGGCCGCCTGCGCTGGCAAAACCTAGCCGAGACCCCTAGATGGGCCGCTCGCAATGACCGCCGCCACCGCCTTGATGCCGATCCCCGGCTTGATCGACCCCGTGCCCGTCGCGCGCGCCGCCCAGCGCCGCGCCGACGGCAAAGTCGATCTGGTCGGCGCTTCGAAGGACGCGATTCGCGTCGCGCTCGAGGCTGAGGGGCTTGACGCCAAGCAGGCGAAGCTGCGCGCCAAGCAGCTGTGGCACTGGATCTACAACCGCGGGGTTCGCGATTTCTTGGGCATGAGCGACATCGCCAAGGCGCAGCAGCCATGGCTCGCCGAGCGCTTCGTCATTTCGCGGCCGGAGGTCGTCGAGGCGCAGGTCTCGACCGACGGCACGCGCAAATGGCTGCTTCGAACCGACGACGGCAACGAATTCGAGATGGTGTTCATCCCCGACGCCGATCGCGGCACTCTATGCGTGTCGAGCCAGGTCGGCTGCACGTTGAACTGCACCTTTTGCCATACCGGCACGATGCGCCTGGTGCGCAACCTCGAGCCGTCGGAGATCGTCGGCCAGGTGATGCTCGCCCGCGATGCGCTCGGCGAGTGGCCGGCGCAGCCCGAAGGGCGGATGCTGACCAACATCGTCATGATGGGGATGGGCGAGCCGCTCTACAATTTCGACAATGTCCGCGACGCCTTGATGATCGTCATGGACGGCGACGGGCTCGGCCTTTCGAAGCGCCGGATCACTTTGTCGACCAGCGGCGTGGTGCCGATGATGGCCCGCGCCGGCGACGAAATCGGAGTCAATCTCGCGGTGTCGCTGCATTCGGTGCGAAAGGAAGTCCGTGACGAGATTGTGCCGCTCAACCGCAAGTACGGGATCGAGCAATTGCTCGAGGCGTGCGCCGCCTATCCCGGCGCCAACAATGCCCGCCGCATCACCTTCGAATATGTGATGCTCAAGGACAAGAACGACAGCGATGACGATGCCCGCGAGCTGGTCCGGCTGATCCGCAAGTACAAGCTTCCCGCAAAGGTCAATCTGATCCCGTTCAACCCGTGGCCGGGCGCGCCGTACGAATGCTCGGAGCCCGAGCGCATCCGCGCCTTTTCGAGCATTGTTTTCGACGCCGGAATCTCGGCCCCGGTCCGCACTCCCCGCGGCCGCGACATCGACGCCGCGTGCGGGCAATTGAAGACCGCCAGCGAGCGTCAGCGGCGAAGGAAGTAAGGGGGCTCAAATTTGGCATTGATCGGCAAGCTCATCGAGCGGCTCCTGACGCGCGGCACCATCACGGTGATCACCGCGGGCGGCAAACGCGCGACCTACGGGCCCGGCGGCGGCAAGGCGCTGACTATCCGCTTTGCCGACCGCAGAGTGCCGTTCGACCTGATCCGCAACCCGCGGCTCGGCTTCGGCGAGGCCTATATGGACGGCCGGCTGGTGATCGAGGACGCCAAAGTGCTCGACCTGCTCGAGATGGTAACCGGCTCCCACCGCTGGGAGGAAGGCGGCGGCGGCCGCAAGCTTTTCGGCAAGAGCAAGCTCAGTGGGCTGAAAGCGCTGGTGCGCCGCAACGACCCGCGCCGATCAAGGCGCAACGTCGCCCACCATTACGATCTTCGCGACGAGCTCTATGAGACCTTCCTCGAGCCCGACCGGCAGTACAGCTGTGCCTATTTCACCGACCCCGCCAACAGCCTCGAGCAGGCGCAGGCCGACAAGAAGGCGCACATCGCCGCCAAGCTCGACCTGCGACCTGGCCAGCGCGTGCTCGACATCGGCTGCGGATGGGGCGGCATGGCGCTTTACCTGCACCGCGTCGCAAAGGTCGACGTGCTCGGCATCACATTGTCCGAAGAGCAGCTCAAGGTGGCTCGCAAATCGGCCGCGGACGAGGGCGTCGCCGACCGCGTCCGCTTCGAACTGATCGACTATCGCGACGTTAGCGGCCCCTTCGACCGGATCGTCTCGGTCGGCATGTTCGAGCATGTTGGCCTGGCCCATTACGACGAATTTTTCGCCAGGTGCCGCGATCTCCTGAAACCGGACGGAGTGATGCTGCTGCACACCATCGGCAAGCTCGGCTCGGCCAGTGCCGCGCCCGATCCGTTCACCGACAAATACATCTTCCCGGGCCACCATTTGCCGTCGCTGTCGCAGATGGCCGCCGCCAGCCAGAAGGCGCGGCTGATCGCCAGTGACGTCGAGACGCTGCGGCTCCACTATGCTTATACGCTTCGTCACTGGCTGGACCGCGCCACCCGCGCGCGTGACACAATCGAGGCGATGTACGACGCGCGCTTCTTCAGAATGTGGGAATTTTATCTCGCCGGCGGCATCGTCCTGTTCGAGAACGGCGCCGGCTGCAATTACCAGCTTCAGTACATCCGCGACCGCAACGCTTTGCCGATCACGCGCGACTATCTGGCCCAAGCCGAAGGCCGATACCGCGAGGCGCCTTCATCGAACCATAGCGGCGCCTAGCAAAAGGCCCGGCAGTTTCCCGCCGGGCCTCCATGGTCATCAGTCGAAATGTGGGTGTTAGCCGGGGCGGTGCTCGGCGCGCATTCGCTGGTGCATCTGCTGGCGCTCTTCGCGCGTGATCTGACCGTCGCGGTTCGTA
Organism: Sphingomicrobium sp.; assembly: GCA_035512655.1. GTDB lineage: Bacteria > Pseudomonadota > Alphaproteobacteria > Sphingomonadales > Sphingomonadaceae > Sphingomicrobium. The sequence goes on along the minus strand of DATKDM010000022.1, from coordinate 633,995 downwards.
TCGGCCATGTCGAAATGGCGAAGCGCGGCGCCGGTCGCTTCCTGCAGCGTGACCCGGCCGTCGCGGTTGGCGTCGGCCATCTCGAACATGCGGCCGCCAAAGGCCCCCATACCGCCGCCGCCATGCATCCGGTGGGCGTCGCGGGGTCCCTTGCCATCCGCGGCGCGGGCGGCGATCCGCTGCTGGCGCTGGGCGTGATGGGCGTCGAACTCGGCGCGCGAAATCATCCCGTCGCGATTGGCGTCGAGCCTCTCGAACATCGCTCCACCGTCATGGGCGCCGGCAGCGCGCTTGGCAGCGCGCCGGGCGACGCGATCGCCGCGCTTGCCGGCGCGAGCGGCCTTGACGGCGTCGGCCTCGGCCTTGGTGACGAACCCGTCGCGATTGGTGTCGAGGCGGGTGAAGTGCTGGGCAACGGCCTGCTGAATCGTTGCCCGGGTGTGAACCTTGCCCGCGGGAGCCTGGGCGGCAGGAGCCGGTGCGGAAGTCTGCGCGACGGCGGCCGCCCCAGCGATCAGCGTGGCAGCGGCGGCGCCTGCGAAGAGAAATTTCTTCATGTTCGGGAATCCTCTATAAAAGATTGGCAGCAATGAGCTTACCAGTGCGCGCCTGTATCGCGCTTGAACGGCGGGGTACGGGCTGGCAATGCCGCCGCGCCGTCCATGGCAAGCGAACAGGGGATGCATGGCCCAATCCGTCACACGCGTCGTCCTGGCGTTCTCGGGCGGGCTCGACACCAGCGTCATCCTCAAATGGCTGCAGCAGACCTATGCTTGCGAAGTCGTGACCTTCACCGCCGATCTCGGCCAGGGCGAGGAGCTGGAGCCGGCGCGGGCCAAGGCGGAAATGTTGGGCGTACGCCCCGAGCACATCTTCATCGAGGATCTCCGCGACGAGTTCGTCCGCGACTTCGTCTTTCCGATGCTGCGCGCCAACGCGCTTTACGAGGGCGCGTACCTGCTCGGCACGGCGATCGCCCGGCCGCTGATCGCGCGGCGCCAGGTCGAGATCGCGCGCGCGGTTGGCGCCGACGCGGTCGCCCATGGCGCGACCGGCAAAGGCAACGACCAATTGCGCTTCGAGCTCGGCTATTACGCGCTTGCGCCGGACATCCGAGTGATCGCCCCGTGGCGCGAATGGGACCTCAAGAGCCGTTCGGCGCTGCTCGACTTCGCCGAGAAGCACCAAATCCCGGTCGCCAAGGATGCGCTTGGCGAAAGCCCGTTCTCGACCGATGCCAATTTGCTCCACACGTCGAGCGAGGGGAAGCTGCTCGAGGACCCGTGGGCGGAGGTCCCAGGCCATGTCTATTCGCGCACCGACGATCCGCTGACCGCGCCGGATACCCCGCAGGAGATCACCGTCGAGTTCAAATCCGGCGACGCCGTCGCGGTGGATGGCGCGGCGCTGGCCTCGGCGGCGCTGCTGACCAGGTTGAACGCGCTCGGCAAGGCGCATGGCGTCGGCCGCCTCGACTTGGTCGAGAACCGGCTCGTCGGCATGAAGAGCCGCGGCATTTACGAGACCCCCGGCGGCACGATTCTCCACGCCGCCCATCGGGCGATCGAGCAGATGACCCTCGACCGCGGCGCCGCGCATCTCAAGGACGAGCTGATGCCGCGCTACGCCGAGCTCATCTACAACGGGCTGTGGTTTTCCCCGGAACGCGAGATGCTGCAGGCGCTGATCGACCGCAGCCAGGAGCGCGTCGAGGGCATCGTCCGCCTCAAGCTCTACAAGGGAGCAGTGCAAGTCACCGGCCGGCAGTCGCCCGAAAGCCTTTACGACCCGCGTGTCGCGACCTTCGAGGACGATATGGGCGCCTACGACCCGCAGGACGCGCACGGCTTCATCAAACTGACTGCGCTAAGGTTGCGGCTGCTGGCGCGGCGCGAGCAGCGGCGGCAATAACTGCAAAAGTGCGCCCTAGTTCGCTTCGGCGGGGAAGTGCAGCGTGTATCCGGCGAGGCGCCGCTTTTGCGGATAAGCGGCGTCCATCGCATCGGCGACGGCCGGCGTATAGCGAGCGTCGAACAGCCGCGTGCCACGCCCCCCGGCGGTGACAAAGAAGGCAAAATGACGCGCCCTCACCAGCCGAACGAACGGCCGCTCGTCCCACAAGCCGCCGCTCGCCAGTTCGGTGAAGATCGCCGGCTCCCATACGACGGGTTTTCCGGCGCGAAGCAGGAGGACCATGTCGTCGGAGATGACCGGCCGCTGCGCCTCGCGAATCAGCGTTACCAGCTGGCGAAGCTCGGGGATCGGGCCGCGCCTCTGATCCGGGATCGACGGCAGCATGACCACCTGTACGGCGACTGCGGCGGGCAGGATTACAGCGAGCACGAAATTGGCGGACCGCCGTCGAAACGCGGCGGGCGCTGACTGCGTCACCGCGATCGCGGCGTCGCGCATCGCCATGCCGACGAGAATGGCCAGGACGCACAGCCATTCGATCAGGTAATTGACGTTCGATCCCGACTTGGCGATCGTGATCAGCATCGCCGTCGCGAGCAGGAAATAGACAAGGACCAGGAGCATGGCGGCGTCGGCGGGAGAGGCCGCCAGCCTTGCCCTTGCGGCTGCCCTCGAGAGGCCGCGATACTTGGGCAGGCGGCTGCGGATTTGGCTGCCCACGCCGATTGCGGCGACCCCGAAATAGAGCGAATGGGTCTCGAGCGCTTCCCTGATCCATCGCAGGCGCCAGGCGTCGAAACGATTGATGTTGTAGAGAAAGATGTGGCGGACGAACCCGCCATCGGTCCACCATATGAGCGCGCCCAAAACGATGAGTCCGCTCAGCACCGCCGTTACGATGCCCGCTCGCGCCACCTTCGGGCAGATCAGCAGCAAGGTGAGAAACGTCGCTGCGGGCGCGACGATCGATGTCTGCTTGGTGTAAACGGCGGCGACGAAGCAGAGCGCCGCGGCGTGGATCAGCGCAGGCCTGCGCAGCGCGGCAATCCCCAAATAGACGCCGGCAAGGCTGAGGGCGGTCGCGGTCATGTCGACGCGCATCAGCGGGGCCCAGACCAGCACCGGCCAGTATGTCAGAATGACGAGACCGCCGATTACCGCGCAGATCGCGGCCGCCACCGCTCCGGCTTCTTCCCGCATGGAGCGGAATACAACCAGGCCGGCAAAGCCGCTCGTCAGCAGCGTCGAAATCAGGGCAACCAGGCGTCCGGCAGCTAGCGTGTCCATCGCGAGCATTGCCGCCGTAGTGGTGCTGATAAGGTGAAAAGCAGGCGGATAGTGGAAGACGATCGCCGGAAACTGAGCGATGCCTCCATAGGCGTCGCCGGAAGCGATGCGCAGCGCCTGCTGCCAAACGATGCCTTCCCCATAATCGATCTCGAACGGGTAACGGATCGCCTTCACCCCGGTGTCGACGAACAGCACCATGTTCACCGCCAGCACGGCGATGCAGATCAGCAACGCAACGGTTGCAAGTTTGCGGTGCGGGGCAACCTCGACCGCCGCGTCGACGACCGGTAGCTGAGCGCTCATTCCGCCGCTTGCCGTTCGGCCGGCCGGGCGCGAACGAACATCTGCTTGGCGAGCGGCTTGACCGGTGAATTCAGATAGAGCCCGATCAGCGGCGGCCAGACCGGCATACGCGATTTGACCGTCAGCGGCAGGAAGCGCGGCCGCATGTCAAAGACTTCATAATCGTTCGCGGTCAGGAAGTCAGCGAGGCTGATGTGGGAGTAAACCGAGACATGGGTGTAGTCGTCGAAATATTCCCGATAGGCGTAGCGGTAATTCGGCTGCAGGATATTGAGCGTGCCGCCGGGTGCGAGCTTGGTTCGCAATGCCTTCAGGACCGCCGCGAAGTCCGCTTGGGGGATATGCTCGAACAGGTTGCTGGCGAAGGCGAAATCGACGCTTCCGTCCTCGATTTGGCCAAGGTCGGTGACGCTCGAGACGATCGCTTCGACACCCTGGTCGAGGTGGCGTGAAATGCCATCCCACATGTCGAGGCCAATGCGTCGGCGAGCGACGACATTGTTGATGAACTCGCCATAGCCGCAGCCGAGATCGAGCACGCAGCCGTGGGCCGGAACGAGCTTTCTGAAATGGTAGCGCCACAGCGCCTTCCAGACGACGTCGCGGCGCGAATCCTGCTCGAGCCGCGAACCGTGATAGCCGGCTAGCACGCAGCGCGCTTCCAGCCGAAGACGATGCCCCAGATCATCCGCAATCCGACCGACAGCCCGCGAACATTGTTGATGTTGCCGCCCTTGCTGTCGCCGACCCGCTGATGGAAGGTGATCGGGCATTCCACCAATATCATGTTCTCGCGCAGCGCGACGTCGAGAAAGTGCGCGTTGAATTCAAGGTTGATGGCCGGATTGAGTTTCGGGAGCAGGTCAAGCAACGCGTCGCGGCGGCACAATTTGTAGGTCGTGCCGACATCGGTGATCGTGCCGCGCCCGAGATGCTTGGCCTCGAGCAGTTTGCCGACGAACATGTTGCCGTAATACATGAAGGTGCTGAGCTGCGTCGTATATTGGCGCAGCGGCTCGACGGTGCGCGTGCCGTTGACGATCTCGCCGTGCGGAGCATAGGCCAGCAGCTTCTCGATGTCATAGGCGCGAAACGTGCGATCGCCTTCGCACAGGACGACGAAATCGACGTCGTCGAAGCGCGCCGCCTCGGTCAGGCAGCGGTGGACGCAACGCCCATAGCCGGGCGCAAGCTCGTTGAAGACCATGGCTCCGGCTTGCTCCGCCCGCTCGAAGGTCTCGTCGTGGCTGTTGTTGCTGACGACGATTACCCGGCGGACCAGCGGATGGCCGAGGAAGTCGCGGACCGCTTCGGTGATGCTTTCCTCGTCATTGTAGGCGGTGAGCGCGACCGTGACGAAGCGATTGGTCACGGGTTGGTATCCGAGCGGCACGTTGGGCTTCTTGTGATCTAGGAAGAACAGGAGGTCGACCAGCGCCAGCGACAGGCCGGCGACGATCGGCACGCCGCTATACCACACCGCCCACTCGCTGACCGGCTCCAGCAAGGCGTTGAGGCCGAGCAAATAGCGCGGGAAGACCAGCAGCACGCCCAGCAGGTACATCGCGATTCCGACGCAGAAGATCAGGGTGCCGTACAGCAGCAGCGGCGGGTGCATGCGCCGTTCGGGACGCGGCGCGGACGCAGCGACAAGATCGCTCTCGATCGCCGCCCGCCGATCCGCTGCCAGGGGCGTCGGTTTCACTGGATCCTGCAATGAATTGAGCCCTAGATTTTCCCGCAATCCCGCCTCCCCCGTACCTCAAAGTGCGCTACTGGAACAGGCTTAACGGAGTGTAAGTCTCTGTCACGCAAAGGCCCAGCGGCGATTGAGCCAGAAACTCAGCCAGGGTGTGACGAACGCGATCGGGACGATCGACAAAGCGACGGAGCCGCCCAGCCGAAGCACGATCAGCCACACCCAGAAGCTGTTGAGCGCATAACCAGCGAGGTTGATCAGCAAAAAGCGGGCATAGGCGATGGGAGGGCGATCGGGCCGGCCATGGCCGCGAAAGCTCCAGCGCGAATGAATCAGCCAGCCGGCGACGAGGGTCAGAATGAAGGCCAAAGTGTTCGCGACCATCGGCGGAACCGCGAACTGCTCAGCGGCTGTCCAGTAGATGACCGAGTAAAAGACGGTCAGCAGTCCGCCGCTGATGCCGTAGCGCAGGATTTGGCCGATCAAGCCGCGGTCGTGAGTGAAGAGATGACGCATGTCGATCCATGTAGCGGGAGCGGGGCGCAACGATAGGCGGATCGGGTTGAGCATTTCAAAACGATTTTCCCGGTTGCGATGGTCGGCCTTGCCGGTCGCTGCTTGCCCTTTGAGGTCGAGCGGCTAGAGCCCGAAAAATGAGCGAGCGCAAGGATCAGGTGGACGTCGGTCCGATGTTGCGCCTGCTCGATCGCCACTGGAAATGGGTGACGCTCGCCGCCTGGCTGATCCTGTGCGGCTGGTTCGTCTACAACCGCTGGGCCCAGATCCACGCCTTCGCCCTGCTCGACACTGACGACAACATGCGGATCAGTCAGGTGCGGGCATTGCTTGCCGGGCAGGACTGGTACGACCTCAGACAATATCGGCTGAACCCGCCGTTCGGCTCGGACATCCACTGGTCGCGGCTGGTCGACCTACCGCTCGCCGGATTGATCCTGCTGTTTCGGCCTCTGGTCGGCGGCGCCGACGCCGAGCGGATCGCGGTCACCGTGGCGCCGCTGCTGCCTTATTTGCTGCTGCTGTTCGGAGTTGCCCTGACCGCCCGTCGGCTGGTCCACCCGGCGGCGTTCGTCCTGACGTTCATTGCCTTGGTCAGCGTCGGCTCGACCAACGGCATGTTCATGCCGACCCGGATCGACCATCACGGCTGGCAGCTGGCGCTGCTCAGCATCGCCGTGGCGGGGCTCGCCGACCCCAAGCGCGCGCGCGGCGGCGCGACGCTCGGGCTGGCGACCGCATTGTCGCTGGCGATCGGGCTCGAGCTTCTGATCTATTGGGCGCTGGCCGCCGCGGCAACGGTGCTGTTGTGGATCGACGACTGCTCCGAGAAGCGCCGCCTCGCGGCTTACTCCGTTACCCTCGCCGGGGGCACGGCGCTGGCGTTCCTGGCGTTTGCATCCGAGGCCAACCGCGAGGCGGTGTGCGACGCCCTCTCGCCGGTGTGGCTGTCGAGCGCGCTGCTCGGCGGCGCCTTGCTGTTCGGCCTCGCCTGGCTGTCCCCCGCCGACTGGAAGCGCCGCCTGGCGCTGGCGGCGGGCGTGGCGGTCGCCGTCGCATTGTTTCATGCGGCGATGTGGCCGCATTGCCTGTCGCGGCTGGAAGGCGTGTCGCCGGAAGTGCAGCGGCTGTGGCTGGACAATGTCCGCGAGGCGCGGCCGATCTATCGCCATGACTGGAAGATCGCGGTGCAGATGCTCGCGATTCCGCTGACCGGGGCGATCGGCTGGGGGCTGCTGGTGTGGCGCAACCGCGGCGATCGCGGCCTCCTGCGGCGGACTTTGGCGGCGGCCGCTCCCGCGCTGGCCGCGACCTTGCTGCTGTTCTGGCAGACCCGCACCGGCCCGGCCGCGCAAATGCTCAACCTCGTCCCCGCGATCGCCCTCCTGTGGATCGTCGGGCCGTGGATGACCGCCGCGCGCTGGCCGGTCGTCCGCGTTGTTGGAACCTTCGTGGTCGCGGTCGTCGGGCTGGGCGCGCTGGTCCCGTTCGCCATTCAATTCGTTCCGGCCGAGAAGGCGGCCCCGCGCCAGGTGGGGATCTCGAAGGCCAATCGGCTGTGCAACGCGATGCCGTCCTTCCGGCCGATCGCTCGCCTGCCCAAGGGGAGGGTTTTCACCTTCGTCGACAACGCGCCGCGGCTGATCACCGTTACGCATCATGATTCGATCACCGGACCCTACCATCGCAATGGCGAGCAGATCGCCGACGTGATGAAGGCGTTCCGCGGCAGCGAGCCGCAGGCCCGGGCGATCATCGCCAAATACCGTTCGGATTATCTGCTGACCTGTCCCAACAGCTCGACGACCACCCACTTCGTGGCCGCGGCGCGGGACGGCTTTTATGCACAGCTCGAGCGAGGGCAGGAGCCGGCGTGGCTCGAGCGGATCGAGCTTCCGCCCAGCTCGCCGTTCAAATTGTGGCGCGTGATTCGCTAGGGCGCCCGCGGGCGGCCCGCCGGCTACAGGCCTGGAAAGCTCTCCCTTAGCCCATCGACGATGAACTGCGCGGCGAGTGCCGCCAGGATCACTCCCAGGATGCGGGTGATCATCGCCTCGATCCGTTCGCCGATCAGGCGCATCAGCGGGCCTGCGGCGAGCAGGCACGCCAGGGTGATCAGGATAACCACGGTGATCGCGGCCAGCACCGTCGCTACTTGCGCCGCATTTTCAGCCCGCGAGACCCACAGCATCGCGCTGGCGATCGATCCCGGGCCGCTGATCATCGGGATCGCCATCGGGAACACCGAAATGTCATCGGCTTCGGGAGTGCCCTCGATCGACTGGGCGCGCTCCTCGCGGCGCTGGGTTCGCCGCTCGAACACCATGTCGAGCGCGATCATGAACAGCATCACCCCGCCGGCGATGCGGAAGCTGGCGAGGCTGATCCCGAGCGCGTGGAGCATCGGCTTGCCGAGCAGCGCGAAAAACATCAGCACCGCCCAGGCGATGATCGAGGAACGGATCGCCATGGTCCGGCGGTGGGCGACCGACGTGCCGCGGGTCAGGCTGGCGAAGATCGGAGCGCAGCCGGGCGGGTCGATGATCACCAGGAAGGTGACCAGCGCCGAGCCGAACAGCTCAATCATTCCGGTTTGGTCTCGTCGTAGACGACCTGCTCGTAGTGCGCTCCGTTCCACAAAAAGGTGCGGAACTTCCTTGCTCCCTTGGGATCGACTTTCCAGTCCCATGCCAGCGTCGAGTCGGCGGACCGGCCGATCCCGTAATCGTCGGGCGCGCCCTGGCCGGGGCGCTTTGATGGGGGTGTCAGCGACAGGAGCGGAGCGCGGCCCGGGCGGCCCTGGCATGAAGCCTTGCGCACGAACGGCGTCTTCGGGATCGGGCGCGCCGACTGGAGCGTGTCGCCGGCGTCATAGACCCACTGCCACTGCTGCTTTTCGTGCAGCCAAACGGTAGTGAAATAGCCGACACTCTTGCCGCCGTCGCGAACCCATGGGCCGGTGTTGACCGCCATTCGGCCGTCGCACGAGACGTAGCTTTGCGCCGGCCACCACTGGACCGAAGCCGGCGGGTCCTGGCGTCCTTTGAGGAACTCGTGCGCCCAAACCACCTGCGGGGTGAACATCACCGCGTCGGGGTCGGCGTACATCCGGAATGCGGTCCACTGGCCGTGGCGCTGGGCATTCACCGCGAACGCGCGCTCGGCATCGACCGCACTCTGCGCAGGAACTGCATCCGCCGGGGATTGCAGGGCGGCGGCGGCGAGCAGCAGGTTCAGCATTCAAAAGCCTTCCGGGTCAGCAAGTCTCGCCCGGTGATGCGCGGCGACTAGCGTGTTCCTGAGTAGCATGGCGATCGTCATCGGCCCAACGCCGCCCGGAACCGGGGAGATCGCGGCGGCAAATTCGGCCACCTCGTCGAGCGCAACATCGCCGACCAGGCGGCTGTTGCCGTCGCCGGCGTCGACCCGGTTGATGCCGACGTCGATCACTGTCGCGCCGGGCTTGATCCAGTCGCCGCGGACCATTTCCGGCCGGCCGACCGCGGCGATGACGATATCGGCGCGCCGAACGATTGCCGGCAGGTCGCGGCTCTTCGAATGAGCGATCGTCACCGTCGCGCTTTCGGCGACAAGCAGCGCGGCCATCGGCTTGCCGACGATGTTCGAGCGGCCGATTACTACCGCGTCGAGGCCGGCAAGGTTGCCGAGCTCCTGCTTCAGCAGGTGCAGGCAACCCAGCGGAGTGCACGGAACCAGTGCTTCGAGGCCGGCGGCGAGGCGGCCGATATTGAGCGGATGAAACCCGTCGACGTCCTTGGCCGGGTCGAGCGCCGCGATCACGCGCGCCGTGTCGACGTGCGCGGGAAGCGGAAGCTGGACGAGGATCCCGTCGACCCGCTCGTCGCGATTCAAGCTCTCAACCAGTTCGAGCAACTCGGCTTCGGAAATCGTCTCGGGCAGATTGTGCGCAAAACCGGCCATCCCCGCCTCGGCGGTCGCCTTGCCCTTCATTCGGACATAGACCGCGCTCGCTGGATCCTCGCCGACCAGCACGGTGGCGAGCCCCGGAGCGCGGCCGATCTGATGGTCGAACTCGACGACCGCCCGGGCGATGCGCTCGCGAAGCTCGGCGGCGGCGGCCTTCCCGTCGATCCGCCGTGCGGTCATAGGGTCGAGTAGAGGAGGCTGCGCTCGGCCCCGCGAAGGAGCATCTGCACGACCTGGATGAGAATCAGCAGAATCAGCGGCGAGAAGTCCAGCCCGCCGAAATCGGGCAGCAGCCGGCGAATAGGCCGGTACAGCGGAGCGGTGATCCGGTCGAGCGCCTCGAGGAGGGTCCGCAGGCCCTGCGAGCTCGTGTTGAGCACATTGAACGCGACCAGCCAGCTCAGGATGACCTGGATGATGATCAGCCAGAACAGGACGGAGAGCAGGAAGACGGCGATGTCGAACAGGGCGCTTATCATGGACGTTCGCTTAGCCGTGCCGGCGCCCTCCCGCAATTGGCATGCCCGCAATCCGGGCCGCGATCAGGGTGCGAAGCGGTTGGGCTGGGCCTCGGCCAGCACGACGGCGAAATCGCCGGCCGCGTCGCTCCATTCGGCGAGCGGGGTCCAGCCGCCGGCGAGCAGCAGCAGGCGGGCCCCGCGGCGGCCGTATTTGTGGCTGTTTTCGCTGTGAATCGACGCGCCGGCCTTGAATGCGAACGGCTGCCCGCTGACGGTAAACTCGACGTCGCGCAGGGCGACCAGGTGCATTTCGATCCGCGACAGGATGTCGTTCCACCGCGCCTCGTGGCGAAAGCCGTCGATCGGGATGGTGCCGCCGAGCTCGCGGTTGATCCGCTCGAGCAGGTTCAGGTTGAAGCGCGCGGTCACGCCATCAGGATCGTCATAGGCGGCGATCAGCCGCTCGACCGGTTTCACCCGGTCCATCCCGATCAGCAGCAGCGCTTCGGTGCCGAGCAGCTCGCGGAAGTGGCGCAGCAGGTCGGTCGCGCTACGCGGCACGAAATTGCCGATCGTCGAGCCGGGGAAGAAGCCGAGCTTGGGCAGGCCCGCGACCGCCTCGGGAAGCGTGAACGGCCGGACGAAGTCGGCGACCACGGGAAGCACCGGCAGGTTCGGGAAGCGCCCGCTGATCTGCTCCGCACTGTCCTTCAGATAACCGCCGGAAATGTCGACCGGCACGTAGGCGGCGGGCGATATCGCCCGCAGCAGCATCGGCGTCTTGGTCGCCGATCCCGCCCCGAACTCGATCACCGCCGCGCCTTTGGGGATCCGCGCCGCGACTTCCGGCATGATCGACTGCAGCAGCTCGGTTTCGGTCCGCGTCGGATAATAGGACGGCAGCCGGGTGATCGCGTCGAACAGCTCGGAGCCAGTGCGGTCGTACAGCCAGCGTGCCGGGACCGACGGGGTCGGGGAAGCGAGCCCGGCGAGCACGTCGTCGCGGAACGCGTTCGTTTGGGCGTCAGCCATCGCGCGCGAGACGGAGCCCGGTGAACTGCCAGCGGGCGGTGGCTGCGAAAAAGTTGCGGTACGAGGCGCGGCTGTGACCGCGCGGGGTCGCGCAGCTCGCGCCCTTCAGGACGAACTGCCCGCTGCACATGAACTTGCCGTTATACTCGCCGACCGCGCCGGGGGCGGCGGCGAATCCTGGGTAGGGCGCGAAGCCGCTCTGTGTCCATTCCCAGACGTCGCCGAAAATGTCGCCGGGTGGCTGCGGGATTACGGCGCCGGCGCGATCGAACTGGTTGCCGAGGTTGGGATCGGCCGAGGCGGCGAAGCTCTCCCATTCGGTTTCGGTCGGCAGCCGCTTGCCAGCCCAGCGGGCGAAAGCGTCGGCCTCGAAAAAGCTGACGTGGGCGACCGGTGCTTCGGCGTCGAGTTCGCGCCGCCCGCCAAGGGTAAACCCGGTGCAGTCGCCGCGCCAGTAAAGCGGCGCCGCGATCGCCTCGCGCTGAACCCAGTCCCAGCCGTCCGAAAGCCACAGCGCCGGCGTCGAATAACCGCCGTCGGCGATGAAATCCGCCCACTCGCCATTGGTCACCGGGCGGCTGGCGACGGCATGCGGGTGGAGCAGCACCGGGTGACGCGGCCGCTCGCTGTCGAACGCGAAGTGGCCGTCGGGTGCGCCGATCTCGACGATCCCGGTTCGGCCGGCGAGGAAGCTGAGCGGCTCGGCGGCATGGCAACGCACTGTGTCCAGCGCCCCGTAGGCCGGCTCGAGCGGATTCTCGGCGAAGGTCGCGAGGATGTCGGTGAGGAACAGCTCCTGGTGCTGCTGCTCATGGTTGATGCCGAGCTCGACGAGATCGAGCGCCTCTTGCGAGAGGCTCGGAAGGGCCCGGTCAAGTGCCTCGTCGACATGGTTGCGCCAGTCGCGGACCTCATCGAGCGACGGCCGGCTGATCATTCCGCGCTTCGGGCGCGGGTGGCGTTCGCCCTCGCCCTCGTAATAGCTGTTGAACAGAAAACCGAACCGCTCGTCGAACGGCCGGTGCTCCGGCACATGGTCGCGCAGCACGAACGTTTCGAAGAACCAGTTGGTGTGCGCGAGGTGCCATTTCGCGGGCGACGCGTCCGGAAACGGCTGGATGACCGCGTCGGCGTCGGACAGCGGCGCGACCAGATCGAGAGTCAGCGCGCGCGTCGCGAGCAGCCGCTCGCCGAGCGAGTCCGACAGCCGGGACCGCCGCCTGGTTGCCACTATGCCCCGCCCTTCGGCACGCCGGGATAGGCGCGGTCACCGAGCAAGCGCGCCAGGTGCGCGGCGTTGGACGCCAGCATCGCCGCGGTCTGCTGCACCAAGTCGGGCACCTCCTCCAGATCCTTGAAGTCGGTTTTGTGCATCGCTTCGCCGACCCAATAGCATGCAGCCCCGGCCGGAATCGTCCAGCCTTCGTCGTTCAATGCCTGGAACAGGTCGGCGGTAACATTGTGCGCGCCGTCCTCGTTGCCGACGATCGCCGCCACCGCAAGCTTGCCGAAGCTCGGCATCCGCCCGCGCTCGTCGGTCTCGCCGAGGAACGCGTCCATCCGCTCGAGCACCCGCTTGGCGATGCTCGACATTTGGCCGAGCCAGATCGGGGTGCCGAAGATCAGCACATCAGCCTCGAGGATACGGCGGCGAATGTCGGGCCAGTCGTCGCCCTCGCCTTCGTCGGAAGTCACCCCGGGCAGAATGCTGTATTCCGACAGGCGCAGCGTTTCGCTGAATGCCACGTCGTGTTTCGCCAGTTCGCCGGCGATCAGCTCAATCATCTTGTCGGTCGAGGACGGTTCGTCCTGCCGCTTCTTAAGGCTGCAATTGATTGCAATCGACTTGAGCGCCACCGCACTACCTCCGGCTAACAACAGTAACGCGGCATGCCAGCGGATGTGCCGAGGACCACCTAGGGCTGCTCCCGGGTTGCGCCGGGTTGCCACAGCACGTCGCCGCCCTGGTCTTTCGCCAGGCTCCGGCCGAGCACAAACAGATGGTCCGACAGGCGGTTGAGGTAAATCCGCGCGAGCGGGTTGAGTGCCACCTCGCGCGCCGCGGTGACTACCGAACGTTCCGCGCGGCGGGCGATCGAGCGGGCGAGGTGGATATGCGCCGAGCCTTCGCCGCCGCCGGGGAGGATGAAGCTGCGTAGCGGCTCGAGCGCTTCGTTCATTGCGTCGATCTCGGCTTCCAGCCGGTCGACCTGCGACTGGACGACCCGCAAAATCATTTCGGAAGGAGCGAAATCCTCGCCCGGCGTGGCGAGATCGGCGCCGAGGTCGAACAGCTCGTTCTGGATGCGGCCGAGCATCGCCCGCGCTTCGTTGGCGGCGACGTGGAGCAGCGCCAGGCCGATCGCGCTGTTCAATTCATCGACGTCGCCGATCGCCTGAGCCCGCGGATGATCCTTGGCGATGCGCGAGCCGTCGACCAGCCCCGTCTCCCCCGCGTCGCCGGTCCGCGTGTAGATCCGGTTGAGGCGGACCATCCGGAGCCTAGCCCGGCGAAGCGCTGGCAAGGATCAGGATCAGCGCCACCAGCACGATCGCGACCGCCTGGAACAGCACCCGCTTGCGCATCCAGTTCTGCTGCTGCTCGCCGGTGACGTCCTTGCCCGAGGCCATCGCGATCACCCCGCGAACCAGCACGTAAGCCGTCGCGGCCATGGCGACGACGAGCAGGATGATCATCACGGTCGACATGCCGCGGCCTCTACGCCGGGAGAAACCCGAAACCAAGGGGCAGCGTGCCGGCGAGCAGCTCCGCGGCAAGCGTCGGCCCATCCTCGCCGGCCTCGCGCATCGCCGCCAGCGTCGGAGCCCGGTCGCGCTTGGCGAGCCGCCGGCCGTCGGCATGGATGACGAGCGGATGGTGGAGGTAGCGGGGCTCGGGAAGACCGAGCAGCTCCTGCAGCAGCCGCTGGATCGGGGTCGAAGAGCGCAGGTCGGCGCCGCGTACCACCATCGTCACCCCGCTCGCGGCATCGTCGACCACGCACGCCAGATGATAGCTCGCCGGCGCGTCCTTGCGCGCCAAGATCGCGTCGCCGAGATCGGCTTGCGTGGCCGTAAACTCGCGGCCCTCCTCGTCCCACGCAGGCAGTCCAGCGATCGACAAGGCCAATCCGCAGTCGAGCCGCCAGCAGTGGGGCGTCGTCGCGCGCCGCTCGGGATCGTCCGGCAGGCCGCGGCAGGTCCCGGGATAGGATGAGCCCGCGTCGCCATGCGGAGCGGTCAGCGAGGCGGCGATGTCGGCGCGGGTGCAGAAGCACGGATACACCAGGCCGAGCGCCTTGAGCTGCTCGAGCGCGGCGGCATAACTCTCCGTGCGCTGCGATTGCACGAGCGGCTCGCCGTCCCATTCGAGCCCGAGCCACCGCAAGTCCTCCTCGATGCCGCGCACGAACTCGGGCCGGCTGCGGCTCGCGTCGAGGTCCTCGATCCTCAACAGGAACTGGCCTCCGCTTGCGCGCGCCCGCGCATGACCGAGCACCGCGCTGTAGGCATGGCCGAGATGCAGGCGCCCGCTCGGCGAGGGCGCGAAGCGGGTCACCAGCATGGCGGAGTGTTGCCCAAGAGACTCTTGACCTGCAGCGGTGGAAAATGCTGTCATGACGCTGTCACGCCGGGATGGCATCCGGCAGGGCACAAGGGAAGACGGCCCTCACGAGAGCCCTCTCCTCCTTGGGTGCGACAGGGCCGGAGGCGGTGTTCGACGCGGGCGGACACGGAAAGGCCATTGCCCGCGCCATGTATCATTCGGAGATCCTCCGCCATCCCGACAGCTGCCCGGCGCTGGTGCTCAATGCCGATTACACGCCCTTGTCCTATTACCCGCTGAGCCTGTGGCCGTGGCAGACCGCGGTCAAAGCGATGTTCCTCGAGCGGGTCGACGTCGTCGCCCATTACGAACGCGAGGTGCACAGCCCGAGCCGCGCCTTGAAGCTGCCGTCGGTAATCGCGCTTCGCCAGTTCGTCCGGCCCAGCCAATATCCCGCGTTCACCCGGTTCAACCTGTTCCTCCGCGACCGCTTCCGCTGCGTTTATTGTGGCTCGGGCAGGGAGCTGACCTTCGACCATGTCGTCCCGCGCGCGCAGGGCGGCCGGACGACGTGGGAAAATGTCGCCACAGCCTGCGCTCCGTGCAACCTCAAGAAGGGCGGCCGGACGCCCGGCCAGGCCAGGATGCAGTTCGGGCGCGAGCCGATCCGGCCGACCAGCTGGCAATTGCAGGACCACGGCAAGAGCTTCCCGCCCAACTACCTCCACCAAAGCTGGCGCGACTACCTCTACTGGGACGTCGAACTGGAGCCGTAACGAGCGCGCGCCTTTATCGCCGCGTTAACCATCTTTGGTTAGTTTGCCCGCCATGGATCGGGAATACCCCGCGGGCGCTCACGCCGAATTGTCGCCGCGCTCGACGCGGCTGCTCGTCGTCGACCCCAACAAGAACAACTTGGCGGTGCTGGTGCGGCGTCTGGGCGAGGCCGGTTTTCGCGTCACCGCCGCCGACGGTGGCGGAGCGGCGATCGCCGAGCTCCATCGCCGGCACGTCGACCTGGTGCTTGCCGAGCTTTACATGCCAAGCATGAGCGGCGCCGAGCTCGCCCGAGTGATCCGCGGCGAGGCCGGTTGGCGCGACCTGCCGGTGATGTTGATCACCGGGCGCTCGAAGCCGAACGGCGCGGTCCAAGCTTATCAAGCAGGCGCCGACGACGTCATCCTGAAGCCGTTTCATTTCGACGTGTTGATCGCGCGCATCGAGCGGCGCATCGCCCGCGCTTTGTCGTTAAAGGCGCTGCGCGACGACAATGCCGCGCTCGACGCGCGCATCGTCACTCGAGCGATCGAACTGGGCGACCTGCGCGACCGCTGGCTTGCCAGCGAAGCCGAGCGCCGCCGCCTCGCCGGACTGCTCCAGCCCCGCGTCGCCTAAAGACCCGCCAGATACTCCCGGATTTTCGGCGCCAGGTCCGGGCGCTGCAGCGCGATCGCCAGATTGGCGATCACGAAGCCGGCCTTGTCGCCGCAGTCGTGGCGCACCGCGTCGACTTTCAGCGCGTGGACCGGTTGCGAGCCGATCAGCCGGGCGATCGCGTCGGTCAGCTGGATCTCGCCGCCCGCGCCGCGCTCGCCCGCGTCGAGAATGCCCATCAGCTCGGGTTGAAGGATGTAGCGGCCCATCACGGCGAGCCGCGAAGGGGCGTCTTTGGGTTCGGGCTTTTCGACCAGTCCGAGAACCTCGGTGAGATCTTGGTCGATCCGTCCCGGCGTCAGCATGCCGTAGCTCTTGGTCCGCTCGGGCGACACTTCCTCGGTGCACAGCATGTTGCCGCCGATCTTTGCCCACGCATTGACCATCTGCTTAAGCGCTCCAGGCGTGCCGGCCATCAGATCGTCCGGGAGCAGCACCGCGAACGGCTCATCGCCGACGATGTCGCGCGCGCACCACACCGCGTGGCCGAGCCCGAGCGGCTGCTGCTGGCGGACCGCGACTACCTCGCCGTAGCGGGCCCGCGACGGCTCGAGCGCATCGAGGCTCTTGCCGGCTTTGCGCATCGTCTCCTCGAGCTCGAAAGCCATGTCGAAATAGTCGACCAGGCTCGACTTGCCGCGCCCGGTGACGAAAATCATCTGCTCGATGCCGGCCTCGCGCGCCTCGTCGACCGCATATTGGATCAGCGGGCGGTCGACGATCGTCAGCATTTCCTTGGCCACCGCCTTGGTCGCGGGGAGCAGGCGCGTGCCGAGCCCGGCGATCGGGAAAATCGCCTTGCGGACGCGATTGCTCATTCGGACGTCGCCGGTCCGGCCTGCTCGGACGAGCTCGGCTCGTCGGTCTCGGGCAGGATCGGTGCCGCGCCGCCGTCGGGCGGCGGCAGGTCGAAGCGGTCGGGTTGGCGCGGCTCGGACCTCTTGACCAGCTCGTCGATGCGCTCGGGACGGGCGTTGGCCGGCGGAGTCAGCAGCTGCTGGGCGGTCGGGGTCGTCGTCGCCAGCAGCGGCTTGATCGGCAGCGGCTGCCCCGGCGCCGGCTGCAATTCCGCCATCTGCCCGCACGCGCCGGCGACCGAGCAAGCGGCGGCCACCAAGACGATACGCGCAAACTTCATCGATCTCTCCGGCGGGCGGCACGAGCCGCGGCGATCGCTTCGATTACCCGCTCGGGCGAGGTTCCGCCAGCCGAGGTGCGCGAAGCGACGCTGTCCTCGACGGTCAGCCGCTCGAGCGCCTCGGCGCCGATGCGCGGATCGATCGCGCGCAGCTCGTCGAGGCTCAGCTGTTCGAGGCCCGCGCCTCTCGCTTCGGCCGCCGCCACCGCGCGCCCGGCGATGGCGTGCGCCTCGCGGAACGGGACGCCGGCATTGGCCGCGAGCCAGTCGGCAAGGTCGGTCGCGGTCGAATGGCCGGCCGCGGCCGCGGCGCGCATCCGCTCGATATCGAACCGCAGTTCGGCGACCATCCCGGTCATCGCCGCAAGCGAGATGATCAGCAGGTCGTGGGCGTCGAACAGCGGTGCCTTGTCGTCCTGCAAATCCTTGGCGTAGGCGAGCGGCAGCCCCTTCAGCAGCACCAGCAGCGCGACCAGGTCGCCGACGATCCGCGCCGAGTGGCCGCGGACCAGCTCGGCGGCGTCGGGGTTGCGCTTGTTCGGCATGATCGACGATCCCGTCGACCAGGCGTCGGGCAGGACGACGAAGCCGAACGGCTGCGACGCCCACAAAGTGATCTCCTCGGCGAGGCGCGACAGATGCACCGAGCACAGCGCCGCGCCATGGAGATAATCGACGACGAAGTCGCGGTCGGACACCGAATCGATGCTGTTGGCCGTTGCCCGGTCGAAGCCGAGCGCCTCGGCGGTCGCGTCGCGGTCGATCGGGAAGCTGGTACCGGCCAGCGCCGCCGCTCCGAGCGGGCACGCGTTGAGCCGCGACCGCGCCGCTTCGAACCGGCTGCGGTCACGCGCGAGCATTTGCTGGTAAGCCATCAAATGGTGCCCGAGCGTAACCGGCTGCGCGGATTGCAAGTGGGTGAAGCCGGGCATGATCGTCGCCGCTTGCTCTTCGGCGCGGTCGAGGATCGCGGCTTCTAGCTCGTCGATCGCCGCAAGCACCTCGTCGATTGCACCGCGGACGAACAGCTTCAAATCAGTCGCGACCTGGTCGTTGCGCGATCGGGCGCTGTGCAGCCGGCCGGCCGCGGCGCCGATCAGCTCGGTCAGCCGATGCTCGACGTGCATGTGAATGTCCTCGAGCGCCGGATCCTCGCCGACCCCGCTCGCCGCATATTCGTCGGCGATCTGAGCAAGGCCGCGGTCGATCGCCGCCGCATCCTCGGCCGAGATAATCTTTTGCCGCCCGAGCATCGCCGCGTGGGCGCGGCTGGCGGCGATATCCTCCCGCCAAATCCTCTGGTCGGTCTTGATGGAGCTGTTGATCTCGCGCATCAGCTCGGCAGGGCCGCCGGAGAATCGCCCGCCCCACATCGGATTGGAGTTTTCCTTGCGGCTGATCCTGCTGTTCCTTGCGCTGAGCGCGTCCCTGACCGCGACCGCCGCTTGCAATAGGCAAGAGCCCGCGGGGCAGCAAGGCGAGGACGCCGCAGCGGCTGGCATCGCCGGGGTCCACCGCAGCCATGTTGGGAACCCCATTCCCGACATCGAGCTGCGCGATGCCGACGACGCGCCCGCGAGCCTAGCCGACCTCAAGGGCAAGCCGCTGCTGGTCAACCTCTGGGCGACCTGGTGCGGGCCCTGCGTCAAGGAATTGCCGACCCTGGAAGAGCTCGGTCAGCGGCCGGGAGCGCCCCGGGTGATCGCGCTCTCGCAGGATATGGCGCCGCGGGCCTCGGTCGATGCGTTTCTCGAGCAGCAGCAACTCACCGAGATCGAAGCCTGGCACGACCCGGCGATGGCCTGGTCGGGCGCGATCGGAGCGCAGATCCTGCCGACCACGGTGCTCTATGATTCGAGTGGCCGCGAGGTGTGGCGCTACGTCGGCGACCTGGATTGGACCGGCGGCGAGGCCCGCAAGCTCCTCGCCGAGGCGCGCTAGGCGACCACGGGCCGCCGCAAGCGCGTCAGGATGCGCCCGTCGATTGCGGCGAGGCCGATCGCGATCAGAGCCAGGCCGGTTAGGTCGCGCGGGCCGATCATTTCACCGAGGAACAGCGCGCCGAGCAGGATCGCGATCGGCGGAACCAGCAGGGTGACCAGCAGGGCGTTGGTCGCGCCTGCGGAATCGATCAGCCTGAAATAGAGAATGTACGCAAACGAGGTGCACACCAGCGCCAGCGCGACGATCGCGGCGATTGCGCCGGGCGAGGGCAGCGCCTCTAGCCACGGGCGATCGACCAGCAGCGTCAACGGCAGCATCATCAGCGCACCGGCGGTCAGCTGCCCGGTGGTGACGGCGACCGGCGGCAGGCCCATCGCCCGGAAGCGCCGCGCCCACACCCCCGCCAGCGCGTAGCACAGCGCCGCGGTCACGCAGGCGAGCTGGGCCAGCGTGTCGCCGCCGAGCGAGGTCAGCAACGCCGGGCCGATCATCACCGTGACCCCGGCAAAGCCAAGCAACACCCCGGCGAGCTTGCGGCCGGTCAGGCGCTCGTCGCGGGTGTAGAGATGCGCTACCACCACGCCCCAGATCGGCGTTGTCGCGTTGAGGATCGAGGCGAGGCCGCTGGCGATCTGGGTCTGGCCCCAGCCGAACAGGATGAACGGGACGACGTTGTTCAACAGCGCGAGGACGAGGATCGAGCGCCACACGCTGGTCGGCAACCCGACCGGCTCGCCGCGCCATGCCAGGAACAGCCACATCGCCGCGGCGGCGATCGACAGCCGCGCCCAGACATAGGTCAGCGGGGCGACTTCGCGCACCGCGACGCTGATGAGGAAAAAGGCGCCGCCCCAGATCAGCGCCAGGGTCAGCAGGAGCGCCCAGTCGGAGCGGTTCATCACGCTTCGGATCATCGCCGAGGGATAGGCAACGGCGGCGCCGGCCGCGTCCCGCGGCTTGCCTTCAAACATGCGTGCGCGGTCGGTCGCCATGCGCCAGGGGTAGCTTCGGGAATGCCTTTCCGGCCAACAAAAGGACGAATCCCGTCCATAAGCCAGGCTTATGGTTATTCGCGCAGCAGCTCGTTGATGCTGGTCTTGGATCGGGTCCGCTCGTCGACCCGCTTGACGATCACCGCGCAGGCAAGGCCCGGCCCGCCGTCCTTGCCCGGCAACGTGCCGGGAACGACCACCGAATATGCCGGGACGCGGCCATAGTGGACCTCGCCCGAAGCGCGGTCGACGATTTTTGTCGAGGCGCCGATGAACACGCCCATCGAGAGCACCGCGCCCTGCTCGACGACGACTCCTTCGGCGACCTCCGACCGCGCGCCGATGAAGCAGTCGTCTTCGATGATCACCGGCCCCGCCTGCAGCGGCTCGAGCACTCCGCCGATGCCCGTTCCACCCGAGATGTGGACGTTGCGGCCGATCTGCGCGCAGCTGCCGATCGTCGCCCAGGTATCGACCATCGCCGCTTCGCCGACTCGCGCGCCGATGTTGACGAAGCTCGGCATCAGCACCGCGCCCGGGGCGATATAGGCGCCGCGCCGGACAATCGCGCCCGGTACGGCTCTAAATCCAGCCGATTCGAACTGCTTCTGGTTCCAGCCGGCGAACTTGGACGGGACTTTGTCCCACCAATGGGTGCCGCCCGGGCCGCCGGGGATCATCTCCATCGGGTTGAGCCGGAATGACAGCAGAACGGCCTTCTTCAGCCATTGGTGGACGACCCACTCGCCGCCGACTTTCTCGGCGATTCGCGCCTCGCCGCTGTCCAGCGCGGCGAGCGCCGCGTCGACCGCCAGGCGGGTCTCCCCCATGGTCCCGGGGCCGATCGCGTCGCGGTCTTCCCAGGCGGCGTCGATCGTCGCTTCGATGGCGCTGTTCACGGCCGGTCCCCGAGGATCGTTTCCAGCCATTCGGCAACGCTGCCGATGCGGTAATCGATGAAGCTTTCGTCGGCGCCGTGGCTGCCGCGCTCGGAGCCGTTGTCGACCCAGATGGTGATCATCCCAAGCTCCTTCGCGGGCTTCAAATTGGCGGCCATGTCGTCGATCAGCGCCGCGCGGGCGGGGTCGATGGCGAAGCGCTCGCATAGCAAGGCATAGCCGTGGGGATCGGGCTTGGGGCGCAATTCGCTGGCGTGGATGTCGTGCAGCTCGTCAAAGTGGGATTGAACGCCAATCGCCTCGAGCACTCGGCGGGCATAGGGCGCATCGCCGTTGGTGAAGACGAAGCGCCGCCCGGGCAGCCGCGCCAGCGCCGAGGCCAGCCGCTCGTCGGTACCGACCCGGTCGAGCGGAATGGCGTGCACCTCGTCGAGAAACTCGCGCGGGTCGACGCCGTGCGTTTTCATCAGTCCGGCAAGCGTGGTACCATGCTCGTGGAAGTGGGCCTTTTGAACGCGCCTGGCTTCGCTCGCGTCGCAATCGAGCAGCCGCTGGATATAAGCGCCCATGCGCTCGTCGATCAGCGCGAATAACCCGGTCGACGCTGGGTACAGGCAATTGTCTAGATCGAAAATCCAGTCGCGAATGTGGCCGAGGGCGGGGGACATGCGGGGATTCATGGGCACCTCAGCGCCTACAGGAACTTGCCCCTTCAGCAAATTGAAAGCTTTCTGCGAGCATAAGCGAATCTGGGGAAGCCGTTAATTTTCAGCGGCTTGAGCGGAGACAGGCGATGACTAAGCGGTTTCTGGCGACGACTGGCTGCGCGGTCGTGCTGGCGTTTGGGCTGACTGCCTGCGGCGGCGGCGGCGGCGGTGTCGGCTCAACGCCCACCCCCACTCCTACACCGACTCCGACGCCGACCCCCACTCCAACTCCCACTCCAACTCCCACTCCCACTCCCACTCCCACTCCCACTCCCACCCCAACACCAACCCCAACTCCCACGCCCACCAATTACGATACGGCGGAATATCGAGCTTCCAACTATTCGGTCGCCGCCAATGCGATCACCGCCTACGAGGAGGGAGCGACCGGCACCGGCGTGAAGATCGGCGTCATCGACACTGGCATCAATCCGAATCTCGCCGAGTTCACCGGCCGGATCGACGCCGCCAGCCGCGACGTCGCCGGGAGCCGCGGAGTCAGCGACGAAGACGGCCACGGCACAGCGGTCAGCGCCGTCGCCGCGGCCGGCCGCAACGGTATCGGCACCATGGGCGTCGCCTTCAACGCGACCATCATCAGCCTGCGCGCCGACACGCCCGGAACATGCGCAGACACCTCCGAGGACGGCGGCTGCAGCTTTGCGGACTCAGCGATCGCCGCCGGCGTCGACGCCGCGCGGCTCGCCGGTGCCAAGGTGATCAACTTGTCACTTGGCGGCGGCGCGCCCAACAGCACCTTGATGGCGGCGATGCAGCGGGCGGTTGACGCCGGCATCGTGCTGGTGATCTCCGCCGGCAACGACGGCGAAGAGCCGGAAGGCGTCAATCCCGACTCGTTCGCACTCGTTCCGGCCCAGACCTTCGGCACCAACGTGATCATCGCCGGCTCGATCGGCGCTCCGTCGGGCGGCGGCACCGACCTCGACCAGCTGTCGAGCTTCTCGAACAAGGCCGGCACCGGCGCCATCTACTACCTCGCCGCCCTCGGCTATCGCGACCGGGCGCCCGATCACACCGGCGACCAGTTCTTGTGGTCGGGGACCAGCTTTTCGGCACCGACGATCAGCGGCGCCGTCGCGCTCCTGGCGCAGGCATTCCCCAATTTGACTGGAGCCCAGATCGTCGAGATCCTGTTTGTATCGGCCGACGACCTCGGCGCCGCCGGAATCGACTCGATCTTCGGCAACGGCCGCCTCAACATCGCCCAGGCGTTCCAGCCGCTTGGCACAACCACCCTCGCCGGCAGCCAGGAACCGGTCAGCACTTCTGAAAACGGCGATCTTCCGGCCGCCGCGGGAGACGGCGGCCAGGGCACCGCCGGGGCGATCATCCTCGACGGCTATTCGCGCGCCTTCGTGCTCGATTTCGCCAAGACCCTGCGCCGGGCCGAGCAGTCGAAGCCGCTCTCCCGGGCGCTGCGGGGCGGTGTCCGGGTCGGCCGCGCCTCGGCCGGCCCGGTCACCGTATCGATGACGGTCAGCGAGCGGCGCGACCTGCCGCTGGGCTTCGCCGTCGAGCGAATGGGGATCGGCCCCGAGGACGCCCGGCGGTCGCGGCTGATCGCCGGCTCGGCGATCGCCCGGATCGACGGCAAGACCGCGGTCGCGCTCGGCTTCTCCGAAGGCGCCAAGGCGATGGAGCGGCGCCTCTCGGGAGCGGAAGCGGGCGCGTTTCTGATCGCCAAGGACATTGCCGGCGATCCCGGCTTCACCGCTCGGCGCGACGGTAGCCTGGCGGTTCGCCGCAACCTCGGCCCTGTCGGAGTCACTCTGTCCGGCGAGACCGGCAACGTGTGGCAAGAGATCAAGACCCGCGCGACCGGTTCGCCCTATAGCTGGACAAGCCTCGCGGTCGATCGCAATTTCGGCAAGACCTGGGTGTCGGCCGGCATCGGCCGCCTCGACGAAAAGCGGACCTTGCTCGGCGGCCGCTTGAGCAACGCACTCGGCGGCGGCGGCTCGAGCAGCCTGTTCCTCGACATCGAGGCCCGGCGCGCGCTCGGCAACGGCTGGAGCGCGAGCCTGTCCGGGCGGCGCGGCTGGACCAACTTCGCCGGCGGCCGATTCGAAACCGGAGCTTACGGTCTCGATGTCGCCAAGCTCGGGGTCCTGGGCTCGGCGGACCGTCTCGGATTGCGGCTGTCGCAGCCGCTTCGGATCGAGAAAGGCGGCATCGCGATGATGCTTCCGACCGCCTATGACTACAGCACGCTCGGAGTGACCCACAGCCTGACGACGCTATCGCTCAGCCCGAGCGGGCGCGAGCTCGACGCCGAGCTTAGCTACGGATCGAAGCTACTCGACGACAGCGGCTGGATCGGCGGCAATCTCTTCCTCCGCCGCCAGCCGGGGCATATCGCCCGTGCCGATGACGACTACGGCGCCGCGATCCGCTTCACGCTCGGCTTCTAGGTTCAGACGGTCAAGCGGCGGGCCTGCTTTCGCCCCGCCGCAGCCGCGGGGTCAGCTTCCCGACTCCCGAGCGATAGCGCACATATTCGTCGCCGTAATGGCCGACCATGTCGCGCTCCTCGTAGCGGATTCCGATCAGCATATAGACCGACATTCCGGCGGCGAGCAGCAGGTGCCCGTAGCTCATCACCGGCGTCGCCCAGAAGGCGAGGAAGAAACCGCTGTAAATCGGGTGGGCGACCCACTTGTAGAACAAGGGCTGGCGCAGCTCCGGAGGGCGCATCTCTTGCCCGCGGACATGGAACCAGGCCTGCTGCAGCCCGAACAGCTCGAAATGATTGAGCAGGAAGGTGCTGACGAGGACGATCAGCCAGCCGGCAAAGAACGCGGCCAACAGCGGCAACTCGAGCGCCGTCCCGCGCGCGTCCCAGACCGTCCCCTCGATGGGCCGCCAAAACGCAAACAGGATGATCAATGCGAGGCTGGCCAGCAGCACATAGACGCTGCGCTCGGCCGGCGGCGGCACGACGCGCGTCCACGCCCGCTTGAACCCCTGGCGCGCCATGACGCTGTGCTGCATGCCGAATAAAGCAATCAGCACGATATTGGTGACCAAGGCCGCCGCGACTGGCGCCTCGGGCCCGCGGTCGACGGTCAGCGGAACGAACGGCGCGTTGCCGACGAAGCAGATGAGGTACAGGAAGGTCGCGAAAAACACCGCATAAGCGGCGATCGCAAACAAGAATGTAGCTGCGCGTGACATTGCCGATTCCCCTTTCGGCTGTGAGAGTTACTGACTGCGGCCGGTCTGGTACTCGACGATGGTCATTGGAACTTCGCAGCCGTTTACCGTCCGGTACACCGCTTTGTAGCCGATCGCCGGCGGCAACTCGGCGAGCTTTCTCGGAACGACCGGATTGCCGCGATACATCGAGCCCTTGCCAGCATTGTGACGGGCTGTGCGGTGGCAGTTGTTAGCGGCCGTCGAATCCGGCTTTTCGACCGCTGGAGCGGGCGCTGGACCGACCAATGCCGCCGGCGCGGACAACGTCAGCGCAAGTAGGATAGCAGCAACACGCATCGGCGGCCCTCCAGTCGCGCGGCAGGATAGCAGTTCCGGCTCAAATGGTGAAGCTTTCGCCGCAGCCACAGGCGCCCTTTGCGTTGGGGTTGGCGAATACGAACCCCGCCGCGAAATCGTCCTCGACCCAGTCCATGGTCGATCCAATCAGGTACAGCACCGACCCGCCGTCGACATAGAAATTGCCGCCAGGGGTTTCGATCTTCTCGTCGAACTGGACCTCCTCGGTCACGTAATCTACCGAGTAGGCGAGACCCGAGCAGCCGCGGCGGGGAGTCGACAGCTTGACCCCGATCGCGCCTTCCGGGGCGCGCGCCATCAGCTTGGCGATGCGCTCCTCGGCGTCCCGGGTCAGGGCGATCGCGGCCGGCCGGGCGCGCACTTTGGTTTCCTTGTTCACAGCATTCCTAACTCTAGACGGGCTTCGTCGCTCATCCTCGACGGGTCCCACGGCGGGTCCCACACCAGCTTGACCTCGGCGTCGCGGATGCCGGGCACCGACAACACCCGGAGCTCAACCTCGTTGGGCAGCGATTCGGCGACCGGGCAATGCGGTGTCGTCAAAGTCATCGTCACCACCGCGTCGCCGTCCTCGTCGATCGCAATGTCGTAGATCAGGCCAAGCTCGTAGATGTCGACCGGGATCTCGGGGTCGTAGATCGACTTTAAAGCCTCGACGACGGAAGCCTGCAGATCGCTTCCAGCGCCCGCGTTCGGTTCGTCCGGCTTCTCGCCGGCGAGGAATCCGGCCAAATAGTCGCGCTTTCGCTCGAATTCGGGCGTCACGCGCGCTTGCGCGCGGGCATTGGGCTCCACCCGGGCGCGCGGCGGCGGCGCCACCGCATCGACCGGCTCGGTCTCGATCTTGCGTTCCTCGTTCATGCCTCAAAAATCCGCTTTACCTGGTGCAAGCCGCCGACCAGCGCCTCGATGTCGGAGCTGTCGCTGTGCGCGGCGAAGCTCGCCCGCGCGGTCGCGTCGATGCCGAGCAGCTCCATCAGCGGCTGCGCGCAATGGTGCCCGGCGCGCACCGCGACGCCCGCATCATCCAATATGGTGGCGACGTCGTGCGCATGCACCCCGGCGACGTTGAAGCTGACGATCCCGACGCTGTCCTCGGGGCCGTAGAGCGTGACTCCGGGTATCGCCGCCAGCGCCGCGCGGCACTCGCCGGCCAAAGCGCTTTCGTGCGCGTGGATCGCGCCCAGCGACAAATTCTCGACCCACTCGACCGCCGCGTGCAGCCCGATCGCGCCGACGATGTGCGGCGTCCCGGCCTCGAACCGCTGCGGCGGCGGGGCATAAGTCGTGCGCTCAAAGGTGACGTTTTCGATCATCGCCCCGCCGCCGTGCCATGGCGGCATCGCCTCGAGCAGCTCGGACCTGCCCCACAGGCAGCCAATGCCGGTCGGGCCGTAGAGCTTGTGCGCGGAGAAGGCGTAGAAATCGCAACCGATGGCGGCGACGTCGACCGGAATTCGCGGCACCGCCTGGCAGCCGTCGAGCAGCAGCAGCGCGCCCGCGCCGTGCGCGATCTCGGCGGCGCGCTGCGCGTCAAGGATCGAGCCGAGCGCGTTCGACACGTGGGCGAAGGCGACGACGCGGTGCCGTTCGCTGACCATCCCTTCCGCCGCATCGAGGTCGATCCGTCCGTCTTCGGTCAGCGGGCAGACGTCGATCTCGTAACCGGCAAGCTGCCAGGGCACGATGTTGCTGTGATGCTCGAGCGCCGACAGCAGCACTCGGTCGCGGCCACCCCTTGGCAGCACCCGCGCGACCAAGTTGATCGCCTCGGTTGCGCCGCGTGTGAACACCAGCTCCTGCGCCGCTCCGCCGATCAGCCCGGCCGCCGCCGCGCGCGCCGCTTCGTAGGCGGCGGTCATGTCGGACGAGCGCTGGTAGATGCCGCGGTGAACGGTCGCGTAATCGCGCGCATAGGCAGCGTTGATCGCGTCGATCACCGCCTGTGGCTTTTGCGCGGTCGCGGCGCTGTCGAGATAATGCCATTTGACGATCGCCGGGAACTGGCCGCGCACGTCAAGCGACGAATTGATGCGGGCTTCGACGTTCATGCGATCGCCCTCAGCGCCGCGCGCGCGGCATCGCGGATCGCGTCGCCTTCCGGCGCCTCGTCCCACAACCCCATGACAAAGCCTTCGAGCAGCAGCGCGCGCGCGGTGGCTGGATCGAGCCCGCGCGACATCGCGTAGAACAACTGGTCCGCATCCAGCTCGCCGACGCTGGCGCCGTGCGCGCATTTGACGTCGTCGGCGAAAATTTCGAGCTCGGGCTTGCAATTGGCCATCGCGCCGCGGTTGAGCAGCATGGCTTTGACCGACTGCTCGGAGTCGGTTTTCTGAGCGCCGCGCGCGACCGCTACCTTGCCGAGATAGGTGCCCACGGCCTTGCCGCCGAGCACAGAGCGGACGGTCTGCCTGCTGCGGCCGCTTGTCCCCGTGTGGTGCACGTGGGTGACGATCTCGAGGTTGGCCGAGCCGCCGCCGATGTTGGCGCCGAACAACTCAAAATCGGCATCGCTGGCGAGCGTCACATCGAGCTCGATGCGGCCGTAATGCGCGGCCGTGTTGAGCACGAAAATGCGGGCGTTGGCGCCCTCACCGAGCGCAATTTTCACGCGCCGGATCTGCACTTCATCCGCGCCTGGCAGCCACACCTGCTCGAGGCTCTGCCCGGCAAGCACCGCGATGCTTTCCGGCTGCGCAAGCTCATCCCAGATCGGCTTCAGCGCGTCGAGGTCGGCGTAGCGCCATTCCTCTTGGCGGCGGGTGGGAAAGGGGGCGGTCATGCACGCTTCCGCTGCATCAATGCACTCAGCCGCTTGTCGCGGCGGCGGCGCCTCTCGGGCGCCATCAGTCCATACAGCGCATCGAGCGCGAAACCGAACGCCAAGAGGGCGGCGAGCGTCCAGGCGATGCCGCCGGTGTCGACGAAACGGCCAAGCACCAGATCGACGATGCCGATCATCCCCATCAGGATGACGAGCAGCGCCGTGTCGGCGACCGCGACTCCCGGCCGGCGGCGGAACGTGCCCGTGACGAGGACGAAGGCGACGCAGACGAGGATGATCGCGAGCGCCGTCACGCCGCCGCCTCCGTGTAGCCTTCGCGCTCGAGCTCGTGGGCGAGTTCCGCGCCGCCGCTCCGTACAATCCTCCCGCGCGACAGCACATGCACCCTGTCCGGCTTCACATAGTCGAGCAGCCGCTGGTAATGGGTGATCAGCAGCACCGCCTTGTCGGGCGCGCGCATGATCCGGTTGATGCCGGCTCCGACCGCCCGCAGCGCGTCGATGTCCAAACCGCTGTCGGTCTCGTCGAGGATCGCGAGCTTCGGCGCGATGATCCCCATCTGGACCATCTCGGAGCGCTTTTTCTCGCCGCCCGAAAAGCCGACGTTGACCGGCCGCTTGAGCATCTCGATGTCCATGCCGAGGGCCGTGGCCTGCTCGCGCGCGAGGCGGATGAACTCGGCGCCCGACAGCTCCGCTTGCCCACGCGCGCGACGCTGCGCATTGAGGCTCTCGCGCAGGAATTGCAGCATCGACACGCCGGGGATCTCGACCGGATATTGGAAGCCCAGGAACAGCCCCGCCGCGGCGCGCTCATGCGGCGCCATCGCCAGCAGGTCGCGACCCTCAAAGCTGACACTCCCGTCGCTGACCTCGTAGCCCGGCCGTCCCGCGAGCACATAGGCCAGCGTCGACTTCCCCGACCCATTCGGTCCCATGATCGCATGCACCTCGCCCGCCGGCACGGTGAACGACACGCCGTTGAGGATCGCGTTGTCCGCAACCGTCGCGTGGAGGTTGGTGATTTCGAGCATTACCCGACGCTCCCCTCGAGGCTGATCCCGAGCAGCTTTTGCGCTTCCACCGCGAACTCCATCGGCAATTGCTTTAACACCTCGCGCGCAAAGCCGTTGACTATCAGCGCTACGGCGCTTTCGGCGTCCAACCCGCGCGACATCGCGTAGAACAATTGGTCGTCGCTGATCTTCGAAGTGGTCGCTTCGTGCTCGATCTGCGCGGTCGGATTCTTGACCTCGATGTACGGCACCGTGTGGGCGCCGCATTTATCGCCCAAGAGCAGTGAATCGCACTGCGTGAAATTGCGCACATTGTCCGCGCCGGGAAGCACTTTCACCAGCCCGCGATAGGTGTTGTTGCTGCGTCCCGCGCTGATGCCCTTCGAAACGATGGTCGAACGGGTGTTGGCGCCGATGTGGATCATCTTGGTCCCGGTGTCGGCCTGCTGGAGGTTGTTGGTCAAAGCGACCGAATAGAATTCGCCGACGCTGGCCTCACCCTTCAGGATGCACGACGGATATTTCCAGGTGATCGCGCTGCCGGTCTCGACCTGGGTCCAGCTGACTTTCGAGCGCGCGCCCGAGCACAGCGCCCGCTTGGTGACGAAATTGAGGATTCCGCCGCGCCCTTCGGCGTCGCCCGGATACCAGTTCTGCACCGTCGAGTATTTTACTTCCGCATCTTCATGAGCAAAAATCTCGACCACCGCGGCGTGGAGCTGGTTCTCGTCGCGCATCGGCGCGGTGCAGCCTTCGAGGTAGGAGACGTAGCTGCCCTTTTCGGCGACGATCAGCGTGCGCTCGAACTGGCCGGTGTTCTCGGCGTTGATGCGGAAATAAGTGCTCAATTCCATCGGGCAGCGGACGCCTTCGGGGACATAGACGAAGGTGCCGTCGGAAAAGACCGCGCTGTTCAGGCAGGCAAAGTAATTGTCGCGCTGCGGAACGACGGAGCCGAGGTACTTGCGGACCAGCTCGGGATGCTCGCGGATCGCCTCGCTGATCGACAGGAAGATGACTCCGGCGCGCTTCAATTCCTCGCGGAATGTGGTCGCCACCGAGACGCTGTCGAACACCGCGTCGACCGCGACTTTGCGCGCGCCTTCGACCCCGGCGAGCACCTTTTGCTCCTCGATCGGGATGCCGAGTTTTTCGTAAACGCGGCGGATTTCGGGGTCGAGCTCATCGAGGCTGCCGAGCTTGGGTCGGGCCTTGGGCTCGGCGTAATAATAAGCCTCCTGGTAATCGATCACCGGCAGATCGAGCTTGGCCCAGCTGACTTCTTCCATATCCAGCCACGCGCGATAGGCCTTGAGGCGCCATTCGAGCATCCACTCGGGCTCGTTCTTCTTGGCCGAGATGAAGCGGACGGTGTCCTCGTTCAGCCCCTTGGGCGCGAAGTCCTGTTCGATATCGGAGGTGAAGCCCCACTCGTAGGTGGCGAGCTTCTCCGCGGCCTCGACCGCCTCGCGATTGCGCAGGGTGTCGGTCATCGGCCGCTCGCCAGGCTCTGGAGGCTGACCGCGCCGAGCGCGCCGCGCACCGCGTTGCTGACGATGCCCATGTGCGGCTTGACGCGGCAGTTGGCGTCGAGCGCGCATTCGGAAGGGCCGTCGCTGCCGCTGCACATGGTCATCGCGATCGGCCCCTCGACCGCTTCGACGATGTCGGCGAGGCTGATCTCGGTCACCGGGCGCGCCAGCGTGAAGCCGCCGCCGGCGCCGCGAACGCTGTCGAGCAGGCCCGCCGAAGCCAGGCGGCCCATCAATTTTTGCGCGGTTGGAAGCGGCACTCCGGTGTCCTGCGCAAGCTCGGCCGCGGACAAACGCACCGCATCGCCGCGGCGGGCGGCCGCGGTCATCATCACGACCGCATAGTCGGCAAGGTGGGTCAGGCGCATCTAATTCGGAGCTTTCCAGTCCGATTTAGGCTAGCCGCCCTGCAAAATCAATGTTCTCCTGCGAAGGCAGGAGCCCAGACGCGCGCAGCGCATGTGGCTTCGCCGACTGGATCCCTGCCTTCGCAGGGAAACTAAGTTGCCTGCACGCGCGCAATCCATTCGTCGACGCGCTTTTCGAGCATTCCGAGCGGCATCGAGCCGGCGAGCAGCACCGTGTCGTGGAAGCCGCGGATGTCGAATTTCGGCCCGAGCGCGGCTTCCGCCTTGGCCCGCAGCTCCTCGATCTTCAATTTGCCGACCATGTAGGCGGTCGCCTGGCCGGGATAGACGACGTAGCGCTCGATCGCCTTGACGATTCCCCCCTTGGCGTCGGCGCTGTTGTCCTCGACATATTTGATCGCCTGCTCGCGGCTCCAGCGCTTGTGGTGGATGCCGCTATCGACCACCAGCCGGATCGCGCGGTGGAGCTCGAGCTGAAGCCGACCGAAGTCGCGGTAGGGATCGTCGTAGAGACCCATCTCCTTGCACAATTTCTCGGCGTACAGGCCCCAGCCTTCGTCGGTTGCGGTATAGCCGGAGAATTGGCGGAACGGCGGCACCTCGCCCTCGCCGAGCTCGGACAGCAAGGCGCCCTGGAGGTGATGGCCGGGAATACCCTCGTGGCAGAACAAAGCGTCGACCTCGGTCGCCGGCATGTCGTTCATGTCGTAGAGGTTGACGTAATAGGTGCCGGGCCGCGAGCCATCGGGCGGCGGATCCTGGTAGAAAGCCTTGCCGGCGCTCTTCTCGCGGAACGGCTCGACCGCTTTCACCAGCAGCGGCGATTTCGGGGTCCGGCCAAAGAAGCGCGGCACCGCCGCCATCGCTTCGGCGAGCGCCTTGTCGGTCTCGTCGAGGTACTGCTGCCGGCCGGCGGCCGTGTTCGGGAAATAGAATTGCTCGCTGTCGCGCATGTGCGCGAAGAACTGCGGCAGAGTGCCCGCGAAGCCGACTCGGTCCTTGATCGCGCTCATCTCGCCGTGGATCCGCGCGACCTGCGCAAGCCCCAACTCGTGAACCTGGTCGGGGGTCAGATCGACCGTCGTGTAGTAGTTGAGAAGCGTCTGGTACTGGGCCGCGCCGTTCGCGAAACGCCAAATGCCGTCGTCGGTCCCGGCGGCGTTGTGCTGCTGCTCCACCAGCGCAACGACCCGGCGATAGGCCGGGCGAACGTCGTCGAGCAGCGCCGCTCTGCCCGCGGCGAGCAGCCGCTCCTTGGCCGCCTCGTCGGCTGTCAATTTGCCGACCTTGGCCTTGAAATCGGCCCACAAAGCGCTGTCCTCGCCGGGCCCGAACGGCGCCCCGCGGATCACGTTCCTGGAATCGGCGAGCACGTAGGGAAATACCCATTTGGGCGGCAGCACCCCGAGCGCCTGGCGCTCGCGCGCTTCCTCGACCGACTGGTCAAGGTAGCGCGCCATTGCGCGAAGCCGCGAAACATAGGCTTCGGCGTCGGCGACCGTGTCCACCTTGTGGATGTTGATAAGGAAGGCCGGCGCATTGCTGTGATTGCCGTTCATCTGGTCGAATACGTAGCCGTAGTCGCGGTACGGGAAGACCGATTCGAAGCGCGCGTTGCGATAGAGGAAGAGGTCGTAGCTCAGCTGGTCGTCGGGCGAGAGGGACGAGCGGTCGAAGCGCTGCTGAAGCTCGGCGGCATGCCGGCGCCCAAGCTCGCGAGTGGCGAGCGCGTCTTCATCCGTGAACTGGTCCCACTCGTCGTAATCCTGATCCTTGATTCCGCGGTACGCCTTGCTGAGCGGCGACATGGCCAGCTCCGCCTTGTCGACCTCCTCGAAAAACGCGGCGAGCTCGGCGTTTTTCGCCGGGATGACGGGTGGCGGAATTGTCTCGGCGGCCGTGATCTCGTCCGCCGGCGGGACGATCAGCGGCGGTGGCGGGGTGGTCGCGCAAGCTGCGAGCAAGGCGGTCGAGGCGAACAGGAGAATGCGCTTCACGAGGATTGTCCTTTCGAAAATTCGTCATGTCTCCTTGAAGAAAGGCAGTCCCCGGCTCAAGGCCGAGGCGACGATTCTTCGACCAACGACTGGACGGCATGGCGCTTTACCCGCTTCTTCGGCCGCTGATCTTCGCGCTCGACGCCGAGCTCGCGCACCGCGCGGCGATCGCGGCTCTTAAGCGGACTCGGGCGCGCAAGCCGCCGCCGTTTGCGCCGTCGTTGCGATCGACCGTGGCCGGGCTTGCGTTTCCGTCCCCGGTCGGGCTGGCGGCCGGGTTCGACAAGAACGCCGAGGTCGCCGAGCAGATGCTCGCGCTCGGCTTCGGCTTTGTCGAGGTGGGAACGCTGACTCCGCGGCCGCAACCCGGCAATCCCAAGCCGCGTCTGTTCCGCCTGCGCGAGGACCAGGCGGTGATCAACCGGCTCGGGTTCAACAACCGCGGCCAGCCCGCGGCGTTCGAGCGGCTGCAGGGCAGCCACGGCGGCGTGATCGGCGTCAACATCGGCGCCAACAAGGATAGCCCCGCCAACACACCCGATGGGCGCATCGCCGACTATGTGAGCGGAGTCCGGGCGATGGCGCAGGTCGCGCGCTATTTGGCGATCAACATCTCGTCGCCGAACACGCCGGGGCTGCGCGGGCTGCAAGACGAAGGCGCGCTCGACGAGCTGCTGTCGGCGATCCGCGACGCTCGGTCGGCGGGCGGCCCGCCGATCTTCCTCAAGGTCGCCCCCGATCTTGGCGACGGCGACCCGGACCGGATCGTCCGCGCGGCGCTCGACCATGGCATCGACGCGCTGATCGTCGCCAACACGACCGTGTCGCGGCCGCCGCTCAAATCGCGCCACGCTGGCGAAACGGGCGGCCTTTCGGGTCAGCCGCTCAAACCGATCGCGCTCGATGCGCTGCGCAAATTTCGGAGCGCGAGCGGCGGGCAGCTGCCGCTGATCGGCGTCGGCGGAATCGCGAGTGCGGACGATGCCTGGGAGCGGATCCGGGCCGGCGCCAGCCTCGTCCAGCTGTACACCGCGATGACCTATGACGGCCCAGCCGTCGGCCGGCGCATTGCCCGCGGACTTGCGCAACGGCTAGAGCGCGCAGGCTTGGAAAAGATCGGCGACGCGGTCGGTACGGCCTAAGGCGCGGGCGCGTGAACCGGCAGGGTAAGGACGACGCCCTCTCGCCGGGGATCGGCGCCGCCATCGATCCGGCCGTTGCGGATCATCACTCCATGAAGGCCCGAATCCTCGCCGACGCCAGGTTTCAGCTCGACGCCCCGCTGGCGCAAAGCATCCGGGATCGCAGGTGAGAACTTGGTCACCTCGCCGTTGAAGTACGATCCGCGCGCGACCAGGTTGGGAAGCGCGATGCTGGCCTGCATCGGCAGTTCCCAGTCAATCGCTCCAACCAGCGACTTGGCGACGTAGGCGAGGATCGCGTTGCCGCCCGCCGACCCGAGCGCGCCGGCAAATCGCCCGTCGGCGGTCAGCAGGATCAGCGGCGTCATCGACGACCGCGGCCGCTTGCCCGGCGCGACCGCGTTGGCGGAAGGCCGGCCCTGCGCATCGCGCGGCTGAAAGGCGAAGTCGGTCAGTTCGTTGTTGAGGAAGAAGCCGTCGACCATCCGCCCGGAGCCGAAGATGGACTCGACCGTGGCCGTCAGCGACACCACGTTCCCGGCCGCGTCGCCGACGATAAAATGGGTCGTGCCGGCCGGGGCCACGGTGGAATCCACCGCCGCAGCCGCCGATCCCGGCGGTGAGCCGGCTTGCGGAGGCGGCCCCGCGCGCGCTCCGATCAGCAGCGCTCGGGACGCGACATAGGCAGGGTCCAGCAGCCCCGCCACCGGCACCGTCACGAACGCCGGATCGCCGACGTAGCGGTCGCGGTCGGCGTACATGATCCGGCTCGCCTCGGCGAACAGGAACCAGGCTTGCGGGTCGCCGGGACCGCGCGCGGCGATGTCCGTCTGCTGAAGCATGGCCATCAGCTGGAGCAGGCCGACCCCGCTCGACGGCGGCGGCGGCACGCAGATCATGTACAGGCGGTAAGGTCGGCACAGCGGCTGCCGCTTCACCGGCTGGTAATTGGCGAGGTCGGCGAGGGTCATCGACCCGCCAAGCGGCGCGGCACGCGATCGAGCGACGATCCTGGCGGCGGTCGATCCGGCATAAAGCGCGTTCGGTCCCTCGCTCGCGAGCCGGGCGAGAAACGATCCATAGGCCGGGTTGCGAAGCCGGTCGCCGGCCTGCATCCGGGTGCCGTCCGGACGCGAGAAATAGGCCCGTGCGTCCGGCGCCGAGGCTTGCGGGGCCTTGCTGTTGATGAAGCGCGCCAGGCGGGGGCTGACGATGAAGCCTGTCTCCGCGGTCCGCTGGGCGTCGCCGAACAGGCTGCGCCAAGGCAGCGCGCCGTGCTCGCGATGGGCGAGCGCGAGCATTCGGACGACGCCCGGAACGCCGGTGGCGCGACCGCTTAAGACCGCCTCGCGAAACGGCAGCGGCGTTCCGTCGGCCTTGAGAAACATCGATTGGCTGGCCTGTGCCGGCGCGACTTCCCGGCCGTCATAGACGATCACCGAGCGGTCGGAGGCATCGTAATAGGTCAGGAAAGCACCGCCGCCGATGCCCGAGCTTTGCGGCTCGACGAGCGAGAGCATCGATTCGATGGCGACGGCGGCGTCGACAGCGGTGCCGCCGCGCCGAAGCACTTCAAGACCGGCTCGCGCCGCGTGGGGGTTGGCGGCGACCACGAACGGCTGAGCCAGCGGGGGTGGCATGGCCGGTTGCGCTAAGCTCCCGGCCGCGCAGGCGGCGAGCGCCGCCGACAATGCGGCGGTGACGAACGTTTTCAACCAATGCATGCCGAGCGCCTAGCGCAACCTCCGCGGGTGGTCCACGCAGCGTCGAACGAGGAACGCTGGCGATTGCTCCGCTATCGGCTAGAAGCAGCGTCCGGCAAGGGAGGGCGGATGGCTCGGCAGCTCGAATTTTTCCCAAACCTCGTGACGATGTTCCTGACGCGCGCGGGCGAGAAGGGCGACAGTCCGTTCCTGTGGGCCAAGCGCGACGGCGCGTGGCGCTCGATCAGCTGGAGCGAAGCGGCCCGGCAGGTCGCCGCGCTCGCCGAAAGCCTGGCGAGGATCGGGCTCGATCCCGGCGACCGGGTGATGCTAGTCAGCGAGAACCGCCCGGAATGGCTGATCGCCGACCTCGGCATCATGGCCGCCGGCTGCGTCACGGTCCCGACCTACATCACCAACACGACCCGCGATCATACGCACATCCTCGGCGATTCCGGAGCCAAGGCGGTCGTCGTCTCCAACCAGAAGCTGGCGCAGGGGCTGATTCCGGCGGTGCTGTTCTCGTCGCAATGCCACCATGTCATCGGCATCGAAGCGATCAGCACCGGCCAGGCGATCGACGATTTTCGCTACCATTCGTGGGCGGACATGATCGCCGGCGAGCCGGACACAACGGCGCTAGAGCGGCGCCTGCTGCCGGTCGGGCGCGCGGATTTGGCGTGCATCATCTACACCAGCGGCACCGGCGGCGCGCCGCGCGGAGTCCGGCAGCATCACGGCGCGATCCTCGCCAACGTCGCCGGCTGCGCCGACATCATTTCGGAGGACTTCGGCTGGGGTGACGAGCTGTTCCTCTCGTTCCTGCCCGCGAGCCACGCCTACGAGCACACCGGCGGCCAACATTTTCCGACCGCGCTTGGGGCGCAGATCTATTACGCCGAGAGCCTCGAGAAGCTCGCTGCCAACATCGAGGAAGTCCGGCCGACGATCATGGTCGTCGTGCCGCGGCTGTTCGAGATGCTTCGGGCGCGGATCCTCAAGAGCATCAAGCAGGGCGGCCTGTCCGAATATCTGCTCAAGCGTGCGCTGGCGATCGGGTCCGAGCGCTATCAAGGCAAATCCAAGCCGTGGGACCTGCCGATGGACGGCTTCCTGTCGGTGACGCTACGGCGCAAGGTCCGCCGCAAGTTCGGCGGGCGGATCAAGGCCATGGTCGCGGGCGGCGCCCCGCTCAACCCCGAGGTCGGGCTGTTCTTCCACTCGCTCGGGCTGACGATTCTTCAAGGCTACGGACAGACTGAAGCGGGCCCCGTGATCAGCTGCAACCGGCCCAGGGCCGGCATTCGCATGGACACCGTCGGCCCGCCGGTGAAGGACGCCGAAGTGCGAATCGCCGACGACGGCGAAATCATGGTCCGCGGCGAGCTCGTCATGCACGGCTATTGGCGCAACCCCGACGAGACGGCGCGGGTGCTGAAAGACACCAGCGACGGCACAGGCACCTGGCTGGCGACCGGCGACGTCGGCTACCTCGACGACAACGGCCGGATCGTCATCACCGACCGCAAGAAGGATTTGATCGTCAACGACAAGGGCGACAACGTCTCGCCGCAGCGGGTCGAGGGCATGCTAACCCTGCAGGCCGAGATCGCCCAGGCGATGGTCCATGGCGACCGCCGCCCGCACCTGGTCGCGCTACTGGTCCCCGATCCCGAGATCGAAGCCGCGCCCGACCTACAGCAACGGCTCGGAGCGGCGGTCGACCGGGTTAATGCCGAGCTGTCGATCGTCGAGCGGGTCCGCCGCTTCATCGTTGCCGATGGCCCGTTTACGATCGAGAACGAGCAGCTGACCCCGTCAATGAAAATCCGCCGGCACGTGCTCAAGGGCGCGTACGGCGAACGGCTCGACGCGCTCTACAAAAAACAGGCCTGAAGCCTCTTAGCCGCGGGGCGTTGTGTAAGGAACGAAGTCGCCCAGAACGCAGCTGCCGACGGTTATCCCGGTGGTCGTGTCGACCACTTGGGCGATATCGCCGCGGCACAGGCCCGTTCCGCCGGAGGTCTTGGTGAGCATCGCGTAGAAGCCGCTGCCGAGGCGCGAGCATGCCCCGCCCTGGAAGTCGTTGCGGTAAACCGTCCTGCCGCTATCGAAGACAACGGTATTGTCGTCGATCACCACCATGTTGTTGGCACGGTAATGGGGGAGGCACGCACGACCCTGCCCCGGGACTTTGCCGGCGATCAGCTCCTGGAGATGGGCGTCGGCTTCGGCGCTGCGGCCCATCGGCTGCGGGGTCGTCGAGCAAGCGCCTAGCGCCAGCGTCAGGATAACGAGAGACACGCTACGCATCGCAAACCTCCTGTGATGTTGCGTGGTCGTATACCAGCGCTCGCGTAGCTTAACGGAAGCTGTCTTTTTCGGTCCGTAGCCGCGCAAATTGTTGCCAGTCCGAAACTCGAACGAACGGGTTGGTGGCCCGTTCCTCCGCGACGCTGGTCGGAAGCGTGATCCGCCTGTCTGCGCGCATTTGCCGCACGCGTTCCAGCCGCTCGGCGATCGCGGCATTGTCGGGCTCGGCGTGAACCGCGAATTGGGCGTTGGCGAGCGTGTATTCGTGCCCGCAGTAAAGTTCGGTGTCGTCCGGCAGCGCCACAAGCCGCTGCAGCGACGTGTGCAACTGCTCTGCCGTTCCCTCGAACAGCCGCCCGCAACCCATCGCGAACAAGGTGTCGCCGACGAACGCCATGCGCGCTTCACCGAAGTGGAGGGCGATATGGCCGAGCGTGTGCCCGGGGATCTCGATGACCTGGCCGCTGTAGCTGCCGATGCGCAAGGGATCACCCTCCTTGAGGGCGACGTCGCGCGACCCGATCGATTCGGCCGCCGGTCCTGAGACCGTACACCCCGTCGCCGTCTTGATCGCGCCATTGCCGCCGGTGTGATCGGGGTGCCAGTGGGTGTTCCACACTTGCGTAATGGCCCAGCCGCGGCGCTCGGCTTCGGCCAGCGCGGGGGCCGCGTCGCCGGGATCGACCACTGCCGTCTCGCCGCTGTCGGCATCGTGCACCATCCAGATGTAATTGTCGGTGAAAGCCGGGACGGGTAAGACTTCGAGCATCACCATTCGCCGTGGTTGGGCAGCGACGCCCACGGCTCGGCCGGGGCCAGCGCATCGCCCTTCTGGAGCAGCTCGACCGAGATCCCGTCGGGCGAGCGGACGAAGGCCATGCGCCCGTCGCGCGGCGGCCGGTTGATGGCGACGCCGGCGTCGAGCAGCCGTTGGCACGAGGCGTAGATATCGTCGACCTCGTAGGCGAGATGGCCGAAATTGCGGCCTCCCGGATAGCCGCTCTCGTCCCAATTATGGGTAAGCTCGATCTCGCCGCCCATGTCCCCCGGAACGCCGAGGAAAATCAGCGTATAGCGGCCCTGAGGGGCATCGTGTCGGCGGCGCTCCTCGAGGCCCAGCAGCCCGAAGAAGCGGATCGCCGCCTCCGGGTCCGACACCCGCAGCATCGCATGAAGAAAGCGCATCAATTGCCTTTAGCGAGCGGAGCCTCCTGCGTCACGGGTGCCGACAGCAGCGCCAGCGCCTCGCGCGCCGCCTTGCCGATCTTACCCTGCGGATCGAACTGGCTCGCCTGGCTCCAGTAGGCGCGGGCTTTCGCTTCGTCGCCGGCGAACACCGCGACATGGCCGGCCTCGAACAGGATGGTCGGGTCGGATGGCGCCAGGCTGAGCGCACGGTTGATCGCGCTTTGCGCCGTCGCCTTGTCGAGCTCGCGGATCGCCAGCGCCGCCGAGAAGTACCAATAGAAGGGGTCCTCGGAGATCGTCGCCGCGGCTTCGTTGACCTTGGCGCGGGCGGTCTTGAGGTCGTTCTGGCTCTCGGCCGCGCGGGCGCGGTCGAGTAGCGCCTCGCCGCGCTGCTCGGCCTGGAGACCCGGTCCGGCGAGCGCGCGGTCAAGGGCCAGCGCTGCCTTGCCCGGCTGACCAGCGGAGATCCACATGTTACCGGCCGCGGCGAGCATCCGCGCCTTGGCGGGATCGCCGTCCGCGGTCGCCAGCGCCGCCTGCTCGAACGCCGCCGCCGCGGCATCGTGCTTGCCGCCATCGCTGGCGGTGACCGCCCGGCAGACGAAGGCTTCGGGAGTGACGACGTCGGGGCATTGCGCAGGCGCGGCTGCAGCGACGGCGATGGCTGCGGCGAACAGGATCATGGTGCGGGCTCCAGTAAAGGGGCGACGGTCCGCACGATCGCCTCGATCTCGCGGGGCTCCGACAGCCGATGGCCGCCGCCCTTTAGGATATTGAGCTGGACATCGGCTGAACGCAGCTGGCTCATCAGTCTCGTCGCAATCGCCAGTGGCACTTCGCGATCGGCGTCGCCGTGGATCAGGCGCACCGGGCAATCGACGGCGATCGGAGCGTCGAGCAGCCGGAGCTTTTCGCCCGATCTCCAGAAAGCGGCGGTCGTCAGCTGCGGCTCTCCACCGTAGGGATTGGGCCGCAGTACCCTTCCGTCGCGCAGCAGCTGGGCCTTGTGCTCGGAGTCGTAGCCCCAGTCGGTGAAGTCGGGCGCCGCCGCGATCCCGACCACGGCCGCGACCCGGTCGGGCCGCCTGAGGGCAAGGTGCAGCGCGATCCAGCCGCCCATCGAGGAGCCGACCAACACGACGGGGCCATCGACCAACCGATCGACCATCGCCAACGCCTGATCCAGCCAGCCCGCCAGGGTGCCATCCTCGAAGCGGCCGCTCGAGGCGCCGGTGCCCGAATAGTCGAACCGCAGCATCGCGGTTCCGCGGCGCGCGGCGAATGCGTCGAGCGCCAGGGCCTTGGTCCCGTCCATGTCCGACGCATAGCCGGGCAGGAACAGCAGCGCCGGACTGGAGCCCGATCGCAATCGGTAGGCGAGGCGGCCGCTTTCCCAATCCAGATAGTCTACGCCCGGCCGGCTATCGCCCATTCACCAAATTCCGTTCTTTCCACGCCTTCCGAAGAGATAAAATCCTGGTCCGGAATCGCCGCGCAAGGGAAGTGTGTCCTTTATACATCAGTTGTTCCAGCAATCTCTAAAATCCCTTTCCCGGGCTGAAACTTTAAACTGGTCAAGCGGTTGGGGTGGCGCAAATCAAGCGCTCACAAGAGGTAAATCACATGCGTAAGTACTTACTAGCGGCCGTTGCCACGGCCGCGATCGCCACACCGGCGGTCGCTGCCGACAATGGCGGTTATATTGGATTCGAAGGGGGCCTGTTGCTCCCTCGCGATAGCGATGTTGACGTTGCCATCGACGGTGTCGACGTTTTTGATAATGCCTTCTCAATCGACTACGAGAGGGGATGGGATGTCGACGTCATCGGCGGCTACGACTTCGGCATGTTCCGGCTGGAAGCGGAGCTTGGCTACAAGCGCACCAAAGCTGACGAGATCGAGGTCGATCCTGTCCTGCTCGACGCCATCGAAGACGAGGTCGGCGGACCGGTTACGGAAGATGATTTCGATGTCAGTGAAAGGGTTTCCGTTTGGTCCCTGATGGGCAACGGCCTGCTCGACTTCGGCGACTCGAACTTCGGCGCCTATGTCGGCGGCGGTTTCGGCCGCGCGCGGGTCAAAGCGCTCGGTGAAACCGATTCCGCCTGGGCGTACCAGGCGATTGCCGGCGTTCGTACGGCGATGTCGGAGTCGATCGATCTCGGCCTCAAATATCGCTACTTCCGCACCGGCAAGCTCAATTATAACGACGACTTTGCCGTTGACGGGGACGTGTTCAACGCAGGCCTGAGTTCGCGTTTCAGCTCGCACAGCCTGCTCGCGAGTTTGATCTTCAACTTCGCGCCGCCGCCGCCACCGCCGCCGCCGCCGCCGCCCCCGCCGCCGGCACCGGTGGAAGTCGCACCGCAGACGCAGACTTGCGCGGACGGTTCGGTGATCCTGGTGACGGACATGTGTCCGCTGCCGCCGCCTCCGCCGCCGCCGCCGCTGCCGGAGCCAGAGCGCGGCTAAGGGATAAGCCGCGAAGCACGGCATTGCGGCTACCCTGACCAGCGGACGCTCCGGGCAACCGAGGCGCGTTCAAAACTTCCCGGGTGGAGCTTCGGCTTCGCCCGGGATTTTTTGTGTCTCCAGTACATCACCGGGAACGCGCCCGCGTCGCACCGGTTGAACGTTCGGCGAGGAGGCGGCCATGCAATATCGCAAGCTCGGCGACAGCGAGCTCGAAGTTTCGGAAATCTCGCTCGGCTCGTGGCTGACCTATGGCGTCGGCGTCGAGGCCGACGCCGCTCGAGCCTGCCTCGACGCCGCGTTCGATGCCGGCATCAATTTCGTCGACACCGCCAATGTTTATGGCCGCGGCGCCGCCGAGACCTTCCTCGGGCAAGCGCTGAAAGGCCGCCCGCGCGATAGCTACGTCCTTGCGACCAAGCTCTTCTTCCCGATGAGCGACGAGGATCGCGGTCTGTCGCGAGGCCAGGTCGAAAAGCAGCTCGACGCATCGCTGCGGCGGCTCCAGGTCGACGTCATCGATCTCTACCAGTGCCACCGCTACGACTCGGACACGCCGCTCGAGGAGACGATGGCGGCGCTGACTCGCGCGGTCGACAGCGGCAAGGTGCGCTATATCGGCTTTTCGGAATGGCCGGCCGAGCGGATCCAGGCCGCGCTGGAGATGACCGGAATTGCAAAGTTCGTCTCCAGTCAGCCGCAATATTCGCTGCTGTGGCGGGAGCCTGAAGAGGACGTGATCCCGCTATGCGCCGCCAACGGCATATCGCAGATTGTCTGGTCGCCGCTCGGCCAGGGCGTGCTGACCGGCAAATATGATCCCGACAAGCCGCCGCCGCCGGGGACCCGCGCCGCCGACGACGTGATGGGCGGCTGGATGGATCGGCTGATGCAGCCACGGCTCCTGCGCGCCGTGCAGCAGCTCAAGCCGATCGCCGAGGAAGCGGGGCTGAGCCTGCCGCAGTTCGCGCTCGCCTGGGTGCTGCGCGAGCCCAATGTCGCCTCCGCGATCATCGGCGCATCGCGGCCCGAGCAAGTGCGCGAGAATGCGGCCGCGTCGGGGGCAATCGTCGACACCCAGCTGTTCACGCGCGCCGAGGCGCTGATCGAGGCGGCGCTGGCGAGCTGAGGCGCCGCGGCCTGGCGCTACTCGCCTTCTTCCTCGCTCTCGCACGCCGACTTGAGCGCCGCGAACTCGACACTGTTGAGCGCCGGGCGGTATGAAGCCTGATTGTTGTGTGCGCGCTCGAACCTCTGCGCTCGGCCGCTACTTAAAGGATGGCTGTAGAGGAACTCTGAGCTGAGAGCGCCCGTGTCGGCTTGCTCCTCGCTCAGCTCGTAAAATAGTTTGGCTGTTGGCAATGGCGAGATTCCGGCGCGCCTCAGCATGGCGATCGCATCGGAGTCGGCCTCGGCCTCGGCAACACGCGAGTAGCGCATTCGAACGAGATTGTTCGCTGTCGATGCGATGGTACCGCCGCCGAGAGTAGTTACCACGAGATCGAGGCCGAGAGCGCGCACCATCCCGGCCGCAACGTGCCTCCGCCTCACATGCGCCAACTCATGGGCCAGAACTCCCGCCAGCGCATCGACATCGGCCGAGCTGTCGACCAGCCCCCGGAAAATGAAGATGTGATTACCAGGAATGGCGACAGCGTTCATTTGATCGATGTCGACGAGCCGGACGTCGATTCCATCGTTGCGGGCCATCGGGTCGAGCCGATCGACAAGCCGATCCATCATGGCTTGTGAGCCGGCGCAGCTTCGCTGGTCCAGTGCCAGTGCGATCGGATTGCCGACGCTCTTTTCAAGGCTCATTGGGACATGGCGCGCGAACCTTTCGGGGAACGCGACAACCAGCAGCACCGACAGGCAAAGCAGGAAAAAGACACCGGCAAGGCCGATGCTCGCTCGCGTGGCGCCGTTGAAGCTTGGCTTCGCAAGGTGCGCGACCAGTTGGCGATCGAGCGGCGGCAGGAACTCTAGCCGCCAGCCCTCGCGACTGCGATGGGCCAGTCGGATCTGATCCCCTCCGCTGTCGACCCTGCGGAGATCGGCAAGGTCGACGCGGTCGATGACACGGTCACCTTCAACTAGCTCCCAGCCCGCTTCATTGGCGCGAATCCTAATCTCATGATGAAGCGCGACCTTGCCGTCGTACCAGAGGCCGCGCTGCACCATTCAGATTGCGCCAATGTCGAATGCGTCGGCGAACCCCTCGGCTTCCTTGGGCACCGTCGTGGTCGACTGAGTCAATGTGTCGAGGTTGACCTCGCCGTGCAGTTCCAGCCGGTCCATCACGAACTCCCAGCGCCAATAGCCCCACATGATCAGGCCGAGGCCGAAAGTGACGATGGTGAGACCGACAACTTTGGCGTAAAATTTCAGCCACTCAAGCGCCGACACATCAAAGTCGGCGGACAGCTCACCCATTCTGAAAGTGCCAGCGGCCTTGTTGTAGAACAGCGCCCAGAAGCTGATCATGACCAGAGCGAGCGCCAACATCAGCAAGAGCACCGCGCCAAAGCCCAGCAAGTCAATTTCGGGTTCGCCAGTTGCAGGCTCGGTTGCGGTGAAGGCTAGGACGGCGATGAATCCGGCATAGACTGCGTAAAGCATCATCCACCGCCATTGCAGCCCGACGGTATCGACATTGCTATCGAGCATGTGCGGACCGAATGACATTTTGCGCATCCGGTCGTTCCAATTTCTGGCGATCGCGCGCGGCGTCAGGATGCCGAGTGTCAGGATGGCCAGGAAGTTGTTGCCCAGTGCGGTCCAACCGTAGCTGACACCATTGTCGTCGCTGCCGCCACGTATGCCTCGCCAGTAGGTGCGCGACAGTCGGTAGCGCAATGCCCGGAACCGCGCGAAGCCCACGGCCCACAGAATGAAGACGTAAAAGGCGATGAGTCCCATCACCATGAACCAGTCGCCCAGAAGCACCGCTCCTCCGAACAGAAATGCCACACTCCCGACGAGCACGCCCATCGCGATCAGAAAACCGATGAACATTTCGCTGCCCGTGCCGGTCCACTCTAGCCGATCGCCGATCAAGCGACTCCGACTCCAGAGGTAACGGCGCTCTCGGGCCTTGGCCCAAAAGC
This sequence comes from Sphingomicrobium sp., assembly GCA_035512655.1. GTDB lineage: Bacteria > Pseudomonadota > Alphaproteobacteria > Sphingomonadales > Sphingomonadaceae > Sphingomicrobium. The sequence goes on along the minus strand of DATKDM010000022.1, from coordinate 589,012 downwards.
GGAAGATGCCGAGCGTGACGATGGTGAGAATTAGGTTGGTGAGGGCAATCGGAAGGTATTCTTTCCAATTGCCCGTGAACTCGACCGCGTGCGACGATCCGGGCGCTTCGGCCCACGACTGTACAGTATCCATTGAATTGTGCCTTCCCCCGAGCGGCGTCATAGGTGCGGTGTGTCGGGGCGCTTGGCAAGCGACACTTCGATTTCGCCATGCGGGCCGGAACTAGATCGCCTTCGAGCTGCGGCGCGCGGGCGAGACGAAGATTTCCTCGATTGGCAGGCCGAATAGCTCGGCGATGCGAAAGGCGAGCGGCAGGGACGGGTCGTAGCGGCCGGTCTCGATTGCGTTGACGCTCTGCCGCGACACCTCGAGCTTGTCGGCCAGGTCGCTCTGGCTCCAGTCTCGTTCGGCGCGGAGCACTTTCAGGCGGTTTTCCATCAGCAGCTCGCGTCGCCGGCCGCAAGCTTGTTGACGACTGCTCCGACCCCGAGGCCGAAAAAGAACAGCACCGCTACGTAGAAAGCATCGATGTGGCCGACCAGGCGGTAGTTCTCGAGGAAGCCGTAGATCGTCGCGGCGGTCAGGGTGATGCCGCTGGCGATCAGCATCTGCCGGACCATCAGGCTGCGCAGATACTCGTCTTTCTCTTCAATCAGCAGCCGCCCGAGCGCCCAGAAGACCGCGGCCACGCACAGGCCCGGAAGCAGCGCGACCAGCCATGCCGCCGGCCCTGCCAGCCCTTGCTGGTCGATCAGATACTCGGCGGCGAACAAGGTCAGCAGATAGCCGCTCATGGCGGCGGCGACTCGCCATACGTAGCGACGATGGGCGGGGGAGGGGTTCATGTCTAGCTTCCTTTGCTGTTTGTAAAGGAAGCTTTGCAATTGTAAAAGACGGATGTCAAGTTTGTTTTACTTTCCTGCACCGCCGTAATCCGGTTGAGGCGGCCGCCGGGCGCGGCTACACGCCGCGTCGCATGACGAAGACGTTCAAAATCTCGCTTCCCGACGGCTCGGTTCGGGAAGTGCCGGAGGGCTCGACCCCGGCCGACGTCGCCGCGGCGATCGGGCCGGGGCTGGCCAAGGCCGCGCTCGCCGCCAGGATCGACGGTGAATTGCGCGACCTCAATCGGCCGTTCGAGAGCGACGCGAGCCTTGCGCTGGTCACTTCGCGCGACGAGAAGGACGCGCTCGAGCTGGTCCGCCACGATTTCGCCCACGTACTCGCCGAGGCGGTGCAGAACCTATTCCCAGGCACCCAGATCACATTCGGCCCGGCGACCGAGGACGGCTTCTACTACGATTTCGCGCCGGCGCCCGGCCGCGGCCCGTTCACCGAGGAAGACCTCCCGGCCATCGAGGAGGAGATGCGGCGCGTCATCGCCCGCGACGAGCCGCTGGTCCGCGAGGTCTGGAACCGCGACCGGGCGCGCGATTTCTTCGAGGCGAGCGGCGAGGCGTTCAAGGCCGAATGGGTGCTGGAGCTGCCGGAGGGCGAGCCGATCACCATGTACCGCTCCGGCCAGGGCGAAAGCGCCTGGATGGACCTGTGCCGCGGCCCGCATCTCGCCTCGACCGGCAAGCTCGACCCGCAGTCGTTCAAGCTCACCCGGGTGTCCGGCGCTTACTGGCGCGGCGACCCCAGGAACCCGATGCTGAGCCGGATTTACGGCACCGCCTGGCTCAACAAGAAGCAGCTCGACGCCTATCTCGTCCGGCTCGAGGAAGCGGGCAAGCGCGACCACCGCAAAATCGGCCAGGAGATGGACCTGTTCCACCTGCAGGCCGAGGCGCATGGATCGGTGTTCTGGCACCCCAAGGGCTACCGCGTATGGCGCGAGCTCGAGGCCTATATTCGCCGCCGGCTCGACGCGGCCGGGTACCTCGAGATCAAGACTCCGCAACTGATGGACGCCCGTCAGTGGGAGAAGAGCGGCCACTGGGGCAAGTATCGCGAGAACATGTTCGTCGTCCCCGACGAGATCCCGCACGTACCCGAAGACGACGCCGAGGACGACGCGCCGATCGTCTCGGGCGACGCCGATTTGATGGCGTTGAAGCCGATGAACTGCCCGGCCCACGTGCTGGTCTTCAAGCAGGGCATCACCAGCTATCGCGACTTGCCGCTCAGGCTGGCCGAGTTCGGCTGCTGCCACCGCAACGAACCGCACGGCGCGCTGCACGGCATTTTGCGCGTCCGCCAATTCACCCAGGACGACGCCCATATCTTTTGCCGCGAGGACCAGCTGATCGACGAGATCAGGGACTTTTGCGACCTGCTCGACAGCGTCTACCGCGACCTCGGCTTCGAAAATTATGCGATCAAACTCGCGCTTCGGCCCGACCAGCGCTTCGGCAGCGACGCAATGTGGGACTGGGCCGAGCAGAGCCTGCGCGACGCGGTCGCCGCGGCCGGCCGCGACACGCCCGAGTTCGGCTGGGAGGAGCTGCCCGGCGAGGGCGCTTTCTACGCGCCTAAGCTCGAGTTTCATTTGACCGACGCAATCGGCCGCACTTGGCAGGTCGGCACCATGCAGACCGACACCGTGCTGCCCGAGCGGCTCGACGCGACCTATATCGGTGAGGACGGGGCCAAGCACCGCCCGGTGATGCTGCACCGCGCGATCATTGGCACCTTCGAGCGTTTCATCGGCATCCTCATCGAGCATCACGCGGGCAAGTTCCCGCTGTGGCTGGCGCCGGTCCAGGCGGTGGTGGCGACGATCGTCTCGGACGCCGATGGATATGCGCACGACGTCGCGGCGAAGCTGGCCGCGGCGGGTATCCGGGTCGAGACCGACCTGCGCAACGAGAAGATCAACTACAAGGTGCGCGAGCACAGCCTCGCCAAGGTTCCGCTGCTGCTGGTTGTCGGCAAGCGTGAGGCCGACGAGGGGACGATCGCCCTGCGCCGGCTGGGTTCGGAAGATCGCCAGCAGATGATGAGTCTCGACGAAGCGGTCGCGATGATCGCCAGGGAAACGGTGCCGCCGGACTTAGCCCCGTGAGTCACCGCCCAAAGTCCGACGCGGCATCGCCACAGGTGGATGCAAAATCGACTCGGAGTTGGGTGCGAAGCCTTCCCAACTTGGCTGCAACCGCCTAACTCGGCGAACTCGAACACCAATTGGAGACTAAGCTATACCCCCGCCCTATCCGCGCCGCCCGCAGTCGACGCCGACCTTTACCGGCCCCCGCTACAACGAGTTCATCGTCGCCCCGAAGGTCCGGGTGATCGACGAAAACGGCGAAAACCTCGGGGTGATGTATACCCGCGAAGCGATCGAGCAGGCCGCCGAAGTCGGCCTCGACCTGGTCGAGATCTCGCCCAACGCCGACCCGCCGGTCGCCAAGTATCTCGATATCGGCCGCTACAAATACGAGGCCCAGAAAAAGGCCAACGAACAGCGCAAGAAGCAGAAGACGCAGGAGATCAAGGAGATCAAGATGCGTCCCAATATCGACGACCACGATTATGACACGAAGATGAAGAAGGTCTTCGAGTTCCTCGAGGACGGCGACAAGGTCAAGGTGACGATGCGCTTCCGCGGCCGCGAGATGGCCCACGGCGAACTGGGCATGGCGGTGCTTCGCCGAGTCCAGGAACAAACCGCGGAATTGGCCAAGGTCGAAGCACACCCGCGCATGGAGGGCCGCCAAATGCTGATGGTGCTGGCCCCGAAATAGGCAAAACGGCCAAGCGCATCTTCCGCTACGGAAATCAGCAAAAATCCGAACGATTGTTGCAAATGTGCAGCAATCGTGCGTCATTGTCGTGACGAAACAACGACCTTCGCTTCCTTTGCAGTCGCGACTGGCTTAGCTTCCCACCGCATCACTCTGGGGAGAGTCGAAAATGGTGCGCAAATCCACATGGCTGCTGTCAGCCGGCCTGTTTGCTCTTGCAGCTCCGGTCCAAGCTCAAGAGACGGATACCGACCAAACTCCAGAGCCAAGCCAGGCATCGGCGACCGAGCAAGCGGCGGTCGAACCCGAGTCGCAGGCATTGGCCGAAACCCAATCCGACGAGATCGTCATCACTGCGCAGGGGCGCAGGCAAATTCTTCAGGACGTGCCGATCGCGGTGACCGCGGTCAGCGGCGACGCGATGGAGAATTCCGGCGCGACCGACATCCGCCAACTCAATCAGCTCGCTCCTTCCCTGCTGGTCTCGTCGACCGGCAGCGAGGCGAATGGCTCCGCCCGCATCCGCGGCATCGGCACCGTCGGCGACAACCCGGGCCTCGAAAGCTCGGTCGCGGTGTTCGTCGATGGCGTCTATCGCTCGCGATCCGGCATCGGCCTCAACGAGCTTGGCGAGATCGACCGAGTCGAGGTGCTGCGGGGCCCGCAGGGCACCTTGTTCGGCCGCAACGCGTCGGCCGGCCTGATCAACATTATTTCGAAGCGGCCGTCGTACGAAACCGAAGCCACCGGCGAACTGACCATCGGCAATTACGACCTGCGCCGGGTCGCCGGCGGGTTGACCGCCGGGCTTTCGGATACCGTCGCCGCCCGCATCGACGCGGTCTACGTCAGGCGCGATGGGTTTTATGATGATCCGGCGAACGACACCACGGTCAACAATCGCAATCGCTTCTTCACCCGCGGCCAGCTGCTGTTCGAACCGAACCAGGATCTGACGATCCGCCTCATCGCCGACTACACCACCCGGAAGGAGCGTTGCTGCGGCGCGATCTACGTCGACAACTCGGTCAACTCGAATATCGGCAACCTCAACGAACCGGCCAACCCGCTGATTCAGCCGGGCTCGGCTCCGGCGCGGACGAACGACTCCGGCAACAATATCGTCAACGTCCTGCGCGACCTCGGGCAAGACCTCGATGCGCTGCACTCCGGCTACGACCGCACTTTGTCCGTTACTCCGGGCCGCGGCTACGGCGGCGAGACGAAGGATTGGGGCCTTTCAGGACAGGCCGACTACGACTTCGATTTCGGCACGCTGACGTCGATCACCGCCTACCGCTATTATGACGCCAGCCAAGGCGGCGACCTCGACTACAGCAGTGTCGACATCCTCTATCGCACGGACGATGTCGGGCGCCGGTTCAAGACGTTCAGCCAGGAGCTGAGGCTCCAGGGCAATGCGTTCGCCGACCGGCTCGACTGGCTCGTCGGCGCCTATTTCGCGGACGAAGACCTCAGGCTCACGGACGATCTCAAGTTCGGCAACGAGTACGGCCGCTTCGCGAGCTGCCGGATCGTCTCGCCGGGCGGCCTGTCCGCGCTATATTCTCCTGGCACGCGCACCTGCCAGTCCGTCGGCGCACTGCCAATCGGCCTGCGACCGGCCCTGTTCGGACCGGCGTCACCGCTGGTTTATCAGGCCTTCGAGAACCTCGAGGACCTCGACGGTCTCGGCACGACGCGGGACACCTACAAACAGAACAGCCGCAACTGGGCGCTGTTCACCCACAACATCTTCCACATCACCCCGCAGTTCGATGCGACCATCGGGCTTCGCTACACCAACGAGCGCAAGAAGTTCGACGCGACCTTCGGCAATAACAATACGGTCTGCCCCGCCAACCAGGCGCTGCTCGGCGCGTTCGTCAACCCGGCCAGTCCCGCGTTCCAGACGGGCGGCTTGTTTACCGTCTCACAAGCCATTCTCGGCCTGTCGTGCCAGGGCAATTCGACGGCCGAGCTCAACGGCGTATCGATCGAAGATGAGCGCAAGGAGAGCGAGTTCACCGGCACCGGCGTGCTCTCGTACAAGCCCACCAACGACCTGCTGCTCTACGGCAGCTATTCGCGGGGTTATAAGGCGGGCGGATTCAACCTCGACCGTTCGGCCCTCAAGTCGCCGGCGCTGCCCTTCTCTCTGGTTCCGGGCGGCGCCCAGGCGCTGGTCGGCAGGCTCCAGTTCGACCCCGAGATCGTCGACGCGTTCGAGCTCGGCGCCAAATTCGGGCGGCGCGGATTCATCTTCAACGTCGCCTTGTTCCGCCAGCAGTTCACGAACTTCCAGCTGAACACGTTCGACGGCACCGTCTTCATTGTCCAGAACATCAACGGGTGTGAGTCGGACCTCGGCGGCGCGGATCGCGACCAGAGCAGCAACCCCGGCTCGCCCAATTTCATTCCCCCGTCGGTACTGCCCGGGGCCGCATTCAATCTCAACCCGGCTGCCGACACCGGCCGCTGCGACGAGGGCGACGTGGGTTGGGGCGTGCGTTCGCAAGGCGTCGAGCTCGAGGCGACTTTCATCCCGATGCGCGACCTCAGGCTCAACCTTGGCTTGACCTACGCGCAGACCAAGTATCGCAAGAATTTGGTCGGCGACGACGAGGGCACTCCGTTGAGCCCCGCGCTTCGCATGCTTCCGGGCGACAACATCTCGAACGCTCCAGAAACCGTCGTGACCGGCGCGCTGGCCTGGACTCCGCAGATCGGCAATTCCGGCCTGACCGGACTGTTCTACGTCGATGCGCGCATGAGCGGCGGCTACAACACCGGTTCCGACCTGTTCCCGCAAAAGGAGCAGGACCGCTTCACAGTGGTCAACGGCCGGGTCGGCGTCAGCGGGCCGGACGATAGCTGGTCGGTCGAGCTATGGGGGCAAAACCTGTTCAATAAGAATTATTCGCAGGTCGCGTTCAACACCCCGTTCCAGGCGGGCGGTTCGACAACCCCGCCGTTTGCGCCCGGCTTCACCTTCGCGCCGTTCATCGACCCGCAATATCCGGGCAGCCGCCAGCTCTTCTCGCAGTTCCTGGCCGAACCGCGCACGTACGGCCTGACGTTGCGGGCGAAATTCGGCCCAAGCCGGGCGTCCGGACCTGCTTACGTCGAGCCGCCGCCCCCGCCGCCCCCGCCGCCTCCTCCGCCTCCGGCAACGCAGACCTGCGCGGACGGCTCGGTGATCCTGGCGACGGACATGTGCCCGCTGCCGCCTCCGCCGCCGCCGCCGCCTGCGCCCGAGCCCGAGCGCGGCTGACCGCTTTCGGCGGAATTAGTTCGGGAAGGGGCCTCGCCGGCGACGGCGGGGCCTCTTTCTTTGGCTAGGCCGTCCTCGCGTCGCCTTCGTCGCGCGCGGCGTCGAGCAAGGCCGCGCGCAGTCGCTCGCTTTCTTCGCCGCTGAGCTTCTTGCCGTCCGCCCGGGTCAAATAGAAGACGTCGACCGCGCGCTCGCCATAGGTCGCGATGTGGGCCGAGTGAATGCGATGCCCGCCCCCGTGGATCGCGCGCGCCAGCGCGGCAAGCAGTGCGATCCGGTCCAGCGCATTGACTTCAACAACCGTCGTCCGGCTCGATGCGCGCTCGGCGATGACCACCGAAGGCGCCACCCGGAACGCGGAAACGCGCGACGCGCCGGCGTCGGCCGCAGGCAGCGGCGGCGGCTCCACTCGGTTGAGCGCCGTTTCGACCGAGCGCACCAGCCGGCCCCGCAGCCGGCGATCCGAATAAGCGCGGCCCTGGCTGTCGAGCACCAGCAGGTTATCGAGCGCCATGCCATCGCGGGTGGTGTGGACGCGCGCGTCGATGATGTTCGCACCGGCCGCCGCGAGCCCGGCGCAAATACGGTAGAACAAGCCTTCGCGGTCGGGCGTGAAAACGCTGATCCGGGTCGCGTTGCTGTCGGCGTCGTTCTCGGCGACGACGGTCGGCACGCGCTCGCCGATGCGCGCTTCGGACTTCGCCACCTGTAGAGCGTTTGCTTCCTGCCACTCGAGCGGCTCGGCGAGCCAGTAGGCGTCGGGGAGCCGCTTGGCGTAGGCCCGCGCGATCGCCGGCCGCCAGCCGAGCATCTTCGCCAGCTCCTTCTGCCGCGCGGCGATCAGCTCGCTTCGCCCGCGTTGCTTGTGGCCGAGCCGGAGCCGCTCCTCCGCGGAGTCGAACAGGGTACGAAGCAGCACCCGCTTCCACTCGGTCCAGACGCCAGGACCGACGGCGCGGATGTCGACCACGGTCAGGATCAGCAGCAGCCGCAGCCGCTCCGGGCTTTGCACCTGGTGGACGAAATCCTCGATCGTCTTGGGGTCGGCGAGGTCGCGCTTGAACGCGTATCCCGACATCAGCAGGTGGTGGCGCACAAGCCAGGAAACGGTCTCGGTCTCGGCCGCGTCGAGCCCGAAGCGCGGGCCGAGCTTCAGCGCAATGTCCGCGCCGATGACGCTGTGGTCGCCGCCGCGCCCTTTGGCGATGTCGTGCAGCAGCACCGCGACGTAGAGCGTGCGCCGCGACGCGATCTGGCGGAACAAGGCGGTCGACAGCGGGTGGTCCTTGGCAAGCTCGCCGCGCTCGATCGCCGCCAATAGCCCGATCGCCCGGATCGAGTGCTCGTCGACCGTATAGTGGTGGTACATGTCGAACTGCATCTGCGCGACGACGCGGCCGAAGTCGGGCACGAAGCGGCCGAAGACGCCCGCCTCGTTCATCCAGCGCAGCACCAGGTCGGGCGCGTTCACATCGGTCAGCACCGCCAGGAACAAGGCATTGGCGCGGGCATCCTCGCGCACCTTGGCGCCGATCAGCTTGGCGTCGCGGGTGGCGGCGCGCATCGCATTGGGGTGGATTTCGAGCCGCTCGCGGGCGGCGAGCGCGAATAGCTCGAGCAGCCGCACCGGCTCCTCGCGGAAGAACGTGTCCGACGGGACCGACAGCCGGCCGCGGTCGAGGGTGAAGCCGTTCAGCCGCTTTGGCCGGCGGCGGATCGTCGGCAGCGCGAAGCGAAAGCCCTTCTTGCCCAATTGCTCGTCGAGCTGGGCGAGGAACTGCCCGGTCAGGTCGCCGACTGTCTTGGCGTTCAAAAAGTAGAATTGCATGAAGCGCTCGACGGCCGATTTTCCCGGCCGGTCCGCGTAATGCATGACGCTTGCGATGTGCCGCTGGTGGTCGAAGCCGAGCCGTTCCTCGGCGCGCCCGGCGGCGAGGTGCAGGTGGCAGCGCACCGCCCACAGGAATCGCTCGGCGCGCTCGAAGCTCTGGAACTCGGCGGCCGTGAGCAGTCCCGCGCCGACGAGGTCGGACGGGCGCTCGACGTCATGGACATATTTGCCGATCCAGTAGAGCGTGTGGAGGTCGCGCAGTCCCCCCTTGCCGTCCTTGACGTTGGGCTCGACGACGTAGCGGCTGTCGCCCATCTTGACGTGGCGCGCGTCGCGCTCGGCGAGCTTGGCGGCAACGAACTCGGCCGCGGGTCCGGCGACCACTTGCTTGCGGAAGCGCCGCATGGCGATGTCGAACAACTTGTCCTCGCCCCATAGAAGCCGCGACTCGAGCAGCGCCGTGCGCACTGTCACGTCCTTCTTCGCCAGCGCGATCAGCTCGTTCACCGAGCGCAGCGAATGGCCGACCTTGAGCTTCAGGTCCCACAGCACGTGGAGAATCGCTTCGGCCGCCTGGCAATCGTCGCGCGACGGTTTGGCGGCGGTCAGGAACATCAGGTCGAGGTCGCTGTACGGCGCCATCTCGCCGCGCCCGGTGCCGCCCAGCCCGACCAGCGCTACGGAGTCCGCATTGGGAGCGACGGAATCGTAAGCGAGGCGAACGATCTGGTCGTGGAGAAAGGCGGTGGCGCGAGCGGCGGCGCGGCCGCGGCCCGGCTCGTCGGCGAGCCGCCGGGCGATTTCCGAGCGGCCCTCGGCGAGCGCGTCGCGAAGGATCGCGGTGACCTGGTCGGCCTGGCGCCGGCCCGCCCGCACTCCGGCGAGGCGCTCGGCAAGCGCCCGCCGGTCGATCACCGCGCGCTGGTCGGCGATGGGCGCGATCGCGTTCATGCCCGATCCCGCTCGGTCGCGACCCGCTTCAGCCGGTACAGCTCCTCCAGCGCTTCGCGCGGCGACAAGGCGTCGGGCTCGATTCCGGCGAGCGCATCGGCGAGGGCGTCGCGGGCGGGTTCGGGCTCGGCCGATGCGAACAGCGGCAGATCGTCGAGCCCGGCGGCGATTCCGCCGGTGGCGTCGCGACCCGCTTCGAGCTTTGCCAGCACCGCCTTGGCCCGCGCGACCACCGACGGCGGCAGACCGGCGAGCTTGGCGACGGCGATCCCGTAGCTGCGGTCGGCGGCTCCGTCGGCGACCTCGTGGAGCATCACCAAATCGCCCTTCCATTCGCGTGCCCGGACGTGGTGGAGGGACAATCGGTCGAGCCGTTCCGCAAGGCGCGTCAGCTCGTGATAATGGGTCGCGAACAGGGTCCGGCACTGCAATTGGTCGTGCACCGCCTCGACCACCGCCCAGGCAATCGCGAGGCCGTCATAGGTCGAGGTGCCGCGCCCGATCTCGTCGAGGATCACCAGGCTGTGCGGGCTCGCCTGGGCGAGGATCGCCGCGGTCTCGACCATTTCGACCATGAAGGTTGAGCGGCCGCGCGCGAGATTGTCGGATGCTCCGACGCGGCTGAACAGCCGGTCGACAAGGCTGAGCTTAACGCGTGCGGCGGGGACGAACCCGCCGGCCTGGGCGAGCACCGCGATCAATGCCGTCTGGCGAAGGAAAGTCGACTTGCCGCCCATGTTCGGCCCGGTGATCAGCCACAAGCGGTCGGCCTCGCCCATGGCGAGATCGTTGGCGACGAACTGCTCGCCGCTGGTGCCGAGCGCGCGCTCGACCACCGGGTGGCGGCCGGCCTCGATCTCGAGGCACGGTTCGTCGGTCAGTTGCGGCCGGGTCCAGCCGCCCTCGGCGGCGCGCGCGGCGTGGCTCGCGGCGACATCGATGCGCGCGATCGCGTCGCCGGTCGCGGTGATCGCCGCAGCGGAGGCGACCGCGAGCGCGGTCAGCTCTTCGGCGTGGGCGGCTTCGGCGGCAAGCGCATAGGCGCCCGCTTCGACCACTCGCGCGGCTTCGGCATGGAGGTCGGGTGAGTTGAAGCGGACCGCCCCGGCCAGCGTCTGGCGGTGGGTGAAGCCCGAATCGGGCGCCATCAGGCGGTCGGCGTGCCGGGCCGCGACCTCGATATGATAGCCGAGCACTGCATTGTGGCGGATTTTGAGCGAAGCGACTCCGGTCGATTCGCGGTAGCGGCTTTCCAACGCGGCGATCGCCCGCCGGCCGTCCGACGATGCGGCGCGCAACGCGTCGAGCGCCTCGTTATAGCCCTCCGCAATATAGCCGCCTTTGGACGCGTCGAGCGGCGGCGATTCGACCAGGGCCTGGCGCAACTTGTCGACCAGCGTTCCGTGCCCGCCGAGCCGCGGCAACAGCGATCCGAGCAACGCGGGCGGGTCGGGCTCCGCCGCTAGCTCCGCCTGGAGCGCAGCTGCGGCGGACAGGCCGTCGCGGAGCAGCGCGAGGTCGCGCGGGCTGCCGCGCTGCGCCGCCAGCCGGGCCAGCGCGCGGGCGAAATCGGGCATCGCCTTCAACGCCGCCCGCACCCGCTCCCGACGCAAAGCGTCCTCGTGCAGCCAGGCGACCAGCCCCAGCCGCGCCTCGATCGCCGCGCGTTCGGTTAGCGGGGCGGCGATGTCCTCGGCGAGCAGCCGGCGGCCGGCCGCGGTCCGACAACGGTCGATCTCGCCCAGCAAGCTTCCGGCGACCCCGCCCGAAGCGGAGCGGGTCAGCTCGAGGCTTTCCCGAGTGACCGTGTCGATCGCGACATGGCTCGACCGCGCGATGCGCCGCGGCGCGTCGAGCAGGATTCCCGCGCCCTTCTGGGTCGCGTCGAGATAGGCGAGCAACCCGCCGGCGGCGGCCAGCTCCGCGCGCGACGGCGGGCCGAGCCCGTCGAGCGTCGCCAGCCCGAAACGGCTCTTGAGCGCACGCTCGCCGGCGATGCTGTCGAAGCCGTCCTTGCCGGCGATCGACCGCACACCTGGTATCGACCCGTCGGCAATGGTTTCGGCCGGCGACAGCCGCGCGAGCTCGGCCGCCAGCTCGCCCGGCCCGCAGGCGACGAGCTCGAACCGCCCGGTGGAAATGTCCGCAGCGGCGATCGCCCAATCGTCGCCGGCGCGTCCGACCGCCGCCAACCAGTTGGCCGCGCCTGCTTCGAGCAGCGCTTCCTCGGTCAGAGTCCCGGGGGTCACCAGCCGGACGATCGCCCGCTCGACCAGCGCCTTCGAGCCGCGGGCCTTGCGCGCCTCGGCCGGGCTCTCGATCTGCTCGGCGATCGCGACGCGATGGCCGGCGCGGATCAGCCGGGCGAGATAGGCTTCGGCCGAGTGGACGGGAACGCCGCACATCGGGATCGGCTCTCCATCGCTGGCGCCGCGCTTGGTCAGCGCAATGTCGAGGCACTGGGCGGCGACCCGGGCATCGTCGAAGAACATTTCGAAGAAATCGCCCATCCGGTAGAACAGCAGCGCGTCACCGGCCTCGTTCTTGAGGCGCCGGTATTGCGCCATCATCGGCGTCGGTTCGTCGGCTCGGGCCATGCCCGAGTGGTAGCCCCTTCGCGTGACTCTTCCCACACCCTTTGGCTAAGGCGCCGCGCAAGGAGCGAGTGAATGTCCGAAAGCAACGTCAAATTCTCGGAAGCCGAAGCGATCGACTTCCACGCGCGCGGTCGGCCGGGCAAGATCGAAATTATCGCCTCGAAGCCGATGGCGACCCAGCGCGACCTCAGCCTCGCTTACTCGCCCGGAGTCGCGGTGCCGGTGCGGGCGATCGCCGAGGACCCCGGCCGCGCCTATGAGCTGACCGCCAAGGGCAACCTCGTCGCGGTCATCTCCAACGGCACCGCGATCCTCGGCCTCGGCAATCTCGGCGCGCTCGCGGCCAAGCCGGTGATGGAAGGCAAGGCGGTGCTGTTCAAGCGATTCGCCGACGTCGATTCGATCGACATCGAGGTCGACACCGAGGACTGCGACAAGTTCATCGACGCGGTCGCCCTGCTCGAGCCGAGCTTCGGCGGCATCAACCTCGAGGACATCGCCGCCCCCGACTGTTTCGTCATCGAGCAGGCGCTCAAGGAGCGGATGAACATCCCGGTGTTCCACGACGACCAGCACGGCACCGCGATCATCACCGCCGCCGGGTTGATCAACGCCTGTTACCTCACCGGCCGAAAATTCGCCGACATCAAGGTGGTGGTCAACGGTGCCGGGGCGGCGGCGATCGCCTGCACCGAGCTCATCAAGGCGATGGGCGTGCGCGGCGACAACGTCGTCATGTGCGACCGCAAGGGCGTGATCTACAAGGGCCGCGGCGATGTCGACCAGTGGAAGTCGGCCCATGCCGCCGACACCGACGCCCGCACGCTGACCGACGCGCTCGAGGGCGCCGACGTGTTCCTCGGCCTGTCCGCGGCCGGCGCGCTTAAGCCCGAGATGATCGCCAAGATGGCCAAGGAGCCGATCATCTTCGCGATGGCCAACCCGGACCCCGAGATCACTCCGCCGGATGCTCGCGAAGCGCGGCCCGATGCGATCATCGCGACCGGCCGCTCCGACTACCCCAACCAGGTCAACAACGTGCTCGGCTTCCCGTTCATCTTCCGCGGCGCGCTCGACGTGCGCGCGACGGCGATCAACGACGAGATGAAGATCGCCGCCGCTAACGCGCTCGCCGAGCTGGCGCGTGAGGCGGTGCCGGAGGAAGTCGCGGCGGCATACGGCGGCCAGACCCACAGCTTCGGCCGCGACTACATCATCCCCGCGCCGTTCGACCCACGGCTGATGGAGGTCGTCGCGTCCGCCGTCGCCGAGGCGGCGATGGCGAGCGGCTGCGCGCAAAAGCCGATCGAGGACATGAACGCCTACCGCCAGAAGCTGCGGGCGCGCCTCAACCCGACCGTGGCGGTGATGAGCCTCGCCTATGACGCGGCGCGCTCGAGCCCCAAGCGCGTGCTGTTCGCGGAAGGCGAGGAGCCGAACGTTCTGCGCGCGGCGATCGCGTTCAAGGAGGCGGGCTACGGAACCCCGGTGCTGGTCGGGCGCGAGGACGTCTTCGAGCTGTTGAGGGAACTCGGGGTCGACCGGCCCGAGGACTATGAGGTTCTCAACAGCCGCAACTCGCCGCTGGTCGGGCGAGCCGTCGACTTCATATACGCCAAGCACCAGCGCCACGGGCTGCTGCGCCGCGAGATCGAGCGGATGGTCAACCAGGACCGCAACTATTTCACCGCCGCGATGCTGGCGCTCGGCGAAGCCGACGCGATGATCACCGGCACCACCCGGCCGTTCAGCCAGTCGCTGAAACAGGTTCGGGCAGTGATCGACGACGAGCCGGGTGCCACGCCGTTCGGGATCAACATCATTGTCGGCAGGCACCACACGGTACTCGTCGCCGACACGGCGGTTACCGAACGGCCCAACGCCGAGCAGCTGGCGGCGATTGCCATGCGCTCGTCGGGCTTCGCCCGGCGGATGGGGATCGAGCCGCGGGTCGCATTCATCAGCTACACGACGTTCGGCAACCCGCCCGGAGTGCACATCGAGGAGCTGCGCGGCGCGGTGAAGCTGCTCGACGGCATCCGTCCGTGCGATTTCGAATATGAAGGCGAAATGGGTCCCGATGTGGCGCTCAACTACCAGATGCAGGAGCGCTACTACCCGTTCAGCCGGTTGACCGGGCCGGCCAACATCCTCGTCATGCCGGGGCTGCAATCCGCCAATCTGTCGGCCAAGCTGCTGCGCGAACTGGGCGGCGAGAGCGTGCTCGGGCCGTACATCCTCGGGCTCGAGCTGCCGGTCCAGATCGCGCCGATGACCGCCTCCGCTTCGGACCTGGTGACGCTCGCCGTGCTCGCCGCCGGCAGCGCCAAGGAACGCCACAGGGAAGCGCCGCCGTCAGCTTGATTTCGTTTCCGGAACGGCTCATCCGGTTTTTCGGGGGAGACTCGGTAAAATGCAGATATCCAGGCGACATCTCGTGCTTGGCGGCAGCGCTGCCGTCGGCTTAGCAGCGACCGCCGGCGCGCAAAAGCTGGTCCCCACATCCAGCCAGGATCTGGGGCCGTTTTATCCCCTGATCCGTCCTTCCGACGAGGACGCCGACCTGACTCGCGTGCGCGGATTGAAGGGCGTTGCCAGCGGCGATCCCATCAACGTGATCGGGCGCCTGCTCGACGTCAAAGGGAACCCGGTCAGCGGCGCGCGGGTCGAACTGTGGCAGGCGAATGCGCTCGGGCGCTACGATCATCCCGGCGACGCCGCCAGCACGGCCGCGCTCGACCCCAATTTCCAGGGCTATGCATCGCTTGTCAGCGACGATCAGGGCCGCTTCCGGTTTCGGACGATCAAGCCCGGACATTATTCCATCGGTGGCGGACTACGGCGCACTCGTCATATCCATTTTGATATTCGCGGGCGCTCCGAACGGCTGATCACGCAGATGTACTTCCCGGGCGAGGAGCTAAACGACAGCGACATCCTGCTGCGCAACGCCAATCCGAGGGAAAGCGTGATGGCGCGGGCCACCGACCGGCTATCGGGCGATCCCAATGCCGCGGCCTTTGCCTGGGATGTCATCCTCAACGTCGGCTGACGCCGGCTAGATCCGCTCGACGCTCGATACCGGGTCGGCCTCGCGCAATGCGGCGACGATGGCGTGCAGGTGGGCGAGGTCGTGAACTTCGACATCGATGTGGAAGGTGTGGAAGCTGCCGTCGCGGTGGACCAGCTGCAGGTTGACGATGTTGGCGTGCTTCGCGCCGAGGATGCCCGACATGGTGCCGAGCGCGCCCGGGATATCCCGCAGGATCACCGCGATCCGCGCCGCTCCGCCGTCCGATCCCTCGCCCCAGGCAAGGTCGAGCCAGTCGGCGTCGATGCCGCTGGCGAGCGTGTCGCAGCCGATGACGTGGACCTCGATCTCTTCGTCCTCGCGGCGCAGGCCGACGATCCGGTCGCCAGGGATCGGGTGGCAGCAGGTCGCCAGATGGTAGGCGACGCCCGCGGTCAGCCCCTTGATCGAAATCGCGGTGCGCTGGCCGACCGGCTTGGGGGCGACATCGCCCCCGGCTGAGCCCGGCATCAGCGCTTCCATCAGCGTTTCGTCGCTGATTCGCTTGCGGGCGATTGCCGCCATGAGCGAATCCTCGTCGTCAACCTTGAGCTTCTTGAGCGCCCGCTTGAGCGCGCTCTTGTCGAGCATCGCCGGCAGCCGCCCGACGATCTCCTCGTAGATCTTGCGGCCGAGCTCGACCGTTTCCTCGCGTTCCTTGTGGCGGACGAAGCGGCGCACTCCGGCGCGCGCCTTGCCGGTGGCGACGAAGCGCAGCCACGACGGCTGCGGGTGCTGGGCCTCGGAGGCGAGGATCTCAACCTGGTCGCCGTTCTCGAGCATGGTGCGCAGCGGCACCATCCGTCCGTTGACCTTGGCGCCGACGGTCCGGTCGCCGAGGTCAGTGTGGACCGCGTAGGCAAAGTCGACCGGGGTCGCGCCCCGTGGCAGCTGGATCAGTTCGCCCTTGGGGGTGAAGGCGAAAATCCGGTCCTGGTACATCGCCATCCGGGTGTGCTCGAGCAGCTCCTCGGGGCTCTCGGCATGGTCGAGGATTTCGACGAGATCGTCGATCCACGGTACATGCAGGTCGGCAGCCGGCTTGCCTTCCTTGTACGCCCAGTGGGCGGCGAGACCGCGTTCGGCCTGCTCGTGCATGTCGCGAGACCGAATCTGGATCTCGATGCGCATCTTGGCGTCGTGAATCACCGAAGTGTGGATCGAGCGGTAGCCGTTGCGCTTTGGGGTCGAGACGAAATCCCTGAACCGCCCCGGGACCATCGGCCAGCGCTGATGGATCAGGCCCAGCGCGCGGTAACATTCGACGGCGTCGTCGACGATCACCCGGAAAGCCATCACGTCGGACAATTGCTCGAAGCTGATGTGGCGTTCGGCCATCTTCTTCCAGATCGAATAGGGATGCTTCTCGCGGCCCATGACCTCGGCCTCGAGGCCGTTGTCGGCCAGGTGCAGCTGGAGCCCGAGGCCGATGCGGTTGACGATGTCGCCGCCCTGGTCGTGGAGCAATTTCAAGCGCCGGGTGATCGACGCATAGGCGTCGGGCTCGATCTCCTTGAACGCCAGCGTCTGCATCTCGGTCATGATCTCGTACATGCCGATCCGCTCGGCGAGCGGAGCGTAGATATCCATCGTCTCGCGCGCGATCCGGCGGCGCTTGTCCTCATCCGGCACGTGGTGAAGCGTGCGCATGTTGTGCAATCGGTCGGCGAGCTTGACGAGCAGCACCCGGATGTCGTCGGACAGAGCGAGCAGGAACTTGCGCAGGTTTTCGGCGGCGCGCTCATTCTCCGACTGCGCCTCGATCTTCGACAGCTTGGTCACCCCGTCGACCAGGCGGGCGATGTCCTTGCCGAAATGCTTCTCGATCTCCGCGGGGGTCGCCAGCGTGTCTTCGATGGTGTCGTGGAGGATCGCGGTGACGATCGTCTGGTCGTCGAGCTTCAGGTCCGTGAGGATCCCGGCGACTTCGATCGGATGGCTGAAATAAGGGTCGCCACTTGCCCGGACCTGCGATCCGTGGGCCTTCATCGAGAACACGTAGGCGCGGTTGATCAGCCCCTCGTCGGCATCGGGATCGTAGGCCCGCACCTTCTCGACCAGCTCATATTGTCGCAGCATCGTCCATAGATGGGACGGCCGGCCTCCTGTGCGCAAGTGCGAACGGCGGCGCCAAGCGCGACGAAACGGCAAGAGAGCCGCGAAACCTCCTGTTTTTTGTCAACCGGTTATGCTTTCTTCGAGTCCAACGGGAGAAAGCCAGGTGCCGCGCGACAAGCTGACCCATGACATCGACGCGTTCCGCGAAGCGGCGCTGCGCTGCCCGCTGCCTGGGGCGATCGAGCTGATCGGCGAGAAATGGGCGTTCCTGATCCTTCGCGGCGCGCTCAACGGGCTCCAGCATTTCGAGGAGTTCCAGGCTGGCCTGGGGATCGCGCGCAACATCCTCTCCGACCGGCTCGGCAAGCTGGTCGCCGGCGGCATCCTCGAGCGGACTCCCGATCCGTCCGACAGGCGCAAGGTGATCTACGCCTTGACCGACAAGGGCGAGGGGCTGCTGCCGGTGGTGCTGGCGCTTCGCCAATGGGGCGAGGAGTGGGGTTGCGGAACGGCGCCGGTGGTCCTCGCCGACCGGCTCAGCGGCCGGCCGATTCGGCGGATTTGCGTTCTCGCAGAAGACGGGCGCGAGGTCGGGCTCAGCGACCTGGTCTGGCTGCCGCGCGAAGCCTGATCTTCCTCCCCTTCAAGGGAGAAAAGGATTATTCGTAATCGCTGCCCGACGGGGTGGGCCGCGGCGGCGCGGCGGCCGTCAAGCGCAGCGCTTCGGCCGAATCGCTGAGGCTGGCCAGCTCGTCGGTCTCGTCCTCTTCGTCGACCCGGACCTTCTGCAGGTTGGAGATCACCGCTTCCTCAAGCTCGCGTGGCTTGACGGTCTGCTCGGCGATCTCGCGCAGCGCGACGACCGGGTTCTTGTCGCGGTCGCGCTCGATGGTGAGGTCGGCTCCGCCGGACACCTGGCGCGCGCGCTGGGCGGCGAGCAGGACGAGGTCGAACCGGTTCGGAATCTTGTCGACACAATCTTCGACCGTAACGCGCGCCATTCGTCGCTCCGCAAATCCGTGGGTTGGAAAGGAAGGCCGCGAGATAGGCCGCGAAGCCCTCCCCGTCAAGGAAACGGGCGCTGCAAGCTTGCGCATGGCACGCCTCGCCGCCACAGCCTGCGGACAATGGCCGAAGATCGCGCGCCCTCGCTGAACGACGACGGAGCGCCGATCCGCGCTACCGTCGCGGGCACGAAACTGGAGCTGATCGAGAGCGGTGTCGCCCGGCTTGAGGCGATCCTCGAGTTGATCCGCGGCGCCGAGCACAGCGTCCGGCTATTATTCTACATCTACGTGGGCGATGCGTCGGGGACCGCCGTGCGCGACGCGATGGTCGAGGCGGCGGCCCGCGGAGTGCAGGTCAAGCTGCTCCTCGACAACTTCGGCAGCTCGAGCCTCAATCCCAATTTCTTCAAGCCGCTGGCCGAGCGCGGCGGCGAGTTCTGCCTGTTCAATCCGGCCTACGGCCGCAGCTATTTGCTCCGCAATCACCAGAAGCTGGCGGTTGCCGATGAGCGGCGGGCGTTGATCGGCGGCGCCAATATCGAAGATTGTTACCTGGTCGACGAGGGGCCGGGGCACTGGCGCGACCTGTGGCTGGCGATCGACGGGCCGGTGGTAAAGTCCGCCGCCGATTATTTCGATGCGATCTACCGGTGGAGCACCGCCAAGGATTCCAAGATGAGCAGCCTGCGCCGCCTGGTGGGCCGCCACAGCGACCGCCGCGGACCGTTGCAATGGCATTTCAGTGCCCCGTTGACCCGGCGTACCCCGTGGCCGGCGATCTTCGCCCGCGATCTCCATGAAGCGACCCGGGTCGAAATGATCCAGGCCTACTTCTCGGCGCCGGGCTCGATGCTTCGGCGGCTCGGCCGGGTGGCGGGGCGTGGGCGGGTGCGGATCATCACTTCGGGCAAGTCGGACAATAACGCGACCATCGGCGCCGCCCGCCACAGCTACAGCCGGATGCTTCGGCGGGGCGTCGAGATGTACGAGTATCAGGCGGCGCGGCTCCACACCAAGCTCGCAATTGTCGACGACGCGGTCCATATCGGCTCGGCAAATTTCGACTTCCGAAGCCTCTACATCAACCTCGAAATTACGCTGCGCATCAAAGATGCACGGTTCGCGGCGGCGATGCGCGGCTATTTCGAGCGCGAACGCGCCGACAGCGAGCAGATCACCGCGGAGCTCCACCGCAAGCGCGCCAACGTCTGGCGGCGATTCAAGTGGATGATCTCGCACTGGCTGGTGACGTCGATGGACTACAATGTCACCCGCCGCTTGAACCTGACCCTGGAGCGCTGATGTCGGTGCGCTAGTCCTGCTTCGGCTCGCGCCACGCCCAGAACAGGCTGGCGGGCGGCACGTTCATCCACTCGAAGCCCCGCTCGATGCGTTCGAACCAGGGCTTGATGAACTCAATCACTTTGGGGCTGAACTGATAGACGAGGAACGCTCCGCCCGGGCGGATGACCTGCGCGGTCGCCTTGGCGATCGCGTCGCCGAGCCCCGGCGGCAGGGTCGAGAACGGAATCCCGGACAGCACGTAATCGGCATGGGCAAAGCCGCGGTCGGCGAGAATCCTCTCGACCTCGGCGGCCGACCCGGTAACCGCGACCAGCCGCTCGTCGTCGAGCGATTCGGTGAGGAAGTCGGTGAATTCGGGGTTGGTGTCGATCGCCAGCAGGGTCGCATCGGCCCCGAGCCGCTCGAGGATCGGGCGGGTGAAGGTGCCGACGCCCGGGCCATATTCGACGAACAGCTTGGTATTCTCCCAGTCGACCGGGGCCAGCATCCGGTCGATCACCGTCTTGCTCGACGGGATGATCGAGCCGACCATCACCGGATGCTTCAAAAAGCCGCGCAAGAACTGCAGCCGCGGATTGACGCCGCGGTGCCCCGGCCGGCGGCTGGAACGGCGTGGACGCGCGTGGGTCCGTGCAGAGGTTGTCGTCATTGAAACTCCGATGGGGGCGGCGAAGGGGCTCGTGGCAAATGCGCCGCCGCTTGGCAAGTTCCGCAAGGAGCCGCCCTAGCGCCGCAGGACCTGCCAGACGAGCCCTTTTCGGGCTGAAGGGGTGGGTTCCGCTGCCGCGGCCGAATCCCTAAGGCGTCGCCCGTGACCGCCGCCCAACCGATCCGCCGCGTCGCCGCGACCGCGCTCAGTACTCGGCATTTCCTGCTTCTCTATGCGGCGATGCTGGTCGCGGCTGCCGGCAATACGGCGCTGCAAGCGGTGATGCCGGCGATCGGGCGCGAGGTCGGGATCGCCGACTTTTGGGTAGCGATTGCCTACACCTGGTCGGCGCTGTTGTGGGTGCTGCTGGCGCCCTATTGGGCCGAGAAGAGCGACCGCCACGGCCGCAAGGCGCTGACCCTCATGGGCCTCGCCGGCTTCGTCGTTTCGATGCTGCTGTGCGGGCTCGTCCTCGTCGCCGGCCTGAACGGGCTGATTGGCGGCACGGTGACGCTCATCCTGTTCGGGATCTTCCGCGCGATCTACGGCGGCCTCGGCTGCGCGACCCCGTCCGCGACCCAGGCCTACCTCGCCTCGCGGACCCGGCGCAGCGGCCGAGTGGCGGCGCTGTCGGCACTCGCGTCGTCGTTCGGGCTGGGGACGATCATCGGCCCGGCGCTGGCGCCGCTGTTCGTGCTCCCGATGGTCGGCCTGCCGGGCCCGTTGTTCGCCTTTGCGGTGATCGGCCTGCTGGTCTTCGCGGCGATCGCAGCCTGGCTTCCCGACGACCGGCTCGGCCGCAAGTTCGGGCGCGGTGCGGCGATGAGCTATCCATCGCTCGCCACCACCCCGACCGGCGCCAGTGTCGTGGCGGCGACCTCGCCCAGGCGCGGGCGGCTCAAGTGGCACGATCCCCGCATCCGACCGTGGATTGTCGCCGGAGTCGTCGCCGGCCATGCCCAGGCGGCGACGCTGACCTGCCTCGGATTTTTCATCATCGACCGGCTGGAGCTAGCGCCGCGCGGCTCGGAAGGGCCGATTTCGATCGTCATGATGGCCGGCGCGTCGGCGACGCTGGCGGCGCAATGGGGGCTGATCCCGCGGATCAATGCGACGCCGCGCGCGCTGATCCTGTGGGGCGCGCTGATCGCCGCCGCGGGGCTCGTCGGGACGATGCTCGCCAGCGACCTATACGGCATCACCATCGGCTTCGCGCTCGCCTCGACTGGCTTCGGCTTGACCCGCCCGGGCTTCACCGGCGGCGCGTCGCTCGCCGTCCCGCTGGCCGAGCAGGGCGGGGTCGCCGGAGTGATCACCGCCGCCAACGGCATCAGCTTCGTTGCCGCCCCGGCGCTCGGCATGGCGCTCTACGCGCTCGACCCGCGCATCCCGTTCGCCGCTTCTGCACTGTTGCTCGTCGGGCTGGTGGTTGCCGGGCGGCGCAGGCTGGCGGCCGCAATCTAGCTCTTGTCGTCGGTCCGCGGCCGCAACATCCCGGGCAGGACGAAGCCGATGCCGCCCAATGGCCGCACCGCGTCGCTCTTCAGGGTCTGCTCGATGCGCGCATATTCCTCGAGCATCTCGGGCGTCACCGACGCTCGCGTCTCGGCCAGCGCTGCTTCGAAGTCGGCCATGGTCACGTCGCCCGAGTCGAGCTTGCGGCGCAGCGCGGTGAGCCCGGCGCGGCGCACCAGATCCTCGAGGTCGGCGCCGGTGAACCGCTCGCTGCGCTTGGCCAGGCTATCGAGATCGACGTCCTTGGCGAGCGGCATGCCCTTGGTGTGGATGGCGAGGATCCGCGCGCGCCCCGGTGCATCGGGCGTGCCGACGTAGATCAGTTCGTCGAAACGGCCGGGGCGCAGCAGCGCCGGGTCGATCAGGCTCGGCCGGTTGGTCGCTCCGATCACCACCACATTGTTGAGCTCTTCGAGGCCGTCCATTTCGGCGAGGATGGTGTTGACCACCCGCTCGGTGACATGCGGTTCGCTTAGGCTGCCGCCGCGCGCGGGAACCAGGCTGTCGATCTCGTCGAAGAAGATGACGGTCGGCGCGACCTGGCGGGCGCGGGAGAACAAACGGGCGATCTGCTGCTCGCTCTCGCCGTACCATTTGGACAACAGGTCGGACGATTTGGTGGCGATGAAATTAGCGTCGCTTTCGCGCGCCGCGGCCTTGGCCAGTAGCGTCTTGCCCGTGCCGGGCGGACCATAAAGCAGGAAGCCGCGCGCCGGGCGGATGCCGAGGCGGCGAAACGCCTCGGGGTGCTTCAATGGCAGCTCGACCCCTTCACGCAACCGGTTGCGCGCCTCGTCGAGGCCACCGATGTCGTCCCAGCCGACGGTCGGCGCCTCGACCATCACTTCGCGCATCGCCGACGGCTGGACGCGCTTCAACGCATTGTCGAAGTCGCGCAGCTCGACCGACAGTGCGTCGAGCACCTCGGTCGGGATGATCTCGTCGGCGACGTTGATCCGCGGCATGATCCGGCGGACCGATTCCAGCGCCGCCTCGCGGGTCAGAGCGGCAAGGTCGGCGCCGACGAAGCCGTAGGTGCGGCGGGCGAGGTCGTCGAGGTCGACGTCTTGCGACAACGGCATGCCGCGCGTGTGAATGCCGAGGATCTCGCGGCGCCCGGCCTCGTCGGGCACCCCGACGACGATCTCGCGGTCGAGCCGACCGGGACGGCGAAGCGCCTCGTCCAGCGCTTCCGGGCGGTTGGTCGCAGCGATTACCACCAGATTCTGCCGCGGCTCGATCCCGTCGAGGAGGCTGAGGAGCTGCGCGACCAACCGTTTTTCGGCCTCGCCGGTGACCTGGCTGCGTTTGGGCGCGATCGAATCGATTTCGTCGATGAAAATGATCGACGGCACCGCGGCCGACGCCTGCTCGAACAGCTCGCGCAGGCGCTTCTCGCTCTCGCCATAGGCCGAGCCCATGATCTCCGGGCCGGCGATGTGGAAGAACTGCGCCTCGCTCTCGTTGGCAACGGCCCTGGCCAGCCGCGTCTTGCCGGTCCCGGGCGGCCCGTGGAGCAGCACGCCCTTGGGCGGGTCGACCCCGAGCCGCTGGAAGATTTCCGGGTGGCGGAGCGGCAACTCGACCATCTCGCGCAACGCCTCGATGGTGTCGCGCATCCCGCCCAAGTCGTCGTAGGTGACGTCGGCGCGCCGCGCGCCGTCCTTGCTCGGATATTCGGGATTCAGCTCGATCTTGGTCTTGGCATCGATGTGCACGATGCCCTTGGGCACCGTGTCGACGACCGTCAGCCGGACCTCCTGCAAGGCGAACGCCGGAGCGCTCAGCATCTTGCGGACTTCCTCGGGGAGGTTGGCATCGACCCGCTGGTGGCCGGCGGTGGCGACGATGTCGCCCTCGGTGAGCGGGCGGGCGGCGAAGCTCCGCCGCAGGGCTTCGGCCGAGCCGTGCAGCCGGATATTGTCCTGGGCGGGAGCGAACACGACGCGGCTCGCGGGCTTGGAGCGCGCTTTCCGGATCTCGACATAGTCGCCCGAGCCGACGCGGGCGTTGGAGCGCTGCAGGCCATCGAGCCGGACGATGTCGATCGCCTCGTCCTCGCCGTACGGGCGGATCGCCCGCGCCGGGGTCGCGCGCTTGCCGACAATTTCAATGACGTCGCCTTCCTTGAGGCCGAGCTCCCGCATCAGCCGGTCGGGCAGCCGCGCGAAGCCGCGGCCGCTGTCGGCGGCGGGCAGGTTGGCGACCTGCACCTTGCGCGCCGACGTGCGCTCCAGCGTATCGGTGTCGGCCATCAAAGCTCCTTCAAGTGCCGCGTTCTCGTACCGCTTGCGTAACGGCGATATCGTCGTTCAGTTCAATTGGGCGCTCGACCGCCGCTTCTCAATATTTAATCGCCCCGGCGATCTTGCGGACCCACGGGCGCGGGATGAAACGGGTCGAGGCCGCGCCGACCTTGTTGAGGAAGCCCGGCACGACCACCGCCCGATTGCGGTCGAGCCCGTCGAGCCCCGCCCGGACCACGCTGGCCGAATCTGCCGCCAGGCGATCGAATGCTCCCTCCTTCGGAAAGCCGGCGACCGCTCCGAACTCGGTTTTAGTCGGCCCGGGGCACAGCGCGCTGACCTTGATGCCGTGCGGTTTCAGCTCCTCGTGCAGTGCCTCGGTGAAGGACAGCACATAGGCCTTGGTAGCGAAATAGACGGCCATCTTCGGCCCCGGCTGGAAGGCGGCGGTAGAGGCGACGTTGAGGATCGCACCGGCCTTGCGCTCGATCATTCCCTGAGCGACGGCGCGGCACAGGTCGGTCAGGCTGCCGACGTTGAGGTCGATCATCTCCCGCTGCCGGCCCGCGTCGAGCTCGGCAAATTTGCCGCGCAGGCCGAAACCGGCGTTGTTGACCAGCACTTCCACATGGTCGCCGGCGGCTTCGATTTCAGAAACCAGCCTTGCCGCCGATCCGGTTGCAGCGAGGTCGAGAGCAATCGCGCGGGTGTTGCCGAGCTCGCCGGCCAGCGCTTCGAGCCGATCCTCGCGCCGCGCCACGATCACCAGCCGCATCCCTCGTGCCGCTAGCTGCCGGGCAAACTCAACCCCGAGCCCGGCCGACGCGCCGGTGATCAGAGCAACGCCGGTGCTGCTGGTCACGAGTCCCGCGAAACGGACGCCTTGACGATCCGGCCCGGCTCGCGCGGCGGCTCTCCGGCGGGCAAAGCGTCGACATGCTCCATGCCGCTCTCGACCTCGCCCCACACGGTGTACTGGTTGTCGAGGAAGGTCGCGTCGTCGAGGCAGATGAAGAACTGGCTGTTGGCGCTGTCGGGATTGGCCGTGCGGGCCATCGAGCAGACGCCGCGAACATGCGGCTGATCGCTGAACTCCGCCTTGAGGTTGGGCAGGTCGGACCCACTCGTGCCGGTGCCGGTCGGGTCGCCGCCCTGGGCCATGAAGCCCGGGATCACCCGGTGGAACGTGACCCCGTCATAGAAACCGCTTTCGACCAGGGTCGCAATTCGCTCGACGTGGCCGGGAGCAAGGTCGGGGCGGAATTTGATGACGACGTCGCCGCCGCTCGAGAGGGATAGGTTGAGGCGGGCGGCGTCGGCCATGGGAAACTCCATTCAAATGAATGTCAGCGGCCGCATCTAGGAGCGGCGGCGCGCTTGCACCAGTGCATCCGCGCCAATAGGAGAGCGGCACCGGCCGGTCGCGGCCGCAGCTGGGGGTCATGCGCATGAGCGAGAGCGAGGAGATCGCCGCCGCCGCCCCGGTCGCCGATCCGCACGACGATCCCCGCCGCGCGATGGATGCCGAGGACCGGCTGCGGCCCGAGTTCGTCGACCAGGTGCTCGACGCGGTCGACGCCGGCGACGACGTCACCGCGCGCCAGCTGGTCGAGCCGCTCCACCCGGCCGATGTCGCCGACCTGATCGAGCTCGCCGCGCAAGACGAGCGCGAGGGCCTGGTAAAAGCGCTCGCCGGGATCGTCGACGCCGACGTGCTCGCCGAGATGAATGAGCACGTCCGCGAGGCGCTGATCGAGGCGCTCGATCCGGAGCAGGTCGCCGACCTCGCCGGGCAGATGGAGACCGACGATGCGGTTGCCATCCTCGAGGACCTCGAGGAGGATGAGCAGCGGGCGGTGCTCCGGGCGATGGAGCCCGACGACCGCGCGGCAATCGAGGAAGCGCTGACCTACCCGGAAGAATCGGCCGGGCGGCTGATGCAGCGCGACCTGATCGCGGTGCCCGAGCATTGGACGGTCGGCCGGGTGATCGACTATCTGCGCTCGTCCGACGAGCTCGCCGACGATTTCTGGGAAGTGTTCGTCGTCGACCCGAGCCACCACCCGGTCGGCACCTGCAAGCTGTCGGCAATCCTGAGGTCGCCGCGCTCGTCCCCGGTTCGCTCAATCATGATGGAGGAGCAGACCCTGATCCCGGTCGACATGGACCAGGAGGAGGTCGCGCTCCGCTTCCAGAAATATGCGCTGATTTCGGCCGCCGTGGTCGACGGCGAAGGGCGGCTGGTCGGGATGATCACCGTCGACGACATCGTCCACATCATCCAGGAGGAAGCGAGCGAAGACGTGCTGCTGCTGTCCGGTGCGGGCGAGGGCGACATCAACGAGCCGGTCAGCGAGAGCTACCGCTCGCGGGTCCGCTGGCTGCTCGCCAACCTGTTGACCGCGCTCGTCGCTTCGGCCGTGATCCGGATGTTCGAAGGCAGCATCGAGCGGCTGGCGATCCTCGCCGTGCTGATGCCGATCGTCGCCGGCGTCGGCGGCAATGCCGGGACCCAGACGCTGGCGGTCACGGTGCGCGCGATCGCCACCAACCAGCTCACCGGCTCCAACCGCTGGCGCGCGGTCGGGCGCGAGCTGCGCGTCGCGATCCTCAACGGCATCACCGTCGCCGTGGTGATCGGCGTCGGCGTCTCGCTGGTGCTCGGCAGCACCTGGCTCGGGGCGGTCATTGCGGTGGCGATGCTGTTCAACATCATTGTCGCCGGGCTGGCGGGCGTGCTCGTCCCGTTGGCGCTCGAACGGGCCGGTACCGACCCCGCGGTGGCGAGCAGCGTGTTTGTCACCATGGTCACCGATTCGATGGGGTTCCTGTTGTTCCTCGGGCTTGCGACCGCCACTGGCCTGGTCGGCTAAACCATTGTCAGTGACGGCCTAATCCCCCATTTGAGAAGCCGTGCCCAATCTCCATTTGACCAAGGTCGCATTCGGCTGCCGGACCATCGAGGCGCTCGAGAAACGCGTCGCGGCGCGTACCCGCGACGGCGAGGTCCGCGTCGTCACCCGCATGCGTCCCAAGCGTTGCGGCGAGCTGGTCGGCGGGTCGCTCTACTGGATCGTCAAGCACCGGCTGGTCGGCTGCCAGCAGATCCTCCGCTTCGACGACCGCAACGACGGCCGCATCGACATCGTCTGCTCGGCCGAACTGGTGCTGATCCCGCCTAGCCCCAAGCGTGCCCACCAGGGCTGGCGCTATCTCGAAGACGACAGCGCTCCCCCTCCCGAGGGCGACGGCTCGGGCATCGCCGAGCTGCCGCCGCGGCTTTACGGCAAGCTGGCCACGCTCGCGCTCGTTTGAGCGCTGCCGACTTGTCGCGCGGCGGTGTGCGAGTTATCGCCGCCATTCACATCTTCAAGAGGGAGCCCGGCATGACGAACAACTCCACGGTTTCAGCGGCCATCGACGCGAAAGTGGCGGAGCGGGCGATGCTCAGCCACCCCTTCTACCAGGCCTGGACCGAGGGGCGGCTGCCGCTCGACACCTTGCGCGATTATGCGCGCCAGTATTTTCACCACGTCGAGGCGTTCCCGCGCGCGGTGAGCACAGTCCACAGCGCCTGCCCCGACCGCGACGGGCGCCGCATGCTGGCCGAGAACCTTGCCGAGGAAGAGGGCATCGAGGCGGGCAAGCAGGACCACGCGAGTTTGTGGCTGATGTTCGCCTGCGGGCTCGGCGAGAACGAGGACGCGGTCCGCCGCCAGCGCCTCAATCCCGAGACCGAGGCGCTGATCGACACCTTCCGCCGGCTCTCGCGCAAATCCTACGCGTCGGGCCTCGGCGCGCTCTACGCTTATGAAAGCCAGTTCCCCGGGGTGGCCTCGGCGAAGATCGAAGGGCTCATCGAACGCTACGGCGTCAGCGACGAAGCGACCCTGCGCTTCTTCCGCGTGCACGAGACCGCCGACGTCGAGCACGGCCAGGTGTGCCGCGCGTTGCTCGACCGCTTGCCGCAGGCCGAGCGCGCCGAAGCGATCGCCGCAGGCGAAGAATTGGCCGGAGCGCTGTGGAATTTCCTCTCCGGGGTCGAAGCCGTTTCGGTCCAGTAAGCGCTGAACCGGAGCAACGCCGCCTAGCGGCAACCGGTGACCGTCGCCGAACCGGCGCTCTTGACCATGCACGCCGGTCGGCCCTGAAGCTCGACCGTCGCCGCGCCGAGTGCGTCGACCTTGGCGGTTTCGGTGACCGCCGCCTTGACCGTTGCCGGCCCCTGGGCGCCGATGATCGCGTCCTTGGCGGTCAAGCCCGAGGCATCGAGCGTCGAAATGCCGCGGACGACCGCGGTCAGTCTCGGCGCCGCGCCGGCGACGCTGGCGCTGGCGGTGCCCGAGATTGCGATCTTGAGCTGGTCGACCGCGACCGCGCCGATGCTCGCCGAGCCGGCGCCCTGCACCGACAGGTCGAACGACAGGCCGCGCACCTTGTCGATGGCGAGGCTGCCGGCGCCGTTGAGCCAGGCGGCGGTGAGCTCATGGGTGCCGATGCGGATCTCGACCGGGCCGCTGGCCTCGCCCGGATAGCCGCCCCACGACGAGCGACTGTTGCGCACCACCAGGGTGCGGCCCTGCATGTCGATGGCGACCGCGTCGAGCGCCGCGGCCGAGCCGCTGGCGTTCGCGAACGGTGCCACTCCGGTCACCAGGCGAACCTGGAACGGGCCGTCGACTCGGACCCGGTCGAAGCCGCTGACTCCAAAATTGCGGGTCGCCGCATCGGCGGGAGCCGCGACGAATGCCAGACCGGCAAGGGCGGGAAGGAAGGTACGCATGGCCTACACCTTCACCACCCTATGGTTAATATCTGCTTTAGGAGCAGTCGACGTTGCCCGACCCGGCCTTGCTGACCTGGCACTTGGCGCCGCCGGTCATGCGCACGTCGCCCGATCCGGCGATGTCGACCGAAGCCGTGCCGGTGGCATTGGCGGCGACGTTGCCCGAGCCAGCGATCGACACCGAAGCGGTCTCGGCGACCAGGCCCGCGGCGTCGATGTCGCCGGAACCCGCGATCTCGTAATCGGCGACGGCCGCGCGGCCGCGGCCGGCGTTGATTTCGCCCGACCCGGCGATGCCCGCTTTCAGCCGTTTGACGTCGACCTCGCCGAGCCGGAGGTTGCCCGAGCCGGCGACCCCGGCCTCGAACGCATCGCCCGCGACCTTGTCGACCGTGATGGCGCCCGAGCCGGCGATCCCGGCCGCGGTCAGCCGCGGCACGGTGACGGTGAGCTTGACCGGATGGCTGCGCGACCAGCTGAAGCTCAGCCCAGAACGCTTCTTCGGGTGGATCTTGAGCGTATCGCCCTCGACCTCGACGACCATCCGCTCGATCGCGCGCTCGCCGCCGCTGGCGCGAACCGACGGCGCGCCACCCGTTGCGACCGTAACCTCGTACGGCCCGGCCACCTCGATCCGCTCGAACCCGCCGACCGCGAAGTTGCGGGTCGTTGCCGGCCCCGCCGCTTCGCCGCGGTCGCGCGCGCAGCCCGCCGAAGCCGCCGCCGCGGCGGCCATCCCAATGACGATTGCAGTGCGCATCTCACCCTCCCTAATGCTGTATTAATGCAGCAATACACCAATGACAGGCGAGTCGGCAAGCGCAAAAGAAAAAGGGCGCGCCCCGCGGGGGCACGCCCTTGAGTTTTCGGTCGAGCGGAGCCGCAAGCTTAGGCGGCAAGCTCCTTGGACCGGTTGTGGATTGCCGCCGCCTCATTGAGGATCTCGAGGATCTTCTTGAGCGCCGACTTCTCGTCGGTCTGCTCCATCGCCCCCAGCTCGCGGGCGAGACGCGACGAAGCGGCCTCGAAAATCTGCCGCTCCGAATAGCTCTGCTCGGGCTGGTCGTCGGCGCGGAACAGGTCGCGGGTCACCTCGGCGATCGAAGTCAGGTCGCCCGAGTTGATCTTCGCTTCATATTCCTGCGCGCGGCGCGACCACATGGTGCGCTTGACCTTGGGCTTGCCCTTAAGCGTCTCGAGCGCGTCCTTCATGGTCTTGTCGGACGACAGCTTGCGCATTCCGACCGCGTCCGCCTTGTTGATGGGGACGCGCAGCGTCATCCGTTCCTTCTCGAAGCGCAGCACATAGAGGTCGAGACGAGTCCCGGCGATTTCCGTGCTCTGGAGCTCGACCACCCGGCCGACACCATGCTTGGGGTATACGACATAATCGCCCACATCGAAGCTGAGTGCTTTCGCAGCCATTACTTTCCTTTCCATTTACGGGCGGTTAGAGCCGACACGATCCGCATCGTCCCCCAAAACGACCAACGGCCGCGGCTCCCCACCTTGTACCCGGTTCCTGCAATTTCGGCCGCTGCGGAATCGCGGCGGCCGATGTGACAATTTTATATCACAAGATGATTCAAATCGCCAGCCCAAGCTGGAGCGGGGGCTCGAACTCCGGCTCGATCAAATTGTGGAGCCCGAGGCCGAGCAGGCGAATCCCATTCGCCACGGGATGAAGGCCCGTTAGCAGCGCCTGGCCGGCCGAGGTGAAGGCCGGCAAGTCCGGAATCGGCGTTGAGAAACTCCTTGAGCGGGTGATCAGCTCGAAGTCGGCGAATTTCACCTTGAGCGTCACCGTCCGCCCGCAAACCTCGGCGCGCTCGACGCGCGTCCAGGCAAACCCGGCGATCCGCTCCAGCTCGGCGGCCAGCGCCGTAGGATCGCGCAGGTCGGTATCGAACGTGCGCTCGGCGCTGACCGACTTGTACGGCCGGTCGGGCTTGACCTCGCGTTCGTCGATGCCGCGGCAGATCCGCCAATACCAACTGCCGGAGCTTCCGAAATGCGCCTCGAGTTGCGCCAGGCTCCAGCCCTGGAGGTCGGCGCCGGTCCGGATCCCGAGCCGCTCCATCTTGCGCGCGGTTACCGGCCCGACGCCGTGAAACCGCGAAACCGGCAGGCTCGCGACGAAGTCGGCGCCGCGCTCGGGCGGGATGACGCACAGCCCGTCGGGCTTGCGGTGATCGGAGGCCAGCTTGGCGATCAGCTTGCAATAGCTGACCCCGGCCGACGCGGTCAGCCCTGTCTCCTCGGCGATCCGGCGGCGGATGTCCGCGGCGACGGCGCGGGCGCTGCCCAGCCCGAGCCGGTCGTGAGTGACGTCGAGATAGGCTTCGTCGAGGGACAGCGGCTCGACGAGGTCGGTGTAGGCGGCGAAGATCTCGCGCACCTGGTTCGAGACCGCCCGATAGACTTCGAATCGCGGCTTGACGAAGACGAGCTCGGGGCAGCGGCGGCGGGCGGTGACCGACGGCATCGCCGACCGCACGCCAAATTTGCGCGCCTCATAACTGGCGGCTGCGACGACTCCGCGATGGCCGCCGCCGACCGCTACCGGCCGGCCCTTGAGTGTCGGATCGTCGCGCTGCTCGACCGACGCATAGAAGGCGTCCATGTCGACATGGATGATCTTGCGGACGGGCTGAACCGGCGCGATCCCGGGGTGCTGCTCGGCGCTTTGCATGGTGGCTGCAATCTGATTAAGGCCGCGCGTCATGAACATCCATGAATATCAGGCCAAGGAGCTGCTGGCGAAGTTCGGAGTGCCGGTGCCGGCGGGCTTTCCGGCGATGAACATCGAGGAGGCGGTCGCGGCGGCCGAGAAGCTTCCCGGGCCGCTGTGGGTGGTGAAGTCGCAGATCCATGCCGGCGGGCGCGGCAAGGGGAAGTTCAAGGAGCTCGGCCCCGATGCCAAGGGCGGCGTCCGGCTCGCGCATTCGGTCGACGAAGTGCGCCGGAACGCCGAGGAGATGCTCGGCAAGACATTGGTCACGGTCCAGACCGGCCCGTCCGGCAAAAAGGTCCAGCGGCTGTACGTCACCGACGGAGTCGACATCGCCGAGGAATTCTACCTCGCTTTGCTGGTCGACCGCGGCAGCGGCCGCATCGCGATCGTCGCCTCGACGGAAGGCGGGGTCGACATTGAGAGCGTTGCCCACGACACGCCCGAGAAGATTGTCACTTTGACCATCGACCCGGCGACGGGCCTGATGCCGCACCACGGCCGCGCGGTCGCCGCGGCGCTCGGCCTCGAAGGCGATCACGCCAAGCAGGCGCAGAACGTGCTGGCGAAGCTCTACGACACGTTCCTCGGCACCGACGCCAGCCAGATCGAGATCAATCCCCTGGCGGTCACCGAGGACGGCAAGCTGCTGGTGCTCGACGCAAAGGTCAGCTTCGACGGCAACGCCGAATTCCGCCACCCCGACCTCGAGCAGCTGCGCGACCCGAGCGAAGAAGAACCGATGGAGATCGAGGCGTCAAAGCACGACCTCGCCTACATCAAGCTCGACGGCGACATCGGCTGCATGGTCAACGGCGCCGGCCTCGCCATGGCGACGATGGACATCATCAAGCTGAACGGCGGTGCGCCGGCGAATTTCTGCGACGTCGGCGGCGGCGCCAACAAGGAAAAGGTCACCGCCGCGTTCAAGATCATCCTCTCGGACCCGGCGGTCAAAGGCATTCTGGTCAACATTTTCGGCGGCATCATGCGCTGCGACATCATCGCCGAAGGGATCATCGCCGCCGCCCGCGAGGTCGAGCTCGACGTGCCGCTCGTGGTTCGCCTCGAGGGGACCAACGTCCAGCAAGGCAAGGATATGCTCGCCAAAAGCGGGCTGCCGATCATCCCCGCCGACGACCTTGGAGATGCGGCAAAGAAGATCGTCGCCGAAGTGAAGCAGGCGGTGCCGGCGTAGATTGAAGGATTAGAGAGAATGAAGCTGCTGGTTGCGGTCAAGCGGGTGATCGATTTCAACGTCAAGCCGCGGGTCAAGATGGATGGCTCGGGCATCGATCTCGCCAACGTCAAGATGAGCATGAACCCGTTCGACGAGATCGCCGTCGAGGAAGCGACGCGGCTGAAGGAAAAAGGCGTCGCGACCGAGATCGTCGCGGTGTCGATCGGGCCGGCGAAGGCGCAGGAGACGCTGCGCACCGCTTTGGCGATGGGCGCCGACCGCGCGATCCTGGTCCAGACCCCAGATGACATTGGCTCGGAGGTCGAGCCGCTCGGGGTCGCCAAGATCCTCGCCAAGATTGCCGAGGAGGAGAAGCCGGACATGGTCATCCTCGGCAAGCAGGCGATCGACGACGACAGCAACCAGACCGGGCAGATGCTCGCAGCGCTGCTCGGCTGGCCGCAAGGAACCTTCGCTTCCAAGGTCGAAGTGGCCGACGGCAGCGTCACCGTCGCGCGAGAGGTGGACGGAGGCGCGGAAACGGTGAAGCTCAAGCTCCCCGCCGTGGTCACCACCGACCTGCGCCTCAACGAGCCGCGCTACGCGAGCCTGCCCAACATCATGAAGGCCAAGTCGAAACCGCTGGCGACCACGACGCCCGACGAGCTCGGGGTCGACATCGCGCGGCGGCTCGAAACGCTAAAGGTGGTCGAACCGCCCAAGCGCCAGGCCGGCGTCAAGGTCGCCTCGGTCGACGAGCTGGTCGACAAATTGAAGGTGCTGGGGGTGGTGAAATGAAGGCGCTGGTGTTCATCGAGCACGAAGGCGGCGAGGTCCGCGACGCGACCCTGTCGGCGGTCACCGCGGCGGCGAAGCTGGGCGAAGTGAACGGGCTGGTCGTCGGCAGCAATGTCGCGCCGGTCGCCGAGGCCGCGGCGAAGATCGCCGGAATGGGCAAGGTTCATGTCGCCGAGGCGCCGCACCTCGAGCATGCGCTGGCCGAGAATATCGCCCCGATCGCGGCGAAGCTGATGGAGCAGCACGACGCATTCGTCGCGCCGTCGACCACCACCGGCCGCAACATCGCGCCGCGGGTCGCGGCGTTGCTCGACGTGATGCAAATCAGCGACATCATCTCGGTCGAGGACGAGAACACCTTCACTCGGCCGATCTACGCCGGCAACGCGATCGCCACCGTCCGCTCGAGCGATGCCAAGAAAGTGATCACGGTGCGCGGCACCGCGTTCGAGAACGCCGCTCGGGACGGCGGCAGCGGATCTGTCGAGCAGGTCGACGTCGATGCCGACCCGGCCCTCAGCAGTTTCGTGTCCGCCGAGACCAGCGAAAGCGAGCGCCCCGAGCTGACCAGCGCCAAGATCATCGTCTCGGGCGGCCGCGCGTTCGGCTCGGCCGAGCAATTCCATGCGCTCCTTGACCCGCTCGCCGACAAGCTCGGCGCCGGCGTCGGCGCCAGCCGCGCCGCGGTCGACGCGGGCTACGCGCCCAACGACTATCAGGTCGGCCAGACCGGCAAGATCGTCGCCCCCGAAATCTACATCGCGATCGGCATTTCCGGAGCGATCCAGCACCTGGCCGGAATGAAGGACAGCAAGACCATCGTCGCCATCAACAAGGATGAGGAAGCGCCGATCTTCCAGGTCGCCGACATCGGCCTGGTCGGCGACCTGTTCAAGATCGTGCCCGAGCTGACCGAGAAGCTCTAGAAGCCGCTCAGGAACCCGGCGACGTTGGCGCCGAGCGCGTCGACGGCATAGCCGCCTTCCATCCGCCTGTTGAAGAATTCGGATTGTGGCCGATGGGCGCGCTGCCGGTTGTCCCAAAAGCCGCGCATCAGCGATGTAGGTGGTCTTCGCGGACGAGCATCTCCGGCGAGACGTCTTCGTCGTCGAAATCGGCGGCGAACAGATCCGCGGCCTGGTCCGTATGGAGCTCCGTCGCGGTGACCAACGGCGCAAACCGCAAGATCACATAGCCGAGCAGCGCCGCGAGCAGCGATCCGGCGAGCGTGCCAAGCTTAGACGCCTCGATCGCGACCGGATCGCCGGGGAACGCCAGCGCGCCAATAAACAGGCTCATCGTGAAGCCAATTCCGCACAATACCGCCGCGCCCCAGATCTGAAGCCAGTTCGTGTCTTCCGGGCGCTCGACCAGTCCCGCGCGCTCGGCAACGTAGATGGCGCCGAACACGCCGAGCTGCTTGCCGAGGAACAGGCCGAGCAGCACGCCCAGCGCGACCGGATGACCAATGCTTTCGAAACCGCCGCCGAGGTTCACCCCGGCGCTCGAAAAGCCGAACAGCGGGATGATCCCAAACATCACCCAGGGATGGATCCGGTGCTCAAGCGACCTCAGCGGGCTCTTTTTCCCTCCCTGTCCGAGCGGGACGGCCATCGCCGTCAGCACTCCGGCAACCGTCGCGTGGACTCCGCTCGCGAGCACCAGCACCCACAGGGCCGCAAAGCCGACCAGGTAGGGCCACAGCCGTCGGAGACCGAAGATGGTGAGGGTCATCATCAACACCGTCAGCGCGATCGCCGCCCCCAGCGCAGCGACGTTGAGGTCGGGGGTATAGACGAGCGCGATGATCGCCACCGCGCCGACGTCGTCGACTACGGCGATGGTCACCAGCAGCAGCTTGATCGATGCCGGGGCATGACGCCCGAGAATCGCCAGGACGCCGATCGCGAAGGCGATGTCGGTCGCGGCCGGGATGGCCCAGCCGCGGACGTGCGCCGGGTCGGTGGCGACGACGGCGAGATAGATCAGTGCCGGGACGACCATGCCGCCGATCGCGGCGATGATCGGCAGGCGCCGCTCGGCCGGATTGGAGAGCATGCCCTGAAACCACTCGCGCTTAACTTCCAGCCCGATGAGCAGGAAGAAGACCGCCATCAGGCCCTCGGAGATCCAGTGATCGACGTCGAGAACGCCGTAGCCGGGCATCGCCGGGCCAAGCTCGAACTGGAGCAGGCGCGAATAGGCCGCCTCGAGCGGAGTGTTGGCGCACAGCAACGCGAGCATCGCCGCGGCGATGAGGAGGATTCCGGCCAGGCGCTCCTGCGCCAGCCGCCTGGCATTATCCGCGGCTATCCGGGCCTCCCGTGACCTCGGCTGCTCATGGCGCAACGGCCGCGGGAAACCATCCGAACGCGAGCAGCATGACGAAAAAGCCGACGACATAGGCGATCGGGACGAACCAGCCTTCCTTGAGCCATTTGACGACCGAGCGGCCCTGCGGAAATTCGACGGTGAGCGCGACGCCGGCGGACGAGCCGAACCAGACCATCGAGCCGCCGAAGCCGACCGCATAGGCGAGCAGCGCCCAATCGTAGCCGCCCTGCTTGAGCGCCAGCACGGTCAGCGGGATATTGTCGAACACCGACGACAGCATGCCGAGGCCGAAGGCCGACTGCCACGACGGTTCGGGCAGGCTGGTGACCGGCATCAGCGACGCTGAGAAGACCAAAGCGACGAGGAACAGCGCGCCTTTCGCGGCCGGCCGCATGACCGACCAGTCCGGGCTCGCGACGCGGCTGGTGACGAGGATCGCGGCCCACAGCGCAAGCCCCATCCACGGCGCGGTCTCTTCGCCTTCGCTCAGCATGTTGGCGAAGATGTTCGCGGCGACGGCGCTGGCGAGGATCACCGCGACAATCGAAACTCGTCGCCAGCGAAGCGGGTGGCCGGGAAGGTCGTGCGCCAGGATCGGCTGGAACCGATGCTGGCGCAATGCCCCCATCGGGCCGATCACGGCGAATGCCGCGAATGCTCCGATATAGGCGGGGAGCACCGTCAGCGGTGAAATGCCGTTGAGCCACATGATCGTCGTGGTGGTGTCGCCGATGACGCTGCCGGCGCCGCCGGCATTGGCGGAGGCGACGATCGCGGCGAGGAAGCCGACGCTGACTTTCCCCTGGTAGAGATGGCGCGCCATCACTCCGCCGAGGATGGCGGCGGCGATATTGTCGAGAAAGCCGGACAGCGCGAAGACGATCCCCAGAAGCGCCAGCCCCCCGATCCAGCTGTCGGGCAGATAATTGGGCAGGTGGTCGGGAATGTTGCTCTGCTCGAACTGGTTCGAAAGCACCTCGAAACCGATCAGCAGGAGCAGCAGGTTGGTGATGATCACCCATTCGTGGTCGACGTGGCGAATCAGGGCCTCGGCGCCTGGTCCGGTCGGAAAACCGCTGACCAGGGCCTGGAAGGTGAGGATGGCCGCCAGCCCTACGAGGCTGACCTGGAGCGCGCGCTTGTGCATCACCGCGACGCCGAGCAGCATCAGGCCGAACAGATAGAACTCAACGGGAATGCCGATCAGCGTCGGCCCTTCGGGCGCAACAGCCGCCGCATCGGCCGCGCTCGGCAGCGCGGCCATGACGAGGCCGAGCAGGACAAGGGAGAACCAGGAAATCATCGCGCCGCCCCGCCTTAACGCCTCAGGCGGACAAGAAAAGACCCGCTGCTCCTGCCGAGAGCAGCGGGCCTCGCGGAGGCCTGGAACCGGGCCCGGCCGTTACTTCTTCCAAACATTTCGTCCAAAGCCGGTAGTTGCGGTTTTGGAACAATATCCGCAAGAAGCCGCTCCAGCCGATGGATTCGAAGCGGCGAGTTAGGGAGTGTCGAGTGACGGGCAGCGGTGAACAGATTGCCCTCGTCGCGGGCGGCGCCGGCTTTATCGGCTCGCACCTTTGCGACCGGCTGATCGCGGACGGCGCAACCGTCGTCTGCCTCGACAATTTCATCACTGGCCGGCGGCGCAATATCGAGCACCTCGTGGGCCATCCGCGCTTCGAGCTGGTCGTGCATGACGTCATCGACCCGCTCCCTGAGCGGCTCGGCAACCGTGCAAAGCCGTTCACCCGCATCTACCATCTCGCCTGCGCTGCCTCGCCGATCCACTACCAGGCGGACCCCGAGCACACCTTGCTGACCAACGTCGCTGGAACCCGCCACCTGCTGCGCCTCGCCGAGAAGACCCGGGCGCGGCTGCTGCTGGCCTCGACCAGCGAGGTATACGGCGATCCCGAGGTCCATCCCCAAACCGAAGACTATCGCGGTTCGGTCAGCTGCACCGGCCCGCGCGCCTGCTATGACCAGGGCAAGCGCGCCGCCGAGGCGCTGACCTTTGACTTCATCCGCTCGGGGCGCTGCGAAGCGCGGGTCGCGCGCATTTTCAACACCTACGGCCCGCGGATGCGCGCCGACGACGGCCGGGTGGTTTCGAACGTCATCTGCCAGGCACTCGAGGACCAGGAAATCACCCTCTACGGAGACGGCTCGCAAACGCGCAGCTTCTGCTTCGTCGATGACACCGTCGAAGGGCTCGTTCGGCTGATGGCTAGCGAGAGCGCGAAAGACATGCCGGTCAATCTCGGCAATCCGGAAGAGCTGACGGTGCGCGATTTGATCGCCAGGGTGGTCGCGATGACCGGCAGCGGCTCGCCTATCGTCCAGTTGCCGCTGCCCCTCGACGATCCGCGCCGCCGCAAGCCCGACATCAGCCGGGCCATCGAATTGCTGCAGTGGGCGCCGACGATCGGTCTGGCGCAGGGGCTCGAGGCAACCGTCGCCTGGTTCACCGATGCCGCCAACCGGGTCGGCGAGCCAACGCCCTACGAGGCGCCGCTAGTGGCCGCCGCCGAATGATCGCCCGCGCGACCGCCGCCGCGATCATCTGCCTGCTTGCGGGCGCTGCGCAGGCGGCTCCGGAGCGCCTCGAGCAAGCGGTTCTAGCGGGCGGCTGCTTCTGGGGGGTGGAGGCGGTGTTCGAGCATGTGAAAGGCGTCCGCAACGTCGTCTCCGGCTATGCAGGCGGCAGCGCGCGCGATGCCAATTACAAGGCGGTGAGCGGCAACCGCACCCGCCACGCCGAGGCCGTCCGGATCACCTACGACCCGCGGCAAATCAGCTACGCGCAATTGCTCAAAATCCATGCGACGGTCGCGCACGACCCGACCCAGGTCAATCGCCAGGGCCCGGATGTCGGCCCCAGCTACCGTTCGGCGATCTTCCCGCAGAACGCCGGGCAGCGGCAGGCGGCGGCGCGGTCCCTCGCGCAACTGCGCGCGGCCCGCATCTACAAGCGGCCGATCGCGACCAAGATCGAAACCGGCGCTTTCTATCGCGCCGAGGCGAGCCACCAGGACTTCATGCGCCGCAACCCGTTCCATCCGTACATCCTGGTCCACGATCGCCCGAAGCTCGCCAAGCTCAAGCGCACCTACCCGCAGTTATGGAAGGCCTAGGAGCTCGGGGGCGCAATCGCCAAGGGGATGGTGCCCAGGGACGGAATTGAACCGCCGACACCGTGATTTTCAGTCACGTGCTCTACCAACTGAGCTACCTGGGCCCAATTCCGGGCGACGCCGACGAGCGTCGAAGCCCGCGGAAGCGAGGCGGTCCCTAACCGTCGCGTTCCTCACTGTCCACCCTTCCGGGATCGGCCGGCGGGCCGGCAATTCGATAGCCTTCGCCGAGCCATTTCAACAGGTCGCGGTCCTTGCAGCCGCGGCTGCAGAACGGTGCGTGCGGCTCGGCTGCGGGCTTGCCGCACAGCGGGCAGGGCTTGGCTTTAGGCGGGTTCGGCATGGCCAGCCGACATGGGAAGCGAGGCGTCGGCGCGCAAGCCGACGGAGCCGCCGACCTGGCGGGCGAGTGCCTCGAGCCAGGCCGGATTGCGATCGATCACGGCGATCACCGCCGGGTGCGCGACCAGCCGGCGCGGCCCCGAACCCGAATGCGCGGCACGGCGCAGCAGAGCGCGGGCCTCGGCGGCCAAGCGGTCGCTCCAGATCTCGAGCAGCGACGGGCGGCTGCGCGGGCGGACGATCTGGACGAAGCCGAAGCCATTGATCGCGGTGCGCTCGAACGGCTGCGGCAGCCGTTCGTCGATCGCCGCCGCTGCCGCCTGCCGCGCGCTCTTTCCGCCCACCGTCGGCAGGTCGATGCCGATCGAGCCGCCGATGTCGAGCCGCCGGATCGCCAACGCCGCTTCGGCCGCGCCCGCGACGGCAAGCTCGGCGGGGGCAAGCGGGCCGTCGACATCGATCAATGTCATCGCTGGCGTTGCCGAAATGCGCAGCGTGCCGCCGGAAAAACCGACCACCCCGGTCCGCGCCTGTTCGACCAGATCGTCCCAGCCGGCCTCGCCAAGCTCGTCTTTGGCAGGCGATGGGAAGGCAAGCTCGCGTGCCTCGCCGCCAAGCCGCTCGGCCAGCGGTTGCGCAGCCGATGGCGCGTCCTGCGTGGCGCGGGCCAGCGGGCGCTTCCACGGTTCGGTACCGGGGATCGCTTCGCGCAGGATTTCGACGTTCAGCGCCGCGCCCTCGGTCACTCTGCGCGGTGCGTTCGGCAGCAGATATTCGGTGCCGCGCGCGTCGATCGCGACCGCGTTGCGCCCACCGGTCCCGATTGCGATCAGCCGCGCGGCGATGATGGTCCCCGCCGGAGTCGCTCCGTCGATCTCGATCCGCGCCTCGACGATCGCGCCATCGACGATGAGCGCCGCGCGAGCCTCGCCGATCCCGTGCTCGATCAGCCACTCAGCCAATCGGATAGCCCGCGCCCTTCAGCAGGGCCCGCGTTTCCGCTAGCGGCAGCCCGACGACGTTCGAATAGCTGCCGGCGATGTGTCGGACATAGACTTCGCCATAGCCCTGGAGCGCGTAGCCGCCGGCCTTGCCTTTCCATTCGCCATGCGCGGCGTAGAAATCGACTTCTTGGGTGGACAGGCGCTTCATAGCGATGATCGTTTCGACGAGCCTGGAGCGGAGTTTTTCACCCGGAATTGCGAGTGCGACGCCG
Organism: Sphingomicrobium sp.; assembly: GCA_035512655.1. Lineage (GTDB taxonomy): Bacteria > Pseudomonadota > Alphaproteobacteria > Sphingomonadales > Sphingomonadaceae > Sphingomicrobium. The sequence continues at coordinate 548,301 of DATKDM010000022.1, read as the reverse complement.
GTCATCACCCGGTGCCGCCGTCCGGACAGCAGCGCCAAGCACGCGCGCAAGGTCGCCTCGTCCTCGACCTTGGGCAGAATCCGGCGACCAACCGCGACGACGGTGTCGGCGGCGAGCACCAGCGCATCGGGCTCCCGGCCCGCGACGGCCTCGGCCTTGGCGCGCGCCAGGCGCAGCGCATGGTCGCGGGGCAATTCTCCCTTGGGGATGCTCTCGTCGACGTCGGCGGGGACGACCGCGTCGGGGACGATGCCGATCCGGGCGAGCAGGTCGAGGCGGCGCGGGCTCGCCGAGGCGAGGATGAGCCTCATCCCCTCTTGGCGCATTTACGGATAGCCGGGCGGTCCCGCGCGGCCGGGCATGAAGCGATAGGTGATCCGGCCCTTGGTCAGGTCGTAGGGCGTCAGCTCGACCAGCACCTCGTCGCCGGTCAGCACGCGGATGCGGTTCTTGCGCATCTTGCCGGCGGTGTGGCCGAGGATCTCGTGACCGTTCTCGAGTTCGACGCGAAACATCGCATTGGGCAGCAGCTCAAGCACCTTGCCGCGCATCTCGAGAAGTTCTTCCTTGGCCATCAACCCTCGCTGCCGTCAGATCCAAAAAGTCGCGGAGCCTTACTCTGGCGGATGCCAAAAGGAAAGCGACCGCGGGAGCGCTCCCGCGACCCCGTCGCCAGGCAGATCCGGCCCTAGACGGCGCCGCCCGCCAGCGCCGCGAGCAGCAGCAAGGCGACGATGTTGGTGATCTTGATCATCGGGTTGACGGCCGGGCCGGCGGTGTCCTTGTACGGGTCGCCGACGGTGTCGCCGGTGACCGCAGCCTTGTGCGCCTCGGAGCCCTTGCCGCCGTAATTGCCGTCCTCGATGTACTTCTTGGCATTGTCCCAGGCGCCGCCGCCGCTGGTCATCGAGATGGCGACGAACAGGCCGGAGACGATCACCCCGAGCAGCAATGCGCCCAGCGCCGCGAAGCCCTGGTCGCGGCCGGCGATCGCGGAGATGCCGAAGAAAACGACGATCGGGCTGAGCACCGGAAGCAGCGACGGGACGATCATTTCCTTGATCGCGGCCTTGGTGACCAGGTCGACGGTGCGCGCGTAATTGGGCCGCGACGTGCCGTCCATGATCCCGGGGTTGGTGCGGAACTGCTCGCGCACGTCGAGCACGACGTTGCCTGCCGCCCGGCCCACCGCGGTCATGCCGAGCGCTCCGAACAGATAGGGGAGCAAGGCGCCGAGCAGCAGGCCGACGACGACGTACGGGTTGGACAAAGAGAAATCGATGCCGCCGGCGCCGACTCCGAGCTCGACCGCATAATGTTCGAGATCGGTCGTGTAGGCGCCGAACAACACCAGCGCGCCAAGGGCGGCCGAGCCGATCGCATAGCCTTTGGTGACCGCCTTGGTCGTATTGCCGACAGCGTCGAGGGCGTCGGTGCGGGTGCGGACCTCATCCTCCATCCCCGACATTTCGGCGATTCCGCCGGCGTTGTCCGTGACCGGCCCATAGGCGTCGAGCGCAACCACCATGCCGGCCATTGCAAGCATTGCGGTGGCGGCGAAGGCGATGCCGATCAGGCCCGCCAGCTGGTAGGAAAGGATGATTCCGACGCAGATCACGAGCGTCGGCAGCGCGGTGGATTCCAGGCTGATCGCAAGTCCCTGGATGACGTTGGTGCCGTGACCCGTCTGCGATGCCTTGGCGATCGACTGGACCGGCCGATAGTTGGTGCCGGTGTAATATTCGGTGATCCACACGATGAGTCCGGTGACGCCAAGGCCGACCATCGAGCACCAGAACAGGTCCCATCCGGTGAAGCCCCCGGCGACCGCGCCGGTGGCGACCGCGGGATCGACGTCGGTCCCGGCGGCTTCGCGGGCGCTGCCGATCACTGCGTTGAGATCGCCAAGAATCATCGACATGACGACCCAGATTGCGACGACCGACAAAGCGGCGGTGACCCAGAAGCCCTTGTAGAGCGCGCCCATGATCGACTGCTTGCGGCCGAGGCGCACGAAATAGGTGCCGATAATCGACGTCAGGATGCAGACGCCGCCGATGACCAGCGGCATGCTCATCAGCGTGAGCATCTCCTCCGCTCCGGTGCTGACGAGCAGCGCAATCAGCACCATGGTGGCGCCGACGGTGACGACGTAGGTCTCGAACAGGTCGGCCGCCATGCCGGCGCAATCGCCGACATTGTCGCCGACGTTATCGGCGATCACCGCCGGGTTGCGGGGGTCGTCCTCGGGGATTCCGGCCTCGACCTTGCCGACCAAATCGGCGCCGACGTCGGCGGCCTTGGTGAAGATGCCGCCGCCGAGACGGGCGAAGATCGAAACTAGGCTGGCGCCGAGCGCCAATGCGGTCAGCGCGGTGACCACCGCGCGGTCGTTGGCCGCGTAGCCGCCGGGGCCGGTCAAATACCAGAACAGCAGCGAGATCGCGAGCAAGGCGAGGCCGGCGACCAGCAGGCCGGTCACGGCGCCGGCGCGGAAGGCGACGGTCAGGCCCCGCTGCAGGCTGGTGCGCGCGGCTTCGGCGGTGCGGACGTTGGCCCGGACCGAGATGTTCATGCCGATGAAGCCGGTCACTCCGGAGAGGAAAGCGCCGATCACGAAGGCGATCGCGCTCAGCCCGCCGAGGAAGAAGAACACCAAAGCGGCAACAACCACACCGACGACGGTGATCGCCGTGTACTGGCGGCGCAGATAGGCCGACGCGCCTTCCTGGATGGCGCCCGCGACTTCGACCATGCGGGCGTTACCGGGCGATGCGGCGAGCACCTGTCGGCTAGTCAGGATGCCGTACAGCACAGCGACGACGCCACAGGCGATCGCGATCAAAAGCAGGTCCATTGGTAATCCCCGTTAGGCGACAAATCAGAATGGCCGGCGATGCGGATGCAGCCGGCGGAGTCGCGACCCTTTATTTGGGGAGGAGGCGGCTTGCAACCTGCCGCGGGGAACCGGGAGTCAGGCGACGAGCAGCGCGGCCGCCATTCCCGAAGCGAGCCCGCTAAGCGCGATCAGCCACTGGCGAAGCGGAATTGCCGCTATGTTCATGACCCAAAACCTCCGGCAGCTCGACCGGGCTCCCATTGCTGACGATCCGAAGGGGATCGCCGTCCGCGCCGAGAGTCCCGATGCATCGGATGCTGGTCCCGGAAGGTAAAGAAAGGCTTAACGGGTCGATCTCGGGGGCAAGCGCCGCAAGCAGCGCATAATCGTCTCCACCGGTGGCCGCGAACAGCCGCGCCTCGAGGCTATCGCCACGCGCGGCGATGAACGCGGCGGACAGTGGCAACGCGTCGAGGTCGATGGTCGCGCTGCAGCCGCTCGCCTTGGCCAGGCGCCGCGTGTCGATCAGCAGGCCGTCCGAGATATCCATCATCGCGGTGGCGTGCTCCGCCAGAACTTGGCCCGCGGCGAGCTGCGGGATCGGCCGGCGGTAGCTCTCGACGAGCAGCCCCGAGGCTTTCGGGTCCTGCGTCAGCAACTCCAGCCCGGCCGCCGAATCGCCGATCAGACCGATGACCCACAGCCTGTCGCCGGCTTTCGCGCCGCTGCGCGACGGCATTCGCGGGCCCGCCCGCCCGATCGCGGTCAGTCCGAACACGCGGGGCGCTCCGGCGGGCAGAGCGATCGTGTCGCCGCCGATCAGCGGGAGCCCGTAGCTCGTGCACGCCGCTTCGACCCCGCCTATGAACGCGTCGACCCATTCGCCGTCGCCGCCGATCGTCAGCGACAGCAGGGCCGCGGCCGGCGAAGCCCCTTTGCCGGCAAGGTCGGAAAGGTTCACGGTAACCAGCTTCCAGCCGACGCTCGCGGCGGGGTCCGTGGGCAGGAAGTGAACGCCTTCGGCGATCGTGTCGTGGGTGATCACCAGCCCCTCGAACAGCGCGGCGTCGTCCGCCAGCCCGCGCGCCGCGGGGTCTGTCGCAAAGCTTCGGATCCGCTCGATCGCCTCGGCTTCGTTCATCGACCTGCAGGCGCTGCCCGGGCTTCCTTGGCGATGGCGTCGAGCAGGCCGTTGACGAAGCCACTCTCGCGCTTGTCGTAGAAAGCGTGGGCGACATCGACATATTCGGAAATCACCGAGCCGACCGGGACATCGCTTCGGGCGAGCAGCTCATAGGCGCCGGCGCGGAGGATCGCGCGCATCGGCCGGTCGAGGCGGGCGAGGCTCCAGCCTTCGGCGAGCCGGGCGCTGATCGCCGCGTCGATCTCGGCGGAGCGCGATGCGACGCCGGTGACGATATCGTCGAAAAACTCCCGCTCGGCGTCGATATATTGCGCGTCTTCGATCATCGCTCCCAAGCGGTGCTCGTGGAATTCCTCGAGCAGGCGCGCGACCGGCGTGTCTTCCATCTCCTGCTGGTACAGCGCCTGCACCGCGGCGAGGCGGGCGGCGGAGCGCGAGCGGGAACGGGCGGCGGCCATCGCCTCCGCGCTTAGCCGCGCATCGCTAGGCGAGAAACCCCTCAAGTGCCTCGGCGACCGGTCCGGGCGCCTCCCAAGGTGCGAAGTGGCCCACGTCCGGCAGGCGCACGGTGGTCAGGTCTTCGACCAGTTCGTCGAGCCCTTCGAGCTGCAGCGGCAGCAGCGCCGGATCGCGCATTCCCCAGATGACCAGCGTCGGAATGTGGATCTTTGGGAATGCGCCCAGCACCCAATCGGGGATCGGCACGGTGACCGCCGGCGGCGGTACGACGACGCGCGACGCGCGGTACCAGTTGAGCATCGCCGTCAGGGCGCCAGGCTGCGACCAGTCGGCGATGTACCGGCGCTTCTCCGCTTCGGGGATTAGGGTCAGGTCGACGTGCGGCCGAAAGCTCTTCTCGAAGAATTTCTCATAACCCATCGCCGCGACCAGTTTTTCGAAGCCGGGGGAGCGGAACGCGTTCATATATTGCGACGCCGCGCGCTGCTCGGCGCTCTCGATCAGGCTTTTCTGAAAGATCACCGGATGCGGCGAATTGATGATCGCCAGCCGCTCCAGCCGCGGGTCGCCTTGGAGCGCCGCTGCCCAGGCCGCCGCGCCGCCCCAGTCGTGCCCGACCAGCGCGAACTTCTCGATGCCCAGCGCATCGGCAAGCGCGAAGATGTCGTGGACGATGACGCTGGTCCGGTAGTCGGCGACCTCCAGCGGCCGGTCCGATCCGGCAAAGCCGCGCTGGTCGGGCATGATCAGCCGGAAGCGGCGCCGCAGAAGCGGAGCGACTCCGCGCCAGGTCCGGTGCGACTCTGGAAATCCGTGCAGCAGGATCACCGGCGGCGCGTCGGCATCGCCGGCCAAAGCGACATCGAGCGTGACCCCGGTCGCCAGAGTCAGACGCATCATCGCCGGCGGATCATTGGTCGCGGTCACGCCCGGTTCGCCACGCATATTCGTTTCCATTGTGGGATGCGCTACGACGGCTTTCGCCGAAAGGTAAGTTCGAGTGATCACTTCACTTGAAGCAGGGGATGGGGCATGGACCGACGCGCTTTTCTAACCGGCGCGGCGATTGGCGGCGCCGCGGCGATCAGCCCTTCCGCCTGGGCGGGGTCGATCGCTCAGCCGGGCGCCGCGCCAGCCCTCGACGACTGGCCGTCCGTCAAGCGGGCGTTCGCGATTCGTGGCGACTCCGTGCACATGGCGGGCTTTTTCCTGGCCTCGCATCCAGGACCGGTCCGAGCGGCGATCGAACGCCACCGAGCGGGCCTCGATGCCGACCCGCACGGCTATCATCAGCGAAACGTGCGGACATTCGAAATCGCGACCCGCGAGGCGGCGGCCGAATATCTCGTGACCGACCCCGATTTGTTCGCGATGACCGACTCGACGACGATGGGAATCAGCCTCGTCTACACCGGTCTCCAGCTCCGCCCCGGCGACGAGATCGTCACCGACACGCACGATCACATCGTCACCCACAGCGCAACGCAGTTCGCGGCCAATCGCTCGGGCGCATCGGTGAGGCGCGTGCCGCTCTATGAGGACCCGAGCGGCGTTTCGGTGGACTCGGTCGTGCGGAGGGTCGAGCAGGCCGTGACATCGCGAACGCGGCTGTTGGCACTGACCTGGGTGCATTCGGGGACCGGAGTGAAGCTCCCGGTGCGCCGGATCGCCGATGTGGTCGCGCGCGTGAATGCGTCGCGCGGCCCGGCGAACCGCCTGCTGTTCGCGCTCGACGGAGTGCACGGCTTCGGGATCGAAAATGTCACCGTCGCCGACCTCGGCTGCGATTTCTTAATTGCGGGATGCCACAAATGGCTGTTCGGGCCGCGCGGCACCGGGCTCGTCTGGGCCAAAGCGGACGTCTGGCCGCTGGTGCGCCCGACCATTCCGACCTTCGACCGCGGCTGGCGCGTGCGGCCGTTCGATGCCTTGCCGCACGCGTCGAAGATCACTCCCGGCGGGTTCCACAGCTTCGAGCATCGCTGGGCGCTGGCCGAGGCGTTCGGCTTTCACCGGACGCTCGGCAAGACCCGCGTCGCGGAGCGCGTTCACACTCTCAATCGTCGCTGCAAGCTTGGCCTTGCCCGGCTTCCTAAGGTCAAGGTCGCGACCCCGATGGACGATTCATCGTCGGCCGGAATCGTCTGCTTCACGGTTGACGGCCATTCGCCGGCCGAGGCCCTGGCCGGGTTGGAGAAGCAGTCCATCATCGCCAGTACCACTCCGTCCTTTTACCGCCCCGCTTACGTCCGCTTGGCGCCGAGCCTGCTGACGCTCGAGGACGACGTCGACCGGGCGGTGGAGGCGGTCGCCCGGCTCTAGCGGCGGTTCACGGGTAGCTGACGGTGGTCGGCACTTCCGGCAGCGGGATGAACTCCTCGTCGTCGCCGGGGATCAGCGGAAAGCGCATCGCTTTCCAGTCTTCCTTGGCCTCGTTGATGCGCTCGCGCGATGACGAAACGAAGTTCCAGAACACGTGCCGTGGAGTGGCGAACGCGCCGCCGCCCATAAGCATCGCCCGGGCTTCGCTCGAGGAGGATAGCCGGGCGGCGTGGCCCGGCGCGAGCACGTAGAGAGCGAACGGCTCGAGCGCCTGGCCGTCGAGCTCGGCCTCGCCGCCGACCAGCATCAGCGCGCGCTCGTCGGCGTCGGCGTCGATCGGTACGCTGCTGCCGACGGTCAGGACGATGTCGGCGTAGACGGTCGGCGAATGGCACAGAGTCGCCGCGGTCGCTCCCCACAAGGTGCCCATCAGCACCCGCGCCGAGGCGCCGCCCGATTCGACCAGCGGAAGTCCGTCGGCGGGCACATGGTCGAACGCCGGATCGATTTCCTCGCGTCCGTCGGGCAGCGCGAGCCAGGTCTGCATCCCGTAAAATGTCGGTCCCTCGGCGCGGCTTTGAGCGGGCGAGCGCTCGGAGTGGACGATGCCCTTGCCCGCGGTCATCAGATTGACCGCTCCGGGCTCGATCACCTTGCGCGAGCCCAGCGAATCGCGGTGTTCGATGGCGCCCTCGAACAGGTAAGTGACGGTCGCGAGGTTGATGTGCGGGTGCGGCCGGACGTCCATGCCGTTCCCAGGCGGGAGGCGAGCCGGGCCGAACTCGTCCACGAAGATGAACGGGCCGACCATCGTGCGGTCCTTAGTCGGAAGCGCGCGACGGACCTTGAATGCGCCAAGGTCGTGGGTGACCGGCGTGATGGTCTGGATGATGCTTTCGGTCATGATTCCCCCGGTACGGTTGCACGGATCGACAATGCGTGGACCCGCTCGTCGAGCAGGTCGCCGAGCGCGGCATGGACCATCCGCTGCCGCTCGATCCGTGACTTGGCGGCAAAGGCGGGGCTTTCGATGCACAAGCTGAAATGGCTCTCGCCGGCCGGATTGTAGCCGCCGTGGCCGCGATGCTTCTCGCTGTCGTCGATCAGCTCGACCCGGCTGGGCGAAAGCGACAAGTTGAGCCGCCGCAGCATTTCGCCTGCGACCGGCCCGCTGGAAGGAGCGCTCATTGCCTCTATATAGGGCAGTTCCTTAAGCGAGAAAGTGAGTGGCGTCGCGAAGTCAGAAATTTCACGGCCGGGTCGAAGGAGCGCACGACCACTGCGCCGTTCCCGGGTGCGGTGAGCCCGGCGAATATAAGGCGCCGCTCGAGCCGGCCAACTTCAATGGCCCCGGCAGCTGGCGGCTGCTGTGCCTCGACCATGTTCGCGAGCATAATTCGCGCTACAATTTCTTCCACGGGATGAGCCCGGACGAGATCAACGCCGCGCAGTCGCCGTACGGCCATTGGGAGCCGACCATCCGGGCGTTCGCGGCCACTTCTGGCGCGACCCCGGCGTGGAGCGATTTCGCCGACCCGCTCGATGCCATCGCGGCGCGCTTCCGCCACGTTCGCGAGGCCGCGTCATCGCGCTTCTCGAAGCCCGAGCGCCGCGCGCTCTCGGTGCTGGGGCTGGGCGAGGACTGCGACCGCCACGCGCTGCGCAGCCGCTATTCGAAGCTGGTCCGCCGCTACCATCCGGACAAGAACGGCGGCGACCGCAGCCATGAGCCGCGGCTGCGCGAAGTTATCGAAGCCTACCAGGCGCTCAAGACAGCCGCGGCTTTCGCCTGAATTGGCTTAATCGCGGTCGGGTGCTCCGAGCGGGAAGAAGTGGCGGTATGGCCGACCCTCATCGACGGCGCGGGTGACGATGGGATGCGCGAGCAGCCGGGCGCGATAGGCGGAAAGCTTCGGTCTCGCGGGCCCGATCTCCTCGACCCAGTCGGCGTAGAACAGCGACGGCGCCGCGGCGCAGTCGGCGAGCGTGAAGGCGTCGCCCGCGGCCCACGGGCCGTCGTCGAGATTGTTCTCGAGCCAGTCATAGGCGGTGCGCAGCTGAGCCAGCGCCTGCTCGACTCCATAAGGATCGCGTTTGCCCTCGGGGCGGAGCGCGTTGAACACCGGCCGGGTCATGTTGTTCATCACGTAGAGATCGAAGAAGCGGTCGAGGAAGCGCACCCGGCGGCCGAGCTCGCCGTCGGGGATCCAGCGGTTGGAACCCGGGTGACGCACCTGCAGATGTTCGATGATCGGCGTCGTCTCGACCACCGTTTCGCCGTCGTCGACCAGCAGCGGGAACTGGGCAAACGGCCAGCGCTGCCTGAGTTCGTCCATGTTTTCGGGATGCTCATCGTCGAGCATTCGATATTCGAATTGCGTGCCGTCGGCCCACAGCGCGATCAGCACTTTCTGGCAGTAGGACGAGAATGGGTGGGCGAAGAGCTGCAGGCTCACCAGGTGCCCTCAGCCATTTTCTCGCGCCGCTCGACCTCTTCGCTGCTCGGTTCCTTGGTCTCGAAAGAGCCGGTGCGGACATCGCCAGCTGGTTCGTAAGCGGCGATGACGACCCCCGTTTGCGATACAAAGCTGTCGGTGAGCTTGAGGCTGCCGGGCTCGATCGATCCGTCGAAGATGCGCTTTCCCGTGCCGAGCAGTACCGGAAAGTTTATCAGGACAAGGCGGTCGATCAGGCGGGCGGAAATGAGCGGCGGGTACAAGGTGCTGCTTCCCTGAATGAGCAGGTCTCGCCCTTCGCTTTGCTTGAGCTGGGCGACGGCATTTGCGGTCTCGCCCGACAGAGAGTGGCTGTTGTCCCACTCCAGCGCGTCGCCGGAATGCGTCAGCACGTATTTGTTGATCGCCTGAAATTTGGCCCCGATCGGATCGTCCTGGTTGTACGGCCAGTAGCCCGCGAAGATGTCGTACGTCCGCTTGCCGAGAAGCAGGTCGTAGTCACCCATTATTACGTCTTCGAAGGGGCCCATGTTCTCGGCCCAGAACGGTTGAACCCAGCCGCCGAAGCGAAAGCCGCTGGTTGGATCCTCTTCGGGCCCGCCTGGTGCCTGCATCACGCCGTCGAGCGAGACGAAGACCGCGCCGGTGAGCTTACGCATCCGCCGTCGCGCCGGCGACCGCCGCCTCGATCTTGGCGATGTCGATCTTGCGCATGGTCATCATCGCCTCGAATGCCCGCTTCGCTTTCGCCGAGTCAGGGTCGGTCGTCAGCTCGAGCAGGCGGCGCGGGGTGATTTGCCAGGAGAAGCCCCATTTGTCCTTGCACCATCCGCAGGCGCTCTCCTCGCCGCCGTTTTTGGTGATGGCGTCCCAATAGCGGTCGGTCTCTTCCTGGTCGTCTGTCAGGACCATGAAGCTGACCGCTTCGTTGGGCTTGAAGTTCGGGCCTCCGTTGAGGCCTATGAACGGCCGGTCGAGAACGGTGAACTCGACCGTCAATTCCTCGCTCTGCTCGCCGCCGGGAAAGTCGGAGACCGCCTCATGGGCCGCCTCGATCCGGCTGCCCGGGAATGTGGACGCATAGAATTCCGCCGCCTTGCGCGCCTCGCCTTTGTCGAACCACAGGCAGGTGACGAGTGTGTTGGTCATTGGGAATCCCTCCTCATTTCGCGATCAGCATGAATTGTGAGCTCTCTGGGTCGAGCGCGACGACGATGCGCTCGCCGCCGGGCACTTCGGCCGGCCCGTAGGTGACACTACCGCCCCGCGCCTTGATGTCGTCGACCGAGCGTTCGAGGTCGGCGGTGCGGAAACAGAAGTTCCAGCTCGGCCGCGTGTCGCCCCTCTGCATCATCGCGCCGATCATCCGCCCGCCATGCTCAAGGAACTGATAATCGCCCATCTCGCCCATCGGCATGGTGTCGCCGAGTGTCCAGCCGAACAAAGGCAGATAGAAAAGCTTGGCAGCCTCGAGGTCGCTGGTCGTCAGCTCGTTCCAGGTCGCGTGGCCGACGCTGTCGGGCGAGAATGCGTCACTAGCTTCCTCACTCGCTCCGCGCATCACGTAGAACGGAGCGCCCTGCGGGTCGGCGAGCAGTGCAATCCGGCCGATGCCTGCGATATCCCACGCCGGCATGAGCAGGGTGGCGCCGGCGGCTTGCGCCTTTGCCACGGTCGCGTCGACGTCATCGACCCCGACATAACCGAGCCAGGTCGGCCGGGCGCCGTGATCGCGCATCTCCTGGGTCAGTGGTAGAACTCCGCCGGCATGTCCGGTCTCGGTGCGGATCTCGCGATAGCCGGCGTGGTCGGGCGAAGGCTCGCCGAAGCGCCAGCCGACGACCGGCTCGTAGAAGGCCTTCGCCTCCTCCGGCTCGGCCGTCAGCAGCTCGTACCAGATGAACTCGCCGTGCCGATTAGGCATTCGCGAGCTCGGCCTTGGCGGTGTCGAAGATCGGCTCGAAGCCGCCCCAGAACATGCGCTGGCCGGAAAAGGGCATGTCGCCGTCGGGCTTCATGCTCTCGTCGGCCATAATCTTCTCCCAGGCCGTGTCCCGGGTGGCCTTGTCCGGCCACTCGATGAACGAGAAAACGACCTTCTCGCCATCCTCGGCTTTTACGGCGCGATAGAAGTCGGTGACTTCACCCGTCGGGACATCGTCGGACAGCGCCTCGATCACCCTCGTCGCGCCGTGCTGGCGGAACACGCCGGCCATTTTGGCTGCGAGCTCGCGATAGGCGTCGCGCTTGCCCTCGGGAACCGGGACGACGAAGCCGTCGGTGTAGGCGCCCTGTTCGCTGCCTTCCTCGACGATCGCATCGAAGCCGCCGTAAATCATGCGCTTGCCGTCGAACGGCATCGACTTGCCCATGTTTTCCATGCGCGGGTCGCTCCGCATCTTCACGTTGGCTGCATCGCGCGTCGCCTTGTCGGGGTATTCGAACCAGGCGAAGACGACTTCCTCATCGTCCTTGGCGTCCACGGACTTGCGGAAATCGGTGACTTTGCCGTCCGGCAAATTGTCGCCCCACGCCTCGACGTGCCGAGTGACTCCGAATTCGCGGAACAGCGGCGCGGCATCGGCCGCATGCTTGCGATAGACGTCCTTGTTGGCCGTCGGCACCGGGGCGATAAATCCTTCGAAATAAGTCATGCTGTTGCTCCTTCAGGTTGGTGTTGCTTGAACACGGCGATCTGGTCGGCGAGCGCGCGCTGGAACGCCGGGCGCTGCTCGGCGCGGGCCAGATAAGCGGCGAGATTGGAATGCTCGGCCACCAGGCCGGTGTTGCGAGGTATCCGCAGGACCGTCGCCATGATCAGATCGCCGATGGTGAAATGGTCCTCGAGCCATTCCTTGCCGCCAAGCCAATCGGCCACGCACTTTAGCCGCTGCCGGACGAACTCTTCAGCGCCGGGGCGGCGGAGCTTCGCCCATTCCTCATTGCTATAGAATAGGTCGATCAAAGCGAGGTTCTGGATCGCCGGCTCGACGCTGTTCAGCGCCGCGTAGGTCCATTGGATCGCCCGCATCCGCGGCACTGCATCGCGCGGCAGCAGGCGCTCGCTTTTCTCGCCGATATGCTGGACGATCGCGCCGCTCTCGAAAATCTTGAGCGGCCCTTCCGCATAGCAGGGGACCTGGCCGAACGGCTGCTCGAGATAATATTCGGGCGGCCGCTCGCCGTGGAGCAGACGGACGCGATAGGGCAGGCCGACTTCCTCGAGCGCCCAACGGGCCCGAAGGTCGCGGACCAGCCCTTCGGCGAACGGCGGCACCCAGGCGAAGGCGGTGATTTCGATATCGGCATTGGGGTCGACAGGCATCGCTCAGGCCTCCGTCGATTCAAAGGCGGACGCGCCCTGCTCGGCGGCAGCGGCGTCCATCCACATCGGCTCCCAATGGTGGCCGTCGGGATCCTCGAAGCTGCGGCCGTAGATCAATCCGCCCATGTCCTGCTTAGGCCCGGGGTCGGCCTTGCCGCCCGCCGAAGCCGCTGCGTCGACCATCGCATCGACAGCTTGCGGGCTGTCCGCCGAGAGCGCCAGGAGGACTTCGCTGGTCTGGTGAGCGTCGGCGATCCGCTTCCCGGTAAACCCCTGATAAAAATCGTGCGTCAGAAGCATGACCGAAATGGTGTCGGAGAAAACCATCATCGCCGCCGCCTCGTTTGAGAACTTGGGCTCCTTGCGAGCTCCTATCGCCTCATAGAAGCGGATCGACCGGCCGAGGTCGCCGACTGGCAAATTGACGAAAATCATCCGCGACATGGTTTTTCCCCTCCGTTGCGACTCGATTCGCTTGCCTTTTGGCGAGTTCGCTCCTAAATTGCAACTGTGCAGTTAGATAAACTAACCGATGAGCGGCAGGCCGAGACAAAACGCAGTTATGACGACGCTTGCGGAACCGCCCACGCGCTCGATTTGATCGGCGAGCGCTGGTCGCTGCTGGTCCTGCGCGAGCTGATGCTTGGCCCGCGCCGCTTTTCCGAGCTCAAGGCGGACCTTCCGGGAATCAGCTCCAACGTACTCGCCCAGCGCCTCGTCGAACTCGAGCAGCGTGGCCTGGCGCGCAAGCTCAGGCTGCCGCCGCCGGCCTCGGTCCAGGTTTACGAGGCGACGCAATGGGGATTGGAGGCCGAGCCGATCGTCCAGGCGCTCGGCCGCTGGGCGGCCCGCTCGCCGCGCCACGATCCGACGCTGCCGATCAGCGGCGTGTCGATTCTGTTGTCGTTTCGCACCATGATCGACCCCGACAAGGCGCGCGACATCGATGCGCGCATCGGTTTTCGCTTCGGCGAATCCGGCTATGTTGCTCGGCTTCATGAGGGTGCGATCACGGTTGCGCGCGGCCTAGCCGAGGATTGTGACCTGGTGTTTACGGCCGCCCCGACGGCGCTTGCCGCGGTCGTTTATGGGGGCGCTCCGCTTGACACTGTCGGCGTCGAAGGAGACAGGGCGCTCGCGAAGCGTTTCACAACGCTCTTTCCGCTGCCACCCAAGGTGGCTTAATCCCGCTTGTCGAGGCGCCTTATTGAGACGACGCCGCCCTTGGCTTAAGGCCTGACCCATGACCGATCTGCCCAACGTAAAGCCCGAGAGCCGCGGCGACACGATCATGGCCTCGCCCGACAAGATCGCCAAGGTGCGCGAGCTGTTCGGCATTGACAGCGACATGGAAGTGCCGGCGTTCAGCGAGGCCGACGAGCGCGTCCCCGACCTCGACCCGGCCTATGTCTTCGACCCCGACACGACGCTGGCGATTTGCGCCGGCTTCGCACGCAACCGGCGGGTGATGATCCAGGGCTATCACGGCACCGGCAAGTCGACCCACATCGAGCAGGTCGCGGCGCGCCTGAACTGGCCGACCATCCGCATCAACCTCGACGCGCACATCAGCCGCATCGACCTGGTCGGCCGCGACGCGATCGTCCTCAAGGACGGGCAGCAGGTTACCGAGTTTCGCGAAGGGCTGCTGCCGTGGGCGCTGCAGCACCCGGTCGCGCTGGTGTTCGACGAATATGATGCCGGCCGCCCGGACGTCATGTTCGTCATCCAGCGGGTGCTAGAGGTAGAGGGCAAGCTGACCCTGCTCGACCAGAATCGGGTGATCCGCCCGAACCCCTGGTTCCGGCTGTTCGCGACCACCAACACCATCGGGCTCGGCGACACCACCGGCCTCTATCATGGCACCCAGGCGATCAACCAGGGCCAGATGGACCGCTGGAACATCGTCACGACGCTCAACTATTTGCCGGCCGCGGTCGAGGCGCAGATCGTGCTCGCCAAGTCGGGCGAATACGACCATCCCGACGGCAAGGCCGAGGTCGACAAGATGATCAAGGTCGCCGAGCTGTCGCGCCAGGGCTTCATCAACGGCGACATCTCGACCGTGATGAGCCCGCGGACGGTGATCACCTGGGCGCAGAACGCGCTCATCTTCGGCGACGTCGGTTTCGCCTTCCGAGTGTCGTTCCTCAACAAGTGCGACGAAGCAGAGCGGTCCTTGATTGCGGAATATTACCAGCGCGTGTTCGGCACGGATTTGCCGGAAAGCGTCGTCGGCAAGGCCTGACCGGCGCTGTCCCAAAACCGTCACCGGACTGTCAGCGGACCAACATAAAGCCCGGCTAAGGCGCCCCCCGGGGGTGCCCACCGATGTTGTTTTCCAATCGTTATCTCTTGTCCGCCGTTTCGATCGTCGCGCTTGCGCAGGGGACGATCACATTCGCTCAGGACCCGCCACCTGCGCCGGCGGAGCAAGCAAGGGCTGACTCTGCGTCCGGCGAAGAAGACGACCTGCAAAGCGCGCAGGAAATCGTCGTTCTCGGCCAGATCGGCTATCGCAACCGCTCGGACGCGACGGAGCCGGTGCTGGTCTATGACACCGAGTATTTCCAGAGGTTCGAGCCGCTGACGATTGGAGATGCGCTCAAGCGGGTGCCGTCGGTGACCTTCCTGTCCGATGTCATCGAAAGCGACGGCGCCCGCGTCCGGGGACTCGACCCGGGCTACACCCAGATCCTGATCAATGGCGAGAAGGTGCCCGGCTCCAATTTCGACCGCTCGTTCTTCCTCGATCGCATCCCGGCCGAGCTGGTCGACCGGGTCGAGATCGTCCGCTCGAACTCGGCCCGGCGGTCGGCCGACGCGGTCGCCGGTACGCTGAACATCGTCCTTCGGGACGCCTTCGCGCTCGACGGCGGATACATCAAGGGCGGCGGAATCCATTTCGACGATGGCAAGGTCAAGCCCGTGACGGGCCTGGTCTGGGGCGGCCGGGTCGGCCCGGGACGAGTGCTGATCGGCGGCACGATCCAGGGCCGCCATAATCCCAAGAAGAAGCAGAGCTTCCGCTACGGCGATTCTCCCGAGAACGACCCCGATTTCGAGACCAATGAGTTCGACAACCGCGAAGACCAGGACGATACCCGCGATGGCACCGACTATAGCGCCAATGGCAGCTACGCGGTCGAATTTGGCGGCACCAAGCTCGACTTCGCCGGCTTCTACGTGCGCACCGACCGAAGCGAAATCGAGCGCTCGCTGGAATATGACGACCCAGCTGCAAGGACCGGCCCGGTCGGCGGCCTCGTCGACGGCAATCTGCTGACCGACGCCAGCCAGTTCGAGGAGATCGACCAGGAGAATTACGTGGTCAGCGGCAAGGTCAAGCAACGTTGGTCGGGCGGCGAGACCGGCTTCAAGGCAGCCTTCGCCAGGTTCGACGAAGACATCAGCGCGACCGAGCTCGAAATCGACTTCGACACTGATGAAGATCCACCGGAGATCGAAGGCACACAGGACCGCCAGAAACTCCGAGACAGCGAATTCTCGCTGCAGCTCGACCATAGCCTGGAGTTCAGCCCGGGGATCAAGGTCGTGGTCGGCGCCTTCTACCAGGACAAGGACCGCGACACCGACATCCGCGCGGCAGAGAACGACGCCGAGCTGACCGAGGCGGACCGCAACGCCTACGACCAATTCACCTCTTCGCCCGGCGATTTCCCGATCAGCCTGGACGAGTTCGAACCGGTGGCTGGAGGCCTCAACCGGATCGAAGAGCGCCGCCGCGACCTGTTCGCGCTGCTCGAAGGGACGACCGGGAATGTGTCGTGGGAGGCGGGCGTCCGCTACGAGGACACCCGGGTTTCGATCGACGACCTCGAGGCCGACGAGCGGTTCGAGAATGACTACGCATTTTTCATGCCTTCAGCGTCGGTGAAGGTTCAGCTGACTCGCGCCGACCGCATCACCGCCTCAGTCGCACGGACCAATCGCCGCCCGAACTTCGACTTCATCTCTCCGGCGCTGCTCGAAGAGGAATTCGGCGATCACGACCTGCGCGGCAACCCGGAGCTGCGGCCGGAAACCGCCTGGGGCATCGACGTCGGCTATGAGCGCCGGATCGGCCGGACCGGCGTTGCCGGGGTGAACGTCTTCTATCGCAAGCTCAAGGATCTCGTCGAACTCGTCAATACGGGCGAGCTCGGATCCAATGACGAGAGCATCTTCGAGCCGCGCAACACCGGCGACGGCAATGCGTGGGGCATCGAGTTCGACCTGTCGACAAGTCTCCAGTTCCTCGGCCTTCCGGACACCGGCGTGTTCGGCAACTATTCCTGGCTGGACAGCAAGATCCGCGACTTCGCCGGCAACCGGCGGTTCAACGGCCAACCCAAATATGTCTACAATTTCGGCTTCATCCAGGATTTCCCCGGCCTCGCGGCGTCGTTTGGAGCGACCTACCGCAAGCAAGGGTCGGCGCTCGACCGGTTCGTCACCGAAGAGGTCCGCACGACCTATGGCGCCGACCTCGAGCTGTTCGTCGAGAAGCGGCTGTGGAACCGGTTGACCATCCGCGCGGTCGGGTCGAACCTCCTCAACGGGGCCAAGAAAGAGGTATTCAACAAGTTCGACACGGTGGAGGACCAGCTGGACCGCGATTTCGACGAATTTGAACTGGAAAGTGAGAAGGCCGGACCGGTGTTCCAGCTGGTCGGGCGGCTGGCCTTTTGACCCGCTCCGCCGGACTAGCGCCGCTCCTCGCACTGGCGGCGGCGATCAGCGGCTGTGCTCCGCAGCCGGCAAGCCTGCCCCCCGCCCCCGCAACAGCCCTGGTGCCGGCGATTGCCGAGACCGAGCCGGTGGGCACGCCCGACCAGGATGCCGCCGACGATCCGGCGATCTGGCACAATCCCGCTGATCCCGCGCAAAGCCTGATCGTCGCCACCGACAAGAAGGCCGGCCTCTACGTCTATGGTCTCGACGGCCAGCGGCGTTCCTTTCTGGCCGCCGGGCACCTCAACAATGTCGACTTGATCGACCGCGGCCCGCACGGGGTGCTGGTCGTGGCGAGCGACCGCAATGACCTCGCCAGCGCCAAGCTCCAACTGTACCGGCTCGATGGCGGCGCCGGGACGCTGCTGCCGCTCGGCGCGGTGAGCGGCGGGGCGGGCGAAGCCTATGGCGTCTGCCTGTGGCAGGCAGCTGACGCGATCTACGCTTTCTCGGTTCTCAAGCACGGCGCGATTCATCAGGTCCGGATCACAATGGACGGAGCCGCGCCACAGGGCGAAATTGTCCGCTTGCTGAAGCTCCCCACCCAGACCGAGGGCTGCGTCGTCGACCCGCGTACCGCACTGCTCTACGTCGGCGAGGAAAATGTCGGCATCTGGCGGTTCGGCGCGGCGGCGAACGAATCTCCAGTGGGATCGCTGGTCGCGAAGGTCGATGCTCGCCACCTGGTCGCCGACGTTGAGGGCCTGGCCATTGCGCCCGACGGCCCGACGGGCGGCTATCTCGTCGCCTCGAGCCAGGGCGACAACAGCTTCGCCCTCTATTCCCTTCCGGACATGACTCCCTCCGGCCGGTTCCGGGTGCCCGCGGGGACGGTCGGAAGCGTCGAGGAAACCGATGGAATTGCCGTGACGCTGAGTTCGCTCGGCCCGGATTACCCGCGCGGCCTGCTCGTCGTGCAGGACGGCGCGAACGCTCCTCATGCGCAAAATTTCAAGCTGGTTTCCTGGGCCGAGGTCGAACGCGCGCTGGGGCTGACCAGCCGCTAATTCGCGCGCCCGCTTGCATCCGGCCTTGGCGGCAGGGCAGATGGGGCGATGGCCAAGGAAGTCGCCCTCGACACATTCCGCCGCGCGCTCGCGGGCGCGGCCCGGGCGATCGCCAGGGATCCCGAGGTCGAGGTTGTGTTCGCCTCCGAAGTGGCGCCGCCATCAGGCAAGATCGCGCGCGTCGTGCTTCCCGGGCCGACGCTCGAGCCGCGGCTGGTCGCCGAGGCGCGCGGAGCGGCCGATGCGCTGGCGCTGAAGCTCCGCCACCACGACGCCAAGCTGCACGCCTCGCATGTGCCCAAGGATCTGGAAGCCAGGGCGGTGTTCGATGCGCTCGAGACTGCTCGGGTCGAGGCGCTCGGAGCGCGGGCGATGGGCGGCGTGCGGGCCAATTTGTCCGAGCTCGCCGAGGCCCGGGTTCGCGGCGATTCGATCACCCGCGCGCGCAGTTCGGCGGAAGTGCCGCTGGCGACCGCGGTCGGGCTGATCGCGCGCGAACGGTTGAGCGGCGAAGCACCGCCCAAGGCTGCACTCGCCGGTTTGAAACTGCTCGCTCCGTGGATCGAAGACAAAGCCGCGCCCGAGCTCGACGCGCTGGCGCTGACGCTCGACGACCAGGCGGCGTTCGCTCAGCTGTCGCGGCACCTGCTCGAGGATCTCGATCTCGCCGCCGCCGAGGACCCATCCCAGCAGGAGCCGGAATCAGGCGAAGACGAGGAACAAGACGAACCGGGTTCGGACGAGGGTGACGAAGACGGCGACCAGGGCGCTCCGGCGGGCGGCGACATGGAGCGACGAGGCGAGGAATCCGACGAGGGATCGGACGACGAGCAGCCGTCGGACGAATCCGACTTCGGCGACGACCAATCGACGCTCGCCGACGAAGCCAGCGACAGCGCCCAGGCGGCCGCCGGACGCCGCAACTGGGAGCTTGCTCCGCCGACCGATTACCATCCGTTCACGACCGGCTTCGACGAGATCGTCGAGGCCGAAGACTTGTGCGATGCCGAGGAGCTGGGCCGTCTCCGCGCCTATCTCGACCAGCAGATGGCGACCTCGCAGAGCGTCGTCACGCGGCTCGCCAACCGGCTTCAGCGGCGGCTGATGGCCAAGCAGGCGCGAAGCTGGGAATTCGACCAGGAAGAGGGGATGCTCGACGCCGCGCGCCTGGCCCGGGTGATCGTCAACCCGGCCCATTCACTGAGCTACAAGGTCGAGCGCGAGATGGAGTTTCGCGACACCATCGTCAGCGTGCTCATCGACAATTCGGGCTCGATGCGCGGCCGGCCGATCGCCATCGCCGCGATCTGCGCGGATATCCTCGCCCGGACGCTCGAGCGCTGCGGAGTGGCGACCGAAGTCCTCGGCTTCACCACCCGCGCATGGAAGGGCGGACAGAGCCGCGAGGCATGGCTTGCCGACGGCCGGCCGGGCCATCCGGGCCGTCTCAACGACCTGCGGCACGTCATCTACAAGCGGGCCGACGAGCCCTACCGCCACGCGCGGCGCAACCTCGGGCTGATGATGCGCGAGGGATTGTTGAAGGAGAACATCGACGGCGAGGCGTTGCTGTGGGCGCACCACCGGCTGATCGCGCGGCCCGAGGAGCGGCGCATCCTGATGGTCATCTCCGACGGCGCTCCGGTCGACGATTCAACCGCCTCGGCCAATGGCGGAACCTATCTCGAGCGTCACCTGCGCGAGGTGATCGAATGGATCGAGCGGCGCTCCCCCGTCGAATTGATTGCCATCGGCATCGGCCACGACGTGACCCGCTATTACGACCGCGCGGTGACGATCATGGACGCCGACCAGCTGGCGGGCGCGATGATCGAGCAACTGGCGGGGCTGTTCGAGACGGGTTGAGCCCGGCTCCCGGGGGCAAAAAAATGGGCCCGGAGCGATTTCTCGCACCGGGCCCCCCTCGATACGCGACGCGAGGGAACTATGTGGTGACGGGGAAAGGGGAAAACCCCGTACCATGAAGGCCTTATGAGCGATTGGCAGGCAATGAACCCTGAACAGGCGGTGCAGCCGAAGTTCAGCATTCGAAGCGCCGCCGCGGGCTTGGCGATGCTTGCCGCCATCGCTTTGTTCGACCGCTGGCTGGCGTCGATTCCCAACCGCGTCGAGCTCGGCTGGCGAAGCGCGCAGATCGATTTTCGGCCGGTGCCGTTCGACGCGCGCGCGATCGCTCCGCTGCGGCTGGTCGGCGCATGGCGGGCCGCCAGCAGCGACCCGCGCTTCGGCGGCGTCTCGGCGCTGGCGATCGATCGCGGCCGCCTGCTGGCGCTAACGGATTCCGGCGCGGTCGTTCGGTTCAGCCCGCCAACTCGCAGCGCCGCCCCGGCCCGCATCGGCGAACTGCCCGACGGGCCGGGGAGCGGCGACTTCAAGCGCAACCGCGATTCCGAGGCGCTGGTCCGCGATCCCGGCGGGCGCGGCTGGTGGGTCGCGTTCGAGAATCATCACGAGCTGTGGCTGTTCGATCCGGCATTCACCCGAGCGCTCCGGCGAATCGAGCTCGGCGGGCGCGGCTGGCGGCGCAACCGTGGCATCGAAGGGGCGGCGGCCGAGCGCGGCGCTTTGCTGCTGGTCCACGAGAAAGGTGATCATTTGTTGCGCGTCGCCGGATCTCGCGCGCGGTCGATCGCCATCGACGGTGCCCGCGGCCGGATTTCGGACTCCGCCGCGCTCGGCGACGGGCGGTTTATCGCCATCGAGCGCCGGCTGTCTCCGCTCGGCTTACGCAATGCGCTGGTGATTCTGGAGAAAGCGGGATCGGGCTACCGGTTCGGGCGCCGCGTCGCGCTTCCACTGGGACCGTTCGACAATGCCGAGGCGATCGCGGTCGAGCAATTGCCTAACGGCAATCGACGGCTGTGGCTGATGACCGACGACAATTTCCAGCGGCCGATGCGAACTTTGCTGATCGCGCTCGACATGCCTGCGGCTGGGCAGCCGCTAAGCCGTTAGGCGGCGGCGGCTGCCTTCGCCTTCTTGACGAGTTCGCGCTTGAGCTTGCGGGCCTTGGCTGAGAGCTTGTCTTCGCTGGTCTTGGCCAGCCAATTGTCGAGCCCGCCGACATGCTCGACCGAGCGCAGGCCGTGGGTCGAGACGCGCAGCTTGACGCTCTGCCCAAGCGCATCGGAGATCAAGGTCACGTTCTGCAGATTGGGCAGGAACGTGCGCTTGGTCTTGTTATTGGCGTGGGAAACATTGTTGCCCACCTGCCGGCCCTTGCCGGTCAGCTCGCATACCCGCGACATAGCGTTTCGATCCTGATTTGCCTGATTTGACCGATGCGTCCCGAAGGCGCCCGGAAAGACCGGCCCGTTAGCCGCTTGCGCCGGGTGCGTCAACTTGGCACGGGGGGAAACTCACCCGCAGTTCTGCGTTGTTTCAGTCCCCCGTACCGTCAGGAGCATGTCCATGCGAGCCGTTCTCCTTGTCCTCATCCTGGTCGTGGTCGCCACCATCGGCCTGATCGCCACCGGTCTCGTCGATATCCGGCAAGTACGCGGGGCCAAGGCTCCCGACGTCGATGCCACCCGCAGCGGCGTCACCGCGTCGGGCGGACAGGCGCCGGCGTTCGACATCGAAACCGGCTCGGTTTCGGTCGGCACTCGCGATGCCAACGTCAAAGTTCCGGCGTTGAGGGTGAATCCCGCCGGCAACGATGCCGCGGCCGCGCCTGGTCAGCCGGCACCGAACCAACCAGCGACCGCCAACACCGGCATGTAGCTGACAGCGCGGCGGGCCTGCGCTAGCCGCTCCCAATGAACTTTCCGCTGCCATCGCCGATGCGTCGCGCGCTCGATCTTGCCGCCGCGGCCGCCGCGGCCGGCGAGGTTCCGGTCGGCGCCGTGGTCACGAAGGGCGAGGCAATCGTCGCCGAGGCCGGCAATGCGATGCGCGGATCGCTCGATCCGACCGCGCACGCGGAGATGGTCGCCATCCGGCAAGCGGCCGAGAAGCTCGGTTCCCCGCGGCTGGACGAGTGCACCTTGTGGGTGACGCTGGAGCCGTGCGCGATGTGTGCGGCGGCGATCGCGATCGCGAGGATGGCGGCGCTGCGCTTCGCCGCCGAGGACCCCAAGGGCGGCGGGGTGATCCACGGCCCGCGCATTTTCGCGCAACCCACCTGCCATCACCGGCCCGACGTGCTGGGCGGGATTGGCGAGGCAGAGGCGGCCGCGCTGCTGCGCGAGTTCTTCTCGGCGCGGCGCTAGCCTGGCGGCCGCTACCTCGCGGCCGGGCGTAGCGGAACCAGCTTGATTTCGACCCGGCGGTTCGCCGCACGCCCGGTCTCGGTCGAATTATCGGCGATCGGGTGGCTCGACGCATAGCCGCGAGTGGCGATCCGAGCGGCCGCGACTCCGCGCGACCGCAGCTGCCTGGCAACCGATTCCGCGCGCCGCTGCGAAAGCGTCTGATTCGACGCCTGCGTGCCGGTCGGGTCAGTGTGGCCGAGCACGTCGACCAGCGACTGATTGTACTTTTTCAAGGTTAGCCCGATTTCGCTGACCGTCGACAAGGCTTGAGGCCTAATTTCGGCGCTGCCGACATCGAACGTGCCGCTGGCCGGCAGCCGCAGCAGCAGCCGATCGCCCGCGCGGATGACATCGACCCCGGTGCCCGCGGTTTGACGGCGGAGCTCGTTTTCCTGACGGTTGACGTAGTCCAAAACCGCGGGGGTGGCGAGCGGCCGGATTCCCGCCGCGCGGGCCTTCCGCAGCCGGGCGGCGGCGCCGCCGATCACGTCGGCGTGCAAATATGCGGGCACGATCGGGGCCGCTACCGTTGGCAACGGCACCGGCGGCGGGGCGGAGGCGAATGGGCCGATGCCGCAACCCGCGGTCGCCAGCAGGGGGACGCCGATGGCAAGCGCGGCAAGAATTCGAAGACGGCCCATCGAGTGACTCCCCCGTTGAATGGTCTGGGATAGGCAGGAAACCGGCGTAAGTCATCGGTGGTTCCGCGGGGGAATCGAACGCCCCGCTTGTCGGCGGCCCCGGTTGAAGGCTAGATCAGTGTCGCGCCCATGAGCGACCCACTCCTTCCATTCCCCTGGCTCGACCTGGTCCTGATCCTCGCGCTGATCGGGCTTAACGGTGTCCTGGCGATGAGCGAACTCGCAATTGTCTCGTCGCGCGAGGCGCGGCTGAAGGCGATGGCCAAGGCCGGCAGCGGCGGCGCCCGCTGCGCGCTGGACCTGGCCGCCGATCCCGGCCGCTACCTGTCGACCGTCCAGACAGGAATCACCCTGATCGGAATCCTCGCCGGCGCTTATTCCGGAGCGAGCCTTGGCGAACCGGTCGCGCAGCGGCTGGCATTTCTCGGGCTCGATCCGGAAACCGCGAGCACGGTCGGATTCGGGCTGGTCATCGTCGTGGTGACTTATGCCTCGCTGGTGATCGGCGAGATCGTTCCCAAGCAGTTCGCGCTGCGTTCCCCCGAGCCGATCGCGGCGATCGTCGCCCGCCCGCTCAGTTGGCTGTCGAAGCTCACCGCGCCGTTCGTGTGGCTGCTCGATAATTCCAGTTCATTGATCTTCCGCGCCCTCGGCCTCGACCGCGAATCGCGCAACGCGGTCACCGCCGAGGAATTGCACCTGGTCGTCGCTGAGGCCCAGACCGCGGGCGTGCTCGAGGAAAGCGAGCGGGCAATCATTTCGGGGATCGTCCGGCTCGCCGACCGCCCGGTGCGCGAAGTGATGACTCCGCGGACCGAGGTCGACTGGATCGACATCCACGCGTCCCGCGACGAAATTCGCGCCGCCTTACGCGAGATCCCACACAGCCGGATTCCGCTTGCGGATGGGTCGGTCGACAATATCGTCGGTGTCATCCAGACTCGCGAGCTTCTTACCGAAGCGCTCGACGGCAAGCCGCTCGACCTGGCGGCGATGTGCCGCCAGGCGCCGGTCATCCCCGACCTGATGGATGCGATGGACGCGCTCGCCGTGTTGCGCTCGGCCGATGTGCCGCTGGCCTTGGTGCACGACGAATATGGCCATTTCGACGGGATCGTCACTCCTGGCAGCCTGCTGGCGGCACTGGCCGGGGCGTTCGCCCACGACGTCGACGATGACGATGGGCCGCCGATCCTCGAGCGCGAGGACGGCAGCTGGCTGCTGTCGGGCGCGGCGAGCGCCGACCTGCTCAGCGACCGGCTCGGCATGCGCCTGCCGTCCGAACGCGATTTCTCGACCGTCGCCGGCTTTGCGCTGTCGGTGCTCAAGCATCTCCCCGAGACCGGCGAGCGGTTCAAGCATGACGGCTGGTCGTTCGAGATCGTCGACATGGACGGGCGCAAGATCGACAAATTGATCGCGTCACGCGCCAAGGCCCGGCGGCGGGAAACGCGCGTCGAAAGCGTCGGCTAGTTGGCGGACGGCTCGGCTCACCGGCAGGCAGGAACGGCGGCGTGGCGATGCGTCCCCGCCGTCGCGGCGCTGTTTCTGCTGTCCTGCGATGCTCGTGCGCAGCGCGCGCCCGACATTGCGGTTGGCAATGGCTGGGCGAGGGAAGTCGCGCCGGGGCAAGCCACAGCCGCGGTCTATCTGATGATCGTCAACCGGGGCGACGGTGACGATCGCCTGGTCGACGTCGAAACGCGTGCAGCGGCCGAAGCGATGCTGCATTCGTCGTCCAGCGCCGACGGAGTCGCGCGCATGCGACCGATCGAAGGCGGGCTGGAGATCCCGGCCCGCGCGCGCGTCGAGCTCAAGCCGGGCGGGACGCACATCATGCTGGAGGGGTTGAGCCGCCCGTTGAGGGCCGGCCAAATCGTCGATGTCGCGTTGCGCTTTGCCCGCTCCGGCCGACGGCCGGTCGCCGTTCGGGTGGTGCCGGCCGCCGCCGAAGAGCATCCCGGCCATGGGATGGGCCGGTGAAAAGGGTGCGGATCTTGCTGTGGGCGCTCGCCGCGCTGGCGCTCGTCGCATTCGGGGCGCTGTTGCTGCGCCAGCCGAGCCTGCCCCAGCAATCGGGCCCGGCGCCCGCCAGTCTCGGCGGCGCGTTTGTCCTCACCGGGGTCGATGGCGAGGAGTTCTCGAGCAAGGAGCTAGACGGCAAGCCGTATGCGATCTTCTTCGGTTTCACCCACTGTCCCGACGTCTGCCCGGCGACGCTCGCCCGGCTGATCCGACTCCGCCGCCAGCTCGAGGCCGGCCCCGACAAGCTCAACATCGTCTTCGTAACCGTCGATCCCGAGCGTGACGGAGCGGCAGAGCTTAAGCGATATCTTGGCTTGTTCCACGAGCCGCTGATCGGCCTGACCGGAACGCCGGCGCAGATCGACCAAGTGAAGCGGCAGTTCGGCATTTTCTCGCAAAAAGTGCAGGACGAAAGCGGCGGCTACACCGTCGATCACACCGCCACCGTGTTGCTGTTCGACCGGCAAGGCCTGTTCGACGCGACCATTGCTCCGGACGAGGGGGACGAAGCCGCGCTCGCAAAGCTGCGGCGGTTGGTGGACGAGAGCGCGGGCTCACGCACCTCGACGGATTGACCAAAGCGGCGAAATGGTTCGCCGCGACCCGGCCGGTCGCTTGACAGCCGCTGGGATGGCGGGTTTAAATTCACCGATGGGGATCGCGATCTCCCCATGAGGCGACAGGCTGAAGAATCGCGTCCTGCAGATGAAAGGACGCAGTATGCCCGCCATCAATTCGATCTCCGTTGACAAGCTTGCCCGCCTCGTTGGCACGCCCGGCTGCCCGGCGATTATCGACGTCGCGAGTTCGGGCGAGGGCCTGATTCCAGGCTCGGTTCGGCGCTCTGCCGAGACGGTCGCGGACTGGGCGCCCGAGCTTGGTTGCCCCAGCGCCATCGTCGCCTGCGCCAAAGGCGAATCGCGCAGCCAGGGCGTAGCCGCCTGGCTTCGGAACGCCGGCATCCGGGCCGACGTTCTGGACGGTGGGCGGACCGCCTGGGCTGCGGCCGGCCAGCCGCTAGTTCGCGAGGCCATGCTCCCTGCCAGGAACGCCGCCGGCGCCACGGTGTGGGTCACGCGCTCGCGCCCGAAGGTAGACCGGATCGCCTGCCCGTGGCTGATCCGGCGCTTCGTCGATCCCGCCGCGATCTTCCTGTTCGTCGCGCCTGCCGAAGTGGCGGCCGTGGCCGAGCGCTATGGCGCCGCTCCGTTCGACGTCGAGGACGTGTTCTGGAGCCATCGCGGCGAGCTGTGCACTTTCGACGTGATGGTCGAGGAACTGGGTAAGTCCGCAATTGCCGCGCTCGAACGGCTGGCGGTGATCATTCGCGGCGCCGACACCGCCCGGCCCGATCTCGCGCCGCAGGCGGCTGGCTTGCTGGCCGTCTCGCTGGGGCTGTCGCGGATGCATTCCGACGACCTCGAGCAGCTCGCGGCGGGCATGGCCGTTTACGACGCCTTGTATCGCTGGTGCCGCGACGCAGTAGACGAGACCCATGACTGGGTGTCGCACGCGCCCAAGCGCAGGAAGCAACCGTGACGGCCGCGGCTCGGGAAACACTGATCCTGACTCGCTCCGAAATCGCCGGACTGATGACGACTGGCGACTGGCTCGACGCGGTGGAAACCGGCTTTCGGGCAGCAGCGGAGGGACGTGCGGAAGGGGCGCCGCCGATGGCGCTCGAGGGATCGGGAGGAACGTTTCACGCCAAGGGCGCCACGATCCGGCTCGGACCGCATTATGCGGCGCTGAAGCTCAACGGCAATTTTCCCGATAACCCGCTGCGCAATGGCTTGCCCACCATTCAAGGGGCGCTGCTCCTGTGCGACGGGGAGACCGGCGCGCTGCTCGCGGTGATGGATTCGATCGAAGTGACGCTTCGGCGCACGGCGGCGGCGACGGCCTTGGCGGCGCGCTACCTGGCCCGCCAGGATTCGCGATCGATCCTGGTGTGCGGCTGCGGCGAGCAGGGGGCGGCCCAGCTGATCGCATTGCGGCCCGTCTTGCCGCTGGTGCGGGTGACTGCGTGGGACCGGGACTTTGGCCGTGCCGAGGAATTCGCGCGCCGATTTCGCGATGACGGAATTGCCGCCGAAGCGGTGCGCGACTTGCCCGCCGATCGGCCGCCCTTCGATGTGATCGTGACGGCAACTTCGGCGCGGGCACCATTCCTCTTGCGCGAGTCGGTGCACGCCGGGACGTTTGTCGCCGCGGTCGGCGCCGACAGCCCGGGCAAGAGCGAAATCCACCCCGAAGCCATGCGCGGCGCGAAGGTGGTCGCCGACCTGCTCGCCCAATGCGTGGTGATGGGCGACCTCCACCACGCTATTGCCGCGGGCGCGATCCGCCTCGATGAGGTCCACGGCGAGCTTTCCGAGCTGGTCGCGGGCGCGAAGCCCGGCCGCACGTCCGACCATGAAGTCACGATCTTCGATTCAACCGGCACCGCGCTTCAGGACGTGGCGGCCGCGGCGACGATTTACGCCAAGGCCGCCGGCAACCCGGGCTTCCGAACGGTCGCGTTCGCCGGCGAATGACGAGCCCGGCGCCAGGCCACGGCATCCCGATGTCCGAAGCGGTCCGGGTGTGGGCGCGAATCGCCGCTCTGAGCTTCGGCGGGCCGGCGGGCCAGATCGCGGTCATGCACCGCATCCTCGTTGAGGAGAAGCGCTGGATCGGCGAGCGACGGTTCCTGCACGCGCTCAATTACTGCATGCTTCTCCCGGGCCCCGAAGCGCAGCAGCTGGCGATCTACATCGGCTGGCTGCTGCACAAGACCCGCGGCGGGCTGATCGCCGGCAGCCTGTTCGTGCTGCCGGGGTTCGTCGCCATCCTGGCGCTGAGCTACGTCTATGCGCTCCTCGGCCAGGTCCCGTTCGTCGAAGGACTTTTCTTCGGCTTGAAGGCGGCGGTGCTCGCGGTCGTGCTGCAAGCCGTTGCCCGCCTCGGCTCGCGGGCGCTCGGCAATCGCACAATGCTCGGGCTCGCCGCCGCGGCATTTGTCGCGATCTTTGTGCTCGACGTGCCGTTTCCGGCGATCGTCCTTGCAGCGGGGCTGATCGGCTATGCCGGCGGCAAGGCCGGGTTTCGCGCCTTCGAGGCCGGCGGTGGCCACCCGCGATCCGGCGACGAGCCGGTCCAGGATCGCGACACCGCGCTCGGCGATGAGCTGCCCGAGCACGCGAAGCCGGACCGCCGCTGGTCGCTCAAGATTTCGGCGGCGCTGCTGCTGCTGTGGCTGGTGCCGGTGGCGGCGTTGCTGCTGGCGCTCGGCCCGGACAATGTCTTCAGCCGGATCGCCGTATTCTTCAGCCAGATGGCGGTCGTGACCTTTGGCGGCGCCTATGCGGTGCTGGCGTACGTCGCCCAGGAAGCCGTCGAGACCCATCGCTGGCTCGCTCCGGGCGAGATGCTCGACGGTCTCGGGATGGCGGAGACCACTCCGGGGCCGCTGATCATGGTCACCCAATTCGTCGGCTTCATGGGCGCTTTGCGGCAGCCGGGCGCGCTCGACCCGCTGGTCGCCGCGACCCTTGGCGCGGTGCTGACGACGTGGGTGACGTTCGTGCCGTGCTTCCTGTGGATTTTCCTCGGTGCCCCGTTCGTCGAGCGGTTGCGCGGCAATCACGCGCTGTCCGCCGCGCTGGGCGCGATCACCGCCGCGGTTGTCGGAGTGATCCTCAACCTCGCAATGTGGTTCGCGCTCCACGCGCTGTTTGGCGAAGTTCAGGAGCGCGCGATCCTGGGCGCGAGCATGGATGTGCCGGTGTGGACGACGCTCAACGTCGCGGCGTTGCTGTTGACGCTCGCTGCGGTCGTTGCGGTTTTCCGCTTCAGGATCGGCACCCTGCCGGTGCTCGCCGCGTGCGCCGCGGTCGGGATAGCGCTGCGCCTCGGCGGAGTCGCCTGAGCTACAGCTTGCCGAAATGCTGCTCGAAGCCGTCGACGTCGCCGCGGGCGAGGAAGGCGGCCTGCTCGACGACCCTGTCGCGACGGATTCGGCCGCTGAACGGGCCGAGCTGACCGTCGAGCATATCAATCTCCTCGGGCGTCAAATGCGCCAACTGCTCGAAGCGGGTGAAGCCGCGGGCGTGCAGCATCTCCGCCAGCTTCGGGCCGACACCCTTGATGCGCTCAAAATGCTCGGCGGCATCGGGCCCGTTGGAAAGATGCCGGTGAACCGGAGCGCCGAGAATCTCGCCGGAAACGTCGGAGGCGGCTGCCGCTGCTTCCGAAGCGATGTCGTTCGCCTCGCGCCGCGAGTCTCTCGCATTCCCGGTCATGTGCGGGCGCAGCGGCGCACTGTCGCTTAGGCGTACGCGCTGGCGCGGCCGGAAGATCAAAAATCCGACGATCAGCCCGATGGCGATCGCGACCAGGATCGCCGGGTAATATTCGCGGATAAGCTCAATCATCACCATCTCCACTCGGCGTTGGCGCGGCGGTGCAGCTCGACCAGATAAGCCA
Source organism: Sphingomicrobium sp. (assembly GCA_035512655.1). Taxonomy (GTDB): domain Bacteria; phylum Pseudomonadota; class Alphaproteobacteria; order Sphingomonadales; family Sphingomonadaceae; genus Sphingomicrobium. Next base: position 518,608 of record DATKDM010000022.1, on the reverse strand, counting down.
GGGTGAGCCCAATCAGGAAGCCGAACAGCGACATCGCACTGACCTCGACGATGAGCGGGATCATTTGGCGCTGTCCGATGACAGGCTCGGCGGCGAGGCCCAGCGGACTCCCGAAACGGCGGGAATCGAATCCAGGATTCGAACCAGCTCGCTTTGCTGGAAATCGTCGGCGGGTCCCGAGAGCACCAACTGACGCCGCAGCGGCGCGCGTTCGAGCCGCGCGGTCACGGCCGGCATTTCCAGGCGTTTGAGCTCGCCGCGCGCCGCCCGCTCGATCTTGCCGGTAAGCCTGTCGGCCGCGCCCAGCGGACCGTGCCACAGCGCGGTTACGGCAAGCACCGCGGCGATGCCGATCGCAATGACCGCGCTGCGCTTCACGATGCCCGCTCGAGCTCGCGCCAGCCGATGTCGCGGCGGTGGAAGCCGTCGGCGAAATCGATCGCATCCACGCCCCGGTAGGCCCGCGCCCGGGCATTGGCGAAAGTCTCGGCGACGGCGGTTACGGCCAGCACTCGACCGCCCTTGGCGACCAGCCCGCCGTCGTGGCTCGCGGTTCCGGCGTGGAACACGGTAACCCCCTCGACCCGTTCCGCCGCCTCGACCGCCCGGACCGCGCCGCCGCTGGCCGGAATGCCCGGATAGCCGCGCGCGGCGACGATCACCGTCACCGCGTGTTGCGCCGACAGCCGCGGCGGATCGATCTTAGCGAGCCGGCCGGTGGCGACGGCCTGCAGCAGCTCCGCGAAATCGCCCTCGACGAGCGGCATGATCGCCTCGCACTCGGGATCCCCGAAGCGGACGTTATACTCGATCAGCTCCGGCCCCTTTTCAGTCAGCATGAGCCCGGCGTAGAGCACCCCCGAGAACGGTGTTCCGGCGGCAGCCAGTGCGCGCGCAGTCGGGCGGATGATGCCTTCCATCGCGCGTTCTTCCAGCTCCGCTGACAGCACCGGCGCCGGGCAATAGGCGCCCATGCCGCCGGTGTTGGGCCCGGTATCGCCTTCGCCGACGCGCTTGTGGTCCTGGGCCGAGGCGAGCGCGACAGCGGTTTCGCCGTCGACCAGCGCGAACAGGCTGGCTTCCTCGCCGGCGAGGAATTCCTCGATGACGAGCGGACCGTCGCCCGCCGCGGCGATCGCCTGCTCGGCGTCGGCCAGCGTCATCGCCACGGTCACCCCCTTGCCGGCCGCGAGCCCGTCCGCCTTGATCACCACCGGCGCCCCAAACCGGCCGAGCGCCGAGCGCGCTTCGGCCATCGTCTCGACCCGTTCGTAGCTGGCGGTCGGGATGCCGTTGACGCGGCACAGATCCTTGGTGAAGCCCTTCGAGCCCTCGAGCCGCGCGGCGGCGGCATTCGGGCCGAACACCGCAAAGCCTGCGTCGCGCAGAGCGTCCCCGATCCCGGCGACCAGCGGCGCCTCGGGCCCGATCACCACCAGGTCGATCGATCGTTTGCCCGCAAGCTCACCGACCGCGGCCGCGTCCATCGGGTCCACCGCGACGCATTCGGCCCAGCGCGCGATGCCCGGATTTCCCGGCGCGGCGAGCAGCTTCCCGCAGCTTGGCGATTGCCTCAGGCGCCAGGCGAGCGCATCTTCGCGGCCGCCCGAACCCAGCAGCAGGATGTTCATGGACCTCCCCGAAGACACGCCAAACGACAAGAGTGCGGGCCTGTTAGCCGAGGTCGCGCCCGGCGACAATTCGCCGCCGCTGACGGTCAGCGAGCTTTCGGGCGCGTTGAAGCGGACCATCGAAACCGCGTTCGACAAGGTCCGCGTGCGCGGCGAAATCTCGGGCTTCAAGCGCCACGCGTCGGGCCACTGCTACTTCACCCTGAAGGACGAATCGGCGTGCATCGACGCGGTGATCTGGCGCGGCCAGGCGGCGGCGCTGGCGTTCCGCCCGGAAGACGGCGCCGAGGTGATCGCCTCCGGCCGGCTGACCACCTACGTCGGCCGGTCCAAATATCAGATCGTCGTCGACCGGCTCGAGCTGGCCGGCGAGGGCGCGTTGATGGCGCTGCTCGAGCGGCGGCGCAAAGCGCTCGCCGCGCAGGGGCTGTTCGACGCCGCCCGCAAGCGCAAGCTGCCGTTCCTGCCGCAAATTATCGGCGTGGTGACTTCACCGACCGGGGCGGTGATCCGCGACATCCTCCACCGGCTCGAGGACCGCTGCCCAACCCATGTCGTCGTCTGGCCGGTTCCGGTGCAGGGGGAAGGCGCGTCGGCCAGAATCGCATCGGCGATTCGCGGCTTTGCGGAATACAGCCCGCGCCCGGACCTGCTGATCGTCGCCCGCGGCGGCGGCTCGATCGAGGATCTATGGGCGTTCAATGAAGAGGAGGTCGTGCGCGCCGCGGCCGAGTCCCCGATCCCTTTGATCTCCGCGGTCGGCCATGAGACCGACACTACGCTCATCGACCATGCCGCCGACCTGCGCGCGCCGACCCCGACCGCCGCCGCCGAACTCGCGGTACCGGTCCGCACCGAGCTATTGGCCTCGCTCGCAGACCTCGGCCGCCGTGGCGCGCACTGCCTGAGCATCCGCGCCGACCGGGCCCGCGAACGGCTGGAGCTGACCGCCTGCCGCTGGCCGCGGCCCGAAGCCCTGTTCCTGCCGGCCAGCCAGCGCGCCGACGAGCTGGGCGAGCGCCTCCCGCGCGCGCTCGCCGCCCGCGCGGGACACGCGCGCGCCGATTTGAACGCGGTCGCTCCGCGGCTCCGGGTCGAGCTGGTCCGCGACCGCATCGTACGCGCCGGCGGGCAACTTGCGTCGCTGTGGAAAATGGCGGAGCTGGTTCATCCCGATCGACCGTTGTCCAAGGGCTTCGCGCGGATCACGAGCCGGGCTGGAAAGACCCTGTCGCGGGCCGCCGACGCGCTCGCCGAGCGGCTGCTTACGCTGCATTTCACCGACGGCCGGGTCGATGCGGTCGCCGGCGGCGACCCGCCGCAAAGCCCTCGAAAGCGGGTTGAGCCGGGCCGGCTGCGCTCCTATTCCCAGCCGCAGCCGGGCCTGTTCGACGAGCCCGAGGAGTGAGCCCATGCTGATGAGAGGCGCCGGCAAGTTGGCTCGGCTGCAGTATCTGCCAAGCACCTACCGGGTGCTTGTCGACGGCGACCATGTCATCTGTGGGGTGACCGGGGCCGTCATCCCGCTGCTTGAACTGCGCTACTGGAGCATCGAGCGGCAGGAGGCTTATGCCGATGCGGAGGCAAGTTTGGCCGCCGAGCGCCGTGTCGGAAAGTCCGGCTAGTTCCGGACCCGAGAATTTGCGATCGCTATGCGAATCAATCCGAATCTCCCCACAAACTCGCTTGCCGCCGAACTGGCGCTCAATCGGCGGCTGCAGGTCCGCGACGTTCTGGCATCCGAGGCGGCGGATGAGATCCACGACATCCTGGCGACGAAGACGCCCTGGTGGCTGGTGTTTAACGAAGGCGACGAAGTCCGGCAGTTGTCGCCGGACGTGTTGGCGCGTCTGTCGCCGCAACAGGTCGAGGAGATGCTCGGTGCGGTCGTCGATCGGGCGCGCACCCAATATCAGTTCGTCTATGCCTTCTATCCGATTCTCGGCAATTATCTCGCCGACGGCGAGCCCAGCGGGCCGCTCGCCAAGGTTCTCGAGTTCCTCAACTCGCCGGCTGTGATCGACTGGTTCCGCCGGCTGACCGGCCAGTCCGACGTGCGGTGGATCGACGCGCAGGCGACTCTCTACCAGTCGGGTCACTTCCTGAAGTCGCATTCGGACCATGACGACACTAATGCGCGAGTCGCCGCTTACGTGCTCAATTTCACCAGGCTGTGGGAACGCGACTGGGGCGGCTATTTGCAGTTCTTCGATGAAAATCACGACATCGAACGGGCATTCCGCCCGATCTTCAACGCGATGAATATTTTCCTCGTACCGACGGACCACAGCGTCGGCATCGTCTCGCCTTTTGCTTATGGTGATCGGCTATCGATCACCGGATGGCTTCGTCGCGACGAGCCGCCGAATCATTTTGGCCGCACCGGGACGTAGCACCGCGAGGAAGCTTTCAACCGCATCGCCGCCTGTTTAGCCGGATTGCGTTTTGGCCGATTCGGCTCCCTGCTAACTCAGGTTATGAAGGTCATTCCGGGCCTGTGCCCTTATTGTCACAGGTCAGTCATGATTTGCGCACACCTCTTTGCAGCGGATTGCGTGGGCGCACCCTTTCAGCATAGGCCTTAAACACTGCCAGGCTGGCGAAGGGCCAGTGGCCGCTGTTTTCTAGCGTTTGAATTACGCTGTTTGAGGGGAATAAAATGTCTAACCGCATCTTCAAAGGCTCGCTGCTCGCGACCACGGTGATCGCTGGTCTCGTGATCGCCAACCCGGCTTATGCGCAAGACGCGTCCAATCTGCCCGGTACGCAGACCGCGCCAGAAGACGAGACGAGCGGACCAGACCCTGACGCCCCCGCAAGCGAGCAGGCGCCGCTCCAGCAGGAGGTCGACACGCCGCAGGAGATTATCGTTACCGGCACCTTGCTTCGCCGCACCAACACCGAAACCCCGTCGCCGGTCACCGTCCTGTCGGCCGAATCGCTCGACCAGCGTGGTATCAACACCGCCGCCGAGGCCGTGCAGCGCCTTTCCGCGAACAATGCGGGCACCATCCAGGATGGTTGGAACGTCGGCTTCAACTTCGCCACCGGCGCAACTGCTCCGTCGCTGCGCGGACTGACTGTTCAGAACACGCTGACGATCTTCGACGGCCTGCGCATGGCGCCCTATCCGCTGGCGGACGACGGCCAGCGCAACTTCGTCGATATGAACACGATCCCGAATGCGATCATCGACCGGATCGAAATCCTTCGCGACGGCGCCTCGTCGACCTACGGCGCCGATGCGATCGCGGGCGTGATCAACGTCATTACGAAGCGCGAAATCCAGGGTCTCCACCTGAACGGCTCGTATGGCATCTCGGAGCGTGGGGACGCGGAAGAGCGGCGCTTCGACATCAGCTACGGCGTCGGCGACCTCGCGCGCGACGGTTACAATTTTTATATCAGCGGCGAATACCAGGACCAGGATGGGCTGTTCATGCGGGACCGCGGTTTCCCGTTCAACACGCAGGATCTCAGCAGCATCTGTAATGCCGCCGGATCGTGCATGTCGAACCTCAACTGGAACGGCATTAGCGCGGACGGCGCATATAACGGGCTGATTTCCATTCCAGGTGTTGCCCTGGTGCGTCCGGTGTCAGGAGGTAACCCGAACACCGGCGCAGGACGCTTCGAGTTCCTTAATCCCGCGGCTGGTTGTCGCGGGCTTCCGGAAGTCCATCCCGCATCTTCGGGGACCACGCCGTTCTTGAATGACCAGCTCACCAGCTGCGAAGTCAATTTCAATAGCGAATACCTGATGCTGCGGCCGGATATCAAGCGCCGCGGCCTCGCTGGGCGCGTGACCGTGGACATCGACGGCAATCACGAAATCTACGCCATGGCGAACATGTACATCACGGAGACCCATGCGTTTTTCACGCCGCTGGGTTTCAACGGTCTTCCGACGCCGCCGCGCCCGGCCGACATCATCAACTATCAGGTGATGCTGCCGGTCTACGTTTGCGCGACGGGCGTTGGAACGACGGACGGTTTGAACACCGGCTGCGACGCGACCAACGGTGTTCTCAACCCATACAACCCGTATGCAGAGGACGGGCAGACTGCCCAGATGTTCTTCCGTTCAACTCGCCCGCGTGAGATCGAAACGAAGGCGCGGTCGCTTCGCGCAGTTATCGGCGCCACCGGCACGATTCTCGGCGATGTCGATTATAGTGCGAGCTTCGTGACCTCGAACGTCCGTCTCGATCGCAAGAATTCGAACAATTATATCCCGCAGCGCATCATGAACGCGGTTGCTCGTGGCGAATTCAACTTCTTCGACCCCTTGCAGACTCCCGAATCGGTTTGGGACTACATCGGACCGGTCAGCGAGGTCACTTCTACCTCTGACCTCTATCAGCTGACCGGGACGCTCTCCCGCGAGTTCTTCGCGCTTCCGGGCGGAATGCTCTCGGCCGCGGTCGGCGCCCAGTATCGGCGCGAAGCGATCGACGCTCCCAGCGCCAACCCGGCATCCGATCCGATCACCGGCAACCCCTACGAGCGCTATTACGGCCTCAACGCGGTCGGGACGGATGGCTCACGCGACGTCAAGTCGGCGTATTTCGAAGTCTATGCGCCGTTCACGGATGTTGCCTCGAACGGCTTTGGTGCCGAGCTCACAGTTTCGGGCCGCTACGACAAGTATAGCACGGGACAGGATAACTTCTCGCCAAAGGTGGGAGTCAAGGTCACGCCCGTTCGGCAGCTCGCACTTCGCGGCACCTGGTCGAAGGGCTTCCGCATCCCGAGCTTCAACGAGGCGTTCGGCTTGCCGACGACGGGCTATGTCACGCAAGGCGGCACGGGATTCTGCAACGACTATCCGGCCTTCTGCGCGGCGCACGACGGCAATGCCTATGCTGCAAACCCGTTCCCGCTCGGACTGACCCAGACGGGCAACCCGAACCTGGATCCCGAAAAATCCACCAACATCACGGCCGGCATCATCTTCGAGCCGATCCGGAATGTCAGCTTCACGGTTGATTATTGGGACATCAAGGTGAAGGACCTGATCGTCGGCGTCACCACCATCGGTCCTGTGCTGGATGCCTATTACCTGAACAACGGCGTCGTGAACATTCCGGGGTTCAATGTCATCCCGGCCACTCCCGACCCGGCGTTCCCGAACGCGCTTCCGCATATCGGCTTCATCGAATCGTCGTACAAGAACGCCAACTCGCAGATTGCTCGCGGAATCGATCTCGGTGCGAGCATCCGCTGGCCCTTCTTCGATCGGATCAAATGGACCACCTATGCGGAGGCATCTTACCTGTTGAAGTATGTGCTGACGCCGGAGGACAGCCCACCGCAGCGGTACGACGGAACCCTAAGTCCTTGTAACGTCACCTCCTGCTCGGGTGCCCCGAAATGGCGTGCTTCCATGCAGAACACGCTGGACTTCGGTGCCACGACGGTCACCGCGACGGTCTACTACACGAAGGGCCTGGATCTCGCTTCCACGGACTTCGGCGGTGTCCGCGGGGACTGTGAGGCTAGCATCGGTGCATCGGTACCGGCGTATCAGGACGGAACTCCGGTGATGTGCCGGTCGAAGGACATCTGGAACGTCGACCTGACGGCGGCGCACACGTTCAGCGACAGGCTGACGGTGTACGCAAACATGATGAACGTCTTCGACACCAAGCCGCCGTTCGATCACGCTGCTGCCTATGGTCTCTACAACTTCAACCCGGCGTTCGCAGGTCCGAACATCATGGGCCGCTACTTCCGCCTCGGCGCGAAGATCAGCCTCGAGCCGCGGCCCGTGGTTGTGCCGGAGCCGGTCTACGCGCCGCCGCCGCCGCCGCCGCCGGCGCCACCTCCGGCGACGCAGACCTGCGCCGACGGTTCGGTGATCCTGGCGACCGATATGTGCCCGGCACCGCCGCCTCCGCCGCCGCCGCCGGCTCCTGAGCCAGAGCGTGGCTAAGGACTAGGCTTCAGCACCATCTGCTGAAGGCGCAAAAAGAAGGGGCCGCTCCGACGATGTCGGAGCGGCCCTATTCTTGTTAGCCAACCGTGACGGGATGGCGCTTCGGTTTCTGGTCTACTCGGCGGCTTCGCCGGCAGTGTCCGCAGTTCGAAACAGCAGCTCGCCGTCCCCTTCCTCCACCCGCACCGTCGACCCGTCCGGGATTTCGCCAGCGAGGATCATGTCGGCCAGCGGATCTTGCAGATGCTTTTGCACCGCGCGCTTCAGCGGCCGGGCGCCGTAGACCGGGTCATAGCCGACCCGGCCGAGCCAGGCGCGGGCGCCGTCGGTTAGATCGAGGCGAATCTTGCGGTCCTCGAGCAATTGCTGGAGCCGCGCGACCTGGATGTCGACGATCGGCCCCATGTGGCTCTGCGACAGGCGGTGGAACAGGATGATCTCGTCTAGGCGGTTGAGGAATTCGGGGCGGAAATGCGCGCGCACCACTTCCATCACCTGCGGTTCGACCTTGGCTACCTGCTCGTCCTCGGTGAGAGCGGCAAGGTACTGGCTGCCGAGGTTCGAGGTCAGGATGATGATGGTGTTGGTGAAATCGACCGTCCGCCCCTGGCCGTCGGTCAGGCGCCCGTCGTCGAGCACTTGCAGCAACACGTTGAACACGTCCCCGTGGGCTTTCTCGACTTCGTCGAACAGCACCACCTGGTAGGGCCGCCGCCGCACCGCCTCGGTCAGCACTCCGCCTTCCTCGTAGCCGACGTAGCCCGGCGGAGCGCCGATCAGCCGCGCTACCGCGTGCTTCTCCATGAACTCCGACATGTCGATGCGGACCATCGCGTCCGACGCGTCGAACAGGAATTCGGCGAGCGCCTTGGTCAACTCGGTCTTGCCGACGCCGGTGGGGCCCAGGAACAGGAACGAGCCCAGCGGGCGGTTGGGATCCTGGAGGCCGGCGCGGGCGCGGCGCACCGCCGATGCCACCGCCTTGACCGCATGTTCCTGGCCGATCACCCGGGCGCCGATCGCGGTTTCCATCCCCAGCAGCTTCTCGCGCTCGCCCTCCAGCATCCGCTCGACCGGGATCCCGGTCCACCGGGCGACCACCGCGGCGATGTCCTGGTCGGTGACTTCCTCGCGCAGCATCGCCCCGTGGGTTGCCGCCTGGGCTTCGCCCAATTGCTTCTCGAGCTCGGGGATGCGCCCGTACTGGAGCTCGCCGGCGCGGGCGAGGTCGCCACCCCGCTGCGCCTGCTCGAGCTCGAGCCGCGCCTGGTCGAGCTGCTCCTTCAATTTGGCCTCGGCGCTGATCTTGTCCTTCTCGGCCTGCCAACGCTGGGTAATCTCGGCCGACTGCTGCTCGAGGTTGGCGAGCTCCTCCTCGAGCTTGCCGAGCCGGTCCTTGCTCGCCTTGTCGCTTTCCTTCTTCAGCGCCTCGCGCTCGATCTTGAGCTGGATGATCCGCCGGTCGAGGTTCTCGATCTCCTCGGGCTTCGATTCGACCTCCATGCGGATGCGGCTCGCCGCTTCGTCCATCAGGTCGATCGCCTTGTCGGGCAGGAAGCGGTCGGAAATGTAGCGGTTGGACAGCATCGCCGCGGCGACGATCGCCGCGTCGGTGATGCGCACCCCGTGGTGGAGCTCGTACTTCTCCTTGAGCCCGCGCAATATCGAGATGGTGTCGGGGACCGTCGGCTCGCCGATGAACACCGGCTGGAAGCGCCGCTCGAGCGCCGCGTCCTTTTCGACATGCTTGCGGTATTCATCGAGCGTCGTCGCGCCGATGCAGTGCAATTCGCCGCGGGCCAGCGCCGGCTTCAACAGGTTCGACGCGTCCATTGCGCCTTCGCTCTTCCCGGCCCCCACCAGCGTGTGCATCTCGTCGATGAACAGGATGACTTCGCCCGCCGCCTGCTTGACCTCGTCGAGCACGCCCTTGATCCGCTCTTCGAACTCGCCGCGGTACTTCGCGCCGGCGATCAGCGAGCCCATGTCGAGGCTGAGCAGCCGGCGGTCCTTGATGCCGTCGGGCACGTCGCCATTGGCGATGCGGAGCGCCAGGCCTTCGGCGATCGCGGTCTTGCCGACCCCGGGCTCACCGATCAGCACCGGGTTGTTCTTGGTCCGGCGGGCGAGCACCTGGATGGTGCGGCGGATCTCTTCGTCGCGGCCGATCACCGGGTCGAGCTTGCCGTCCCGCGCCGCCTCGGTGAGGTCGCGCATGTAGCGCTTGAGCGCGTCGTAGCGGTCCTCGGCCGACTGGGTGTCGGCGCTGCGGCCGCCGCGCAACTGCTCGATCGCGCCGTTCAGCGCCTGCGGAGTGACCCCCGCCTCGGCGAGCGCCTTGCCGATATCGCTGGTCTTGGCGAGCGCCATCGCCAGCAGGATGCGCTCGACGGTGACATAGCTGTCGCCGGCCTTTTTCGCGACCTGCTCGGCCTGGTCGAGGACGCGCATCGTGTCGCCGTCGATCCCCGGCGCCGAAGTCGCGCCGCTGCCGGTCACCGACGGGACCTTGGCGACGAGCTCGTTCGCCTCGCGCTGCGCGGCCTTGGGATCGCCACCGGATGCCTGGATCAGGCCCGCGGCCATGCCCTGGTCGTCGTCGAGCAACGCTTTAAGCAAATGCGCCGGGGCGATCCGCTGGTGATGCTCGCGCACCGCGATCGTCTGGGCGGCCTGCAGGAAGCCCCGCGCGCGCTCGGTCAGTTTCTCCAGGTCCATCGATTACCCCTCTGCAACGCCGCCGATATGGCGTTGCAGTTCGGCAACACAAGGGGAATTGCGGGCTATAGCTTGAGCGGGGTGACGGGTTGCGGCGGCGGCGTGGTGGTCGCGCCGGGTACCGGCGCAGGCGCCAGCGGATCCGCCGGAGCGGGCGAAGCGGTAGCCGCGGGCGGCTGCAGGGTCGGAGGCTGGTAAACCGATGCAATGTCCGCCGGACGGATGATCGGCGGGCAGGCCGTCGAGCCGGGATCGGCTCCCCAGCGCCGGAACTTGGTCGTGTCGACGTGGAAGCGATGGAAGGAATAGAAGCCGAGGCCAACGCCGTAAGGCAATCCGCGCCGCGCGTGGACCGCGCACAGGCTGTTCATCAGTGTCTCGCGGGTCATCGGCCGCAGCGGCACGAGGTCAATCGCCGAATAATGCTTGTGGGCGCTTTCCCGCGCGCCGCCGGCGCAGATGTTCAGGACCGGATTGCGATAGGCCGAAACCGGTTCGACCGGGCCGACCGTCGGAATGACGTGATCGCGGACATAGCGCAGCGTTTGGACGACATTCGGCCATTCGGAGGTCGGCGGGACTTCGAAGGGCTGCGCGCCGCAGCGCTGCCACGACGAAGCGGTGCGCAGCAGCTGCCAAGTCGGAACGATTCCGCCGACCCCGTAGGTGACGAGATAATTGTTAAAGGTCGCGACGGCGTGAGAGTGCCTTTGCGACGCCATGTACCACGACCGGTAGCCGGGCTCGTCCTGCCCGGGCGTCACGTAAGCCGCGACCGGCCGCCATGCCGTCGGCGCCGTTGGAGCAGGCGCGGGGTAGATCGCGACCTGCGCCGAAGCGGCCGAAGCCGCCGCGGCCGAGAGGGCGGCAATCGAAAGTGCGGCGAGCCAGCGCATAGGACCAGCATAATGAACGCGGCCGGCTTGAAAAGCGATGAACGGCCGCCCACTGTCTTGTCGATGCAACAGCCGATCCAGGTCGATCTGCCGCATAAGCTGGGCCGCGAAGAGGCCCGGCGGCGCATCGCCAACAACATCCACAAGCTCAAAGAGCATATCCCGGGCGGCGCCAGCCACGTCGATTCGAGCTGGTCCGGCGACGAGCTCGACCTCAATATCCAGGCGCTCGGCCAGGCAGTCGCGGCCAAGATCGGCGTCGAGGAGACGATCGTCCGAGTCCGGGTGATGCTGCCCGGCATGCTGGCGATGTTCGCCGGCCCGATCGAAGCGATGCTGCAGAAGAAGGGGAATGTCCTGCTCGAGGACCAGCGCGACTAGCCCTCACCCCCGGAAGCCTGCGCTGGCATGACGATGGGCGCGTTGCTAGCGTCTGCTCAACTGAATCAGTCGGGGTGAACGGATGCGGCATTTCGCGGTGGTCGGGTCGGGGCCGGCGGGCTTCTACACCGCCGAGGCGCTGGCCAAGGCGTATGGCGGCGGTGCCGATAGCGGGGCCAGCATCGACATCATCGACCGCTACCCGGTGCCCTACGGGCTGATCCGCTTCGGAGTCGCGCCCGACCATCAGTCCCTCAAAGCGGTGTCCAAGCGCTATGACAAAGTTGCTGAGACCGACGGCGTCGGCTTCATCGGCAACGTCTGCGTCGGTACCGACGTGTCGATCGACGAGGTCATGGAGCATTATGACGCGGTGATCCTCGCCATCGGCGCGCCGCACGACCGCAAGCTCGGGATCCCCGGCGAGGACCTGCCCGGAGTGATCGGCTCGGCCGAGTTCGTCGGCTGGTACAACGGCCATCCCGATTTCGCCGACCTAAATCCACCACTCGACGGCACCCACGCAGCGGTCATCGGCAACGGCAATGTCGCGCTCGATGTCGCCCGGATCCTGTCGAAGACCAGCCAGGAGTTCGAAGGCTCGGACATCGTCGGCCATGCCTTGGAGGCACTCGACCGGTCGGCGATTAGGACCATCACCATCCTCGGCCGCCGCGGCCCGCACCAGATCGCCATGACCCCCAAGGAATTGGGCGAGCTGGGCCATCTGGAAGCGGCGCTGCCGTTGGTCGAGATGGCGGACTTTCCACCGGTCGAAGCCGACGATTCACTCGAGCCCGGCCAGCGCAAGTCGGTGACGATCCTGCGCGAATTCAAGAACATCCGCGCCAACAAGCCCAAGGCCATGATCTTCGATTTCTTCGCCAAGCCGCTCGCCATCGAGGGGGACGGCCATGCCGATCGGCTAATCGTCGAGCGCACGGAGCTGGACGAGAAAGGCGGGGCCCGCGGCACCGGCGAGACCTACGAGGTGCAAGCGTCGCTCGTCGTTAGCTGCATCGGCTACTCGACCCCGCCGATCGAGGGGGTTCCCTACGACGAGCGCGGAGGCAAGTTCCTCAACGAGAGCGGCCGGATTGCCGACCGGCTGTACTGCGTCGGCTGGGCGCGCCGCGGACCAACCGGCACGATCGGCACCAACCGACCCGATGGCTATGAAGTGGCCGAGGCGATTGCCGCGGCGATGCCGCCGGACGGCAGCGGCGACCGCGCCGGCGGCGAGGGGCTCAAGCGCCTGCTCCTCGAGCGGGGCGTCAAGGCGACCGATTTCGCCGATTGGCGGCGCATCGAGCGGGCCGAGGAGGCCGCGGCCCGACCCGGCAGCCCGCGTGAGAAGATGATCCGCGTCGAGCAATGGCTCGAAGCATTGGGTCATTAGCCATTGCTTGCGCTAACCGGCCCCCGCACCTATGAAGCCCGCCACCCTGCACCGGACGCTCCTTTTGCGTCCGGGAGCCCGGTCGGGGAGTAGCTCAGCCTGGTAGAGCACTGTCTTCGGGAGGCAGGGGCCGGAGGTTCGAATCCTCTCTCCCCGACCAATTTTTCCGTTTTCCAGCGGCGTTCGACGCTAGCCGGTTGGCGCGGGTTTGGTGGAATTTGTTGGTCCGGCGGGCCGATTGCGGCTCTGGCAGTCCTGGGTGAGCTGGCGGACCGCCGGCGACGGCGGAAGAAGCAGCGTTTCCAGTCCGTCGACGCGGACTTCCAGCGGCTGGTCGAAGCGCATCAGCGCCGGGATCAGCTGATCGTTGTACGGTGCTCTCGCCTGCACTTGCGGCTGGTCGTCAGCCCCGGTGGTGGCTGCAAGCCGCCGGACGTCGCCGCCGGTGCGCAGCTGCATCAGGCCAAGGTTGCCGCGGGCGACGAATCCGTGCCTTTGGAACAGCAGCCCGCCGCGGCGATCGCAGCCGAGGCTGAACAGCAGCTCTCCGCCGGGCGCCCGGAATGCGACCCACTGCGACTCCGCTTCGGCGGCCGCCTGCCAGGTTCCGGCAGTCGTTGCGTCGTCTTCGCCGCCCACCACGTCGACGGCGGCGACCTCGTTGGGGTCGGAGTCCGCAGCCGGCGGCCCCGAGTCGGCGCAGGACGCGAGCGCGGCTGCGACCAAGAGCATTGGCCCGCACATCAGGCTTCGCAGGGTCGCCGCCCCGCTCACGTGGCAAACACCGGGTCGAGCCGATACGCCTTGCGCTTGAGCGCCGGCCAGGCGAGCAGCTTGGCGGCGACGGCGATGCCCACGGTGCCCTGCTGGGCCGCGACTTCCGGCGCGCCCTGCGGCGGGTTGTTGAGGCCCTCGCCGGCCGACAGTGCCATGATTTGCGCCTGGCACGCGCGCTCGAGGAAATAGAGGCGGACGAAGCATTCGCCGACGCTTGGGCCGAGCGCCAGCGTGCCGTGGTTGCGGAAGATCATCGCGTTCTTGTCGCCCAGATCGGCGACGATCCGCTCGCGCTCGGAAAGGTCCACCGCGACGCCCTCATAATCGTGAAAGGCGAGATCGCCGCGCACCAGCATCGCCGTCTGGGTCAGCGGCAGCAGCCCGTCGGCATGGGCGGACACGGCCTGCCCGGCGGGCGTATGCAAATGCATCACCGCCTGCGCGTCCTCGCGGGCCATGTGGATCGCCGAATGGATGGTGAAGCCGGCCGGGTTGGTGATGAACGGCGTCGGCTCGACCGGATTTCCGTCCATGCCCACCTTGACCAGCGAAGAGGCGGTCACTTCCTCGAACATCAAATTGTAGGGGTTGAGCAGGAAGTGATGCTCGGGCCCCGGGATCCGCGCCGACAGATGGGTGAAGATGAGATCGTCCCAGCCGTAATGCGCGACCAGCCGGTAGGCGGCGGCAAGGTCGATCCGGATCGCCCATTCCTCGTCGCTGACCTTGCCCTGCAGCGACGGAATTTGAACCGATTCCAAAGCTTTGTAATCGCCCATCCCCCGGTTGATGTCGTCGACTCGGTTCATGGTGCACTCTCCTGCCGGTCGGGATGGGCGGCGGCGAACGCCTCGATCTTGTTCGCATTCTCGTCGGCCCGCAACAGCGTCGGATAAGCGTCGAGCGGCACCTCGAAGCGCCGCGCATTGTACATTTGCGGGACCAGGCAGACGTCGGCGATAGTGACCGCGTCGCCGAACAGGAAGTCGCCCGCCCGCGGCGCCGCCATCGCTTCCAGGGCGGTGAACCCCTCGGCGATCCAGTGGCGGTACCAGGCGTTGCGGGCGTCCACGTCGACACCCAGCGTGCCGCCGAGATATTTCAGCACCCGCAAATTGTTTAGCGGGTGGATGTCGCAGGCGATCGCCATCGCCATCGCGCGCACATGGGCTCCGTCGCCCGCATTAGCCGGCAACAGCGGCGCGCCTGGAAAGCGCTCCGCCAGATAGACGATGACCGCTAGGCTCTGGGTCAGCTTGAGCCCGTCGATCTCGAGCATCGGCACCAGGCCTTGCGGATTGAGCGCGCGATATTCGCCGCTCTTTTGCTGCCCCTCCGCCAAATTCACCGGCAGGCTCTCATAATCGACGCCCTTGAGGTTGAGCGCGATCCGCACCCGGTAGGCGGCCGAAGAGCGATAGTAATCGTGGAGGATCGGGCGGGTCATCGCCGCAAGCCTAGCCGTCGCCGAGGAACGGCGCCACCACCTCGGGCGGCACGCGAATCGGCCGGCCCGAAGCCTTGTCGATGATCGCCCAGAACGTCCGCGCCCGAACGCAGGGCCGGCCGTCGTTGCCGGTGAATTCCATGTGCCGGTCGAAGCGGGCACCTTTCGGCGCCTCGCCGACCCAGGTGCGGCCGACCACCCGGTCGCCTTCGACCGCGGCGCGCAAATAGTCGATCTCGTGCCGGACGATCACCCAGAAATAGGCGTCCTTGTGCTCCGGCCTTGCCACTGCGTCCCAATGTGCGACCGCGACCTCCTGGATCCACTGCACCCACACCGCATTGTTGACATGTCCCAGCTCGTCGATGTGCTCCGGCCCGGCGGTGAAGGCCATTTCGAAGGCGGGGCGGCTCATTCGCCGTCGATCTGCGTCAGCATGAACGCGTAGGCTTCGGCGATTTCCTTCAAATGGTCCCACCGGCCGGACTTGCCGCCGTGGCCGGCGCCCATGTTGATCTTGAGCAGCAGCAGATTGTCGTCCGTCTTGGTGGCGCGGAGCCTGGCGGCCCATTTCGCCGGCTCCCAATAGGTCACGCGCGGGTCGTTGAGGCCGCCGGTGATCAGCATCGGCGGATAGGGCTGCGGCTTGACGTTGTCGTAGGGGCTGTAGCTTCGGATCAGCTCGAATGCGGCTTTGTCCGTAATCGGGTTGCCCCATTCGGGCCATTCCCCGGGGGTCAGCGGCAGGCTGTCGTCGAGCATGGTGTTGAGGACATCGACGAACGGCACGTCGGCGACCACCGCGCCCCACAATTCGGGATTGCTGTTGGCGACCGCGCCCATCAGTTCGCCGCCGGCCGAGCCGCCCTGGATGGCGATGCTGCCGGGCTTGGTGAAACCCTCCGCGATCAGCCCCTTCGCCGCATCGACGAAGTCGTTGAAGGTGTTGGTCCGATGCTCGAGCTTGCCCTGCAGGAACCAGTCGTAGCCGAGATCGTCGCCGCCGCGGATATGGGCGATCGCGCAGGCCCAGCCGCGGTCGAGCAGGCTGATGCGCGCTGTCGAGAAGCTCGGCGGGACCGCGTAGCCGTAGGCGCCGTACGCGTAGAGGAACAATTTGCCCGCGCCGTTCTTCTCGAACCCCTCGGGATAGACAACCGAAACCGGGATTTGCTTGCCGTCGCGCGCCGGCGCCATGAGCCGCTCGGTGCGGTACCGCGACGGGTCGTAGCCCGACGGGATCTCCTGCACCTTGAGCGTTTCGAGCTCGCCGCTTTGCGGATGATAGTCATAGACCGTCTGCGGGGTGACCAGCGACGAATAGACCAGGCGATAGGCTTGCGGTGCGAACTCGGGGTTGCCAGCGAAACCGGCGCTGTAGCTTGCTTCCTGGAGCGGGATCCGCGTCTCCTCGCCAGAGTAGCGGCGCAGCACGAGTTGATCGAGACCGTCGACCCGCTGCGAAATCGCGAGATGGTCGCGGTACGAAGTGGCGCCGCGCAGATAGACTTGGGTTGAGCCGGCGATCACCGTTCGCCACTCACCCGGCGCAGCGGGATCGGCTTCGGCGAGGCGGAAGTTCACATGATCGTCGTTGGCGACGATCCACAGCTTGCCGTGCGCCGCATCGACCGAATATTCGCGCTTCTCCTGTCGCGGCGAGACCAGGGTCAAGGGCGCCGTCGGTTCGTCGGCCGGCACAAAGCGCACTTCGCTGGTCGCATTGTCGCCGGTGGCAATGAAAATCAGGCTGCGGTCCTGGGATTTGGAGACGCCGACGCTGAAGCCGAGTTCCTCGGTCTCCTCGTAGAGGGTAACAGCCTCGCCGGCCGGGCGCCCGAGGCGATGGTAGCGCGCGCGGTAGCTGCGCCAATTCTCGTTGACCTCGGTGAAGACAATTCCGGCGCTGTCGCTCGACCAAACCGGCTGGCCGATGGCGACGTCGGTCACCGTCTCGAGGTCCTCGCCCGAGGCGATGTCGCGGATTCGCAGCTTGAATCGCTCCGAGCCGCTGTCGTCGACGAGCAATGCGGCTAGGCGGCCGTCGGGGCTCACCTCGAGCGCTCCCAACCGGAAATACTCCTTGCCCACGGCCTCGGCCGGCTCGTCGAACAGCATCTCGTCCGGCCCGCCAACGAATTTTTTCCGATACCAGCTGCGGTACTGGGCGCCCGGCGAGAAAGCCCACCAATACAGCCAATCCCCGTCGCGGATCGGGACCGAGCTTTCGTCCTCCTTGATGCGGCCTTTCATCTCCTCGAACAGCTTTTGCACAAGCTGCTCGTGGGGCTTCATCGCCGCCTGGAAATAGTCGTTCTCGGCCGTCAGATAGGCAAGCACCGATTCGTCGCGGACCTGCGGATAACCGGGGTCGCGCAGCCAGTTCCACGGGTCCTCGATGGTCTCGCCGTGCCGCTCGTAGCGGTAGGGGCGCTGCTCGGCCTGAGGTGGGTTGGGAAGGTCGGTCATCTTGTTCATCGCGCTGCGAAAGCAAGATGCAGGCGGTGCGTCCAGCCAAAAAGCACGCTACAGGGCGAGCCATGTCCAGCTATGCCGACCGCCTCGCCGCCTTACGCGAACAACTCAAGGCCGACCGGCTCGACGGTTTCGTCGTGCCGCTCACCGACGAGCACATGAGCGAGTATGTCGGCAGCTACGCGCAGCGGCTCGCCTGGCTGACGGGATTCCAGGGCTCGGCGGGCTCGGCGGTCGTGCTGCCGCAGGAGGCGGCGATCTTTGTCGACGGCCGCTACACGCTGCAGGTCCGAAGCCAGGTCAGCGCCGACCAGTGGAGCTATCAGTCGGTGCCCGAGACGAGCATCGCCGACTGGCTCAAGGAACATGCGCCCGAAGGCGCGCGGATTGGCTACGACCCGTGGCTCCACAGCCGCGACTGGGTCCGTCAGGCGAGCGAGGCGCTGAGCTCGCGCGGCGCCGAGCTGGTGCCCGTCCAGCGCAACCCGATCGACGCGGTGTGGGACGACCGGCCCGAAGCATCGAATGCCCGGCTGATCGTCCACCCCGACCTTTATGCCGGCAAGAGCGCGGCCGAGAAGCGAACCGACATCGCGGACTGGCTGGCGACCAAGAAGGCGGACGCGGCGGTGCTGTCGGCGCTCGATTCGATCGCCTGGGCATTCAACGTTCGCGGCGCCGACGTCGCGCGCACCCCGGTCGCGCTGGCCTATGCGATCGTCAATGCCGACGGCACGGCCGACCTGTTCGTCGCGGCGGAAAAGGTCGACGCCGAGGTTCGCCAGCATCTCGGCAACGGGGTTCGGCTGCACGAGCGGTCGGAGTTCGAGCCGGCGCTGGCCGCGCTCGAGGGCAAGACTGTCGCCGTCGATCCCGAGCGCGCGGTCGCGGCGATCTTCGAGGCGCTCGGAAATGCCGGGGCCAAGGTGCTGCCGGTCCGCGACCCGACGGTGCTTCCGAAAGCGATCAAGAATGCGGCCGAGATCGCCGGCCACAAGTCGGCCCAGGCCCGCGACGGGGCGGCCATCGCCCGCTTTCTCAAATGGGTCGAGGACGAGGCGCCAAAGGGCGCGCTCGACGAGCTCACCGCGTCCGATCGCCTGGAGGCGCTGCGGCGCGAAGCCGCCGAGCTTCGCGACCTGTCGTTCGACACTATCTCGGGGGCCGGGCCCAACGGCGCCATCGTCCACTATCGCTCGAGCGAGGCGACCAACCGCAAGTTCGAGCCCGGCAGCCTCTATCTGGTCGATTCGGGCGGCCAGTATGTCGACGGCACCACCGACATTACCCGCACCGTGCCGATCGGCGAGCCGACGGACGAAATGCGCGACCGCTTCACGCGCGTGCTCAAGGGCCACATCGCGGTCGCCACCGCGCGGTTCCCCAAGGGCACGCGCGGCGGACAACTCGACAGTTTTGCCAGGCGTCCGCTGTGGGATGCCGGGCTCGATTACGCACACGGCACTGGCCACGGCGTCGGCAGCTTCCTCGGCGTCCACGAGGGCCCGCAGCGCATCGCCCCGATGACCAGCGCGCAGGCAGGAGGCGACGAGCCCCTCAAGGCCGGCATGATCCTGTCCAACGAGCCCGGCTATTACAAAAGCGGCGAGTACGGCATCCGCATCGAGAATCTGGTGCTGGTCGTCGACATTGCGGTCGAGGGTGCGGAAAAGAACATGCTCGGCTTCGAGACGCTGACCTTCGCGCCGATCGACCGCCGGCTGGTGGTCAAGGATATGCTCAGCGCCGCCGAACGGGAGTGGCTCAACGCCTACCATGCCGAGGTGCTGGCCAAGATCGGCCCGCGGCTGGAGGGCGTTGAACGCGCCTGGCTCGAAGCCGCCTGCGCTCCCCTATAGGACTTAAGAATTTCGTTCGTCCTGAGCGTAGTCGAAGGGCGTCTCTCAGTTGTCCGTGCCAGCGCCCTTCGACTACGCTTCGCTCCGCTCAGGACGAACGCTCTTGTTCCTCCTTCGGTTTGCCTGTCTCCCGCCCATGCGCCTTCCGCCGCTTGAGATTCTCGCGCAGCGCCTTTGCCAGCCGCTCGTCCCGATCGCTCTTCTTGCCGGTCACGACGCTCTCATAGCACCATCGGCAACGCGGGTTGACAGCGAACGGCCCTCACGGTCAAAGGCGCCACCTCCTCGCAGTGCTGCCGTAGCTCAGTGGTAGAGCGCATCCTTGGTAAGGCTGAGGTCGTGAGTTCAATCCTCACCGGCAGCACCATTCCTGCCCGCAGGATGTCCGGGGGACATCCGAGGACAGGAATTCACCGCAGCCGGTCCGGGGGACCGGCGAGCGTGAGAATCCGCCGGATGGCGCCGAGAAGGCAGCTTTTACCCATAGCTTGGCTCGAGCAGCCCCTCGATCACGTGGTGCTGGATCACCTGCTCCAGCTTGTCGGTGACGCGACAGGTCAAATGGTCGCGCACCCGCGGCGGCAGGCTGTCTAGGTAGCCGCGCGTGACCTGCAAGTCGTGGTGGTTGGCATTGGTGCCGTCCGGCGCGTCGGCGGCGACGACCAGCACCGGCCGCGCGGTGTCGGAGCGGTTGGCGGTGCCGCGGTGGATGGTCAGTGCCGAGCGCGCCGACATGTCGCCGCGCTGCGGCAGCTTCCTGACCATTCGGGACCGGTATCGGTCCCATGTTTCAGCTTCCGGGAACATGTCGTCCCTGGCGCCGGTGATGTCGTCCCACTGCGTGCCCAGCGCGATCTCGAGCGCCCCCATCTCGAGCGTGCAGTCGACCGCGGGCAGGTTGAACGCCAGCGAGTTCAGCCGCCGCCCGACGAGCGTCGCCGGCGGCGATGGGAAGTCGCGGTGCCACGGCTGGTCCTCGGCGCCGGGGAATGGGATGTCGAAGCCGATCTCGACGATCTTATACTCGGGGCCGAGCACCGCTTCGCAGACGGCGACAAACCACGGGTGCGTGGCGATGTCGACGAAGCCGCGGACCCGCTCGGGGTGGACCTCGGCGTACCAGCGCTCTGGGCCGCGCGGCAACGCTCCCCCCGGCACCGCCTTGGCCTCCTCGAACAGGGTCATGATGTCGTCGTGCATCGCGTCCGCCCAGTCCGGCGTGAACGCGCCCTTGAGGCCGATGATGCCATCGCCGCAGAGGCCCCGCATGATGTCGGCGGCCTCGTAATCCTGCTGCGCCACGCTCACTCGATCCTCCGTCAATCGCGCCAGCGAAGATATCACCTTTGGCTTGCCATGCGAGCGGCGATCCGCTTGGGAACCGACCGCGATGCGATTTTTCTCAGACAATGCGGCTGCTGCGCACCCAGCGGTGCTCGAAGCGATCGCCGCATCCAACCGCCTCGACACCGCTTATGACGGCGACGCGTGGAGCGGACTCCTCGATGCCGTCTTCTCCGACCTGTTCGAAACCCAGGTGCGGGCGCTGTGGGTAACGACCGGGACGGCGGCGAACTGCCTCGCGCTGGCGGCGCTGTGTCCCCCGCACGGCGGCATCATTTGCCACCGGGACGCGCATATCGAGAACGACGAGGCCGGCGCTCCCGGCTTCTACACCCACGGCGCCAAGCTCATTTTGGTCGATGGGCCCGGCGCCAAGGTTACCCCGGACGCGGCCACCGCGGCCATCGGCCGCATCCGCAAGGACGTCCACCAGGTCCAGCCGCGCGCCCTGTCGATTACCAACGCGACCGAATACGGCCTAGCCTACAGCGCCGCCGAGGTGGCGACGCTGGGCGAGCTCGCCCGCGCGCATGACCTCGGCTTCCACATGGACGGGGCGCGTTTTGCCAATGCGGTCGCCTCGACCGGCGCCAGCCCCGCCGACGTCACCTGGCGGGCCGGGGTCGACGCCTTGTCGTTCGGTTTCGTCAAGAACGGCGGGCTCAATGCCGAGGCGCTGATCCTGTTCAAGACCGAGCTCGCCGATGAAATCCTGGTTCGCCGCAAGCGCGCCGGTCATTTGCTGTCGAAAGGCCGCATGCTCGCCGCGCAGATCCTCGCGTTGCTCGACGATGATTTGTGGCTGGCCAACGCCCGCGCCGCCAACGCCGCCGCGCAAGCGCTAGCCAAGGCCGGGCCGCAGCGCCTCGTCTACCCGGTCGAGGGCAACGAAGTGTTCCTCAAGGTGACCGCCGATGAGGCCGCGAGCCTGCGCGGCGAAGGCTTCGATTTCTACGACTGGGGCGAGGGGGAAATCCGCCTGGTCACCAGCTGGGACCAGCACGGCGAGGCGGTCGACAAGCTGGCTTTGGCGATCCGCGCTCTGTGACGTCGGACCAGCGCGCGACCTTCACGTCGGTCGTTCTGCCATTCATCATCTTCACCGGCATCTGGGGCTCGACCTGGATCGTCATCCGCGACCAGCTCGGCACCGTTCCGCCGCAATGGTCGGTCGCCTACCGCTTCGTCATCGCCGCCGTCGCGATGGTTTTGGTCGCGCGATGGAAAGGCGAAAGCCTGCGGCTCGATCGCCGCCTTGCATTTGCCGCGATCTTCCTCGGGTTCACTCAGTTTTGCGTCAACTTCAACGTCGTCTATTTCGCCGAGCGGCACATCACGTCCGGGGTCGTCGCAACCGTATTCGCATTGCTGATGATCCCCAGCACGCTGCTCGGCTGGGCGTTCCTCGGCCAGCGGCCGACGAGGCGCTTCGTGGCGAGCTCGCTGGTCGCGATCGCCGGCATCGGCCTGCTGTTTGTCCATGAGCTGCGCGAGCATTCGGCGCGCACCGATCAGATCGTCTGGGGGATCGGGCTGACGCTGATCGGCATGGTCGCCGCTTCGGCCGCCAACGTCTTCCAGGCGCGGC
This sequence comes from Sphingomicrobium sp., assembly GCA_035512655.1. GTDB lineage: Bacteria > Pseudomonadota > Alphaproteobacteria > Sphingomonadales > Sphingomonadaceae > Sphingomicrobium. The sequence continues at coordinate 496,155 of DATKDM010000022.1, read as the reverse complement.
CTAAAGTCCGCCGCTTTCCCCTCTACAGCCTGCTCGCCTGGTCGATGGCGGCGGGCGCGGTGATCGACATCGTCTTCGCCATCGCCACCGCCGGCGCCCCGACCATCGATACCCGTCCCGGATACTGGTTCGGCCTGTTCTACCTCGCGCTGGCGGCCTCGGCGCTGACCTTCAGCCTCTATTACCCGGTGGTGCGCAGGATCGGCCCCGCCAAGGCGGCCTACTCGAGCGTCCTGGTGCCGATTATTGCGATGGGCTTCTCGACCTGGCTCGAAGCCTATCGCTGGACTCCGCTCGCCGCCGCGGGGGCGATCCTTGCGCTTGGCGGGATGCTCGGCGCGCTCAGCCGCACGCGCTCGGTTGTCGCGGCTCCCGACGCCGCCTAAGTCCGCGGGCCATGGACGCCCGAACGATCCCCGAACAGCCGCGTTCGCCGACCCATGTCACCATCCGGCGGGAGGACTATCGCCCGCCGGACTGGCTGGTCCCCGAGATCGCGCTCGACTTCGCGCTCGACCCCGCGGCGACGCGCATCCGCGCGAAGCTCAGCGTCGTCCGCAACGGCGCGCACGACCGTCCGCTGCGGCTCGACGGCGACGAATTGACGCCGCTCAAGGTCGCGGTCGATGGCGGCGCCGCGACTTGGTCGATGGACGGGCCGGCGCTGGTGATCGAGTTGACCGGGGACCGCGCGATCATCGAGACCGAGGTCGAGATCAGTCCTGCGGCCAACACCAGGCTGACGGGTCTCTACGCGTCGGGCGGAATGCTTTGCACCCAGTGCGAGTCCGAGGGCTTTCGCCGGATCACCTTTTTCCCCGACCGGCCCGATGTGCTCAGCCGCTATCGGGTGCGGATGGATGCCGACGCGGCTCGCTACCCGGTGCTGTTGACCAACGGCAATTGCCTCGCTTCGGGCAAAGGCGAGGGCGGCCGCCACTGGGCCGAGTGGCAAGACCCGTTCCCCAAGCCGAGCTATTTGTTCGCCCTCGTCGCCGGCGACCTCGTGCCGAACCGCGACCGCTTCACCACCGTCTCCGGCCGCGCCGTCGATCTCGCGATCTGGGTGCGCGCGGGCGATCTTGCCAAGACCGACCACGCGATGGCCAGCCTCAAGCAGGCGATGGCCTGGGACGAGCAAGTCTACGGGCGCGAATATGACCTCGACCAGTTCAACATCGTCGCAGTCTCCGATTTCAACATGGGGGCGATGGAGAACAAGGGCCTCAACATCTTCAATTCCCGCTATATTCTCGCCGATTCCGAGACCGCGACGGACGGCGATTTCGACGCCATCGCCGGCGTCGTCGCCCACGAATATTTCCACAATTGGTCGGGCAACCGGGTCACCTGCCGCGACTGGTTCCAATTGTCCTTGAAGGAAGGCTTCACCGTCTTTCGCGACCAGAGCTTCTCGGCCGACATCGGCAGCTCCGCGGTCAAGCGCATCGAGGATGTGCGGGTACTCCGCGCCGCCCAGTTCCCCGAGGACCAGGGTCCGCTCGCGCATCCGGTGCGGCCCGACAGCTACCTCGAGATCTCCAACTTCTACACTGCCACCGTGTACAACAAGGGCGCCGAGCTGATCCGCATGTTCCACGCCGTGCTCGGGCCAGAGAAGTTCCGCGCCGGGACCGACCTCTATTTCGAGCGCCACGACGGCGAGGCGGTGACCTGCGACGATTTCGTGCAGGCACTAGAGGATGCGAGCGGAACCGATTTGTCGCGGTTCAAGGTCTGGTACAGCCAGGCCGGCACCCCGATCGTGACCGCGCGGCTGGAGCATGATGCCGCCGCGCGCACGGCGACCCTGCACCTCGCTCAAAGCGTGCCGCCGACTCCCGGCCAGCCGGACAAGCGCCCGATGCCGATCCCGCTCAGGACCGCGCTGGTCGGCGCCGACAGCGGAAGCGAGATCGCGGCCGAGCGGCTGATCCTGCTCGACGGGCCCGAACAAAACATCGCCTTCGCGGAAATTGACGAGCCGCCGCTGCTATCGATCAACCGCGGCTTTTCGGCGCCGGTCATCGTCAAGGCGGAGCGCCGCCCGGGCGAGCTGGAGCGGCTGGCGCAACACGATCGCGATCCGTTCGCCCGCTATGAAGCGATGCAGGAGCTGATGCTCCGCTCGCTGATCGCGGCGGCGGCCGGTGAAGCGGTCGATTTCGAGCCGGTGCTCCGCGCCATCGCCGACACGCTCCAGTCGGACTCGCTCGATCGGGCGTTCAAGGCCGATGCGATCCTGCCGCCTTCGGAGAGCTACGTCGGCGACCGGATGGAGCGGGTCGATCCCGACGCCATCCATGTGGCGCGCGAAGGGCTGCGCGCGGCGATCGGCCAGGCGCTGCGCGACGAGCTGCTCAACGCGCGCTCGAAGGCCGTTGCATCGGGCCGCGATTTGGGTGCGCAAGCCAAGGGCGCCCGCCGCCTCAACAGCGTCGCGCTCGGCCTTCTCGCCGCCGGCGATCCGCGCGAGGGCGCGGCGCTCGCCAAGGCGCAGTTCGACGTGGCGGACAATATGACCGACCGCCAGGGGGCGCTGGTGACCCTCGGCTCGCTCGACGAGCCGGAGCGGGAAGCCGCGTTCGCTGCGTTTTTCGACCGCTTCCGCGACGACCCGCTGGTGCTCGACAAATGGTTCGCGCTGCAGGCGCTGGCGCAGCGGCGCGATACGATCGACGAGGTCGAGCGCCTCGCGCAACACCCCGCCTTTACCATCACCAACCCGAACCGCCTGCGGGCGCTGGCAGGAAGCTTTGCCGCAAATCAGTGGGCGTTCCACCACCTGTCGGGCCGCGGCTACCGATTCCTCGCCGACATGATCCTCGCCGCCGACAAGCTCAACCCGCAGGCCGTCGCGCCGCTGGTCGCTTCGCTCGGCCGCTGGCGGCGGTTCGATGAGCAGCGCGCGGCACGGATGCGCGCCGAGCTCGAGCGGATCGTCGGCACGCGCGCATTGTCGAAGGACGTCTACGAACAGGCGTCGAGGAGCCTCGGCTGAACTGGCGCGCCTAGCGCGCGATCCAGCTCGCCGCTTCCAATGCCACCTGGTTGGCGCCCTGGTTGAGCGCGGCCCCGACGTTCGGCGCATCGGCGGTCGATGGAACCTTGGCTTCGAACCGCCGCGTCTCGACCGCCGTTCCGCCGGCAGTCGACCGGGCGGCGTCGAAGCGGACAATCACGGCTTGCTCAGCGGCGTCATAGCCGAAGCGGTGTAGCTGTCCGGTCACCATGGCGCCCGGGTCGAGCGTCGTCTGGTTCGGATCCAGCACGACCCGGCCCGTGGTTCGACGCACGGTTTCGGCGAGGAGGCTCTGGAACAGGCGGTCGGGCGTATCGACCCACTGCAGGTCCTCGACGTAGGCAACCTCCATGTAGCTAACTTGCACCGGCACGCGGACCGTGCGCAGCTCCTTGGGAATGGCCGGAACGGCAATCGTCAACGCCTGGCCGGCGCTCACCGAACGCGACATGTCGCCCTGCAGGGCGGCTTGTGGCGTCAGGGTCAAAAGCGTCGGCGGAATCTTGCCGCCGCCGAGCAAGCCGCCCAGCGAGCAGGCGCTCGAGGCCATCGCCAGTGCGAGCGGCAGGGCAATACGCGACAGCTTCATCAGCGTTTCCTCGGCTTGTAATCGGGGAGTTTCTCTGGCCCGAGCGCGCCGCCGATGCCTTCCTGCTCGAGCCGCTCGGTGAATCCTTGCAGCGACTGGGTCAGCTGCCGCAGGTCGCGGACCAGGCGGTTGGCTTCGGGCAAGGTCGACTTGGTCAGGTTCTGAACCCCGGGCCGGGCGTCGGCAATCATCGCGTTGAGATTTTCGGCCGATTGCTGGACGCTCGCGATCGCGCGCCGCATGTCCTCGGCGGCGGGCTTGCCCTGCTCGTTGACCAGCCGGTTGGTGCTGTCGGCGAGGGCGCCGACCCGCTCGGCGGCGATGCCGGCGTTGCGCGCCGCGATCCGCGCATCGGCGATCGCATCGGCGAGGTCGGGGGCGCGCTCGGCAAGCACGGTGGTGGTGCGGTCGAGATTCTCGAGGATGTCGGAGATCGAATTCTGATTATCGTCGCTGAGCAGCTCGGTCAGCCGCTCGGTCAGCCGCTGGATCCGGTCGATCAGCTCCGGCGCGCTGTTGAGCAATGCACCGAGCCCGCCCGAGCTCGACGGGATCACCGGGCAGCCCTGCGGCCCGGGCTGGCTGATCGGGCGCCCTCCCTTGACCGCGCCGGCCAACTGGATCTCGCTGACCCCGGTGAAGCCGACGCCCTTGATCTCGGCGGTGGTGCCCTGAAGCACCGGAGTCTGCTCGTCGACGGTGATCCGCACCCAGACGAACTCGGGCCGGTCCGGGAGCAACGAGATGCGCTCGATGGTGCCGACCGGAACGCCCGAGAAGCTGACCGCCGAGCCCTTGTTCAGGCCGCCGACGGCTTGCGCGAAATAAATGTCGAAGCAGCGGGTCGTCTTGCTGGACAGGCCCGCCAGCCACACCGTGAACAGCAACAGCCCGGCGAGCATCGCCAGGACGACCGCACCGACCAGCACATGATTGGATCGCGTTTCCATCAGGCCTCGACTTGTTCCTTGTAACTTCCGGCGGCAGCACGGCCGCGCGGGCCGTTAAAATACTCTTGAATCCAAGGATGCTCCAAAGACAATAGTTCCGGAATCGTTCCGACCGCCACTACTTTTTGGTCGGCGATCACCGCGACCCGGTCGCAGATCGTGTGCAGCGTGTCGAGATCGTGGGTGATCAGGAACACCGTCAGCTCGAGCCGCTGCTGCAGCGAGCGGATGAGCTCGTCGAACGCGGCGGCGCCGATCGGGTCGAGCCCAGCGGTCGGCTCGTCGAGGAACAAGAGCTCGGGGTCTAGTGCCAGCGCCCGCGCCAGCCCGGCGCGCTTGCGCATGCCCCCGGACAGCTCGGACGGGAATTTGGGTCCCGCGTCCGGTCCGAGGCCGCTCATCGCGATCTTGTACGAGGCGATCTCGTCGAGCAGCGGCGGCTTAATGTGCGGAAAATATTCGTGGATCGGGACCTCGACGTTCTCGGCCACCGTCAGGGTCGAGAACAAGGCTCCATTCTGGAACAGGATGCCCCAGCGTCGGCGAATATTCTTCGCCTCGTCCTCGCTGCGGTCGATCATCGGCTCCCCGAGCACCTCGACCTCTCCGGCGGTGGGCCGCTGGAGGCCGATGATCGAGCGCATCAGCACCGACTTGCCGGTTCCCGAGCCGCCGACGACGCCGAGGATTTCCCCAGGGAACACATCGAGGTCTAGGTTTTCGTGCACGACCTGATCGCCGAAGCTGTTGCGCAGCCCGCGAACGCTGATGATCGGCTTGACCGTCATTTCCAGCCGATCGAACTGAAGAACACCGCGAACACCGCGTCAAGGACGATGACCAGGAAGATCGACTGGACGACCGCATTGGTCGTGCGCAGTCCGACCTCCTCGCTGTTGCCCTGTACCAGCATGCCCTGGAAGCAGCCCGCCAGACCAATGATGAAGCCGAACACCGGCGCCTTGATCAGCCCGATCCACAGGTCGGTGAGCGGAACGACTTCCTGGAGTATCTGGATGTAGGTGAGCGGCGGGATTCCGAGCTCCAGCCAGACGAACATGCCGCCGCCGAGCAGCGACATCATCATTGCCCAGAATGCGAGCAGCGGCATCATGATGGTGCTGGCGAGCAGCCGCGGGATGACCAGCGCCTCGATCGGCGACACGCCGATGGTGCGCATCGCGTCGATCTCCTCGGTGATCTTCATCGTTCCGATCTGCGCCGCGAACGCCGATCCCGAGCGGCCGGCGACCATGATCGCCGTCATCAAAGTGGCGAGTTCACGAACGGTAATGCGGCCGATCAGGTTAATGGTGTAGATCTCTGCGCCGAATTGCTCGAGCTGGACCGCGCCTTGCTGCCCGACGACGACCCCGATGAGGAAGGTCATCAGCCCGATGATGCCGAGCGCGCGTACCCCGACCACGTCAAAGCGCTGGACGACGGCGTTGACCCGAAAGCGCTTCGGCCGGCGGATCAGATTGGCGAAGGCGACCAGCGTTGCGCCGAAAAAGGCGAGCAGTCCGACCAGCGTTCGGCCGAGCTCCGCCATCCACTCGCCGAGTTCGTTGAGCATATTGAACAGCCCCCCGGCATGGTCGGCGTGGACCTTGGCCGGCTTGTCCGCCTCGGCGACTTGCTCGAGCAGGCTTTCCTTGTCGCTGCTCGCACCGGTCACTTGGGCGCCGCGGTCGCGGATCGCACGGTAGACGATCCAAGCGCCGACCGTGTCCATCTTCTCGACCTTGGCCAGGTCGATCGTCAGCGGGTCGGAAAGTGCGTCGATTTCGCGGGCCGTGGTCGCGGCGCGGGTGATGGTCAGCGATCCGGCGACCCGATAGGTGTCGCCGCCGCCGTCCCCAGTGGCATTTTGATCTTCATCGACCATCGGCGCGAATTAGTGCGCGAATTCCTTCACGCGGGCAAGTGCGATCCCCGGGTACGGCAAGCCGCCTCGGGCAACACTTCCCTGGCGCCGTTCTCCCCTTTATGCGCTCGGCCATGCCCGCCGAGCCGCCGCTCCTGTTCGTCCCTGTCGGAGCCAATCCGGCCCGCCTGTTCGGGATGGGCGCCCGCGCGCGCGCCTGCCGCCTTGCCGCCAACGCCGGGCTCGAATGCCGGGACTCGGTCGAATCGGGGCGCGCGGTGATTATCGCCAGCCTCGACTACGCCTGGGACCCGGCGTGGCTAACCGCATTGGCGGAGCGGCCCTCGACCGTCCTGACGATCGGCGGGAAGCCGGTCCTCGCCCATGTTCCGGTCGGCGGCCCGGCGGTCGCCCCGGTCGCCGAGGCTTTGGCGCGCGGCGATGCGCCTTCGTCAGCGGCGCTGGAGCGCCTCCACCCGACCGAGGCGGAAACTATCGAGCTCAGTTACGCCCAGCTCCGCAAGCGCGAGCGGCCGTTCGTGCTGCCGCTCGACCCCGCCAATCCCGAGCCGGTCGAGCGCGCCGCTTACGACGCCGCCTACAAGGGTGTCACCGATGCGCTAACCTTGTATTTGTGGCGGCGGCCGGCGTTCCACCTGACGCGCTGGGCAGCGGAGGCCGGATTGTCGCCGAACATGGTCACCGCGATCGGCGCGATGTTCTGCGCGCTCGCCTTCGTCCTGTTCTGGGAAGGACGATACTGGCTCGGCACCGCCTGCGCCTTCATCTTCATGGTTCTCGACACGGTCGACGGCAAGCTTGCCCGCTGCACCGGCACTTCGTCCAAGTGGGGCAATGTGTTCGACCACGGCATCGACCTCGTCCACCCGCCCTTCTGGTGGTGGGCGTGGGCGCACGGGCTCGAAACCTATGGCCGGCCGCTGGAGCCGATCTACACGACCATGCTGTTGTGGGCGATCATCGGCGGCTATGTCGCGCAGCGCCTGATCGAGGGCCAGTTCATGCGCCGGTTCGGCGGCATGCACATCCACGTCTGGCAGCGCGTCGACAGCCAGTTCCGGCTGGTCACCGCGCGGCGCAACCCCAACATGCTGCTGCTGGTCGGTACATTGCTGTTCGGCCGCCCCGACGTCGGGCTGGAACTGGTCGCGCTTTGGACGATCGTCTCGCTGATTTTCCACGCGGTGCGATTGGCCCAGGCGAGCGTCAAGGCGGAGCAGGGCGCGCCGATCGTCTCGTGGCTTGCGTGAATCGGCCGGCATGAGCGGCTGGACCGCAGTGGTGCTCGCCGGCTCGCGCCTGGGTATCGACGACTTCGCGAAAGCCCACGCGACCGACTTGAAAGCGCTGATTCCGGTCTGTGGCGAGGCGATGGTGCGCCGCCCGGTCAAGGCGCTTTTGTCGAGCGAGCGGATCGCCCTGGTGCGAGTCCTTGCCCAGCAGCCCGAGCGGATCGCGGCGGTGCTTCCGGTTGATTCGCGGCTTACGGTGGAGCCGTCGGCCGAAACGCTGGCGGCAACGCTCGAAAGCGTCTGCGCCGACTCGGCGACAGCCTGGCCGGTGCTGGTGACCACCGCCGACCACGCACTCCTCGACCGCGGGATGATCGACGACTTTTGCGAGCGGTCGGCCGGCGCGGACCTGGCGATCGCCGTCGTCGAGCGGCGCGCGCTGCTCAGGCGGCTGCCTGAGACCCAGCGCACCTGGATCCGCTTTAAAGGTGGCGCCTACAGCGGCGCCAACCTGTTCATGCTGCGATCGCCGAAGGTCGCGGCTGCAGTTAGCTTGTGGCGAGACATCGAGCAGGACCGCAAGAAGAGCTTGCGGCTGCTATGGGCGATGGGGCCGGCACTGTTCCTCGGCGCCGCGCTCAGGCTCCTGACACTCGACCAGGCGCTGCGGCGCGTCGGCGACAAGCTCGGCCTGGATATCCGCGCAGTGGCAATGGCGGATCCGCTCGCCGCGGTCGATGTCGACAAGCCGGCCGATCACCGCCTCGTCGAAGCGATCCTGCAGGGCCGGGCATGAGCGATCTTGCGATTTACGACCTCGACCGAACGGTTACCCGGCGCGCGACTTACACTCCGTTCCTGGTCCATTGCGCGCTCCGGCGGGCGCCGTGGCGGCTGTTGTTGCTGCCGGTGGTGGCGCTGTCGCTGCTCGCTTATCTGGCGAGGCTGATCGACCGCGGCACGCTCAAGGAGATCAACCACCGGCTGCTGCTCGGCGGTTCGATCCACCCCAAGGACTTGAAACCGCTGGTCGACAGCTTTGCCGATGCGACCGTCGCCTGGAACATCCGCCCCGGGTCCCGGCTGGCGATCGAGCGCGACCGCAAAGAGGGCCGGCGGCTGGTCCTCGCGACCGCATCCTATCGCCTCTACGCCGACGCGATCGCCGAGCGGCTCGGTTTCGCCGACGTGATCGGCACCGGCTCGGTCATCGGGCTCGACGAGCGCGTGCGCTCACGCATCGAGGGCGAGAACGCCTACGGCGAGGCGAAGCTCAGGATGATCGCCGCCTGGGTCGAGAAGTCTGATCTCCTCGGCAAGCATGGCCATGTCCGCTTCTACTCGGACCACGCGTCCGATGCTCCTACCTTCGAGTGGGCCGACGAGCCGGTCGCGGTGAACCCGCACGGCCCGCTCGAACGCCTCGCCAAAACCTGCGGCTGGGCGATCGAAGATTGGGGATAGGGTAAACGTCGCTCATGCACACTCGACCGGACTGATCAGTCCTCCCTGAACGTTGCGGTCGGCGTCATTTGCTGAGCAAGTTCAATGGCTCGGGCGGGCCGAATAGCCGTTTCGGGGAAGGCGTCCAGGACGATTGAGGGGATCAGCCGCTGGGTCAGGTCGGAATAGGTGAAGCCCGGCTGATTGTCGCCGCGCGGCCCGGTGGCGCAGACGACGGCTTCGATGTCTGCCGGCTCGAATCCGAGGCCGGCCAGCCGGGTGGCCAACAATTGCCTGCGATCCTTCTCATCCGGACGATTGAACACCAGCATTTCCGCCGCGCGGCGTTTTACGGCCGGATCGATTGCGTGGAAGCGATTGGTGCACATGATGACCGCGGCAGGCAGGCTTTGGTTGGACAGCCGATCAATACCGCGAATGAATGCGTTGACCCCGCTCCGGTCCTCGTGGTGCATCTCGTCCTCACGGGACTGGGCGAGAGCGTCTGCTTCGTCCACGAGCAGAATCACGGCACCCTGGGTACCCGCGGCCGATTTCAACTTGGAAGCTTCCTTGGCCGTGTAGTCGAACGCTGCCGAAATCAGCTGGGTAATCTGGCCGACCTTGCCCTGGCCGCGAGCCGAGAGGCTCAGGGGCAAGAGCTCTATCTCGATATTCTCCCGTCGGGCGACTTCGTCACCGATGGACTCGGCAAGCTCCGTCTTGCCGGTGCCAACATCGCCGGCGAGGATGATCAGCGGCGGCCGGTGCAGAATGGTGTCGATCAGAAGCTCCGCACCCGGGTGATGCACGGCTCCCCAATCGGTTAAGCCCTTGGGATTCACCAACAAGCCCAACACCTTGGCCAGCTTGGATTTGTAATCGTCGAGTCCAATGAGGCGATCGAGACGCTGACGGGCTGTCGGATGGGGGAATGACAGCCGCCGTTCGAACAAACTTGCGAAATCGATCATTTGCAGTTCTTTACGCCCACAGCGGTGTCAGAACGCATATCCGCGCGCCCACGTCATTTGAAGCGATACTTTCTCATCCGCGGTCGCCGCCGGGCGGCTCCGGCCTGGCTAGACCGCCCTCAACGCATTCTCGAAGTCGGCGATCAGGTCGTCGGCGTCCTCGACGCCGATCGAAATGCGCACCAGATTGTCGGTGATGCCGAGCGCCGCCTTGCGCTCGTCGGGGACCGACAAATGGGTCATCGCCGCGGGTGCGCTGGCCAGCGTTTCGGTGCCGCCGAGGCTGACCGCCAAATTGGCAATGACCAGTGCGTCGAGGAATGCGAACGCCTCGCGCTCGCCGCCCTTCAAATAGAGCGAAAAGGTCGAGCCGGCGCCGGTGCAGTGGCGGTTGTAAATGTCCGCCTGCCGCGAGCCTTCCTCGAGGAAGCCCAGATAGACGACGCTCTCGACCTTCGGATGATCGCGCAGGTACGCGCAAATCTTGGCCGCGCTCTCGCCGGCCCGGTCCATGCGCAGCTCGAGCGTTTCGAGGCTCCGCAAGAGCATCCAGGCGGTGTTCGGGTCGCAAATCGTGCCGATCGTGTTGCGCATCATGCGCACCTGGTCGATCAGCGCCTGTCTTCCGACCAGACCGCCGGCGACGAGGTCGCTGTGGCCGCCGGCATACTTTGTCAGGCTGTAGATGGTGAGGTCGGCGCCCTGCTGAAGCGGTTTCGCCCACAGCGGCCCGAGGAAGGTGTTGTCGATCGCGATCGGCGGCAGTTCGTTGGCCCCGAAAGCGGCGTTGCGGGACGCCGCCACGGCCTCGACATCGACCAGGGAGTTGGTCGGATTGGACGGGCTTTCAAGGTAGATCAGCGACACTCGGCCCTTACCTTTTGCCTCGGCGATCACCGCGTCGATCTCCGCGCGCGTCGCACCGGCCGGGAAGTCGAGCCACGACACGCCGAAGCGGCCGAGGATCTTGGCGATCAATGTCTCGGTCGCCGCGTAAAGCGGGCCCGAATGGATGACGACGTCGCCGGGCTGGACGTAGGTCAGAAAGAGGGTGGCGATCGCCGACATGCCGCTCGAGAAAGCGAGCGCGTCGTCGGCATCTTCCCAGATCGCCAGCCGGTCCTCGAGAATCTCCTGGTTGGGGCCGTTGAACCGCGAATATACGAGGCCCTCGGCACCGCCGGGCCGCTTGCCCGTAATGCCTTCGAAGAAGCGCTTGCCGTCGGCCGCTTTTTCGAAAACGAAGGTCGAGGTGAGGAAAATCGGCGGCTTCAGCGATCCTTCGCTCAAGGCCGGGTCGAAACCGTAGCCCATCATCAATGTCGATGGACTGAGCTTGTGGTTGCCGATGCTGGTCGCGGAGGGTTTCGGGCTGCGCGTGTGAGTCGCGCCGGTGTCGTCTTTGATGGGCAAGGTTCGTCTCCTGGTCGAAGCACCCCTTAGACCCAGTCCCGCGACGCGAATAGAACTAGCCGATCACGGCCGCAAGCAGCCACACGGTCCCGACCATCAGCGGCACCCCGGCAAGGTCGATCAGCAGGCCCGCCTTGAGCATCCGCGGCAAGGCGATGTGCCCGGTCGCCCAGGCGATCGCGTTGGGGCCGGTGCCGGATGGCAGCATGAAGCCCCAGCTCGCCGCCCACGCCGCCGGCAGCGCGAGCAGGATCGGGTCGATGCCCGTCGCGGCGATGATCCCGGCGACGACCGGGATAACGCCGCTCGCCGCCGCGACGTTGGACGCGAACTCGGTGATGACGACGACGATCGCGACCAGCGCCAGCGCGACCAGCAGCGGATGCACCGCCCGCAGCGGCTGGAGAGCGACTCCGAGCCAGTCGCCGAGCCCCGATTCGCCCATCCCGGCGGCGAGCGCGAGGCCGCCGCCGAACAGCATGATCACGCCCCACGGTGCGCGGTTGGCCTCGTCCCAATTCAAGATCGCACGCCCCGTGCCGTCGGGGATAACGAACAGGAAGAGAGCACCGACGATCGCGATGGTGCCGTCGGTAAGCGAATTCGCCGGCAGGAACGGGATCAGGAACGGGATCGCGATCCAGCCCGCGACGACCGCTGCGACCAACGGCACGAGCCGCTTTTCGGCGGTGCTCCATTCGCCCGCGGTGCCGATTCCGGCGACCGCTTGGGCGGGATCGAAGTCGGTCGGCTGGACCCGCTGGACCTTCATCAGGATCCACCAGGCCAGCGGGATCGAGAGTAGCACTAGTGGGATGCCGTACAGAGCCCAGGTCAGGAAGCTAATGTGAAGCCCGGTCGCGCGCTCGATGATCCCGGCCGCGATCGCGTTGGTCGGTGATCCGACGAGGGTTCCAAGCCCGCCGATCGACCCGGCGAAAGCGATGCCCATGGTCAGCGCCCCGGCGAAGCCCTCGGTGTGCCCCGGCTTGACCTGGGCCGCGGCGAGGACCGCCAGCGCGATCGGCATCATGATCAGCGTCGTCGCGGTGTTGGAGACGATCATTGAGATGATCGCGGTTGCGGTCATGAAGGCGAGCAGCATCGCCGCCGGAGTGCTGCCGCCGCGCTTGACGATTGCCAGCGCCAGCCGGCGGTGCAGGCAGGTGCGCTCGATCGCGAGCGCGATGATCGCCCCGCCGAGCACCAGGAACAGGATCGGTGAATAATAGGAGGCGGCGGTGGCATTGGCGTCCATGATCCCGAACAACGGGAACATCAGGAATGGCAGCAGCGCCGTCGCCGTCAGCGGCAGCGCCTGGGTCATCCACCAGGTCGCCATCAGCACCACCAGCGCCGTCGTCCGCCACGCCGCGAGCGGCATGTCCGCCGGCGCCGGGAGCGCCAGCATGATCGCGAAGGCGAGCAGCCCGCCCCACAGCCCCCAGCGCGCGGTTGCGTTGCCCGCGCTCATCCGGCCACCGCGATCATCGCAATCTGCCGGCCGTAATCGGCTTCTCCGCGATGGGTAGCTCGACGGTGGCTGAAGAAACGATTCTCGTCGGCGTAGGTGTCGAGGCCGAGCGCCTCGACGTTGCGAATGCCGGCTGCCGAAAGCCGGGCGACGACATAGTATTCGAGGTCGAAATGCGGCTTGCCAGCCGGTCCGCTCGCGAAGAAGCGTTCGTTGCCGGGGTCCTGCTCGAGGAAGCGCGCGCGGAACCCTTCGTCGACCTCGTAGGATGCGGCGCCGATGCAGGGGCCGACCGCGGCCGCGATCCGCTCGCGGCGAGCGCCCAATTGCTCCATCGCCGCGATCGCCGAATCGGTGACTCCGGCGAGCGCGCCGCGCCACCCGGCGTGAGCGGCCCCGACGACGCCCGCGTCGGCGTCGGCGAGCAGCACCGGCGCGCAATCGGCGGTCAGGATCCCGAGCAGCAGGCGCGGCCGGTCGGTCACCAAGGCGTCGGCGTGGGGCCGTTCATCCCGTGCCCACGGGCGCCCGGTCCGGACCACCGTGGCCGAGTGGGTTTGATGCACGGTCGCCAGTTCAGCCCCCGGCAGGACGGCATCGATCGCGAGGCGGCGGTTTTCGGCGATCGCTTCGCGGTCGTCGTTGCTGCCGTAGCCGACGTTGAGGCCGCGCATCTCGCCTGCAGACACGCCGCCGCGGCGGCCGAGGAAGCCGTGCGGAACGCCGGCGAGGGTCGCGGCGCGGATAACCTCGACGCTCATTCGCTAAACCCCGCCGGCGCCGGCCAAGAGTGCGAATGGACCGCCATCACCTTGAACAGCCGACCCATTTCTTCCGGGTCGCACAGGCGCTTGTGGGCGGCGGCGATATCCTTCGCGCGTTCCGGCTGCGCCGTGGCGAGCGCGTCGACGCGGGCGGCGATTCCGAGTCGCTCCAGCCACTCGCCCTGCCTCACTACTTCAGTCACGACGACGTTGCCGACGGAGGCGGCCCGGGCGAGCGCCGCAAAGTCCACGTGCGCGGTCAGGTCCTGCTCCCCCGGATCGGCGAGGACATCGGCATGGCGATGGCCGCTCACGGCCTGCAGGGTGTCGCCGAGGCCGGACTGCAGATGACCGTAATCGACGATCAGCGCGACTCCGCCGCGGACGTTGAGCTGGGCGCCGATTTCCCACGCCGCCGCATCGCGCGCCGGCGAATCCTCGCGGATCGCGCCATTGACGTCAAACTCCAGGCGATCGCCCTCGAACAGGATCCGGCGCTCTTTCCCGCCGATCCACTGGCGGATCGGAAGCGCGTCGAAAAATTCGTTGGCGATCAGCAGCAACGGCTTGCCTTCGGGGACGGCGATGAGGTGGTCATGCCATTGGGCATCGGGATGCAGCTTGTGCTGAACTTCGCGCAACACCGGGCTGGTTTCAACGAAATGCACGCCGCCCGCGAAGCCCGCTTGCCGCAGCACCTTGAGCGCGTCGGCAGCGAGCGTCCCGCGCCCGGGCCCGAGCTCGACATAGACGGCATCGGCCGGTGCTCCCGCGCGCGACCAGCAGTCGGCCAGCGCGGCGCCGACGATCTCGCCAAACATCTGGCTGATCTCGGGCGCCGTGGTGAAGTCGCCGGACGCCCCCAAGGGATCGCGAGTGGCGTAATAGAGCGCGTTACAGAGGCCCATATACTGCTCGACGCTGATCAGGCCTCGCTCGCGAATCATCGCCACGAGCCGGTCGCGAAACTCGCTCAGGCGACGCTCGCCGGGCCCAGCGTCGGCTCGACCCGCACCCGCCGCCGCGCCGCCGTTAGCATCAGGTAAAGGCCGCCCAGAACCATCGGCAGCGACAGCCATTGCCCCATCTGCAGCCCGCTCGACGCCGCGAATCCGACGAGCTGCGCGTCCGGTTCGCGAACGAACTCGACCAGGAAGCGGAAGATGCCGTAGAAAAAGATGAACGCGCCGACGAGCTTGCCCGGCTGGTAGCGCGCCTCGGTCTTCCAGAACAACCACCACAGGATCGCGAACAGCAGCACGCCCTCGAGGCCCGCTTCGTATAACTGGCTTGGATGCCGCGCCGGGCCCAGTATCGTGTCGCCGGTGCTGGTCAGCTCGGGAAAGCGGATCGCCCACGGGACGTTGGTGGGCGCTCCCCACAGCTCATGGTTGACGAAGTTGGCGAGCCGCCCGAACAATAGCCCGAACGGCACGCAGCAGGCGACATAGTCGTGGATCCGGAGCCACGGCAGTTTCTCCTTGCGGGCAAGGTAGAGGATGCCGAGCGTCGTCCCGAGGACTCCGCCGTGGAAAGACATGCCGCCGTCCCACAGCTTCAATATGTCGATCGGGTTCTGGAGATAGTAACTGAAATTGTAGAACAACACATAGCCGAGCCGTCCGCCGAGGATGATCCCGAGCGCGGAATAGAAGACGAGATCGTCGGCATGGCGCCGCGCCATCGGCGCGCCGGGCTCCTTCAACAGGCGGAGCAGATACCAATAGCCGATGAAAATTCCGGCGAGGTAGGCGAGGCTGTACCAGCGAAGCTCGAAGAAACCGAGGTCGAGCGCGACCGGCGACAGGTGCAGGTCCGACCAGGCGATTGCATCGGAACTTGAATTGGCGGGTTGCAAGGACTTCCCCCTTGAGGTTCAGCGCCTCATAAGATGGGCAGGCGCAAAGGCAAAGGAGCCAGAACGTAAAATGCCGAGCGAACTCGACCGCCAGTTCGACGACATGCTCGCCCAGGTCATCGGTCCCGGCGGGCGGCTGGTGATCGAGCGCGATGCGCAGGGCCGCGCGATCGTCGGTAATTTCCCCGCCACCCTGCCGGGCCTGTTTCGCACTTTTTGCGGGCTTTACGCCGATGGCCGCGAGGCGGTGGTCGCCGGCGACGAGCGGCTGTCCTTCCCCGACCTCGACCGCATCTCGGAAACGCTCGCCGTCGCGCTCGTCGGACGCGGGATCGCCAAGGGCGACCGGGTCGGCATCGCGATGCGCAACTGCCCGAGCTGGATCGTCGTTCACATGGCGATCCTCAAGGCGGGCGGGGTCGCGACGCTGATCAACGGCTGGTGGCAAAGCCACGAGCTCGAGCAGGCGATGGCGCTGGTCGAGCCCAGGCTGGTCATCGCCGACGCACCCCGCGCCAAACGAATCGAAGGCGTGTGCGGCGAGTGCGAGATCGTCTGCCTCGACGTCGCTCTGCCGTTGGAGCAGGCGCTCGCCCCGCTGCTCGATGGCGCGGACCCGGATGCCGAGCTGCCCGAGATCCTGCCCGAGGACGATGCGACCCTGTTGTTCACGTCCGGCTCGACCGGGGAGGCCAAGGGAGCCTTGTCGACCCACCGCGCGGTCACCACCGCTACCTACTCGTACGCCTGCGGCCTGATGACGTTGCTGGGCTTGCTGACCGAGGAGGGGCGGGCGCCGGAAACCCCGCCGCGGACCTTGCTCAGCGTGCCCCTGTTCCACGTCACCGGGGAAGTGCCGGTGATGCTCAACAGCTTCGTCGTCGGGCGGTGCATGGTGGTGATGTCGAAATGGGATGCGGGCGAGGCGCTGCGCCTGATCGAGAAGGAGAAGATCACCTATTTCGTCGGTGTCCCGACCATGAGTCTCGAGCTGATGAACCACCCCGACCGCGACAAGTTCGACCTGTCGTCATTGCGCGACATCACGGCCGGCGGGGCGCCGCGCCCGGTCAGCCACGTCGAGCGCCTCAAGGAGGAATTTCCCGATGCCCAGCCCGGCCTGGGCTATGGCCTGACCGAGTCCAACGCCATCGGCTGCATCAATTTCTGGGGCAGCTATGCGGCCAAGCCGGCATCAACCGGCCGGCCGGCGCGGCCGTTCGTCGAAGTCGCGATCCTCGGCGAGGGCGATGCACATCTGCCGCGCGGCGAGCGCGGCGAAATCGCCATCCGCTCGGCCGCCAACATCAAATGCTACTGGCGCAACCCGGCCGCAACCGAGGCGCTGTTCACCGGCGACGGCTACGTCCGCTCGGGCGACATCGGCTATATCGACGAGGACGATTATCTGTTCATCGTCGACCGCAAGAAGGACATCATCATTCGCGGCGGCGAAAACATCTCCGCCGCCGAGGTCGAGGCCGCCTGTTACGATTGCCCGGCGGTCGCCGAGGTCTCGGTGTTCGGGGTTCCGGACGACCGGCTCGGCGAAGTGCCGATGGCAATCGTCGTCGCCCAGGAGGGCAGCGATCTCGACGAGGCGGAGCTTCGCGCCTTCCTCGAGGGGCGGCTGGCCGCGTTCAAGGTGCCCGCCCGGATGATTTTCTCCAAGCAGCTGCTGCCCCGGCTCGGCACCGGCAAGATCGACCGGGTTTCGCTAAAGGCCCAATACGGCCGTTGAAGCAGGCGCTGGCATCGATCGACCGCCGAACGCTGTTGATCGGCGGCGGCGTCGGTGTTGGCCTCATCGTCGCCTTTCTCGCCTGGCCCAGCGGCATCGACAGCGAACTTTCCGAACAGGACGGCGAACGGGCGTTCGGCCACTTCCTCAAGATCGGCCGCGATGGGCGCGTGACGGTCGCCGTGCCGCAGGTCGAGACCGGGCAGGGGGTGTGGACCGCGCTCCCGCAGATCGTCGCCGATGAGCTCGGTGCCGCGTGGGAGACGGTGGCGGTCGAGCCGGCGCCGCTCGCCGACGCTTACGGCAACCCGCTGGCCGGCGAGGCGGGCTGGCTCGAAGGCATCGGCCGGCTGCGCCGTTTCCGGCTCGCGCCGATGCGGATCACGGCCGGCTCGACGTCGGTCCGCGCGTTCGAGCAGCCGCTGCGCGAAGCCGGCGCCACCGCCCGGGCGATGCTCATCGCCGCCGCCGCGGATCGCTGGAATGTCGACGCCGGGGAATGCGACACGGCCGACGGCTTCGTCTTGCACCCGGGCAAGACCCTGTCGTTCGGCGCGCTTGCCGAGGAGGCCGCGGGATACCGTCCACCATCAAATCCGCCGTTGCGCTCGAGCGGCCGGCGCCTGACCGGCCAGCCGCTGCCGCGCCTCGACCTTCCCGCCAAGAGCGACGGCAGCTTCCGCTTTGCCGCCGACGTTCGCCTGCCCGGGATGCTTTTCGCCTCGGCCAAACTCGCGCCGCCGGGCGGTCGCCTGACCGGCTTCTCGAGGCGGGACTCGAACTCGCGCAACTTCGTCGTCCGCAACCAGTGGCTGGCAATCGCTGCCGGTACCTGGTGGGAGGCCGAAAAAGCGCTCCTGAAGGCGAATCCGCGTTTCTCGGCTCCGGCAACCCCAAGACGCGAGTCCGTTCGCGCCAAGTTCGAGGCACTGCTCGCAAGCGGCGACGGCAGTCGCTGGTTCGACCGCGGCGACTATGATTCGGCGGTCGAGGGTTCGCGGCCGCTCGCCGCCACTTACTGGGTTGCTCCCGCACAGCATTTCGGTCTCGAGCCGCTGACCGCGACCGCTCGGCTTCGCGGCGACCGTCTCGAAGTGTGGGCGTCGACCCAGGCGCCGGATTTCGCCCGCGCCGCGGCCGCCGAGGCCGCCGGCATGTCGGCGGAACAGGTGACACTTTACCCGATGCCGGTCGGCGCGCCCGGCGGGCGGGCGCTCGAGGCGGACGCGATCCCGATCGCGGTCGCGCTTGCCCGCGAGCTCAAGCGGCCGGTGCAGCTCAGCCTTTCGCCGCGCGGCAGCCAGAACCACGACCGCGCCGCGCCCGCGGCCTTGGCCAGGCTGACCGCGCTTCCCGGCCCGGGCGGGATCACCGCCGCGTGGAAGATGCGCGTTGCAACCGGCGACGGCCTCGGATCGGCGATGCAGCGCCTCGCCGGAGCTGGCGAACCCAACGCGCTCGGACGGACCGCGCTCGACGGAGCGATCCCGCCTTATGCGATCCCCGACGTCCGCATCGAAGCGGTTCCGGTCGCCGCGCCGTTTCCGACCGGCTACATGCGCGGCCACCCGCAACGCGCGATGACCTTTTTTATCGAGAGCTTCATCGACGAGCTCGCCCACGCCGCCGGGCTCGAACCGCTGGCGTTTCGAATGGCGATGTTCAGCGGCAGTCCGCGGCTGGCGCGCTGTATCCAGGCCGCCGCGGCGCGGGGCGGTTGGGATGGCGGGGCCCGTGGCAGCAGCCTCGGGCTCGCCGCATGCTCGGCGTACGGATCGCACATCGGGCTTCTCGCCGAGGCAACCATCGGCGCCGACCAGAACGTCGAGGTCCACCGGCTGGTCGCGGCCGTCGATTGCGGCCGGTCGGTCAACCCCCAGCTGGTTCGCCAGCAGGTCGAGGGCGGCCTGATCTTCGCGCTCGGCCTGGCCAGCGTGCGCGAGCCGGACTGGATCGCCGGGATGCCGAGCTCGCGGCCGCTCGGAGCGCTTGGATTGCCGCGGATCGCGCGCACTCCCGCGATCGAGGTGCTGCTGGTCCCGAGCAATGCAGCGCCGGGAGGGGTCAGCGGACTCGGGGTCGCCGCGCTTGCACCGGCGGTTGCCAACGCGATCTACGCCGCCACCGGCAAGCGGTTGCGCGACCTGCCGTTTGACCCGATGGCCGCAGCATGATCGGCGTCCTCCTCGTCAATCTCGGAACCCCGGACGCGCCCAATACGGCGGCGGTGCGGACCTATCTCGCCGAATTCCTGTCCGACCCGCGGGTGATCGAAATTCCCCGGTTCCTGTGGCAGCCGATCCTGCGCGGATTCATCCTGCGGACGCGCCCGGCGAAGTCGGCGCGCGCCTATCGCGAGGTTTGGACGGACGAAGGGTCGCCGCTCGCGGCCATCACCAAGCGCCAGGCGGTCAAGCTGGGCGAGCGCCTGGGCGACGCGGCCATTGTTGAAATGGCGATGCGCTACGGCAATCCGTCGATCGGCCGCGGCCTCTCCAGGCTGATTGATGCGGGTTGCGACCGGGTGCTGTTCGCTCCGCTCTATCCGCAATCTTGCGCGGCGACGACGGCCAGCGCCAACGATGGGTTGTTCGCGCAGCTTGGTGCCATGCGCTACCAGCCGGCGGTTCGCACCCTGCCGCCCTATTTCAGCGATCCGCTCTATATCGATGCCTTGCGGACCAATCTCGAGCGGCAGCTTGGCGCGCTCGATTTCGAGCCGCAACGGCTGCTCCTGAGCTTCCACGGAATGCCGGAGCGGACGCGGCAACTCGGCGACCCCTATTACGATCAGTGCATGGAAACGGCCCGCCTGCTCGGCGGTGCGCTCGGCCGCGAAACGGACATCGCTTTCCAGTCGCGATTCGGCCCGGCGAAGTGGCTCGAACCGGCGACCGATGCGACGCTGGCCGATTACCCCGGCAAAAGCATCGAGCGCATCGCCATCGCCGCGCCCGGTTTTTCCGCCGATTGCCTGGAGACGCTCGAAGAGCTCGGGATACGCGGCCGCGACTCGTTCCTCTTCGCCGGCGGCACGCATTTCGCGCGCCTCGACTGCCTCAACGATTCGCCCGAAGGCATGACCATGCTCGAACAGCTGGTGGCCCGCGAGCTTGAAGGTTGGCGAGCAGCGACCTAAGCCGCGTCGGCTTAAGAACGAGGAGGAATTCATGGCTCGAGTGGCGATCGTCACGGGCGGCACGCGCGGCATCGGCGAAGCGATCAGCATCGCGCTCAAGGACTCGGGGATGAAGGTTGCGGCGACCTACGCCGGCAACGATGAGCGGGCGCGCGAATTCACCGAGCGAACCGGAATCTCCGCGTTCAAGTGGGACGTCTCCGATTACGACGCGTGCCAGGAAGGGGTTCGGCAAATCGAGGCCGAGCTCGGCCCCGTCGACGTGCTGGTCAATAACGCCGGCATCACCCGCGACACGACGATGAAGCGCATGGACCGCCAGAAATGGCAGGAGGTGATGGACACCAACCTCGGCGGTTGCTTCAACATGGCGAAAGCGGTGTTCGAGGGCATGCTCGGCCGCGGCTATGGGCGGATCGTCAACATCGGCTCGATCAATGGCCAGGCGGGGCAATACGGCCAGGTCAATTATGCCGCCGCAAAGTCCGGCATCCACGGCTTCACCAAAGCGCTCGCCCAGGAGGGCGCGCGCAATGGCGTGACGGTTAACGCGATTGCTCCGGGCTACATCGACACCGACATGGTCGCGGCGGTTCCGGAAGAGGTGCTGGCCAAGATCGTCGCGCGTATCCCGGTCAACCGCCTTGGCCGCGCCGAAGAGATCGCGCGCGGCGTCGCTTTCCTCGTCGCCGAGGATGCCGGTTTCGTCACCGGATCGACCTTGTCGATCAATGGCGGGCAGCACATGTACTGACGGTGCAAACCGTCGCTTACGCCCCGCCCGTCAAACGCTCGGTGCTGATCGCCGGGCATCCGACGTCGATCAGCCTAGAGCCGATATTCTGGCGGGCGCTGGAAGTCGCCGCCCGCGATTCGGCGAGGCCGGTGAATGCGCTAGTTGCGGAGATCGACGCCGCCCGGCTCGAGGTCGATTCGCCGCCCAACCTGACCTCGGCCATCCGCCAGTGGTTGTTCGAACGCGCGCTCGGCGGATAACTGCCTGTTCCGTCAGCGCGCCAGCAGGATGCGCGCCTGGTTGGCGATCTGGGCCAGCATCGGCGCGCTGACATGCCCCTCGGCACGGGCGCGGGAGAGCAGCTCGCGAAACTGGGCGATCCGGGCGCCCTGGTTTGCCACCCATTGCTCGACGGCCGCGTCGGGCTGGGTGGTCCGCCGCCTGGCGAGGAAGTCGATCCGCAGCTGCTCGAAATCGCGCGCCAGCCCGGCGGTGAGCAGCCGCTCCCATTGATTGCCCGGGACGAAGCGCGCGACCTGTTGCTGCGCCCAGTCCAAGCCAAGCGCCTCGCCAAGCTTGGTGTAGGCGCTGGTCAGTGCCAGCTCGTCGACCTTGCGGTGAGCGGCCAGAGCGGCAAGCCCGAACACGCCGTCGAGCTCGAACAGGCGAACCAGGCCGCGCACGATTTCCTCGCTCGCGCCGAGCCCGATCAGCCGATCGCGCCGCGCCGCGGCTTCGTTGCGGACCTCGGCGCGGATCAGCTTGGTGGTTGCGGTCGCGATCTTGCGGACGCCGGGCTCGTACAACTTGCACAGCGCGGTGACTCGAGTCTCGCCGCCGGCGGAGCGCAGGACATCGGACAGGTGCGAGCGGACGCTGTTGGCGGCGATCGCAAACAGCTCGATGCGCACGGCCTCAGGCAAAGAGGCGCGGTCGATCTCGGTCCACAGCTCGTCGAGGTCGAGCAGTTGCTCGGCAACCAGGAAAGCCGCGAGTACCTGGCCGAGCGATGACCCCTCTTCCTCGGTCAGGTCGAGGGCGACGCTCGGGCCGAGGCGATTGACGAGGCGGTTGGCGGCCTTGGTGCCGAGGATTTCATGGCGCAGGCGATGCGCCCGGATCGCCTCGGCGTGCGCCCTGTGCATCGGTTTCGGAAATGCCGCGAACAGTTGCGGCTCTAGCATCTTGTCGTCGGCCAGGCGGAGCGCTTTCGATGCATCCTGAAGCGCGATCTTGGACAGCGAAAGGACCACCGCCAGCTCCGGCCGGGTCAGCCCGCGGCCCTCCTGGATCCGGCGCAGCAGCTCCTCGCTGGTCGCCAGGCCCTCGACCTTGCGATCGAGGCGCTTGGCCGCCTCGAGCAGCTCGATCGTGCGCACATGTCCGGGCACGGCGACGGCGCCGCCGCTCTCGGCGATCGACAGCGCGAGGCTCTGCAGCCGATTGTCTTCGAGCACGATCTCGGCAACCTCGTCCTGCATCCGGACGAGCAGCGCATCGCGCTTCGCTTTGGACAAGGTCCCGGCGCGCATCTCGCGGTTGAGCGGGATCTTGATGTTGACCTCGTTGTCGGAGCAATCGACGCCGGCGCTGTTGTCAATGAAGTCGGTGTTGATGCGGCCGCCCTGGTCGGCGAACTCGATCCGCCCGGCCTGAGTGATGGCGAGGTTGGCGCCCTCGCCGATGACCTTTGCCCGAAGGTCCCCGGCGTCGGCGCGAAACGTATCGTTGGCCGGGTCGCCGACATCCAGGTCCGATTGGGTCGATGCCTTGACGTAGGTGCCGATGCCACCGAACCAGATCAGGTCTACCGGCGCCTTTAGTATCGCGTTGATCAGAGTTGCCGGGTCGACGTTGACGGCGTCGATGCCGAGCGCCTCGCGTTCCGCTTTCGACAGATGGATCGATTTCTGGGTGCGCGGGTAGATGCTCCCGCCCGGTGAAACGACCGACCGGTCGTAATCGTCCCAGCTTGACCGCGGCAGCTCGGCCAGCCGCTTGCGCTCGATCCAGCTGCGGACCGGATCGGGGTTCGGATCGACGAAGATGTGGCGGTGATCGAAGGCGGCTATCAGCTTGAGCGATTTCGACAGCAGCATTCCGTTGCCGAACACGTCGCCCGACATATCGCCGCAGCCGACGACTTTGACCGGATCGGACTGGATGTCGATGCCGAGCTCAAGGAAATGGCGTTGCACCGAAATCCAGGCGCCGCGGGCAGTGATGCCCATTTCCTTGTGGTCGTAACCATTGGATCCGCCGCTGGCGAAGGCGTCGCCCAGCCAGAAACCGCGTTCGAGCGCGATCGCATTGGCGACATCCGAGAAGCTCGCCGTCCCTTTGTCGGCGGCGACCACGAAATACGGATCGTCGCCGTCGTGGATCACGACATTGTACGGGTGGACCGGCTTGTCGTCGACGAGGTTGTCGGTGATCGAAAGACAGGAGCGAATGAAGATTCGATAGCTTTCCGTTCCCTCCACCAGCCACGCATCGCGCCTCGCGATCGGCGGCAATTGTTTCGGATAGAATCCGCCCTTGGCGCCGGTCGGGACGATCACCGCGTTCTTGACCATTTGCGCCTTCATCAGGCCGAGAATCTCGGTGCGGAAATCGTCGCGCCGGTCGGACCAGCGAATGCCGCCGCGAGCGATCGGGCCGCCTCGCAAATGGATGCCTTCGACGCGCGGCGAATAGACCCAGATCTCGCGCCACGGCACTGGCGCCGGGAGGCCGGGCACCCGCGCCGAGTCGATCTTGAAGGCGACCGCCTCACGGGCCGCATCGGAAAAGGCGTTGGTCCGGACAATCGCTTCGACCAGCGCGCGCAGCCGCCGCAGGATGCGGTCGTCGTCGATCGAGCGGACCCGCGCCAGAGCATCGTCGAACCGCACGCCTTGCTTGGCGACTTGGGAGTCGCGCCTGGCCCCGGCCGCCGGGTCGTGGCGGGCGGTGAACAAGCCGATCAGCGCCGCGGTTGCAACGGGCGCGCGGCGCAGTGCGTCGACGACCGTCACCAGCCCGAACGCGCTGCCGGTCTGCCGCAAATAGCGGAACCAGGCGCGAAGCCACAGCACTGGTTTCGCATCGAGAGCCGCGAACAAAGTCAGCTGGTTGAACTCGTCGTTTTCTGTCGCCCCGCTGAGGACGCAGGCGATGGCGGTCTCGATCTCGCCGACGCGGTCGAAGATCCCGTCCAAGTTTGCCGCGGTGCCAATTTCCAGCCGGAAATCGTGGATGTAGCCAAGCGCTCCGCCGGCCAGCGCGGTCGGCATCTCCTCTAGCACCCGGAAACCGAAATTCTCGAGCACCGGAACGGCGTCCGAAAGCGGGATGAGGCCGCCCTTGCAATAGGTTTTGAGGTGCAGCTGGCCGGGCGGGTCGATATCCGATCGCCAGATGCGCACGCCCCGCGCGGCGTCGTCTTCGAGCGCGTTCAGGCGCAGGATATCGGCGGCGCCCTCTTCGGGACTGGAGCGGGCCCGGTACCCCTCGGAAAAGGCTGACAGATAGGTGAGGCTGAGCCGCGTCGCCCGAGCCGGCCCGACCGCGGTGATCAGTTCCGCCTCGACCGCGGGCGCCCAGCCGCGGACCATCTCGACCAGCGCCGCGTCGAGCGCTTCCACATCGGGCAGCGGCGCGCCCTCGTCGACATATTGGGTGTAGCGGATGAGCGCGAGGTCGCCGTCGCCGAGCTCGACCGACCAGCTGGAGACCTCGGATTCGATTTCCGCTTCCAGCATCATCGCGATTGCCGTCCGGCGCGACGTCGTCAGGTCCTCGCGCGGCAGCCACACGAAGGTGAACAGATGGCCCTTAAGGATGCTCCTAACCTGGAGCAGGGCCGGGCGCGGCCGGTCGGCGAGCGACATGCCCATCATCACCAGCTCGCGCATCGAATTGAGGCTGAGGTTGATCAGCAGGTCGCGGGGGAGCGAGGCGACGGCGTGGCGCAGAGCCTTGCCCGAATGGCCCTTGGGATCGAACCCGAAATCCTTGTCGAGCTGTTCGAGCCGCCCCCGCAGAACCGGGACTTCCTCGGCGGGCAGGGTCAGCGCCTGGCTGGTCCACAGGCCGGCATGGACGCCGATGCCGACAATCTCGCCGCCCTCGCGAATCGGAACCACGACGAGGTCGAGCGGCACCCGGCGGTGCACGGTCGACTTGCGCTCCGCTTTGGCCAGCAAAGGTACGTCGCCGCCCCTCTCGAAATAGCGCATCGCCCCGAGGCAGCCCGCATCGTCGGTGGGCGGACCCGGAATGCTGAAGATGCCGAGCGCCTCTGACGGCGGTTTGTGCGGCTTCTCGACCTGGTAGCCGAGCAGGGTCATGGCGCCGCCGGCAAACCAGTTGAGCAGCGCCGCGCCTTCGTCATCGGGGACTTGGGCGGCATCCTCGTGCATCTTCGTCTGGAGAGCCTGCCAGTCGCGCACCGCCGAGCGAACGTCGGCGAGCACTCCGCGCAATTCCCGGGCCAGTTCCTGGCGTCCGCGCGCGTCGGCCCGGTCGAGCTCGATATACATCATCGATTCGCGCCGGCTTTCGTCGCCGCAGAGAGGCTCGACCTGGCTCAGGAGGCCGTTCGAGTCGCGGGTCACGCACAGCACCGGGTGCAGCAGCCGGTGGATAGTCAGCTGCCGGGCGGCGATGGCGTTGGCGATCGAATCGACCAAAAACGGCATGTCGTCGTTGACGATGCCGATCCGCATCCGCCGCCGACCGACCTCGCCGCCGGTCGATTCGATAGCCAGCGCGACTTCGCCCTTGCGGCGGCGAAAGGCGACGCCGGCGAGGAATTCGGCCGCCTCGCGTTCGCGTTCGCGGGTCAGGTCTTTCGTTTCGCCGGGCAGCGCACGGCTGGTCAGCGCCTTGCGAATCGAATCGACCAAGGGCTTGGCGACGCGCGCATGGACCGTCATTGCTAAGAGCTCGCTCCGCCGTCTGCCGCGATGGCGCGGCTATAGACGCGCCGCCATGACCGGGACAACCCGCGTTGGTAAGTCGTTGGCGCTCAGGCGGCGCGGCGAAGGGCGCGGTCGACAATTGCCCGATCGGTAATCACCGCCACTGGCTGGTGAGCCCCATCGGCACCGCGGCGGGTCAGGACCAGGCAGAACTCCTCGTCGGCCGGAAGCGATTCGAGCGAAAGCGGAGCGGCGGCGCGCAATCGTTCGCGGGCTCGTTCGGTTCCGGTGTCGGCCTTGGAATCGGGGCGGCGGGCCAGCCGTTCGGCCGCGACCAGCGCCTTCAGCCCGCCTGCCTGGGCTTCGACCAATGCGCCGAAGCCGCCCAGCGCGACATCCTGCCGGCGGGCATAGGCCAGGGCCGAAGCGAATTCGGTCAAGCGTGTTTTGTCATAGTCGATGCCGAACACCAACTTGACGATCGGGGTCATCGGCGCGCGCGCCTGCGCCTTGACGCCCGAATCCTCGAGCAGTTCGGCGTAAGTCTCGGGATCGCGCTGGGCGGCAATGGCGAAATCATAGGCGCGGCCCAGCGCGCGATAGAGCGCGGCGCGGCTGCGGCTGTCGGCGGAACGGACCTCTTCGGCGGTTTCCCGCGCGGCGGACAGCCAGTCGGCCAGCCCGGCGTCGTCGCCCATGGCGATTGCCGGCACTTCATCGACGCCGGCGGACTCGGCGAACGGACCGTCATCCCAGGCAAGGTGCGGCTCTTCATTCGGCGCCGGCTCGTAAGCGATGCCCCTGAGCTCGATTGGCGCTTCACCGGGCTCGAGTTCGGCAGCCTCGATCGCCGGCACGATGACGGTCTCGGCGCGGGTATCGGCCGCCTTCCAGTTGATCACTCCGTAGATGAAGTCGATGGTGTCGCCGTCCGACGAGAACGGCATCAGGATTCCGCGGTAACAGATCGGCGCGTCATTTTGATTGACGAATTCGGCCTCGAATCCCACCGGCGCCCGGTTGGCGATGATCTGCAAATAATGATCGGTCAGCCGCGACAGCAGCGAGCGGCTTGGAATGTCGGCGATGGTCTGGACGTCGTCGCCCAGGCCGCACTCCTCGCGGATCGAGGCGCCGACGTACGGAGTCGCCGGGTTGTCGCGGCCGCCGGTGAAGTCGAGGAGGACGCTATTGGACGCGAAATCGCTGACATTGCCCGGCTCGAGATCCTCGATCGACGGGAAATCGCGGCCGTTGAGCAGCGACACCCAGTAATTGTAGGCGCGGACGTGCATCCGCCGCTCATCGGTGCCGATCGCCGCGGCGATATCGTCCGCGGCGGCGGTCTCCGCCGCTGACGGCAGGTCGAACTCGCTTGGATGCTCGCGAAAACCGTC
The DNA here is from genome assembly GCA_035512655.1 of Sphingomicrobium sp. Classification (GTDB taxonomy): domain Bacteria; phylum Pseudomonadota; class Alphaproteobacteria; order Sphingomonadales; family Sphingomonadaceae; genus Sphingomicrobium. The sequence goes on along the minus strand of DATKDM010000022.1, from coordinate 468,631 downwards.
CATCGGTTGAAAGCCCCACTTCCCCAGTGACTAGGGGAATGACGGACAAGCTTTACCAAAGCGTTAAGCATAAATGTTCAGCGACCCGGCGGGCGCCCGGCTTGCCGCCGTCCTTGCCGCCGCGCCGGCCCACTGTTAGGGGTGCGCCCTTTCCGGGAATTGCCGCTTTAGCTCAGCTGGTAGAGCACATCATTCGTAATGATGGGGTCGTGGGTTCGAGTCCCCCAAGCGGCACCACCGGCCAACGCCGGATCATTTACCTGGGTACCTTAATGACCGACGAAGATGCGATTGGCGCCGTCATCGACGAGATGTATGCGATGATTTCCGGGCCAGCCGGGCCGCGCGACTGGTCGCGCCAGGCCGACAGTTTCCTTCCCGAGGCGCGGCAGGTGCGTACCTCGGTCGACGCCGACGGGCGTCCGCAGATGCGAATGATGGGCCTCGACGAATATGCGCGCGACACTACGCCGTTCTTCGCCGCCAACGACTTCTACGAAGTCGAAATCGGTCGCCGGATCGACACGTTTGGCAACATCGCCCACGTCTGGAGCCAATATGAGGCGCGCCGCTCGCCCGACGCAAAGGATGTCGAGCGGCGGGGCATCAACTCGATCCAGCTGTTCCGTCATGCGGAGCACGGCTGGCGGATCGTCCACATGATCTGGGACAATGAGCGCGGTTGAACGCGCGCGCATCGCGGTCGTCGGTGCGGGAGCGATCGGCGGCTGGATCGTAGGCAAGCTCGCGCTAGCCGGTGAACCGGTCAGCGTTCTTGCCCGCGGCGCGACGCTGGATGCTCTACGGAGCGAGGGGCTGCGGCTGACCCAAAGCGATGCGACCGAGGCGGTCGCCGTCGAGGCATCCGACGATCCGGCCGAGCTTGGCCCGCAGGACGTGCTGGTGATCGCGGTCAAGGCGCCGGCGCTGGCCGCTGCCGCTGAAGCCGCGCGGGTGATGATCGGCCCCGCGACCCAGATCGTGCCGATGCTCAACGGCGTGCCGTGGTGGTTCACGGCCGAGCCGCTCGCCTCGGTCGATCCCGGCGGCAGGATCGCGGCCGCGTTGCCGCAAGCGCAAATCATTGGCTGCGTCGTCCACGCCGCGTGCAGCCGCACGGAGCCCAATCAGGTCGTCGTCAATTACGCCGACCGGCTGATTCTCGGCGAGCCCGCGGGCGGCGGCAGCGATCGCATTCGAGAGCTGGCGGCGCGGTTCGAGCGCGCCGGGATCCGCGTCGAGGCGAGCGACGATGTGCGGCGTGCGATCTGGTACAAATTGTGGGGCAATGCGACCCTGAACCCGCTCTCCGCGCTGACCCGCTCGAGCGCCGAGCGATTGCTCGGCGAACCCGCACTGCGCGCCTGGATGCTCGAGGGGATGGCCGAGCTCGCCGCGATCGGGGCGGCGATCGGCTGTCCGATCGGCGATAGCGGCGAGGACCGGATGGCGGTGACCGCGAAGCTGGGCGCGTTCAAGACGTCGATGCTGCAGGACGTCGAGGCGGGCCGCGCGATCGAGCTGGAGGCGCTGCTCGGAGCGCCGCTCGAGATTGCCGCGCGGTGCGGGGTGCCGACGCCGCAGCTTAACCGGCTCTACGCTGAGACGCGGCTGATGGCGGAAAGCCTCGGCCTGCTTTAGGTCGCGGGCGCCGCCACGACGCGCCCGACACAATCGCCGAAGCCGATCCGCGCCGCGCCGTCGCGCTCGCACCAGGCCCGGAGCGTGATTTCGTCGCCGTCCTCGAGGAAGCCGCGCGTTTCGCCGCCGGGCAGCGCGATCGGCGCCGAGCCGCCGCGGCTGATCTCGATCAGCGATCCCAGGCCGTCGTCGCGGTCGGTCGACAAAGTGCCGGTGCCGATCAGGTCGCCGGGCTGCAAATTGCAGCCGTTCGAGGCGTGGTGGGCGACGATCTGCGCCGCGCTCCAGTACATCGCCGCCGCGGCGCTGCCGCGCGACAGCTGGTGGGGCGGAAGCCCGGCGTCGCGCATCGCCTTGGTCGACAGCGTCACTTCGAGCTCGATTGCCAGCCCCGCGCCACCAGCTTCCTCGAGATATGGCAGCGGGGCCGGATCGCCTTGAGGCCGTTCCGGCATCGCGGTTCGGAACGGCGCCATCGCGTCCGCCGTCACCACCCACGGCGACACCGTCGACAGGAAACTTTTGGCGAGGAACGGGCCCAGCGGCTGATACTCCCATGCCTGCAAGTCGCGCGCCGACCAATCGTTGAGCAGGCAATAGCCGGCGATATGCTCCTCCGCTTCGCCGATCGGGATCGGCGTGCCGAGTTCGTTGCCGCGGCCGATCCACATCCCCAGCTCGAGCTCGTAATCGAGCCGCCGGCTCGGCCCGTACTCGGGGGTCTCGGCATCCGGCGGCTTGCGCTGGCCGTTGGGGCGGACAACCGGCTCGCCCGATGCCCGCACCGAGCTTGCCCGGCCGTGATAGCCGATCGGCACATATTTATAGTTGGGCAGCAGCGGATTGTCGGGCCGGAACTGCCGGCCGACGTTGGTCGCGTGATGGATGCCGACGTAAAAGTCGGTGTAGTCGCCGATCAGGCACGGCAGGTGCAGCCGGACTTCGCTCTGGCCGATCAGGTGGAGCTCGACGTCGTCGCGATAGCGTTCGTCGGTGAGCATCTCGAACAAGCGGTGGCGGAGCGCTCGGTGATCGTCGGGCCCGCGGGCAAGCCAGGCGTTGAGCACCGGCTGTGCAAGGTCGCCGCGCCAGTCCTCGTCGAGCAGATCGGCGGCCGCGGCGAGGTCGAGGATATAGTCGCCGATCACGACCCCCGGGCGGCGCTGCCCGCGCGCTTCCGAAAAGATGCCGAGCGGCAGGTTCTGCACCGGGAAGTCGCTTCCCGCATCGGCGCCGCCGACCCAGCTCGTTGCGGCCGGGTCGTGGGTTTCGTCGAGCGCGCTCACCGCAGCTTCGCCTTGGGGAACCCCGCCCAGGCGAGGTCGTAATCGGGCTGTGCGCGATCGAGGGCGAATTGCGTCGGCCGGTACGGCCAGCAGGTCTCGACCATGAACGCCAGCGTCCCCTCGATCTTGACCGGCTTGAGCTCGGCCTCGGTTGCTTTGCGCCAGCTGTCGAGGTCGGGCCCGTGGCCGCTCATGATGTTGTGCAGGCTGAGCCCGCCGGGCGCGAAGCCCTCGGCCTTGGCGTCATATTGCCCTGAGATAAGTCCCATCGCCTCGCTCATCACGTTGCGGTGGAACCATGGCGGGCGGAAACTGTCTTCGGCGACCATCCAGCGCGGCGGGAAGAGGACGAAATCGGCATTCGCGCGGCCGGGCACGCTGCTCGGGGAGGTCAGGACGGTGAAGATCGACGGATCGGGATGGTCGAAGCTGATTGTGCCGATGGCGTTGAAACGGGCGAGGTCATAGCGGCACGGCGCGTAATTTCCGTGCCAGGCGACGACGTCGAGCGGCGAATGGTCGAGGTTCGTCACCCACAAATGCCCGAGATATTTCTGGACGACTTCGATCTTCTCGTCGCGGTCCTCGAACCAGGCGACGGGCGTTTCGAAGTCGCGCGCGCTGGCGAGGCCGTTGGCGCCGATCGGCCCGAGCTCGGGGAGGCGGAACGGAGCGCCGTAATTTTCGGCGACATAGCCGCGCGCTTCGCCGGCTGGCAGCTGGACCCGAAACTTCACCCCCCTCGGCACCAAAGCGATCGACCCTGGCGCAACCTCCAGCCGGCCGAGCTCGGTCTGCAGCTCGATGGTGCCCTGCTGCGGGATGATCAGCAGCTCGCCGTCGGCGTTGACGAACACCCGCCGGTCCATGCTCCGCGCGGCGCGATAGACATGCACCGCGGCGCCCTCGAGATCCTCGGGCCGCCGGGCGTGGAGCATCGTCACCATTCCATCGACGAAATCGGCATCGTCGGGAAGGTCGGAGGGCGGGTCCCAGCGCAGGCGGTTTGGGGCCAACGGCGCTTCGCCCGCGGCCGCTCCAAACCGCGGCGCTCCGTCGTACCGCACGAACGGCCGGTGGTCGGCGGTCGGCCGCATCCGGTACAACCAGCTGCGCCGGTTGTCGTGGCGGGGAGCTGTGAACGCGCTCCCCGACAATTGTTCGGCGTAGAGACCGAAGGCCGGGCGCTGCGGGCTGTTGCGGCCCTTGGGAAGAGCGCCTTTGGCCGCTTCGGTTTCGAAATGGCCGCCGAAGCCGGTCATGTACTGCAGGGCGCTGGCTTGCATGCCGGTCCGTTAGAGCCTGCCGCGCGCAAGTTCAAACGGGCACGGCCCCGTTGGAGTCGTGCCCGTCAAAAACCGGAGGTTATCCCCCGTGTTCGCTGGCTAGTTGATGTTGACGTCGATCTGGTCGGGGACCTGGATCTCGGTCGTGCTGCCGCCGAAGCCGAGCTCGTTGCGGAACAGGAACAGCAGCAACAGCACGACGATGATGAGCAGCACCACCGCCAATACACCGCCGCTGCCGCCGCCGCCGCCGCCGGTTTCGACGATCGTCGTGCGGTCGATGGTTTCGCGCTCGTGATCGCGGTCGTTGTCGGACATGCTGTTCTCCCTGGTGACCTGTTATTGTGGCGAAACGAACGAACCGTAGCCGGAGCGGTTCCGAATGCCGGCGGCGGTTGGGGCTCATCGAACCAAACTAAAGGCACGTGCCGCAAGGGCGAAAAAAGGCGTTGCATCGCCGCTCGGCGTCCCCATTTTGCTTCACGGATGAGCGACGCTGACGAAGTGACGCCGCAGCCCGCGCCGACGGAGCGGGGCTGGACCCGGCTCGAGGATTATCTCGACCTTGGCCGGCTGTGGCGGCGCTCGGCCGAGCGCCATCGGCGCCGGCTCAAGCCACGGACCGAGCCGTCGGAGCCGCGCCTGCTGTCGCTTGGCACGCTACCGTTCCTGTTGCTGTTCGCGGCGATGGCGGTGCTCGTGGTGCTGATCTTCCTCACCGCCATCCCCGGCCAGCGCGCGCCGGACCGGCCGCTCCCACCGCCGGAGTTGGGGACGGCACCACGGGAATGGTTCAAGGGGTAGCCGAGCCGGAGCCGGCCGAGCCTACCAGCTGCAGCGCCAGACGCCGCCACCTTGCCACATGCGCTCGCAGCCCTGGTTGTTCGACACCCAGCGCGGATAGCTCCGCCACGGCCGTTCGTGCCACCAGTCGTTATAGCTGGTGGCCCGCCACGCGGTGTCGCCCTGCCAGTCGCGGTCGTAGATGAAGATGCCGCCGCGGTCTCCGCGACGGTGGTCGCGGTCGCGATCTCCGCCATCATGCCGGAAACCGCCCGGCTTGCCGCGATGGACTGTCACTCCGGCGGCGGTGGTAGCGGTGAATTGCGCATTGGCCGGATCCAGCGCCGCGGCCGGGGCGGCGGGTACGGCCAAAGCCGCGAGCGGAGCCGCCAGGCCAAGCAACATTCTGCGCATGTCGCTCACTCCCTTTTTTCAGATGTCCCGTTCGGACACCAGGCAAACGCCGGAGCGGGGTCCTCGTTGCATTCAGCCCTGGGGCTTCCAATCGGAAGCTAGCGCCACAGCTGCAGCGAGCGGATCGCGGCGGGGACCTGCGGGTTGTCGTCGGGGCGCGAGACCACCCGCTCGACCATCCGCCAGCCGCGCCGAAGCCGGGCCTTGCGCCACACGTCCGTGACCCAGATGCGGCCGGACCAATCGTGGCCGTCCATCGTCGCCTCGATGTCCATCTGGCTGGCGAACAAGGCGAACGGGCCGAGGTCGCGCACGTAGAGGTCGCCGAAGCGGTAGGACTTGCACAGATAGCGGGTCGCCGCGGCCTCCAGCCAGCTGCGCGCATCGAGGATCACCGGGGGCTTGGCGCCGACCAGCATGACGAAGTTGCGCGCGGTCAGCGACCTCAGCGCCTTGGCGTCGCCGCCGATCCACGCCCGCATCCAGCGGTGCTCGCAGGTTTCGATGACGGGTAGCAGGTCGGCCATAACCAAGGGCGCTAGTACAGGAGCGCAGGTGGCGCGCAAGGGTGTGGGCCTCGGTGGTAATGCTTACAATCCAGGTTGTTGCAGCGCTGCGCCGTTGCGATAGACTTCGCGCCGACCTGCTCGGGGGTGATGTTGGCGTATGAGTAAGCATGGGCCGCGGGGGCGCGGCAATGTGACGCGATTCTGGCCGGACGCGAAGCGCAAGCCAAGGCGCTGGGCGGCGTTCGTGCCGCTGTGGGCCGGCGCGGTGGCGCTGGGCGGCGCGTACGGCTCGGGCTGGTTCGACGGGGCTGAGGCGTCCACTCCTGGCACTCAGGAAATTCGCGCCAGTTTCGGCTTTTGCCACACCGGCGGCGGCACCAATTGCGTCGTCGACGGGGATACGCTGTGGCTCGGCGGAGTGAAGATCCGGGTCGCCGACATCGACGCGCCCGAGACCCACGAGCCGCGCTGCGCCGAGGAGCAGGCGCTCGGCGACCAGGCGACCCGGCGGCTGCGGCAAATGCTCAACGGCGGCGCGGTCAGCCTCCACGCCATCGACCGCGACGAGGACCGCTACGGCCGCAAGCTGAGGATCGTCCGCGTCGACGGGGAGAATGTCGGCGAGCGGCTCGTCGATGAAGGGCTGGCGCGTTGGTACAGGGGCGGGCGGCGGGCATGGTGCTGATCAAAGGGTGCTGACCAACCATCCGGCACTTTAGCCTCGCCGGTGCGCGCGGCGTTCATGGACCCGCAACCTCGCCGCGGACAGGATGCGCGAATGCCCGCCGGCCTGTCCCTCGCGCTTCTGATGCTCGCCGACGTCGCGGCTGCCGCTCCCGCCGAGCCGGCTCCAAAGGCGGCCGAGCCCGCCGCGAAGGCGGCCGAGCGGTGCGGGCCGGCGCCGGCGACGACCGAGCCGGGCGAGATCTTCGTCTGCGCGCCGCGGCCGCAGGGATACCGGATCAACCCCGACGTGCTCGAGGCGGAGCGGGCCAAGCGCAAACGCCAGCCGAAGCGGCCCGAGCGGCTGGCTGACAAGAGCTGCGCCAGCGTCGGGCCGATGGGCTGCACGCCCGGGGCCGGGATCAACCTCATCGGCGGCGCGATCGTCGCCGCGACGATGGTCGCCAAAGCAATCCGCGGCGAGAATGTCGGCAGCATGTTCGTCACCGACCCGCAGACATCCGAATACGAACTGTACGCCGAGGCCAAGCGCAACCGCGAGGCGAAGGAGGCCGCCGCCGCAGCCGCGGCAAAGGCGAAGGCGAAAGCGATCGAGGCACCGTCGGGAAATGAGCCGAGCCCGGGCGAGGACGAGTAAGCGCTCTCGGGCGCAATATCGAGCTTTTGACGCCCATCGCCGCGGTGCTATGTCGTCCTCGAGCAGCGGGAAAGGGGGTCCCATGCCATACCGCCACGCGCCCTATTACGTGCTCGCGGTCATCGCCGTGATCGTCGTCGGCTTCTGGCCGAGCTACTTCGCCCAATGGGACAGCGTCCCTTGGCAGTTCCACGCCCACGGCATTGCCGCCAGCCTGTGGGTGCTGATGGTGCTCACCCAGAGCTGGACGGTGCACAAGGAGCAGCTGCCGTTGCACCGCGCCGTCGGCAAGTCCAGCCTGCTGCTGTTCCCGTTCCTGATCGGCGGGCTGGCGGCGATCATCGACGTCACCGCCAAGGGCTACGTCGCCGGCGACGGGCCGGTGCGGATCATGTTCGGCGGGCCGTTCCTGATCGGCCTGGCGATCGCCATCGCCGCCTATGTCACCGTCTATTATCGCGCCCTCAAATATCGGCGAAAGGTGTGGGTCCACTCCGGCTATATGCTGACGACCCCGCTGATCCTGTTCGAATCGCCGTTCGGGCGGATCCTCAACGGGTTCATGCCGGGCCTCGCGATCCGCGGGCCCGACGATCTGTACCTGATCATGCCCGCAATCCTCTGGGCGATGGCGATCGAGCTCGCCGTCATCGCGATCATCTGGTTCAAGTATCGCGCCAAGGCGAACCCCTTCCTGGTCGCCGGCGGTTTCATTGTCGCCCAGATGCTGACCATGGGCCTGATGACCGATTCGGCGCTTCTACAAAACTTGCTGGTCATGCTCGGCAAGGTCCCGAGCGCGGCGGTGGTACTGACCGGCTTCGGCATCGGCGCGGCGACCAGCTGGGCGGGCTGGAACGCCGGCAAGCGGCCGCTGCAGCGGGCCGGTGGAGTCGCGCAGCCGGCGTAGCGGCTGGGGCGCCGGCGGCGTCCACGCAGCCGTAACATCGACGGCGGGTATCCAGGTGCCCGAAGTTCACTAAGTTCACTCCCCAACGCGCACGTGTGCGCGGGCGCGCGGGCGGGAAGAGTTCTGGGCGCTTGGCTGTGCTGATCTCGATTCATTAGCAATTTGCAGCATGACCCAGATGGGATGCTGTAGGACAGGGGAAACTTGAGAAGGCAGGCCCCGGATCAAGTCCGGGGTGACGAGGGGCTAGAAGCTGCGGTGCGGCTCGCAGGCGATGCCGTCGCCGTCGCCGTCCATGTTCTCGCGGTAGCCGGGCTGGCCGGCGTAGAGCGGCGCCTTGCCGGCGGCGCGGACTTCGTTGCAGCCCGAATAATACATGCTCTGCTCGATCGCCTCGCGCTCCTCCGGCGACTGGAATGACGCGGGCGGAATCGACGACCAGACATAGCCGCCAATGCCGCCGAACATCACCGCCGCTATCAGGGTTTCCTTCGCGCTCATGGCGGTGGTTTCGCACGATTGGGTTGCCGATGGGTAAAGGCCGGCAGCGGCTCTCAAGCGGCCGCTAACCCAATCATAATCCATTTGCTTTAGTCATGGCGCCATGGCCCGTCCGATCCCGAGCGGAAAGAAGTTCGTCAACCTGGCGTCGCACCCGGCGTCTTCGGGCCCGCGCGTGTCGCGGATCCGCCGCGATCCGCCGCCGCCGGTGGTGAAGGAGAAGTTCGTCGATCCGGTCGAGCGCGACCAGTGGGTCGTGATCGTCGGCATCCTCGCCTTCGCGCTGGCGATCTTCGTCATCATCCTCGCGTTCGGCAGCTACTCCACCTGGTCGCCCCGCGACTACAAAGTCGAGGTGAAGATCGGGGAGTAGGGGTCGCGATCTACCGCTCACTGTGGATGTGATGCAGTGTAGCGGCCATGGGCAGGATCGTTCGCTTCTGGCGATGGCGCGGACCTAGGCGGCTGAAGGGTCTGGACGAATTTGAGACGCCCGAATTCGTCGGCAGGATGTCGCGGGTGGAAAGGCGGCGGAGGCTTGCCTGGTGGGTGCTGGTCGGCGGGGGATTTACGATCGGGGTGGGGCTGGGGCTGACCCTAATTGGGTAACTGTCACCCATTCCGCCGGAATCACACTAGTAGGCCGTTACCGGAATTCCTTGCCGCCACCGGATTCACTGGCCCGCGCGCGCATTCAAGGAAGGTCGCAGTCCCAGTTTAGCTGCTCGGGCGCGTTTCTCCTCAAGACGAGGGCCGCAAAACCAAGTGATGTTCTCGAAAGTGGTTTCGGAGCTTTTCAGGGCGTCAAACCGGGTCTTAAAATCGCGATGGGCGAGCATGCGGGGCAGGATTTCATCGAGGTGCTCTTCGAGCGTTCGCGTGGCCTTGGTCGAGAGAATGCCATCTTTGAACAATCCGCAGGCGAGCTCATAATATCCAGCGAGTTGCCCGAACTCGAAATTTCTGTCGGGGTCTGTAGTGGCCAGGCGAAATCGATTCCAATGTGCGTCGATCTTTTCCCAGAGAGAAAGAATGGTCTGTAAATCGTTGCCTACCGCCTGAGCCTGAAGAGCTTTACGCGTCTGGAACAGAGCCAACACGGCAAGCGGGGCCGACACGATCGCTATGATCGCTGGAAGAGCGTTGTGCCAAGGGGCCCCAAAGATGAGCAATGCTACTCGTCTTTGGACGTTGCTTCGTCGCCGTCGCTAGCGGGCTCTTCAGGAAACAAGTGATCGATAGGCGGTGACGAATCCGGGATCTGCTCTTCGGACCACGGCCGTGGAGGACGGGGATCGTCAGGTACTAAGTGGTCAATTGGAGCTGACCGTTGCAGGTCCTCCCGTTCAGATTCCTTCGGCTCGGCGCCGCCGTTGTCCCGATCCTTGTCGCCCATGCTTTCCCCCTTCTAGTCCAGCCCCGAGCACGTGCGAGCATAGCACATTTCTCCGGTAATCATCCAACACTAGCCAAACACTATTTCCCGACAGAGGGCTGGTGTGGCGCTTTGAGAAGCGGGCCGGGTGCTGTTTCGGCGAACGCCACGGAAATCCGGGTGGCGATGCAGGAATTCGGTAACAAGCACCTTAATTTAGGTCACTGTCACCGTAATCCGAAATTATCACCGACATCGACCCGTAATGTATAGAATATGCCTATGCAGCTTCGTCGATCTCCTCGCAGTCAAAGATCACTATTCTCTTTAACCTACCGTCGATGTGTCGAACGGGTCGATACCGCACACTGACTGTTTCCCCCGTCTTATTTGCATATTTATTTAAGTACCGCGTCAGGGTAGGGACCGTCCCAGGGTCTGCATCTCGATGGACGATGAAAGGGACGGTGCGGTGTTCGTCAAGGAGATAAACCCGGCCATTCCTGCTGTTCACATTGATTGCAGCGACGGACACATCCCGAATTTCGACATCTCCTTCAAGTTCGGTTTCTACATACTCCTTGGTTTCCAAGTTTAGAGTTGTGTCATCTTCGCCGTCGATGACCGTGATCGACTTCCCATTTTCGCCGATCCAACGGTGAGCTGACTTCAGTCCTGATTCTGCAGCCTCGCTCATGGCGCCGATATCGCCCGATGGAATTTCCTCCCCTTCAATGACTACAGTTTCAGCGTCGATTTGGCCTGTGCCCCGCCGGACGAGGAACTGGAAAAGTTGTGCAGCCTTTGACGTGGCATCCATAGATTGAACGTGGTCCGCTATCTTCGAGGCGTAGTCGAAGATCATTTCGAAACTGCCGTTGGCGATCTGAGACATTCTCATCTCAAGTAAGTCGGTATACGGCGCGCGAAACCTGACTTCGCCTGTTGCAGAATAATGCGTGGCGATCCGGGCAACGCGAATGAGACCTTCGAGCGACTTAATGCCTTCGTATGCCTCTAAGCGGTGACCCTCTGCTTCGGCACCTTCAAATCTAACTCTCACCGTAAACCCCTCAGTCCCGATCTGAGAGCCTAGCCCAAAAAGTGGAGAGAAGGATAGCTACGTTAGCGAAGAGTAAAAAGCTAATCGTGGCAATCTGAAAGTCCGTGAAGCTATTTTCTATCGACGCTCTTCCTCCGAGAATGAAATCCAAGCCAGAAAAGGCTGGCAGTAACGTCAGCGCCAAGAGGAATAGCGACGTCGATAGAAGGGATATCTCCCTTACGGTCTTTAAGATCCAGCCGGCCTCTATTGCGCGCAACATCCTCGAGAATGGCTCGCCCCAAGCATGCTCATTCGGGAAAGCAAGATAACGCAGCTCGCAGTCACATTCGAACCGCTTTTCGCAAGCGAGCAACAATGTGCGGTCATATGATCGCGAGTCTCCTGTTCGTATGAAGGAACTGCTAGAGAGAGCCAAAGTCGACGCTGACAGAATGAATAGACCGAACGGCAAACTGTCGAGGTTATAACCTCCTATTTCATACCCGGAAGCCAGCCCTTGGAGGCGCACGAAGTAGAGTGCCGATACCAAAGCGGCCAGAAGCATGAATCTATTTGCAGATTTCGATGACGCATTGCGAGCATCAGCCAAGCGACTGAGGGCTTCGTCGCTCGTAATGGCTTCAAAGTTAGCAGATACCCACTTCCTCTCCCAGCCTGCGCGAACTCGGCGAGACCCGCGAGTATTATCATTGACGGAAGCCATCTACTCCGCCGCGACTCCAGCCCGCGTAAACATATCCTCGCCGCCATCGCCATCGCCCGGCGCATCGTTCGCCGCATCCGCCTTGGCCTTCTGCCTCCGATCAAAACTGTCCCACACCTCGTTCCAATTCCCCCTTGTCGCGGCCTTCGAATATTCGGTCGCGCGAGTTTCGAAGAAGTTGGCGTGCTCGACTCCGTTGAGGAGCGGGGCGAGCCAGGGGAGGGGGTGCTCGTCGACCATGTAGATGGGCGCGAAGCCGAGTTGGCCGAGGCGCCAGTCGGCGATGTAGCGGATGTACTTCTTGATCTCCTTGGCGGTCATGCCGTGGACCGGCCCCTGCTCGAACGCCAGATCGATGAACGCGTCCTCGAGGCGGACGGTCTTCTGGCAGACGTCCATGATGTCGTCGCGGACCGCCTTGGTCAGGCAGTCGCGTTCCTTCACGAAGGTGTGGAACAGGCGGATGATGCCCTCGCAGTGGAGGCTCTCGTCGCGCACCGACCAGCTGACGATCTGGCCCATGCCCTTCATCTTGTTGAAGCGCGGGAAGTTCATCAGCATCGCGAAGCTGGCGAACAATTGCAGCCCCTCGGTGAAGCCGCCGAACATCGCCAGCGTCTTGGCGATGCCCTCGTCGGTGTCGACGTCGAAGGTGGCGAGATAGTCGTGCTTGTCCTTCATCTCCTTGTACTGGAGGAACATGCTGTACTCGCTCTCGGGCATGCCGATGGTGTCGAGGAGGTGCGAATAAGCGGCGATGTGCACCGTCTCCATGTTGGAGAAGGCGGTCAGCATCATCTTGATCTCGGTCGGCTTGAACACGCGGCCGTATTTGTCGTGGTAGCAATCCTGCACCTCGACATCGGCCTGGGTGAAAAAGCGGAAGATCTGCGTCAGCAGGTTGCGCTCATGGTCGGTGAGTTTCTGCGCCCAGTCGCGGCAGTCCTCGCCCAGCGGCACCTCCTCGGGCATCCAGTGGATCTGCTGCTGGCGCTTCCAATATTCGAACGCCCACGGATATTCGAACGGCTTGTACTGCTTGCGGGCCTGGAGAAGGGGCATCTAACGGACTCCAATCGGAGGATTGACCAAATCTCCCTCTCCCCTTGTGGGAGAGGGTCGGGGTGAGGGGTCTTCTTTCGCAGCCGCATCCGCGGCTTGGCCCCTCATCCGGCGCTCCGCGCCACCTTCTCCCACAAGGGGAGAAGGAAGTGCGGCCGCAATCGTTGCGAGCACGCCGTCGAGGTTCTGCGCGACTTCATTGTTCCAGAAGCGCAGCACGCGGTAGCCGTGCGACTTGAGGAGCGAAGTCCGCGCCGCGTCGGCCTCGATTGCGTCGGCGTGCTGCGACCCATCGACCTCGATGATCAGCTTCGCGCGGTGCGATGCGAAATCCGCGAAGTAAGGGCCGATCGGCACCTGCCGCCGCCATTTCTCGTGCGGCATGTTTTCGCGCAGCGCTCGCCAAAGCCGTGCTTCCGCGTCGGTTGAGTTAAGCCGCAACCGCCGCGCACGCTCGATTGCGTCAGGCTTGAGCGAATGGCGCCGCATCACTCTTTCACCCGGACGACGCGGTCGCGATAAACGACGTGGCTCTTGCGGGCGCCGACGCCGAACACGACGATGCCGAGGAAATAGCCGAAATCGTACCAGCTGCCGTTGTTGGGCACCGCGTAGATCGCGACACTGTCGGCGAACAGCGAGACGATCCAGGCGACCGGGAAGATGAAGCCGTGCCACAGGCCGAGCCAGAAGCCGGGCGCGGCCGGGGCGATCATCGCCGGCGATTGGGTGGCGGCGCAGGCGGACAGCAGCGCGGCGGCGGCGGCGATCGAAAGCGCGCGGAGGGCGGTCATGGGCCGAACTCGCCGCTCGCCGGCCGGTATTCGAGGAAACCGAGGCCGTGGATCAGCATGATGATGCCGACGATCAGCAGCAGCACCGCGCCCTGGCTGCCGTGGCGCGGATCGTCGCGGCTTTCGCGGCGGTAGAGGACGATCGCGCCGACGATCAGCGCCGCGGCGACGACCAACTCGAGGATGGTGGTTACCGTCATCAGCCTATCTGCCCGCCATCAGCATGAGCAAGATCATCAGCAAGACGCCGGTAACGAGCAGCAGCCAGCCATAGACTTTGAGCATGCGCCGATAGCCCGGGCGGCGAATCCACCGCAGCTGCAAGAGCAGCCATTGCCGGAGCCGGCGGATGACCCGGTCGGGCGCGAGGATCATCGCCAGGCCGATCGCCGCCCCGACGATCGCCAGCGCCCATTTCACCGGGTCCGGGATCGCCAGCATGCTGGTGGTGAGCAAGTCCATGTTCCGCCGCTGCTACTGACATGCCAGACACTCGTCATAATCGGTGGTGGAGACCGGAATCTGCTTCAGCTCGAGCGTGTTGTCGGCCTCGACGCCGCCGGCGAAACCGGCGCGCTGGACCGATTTGGAGCGCAAATAATAGAGCGACTTGATGCCCAGCTCCCAGGCGCGGAAGTGGAGCATCATCAAATCCCACTTGTCGACGTCGGCCGGGATGAACAGGTTCAGCGACTGCGCCTGGTCGATGTACGGCGTGCGGTCCGCGGCGAGCTCGATCAGCCAGCGCTGGTCGATCTCGAAGCTGGTCTTGAACACGTCCTTTTCTTCCGCCGTGAGGAAGTCGAGGTGGGCGACGCTGCCGCCCTGCTCGAGGATCGAGTTCCAGACCGTCGCCTCGGCAACGATGTTCTTTTCCTTGAACAGCGCTTCCAGATGCGGGTTCTTGATCGAGAAGCTGCCCGACAGCGTCTTGTGCGTATAGACGTTGCCCGGGATCGGCTCGATGCACGCCGAGGTGCCGCCGCAGATGATCGAGATCGACGCGGTCGGGGCGATCGCCATCTTGCACGAAAAGCGCTCCATCACGCCCATGTCGGCGGCGTCGGGGCACGGCCCGCGCTCGTTGGCGAGCATCATCGAGGCTTCGTCGACCTGGGCGCGGATGTGCTTGAAGATCTTGAGGTTCCAGCTCTTGGCCATCGCCCCTTCGAACGGGATCCGGCGCGCCTGGAGGAAGCTGTGGAAGCCCATCACGCCCAGGCCGACGCTGCGCTCGCGCATCGCCGAATATTTGGCGCGGGCCATGTCGTCGGGGGCGCGCTCGATATAGTCGGTGAGGACGTTGTCAAGGAACCGCATGATGTCCTCGATGAACAGTTTGTCGCCGTTCCACTGGTCCCAGGTCTCGAGGTTCAGGCTCGACAGGCAGCAGACCGCGGTGCGGTCCATGCCGAGATGGTCGGTGCCGGTCGGCAGCGTGATTTCCGAGCACAGGTTGGAGGTGGTGACCTTGAGGCCGAGCTCGCGGTGGTGCCGCGGCATCGTCCGGTTCACCTGGTCGATGAAGATGATGTACGGCTCGCCGGTCGCAAGGCGGGTCTCGACGAGCTTCTGGAACAACGAGCGGGCGTCGACCGTGGCGCGGACGCTGCCGTCCTTGGGCGACCGCAAGTCGAACTCGGCGCCCTCGCGCACCGCGTCCATGAACTCGTCGGTGATCAGCACGCCGTGGTGCAGGTTCAAGGCCTTGCGGTTGAAGTCGCCCGATGGCTTGCGGATCTCGAGGAACTCCTCGATCTCCGGGTGCGAGACGTCGAGGTAGACCGCGGCCGAGCCGCGCCGCAGCGAGCCCTGGCTGATCGCCAAGGTGAGCGAGTCCATCACCCGCACGAACGGAATGATGCCGCTGGTCTTGCCGTTCAGGCCGACCGGCTCGCCGATGCCGCGCACCGCGCCCCAGTAGGTGCCGATGCCGCCGCCGCGCGACGCCAGCCAGACGTTCTCGTTCCACGTCCCGACGATCCCGTCGAGGCTGTCGGAGACGCTGTTCAAATAGCAGCTGATCGGCAGGCCGCGGCCGGTGCCGCCGTTGGACAGCACCGGGGTCGCCGGCATGAACCACAACTTCGAGATATAGTCGTAGACGCGCTGGGCGTGAGCGGCGTCGTCGGCGTAGGCCGAAGCGACGCGGGCGAACAGATCCTGGTTGGATTCGCCGGGCAGCAAATAGCGGTCGCGAAGCGTGTCCTTGCCGAACTCGGTCAGGAGCGCGTCGCGCGCTTCATCGGTCGTGACGCCGTGGGCCCTTGGGTCGACGGTCTTGCTGGTGCGGCCCTTTTTCGCCGGGGCCGGAGTCGCCGTGACGTCTTCGCTGCCGGCTTCGCTTCCGCTCGAAAAATCCATCGCATTTCCCCGTCCGCTAACCGGGCGCCTGTTCGTCGGTTCGGCGACCGCTTGTTCCTGTATTGTTCGACTCGGTGTCATGACCAACACCCTAGTCCTTTTTGGCGTCGAAAGGGGCTTTTCTCGGTTGCGTCCCCGATATCCACAGGGCCGCAGCCGGCCGTCACCGGAATATAGGAATTCCGACGCCGAAACACTAGGTGTTGAGCAAAGCCCCCTCCGCGCTACTACCTATTGTGCCTCAACCGGCGCGAGATGCAAGCCGGTAAATGCGCGTTAACCAAATTTTCCTGTGGATTGGCGAAATGACAACAGTCTTCGGAAACGAACCTGTTGGGGGTCCGTAATATTACGTGGTTGACGACCGCGCCGGGCGGTTGCTTAACAAGCGCCATCAGGCTCGGCGCAACAGGGGGCGCATGACCGAACCGGCCTACTCGAGCAGACGCCATGACTATGGCGACGATGCCCAAGAGCTGCAGCGCCTCGAAGCGGCGATGGAGCAGACGCCGAGAGGTGCGGTCGTCGTCTCGGGGATCGCTGTCGGGCTGCTGATCCTGTGCTGGCTGCTCATCTACCTATTCGTGTTCCTGCCGCGCGGAACGGTGGGCTGAAATGGCGATCAACGAGCGCGCCATCCTCAAGTCGGAGCTGCGGTGGGCGGCCGTCGTCTCGGGAATCGTCGTCGTGATCCTGGGCGCGATCCTGTTCGCGGCCCTGTCGATGCACATCAACCCGCCGAGCAATCGTGAGTATGTCGACCCCAAGACGCTCCATTTGTCGGCCGAATTCACCGAGGAGAATCTCGGCACGCGGGTCGATCCCGACGGGCGCATCGTCGCCCGGATGATCACCACGCAATTCGAGTTCGTGCCCAATTGCATCGTGCTTCCGGCCGACCGCGACGTGACCCTGCGGTTCACTAGCCCCGACGTGATCCACGGGCTCCTCGTCTCCGGCACCAACGTCAACACGATGGTCGTCCCCGGCTATGTCGCGCAGGTCCACACGCGCTTCACCAAGACCGGCGACCTGTTGATGCCGTGCCACGAATATTGCGGGCTCGGGCACACCCAGATGATCGCCACCGTGAAGGTGGTGCCGCCGGAACTGTTCCGGCCCGATGCGCAGGGAAGGGCATATTGTGGCGACGATCGCTGAAGCCGCGGCGCCGCGCCGGCCGCGGCACGAAGCGGTCGCGGCCGGGCAGTTGCAGACCGGACGGTTGGTCACCGCGCATGTCTGGACTGCCGTTGCCGCATTCGCGGTCGCTTGCCTGTTGGGTGTCTGGCAGATGTGGGCGAGAAGCCCGATCGACGCCCCCGCCCACACCGCCGCCAATTATTTCCGATCAGTGACCCTGCACGGCGTCTCGATGGCGTTCGTGCTGACCACCTTCTTCATCATGGGCTTTGGCTATTACGTCGCCGAGACTGCGCTGAAACGACCGTTGCCGGGCCTGCGCCTGGCGTGGGCGAGCTTCTGGATGGGCATCGTCGGAACCTTGATGGCGGCGCTCAGCGTCATCGGCGGCAATGCATCCGTGCTCTACACTTTCTATCCGCCGCTGACGGCGACACCGTGGTTTTACATCGGGTTGGTGCTGGTGGTGGTCGCGTCGTGGATCTGGTGCGGCCTGATGATCGTGGCGATGCGCCAGTGGCGCAGCGCGAACCCGGGCCAGGCGGTGCCGCTGGCGATGTTCGCCACGGTAGCAAATGCGGTGATGTGGCTGTGGACGACGGTCGGGGTTTCCGCCGAGCTGCTGTTCCAGGTGATCCCGGCCGCGTTCGGCTGGAACGCGATGGTCGACGTCGGCCTGTCGCGCACGCTGTTTTCGTGGACCCTGCACGCCATCGTCTATTTCTGGCTGTTCCCGAGCTACATCGCTTTTTACACCATGGCGCCCAATGCCGCCGGCGGCCGGCTCTATTCCGACACCATGGGGCGGATCGCGTTCGTCCTGTTCCTGCTCTACTCGCTGCCGGTCGGGCTCCACCATTTGTTCATGGACCCGGAGCATTCCAACGGCTTCAAGTTCATCCAGATGTTCCTGACCGCGCTGGTGGCCGTCCCAACTTTGCTGACCGTGTTCACCATCACCGCCTCTTTCGAAATCGCCGGGCGTATGCGCGGCGGCACCGGTCTGCTCGGCTGGATCAAGGCCCTGCCCTGGGACCGGCCGATGGTGCTGGCCACCGGGCTCGCTTTCCTGATGCTGTTCTTCGGCGGCGGCGGCGGGCTCATCAACATGAGCTACGGAATGAATGCGATGATCCACAACACCAGCTGGGTCACCGCGCACTTCCACCTCATTTTCGGCGGCACCGTGGTGATCATGTATTTCGCCATCGCATACGCGATGTGGCCGAGCCTCACGGGCCGCGGCTTCGCCGATTCCAGGCCGTTGCTGTGGCAACTGTGGCTGTGGTTCGTGGGCATGATGGTGATGACCCTGCCGTGGCATTATCTCGGGCTGCAGGGCCAATGGCGCCGGGTCGCGGCATTCGACTATTCGGACCCGATGATCGCTTCGTGGGGCCCGTGGGTGGTCGTGTCGCTGGTCGGCGGCGTCATACTCGCGGTGAGCGCGCTTATGTTCGTCTATAATCTTGCGATGCTGCATCGGCGGGGAGTCGCCGGCGCCGCCGCACCGGTCGAATATGCGCAGGCCGTGCACCCGCCGGGCCGCCTGCCGTCGTCGCTCAACGGTTTTGGCCTGTGGAACCTGCTCGTCGCCTTGCTGATGGCGGTCGCCTACGGCTATCCGATCGCCCAATTCTTCATCAACCCGCCGCCCGAAGCGGTGGTTCACAGGCTCGGCTGACGTGGCTCGGCCACCGCATGAAACGCCGCGCGAGCAGGCGCCGGAGGCTCGCTCGAAGCCGCTGGCCGATCGGGATCACAGCCCCGCAGGGACTCCCGCCGAACAACGGGCGCTCGATCGGCCGTGGCGAATCTGGGCCTCCGTAGTGGTGGTCGCCGGGCTGTTCATGGGCGCGCTGCTCGGCCTCGTGATCATCCCCGCAAGCCAGCGCGAGAATGCTCATCTGGACATGGCGAGCGCGATGCGCCGCGCGGCAGGCCTCGAAGCCGGGTCGCCGGCCGTGCCCCAGCCGCGCAGCTTCGCCATCTCGGTGCCGGTCAGCCGAGTGAGCTGGGACCCTGAAATCCTGCGCATCCTGGCCGCCGGGAACACGCGCCGCGGAGCGGCCATCGCCGAGCAGGTTTGTGCCGCCTGCCACGGCGACAAGGGCCTGTTGCAAACGAACATCCCGAGCCTGGCGGGCCAATCGCCCCAAGCGATCTACAAGCAGCTGCACGATTATCGGAGCGGAGCGCGCGCGCACCCTCAGATGACCGGGGTCGCGAAAGGCCTTGCGGTCACCGACCTGGCGAATGTCGCGGCTTATTATGCGGCCGCGTCTAAGGAATATACCGCGCTCGGGTTCCGCGATTTTTCGGGCGAGCTCGAAATCGAGAAGCTGGCCCGCGAGGGCGACAGCCGCCGCCGCATCCCCGCCTGCATGAGCTGTCATGTCAACGGCTCGGGTGGCCCGCTCGAGACACCGGTGATTACCGGCCAGACCGAGGAATATCTGCTCGCGCAGCTCAACGCCTATGCTGACGGCACCCGCAAGAATGACGTCTACGGCCGGATGCGCGACATCGCCGGGAAGCTGACGCCGGAGGAACGCGCCCAGCTCGCGCGCTATTTCCAGGGCACTCTTTAACTGCAAGTCGTTACAGGGCGTCTCGACCTAGGTTAAACTTTGAGTTAATGGGGGTTTCCGGCCTCTATCGTGGCCAAAGGGGGAAATGATGAAAAGATATCTGTTGGCCGCAACCGCAATGGCTGCGATCACCATCGCGACGCCCGCCGCCGCACGCGACCGCTCGGCTTACTTCGGGCTCGAGGTCGGTGGCCTGTGGGTCACGGATTCCGATGTCGACTCGAGCGACGTCGAAGAGCTCGGCATCCTCGACATCGACCACAAGCTGGGCGTCGATGGCGACATGATCGCCGGTTACGACTTTGGCATGTTCCGCGCCGAGGCCGAGCTTGGCTACAAGCGCAGCCATCACAAGGAATATGACTTCGGCCAGGGCGCGGTCGACGCCGACGGTCGCTCGAGCGTCTATTCGCTGATGCTCAACGGCATGGTCGATGTCGGTCCCGACGAAGGCATGCAGTTCTACGCCGGCGGCGGCATCGGCTACGCCCAGGTTATCCATGTCCTTCGGGAAGACAACGACGATCCCAGCTTCAAGATCAAGGACCGCGGGCTCGCTTGGCAGATCGTTGCCGGAGTCCGCGCGGCGGTGTCGCAATATTTCGATGTCGGCTTGAAGTATCGCTACTTCGACGCCGGCAATGTCGACGACGACGATGACGGCCTCGATCTCGACAGCGAGTACAAGTCGCATTCGGTCCTGGTCAGCCTGATCCACAACTTCAACGTGCCGCTGCCGCCGCCGCCGCCGGAGCCGGTCCTGCCGCCACCGCCGCCACCGCCGCCGCCGCCGGAGACGCAGACCTGCCCAGACGGTTCGGTAATCCTGGCGACGGACATGTGTCCGCTGCCGCCGCCGCCGCCGCCGCCGCCGCCGCCCGAGCCCGAGCGCGGCTAACCGCGACGGCCGCAAGCGCGGTCTTCGGTGATCAATCAAAGGCCCACCTGCTCAGACGAGCCGGTGGGCCTTTTGCTTGGCGGTAATGCCTGCCCCCGCACCCCAGGGCTCTAGCTGAACGAGCCGCGATCGCTCCTCTTTTCGGGGAACATAGAATGTTCACAACATGTTGTAGTTTTACAGTGTCCGAGGTCAACGAAGCGATCGGGCTTTAATCGGAGGGGCTGGAGAGGATCGAGAAAACGATACGTGGCCTACGCCCAACAAAGACAGATCGGCACCAACCGGACCTTTGCGATCATCATCGTAGCGATCGTCCATGTCATCCTCGGTTATGGCATCATCACCGGTCTGGCTTACAACGTGATCAAGCAAGCGACCGAGGAACTTAAAGCCTTCAACGTCGAGCAAGAGCCGCCGCCCCCGCCCGACGAGCCGCCCCCACCTCCGCCCGAGCAGCCGGCTCCTGAGACTCCGCCGCCCATCGTTTCGCCGCCGCCGATTGTTCGGATCAAGGTCAAACCGCCGCCCGTCGTGCAGGCGGTGCAACAGGCACCGCGACCGGTGATCACTCCCCGTGCCGCGCCTGTGCGACCCGCTCCGCCGGTTCGGCGGCCGCCGCCCCCTCCGCCGCCAGTGAAGACGGTTCCGCCACGCAGTGCGACCGGCAACCTGCAAGGTCTGTTCCGCGGAGACGACTATCCCCAGAGAGCACTACAAGCCGGTGAACAGGGTTCCGTCACCGCGCGTCTCACCGTGGGACCCAACGGCCGGGTTCTGAACTGCCAGGTTACGTCGTCGAGCAGATCGCGAGCATTGGACCGAACGACCTGCCGAATCCTGCAAAGCCGCGCGAGGTTCACACCGGCCCGCGACAATCGCGGCAAGCCGACGACGGATAGGGTGACCCAGCGTATCCGCTGGGTTCTTAATTAGGCTCCCGCTCCTCATTCCAAGATAGATGCGGAAGTTCGAAAGAACCCCCGCAGACTCCATGCCTTGTCAGGCCGCTTGAGGCGTGATGTTGAACACCGCGAACTTGTGCCCGTCGGGATCGCGGAAGTACCCGAAATAATAGCCGAACTTGGGATCGCCGCGGTATCCGGGCGCGCCCTCGTCGGTACCGCCGAGCTCGATTGCCTTGGCGTGGAAGGCGTCGACCTTGTCGGTCGAATCCATCACCAGCGCGACCATGTTGCCGTTGCCGACCTGCATCGGCTGCTTGTCGTAGGGCATAGTGACCACCACGGCGGGCCGGTTCATCGCCACTCCGTACATGGTGAAACCGCCCGGGCTCTCGAGCTGCATCAGGCGCTTCCCGCCGATGGTCGCGAACAGCGCGTCGAAATAGCCGCGCGCGCGCTCGAGGTCGTCGGTGCCGAGCGTCACATAGCCGATCATTGCGCGTTTTCCTCGGGTGGCGCGGCTGGGCATTCGCCGACCCGCTTGCCGCTCATGGTGCGGGTCAGCTCATAGTCGCCCGAGCCGGTGAAATAGGTGGCGGTCATCACCTTGCCGGTGAAGCTGTCGGCGGTGAAGTTGCCGTCGACCATCTGCGTCAGCAGCCCCTTGCCTGGCCGGTTGCACTTGAACTGCAGGCTCATCCGGCCGCCGCGCATGTAGGTGTCGGACGCGGTGCATTTCTCATCGGCTTCGGCGAACGTCGCCGGGTCGAGGGTTCCGCCGGCGGGAACGCAAATGCGGGTGACCTTCGGCGGATCGGCGGCCACGGATGCCGTCACCGGGGTCGAATTGTCGGTGGAGCGGATCGCGTCGACCTTGGCGGTAACCTCATATTCTCCCGGCTGGAGAGCGTCCGCCCGCTTCGGCTTCGCCGCCGCATCCTCTGCGCCCTGGTCGCCGCAGCCGGCCAGCAGTCCCGCCGCGATCCCAGTCCATATGATCGTCCGCATCGCCTTCTCCCCTCCTGTTGCGCGGCCGTCAAACGGCCTTCGGGTCGCACTCCCCGATCCGCTTGGCATCGACCCGCATCGCCATTGTCATCGCGCCGGCCGGACCCGACCCCGCGTTGGCCTCCATGTTCATGCGCATCTGGTAATTTTCGGGGCCGTACGTGCCCTGCATTGTCATCGTCTGGGCCGCGCCCTCGCCGGTGCATTTCATCACCGCGTCGATTTTGCCGCCGCCCATGTCGAAACGCTCGTAGCGGCAATTCTTGCTGGCGCCGGCGAAGAAATCCTCTTTCGGCCGTTTGGCCTGCTCGGGCGTCAGGCAGCTCTCGTCGACCTGCGCGCGATCGTACATCCTGCGCATCGCCGCGGCCGCTTCGGGCGGCGCGCCGGGCAGCTCGAACTTTTCGATGGTCACCCGCGACTGCCACTTGCCAGGCCGGACGAAGCTGTCGCTACCGCCGGCGTCGGCGACCTGGTCGGCGACTTCTTCGGCGGTGGCGTTGCGGGCGCTGACTTCGGGCTCGTTGCTGCATGCGGCGAGCAGCGCAGCGCATGGAAGGGTGCAGGCGATCCATATGGCGGCATGTCTCATGGTCGTATTTCCCCCGCGGTTGCGGCGGCGCGTTGCGCGGCCTTGCCGGCCCCACCATATGCGCATCGCATGGCGATTCAAATCCGCACTTCACTGGCCGAGCCGGATGGCGGCGAGAGCTTCGTTCCGCATCGGCCGACGCGGCCCGAGAAGGCCGAGGGCGGCCAGCGCTTCGTGCTTAAGTCGGACTATGAGCCGGCCGGCGACCAGCCGACCGCGATTCGGGAGCTGACCGAAACCGCGCTCGGCGGCGAGAAGAGCCAGGTGCTGCTGGGGGTCACCGGCTCGGGCAAGACCTTTACGATGGCCAAGGTCATCGAGACCCTGCAGCGGCCGGCGCTGGTGATCGCGCCCAACAAGATCCTCGCTGCCCAGCTCTACGGCGAATTCAAGAGCTTCTTTCCCGACAATGCGGTCGAATATTTCGTCAGCTATTACGACTACTACCAGCCCGAGGCC
Source organism: Sphingomicrobium sp. (assembly GCA_035512655.1). GTDB lineage: Bacteria > Pseudomonadota > Alphaproteobacteria > Sphingomonadales > Sphingomonadaceae > Sphingomicrobium. The sequence continues at coordinate 445,020 of DATKDM010000022.1, read as the reverse complement.
TACGTCCCGCGCACCGACACCTACATCGAGAAGGAGTCGAGCGTGAACGAGGCGATCGACCGGATGCGCCACTCGGCGACGCGCTCGCTGCTCGAGCGCGACGACGTGATCATCGTCGCCTCGGTTTCGTGCCTGTACGGTATCGGCTCGGTCGAGACCTATTCGGCGATGATTTTTTCGCTGAAGAAGGGCGAGGCGGTCGACCAGCGCGAGGTGATACGCAAGCTGGTCGCGCTCCAGTACCGGCGCAACGACCAGGCGTTTGCGCGCGGCAATTTCCGGGTGCGCGGCGACAGCCTCGAAATCTTCCCGTCGCACTATGAGGACACCGCCTGGCGCATCGCCTTCTTCGGCGACGAGATCGAGGAGATCGCCGAATTCGATCCGCTGACCGGCAAGAAGGTCGCGACCCTCGATGCCATCAAGGTCTATGCGAACTCGCACTATGTGACTCCGGGGCCGACCCTGAAGCAGGCGATGGAGGCGATCCGCCACGAGCTCGCCGAGCGCTTGAAGGAGCTGGTCGCGGAAGGGCGCCTATTGGAAGCCCAGCGCCTCGAGCAGCGGACCAACTTCGACCTCGAGATGATCGCCGCGACCGGCTCCTGCGCGGGCATCGAGAATTACTCGCGCTTCCTGACCGGCCGGCTGCCCGGCGAGCCGCCGCCGACCCTGTTCGAGTATCTGCCCGACAACGCGCTGCTGTTCGTCGACGAGAGCCACCAGACGGTGCCGCAGATCGGCGCGATGGCCAAGGGCGACCACCGGCGCAAGATCACGCTCGCCGAATTTGGTTTCAGGCTGCCGAGCTGCATCGACAACCGGCCGCTGCGGTTCGCCGAGTGGGACGCGATGCGCCCGCAGACGACCTTCCTGTCGGCGACTCCGGGACCGTGGGAATTGACCGAGACCGGCGGCGTGTTTGCCGAGCAGGTGATCCGCCCGACCGGCCTCATCGACCCGCCGGTCGAGATCAAGCCGGTCGAGGACCAGGTCGACGATTTGGTGCACGAGGCGAAGGAGACGGCGCGCAACGGCTACCGGACGCTGGTCACCACGCTGACCAAGCGGATGGCCGAGGATTTGACCGAATATCTGCACGAGGCGGGCCTGCGCGTCCGCTACATGCACTCCGACGTCGAGACATTGGAGCGGATCGAGTTGATACGCGAGCTGCGGCTCGGGGTTTACGACGTGCTGGTCGGCATCAACCTGCTGCGCGAGGGGCTCGACATCCCCGAATGCGGGCTGGTCGCGATTCTCGACGCCGACAAGGAGGGCTTCCTGCGGTCAGAGACCTCGCTGATCCAGACCATCGGCCGCGCCGCGCGCAATATCGACGGGCGGGTGATCCTCTACGCCGACACGATCACCGGGTCGATCGAGCGCGCCTTGAACGAGACCGACCGGCGGCGCGAAAAGCAGCTCGCCTACAATGCCGCGCACGGCATCACGCCCGAAAGCATCAAGCGCAACATCAGCGACATCATGGCCCATCTCGCCAACCGCGACGCGGTGACGGTCGACACCGGCGACGACGAGCGGCCGCACCTCGTCGGCCACAATTTGAAGGCCTATATCGCCGACCTCGAGAGCCGGATGCGCAACGCCGCCGCGGATTTGGAGTTCGAGGAAGCCGCGCGGCTGCGCGACGAGATCCGCCGGTTGGAAGAGGACGACCTCGGCATCCCCCACCCCCAGCGCGCCGCGCCGCGCGGGCCGACGCGATCGAGCGAAGGCAAGCCGGGAACGCGCAAAGGACGGTTCGGCAAGACCCAGCGCACACGGTTTGGCGGGCGGCGGGGCTAGCCGGCTACCGCAGCACGCCCTTCTTTTCCTGCGCCCGCGCGTAGAAGAATAGCGCGGCGGCGATCGCGATGATTACGAAGGGCATGGCGTCGGCCATCGGCCCTTCGGCGCCCGGAAGCGGCGGTGCGGAGACGATCTGGTATCCGAGGCCCAGTACCGCGCCGATCAGCGACAATGCGAACGCCCACATTGCATGGCGGCTGCGGACGAGCAGGAGCAGCGCGCCGAGGAGCCCGCCCCAGACGCCAAGGCCCCAACCAAACTGCGCCCAGATCGGAAAGCCGTCGACCCAGGCGAGCATCGCCTGGGGATCGACGGTCGGCATCATCATTTCGAAATATTCCGTGTTGCGCATGCGGGTCATCAAATAGTCGTAGCAGCCGATCGCGTTCCACAGCGTCGCGAGCACTCCGACGATCCACAGGTGCACCGGTGTGCGGGCGCGCGTTTCGAAGGCGTTTTCCATGGCTGTTCCCTCCCGTTCGAGCAGCGTGCGCTGCCGGCCAGACGCGTCACGGGCCCGTGCAGCGACCGGCTGCCCGGGCGCAAGGGATCAGGCGGCAAGCCGGTCTTGAAGTCAAGCGCGGATCATTGCCGCTCGAGCTCGCGCTTGAGTTTCGCCAGCCGTGCCGTCGCGCGCGCCGCGTGCGGGCCGATCCAGCGCTCGTGGATGTCGTGGATCGGCAGCGGGTTGAGATGATTCCAGCGCTCGCGGCCCCTGCGCTCCGCGATCACCAAATCCGCCTCTTCGAGCACCTTCAAATGCTGCATCACCGTGCAGCGGTCGAGCTCGGGGAAATGCGCGCACAGAGTCCCCGTGGTCAGCGGCTGATCCTTGAGATCGTCGAGGATTTGCCGCCGGACCGCCGAGCCGAGCGCCTTGAATATCCGGTCATAGCGGGCGGAGTTTGACATGTTATAGACTTATAACATATCTACGCGGCGACTCAAGCGGGAGGTGCGTCATGGAACTGAAGTTCAGGGTTGCGGCGCGGATCGCCAAGCCGGTTCACGAAGTATTCGAGGCGGTCGCCGACCCCCAGCAGCTGTCGCGATATTTCACCACCGGCGGCGCCAAGGGGCGGCTCGAAACCGGCGCGACGGTGACTTGGGAATTTCACGATTATCCGGGCGTTTTCCCGGTCGAGGTGGTCGAGGTCGTGCCCGACGAGAAGATCGTCTTGCGGTGGGACGCGGCGGAGGGCGACCAGGCGATTGCAACCGGGGGCGAGATCACCACCGCCGACTACAAGATCAAGGTGACGATGACCTTCTCGCCGCTCGACGGCGGCCGCACCCTGGTCGAGATCCGGGAGGAAGGCTGGCGCGAGACGCAGGGCGCGCTCGATGCTAGCTACGGCAATTGCCACGGCTGGACGCAGATGATCTGCGCAATGAAGGCGTGGCTGGAGCACGGCATCAACCTGCGCGAGGGCATGTACAAATAAGAGTGTCGCGTCACAGGACCAGCGCCGCTCCCGCGACGATGAATCCGAAGCCGATCACGCGTTGGATAAGCCGGCCCGGGACCAGCTTTTCCGCGAGTATCAGCGCGCTGATTGCGGCGACCCACAGCAGGTTCATCACACCGCCGATGAACAGCAAGAGCATCAGCGCCCAGCAGCAGCCGATGCAGTAGGCGCCGTGGCGAAGCCCGAGCAAGACAGAGCCGGGGCGATCGCCGCGGAACCCGCCGTGGCGCTGGATGAAAGCAAAGGGCGACTGGCACTGCGCGAGACAAGCGCTCTTGAGCGGCGTCCACTGATAGACGCCGGCCGCGATCAACAGCATCCCCCCGAAAATCGGACTGGCGCTGGCCATCATTGGTGACAGCAGCAAGGCCCGCTCCAAACCCCACTGCAGCACGGTGGCGAGGACGGCGAAACCGGTCCAGGCGAGAAAATAGCCGAGTGCGAACCAGCCCGCAGGCGCGAACGGCTTCCCGCGGCTCGACTCATGCCGAGCGACGCGGGCGTAGATCAGAATCATCGGCGCGACCGACGGAGTCATCATTCCGACCATCATCACCAACCACATCAGGAACATCAGCAAGAAGTGGGCGGCAGACCAGAAGCCGAGCCCGGCCGACACCATCGCGTGCCCGTCCATAGGCATGTCCATGGCGGGACTGGCCGCGAGCCACATCAGGTAGGCCCAGGCGATCAGCGCCAGCGCGGCGAGCGCCGCCGCGACTACCGCGCGGTCGCGGCGCAGGATGGATTCGAGCGGGCCGGCGGCGGCGCCGTTGCTAGTGGACGACACCGCTCTCCGTGATGTGCAGCTGCGCGAACTGCGCGTGGGAATCGGCCAGCGAGATCTCCAGCGGCCCCTTAGTCTCCGCCCAGCCGCGGCCGATCTCGGCAGTGTCGTATTCGAACCCGCTAGGCAGGTTGATCCTCGCTCGGTGCTGCTCGCCGCTAATCGGGTTGACGATCGGTTCGCCGCGCGCGTCGATCACCCCGGGCACGACCAGGCGCGCGGTGCGGCCGTCGATATCGACCTCGAAGTCGATACGCGCGAAGACCGGGTCATGGACCTTGGAATAAGTTGTCGCGAACACCTGGAAGAAGGTTGCGCCGGGCACCGTGTCCTCGCCGTTCATGATGCGCAGCAAGGCGTCGCGTTGCTCGGGCGTGGCGCGCTCGTCGACGATCGGAACCGCCTGCCCGTCGCCCTCGTGGATCGCTCCGGGCCAGCCGACGACGAGTGCGATCCGCAGGCCGTCGAGCGGCGTGTCGCCGTGATGCCCCTCTTCGATCTCGATCGCCGCGACCGCACAGCAATTGCCTTGGGTCGGCAGCGCATTGAACTGACACGGGCAGCCGTAGGCGCAATTGCAGTGCACGAACTCACGCCCCTTGATGGTCCAGCGGGTATCGGTCATGTCGCTCCTCTTGGATGGCTGCGAATTGGCGGCTGGTCGCCAGCCACGTCGGCGTGAAGCCGCTTGCGGGGGCACCATTAGCATTTATCCCCGCCTCCGTCAGCATTGGCGGGCCCATTTCGCCAATTGTGGCCAGGGAGCGCCTAGCGCCGTTCCCTCGCCAGCCGCGACATCAGGATCGCGGCGCGCTTCGATTGGCGCGCGATTGAGGCGATATCGACCGTCTCGCCGGGCGCATGGTCGCCGCGGCTGGCCGGCCCCAGACCGGCGAGGCCGTCGACGTCCTGGGCGACGAAGCTGATGTCGGCGGCGCCGCGCTTGACCGGGTCGAGCTCCCCCATCTCGGGCAGTCCCAGGTCGCGGTTGACGGCGTTGAGCCGGGCGAGCAGCGCGCGATTGGCTTCGCTCGGGGCCATCGGCGGGTAGCCGTCGGGCGCGAACTCGATCTTAGCGGTCGCACCGTTGAGCGGCTGCGCGACAATCGCCCGCATCTTGGCCTGGGTGCGCGCGATCTGGTCGGTGCTGATCGCGCGCAGGTCGCCGCGGGCGATCGCTGTCGCGGCGATGATGTTGCCCTTGCCGGTCGCCGCGACGCGAATCTTGTCGGCGCCGAGCTCGGCCGTGGCGCCGCCGCCGATGAGGCCGACGTTGTAGGTCAATTTATCCTCCGGGAGCTCGCGGCGAAAGGTGTCGATGATCCGCGCCAGCTCGTAGATCGCGCCTGATCCCGAGCCCGGAGAAAAGATGCCGCTTGAATGGCCGCTGCGGGCGGTGACGGTCAGCGTCCACTCGTCCGAACTGCGCCGGGCGACCGAGCCCATGTCGCGGCCCTCGTCCTGGACCAGTCCTTCGAAATCGAGCGCGACGTCGGCCCATTTGCCGGCCGCGACGAGATCGCGCCGGGCGATCTCGAGCGGCCCCGCGTCCTCCTCGTCGCCGGTCAGGAAGACGGTGATGTCGGCTTGCCCGAGCGTGCCGGCGGCCTTCATCGCGCGCAGCGCCGCGACGATCACCGCCATGCCGCCCTTGTCGTCGCCGGCGCCGGGGCCCTCGCCGTCGTTGCCGCGCCGCACCCAGCGCTGGAACGGGGAGTCGGGCTCGAACACCGTGTCGAGGTGGCCGATCAGCAGCAGGCGCTTGCCGCGCCCGTTCCCCTTGTGCCGGGCGACGATGTGGCCGGCCCGGTTGGCGGCGCTGATATCGATCCATTCGACGGCGAAGCCGAGCGGTTCGAGCTCGGCGCGGAGCATGTCGCCGACCGCCTTGACGCCGGGAAAATTCATCGTGCCGCTGTTCTGGTCGACCCATCGACCAAGCATCGCGACGGTGCGTTCGTGCTCGGCGTCGACGGTGCGGATCATTGCCTGCTCGGCGCGGGAGAGCTCGGCGGCGGCGGGGGTTGCGATCGACAAAGCGAAAGCGGCGGCGATGGCGGCGACAAAATGACGGCTCATGACGCCGAACCTAGCGGGCTGCGCGCCGGCCGTCATCCTCGGAAAAATCGTCGGGGCGAACGAAATCACTGTCCTACACTTAACCTATGTGGTTTTATTGGGCGACTCGGGATCACCGGACCGGGAGGAACAAGTGGACGAGGCAGCGAATGGCGCCGACCGGCTGATCGACGAGCTGATCGAGCGCGAGGGCGGTTACGTCAACCATGTCGCCGACAAGGGCGGGCCGACCCGCTTCGGCATCACCGAGCTGGTGGCCCGGGCGCACGGCTATGCCGGGCCGATGTCGCTGCTGCCGCGCGACGAGGCGGCGGCGATCTACCGGCGGCTGTACTGGCTGCGGCCGCGCTTCGACGAGGTCGCGAAGCGCGCTCCGAAGGTCGCCGCGGAGCTGTTCGACACCGGCGCCAACATGGGACCGGCGGTCGCCACCACCTTTCTCCAGCGGGCGCTGACGGCGCTCAACCGCAATGGCAAGGATTACCCCGACCTGGTGCCCGACGGCCGCGCCGGCCCGCGCACCCTGGCCGCGCTCGACGGCTTCCTCGAAGCGCGCGGGCAAAGCGGCGGCGAGACCGTGCTGCTGCGCGCGCTCGAGGCGCTGCAGGGCGAGCGCTATCTGCGCCTGGCCGAGCGGCGGCCGGCCAACGAAGCGTTCCTGTACGGCTGGCTCGCAAACCGGATCGGTTCGAAATGAGCCGGCTTCCGCCTCCCACCACCTTCGCCGAGGGCCAGCGGCTGGTCTATGGCCTCCTCGCCGCCGCCGGCGGGATATTCTGTGGCGCGTGCGCGGTGGCCATGGTCGCGCTGCTGATGTGGGGCGGTTGGCCGCCGGGCGAACTTCACAGCATCGTCCTTATCTTCGGCTGGTCGCTGGGGGGCTTCATCGTCGCGATGATCGCGGTCATCGTCGGCCTTCTCGCCGGCGGCCCGGTGGGTCGCTTCAAGGTCGCAGCCGGGCGCGACGGCGCGTCGCTCGAAGCCGATCGCGCGTCGGAGCGAGGCCCATGATGCTGCGCTTCCTCAACCTCCAGGGCATGATCGGAATCGCCGTTTCAGTGGTGTTGCTCGGGCTGTTCCTGGTCAAGGCCAACGAGGCGCGCCGCTGGCACAAGCAGGCCGACCGGTTCGAACGCTCCTACTTAGCCGAGCAAAGCGCGCGCGCCGGGACCATCGCCAATTACCGCGCCGCCGCGGAGACCGCGCGGCGGCAGGACCTCGCCAATGCCGGGCGCGTCGCCGCCGAGCAGCGCATCATTTCGGAAAGGACCACGCATGACCTCCAAGCCCGCCTTGCCGATGCTCGCGCTCGCGCTTTGCGCCTGCAGCTCGGCACCCGAACGGCCGCAACCGCTCAGCGCGGTGGCGGAGCAACGGCTGTGCCCGCCGCCGGCGCAACCCCCGGCCTCGCTGATCGTGCCGCCGAGGAAGACGGACTTCCTCTCGCCGCCCAGGATTTCTCCCTAGAAGACCGCCTCATCGCCACCGAGCAGGCGATCCAGCTCGACGAGCTGATCAAATGGGTGATCGCGCAGGCAGCGGTCGACACCCAAGAATTTGAGAAGTGATGATTTCGTGATCGCGCCGAGGCGGGCGACCGCGCCAGCGTTGCTAAAAGCGGAACTTCGCTCTCGCCTTGAGACCGTGGCTTGGACGCATGCTGAAACTCAGCCCGCGGCGATCGCGATCGTGGGCAGGGACGCCGAATAGCACGGTCCAGTCCGGCATGGCCTGTTCCTCGACGAAGCGACGGCTGGGCTCCGGGCCGAAAACCGGGTCGTGCCGCGCCCACACTGGATTATCGAGATTGCCGGCTTCCACCGTTTGCAGCCCCAATCCGGATAGGCGCGGTTGCGTGGCGGCGGGCGCGGCCGCAACCGCGATCAGCAGCACGAAAAGCAGCCATGGTGCGAGTGTTAGTACAACGGCCATGATGCTTTAACCCGCCAGCCGCGCGTTCGGGTACGAACGCGCTTGCGAATGCCCCTTTGAGGGACAGCCCTGCTTGCAAGCCCGGGCCGCGCATCCCACTTCTGGGCGCGAAGGAGCGGACGATTTGGACAGCTGGCACGGAACGACGATCCTCGGGGTCAAGCAAGGCGGGCGGACGGTGATTGCCGGCGACGGCCAGGTCAGCCTCGGCAACACGATCATCAAGCCCAACGCCAAGAAGGTGCGGCGGCTGGGTGAGGCGGGCCCAGATGGCAAAGGGGGGGTCATCGGCGGGTTCGCCGGAGCGACCGCCGACGCGTTCACCTTGTTCGAGCGGCTCGAGAAGAAGCTCGAGCAGTATAACGGCCAGCTGATGCGCGCCGCGGTCGAGCTCGCCAAGGATTGGCGGACCGACAAATATTTGCGGCAGCTGGAAGCGATGATGATCGTCGCGGATGCGGGCGCGATGCTGATCCTGACCGGCACCGGCGACGTGCTCGAGCCCGAGGCCGAGGACGGCAATGCGATCGCGGCGATCGGCTCGGGCGGCAATTACGCGCTCGCCGCCGCCCGAGCGCTGGCCGAATATGAGCCGGACCCGGAAAAGCTAGCCCGCCGGGCAATGGCGATCGCCGCCGAAGTCTGCGTGTTCACCAACGACCGGCTGACGCTTGAATCCGTTGGTGGGTCAACGGTTGAAGGCGCTGCCTGAGCGGGGCTAAAGCGCGGCGGATGCTGCACGATCTCGGCCGCCGCGATTTCCTGATTTCCGGCTCGGCGGCGAGCGCCCTGGCGCTTTCCGGTTGCGCGACGACCTCCGTCCGCCGCCCGCCGACTGCTGCCTGCACCCCGCTGCCGCGGGTCAGAGTCGAGACCAATCGGGTGATCCGGACCGTTGCCGGACTGCGGCCGTACCGGGCGTCGGGGTTCGTGGTTCGGCGCGAGGCGCTTGGCGACAAGGTGCTGGTCCATAATTACGGCCACGGCGGGGCTGGAATCACCTTGAGCTGGGGCAGCTCGAAGCTCGCCGCCGACCTCGGTCTAGCCGGACATAGCGGCCCGGTGGCGGTGATCGGCGCCGGGATCATGGGGCTGACGACGGCGCGGCTGGTGCAGGAAGCGGGATTCCCAGTCACCATTTACGCCAAGGACCTGCCCCCGCACACGACGTCGAACATTGCCGGCGGCCAGATCTCGCCGTTCGGCCATTTTCGTGAAAGCGCGGTTACGCCGCAATGGCGCCAACAGTTCATGGCCGCGATGGCCTATAGCTGGCGCCGCTTCCAGATCATGATCGGCGACGATTACGGCATCCGCTGGCTGCCGACGTTCGAAGAAACCGGCAATCCGGTTCTCCGCGGCGATTGGCTCGATCCCTATTATCCCAACGGGCGCACGGTGGCGCACAACGAGCACCCCTTTCCGCTGGAAAAGGTCATTGGTTTCGACACCATGTATGTGGAAACCGGCCGGTTCCTGCGGCGCATGCTGATCGAGCTCCAGACCGGCGGCGGAAAAATCGAGCGCAAGACATTCGAGACGCCGCAAGCGATTGCGGCGGTCCCCGAACGTCTAGTGTTCAACTGCACCGGCATTGGCGCCCGCGCGTTGTTCGATGATCAGGAGCTTCAACCTGTCCGCGGCCAGCTCGCCGTGCTGCTGCCGCAGCCGGAGGTCCGTTATGCGGCGTCCGGCGATTGGGGTTACATGTTTCCCCGGGCCGACGGCGTCTTGCTGGGCGGCACATTCGAGCGCGACGTGTGGGACACGACGCCCGACCCTGCAGCGATTGCTCGAATCCTCGGATCGCACCAGCGCTTCTTCGCCGGATTCCGCTGCACGGCTTGAACTGCGCCGCCGCGCCTCCATGTTGCTGCGCGACATGAACTACGAAGGCCCAGTCGCCGGCGCGGCGACGCAAGTTCCGCGCAAAGACGCGCTCACCCCCAAGGCGATCGTCGCCGCGCTCGACGAGCATATCGTCGGGCAGGACGACGCCAAGAAGGCGGTCGCGGTGGCGTTGCGCAACCGCTGGCGCCGGCAGCAGCTGTCGCCCGAGCTGCGCGAGGAAGTGACGCCCAAGAACATCCTGATGATCGGCCCGACCGGTTGCGGCAAGACCGAGATCAGCCGGCGGCTGGCGAAGCTCGCCGACGCTCCGTTCGTCAAGGTCGAGGCGACCAAGTTCACCGAGGTCGGCTACGTCGGCCGCGACGTCGAGCAGATCGCCCGCGACCTGGTCGAAGAAGCGGTGCGGCTCGAGCGCAATCGGCGCCGCAGCGCGGTCAAGGCGGCGGCCGAGCAAGCGGCGATGGACCGGCTGCTCGACGCGCTGACTGGCAAGGGGTCGAGCGAGGCGACTCGCGCCAGCTTCCGCGCCCGGTTTGCCGACGGCAGCCTCAACACCGCCGAGGTCGAGATCGAGGTCGAGGAAGCGCCGACCATGCCGTTCGAAATTCCCGGCATGGGCGCGCAGATGATCGACTTGAAATCGATGATGGGAAAAGCGCTGGGCCAGGCGCCCAAGGCGCGGCGCAAATTGAAGGTTCCGGACGCGTTCGCGCGGCTGACCGAGGAAGAAGCCGACAAAAGGCTCGACCCCGACGACGTCAACCGCGCCGCGCTGGCCGACGCCGAGGCGAATGGGATCGTCTTCCTCGACGAGATCGACAAGATTGCGGTCAGCGACGTTCGCGGCGGCTCGGTCAGCCGCGAGGGCGTCCAGCGCGACCTGCTGCCACTGATCGAAGGCACCACCGTCGCAACCAAATACGGGCCATTGAAGACCGACCACATGCTGTTCATCGCGTCGGGCGCGTTCCACATGGCCAAGCCCGCCGACCTGCTGCCCGAGCTGCAGGGGCGGCTGCCGATCCGGGTCGAGCTGAAGGCGCTCACCCAGCAGGATTTTGTCCGCATCCTGTCGGCGACCCGCGCGAGCCTGACCGAGCAATATCAGGCGCTGCTGGCGACCGAGAAAGTGACGATCGAATTCACTCCCGAGGGCATCGAGGCGCTCGCGCGAATCGCGGCGGAAGTGAATGAGGCGGTCGAGAATATCGGCGCACGGCGGCTGCAGACGGTGATGGAGAAACTGCTCGAGGACATCAGCTTCGAAGCCGAGGACCGCGCCGGCGAAACGCTGACCGTCGACGCGGAATTCGTCGACAAGCAGCTGTCGGGGATCGCGAAGAACGCGGATCTTTCGCGGTACGTTCTCTAGAAACCGGAGTTGACGGGCAGCGCGCTTTCCCAGAGTTTACTTGTGCTCGGTTCAGTCAGAGTCGCAGGGGGTACGACATGGCCCAGCAGAACCAGGATTCAGCCGCCGCCAAAGATCTCGACGCTGAGACTTATTCGTCGCTGCGCAATTACGAAGAGCATTTCAATGGCGTGCAGGTAGAGGTCAAAAAGCTTGCCTCGGCGTGGATGCTGGCGACGTTTGCGGCGATCGCCTTCATCGTGCGAGGCGACCTCTCTACTCAACAAAGCCTGCTCGACAGCGGCTCGTTGCTCGTCCTCATAGGCCTCGGCAGCAACATCGGCTTGCTGAGCCTTTGGATCCTCGATCAACGCGTCAATCAGAATCTCTTGAGCGCCGCGTTTGATGTCGGCCTCACGCTGGAACGAACCAATCCTAACTTGCCTCCGATCCGCTCGATGATGTGGTTGAATTCGGGCTCACGCGGGATGGGTCGCTATCACGCGCTCTTTTACGTCTGTCCGATGATTCTCAATGTCGCGGCCTCAATTTACGGCCTCGGCGCGAGTCCCGCGGCGTATTGGCCGTGGCTTTTGATTTGCACGGCCGTTGCGATTGGCGCGTTGCTCGCTCCGCTCAGCCAATCGATCATGGCCTCATCTGAACGGCAATCTTCCGACGAAATCCGAAAAATCGTGGACGATTGGAAAAAAGCCCGTGCAGCGGGCGCGCCGCGGACGGGCTAACCGCGGTCCGATCTACGATACCGCCACGTCAGTCCCTGCACGAACGGCGGCCACAGGCTGGTCTTGACTCCGGCGAGGCGGAGTCGGTTGGCGGCCCAGCTGTTGCAGGTGCGGATTGCGCTGGCCTTGCCGGTCGCCCAATAGAATGCGTCGCAGCAGCCGTATCCGGGCGCGTCGATGAGCCGCGGCCGGCCCTCCGGCCCAAGCGCGAAGTCGGCGCGGATCGATGCCCACAGCCGGCGATATTCGTGCGGGCGAAGGCGAATCTCGCGCGCCGCGTAGCCCGGGTCGCGGACCCATTCGACGTGCATCACGCGCTTGCCGCCGGTCAGCGCCGACCAGATGGTTTTGGGCTCGATGTCGCGCCAGCGCGGGGTTTCGAGATAGACGCGCTCCTCGCCCGACCCGAACGCGACCCAGCGGGCATTGGGCGGCGCCGCCGCGAAATGGCGTTTCGGCACCAGCGGGTCCCAATCGAGGCCCTGCGCCACCACCGGCATGATGATGTCGGCGTGGATGCCGTTGTCGGCGAGGTAGATGGTGATGCCCTGGTCGGGCTCCTCCCAGCCGCGGTTGACCGGGATCAGCGAGCCGAGCAGCGCGGCGGCCAGGTACAGCGCGGGAACGGTGGCGACCGCCAGCACCAGCCAGCGCATCCATTGCCTCGATCGCCGCCTTCGCCGAGCCACTCGACCTCCCGCCTTGGCCTGCCTTGTGCCTTGCCTTGCAGGGTCCGGCTGCCTAGATGCCCCGTCGCCGCGTGTCGCGGCAACTGGTCGGGGCGTAGCGCAGCCTGGTAGCGCATCACACTGGGGGTGTGGGGGTCGCTGGTTCGAATCCAGTCGCCCCGACCATGATGGTTTCCAACACCATCACCCCGGATGGTGCGAAACCATCATCCCAACGGAAAGTAGTCGTTCGCCGATGTCCACTGCAATCACCCTAATGACGGCCGCCGCCCCCGCAGAGGTTGGCGGAGTGACAGCCTTCTTCCTGCAGATTTTCCCGCTGCTGCTGATCTTCGTCATTTTCTACATGCTGATGATCCGCCCTCAGCAGAGGCGGATGAAGGAGCATGCCGCGACCATCGCCGCGGTCAAGAAGGGCGACCAGGTCATCACCGGCGGCGGCATCCGCGGTCGGGTAACCCGGGTGATGGACGAGGATGTCGAGGTCGAGATCGGCCAGGGGATCAAGGTCCGGATCGTCAAATCGACGCTGAGCCACGTCGTCAAGCACACCGCCAAGCCGGCTAACGACTAGGGCGGCCAAGCGAATGCTCGACTTTCCCCGCTGGAAGATCTGGGCGGTCAGCCTCACCGTCACGATCGGCATATTGTTCGCGATCCCGAGCCTGATCAGCGGCACGGTGCTCGCCGAGCGCTACCCGAACTGGCTGCCGAGCGCCACGATCAGCCTCGGTCTCGACCTGTCGGGCGGCAGCCAGCTGCTGCTCGAGGCCGATGCGATCGACGCCTCCAAGCAGCGGCTTGCGGCGATGGAAGATTCGGTCGCCACCGAGCTGAGGAGAAATCCGCGGGTCGAGATCGGCGACGTTTCGACGGCAGGCGGCCGGCTGTCGTTCATGGTTCGCGACCCGACCAAGCTCGACACCGCGGTCGAGCGGCTGCGGACGCTGACCCAGCCGGTCGGCCTGACCGGCACGCGCGACTGGGAGGTGAACGTCGTCGATTCGACCCGGGTCGTGCTGACTCCCACCGCCTCCGGCTCGGCCCGGGCGCTGCGCGACGCAATGACCGTCGCCCGCGACGTCGTCCGCCGCCGCATCGACCCCCAGGGGACCAAAGAAGTCACGGTCATCAACCAGGGCGAGCGCCGGATCCTCGTCCAGGTCCCGGGCGTCGAGGACCCCGAGGCGCTCAAAGCGCTGATCGGCCAGACCGCCCGGCTCGAATTCAAGCTGGTCGACCTGACCGCCGACCCGCAACAGGTCGCCGAAGGGCGCGCTCCGCCGGGCAGTCAGGTGCTGCCGCTCGCCGACGGCACCGGGGCGATGGCGGTCAAGCGCCGGGTGATGGTCTCGGGCGACCAGCTGGTCGATGCCAAGCAGACGTTCGACCAGGACGGGCAGCCGGTGGTCTCGATCACCTTCAACTCGTCCGGCGCCCGCCGCTTCGGCCGGGTCACCCAGGAGAACGTCAACAAGCCGTTCGCGATCATCCTCGACGAGAAGATCCTGTCGGCGCCGAACATCAACGAGCCGATCCTCGGCGGCCAGGCGCAGATCATGGGCAGCTTTACCGTCGAAAGCGCCAACGCGCTGGCGATCAGCCTCGCCTCGGGCAAGCTGCCGGTGAAATTGAACGTGATCGAGGAGCGCACCGTCGGGCCGGAGCTCGGCAAGGATTCGATCCGCAAGGGCACCATCGCCAGCATCGTCGCGACGATGGCGGTGATCGGCTTCATGCTCATCACCTATGGGCGCTTCGGCGTCTATGCGACCGCCGGCCTGGTGGTGAACGCGCTCCTGATTCTCGGCGTCATGGCGATTTTCGGCTCGGCCTTGACGCTGCCCGGAATCGCCGGTTTCGTCCTCACCATCGGCGCCGCGGTCGACGCCAACGTGCTGATCAACGAGCGCATCCGCGAGGAGCAGAGGCGTGGCCGCAAGGTGCTCGATTCGATCGAGACCGGCTACAGGGAAGCATCGACCGCGATTTTCGACGCCAACATCACCAACGTCATCGCGGCGGCGCTGATGTGGTACTTCGGCTCCGGCCCGATCCGCGGCTTCGCCGTCGTGCTGATGATCGGCATTGTCACCTCGGTGTTCACCGCCGTCAATTTCAGCCGGATGCTGGTGGCGCTGTGGGTCCGCCGCGCTCGCCCGCGCGCGCTGTACATTTGAGGGCGATTCAATGAAGCTGCTGAAGCTCGTCCCGGACAACACCAACATCGATTTCATGGGCTGGCGCAATCTGGCGCTGGTGCTGTCGATCCTCGTCACCGTCGTCAGCCTGGTGACGGTCGGTGTGCGCGGCCTCAACCTTGGGGTCGATTTCGTCGGCGGGCAAATGATCCGAACCACCTTCGCCCAGCCGATCGAGGTCGACCAGCTGAGGAACCGGGTCGATGCGCTCCGCCTCGGCGACGCCAGCATCCAGGAATCGGGCGGGCCGACCACCTACCAGATCCGGCTGCCCAAGCCGGAAGGGGGCGAGGCCGCCGCCAACCGCGCCGCATCGCAGGTCCGCGCCATGCTCGAACAAAGCTACCCGGGCGCGCGGGTCGATGCGGTCGAGACGGTGTCGGGCAAGGTCAGCGAGGAACTCGCCCTAGACGGCGCGTTGGCGATCACGCTCGCGATGCTCGGGATCGCGATCTACATCTGGTTCCGGTTTGAATGGCAATTCGGGGTCGGGGCGCTGGTCACCCTGTTCCACGACGTCTGCCTGATCTTCGGCTTTTTCGCGATCACCCAGCTCCAGGTGGACCTCAACATCGTCGCCGCCTTCCTCGCGATCGTCGGCTACAGCCTCAACGACACCGTCGTGATCTACGACCGGATTCGCGAGAATCTGCGGAAATATCGCAAGATGGCGATCGTGCCGCTGATCAACCTGTCACTCAACGAGACCCTGTCGCGGACCATCGTCACGTCGCTGTCGATCATGCTGGCGCTGGGCATGCTGCTGATTTTCGGCCCCGACGTTATCTTCGGCCTGACCCTGGCGATCCTGCTCGGCACCTTCATCGGCACCTACTCGTCGATCTACATCTCGGCGTCGATGCTGGTGTGGCTGGGGGTCCAGCCCGACAGCTTCCTCAAGGTTGAGGAGCGCGGCGAGCCCGGTCCGCAGGAGGCCTGAGCCGAGGCGTTGCGGCTTGCGCTCGCCCCGCCAAGTCCCCATTATTGTGCAGTGCAGCAAAATAGCCTTCGGCAGAGTGCCGTGGGCGGCCGCGCCCAGGAGTAATGGTATGCGCGGCTTAGGAAGCATCGTCTCACGCCTCACCGCCGCTCGCCGGACAACGCAGGCAGCGAACGCGAACGACGATGGCCGGCTCGATGCCCTGAGGGGGTTTGGCAGCAATCCCGGCAAGCTCGATGCGCGCATCTATCGGCCGAACAGCACGCCGAGTGCCCTGGTGGTCGTGCTTCACGGCTGCACGCAGAGCGCTTCGGTCTATGACAAGGGCAGCGGCTGGTCCAAGCTCGCCGAGCGCCACGGATTTGCGGTGCTCTTCCCGCAGCAGCGCCGGGCGAACAATCCCAACCTCTGTTTCAACTGGTTCGCGCCCGGCGATGCGCGCCGCGGTCGTGGCGAAGCCGAGTCGATCGGCCAGATGGTCCAGCACGTCGCGGGCGAATACGGGCTCGATCGCTCGCGGGTCTTCATTACCGGTCTGTCGGCGGGAGGGGCGATGACCTCGGTCATGCTGGCCTCCTACCCGGAGCTGTTTGCCGGCGGGGCGATCATCGCTGGATTGCCATTTGCGAGTGCCAACTCAGTCAACGAGGCGCTCGAGCGGATGCGCGGGCAAGGGTTCCCATCCCGGCGCGAGCTATTTGCCCGGGCCAAGGCCGCCGCCGGCTATGAGGTCGCCCCGCCTGTCGTGTCGGTGTGGCACGGCACGAACGACGCCACCGTGGCCCCGGCGAATGCGACCGCAATCGTCGACCAGTGGCGCGATCTGCATGGCCTTGGCGATGCCATTGGACGCGTCGACGCCGTCGCTGGTCATCGCCGGGAGACCTGGTCGGATACGCAGGGCCGCCCGGTCATCGAGCGGTACGACATCAGCGGCATGGGGCATGGCACGCCCCTCGACACGCGCGATCAGCAGGCCTGCGGGACTGCGGGCCCGCACATGCTGGAAGCGAATATCTCCTCGACGAGGCAGATCGCGAACTCGTGGGGACTGGTTGCGGAAGGCGTTGATCGGCGCGAACCGGCACCTGGCGTCTCGGACGAACCCCCGGTTCGAACTACTTCCCGGCCGGCGAGCGCGTCGCCCGAGGCGAGCGGAGTCGGAGCAGTTATCGAAGATGCACTCCGCGCCGCGGGATTGATGCGCTAATCTTCACCTTCACGCTGCCCGCTTAGTGCCTTCGTCCTCGGTTACCCGTTCGACCGCCGCTCCGGCGGTCAAGCCGTGCAGGACCGTCGAAATGAGAATTGTCAGAGCGATGGTCGCCCATAACTGGCCTTCGTTGACGAATTCGAAGTGGCTGGTCGCGAAGCCGAGATAATAGATCGATCCGATGCCGCGGACGCCATAGCCCGCCACCACGAGCCTCTCCCTGAGGCGAAGGTCGGTGCCGCCCAGGCTCACCCATCCCGCAAGTGGGCGCACGAGCAGCACCAGGGCGAGGCCAATCGCCACATGCTGCCAATCGAGCTCGGACCAGAGAAGCGGCAGGATGCCGCCTATAAGCAGCAAAAGAACGGCCGTCAGGGCGTGCTCGATCGCCTCGCTGAAGGCATGAAGACGCGCGTGGAACTCGTGGCTCTCCTCGGCGCGGCGCAGGGCGAGACCGGAAACGAAGGCTGCGATGAAGCCATAGCCCTCGATCAGCTCGGTCGCTCCGTAGCACAACAGAACCCCTGCCAGCGCGAGGACGCCCGACCCGGTCCCTGCAAGCGCGTTGCGCTGCGGTATGGAAAAAAGGATCTTGCCCAGCAGCCAGCCGATCGCTGCACCGGATGCCGCCCCGACGCCAATCCTGTAAATGACATCGCGCGGAAACCATTCGAACGCGAGCTGTTCGGGCGTGAAGCCCTCCGCGGCGATGATCAGGCCGAGATAAACGAACGGAAAGGCAAGCCCGTCGTTGAGGCCCGCTTCCGTCGTCAGGGTGAAGCGCACCGGGTGTTCGCCCCCCTCTGTCGGGGGACCGACCTGCACATCGCCCGCAAGCACCGGATCGGTGGGTGCGAGCACTGCGCCCAAGAGGATTGCTCCGGCGATGGTCATCCCGGCAAGCCAGTAACCGAGCAGCGCTACGGCCAGGATCGTCAGAGGCATTGCCACGAGCAGCAGCCGGATGGTTGGCTGCCACCGCCGATAGCTGGTCAGACTGTCGATCCTGAGGCCGGTGCCGAACAGGGCCACGATGACCGCGAGCTCGCTGACTAACTCCCAGACTCGCGGAGCGCTGCGCGGGTCGATCGCCGCGGGCATCCCCGGAATGGCGGTGAATGCGAGCACGCCCGCTAGAATCAGCAAAGCCGAGGCGGCGGGCTCGCGGCCGGAGAAAAAGCGCGGGATCCAGAACGCAATCATGATCCCGGCGCCAAGTGCGGTGAGGACGACGTGGTAAGGGGAAAGTCCAAAGAAGGGTTCGGCGGATTGCAAGCTGGTCCGGGCCTTCTCTGTGACCAAGAGGTGGAAGGGCGTAGCGCGCGAGACGCCTGGCTAGCCTAAATCTCCAGCAATGCCGGGGGTTCCAAGGGTCCGCTTTCCTCGGCATTGGCCTGGCGAAATCTCGGGCAGGAGACATTGGGCGTTCATCGCCTGCTTGCCATCACGCCGCTTGGCCTTCGCCGGGGGCCACGCTAAGAGGACGCCATGTCGAAACTGAACCGAACCGCCGCGCTGCTGATCGTCTGCGCGCTCGCCATTCCCGCCGTCGGCTGCGCCGGCAACAAGAATAACGCCGACACCGCCTATGTCGCTCGCGACGTCAACACGCTCTACGCGCTGGCCAAGCGGAACATGGACCGCGGGCTCTACGAGCAGTCGGCCAAGCTGTTCGACGAGGTCGAACGCCAGCACCCCTACTCTGTATGGGCCCGGCGGGCGCAGCTGATGAGTTCGTTCAGTTACTATCTCGCCCGCAAATATCCCGAATCGATCAGCTCCGCCCGGCGGTTCCTGACGATCCACCCAGGCAATAAGGAAGCCCCTTACGCCCATTATCTGGTGGCGATGAGCTATTACCAGCAGATCGAGGACGTCACTCGCGACCAGCGCATCACCCAGCAGGCGAACGATGCGTTCGGCGAGCTGGTTCGCCGCTATCCCGAGAGCCGCTACGCCTCCGACGCCCGGTTGAAGCTCGATCTCATCACCGACCATCTGGCCGGCAAGGAGATGGAGATCGGCCGCTATTATCAGCGTGCCAGCAACTGGCTCGCGGCCACCAACCGCTTCCGGGTCGTGGTCGACAAATATCAGACCAGCAGCCACGCGCCCGAAGCGCTGCACCGGCTGGTGGAATCCTATCTTGCTCTCGGAGTCCCGATCGAGGCGCGCAAAGCCGCGGTCGTCCTCGGCGCGAACTATCCCGACAGCGTCTGGTATCATCGCGCCTACCGGCTGATCTATTTCAAAGAGCCGCGGGACAAGCTCCAGAGCAGCTGACCATATGGCGGGTCGGTCGAAGCCGTGCTGAGGCAGCTCGCAATCAAGGACGTGGTGCTGATCGAGCGGCTTGAGCTCGAGTTCGAGCGCGGGCTCGGAGTGCTGACCGGCGAGACCGGGGCCGGCAAGTCGATTTTGCTCGATGCGCTCGGCCTGGCGCTCGGAGCGCGCGCCGACGCGGGCCTGGTGCGCCACGGCGAGGCGGCCGCCACCGTTTCGGCTGAGTTCGATATGCCGCGCGGGCATGCCGTCCACGCGGTGCTGGCCGAGCACGGCATCGAATGCGAAGCCGGCGAGCCGCTGCTCCTCAGGCGAACCCTGAAAGCCGACGGCGGTAGCCGCGCCTTCGCCGGCGGGACCGCGATTTCGGCCGCCGTGCTGCGCGACATCGCCGCGGCCAGCGTCGAGATCCACGGCCAGCACGACGACCGCGGCCTGCTCAATCCCAAGGGTCACCGGCAATTGCTCGACGCCTTTGGCCGGCTCGATGCGGGCGCGGTGGAGTCGGCGTGGGCCGAAGTGACTCGGGTCGAGGGCGAGCTTGCTCAGGCCCGCGCGGAAACGGCCGAAGCCGAGCGCGATCGCGACTGGCTGGCGCATGCTTCGGCGGAAATCGAAGCGCTCGCCCCCGTATCGGGCGAGGAGACCCGGCTGGCCGAGGAGCGCGCCGCGATGCAGGCCGGTGTCAAGGCCGGCGAGGCGCTGACCGGGCTCGACGAATTGCTCGGCGGCTCCGAAGGCGCGCTGGCGCAATTGCGGCTGGCGGCGCGGCGCATCGAGCGCGGGGCGGCCGATCACCCGTTGCTGGCCGAGGCGCTGGCGGCGCTCGACCGGGCGCTGATCGAAGCTTGCGAGGGCGAGGACAAGATCGCCCGAGCGGCGGATGCGCTGGCGTTCGATCCGGCGCGGCTAGAGGCGGCCGAAGCGCGATTGTTCGAGATCCGGGCGCTGGCCCGCAAGCACCGCGTCGAGGCCGACGCGCTGGCTGCGCTGGGCGAGCAGATGCGCGAGCAATTGGCGCGGATCGAGGAAGGCGGCGAGCGCGTCGCGCGGCTCGACGCGGAGCTGCTTGCGGCGCGCGAGGCTTATTCGCGCGTCGCCGAAGCGCTCAGCGTCCAACGCCGATCGGCCGCCGAGGCGCTTGATGCCGCGGTTGCCGGCGAGCTGGCGCCCTTGAAGCTCGATGCGGCGCGCTTCCGGACCGCAATTGCTTCCACGGAGCCAGGACCGTCGGGGATCGACCGGGTCGAGTTCGAGGTGGCGACCAACCCGGGCGCCCCGTTCGGCCCGCTGACCCGGATCGCCAGCGGCGGCGAGCTGTCGCGGTTCATCCTGGCGCTCAAGGTCGCGCTGGCCGAGGCGGGCAGCGCCGCGACGATGATCTTCGACGAGGTCGACCGCGGGGTTGGCGGAGCGGTCGCCAGCGCGGTCGGCGAGCGCCTGGCGCGGCTGGCCGGCACCTCGCAGGTGCTGGTCGTGACCCACTCGCCGCAAGTCGCAGCGCGAGCCACCCATCACTACCGGATCGAGAAGCTGCACGGGCCAGAGGGCACGCGGACCTCGGCGCGCCGCTTGAGCGAGGCCGAGCGCCGCGAGGAGATCGCCCGGATGCTGTCGGGCTCGGCGGTCACCGACGAGGCCCGCGCCCAGGCCGCGAAGCTGCTGGAAGCGGCGTGACGGCCTATGTCGCGCTGCTGAGAGGGATCAATCTCGGCAAGCGCCAGTTGCGCATGGAGGATTTGCGGCGAATCGCGGCCGGGCTCGGGCTGGGCTCACCGAGAACCTACATCGCCAGCGGCAATTTGCTGTTCACCAGCAACAAGGGCGAAAAGGCACTGAAGGCGGAGCTCGAAAAGCAGCTGGCCGAGCACATGAGCGCCCCGGTCGGCGTGATGATCCGGACGGCAAAGGAAATGGCCGAAGTCGGGAAGGCCAATCCGTTCACTCAGGAGCCGGGCAACAGGGTCGTCGCGATCTTCCTCGACCATGCGCCTCCCGAGGACGCAGCGGATCAAGCCAAGAACGCGGCGGGGGAACGGATCGAAATCGGCAAGCGCGAGATCTACGTTCATTATCCCAACGGGCAGGGGCCTTCGAAGCTGCGGATCCCGGCCGCCGAGAAAGGCACCGCACGCAACATGAACAGTGTCGCCAAGCTCGCCGAGATGGCTAAGGAGCTGGAATGACCCGCGAGACACCGGTTGGGCTCAAGTTCGGCGACGAGGATCTCGAAGGCGTGCTGGTCGCTCGGCGCGACGGCGCCCGGCGGCCGGGCGTGATCCTGTTCCCGACGGTGATGGGGGTGTCCGAGCTCGAGCTCGGCTTCGCTCGCCAGCTCGTTCATTTGGGCTACACCGGTTTCGTCGCCGATTTGTACGGCAAGCGCTTCCGGGGCGCCCCACGCGAGATCATGTCGGGCGAACTGAAGCGCCTGCGGAGCGACCGCGCGAGCCTGCGCGACCGCCTGCTGGCGGTGCTCGAAAGCGCGCGCGGGCTGGATGCGATCGAGCCCGATCGGATCGTCGCGATCGGTTACTGCTTCGGCGGACAGTGCGCGCTCGACCTCGCCCGCAGCGGCGCCGCAATTGCCGGGATCGCGAGCTTCCACGGATTGCTCGACCCGCCGGGGCTCGATCCGCAGCCAATCAAAGCCAAGGTGCTCGTTTTCCACGGCTGGGACGATCCGATGGCCGGGCCCGAGGCGGTGGTCGCCTTGGGCAAGGAACTGACCGAGGCCGGCGCCGACTGGCAGATCCACGCTTACGGCAACGTCGCCCACGGCTTCACCAATCCCGGCGCAACCGGCGCAATCCCCGGCGTCATATTTGACGAGCTGGCCGCGGAGCGCTCGTGGACCGGGCTGATCAACTTCCTCGAGGAATTGTTCGGGTAGCGATGGCGAAGAGTCTGACCGAGGCCGAGGCCGCCGAACGGCTGGCGTGGCTGGCGCAGGAGATCGCGCGGCACGACCGTCTCTATCACGACCGCGACGCGCCGGAGATCAGCGACTCCGACTATGACGCGCTGGTTCGCGAAAATTCGGCCCTCGAAGCGCAATTCCCCGAGCTTGTCCGCGCCGATTCCCCGTCGCAGCGGCTGGGCGCGGCGCCGACCAGCGCCCTCGCCAAAGTCGCCCATGCGCGGCCGATGCTCAGCCTGGAAAACGCCTTTTCGGCCGACGCGGTTGAAGAGTTCGTCGCGCGCGTGCGGCGGTTCCTGTCGCTCGGCGCTGACGAGCCGGTGGCGATAACCGCCGAGCCCAAGATCGACGGGCTGTCCTGCTCGCTGCGCTACGAGCGCGGCGAGCTGGTGCTCGCGGCGACGCGCGGCGACGGCACGGTCGGCGAAGACGTAACTCCCAATGCGCGGACGATTCGCGATATTCCGCAGCGCATCTCCGGCGCTCCCGAAGTGCTGGAAGTGCGTGGCGA
Source organism: Sphingomicrobium sp. (assembly GCA_035512655.1). Lineage (GTDB taxonomy): Bacteria > Pseudomonadota > Alphaproteobacteria > Sphingomonadales > Sphingomonadaceae > Sphingomicrobium. The sequence continues at coordinate 422,236 of DATKDM010000022.1, read as the reverse complement.
GGTGTTCATGTCGAAGACCGATTTCGCCGCCTTGAACGAGCGCCAGGAGGCGGCGGGCGGAAAGATATTCGCCAATCCGCGCAACGCGGCCGCCGGCTCGCTGCGGCAGAAGGATCCGACGATCACCGCGGCCAGGCCGCTGCGCTTCCTCGCGCACGGCTGGGGTGAGCTGTCGGAGCCGCTCGCCGCCAGCCAGTTCGAGGCGATGCAGGCGATTGCCCGCGTCGGGTTGCCGGTGACCGACATGCTCAAGCTATGCGCCAACCTCGACGAGGGGCTCGCCCATTATGCGGCGATCGAAGCGCGCCGCGCCGACCTGCCATTCGACATCGACGGAGTGGTCTACAAGGTCGACCGGATCGACTGGCAGGAGCGGCTGGGCCAGGTCGCGCGCGCGCCGCGCTGGGCGATCGCGCACAAGTTCCCCGCCGAGAAGGCCGAGACGACTCTGCTCGGCATCGACATCCAGGTCGGGCGCACGGGCAAATTGACTCCGGTCGGGCGGCTGCAGCCGGTCGGCGTCGGTGGGGTGATCGTCGCCAACGTCACGCTCCACAACCGCGACGAGATTGGACGGCTGGGCCTCAGGGTCGGCGACCGGGTGCGGATCCAGCGCGCCGGCGACGTTATCCCCCAGGTGGTTGAGAATCTGACCGGGGCAGAGAAGCGGCCGGAGTATGTATTCCCCGATCATTGTCCCGAGTGCGGCAGCGAGGCGGTGGCGGCGGAAGGCGAGGTCGACGTCCGCTGCACCGGCGGCCTGGTCTGCCCGGCGCAGCGGATCGAGCGCCTGAAGCATTTCGTCAGCCGCGGCGCGCTCGACATCGACGGGCTGGGCGAAAAGACGATTGTCGAGTTCGTCGAGCTGGGCTGGATCAGCTCGCCAGCCGATATTTTCCGCTTGCACGGGCATCGCGACGAGCTGCTCGGCCGCGAAGGCTGGAAAGAGAAATCGGTCGACAATCTGCTGGCTTCGATCGAGGCGCGCCGCGAGCCCGATCCGGCGCGGTTCCTGTTCGCGCTTGGCATCCGCCACGTCGGCATCGTCACCGCCAAGGATTTGATGCGCGCATTCGCGACGATCGCGGCGCTGCGCAACGCCGCGACCGGCGCTGATGCCGAGGCGGAGCTGTCGTGCGTCGATGGAGTCGGGCCGGTGGTCGCCGAGGCGCTGGCCGAGTTCCTCCACGAACCGCACAACCGCGAAGTGCTCGACGATCTGCTGTCGCAAGTGCGGCCGCGGCCGTTCGTTTCCGAGGCGCGCGAGACCGAATGGAGCGGAAAGACGATCGTCTTCACCGGCAGCCTCGAGACGATGAGCCGCGACGAAGCCAAGTCGCAGGCGGAAAGGCTTGGCGCGCGCGCGGCGGGCTCGGTCAGCGCGAAGACGGACCTGGTCGTCGCCGGTCCCGGCGCCGGCTCCAAGCTCAAGAAAGCCGCCGAGCTCGGCGTGCGCGTGATCGGCGAGGAGGAATGGGCGCGGATCGTCGCCTCGGCCGACTGAGCCTTGCTGGCCGGTATGGGGCTATGCAACACACTCGCGGATTTTTTGCGGGGTTTCGACCAATGACTCGATTGACGATGCTGTTGGCGCTCGCAGCCGTTCCGGCCTTGGTTCAGGCGCAATCCGCGCCGTCTCCCGGACCAACGCCGCCGGTCGCCGCGAAGAAGCCGTTCGTCGTCACCGGCCCCGCCAACCGCACCGACGAATATTACTGGCTGCGCGATGACACCCGCAAATCGCCGGAACTCATCGCCTATCTGAATGCCGAGAACGCCTATGCCGACGCGCATCTGGCGCCGCTGAAGCCGCTCGAGGACCGCCTCTATTCGGAGTTCATTGGGCACATCAAGCAGGACGATTCGAGCGTCCCGGTGCGCGAGCGCGGATATTATTACTACACGCGGTTTGACGTCGGCGCGGACTATCCACTGGTCGCCCGCCGCCGCGGCAGCATGACGGCGCCTGAGCAGGTGATTCTCAACCAGCCGGAGATGGCCAAGGGCCACAGCTTCTTCGCGGTCAGCAACTGGAAGGTCAGCCAGGACAACCGGCTGCTCGCTTATGCCGAAGATGTCATCGGCCGGCGCCAGTACAAGATGCGGATCAAGGACCTGGCCACCGGCAGGGCGCTTGCCGACGTCGTCGACAACGTCGAGCCGAACCTGGTCTGGGGCAACGACAACCGGACCGTCTACTACATCGAGAAGAACCCGGTGACCCTGCGAAGCGAGCGGGTGAAGGCGCACGTGCTGGGCACTCCGGCGTCGGCCGACCGCCTGATCTACGAGGAAAAGGACGAGAGCTTCTACATCGGCATCGGGCGCACCAGCGATGACAAATTCATCTGCATTTACCTCGGCAGCACGGTCAGCGACGAGCAGCGCTGCACAAGCGCTGCGCGGCCCGGCGAATTCGCGGTGCTGGCGCCGCGCGAGCGCGACCATCTTTATCAGGCGGACCATGTCGGCGACCGCTGGATTATCCGCACCAACTGGAGCGCCCCCAACTATCGCCTGATGACCGTCAACGATGCCGCCGCCAGCGGTGGGCGCGGCGCCTGGGCGGACCTAGTGCCGCACGATGCCAACACGTTCATTGAGGGTTTTCAGCCGTTCAACAGCTTCATCGGGATCGAGGAAAGGTCGGGCGGCAACAAGCGGCTGCGGCTGCTCGCCAACGACGGCCAGAGCAGTCTCGTCAGTTCCGACGAGCCGGCCTACGCGATGAGCCTCGATGACAATCGCGAGGTCGCTGCGACGAGACTTCGCTACACCTATAATTCGCTGACCACTCCCAAGGTCACCTACGAGGTGGATTCGCGGACCGGGGAGCGGACAGTGCTCAAGCGCACTCCGTCGCCCAATTACGATCCCGCCAATTACGTGACCGAGCGGGTATGGGCGCCGGCGCGCGACGGCACCCGAATCCCGGTGTCGCTGGTCTATCGCAAGGGCGTCGCCCGCGACGGCACCGCGGCGATGCTGCAATATGGCTACGGCAGCTACGGGTCGTCGATGGACCCGGGGTGGTCGCCGCTCGTCCCAAGCCTGCTCGACCGCGGCATGGTCTATGCGATCGCCCACATCCGCGGCGGTCAGGAGATGGGCCGCGCCTGGTATGACCAGGGCAAGCTGCTCAACAAGAAGAACAGCTTTACCGACTTCATCGACGTGACGCGCTTTCTCACCGGCCAGGGCTATGCGGCGAAAGACCGCGTCGCTGCGCAAGGCGGAAGCGCCGGCGGGCTGCTGATGGGCGCAGTCGTCAACATGGCGCCGCAGGATTATCGGGTGATCATCGCCCAGGTGCCGTTCGTCGACGCCGTGACGACCATGCTCGATCCGACGATTCCGCTGACGACCAACGAATATGATGAATGGGGCAACCCCGAGAATCGCGAATATTACGACTACATCCTGTCCTACTCGCCCTACGACAATGTCCGCGCGATGGCCTATCCGGCGATGTTCGTCGGCACCGGGCTGTGGGACAGCCAGGTTCAATATTACGAACCGGCCAAATGGGTCGCGCGGCTGCGGGCGCACAAGACCGACCACAACCCATTGCTGTTCCGGGTCAACATGGAAGCCGGGCACGGCGGCAAGTCCGGCCGGTTCCCGCGCTACCGCTCGATCGCCGAATATTATGCGTTCATGCTGAGCCAGCTTGGGGTCGGCGAGGCCTCGACAGAATTACCACCGGCCACTCCCCAGGTCGGCGCCGAGCGAGGCTGAGGCCGCGGTTCTCATAGGCGCGGATCACCGCGTCGGCCTGGCCTTCGAGCAGCCCGGCGAGGATTATGGTGGCTCGCGGAGCGAGGCAATCCGCAAAGCTGGGCGCGAGTTCGATCAGCGGGCCGGCGAGGATGTTGGCGACGATCAGGTCGAACGGGGCGCGCGCCGCGATCATCGGTGAATCCATTCCGTCGGCGACCGCCAGCAGTAGCTCGCCGCCGCCGTGGTCGAGCTTAATGCCGTTGATCGCGGCATTGTCGCGCGCGACCGCGATTGCTTGGCTGTCGATGTCGGTCGCGAGGCAGCGCGCTTCCGGCCACAGCGCGAGCGCCGCGAAAGCCAGCAATCCGGTGCCCGTTCCAATATCAGCAATGTTTGTAAAGCTGCAACCATTGTGTTGCAATTGATCGAGCACTTCGAGGCAGCCCGAGGTGGTCGCATGCTGGCCGGTGCCGAACGCCAGGCTGGCGTCGATCTCGAACGCGACGCTGTCCGCCGGGGCCGAGCCGCGATGGGTCGGAGTGTGGACGAAGAAGCGCCCGGCGCGAATCGGCTGCAGGCCCGCCTGGCTCATCCCCACCCAATCGTCCTCGCCGAGCTGCTCGACCTTCGCGGCGCCGGAACCGAGGCGGGCGAGCGCGGCGAGCGCGTCGGCCGACGGCTCATGGTCGAAGTAAGCGTGGAGCAGCCATTCGTCGGGCCGCGCCGGATCGGGCTCGTCGGCGACCAGCACCGGCGCCGCGCCGCCCATCGGCAGTAGCTCGGGCAAGTCCGGCAGCGCCTCCGCTTGGCCGCGCGTGCACGGCAGCGTCGCTCGCCAGCTCAACGGGCCGCGCCTTCCTTCGCCAGTCGCGCGTCGAGCCGATTGGTCAATTCGGCGGCATAGTCACGGCATGCGTTGCGGTTCTCGAGCGGGGCGCGGCCGGCGAGCCGGTCGACCATGCCGCTTGCCGATGGATGCGGGGTCAAAAGGATATCGCAGTCGAGTGCACCGACCCGCGCAATGCTCGCCCGGAACGCCTCCAGCGCCCCGGGATGATCAATGAACCGGTAATCGTCGCGGCTGACGGGCGTGAGGCTGTCGGCATAAACCATGTTCCGGCACACGCCGCCGTCGCAGCTTACCCATTGCCAACTGAGCGCCCAATGGGTGTGCCCCTTGGTCTCCACCGCCGTGAGTTGCAGGTCGCGGAGCCGCACCGTCTCGCCATGTTTGATGATGCGGTCGACACGAGCGGCCGGGAACTGAGGATGCATCCCGGCCTGCGGATCGCCGGGTCCCGGGGTGCCCGTTGCGAATACCGCGGCGGCGTTCGCCGAAGCGACCAATTGCGCGCCGGTCAGCTGCTGAAGGCGCGCCATTCCGCCGACATGGTCGAAATGCTCATGGCTGTGCAGCAAGAATTTGATGTCGGTGAGGCGGAAGCCGAGGCGCCGGATGTTGCCCGCGACGATCTCCGCTCCCGCTTCGGTGCCGCTATCGATCAATATGTGCCCGTCGCTGCCGGTGACGAGGATGGCCGAGATTCCGCAGGTTCCGACCAAATAGCTGTTGGCGTGTATCCGGACCGGAGGCGCCGGTTTGTCCCATTCGTCATAGTCGTCGCAGGCGGCATCGAAGGCGGGTCCGGCGGTCTCGATCGGGGCGATGGGCCGCTCGACCTGGGGCGGTTTCCCGAGCGGGACGACGACCGGCAAGATTTGTGCTGCGGCGAGCAACAGGCCCGCGAAGACCTCAGCGGACATAGCTTGCGCCGTTGACGTCGATCACGGTGCCAGTCGCCGAGGCCGGCGCGTCGACCGCCAGCCAGCGGATCGCTTCGGCCACTTCGTCGGTAGACGCGACGCGGCCGAGCGGGATGTCGGCGACGATCGCCGCGCCGCCGCGGCCGGCGAGATATTCCTCGGTCATTTCCGAAACGGTGAACCCCGGCGCGACTCCGAAGGCGAGGATCCCGTCGGCCGCATAGCCGCGGGCGATGGTCTTGGTCATGGCGACGATGGCTGCCTTGGACGCGGCGTAATGCCAGTGCTGCGGCGAATCGCCGCGGTAGGCGGCGCGGCTGGCGACATTGACGATGCGGCCGCCGCCAATCTCCCGGAAATGGCCGATCGCGAGGCGGCTTAAGTCGGCCGGCGCCTGGAGGTTGATCGCCAGCATCCGCGCCCAGGCGGCGTGCCACTCGGGCTCGGGCGAATCGTCGGCGACGGCCTCATAGATGCCGGCATTGTTGACCAGCACGTCGATGCGGCCGTTGAGCCTGTCGAGCGCCGCGTTCCAGAGCGTGCGCGGGGCGGACGAGTCGGCGAGGTCGGCGGCAAGCAGCCCATCGCCGCCGCGGGTCGAGTGGCCGGCAACCTCGTGGCCGGTCGAGCGGAGCAAGGCGAACGCGGCCGCGCCAATGCCGCGGCTGGCGCCGGTGACGAGGATGTTCATGGGCCTGCGTTAGAGCAGGGCTAGCGGGTGAGCCAACACACTATTCGTCATTCCCGCGAAAGCGGGAACCCAGCTAAGACAAGAACAAGAAGCGGGGTCCCCGCTTTCGCGGGGATGACGAGGTCAGGCGGCGATGCCGCTGACGAATTCCTTGGTGGTCGACTTGAAGTCGGCGATTTGCTCGGAAAAGCGGCCGAAGCCGTGCTCGACCTGGTCGATGTCCTTGGCGACGTTCTCGGTATCGGAGCGGATCGCGGCGATGGTCGAGCTCATCGAGTCGGCGGCGAGCGCGGTCTCGTCGACAGCGGCGGTGATCATCGTCACGGTCTGCGCCTGGAGCTCCATCGCTTCGCGAATACGGTCGGCGGAGACCTGGACTTCCTCGACGGTGCCCTGGATCGAGCTGTTGGCGTCGACCGTCTGGCGGGTCGCCTGCTGGATCGCGGTGATCTTGTTGGTGATGTCGTCGGTCGCCCTGGCAGTCTGCGAGGCGAGGCTCTTCACTTCCTGGGCGACGACCGCGAAGCCGCGGCCGGCGTCGCCGGCGCGCGCCGCTTCGATGGTCGCGTTCAAGGCCAGCAGATTGGTCTGGCCGGCGATGTCGCGGATCAGGCTGAGAATCGATTCGATGGCTTCGACGTGGCTCGACAACGCCTGGCTGACCTTGACCGCTTCCTCGGCCTGGCCGCCGGCGCGAACCGCGACGCCCGCCGCGGTCTCGACCTCGGTGCGGGCGTCCTCGATCGCCCGGATCAGGCCCGCCGCGGTCTGCGCCGCCTCCCGCATCGCGACCGCCGATTGCTCGGCGGCGGCGGCGACTTCGCTGGTTTTGCCGAGCATTCCGCGAGCCGACGCCGCGGTCGCCCGGGTGCGGTCGGTAAGCGCCTTGGATTGCTCGGTGCTGCTGCGGACGAGATCGGCGACGCGGCGCTCGAACTGCTCGCTCTGGCGGCCGCGCTGGTCGGCCGCATCGTTGGCCTCGAGCAGCGAGATCTGAGCGAGGATGATGTCCTCGCTGAAACTCATTGCGCGGTGGAACGTGTCGATCGCCTCGATGCGGTCCTCGGCACGGCCGGCGTAGCATTCGTCGAAGCCGCGGATGACTTCCTTGGCCATGCGGGCGCGGGCGGCGATGAATTCGGGGACGCTGCGCTTGCCGGCGAACATTCTGAGACCCTGCTCGGCGACCGAGCGGACCCATGCCTCGTCGACCGGGCGGGTGAAATGGTCGCGCCCGAGGCTGGCGACATCGTCGCCGAAATGGTTGTCGGCCGCGCGCTCGATGACCGCGCTCGCGTCTTCCCACAGCCGGCGCAACGACGCTTCGAAGCGCCCGTCCTCGCCATATGCGGCAAGCCGCGACGCCACCTGGTCATTGGTCAGGCGCTGCAGATGTCCGATGTCGCCGCTCATAGGTGGGTCTCCGTCATATTCACTTGGCGCCCTTGGCTCTGGCGCCTGTTTGCCCGCGCAATGGTTAAGACCGGGTTAGGGACACGCCCGGCGACGCGTGCGAATCTTGCCTCGGCACGGGCGCCGCCCTAAGCGGACCCCGACCGATCGCCCTTCCCGGGGCCGACCGGGCTCAACCTTGAGGAAGCCGCACGAAAATGGCCACCGAACCCAATCCGCCACAGTCCCGGCCGCTCTCGCCGCACCTGACCGTCTGGCGATGGGGCCCGCACATGCTGGTTTCGATCCTCCACCGGATGACCGGCGCGGCGCTGGCGGTCGCCGGGCTGGCGCTGCTGGTGTGGTGGCTGACGGCGATCGCCGACGGGGCGACCGCTTACACGGAATTCACCGCGGCAGCGGCGCATCCGCTGGGCCTGGTCGTGCTGATTGGCCTTACCTGGGCATTTTTCCAGCATCTGCTGTCGGGCATCCGCCACCTGGTGATGGACACCGGCGCGGGGTTCGAGCTCGAGACCAACAAGCGCTTCGCCATCCTGACCCTGGCCGGTTCGCTGGTCCTTACCCTCGCCATCTGGGTGCCGGTGCTGGGAGGCCTGCTGTGAGCGTCGGCGACAGCGCGACTCCGCTGGGCAAGGCCCGTGGCCTGGGTTCGGCGCGCGAGGGCGGTGAGCACTGGCTTGCCGAACGGGTGACGAGCGCGGCGCTGCTGCTGCTCGGTGCATGGCTGATCGCGTCGCTGCTGTTCCTCCCGGAGCTCGACCGGCGCACGGTCGCCGAGTGGCTGGCGGCTCCGAGCGGCGCGGTGCCGATGGCGCTGTTCGTGATCGCGGCGTTCATCCACGCGCTCGACGGCATGAAGGTCGTCGTCGACGATTACGTCCACGACGAAGGCAACCGCTTCGCGCTGAACACGCTGCTCCTGTTCCTTGCCGTCGGGGGCGCCTCGCTGGCGTTGTTCGCGCTCGGCCGGATCGCCTTCGGCGGCGCCGCTTGAGCGCCTACAAGGTCATCGACCATGTCTATGACGTGGTCGTCGTCGGCGCCGGCGGCGCCGGCCTTCGGGCCTGCATGGGAGCGGCCGCAAAGGGCCTGAAGACCGCCTGCGTGACCAAGGTCTTCCCGACCCGCAGCCACACCGTCGCAGCGCAGGGCGGGATCGCGGCCGCGCTCGGCAACATGGGCCCGGACCACTGGACCTGGCACATGTTCGATACGGTCAAGGGCTCCGACTGGCTCGGCGACCAGGACGCGATCGAATATCTCACGCGCGAGGCGCCGGCCGCGGTCTACGAGCTCGAGCATGCCGGGCTGCCGTTCAGCCGCACCGCCGACGGGCGCATCTACCAGCGCGCATTTGGCGGCATGACCCAGAACATGGGCGAGGGGCCGGCCGCCCAGCGCACCTGCGCTGCCGCCGACCGCACCGGCCACGCGATGCTGCACACCCTCTACCAGCAGAGCCTCAAGCACGACGCCGACTTCTTCGTCGAATATTTCGCGCTCGACCTGATCATGGAGGATGGCGCCAATGGGCCCGAATGCCGCGGAGTCGTCGCTTTGTGCCTCGACGACGGCTCCGTGCACCGCTTCAGCGCGCAGGCGGTCGTGCTCGCGACCGGCGGCTACGGCCGGATCTATTTTTCCTGCACCGGAGCTCATACCTGCACGGGCGACGGCAATGCGATGCTGCTCCGCGCCGGCCTGCCGCTGCAGGACATGGAGTTCGTTCAATTCCATCCGACCGGCCTTTACGGCGTAGGCGTTCTGATCACCGAAGGTGCACGCGGCGAGGGCGGCTATCTCACCAATTCCGAAGGCGAGCGCTTCATGGAGCGTTATGCGCCGTCGGCCAAGGATCTGGCGTCGCGCGACGTCGTCTCACGCTCGATGGCGATGGAGATCCGCGAGGGCCGCGGGGTCGGCGAACACAAAGATCACATCTGGCTTCACCTCGACCATATCGACGCGAAGACTCTCGCCGAGCGCTTGCCGGGGATTACCGAAACCGTGAAGACCTTCACCGGGATCGACCTGACTCGCCAGCCGGTCCCGGTCGTGCCGACCGCCCATTACAATATGGGCGGAATTCCGACCAATTATCACGGCGAGGTGGTGACTTTGCGAGACGGCAACGCCGACGCCGTCGTGCCGGGGCTGTTCGCGGTCGGCGAGGCGGCCTGCGTCAGCGTCCATGGCGCCAACCGGCTTGGCTCCAATAGTCTCATCGACCTGGTCGTGTTCGGCCGCGCCGCCGGTTTGCGGCTCGCCGAGGTCGTCAAGTCCGGGGCGTTGCGGGAGCCAATGCCGAAGGAGGCCGGCGAGCTCGCGCTCGCGCGCATCGATCGCTTTCGCAACGCCGCCGGCGGCAGCCCGACGGCGGTGGTTCGCGAGCAGATGCAGCGCACCATGCAGGCCGATTGCACGGTGTTCCGGACCGCGGCGACGCTGGCCGAAGGAGTCGCCAAGATCGACCAGCTGTTCGCTCGGATGGCGGACGTTGGGGTCACCGACCGCAGCCTCATCTGGAACAGCGACCTCGTCGAGACGCTCGAGCTCGACAACCTCATCGCCCAGGCGGTGGTGACGATGCACTGCGCCGCCAACCGCACCGAGAGCCGCGGCGCGCACATGCGCGAGGATCATCCCGAGCGGGACGACAAGAATTGGATGAAGCACACGATCGCCTGGCTCGACGGCTGGGGCGGTGACGGCGGATCGGTGCGGATCGACTATCGCCCGGTGCACGAGTTCACGCTCACCGACGATATCGAATACATCAAACCCAAAGCGCGGGTGTACTGAGGCGCGAGTGGACGCCGCCGATAGCTACCTCCTCGTCAAAGTCGTTCACATCATCAGCGCAACCGTGCTGTTCGGGACCGGTCTCGGCACGGCCTTCTTCTTTTGGTCGTCCCGGCACGCGGACGTTGCGACACGGCTCTTCGCGGCTCGTACTACCGTCCGCGCTGACATGCTTTTCACGCTTCCTGCCGTAGTCCTTCAGCCGCTTACCGGGGCTTGGCTGGTGATCTACGGAGGTTTCGATTGGACGGATAGCTGGCTGGTCGCGACGTACGGCCTCTATCTGCTAGTCGGTCTGTGCTGGTTGCCGGTTGTCTGGATTCAATTTCGGATGATGCGGATGCTCGAAGCCAAAGCGGCCGGGCTCAAGTTTGATGCCGATCGCTTCGAATGGCTGCGGCGGACCTGGTTCGCTCTTGGCTGGCCCGCGTTCGGTGGACTGGTTGTCGTCTTCTACCTCATGGTCGCTAAACCGGTTTGGTGAAGCGGGTCCTGATCATCGGCGGCTATGGCAACTTTGGCGGTTACATCGCGCGTAGCCTTGCCGCCGATCCGGCAATTCGAGTGATCATAGGGGGCCGCTCGCTGGCCCGTGCGAAGGCGTTCGCCGCCACGCTCGATCCAAGAGTTTGCGTCGAGCAGGCCAAGATCGATATTGATGCGGACTTCCAGTCCGCACTGGCGGTCGTCGCGCCCGACGTTGTAGTTCACACCGTTGGCCCCTTCCAGCGCCAAGATTATCGGGTCGCGCGTGCGTGTATTGCCCACGGCGCGCATTACATCGACCTTGCGGATGCGCGCGCGTTCGTTGCTGGGATCTGGGCACTCGACGAATCAGCGCGAGCTCGTCAGGTCGTCGTGATCAGCGGCGCCAGCTCCGTGCCGTGCCTGACATCCGCAGTGGTCGATCATTACCTGGCTAATTTCGACCGGCTGGAAACCCTGGATTATGGAATCACGGCTGCCCAGGAGACCAACCGCGGCCTCGCTACGGCGTCAGCGGTGTTGAGCTACGTCGGGCGGCGCTTTCCTGCCCTGAGAGATGGTCAGCAGAAGGACGTCTATGGTTGGCAAGATATCCACATCGTCCGTTATCCGGAGCTTGGCCGTCGGTTGTTCGGCAATTGCGACGTGCCGGACCTAGAGATTTTTCCGGAGCGATATCGATCGGTCCGCGACATCCGATTCGCAGCGGGGCACGAGATTGCTGCGCTGCATCTTGCAACTTGGTGGCTGAGCTGGCTGGTTCGCATTCGGTTGTTGCGACGGTTGGATCGTTTCGCGCTGTCGCTCCTCAAGGGGTCGTTTGTTTTCGATCGGCTCGGCTCCAGCAAAAGCGGAATGCATCTGTTTTTGTCCGGCGTCGGTAAGGATGGCGAGCGGAAGTGCATCCGGTTTTTTCTTATCGCCCGCCGCGGGCACGGCCCTTACGTTCCGTGCATGCCAGCCATCTTGCTGGCGCGACGGCTGGCGCTCGGTGAGTCAATTTCGCCGGGGGCTCGACCGTGCCTCGATCTCATTGACCTGCCAACATATCTCAAAGCGCTCGCGGGTTACGACATATCGGTAATCGTTGAAGGCGCCGATGCTCCCTCGTGAACGGCGGTGCCGAGTGAGTATGTCCGTCGTTCGTCGCTGTCACGCGGCCGGTTGACGAGTTCCATTTCACCGCCGTTGCGATGAAGATAGTTAGTCCCCCGCACTGGGGGAAAACGACATGCGGCTGACGATCTTTGCACTGAGCTTGCTGGCTGCGGGTTGCGCGCAGCCGGGCGGCGTTCGCTCGACCGCCTACCATGTGGTGCCGGGCTCAGTGCCGCTCGACAAGGGACCGGACGGCAACAGCATTGTCCTCGACGCGCCAGACGGGCTGATCCTGGTCGATACCGGCCGCCATCCCGAGCATTCGGCGAAGCTGCTGGCGTATGCAAGCCAGCGCGGGCGGCCGATCGCGGCAATCGTCAACACCCACTGGCACCTCGACCACACCACCGGCAATTACGACATCCGCCAAGCGCACCCGCAAGCCGAAGTCTATGCGACGACCGCGATCGAGGGCGCATTGGTCGGGTTCCTCGACCGCAACCGCGCCCAGGGGGACAAGCTGCTTTCCGACCCGAACACTCCGCCCGAACAGAAAGCGCAGATGATCCGCGCCCGCTCGGTCGTCGACAATCCGGACCGCTTGCGGGCGACGCGTCCCGTGACCCGGTCGGCGACGATGACCATCGCCGGCCGAACGCTCGACGTGCGCGTCGCGCCGTTCGCGGTGACCGAGGCCGACCTGTGGCTCTACGACCCCGAGGCCAAGCTCGCCATTGTCGGCGATCTCGTGGTCGATATCGTGCCGTTCATGGACACCGCCTGCCCGGACGGCTGGAGCCGGGCGCTCGACGAGGTCGAGCAAACCCCGTTCGAGACGCTGGTCCCCGGGCATGGCCCGGTGATGACGCGCTCCGATTTCGTGCAGTGGAAGACCGCCTACAACAATTTGCTCAACTGCGGGCGCTCGACGGCGGACTCGGCGGAGTGCGTCAAGGGCTGGGAGCGCGACGCGGCGAGGTTCATCCCCGACAGCCATCGCACCTACGTCCGGGAAGCGGCGGATTATTATACTTCCACCCGGCTGCGCGCGTCGCCCGAGGAGCAGCAACGCTATTGCAAGCCGCTGCAACCGGCAGGTTGACGGACTCCCAAGCGGCTTGAATCCCGCTGCAGCTTCGACTGTTGGGAAATGGCAGCGGCTCGGTTAGAGCCTTTGGGCAATGACCGAGCGAGCGCCGCCCGAGCGAATTTTCCCGACTTCGAAGGTCGATGCAATATCGGCCAAGCATGTTCCGTCGAGCCCGCAGACGGAGAGCGAGGCCTACGAGCTCGCCTTCCAGGACATCGACTTCCTGCTTCGGCCCGACCTTCGGCCGGTGCGGTTCCAGCTGGAGCTGCTGAAGCCCGAGTTGCTGCTCGACGAGGCCAAGATCCGGTCGATGATCGTGTTCTACGGCTCGGCGCGCATCCCGGAGCCGGCGTTCGCCGATGCGCTGGTCGCCGCCGCAACCAGCGACCAGCAGCGCGCCGTTGCTGAGCGGCTCAAGGCCAAGTCGCGATATTACGATGTCGCCCGCGAGCTTGCGCGGCTCGCCAGCCGGACCCCGCCGGACGAGGACGGCTGGCGCAACTTTGTCGTCTGCTCGGGCGGCGGGCCGTCGATCATGGAAGCGGCCAACCGCGGCTCGGTCGACGAGGGCAAGGATACGATCGGCCTCAATATCGTCCTGCCGCACGAGCAGCTGCCCAACCGCTACGTGACCCCGGAGTTGAGTTTCCAGTTCCACTATTTCGCCCTGCGCAAGATGCATTTCCTGCTGCGCGCCCGAGCCGTCGCGGTGTTCCCGGGCGGCTTTGGGACATTCGACGAGATGTTCGAATTGCTGACCCTGATCCAGACCGGCAAGGTGCGGCCGCTGCCGGTGCTGCTGTTCGGCCGCGAATTCTGGAGCAAGGTCGTGAACTTCCAGGCACTGGCCGACGAGGGCGTCATCTCGCCGCACGACCTCGACATTTTCCATTGGTGCGAGGACGCGAAGGACGCCTGGGACTTCGTCCAGGACTTTTACGACGAGGATTAGCGCGGCGCCGGCGCCAGCGCGGCGAACTCCCGCGGCGTCATCGATCCGATCTCGCGGGCGACGGCGTCCATGGCTAAATCGTCCGCCTTGCGGAAGCGGATGCAGCTTTTGCCCATGTCGAGCTTGAGCCCGGCGTTCGCGAAAGCCTGCACCAGCCGCCGGCTCCGTTCTTCCGAGACATAAATGCCGTTGAGATGGAGGGCGTTGTAATTTTTCTGCGCGGCCAGCGCCGCGTAGACCAATGGCTGCTTGTTGTAGGTCGGTCCGCTGACCTCGAGCGGAACGTCCCAGCTGATCATCCCCCAGGCCATGCGTTCTTCGAAGCCATCCGGCATTGCCGCATTGACCGCGTCGCGGACCCGCGCAATTTCGGCCGCGCGCGCCGGCTCGAGCTCAACGAGATAGGCCTCGGGAGTAGAGGCGTTGCTGCGGGCCACGCCGCCTGCCTTACTGCTGATCGACGCCCGACGGACCGGTCACCTTTGGCGCGCCCGGGCCGCCGACATTCTTCGGGTTCTGCACCGCCTGCTGCTCGGTGAGCACCGGCTCGTCCTCTGCTTTCTGCGCTCCGTCGCCCGTGCCGGTGCCGTCGGCGGTATCGACGGGTTCGGCCGGCGCGGCGGGAACCGGCAGCGGCGAACTATCGCGCGCGTTGAGGAACGCCATGACGTCGGCGCGGTCCTGCGGGTTGCCGAGGCCGGCGAAGGTCATCTTGGTGCCCGGTGCGAATTTCCTTGGGTTGGCGAGCCAGTCGCTCATCGCGTCCCAATCCCAGCTGCCGCCCTTCGATTTGAGCGGGTCGGAAAAAGCGAAGCCCGGATGGGCAGCGATCGGGTTGCCCATCACCCCATAGAGCGCCGGCCCGAGTGCATTGGCGCCGCCGGGCTCGGCATTGTGGCAGGCGGCGCATTTCTTGAACACCTGCTCGCCCTTGGCGGCGTCGGCGCTGGCAAGGTAGAAAGCGATCGGCTTGTCGGCCTCGCCTTCGGCGCCCTCGATTTCCACGCCCTCGATCGGATAGCCCATCACCTCTGGGCGCTCGGCATGGAACGCCTCGCCGGCGACCAGCGACGAACCGAGCGCGATGATGCCGGCAAACAGCACCCAGCCGGAGACAGTCGTGAAACGGTCGTTCATTCAAATCTCCGCTCGGCCGAGCCGAGGCATGTCTTGGGAGTGGCCCGCCCTTTAAGGGCGAGTTCGAGCTTCTTCAAGCGGTCGGCTCATGCGGCCTGGCGCTCGCCGGATCGCCGCAGCACCGCTTCGCACGCGCGCCGGTAGAGTGTCGGCAGACCGGCATCGCCGAGCCGGTCCAGCGGCTGCCACCAGCCGTCGCCGCGCGGCTCCTTAGCGCCGACAACGGCGAGATCGAGCGCGATATGCGTGAACAGGTGGCGGACGACGGCGAGCGGCGGCGACGGCAGCGGGCGCGCTCGCAGGCTCCACTCGCCGCCGGGGAGCGCGGCCATGCCGCCGAGCAAGCCGGTGGGCGGGCGGCGAACCAGCCAGACCGCGCCGCCGCGCTCGATCCATTCGGCAACGCCGTGGCGCTGCGGCCGCTCGCGGCGCGATTTGGGCTGCGGATAGGTTTCGGGCTGGCTGCTGGCGTAGGCCGCGCAATCGGGCAGGAGCGGGCAGCGCGGGCAATCGGGCGCCCGCGGGCGGCAGACGGTGGCGCCCAGGTCCATCATTGCCTGGGCAAAATCGCCCGCGCGGCCGGTGGGGGTCATCGCCTCGACCAGGCCGCGGATTTGCGGCCGGGTCGGGTTCTCGAGCCCGTGCAGGCGGGCGACGACCCGCGCGACATTGGTGTCGACGACCGTGGCATTGCGGCCGAAGGCGATGGCGGCGATCGCGGCGGCGCTATAGTCGCCGATCCCGGGCAATTCGCGAAGCTCGGCCTCGGTCGAGGGAAAGCCGCCGCGGGCGGCAATCTGGCGGGCGCAGGCGATCAGGTTTCGGGCTCGGGCGTAATAGCCGAGCCCCGCCCATTCGGCGAGGATGTCCTTATCGCTCGCCCGGGCAAGCGCCTCGACGGTCGGCCAGCGGCGGACGAACCGCTCGAACCGCGGAGTGACGGCCGCGACCGTGGTCTGCTGCAGCATGACCTCGCTCAGCCACACCAGGTACGGGTCGGACCGCGGCTCGCCGGGCAGCGCCCGCCACGGAAGGCACCGGGCGTGGCCGAGATAATGTGCAATCAAGCGATTTGCGGCATTGGCGGGCACGCTCCGGCTATGGCATGGTCGCCCGCGATGGCGAAGACCCCCCGGCCCACCCCAGGCGATAGCGACGTCCCGCGCGGCGGCCGGGCGCGGTCAGCCGGCGATATCCTCGGCAAGATCGGCGGCACCGCGTTCAAGCGGTTCGGCTTCATCCAGGGCGCGGTGGTCAGCCGCTGGGCCGAGATCGTCGGCGAGCGCTACGCAAAGGTCTCGTCGCCGGAATCGATCCGCTTCCCGGCGGGGCGCAAATCCGGCGGTGTGCTGACCCTGCTCGTCGAAGGCGCCCACGCGCCGCTTATGCAGCATTTGACACCGCTGATCGTCGAGCGCGTCAACCGCTTCTTCGGCTATGAGGCGGTCAACCGTCTGGTGTTCCGCCAGGGCCGGCCGCCGGCTGCTGCGGAGCCGTTCAAGCGGCCCGAGCTTCGCGTCGTCCCGAAAGAACTGGGCGAAGGGCTTCGCCAGATCGCCGACCCCGAGCTTCGCGCCTGCCTGGAATCGCTGGCCGCCCGCCTCGACTCGAGCGATGGCCCGCCGTCCCTCGACAATCCCGAAGACCATCCCGTTCCCGTCATCAACCGGAGTAAATGAAGCGATGAAGCCCACCCATCTTGCCGTCGCGGTCGCGGCGATTTTCGCCACCGGCGCCTGCAATTCCGAACGCAGCAGCGAATCGGGCGCGTCCGCAGGAACCAAGGTCGAAGCGGTCGCGCCGCCGGAGGGCGGCGACTGGACCGAGGTCGTGACTGCGACTCCGGCGGGTGGATACCAGATGGGCAATCCGAACGCGGCGGTGAAACTGGTCGAATACGCCTCGATGACCTGCCCGCATTGCGCGACGTTCGACGAGGAGGGGGTCCCGAAACTGACCGAAAAATATGTCAAGACCGGCCGCGTCGCCTACGAATTTCGCAACTACGTCCGCGACACCTTCGATGTCGCCGGCGCGCTGATCGCGCGTTGCAATGGGCCCCAGGGCTTCTTCCCGTTGACCCGGGCGCTGTTCAAGGACCAGGCCAACTGGCTCCAGAGGCTGCAAACGATCCCCGCGGAACAACATCAGGCGCTGATGGGCCTCGGTCCCGACCGGCAGTTCGTCGAAGCCGCAAAGCTCGCCGGATTCCAGCAATGGGCGGCGATGCGCGGCGTTCCGACCGCCAAGTCCACCGCCTGCCTGACCAGCCAGGCCGAGGTTAACCGGCTCGTGCAGATGAACAGCGACGCGACCACCGAGCATCCGGAGTTCGCGGGCACGCCGTCGTTCGTGATCAATGGCGAACTGGTCAAGGGCGCGACCTGGGAGATCCTCGACGCGGAACTCGGCAAAGTGGTCGGCGACTGAAGGGCTTGATGGGGGAGTAGTGCGTTGAAGATCCGGCGGCTGAAGCTCAGCGGCTTCAAGAGCTTCGTCGAGCCGTCCGAACTTCGCGTCGAGCCGGGGTTGACCGGCATCGTCGGGCCGAACGGCTGCGGCAAGTCGAACCTTTTGGAAGCGATCCGCTGGGCGATGGGCGAGGGCAGCCCCAAGTCGATGCGCGGCGGCGGCATGGACGACGTCATCTTCGCCGGCACCGCGACCCGCCCGCCGCGCGATTTCGCCGAAGTCTCGATCCTGGTCGAACGCGACGCCGGCGAAGCCGCGGGCGGCGGCGACGACGGCCGGGCCGGAGAGAGCGAGGTCACCCGGCGGATCGAGCGCGGCGCCGGCTCGGCCTACCGGATCGACGGCCGCGATGTTCGCGCCAAGGACGTCGCTTTGCTGTTCGCCGACGCCGCCACCGGCGCCCATTCGCCGGCGCTGGTCAGCCAGGGCCGAATCGGCTCGGTGATCGCCGCCAAGCCGACCGAGCGCCGCATGATGCTCGAGGAAGCGGCGGGGATCGCCGGCCTGCACGCGCGCCGCAAGGACGCCGAGCAGAAACTTCGGGCGACCGAGGCCAACCTTGCCCGGCTCGGCGAAATCCTCGCCGAGCAGGAATCGCGCGCCGGAGCGCTGCGCAGGCAGGCGCGAGCCGCCGAGCGCTATCGCCAGTTGAGCGACAAGATCCGTGCCGTCGAGGCGCGGCTCGTGCATGCTCGCTGGGCTGAGGCGGATCGCGCCGCCGCCAACGCCAGCCAGGCGGCAAGCGCGGCCGGCGAGCAGGTAGCGACGCTCCAGACCGCTGTCGCCGAAGCGCAGTCCAGGCACGAGCAGGCGAACGCGATATTGGCGCGGCGGCGGAGCGAGCTGGGCGAGGCTCGCGATGCGGCGCTCAACCTTGCCCACCAGCTGGCCGCGGCCCGGGCGCGGCGGGACACGGCTTTGCGGCGCCTGGAGGAGCTCGCGCGGCTCGACGTGTCGCTCGCCGCCGACATCCAGCGCGAACAAGCGCTGCAGGCCGACGCCGCGCGGGCGATCGACCAGCTCGGCGAGGAGCGCGACGCGATCGAGCGGCGGCTGGTCGACGCGGAAGCGATCGCGGCGCGCATCGCCGCCGAACTCGGCAAGGTCGAAGCCGCTTCACGCGAAGCCGAAGCGGGGCTCGCCGAGCTGCTCGCTCGGCAGGCGGCGATGCGCGCCGAGCGGCGGGTCGCCGAGGCCGCGCGCGAGGCCGCGCAGGCACAGCTCGCGCGCACCGAGCAGGAGCGGGCACGGCTGGCGGAGCAGCGCGACGCGCTTGGCGACGGAAGCGAGCAGGTCCGCACCCGCGATGAAGCCGAGCGGCGGGCGAATGCGGCCGCCAAGGCCCTGGCCGACGCGGACAAGAGGCGGGCCGAGGCCGACGAGGGCCGGACTGCGGCCGCCGATCGGCGCGATTCGGCCGAAAGCGCGCTCGCTGCCGCCCGGGCGGCGTTCTCCGCCGGACGGTCCGAGCATGACGCCCTTGCTCGCGCGCTCGATCATGGCGGCGGGGCAGCGATTGCCAGCCTCGCGGCCGAGCCGGGCTTCGAACGGGCGTTGGCCGCTGCATTGGGCGAAGACGCCGATGCCGCGATCGGCGGCGATTCGCCGCGCCGCTGGCAAGGGAGCGAGCCCTCGGCCGGCGATCCGGCGCTGGCGGACGGGCTCAGTCCGCTCGCGAAACACGTCCGGACTCCGCCGGAGCTCGAGCGGCGGCTCCGGCAGGTCGGCGTGTGCGACGAGGACCATGGTCAGCCACTCGCCGTCGGCCAGCGGCTGGTCACCCGCGACGGCCGCTTGCGCCGCTGGGACGGTTTCGTCTCGACTGGCGGCGGGGCCGCCGCGGCCGAGCGCCTGATCCGGTCGAACCGGCTGGCCGAGCTGGCGGGCGAGCTTCCGGCGCTCGAGCAAGCGCTGACCGGCGCCAAGCAGGAGCGCGACTCGGCGATCACAGCGGTTGAGGAGTTTCGCGGCGCCGGCGAAGCGGCGCGAACCGCCGCCGCTGAGGCCGAAAGGGAGGCGCGCGAGGCGGGGCGGGCGGGGGACAGCGCCGCTGCCGCGCTCGAGCGGCTCGAGGCGCAGCGCACTGCGCTCGGCCAGCGCCTGGAGGACCTCGCCCCGGTGCTCGAGGCGGCGGCTCAATCTGTCACGGCTGGGGAAGCCGCGCTCGCCGCCCTCGCCGACCCCGCCGAGCTCGAGCAGGAGCTCGAGCGCGCGCGCGCTCGGGCCAGCGAGGCCGCGAATGCCGTCGCCGACAAGCGCGCCGAGGCCGCCACCCGGGCGCGCGAGACCGCATCCGACCGCGAGCGCCACGGCGCGGCGGGACGTGAGCAAAGCGAATGGCGCAAGCGCCACAGCGACGCCGAGGCGCGGCTCGCGCTGGCGATCGAACGGCAGGAAAGCCAGGCTACCGAGCGCTCGGCGCTGCAGTCCGAACCCGACCGCCTCGATACCGAAATCGGCGAGCTCGAGCTGGCGATCGCCGGCAACCAGTCCAGCGTCGCCGAAGCGGCGGCCGCCGAGCAGCAGGCCGAGCGCTCGGTCGCCGAGGCGGCCGGCGCGCTCGCTGGCGGAAGCGAGGAACTGGCCGCGGCGCGCGAAACCCGTGCCGCGAGCGCGGCCCGGGCCGAGGCGCAGCAGGCCCGCAGCGCCGAATATGCGCGGATCTGCGTCGAGCGCTTCGAATGCGTGCCGCAGCGGCTGCCCGAGAAACTGGGCTTCGACCCCGACGAGGTCCGCGACCCGGACGCCGAAACGGCACAGCTGGAAAAACTGACCGCCGACCGCGAGCGCCTCGGGCCGGTCAATTTGGTCGCCGAGCAGGAACTCGCCGAGATCGACGAAGCGCGGACCAGCGGCGCCGCCGAGGCCGAAGAGCTGACGCAGGCGATCCACCGGCTGCGGGGTTCGATCGGAAGCCTCAACCGCGAAGGCCGGGTGCGGCTGCTTGCGGCCTACGAAAAAGTCGACGCGCACTTCCGCAGCCTGTTCCGGACCCTGTTCGACGGCGGCCAGGCGCATCTCGAATTGGTCGAGAGCGACGATCCGCTGGAAGCCGGGCTGGAGATCATGGCGCAGCCGCCGGGCAAGCGGCTGTCGGCGTTGACTTTGCTGTCGGGCGGCGAGCAGGCGTTGACCGCGATCGCGCTGATTTTCGCCTTGTTCCTGACCAACCCGGCGCCGATCTGTGTGCTCGACGAGGTCGACGCGCCATTGGACGACGCCAACGTCGAGCGCTTTTGCGACTTGCTCGAGCGGATGACCCAGGAGACCGACACCCGCTACCTGATCGTCACCCACAACGCGGTGACCATGAGCCGCATGCACCGGCTCTACGGAGTGACGATGATCGAAAAAGGCATCAGCCGGCTCGTCTCGGTCGACCTTAGCGCCGCGACCCTGCTTGCGGCCGAGTGAGCGCCGCCCCGCAATGACTGCGCGCTTCGTCCCGCCCTATCCAAGCCGCGGCCGCGGCCCGGTCCCGGTGTGGCGCGGCTTTATCGGCGAGCGCGCCCGGACATTGGTGTACGGCTGGTCGGAGCGCGCCTTTCGCGAGCCTCATCTCATTCGCAACGTGCTCGGCTACCGGGTGCACATCGCGCTCGAGCCCGACTCGGTCCAGCGCGTGCTGCTCGACAATGCCGCCAACTACCAAAAGCCGCGGCTGGTGAAGCGGCTGCTGGCGCCGGTCATCGGGCGCGGGCTGCTGAGCTCCGACGGCGGCTTGTGGCGCGAGCAACGGAAAATCGTCGCCGCGAGCTTCACTCCGCCGGCGGTCGATGCGCTGGTGCCGGAATTCGCCGAGGTGACGCAGGAGGCCGCCGCCGGCTGGAGCGAAGGCACCCGCGACGTTGCCCGTGAAGCGACTGCCGCGACCATGCAGATCATCTCCCGGGCGCTGTTCAGCGGCGACCCGCGACTGACCAGCCCGGAGGCCATGGCCCATATCGCGGCGGCGCTGGCCGGGGTCAGCGAGGCGCGCCTCCTGGTGCTGCTCAACCTCCCGCTGATCCCCGTTAGCCGGCGCGGCTACCGCGGGCGGCGCGGCCAGATCTACCTGCGCCGGACGCTGAGCACGCTGGTTCGCGAGCGGCTGGCCGGCGGCGCGCCAGACGATTTCGTCACACGCATGATCCACGCTCTTCGCGAGCGCTTTCCGGCCGAAGAGGCGATCGAGCTCGCCGTCGACAATGCCGCGACCTTCTACCTTGCCGGCCATGAGACCACGGCGAATGCCGTGACGTGGACGCTCTTCCTGCTGGCGGAGCAGCCGGAGCTCCAGGACCGCGCTGCGGCGGAAGCGGCCGAGGCGCTGGCCGCGGGAACGGACTCGGCGTTGCCGGAGCGGTTGCCGCTGCTGCGCATGATCGTCGAGGAATCGCTGCGCCTCTACCCATCGGCGCCGCGCTTCGATCGCGAAGCGGTGGCCGACGACCAGCTTGGCGAGCATGAGATCCGCAAGGGTGACCTGGTGTCCATCTGGCCGTGGCTGCTCCACCGCCACGAGAAGCTGTGGGACGATCCCGATGCGTTCGATCACACGCGCTTTTCGGCCGAACGCAGGAAAGACCTGCATCGCTTCCAGTACATCCCGTTCGGGGGCGGTCCACGAACGTGCGTCGGAGCGCGCTTTGCGATTGCGGAAGCGCTCAGCATCCTCGCCATCTGGCTTGGCGGGTGGCGCTTCTCGTCGACGCCTGGCCAAACGGTAGCGATGTCCGGAGCCGTGACGCTGCGACCAGCGGGAGGAATGCCGCTGCGTCTTTCACGCCGCAGCTAAACAATCTTCACATCTGCTATTGCGAATGACTATCATTAACGATAGTCGGCCGGTGATGAGAAACCTGAGCCGATATTCATTCGCCGCCTTGCTGCTTTGCGGCTCCGCCCCGACGCTGGCCGCCGAAGCCGCCGACAGCATCGAAATGGCCGATTCGAGCGACCCCATCATCATTACCGGCCAGCGCGGCGAATATGGCGTTCGCTCGACCCGCACCGCGACCCGGACGCTGACCGACATCAAGGACATCCCGCAGGCCCTGACGGTGATCTCCGAAAGCCAGATCGAGGACCAGGCGCTGCGCTCGATCGCCGACGTGCTGACCTTCGTTCCCGGCGCGACGCCGGGGACCGGCGAGGGCAATCGCGACCAGTTCACGCTGCGCGGCAACAACACCACCGCCGACTTCTTCGTCGATGGAATCCGCGACGACGTCCAATATTCGCGCGACCTCTACAACGTCGATCGGGTCGAAGTGCTGCGCGGCGCCAATGCGATGATCTTCGGCCGCGGCGGCGGCGGTGGGGTCGTCAACCGGGTGACCAAGCGCTCGGGCCTCGCTCACTATCGCGAGTTCCTGGCCTCCGGTGACGGCGAGGGGGGCGTTCGGCTGAGCGGCGACCTCGACCAGCCGCTCGGAACCGGCGCGGGCATCCGCGTCAACGGGGTCTATGAGAACGGCGCCAGCTTCCGTCGCCACGTCGACCTCGAGCGCTATGCGCTGAACCCGACGGTGGCGCTGCTCGCCGGGCCGGCGACCCGCATCGACCTGTCCTACGAATATCTCCACGACCGCCGGACCACGGACCGCGGAATCCCCGCGAACGGCGACGCGCCGCTCGACGGGTTCGACCGCAGTTTCTTCGGCGACCCGGACCTCAGTTTCGCCAAGGCCGACGTCCATCTCGCGACCCTGGGCATCGAGCACCAGTTCGGCGACGGCCTGACGCTACGCAACCGAACCCTCTACGGCGACTATGACAAATTCTACCAGAACGTCTTTCCGAGCATTCTCGACGAGGCCGCCGGCGAAGTGGTCCTCGGCGCCTACAACAGCCGGAACGACCGGCGGAACTTGTTCAACCAGACCGACCTGGTCTGGGAGGGCCGGCTGGCGGGGATCGACCAGACGCTGCTGGTCGGCGTCGAGCTCGGCCGCCAGAAATCGCGCAACCTTCGCTTGAGCGGCTCGATCGCCGGCGGCAATCGCGTTCCGCTGAGCGACCCGACCGTCGACGCCACGGTGACCTTCGCCCCCTCGGCGAGCGATGCCGACAACCGCACCCGCGCGACGATTGCGGCGGCCTACATCCAGGACCAGATCCGCCTGTCGCCGATGTTCGAGATTGTCGCCGGCCTGCGCCTCGATCGCTTCAAGCTCAAAGTCGACGATCTTCGCCCCGCGGGCAGCGACTTCAGCCGCACCGACACATTGGTTTCGCCGCGGCTCGGACTGATCGTCAAGCCGCGCCCGAACCTTTCGCTCTATGCCGGCTACAGCCGTTCGTACCTGCCCCAGTCCGGCGAGCAGTTCAGCGGCCTGACGTCGACGACCGACGCGCTGAAGCCCGAGCGGTTCGACAATTACGAGATCGGCGCCAAGTGGGAGCCGATCGAGGGCCTCCTCGCCACCGCCGCGCTCTACCAGCTCGATCGCACCAACACCCAGGCGCGCGACCAGGACGATTTGGTCGTGCTCACGGGCGCCCAGCGCAGCCGCGGACTCGAGCTCGGGCTCGAGCGCAGCATCAGCGACCGCTGGCAGGTTTCGGCGGGCTATGCGTGGCAGAAGGCCAGGATCACGAAGACCACGACCGCGGCTCCCGAAGGGCGCGAAGTGCCGCTGGTGCCGCGCCACAGCTTCTCGCTGTGGAACCGCTACGATGTCTCGGAGGCGCTCGGCCTCGGCCTCGGCATCATCGGCCGCACCAAATCCTACGCGTCGATCAGCAACGATGTGAAGCTGCCCGGCTACGCGCGGGTCGACGCGGCCGCCTTCTACGAGCTGAGCCGAGGGGTCGAGGCGCAGGTCAACGTCGAGAATGTCTTCGGAGCCGACTATTTCCCGACCGCGCACAACGACAACAACATCGCCCCGGGCGCGCCGCGGACGGTAAAGGCGACCCTGCGTTTCGGGATTTAGGTTCGATCCACGGTGGGGATTTGGGCCTCGTTTCTCAGCCGCTCAGTCCGTCGCGCACGTCCTGCTTGATCCGATCGATGTGGGGCTCGTGGATCCGGCGGTAGCGTGCTTCGACGATGCTGAACGCGCCGAACAGCATCAGGCCGGCAGCGACCGCGTAGAGCAACGGTCCGGACAGCAAGTCGAGCACCTGCTCCATGCCGCCCGCTTCGGTCGATTGATCGTCGATGGCGGCGCGGGCGATGAGCAAGGCGACGGCGAGGAAGATCACGCCGCGTGATGCGTAGCCGATCCGTCCGAGCCATTTGACGAGGGGCGCCTGGGCGGCGGCGTCGAGCCGCATCAGGAACGAGCAGGTCGCGGCGCTGTGGAGCTGGTAGGCGCCGGCGGCCGCCAGCACGAGCGCGGCAAACGCCAGAACAAATTGGCCGCCCGGAAGGTCGAGCACGGTATCGGCCTGCTGCTGGGTCGTGGCCTGGCCGGCACCGCCGTCGAGCAGGATCGCCGCCGCTTTGTAGGCGAGATACAGATAGATCATGCCGACCAGCCCGGCTCCGCCACGTTTGACCAGCGCCTTGCGGTCCCCGCCGGGGTGCTCGATGGCGAAGGCCGCGTCGGCCAGCCGCCACAGCCCATAGGTCGCCATGCCCGCGGCCATTCCGATCAGCATCACGCGGCCGGACCCCGCGTTGAGATATTCGAGCGCGCCGGTCAGGTCTTCGGTACGTCCGGTGCCGATGACCAGAAAGGCAATGACGATGTAGAGTAATCCGCGGGCCAGGAATCCGACCCGCGTCAGGTTCTTGAACTTGCTCTCGCGGGCAAGGTCGTCGGGGATCGGCGAGGCGGTGCTCATCCGACGGCAATCGCAGTCATGGCTTCGAGCGCGGACATTCCTTCGAGTTCCTCTCAGCTTGCAGACGCAAAGCGCCATGCGGTCGAACGCAGCGGAGGCAAAAACGCTGCAGCGACATCCATCCGTCGAATGCCGGTTTGCGCACCGGCGCGCCGCCGCTTAGCCTGACGCAAATCTTTCGGGGAGGAATCACACAGGATGCGCTATCGTTCGCTTGCATTTGCCGCCGCCGCCGCGCTCACCGCCGCAACGCCCGCAACCGCCGGCCCGGCCGAGGACTTCAAGGCCCTGACCGACGAATATTGGGCGTTCGTGCTGCGCGAATCCCCGACCTTCGCGTCGTCGCTCGGGCACCGCGAATATGATGCCAGGCTCGGCGACGACAGCCTTGCCGCCGAGGATCGGCGGGCCGCCGAGGCGGCGCGGTTTCTTGCCCGGCTCAACGCGATTGCGGACGCCGGCCTGGCGCCGGCCGACCGGGTCAACAAGGCGATCCTCAAGCGCGGCCTTGAGGAGGCAATCGAGGGCAACCGCTTCGGCCAGCGGATGATGCTGTTCAGCAACCGGTCGGGCTGGCACCAGAGCATCGCCGGCTTGAGCGAAAGCCTCACCTTCCGCACCACCGCCGATTACGAGAACTACCTGAAGCGGCTGGCGCAATACCCGGCCTATAACGACGAGGCGCTGCGGATCAGCTCGCGCGCGATCAACGAGGGCTATACGCTGCCGTGCGCGGCGATGGGCGGGTTCGAGAGCACCATCAGCGGGGTCATCCCCGCCGACCCGACCCAGTCGCGGCTTTACGCGCCGTTCGCGGCCGACCGCCCGGCGACCGTCGGCGCCGCCCAATGGGCCGATCTTCAGGCGCGCGCCAAAGCGTTGATCGGCGGCGACCTGCGCTCCGCATATGCCAAGCACCTCGACTGGTACCGGACCCAGTACGCGCCCAAATGCAACCCGACGGTGGGCGTTTCGGCGCAGCCTAACGGAGCCGCTTTCTACAATTACCGTATCCGCCAGATGACGACCACGGCGAGGACCGCCGATGAGATTCACGAGCTTGGCCTGGCCGAAGTCAAGCGGATCCGCGCGGAGATGGACGAGGTCGCGCGCAAGGCGGGTTTCGCGAGCCGCGAGGCGTTCATCGACGACCTTCGCACCAACCCCAAATATTATGCGAAAACGCCCGAAGAGCTGATGGCCGCGGTCGCCCGAGTGGCGAAGACGATCGACGGCAAGATGCCGGGCCTGTTCACCGTGCTTCCGCGCCTTCCGTACGGGATCAAGGAAATCCCGCCCGAGATCGCGCCGGGCACGACCACCGCTTATTACAACAGCGGCTCGCCCGAGCAGGGGATCGCCGGCTTCTATTTCGTCAATACCTCGAAACTCGACCAGCGGCCGCTGTGGGAGGTCCCGGCGCTGACGGTTCACGAGGCGGTGCCGGGACACCATCAGCAGATCGCGCTGCAGCAGGAGCTGCCGATGCCCGATTGGCGCCGCCACGGGACCTTTTTCACCGCATTCGTCGAGGGCTGGGGCCTCTATTCGGAGCGGCTCGGCATCGAAATGGGCCTGTACGACACGCCCGACAAGGACATGGGTCGGCTGTCGTATGAGATGTGGCGCGCGACTCGGCTGGTGGTCGACACCGGATTGCACGCCAAGGGTTGGCCGAAGGAGCAAGCGGTGGCCTACATGCTCGACAATACGGCGCTGTCGCCGGCCAACATCGAGGCCGAGGTCAACCGCTACATCGCCAACCCCGGCCAGGCGCTGGCTTACAAGATCGGCGAGCTCAAGATTCGCGAGCTGAGGGCGCGGGCGGAAAAGGAACTGGGGGGCAAGTTCGACCTGCGCCGCTTCCACGACGCCGTGCTGGGCCAGGGATCGGTGCCGCTCGACGCGCTCGAGGCGCAGATCGAAGCCTGGATCGAAGCGGAGAAGTCGAAAGCCTAGGCCGGCGAAGCTCTGGTCTTATTGCTCGGGCGCGGTGCCCTGGTCGATCGCTTCGCCGGTCTCGGCTTGGGCCTGCTTGATGACTTGCGTCAGGCACCCGGTGAAGCCGGCCGGCCCGACGGGCGAGCAGCTGTTGATCCCGGTCGCACCGACGGTCTCCAGCGCGCGCGCCTTGTTGGCCCACGCCTCGCGGGTCTGGCGAGGCCCGCTGCTGCGGTACTCCTCGGGTATCCGGTAGCGCTCGGTTTCGGGCTTGCGCGCGCAGACCACCACCTCGTCGTCGGTCGAGCGCGGGCACGGATCGTCTCCGTAGACGATGATCTCGCTGATCCGGCCGCCAGTTTGCCCGATGGCCGGCGCCGACAGCGCGGCGAGGCCGCCGGCCAGGGCGGCGGTCGCGGCGAGCGGGAAGATCAATTTCGTCATGTCTAAAGACATCCTTTCAAGCGTTTAAAGCGGGCGAGAGCCAGCAGAAGTTCCTCAAATCCGTTTCGAAAGACCGATCGCCAACCGGCATGCTGCACGGACTGTCGCCGTCAGCACAGGATAGCCGAAAGCTTGTGCGGCGCCAGCCTCGCGAGCCGAATCGCGATGCTCGATTTCCTCGGCGCGAAATGCCGCGATGTCGGCGGCGAATTCAGGGTCGTCATCGCCGAGCTCCTCGAGCTGGCGGCCATAATGGCGATCGATCTCCGTCTCGACGGCGTCGGTGCACGCCATCGCCGCTTCTTCGGACATCAGCGCGGTGGCGGCGCCAAGCGCGAATCCGGCGACGTTCCAGACCGGCTGGAGCGCCGTCGGCCTGACCTGCCGCTCAGCCATCAGCTGGTTGAAGCGCTCGAGATGCCGCTGCTCCTGCCCATTCATCCGCGCGATCAGCTTGGACGCCGCGGAATTGTCGCGAAGCACGGCAAGCTGGCCGGCATAGATGCGGGTCGCGCCATATTCGCCGGCCTGGTTGACGCGCAGCATCGACGCTCGGTCGGGTAGCCGGTCGCCGGGGTGCCAGCCGGTCATGCGGTTCGCGCCTTCAGGGTCAGCCAGGCGATCAGCCCGGCTCCGCTGAGCGAAAGGATGGCGTTCCAGCCGGCCATCGAAATCCCGAGGAACGCGAACTGGACCTGGTCGCAGCGGACGATGGGGGCTTTCATGATGGCGTTGAGAAGGTCGGCCGTGCTGGCTCCCGCCGCGGTCGCGGTGCAGGTGGTCAGGCCTTCGAAAATGCCCAGCTCGACCCCGGCGTGATAGACGCCGATGGCGCCCGAAACTGCGATCGCCGCGGCCGCCAGCAGGGTCAGCATGCGCGATCTCTCGGCGCTCGACGGAGCGGTGAAGGCGAGCGCCGCAAACAGGATCGCGGCACCGTGCGGCCAGCGCTGCCAGTAGCACATCTCGCAGGGCGCCAGACCGCCCAGATACTGCGAGCCGAGCGCGCCGCCGAGCAATGCGGCCGGGAGCAGTAGCGCAATCCACCGCGCAATTGCCGGTGGCGACGGCACTTCGCTCGCCGACTGCCGGGCAAGGGTCGCCTCGCTCATGGACCGGTGCTTGGCCTAGCGCGACTTGGGACGGGCGCCGGCCGAGGCGAGCGTCGGGGCGCGCGGAGCAAGCCGCCGGAGCGTCTTGACCGCATATTCGAGCTGGAAGTCCTCGACCCCCGCCTTATCGAGCTCAGCGGCGGTCGCCGCGAAGCGCGGGTCGACGGTGTCGTCGTGCTCGAGCAATTTGTCGTCGGCCTTGGCCTGGCTGATGAGGTGGCGGCGAAGGTCCGCCTCGCGGACCCGCGGCCGGTCCTTATAATCGGGATCGGATAGCTGCGGGACCGCGATGTCGGGATCGATTCCGCCGGCCTGAACCGACTTGCCCGACGGCGTGTAATAGCGGGCGGTGGTCAGCCGCAAAGCGCTTTGCGGACCGGTCTGGACGACCGTCTGGACCGAGCCCTTGCCGAAGCTGCGCTCGCCCATGACGATCGCGCGGCGCTGATCCTGCAGCGCTCCGGCGACGATTTCGGCCGCCGACGCGCTGCCGGCATCGACCAGGACGACGACCGGAAGGCCGTGCGCCATGTCGCCCGGCTTGGCGTAATAGCGCTCGATGTCGTCCTTCTCGCGGCCGCGCTGCGAGACGATTTCACCATGGTCGAGGAACGCGTCGCTGACCTCGATCGCCTGGTCGAGCAGGCCGCCCGGGTTCGAGCGCAAGTCGACGACATAGCCCAGCGGGCGACCGCCGGTGGCCTTGTCGATCGCGACCAGCGCCGCCTTGGTGGCGTCGCCGGTATTGGCGGCAAAGGTGTTGATGTTGATGATCCCGACGCCGTCCTTGATCTCCCATTTGACCGGGCGAAGCTGGATGCGCTCGCGGACCAGGCTGACGTCGAATGGCTTGTCGCGGCCGGGGCGCACGATCGACAGCTTGATGGCGGTGCCCGGCGCGCCGCGCATCTTTTCGACCGCCTCGTCGAGGGTCAGCCCGTACAACAGCTCGCTGTTGATGTGGGTGATGAAGTCGCCGGACTTGATGCCGGCGCGCCACGCCGGCGTGTCCTCGGTCGGCGAGACAACCTTGACCGCCCCGTCCTCGGTCGAAACGGTCAGGCCGAGGCCGCCGTAATTGCCGTCGGTGGTGGTCCGCAAAGTCTGGAAGTCCGACGCTTCGGCATAGCTCGAGTGGGGATCGAGCGCCGCCAGCATGCCGTCGATGGCGCCCTTGATCAGCGTGTGATCGTCGACCGGGTCGACGTAATTGGCCTTGACCCGCTCGTAGACGCTCATGAACGTCTCGAGCTCCTCGTAATTGGCGACGTCGGCCGCGGCGAGGGAGCTGGTGGTGATCGGGACGAGCGCCAGCGCGCCGACGAGGGCGAGCGGCGGAAGCAGTTTGCGGGTCATGGTCATGATCGTACGTCCTGTTCGCAGCGGCTCCAGACTAGCCGCCTTTCGCTCCATTTGACAGACTTGCAGATGAACCTGCGATTAGG
Source organism: Sphingomicrobium sp. (assembly GCA_035512655.1). Taxonomy (GTDB): domain Bacteria; phylum Pseudomonadota; class Alphaproteobacteria; order Sphingomonadales; family Sphingomonadaceae; genus Sphingomicrobium. Next base: position 391,890 of record DATKDM010000022.1, on the reverse strand, counting down.
GCCGGCGAGGCATGTCGCCCATTTTGGGACAATTCCACGCCGAGTGGACCCAGCGCCCGGCCGAGCCGATCGCCGACAGCGACCCGAGTGCCGGGCCGCAGCTGCGAGGCGACGTTGATGATCAGGCTCATCCAGCCGCCGCCGTGATCGATGATGGCAATGCCGTCATAGTCTCGAAACGGTCCGGCGAAGCGGATGATCCCGGCGGCCGGCACGGTCACCTCGGCGCCGCGGCGGGTGGCCAGCGTCAGGCCGCGCGAGCGCACCCCGCTGGGGCTGACCTCGCCAAGTCCCTCTACGACTCGGGCGTCGGCCGGGAGCCGGTAGGAAAGCGGCGGCCGCGGCGGCCGGCCTTCGGCTGGTCCTGGCCGCGCCGGGGCGGGGCCGAGCGCGGCAAGCTCGGCCGCGACCTGCGCCGCCGAACGGCTGCGCCGGGCTTCGCCGGCGAGCTTCTCGATGTCCTCGCCCATCGCCAGCGCGACGTCGCCGGCGCCGATCGCGGCGCTGCCGCTGAGCGCCGCGGAGCGCAATGCCCGGGCCTCGAGCTGGGCGAACTCGCGCCGCCGGCCGGCGAGCTCGTCGCGGCTGCGCGCCAGAGCCTCACGAGCGGCGATGGCGGCGCTCTCCAGCCGTTGTCCTTCGGCCAGCTCGGCGGAGAGCGCCGCAGTTCGCTCGCGGATCACCGGCAGGCTGGAATCGAGCAGCAGGCGCACCCGGACGAATTCTTCCATGCTCGAATCGCTGGCCAGAGCGAGCAGCGGCGGGCGCCGCGCCATCATCACCAGCCCAGCCAGCAACGAGGCGACCGGCTGCTGCTGCTGCTGAAGGCGCTGGCGCCGCGCGGCGAGCTGGGCCGCGATCATCCGCCGCTCGGCATCGGCGGCGCTGATCCGGGCTTCGGCGGCCAGAATTGCACCGGCCGCTGCCGACTGGAGCGCGCGCAGCCGGGCCGCCTCGCCGCGCGCCCGGCCCGCCGCCTGCTCGAGCCGGCGGACCTCGATGTCCGCCGCCCGCGCCTCGCTCCGCGCGCGCTTGAGCGCCTGGTCGATGGTTTCGGACGCCGGCTGGACAGGCGCACTCGCCGCGATCGTCAGCGGGACGGCGAGCAGCAATGGAGCAAAGCGGCGCATCGCGGTCATCCTTCGCGATGATAGGGGTGGTTCGCAAGGATCGAAGTCGCGCGGAACAATTGCTCGGCAAGCATCGCCCGGACCAGCAGGTGCGGCCAGGTCGCGGGGCCGAGCGACCATAACAGGTCGGCGGTTCGGCGCTCGGCCTCGCCGAGTCCGTCGGCCGCGCCGATCAGGAAACGCACGTCGCGCCGGCCCGCGTCGCGCCAGCCTTCCAGCTTGCCGGCAAATTCGGCCGACGGCAGCGGCGTGCCGCGCTCGTCGAGGGCGACGGTGACGCTGTTGGGCGCGGCGGGCGGCAGCGGCGCCTGTTCGCCAAGCTCCGTCACCTTGGTCGGCCAGGAAATGCGCTTGAGATAGCGTTCGACGAGTTCGGCTTCCGGGGAGCGGCCGATCTTGCCGCGGGCGATTATGTGCAGCAGCAAATCCTTCAGGCGCCGGGGGCGGCGCCGGCGCTGCGCTGCGGCGGCGCGTCGTCACCGAACGCCCACATCCGCTCGAGGTTGTAGAAGGTGCGGACCTCGGGCCTGAACAGATGGACGATCACGTCGCCGGCGTCGATCAGCACCCAGTCGGCGGCAGGAAGCCCCTCGACCCGCGGCGATCGGCCGACCTCGTCCTTGATCCGCTGCGCAAGCTTGGTGGCCATCGATGCCACCTGCCGAGTCGAGCGCCCGGACGCGATCACCATATGGTCGGCGATGCTCGACTTGCCGGCCAGCGGGATCGAAATGACCTCGACGGCCTGGTCGTCGTCGAGCGATTGAAGGACGAGACGGTGGAGGTCTTCAATGGCGGCAGGACGACCGTTGGCGGCGGGCACCTTATTCGGACTCTCTGGGCGACGATCGGGCAAGTGGTCTCCTGACGGAAGATGGCACGCCGTCGGTCCGGGGTTTGCGAATTTGCGGACGGCGGTGCCAGTTGGGGTCAAGCGCGCGTAAGGCGGTGGCGGAAGTCGGATCGGGCGGCAGGCGAAGCAGCAAAATCGCCGGTGCACTCCAATCCGTCCAGTTGCGTGCCTGGCTCGAAGGTCGGACGAACCGTCTGAGCCAGCCCATCGCGCGCGCCGCGCGGGCAGCCCCTTCATAGCCGGGGCGGGAGATGACCGCAATTGGCAGCGTACGCGCCAGCTCGCGCCATTGCTTCCAGCGATGGAATTGGTCGACCGTGTCGGCGCCCATCAGCCAGATGAAATGGTCGCGCGGGTGCCGTTGAAGCAATGCGCCGACCGTATCGATCGTGAAGCGGGTGCCCGCCCGGGCCTCGAAATCGCTGACCCGGATCGGCGCTCGCCGGGCCATTCGCCGCGCGGAGTCCAATCGTTCCTCGAACGGCGCCATGTCTTTATCGGACTTGAGCGGGTTGCCCGGCGACACCAGCCACCAGACTTCGTCGAGGCCGAGCGCGTCGATTGCGGCGAGGCTGATCCGGCGGTGCCCGCGATGCGCCGGATTGAACGATCCGCCGAGTAGCCCGATGCGCTTCATCGGTGCGAGCAGCTAGCATGGCCGCTCGGCACTGCCTAATGTGCGCCAGCGAGGGAGTGTCGATGCCGGACCCGGAAGCCGTAGGTGATGCAGCGACCGGTGGCCTCGTCGCGCGCGCGGTCGAACCCGGCGCGGGCGAGGGCGATGACGGCCATACGCACGAGACGCGCTGCCTCAATTGCGGCGCCGAGCTCGCCGGCGAATATTGTCACCATTGCGGCCAGCGGGCCCATGTCCACCGCAGCCTCGGCGGTTTCTTCCACGACCTGGTGCACGGGGTCCTGCATTTCGAAGGCAAGATCTGGCGCACCTTGCCGTTGCTCATCGGCCGTCCCGGTTCCCTGACGCGTCGGTATATCGACGGCCAGCGAGTCCGTTTCGTGTCGCCGATCGCGCTGTTCCTGTTTTCCGTCTTCCTGATGTTCGCGATCCTGACCGTCGCCGGCCCGGCCATTGGTCCGTCGACCAGTGAAATTCGCCCCGAGATCAAGGTCGACATCAGCGCCGAGCAAGCGAAGCTGGCCCGGCTCGAGGCGGCGCGGGTCAATGCGGTCGCGAGCGGAGCCTCGACCGCTGCGGTCGACGCCCAGATTCGGGAGACCCGTGCCGAGATGGAGATGCTCGAGGCGATCCGCGACGGCCGGGTGAGCGATGCGGTGATCCGCCGTGCGGCCCCCGGCGGCAGCGACAACATCCAGTGGTTCGAGGATGCCTATTTGCGGGCGAGGCAGAACCCGCAACTTCTGGTCTACAAGCTCAAGACCAACTCGTACAAATTCAGCTGGGCGCTGATCCCGCTCTCGGTCCCGTTCCTGTGGCTGCTGTTCCCGTTCAACCGCCGCTTTCGCCTTTACGACCACACGGTCTTCATCACCTATTCGCTGAGCTTCATGTCCATGCTGATCGTCGCCGCGGTGCTGCTCGCAGCTGCTGGTCTCGGCACCATCGCCGCGCTGGCGCTGGTCGTTCCGCCGATCCACATGTACCTGCAGCTCAGAGGCGCCTACGGCCTGACGCGGATTGGCGCGGCGTGGCGGACGGCGCTGCTGGTGAGTTTCGCCTTCGTCGCGGTGCTGGCCTTTGCCCTGCTGCTGGTCGCGGTGGGAGTGAGCTAGGAGCTAGGCCTCGGCGGATGCCGGTCCGCCGACGCCACGCGGCTTGCGCCGTGCCTTCGGGATCGACGAGCCCGCCGCCGGGAGGCTTGGCTTGGAAGCGCCGCCGCGGTCGATGGTGCCGCCGGCCAGCACGGCCTTGATCTCGTCCCCGCTCAGCGTCTCATATTCGAGCAGCGCCTTGGCCAGCGTCTCGAGCTGTTCGCGGTGTTCGTTCAGAAGGAACTTGGCGCGCTCGTAGCCTTCCTCGACGACGCGGCGGATCTCCTTGTCGATCAGCCGGGCGGTCTCGTCCGACATCTGCCGCTGGCGGTTGACCGAATAGCCGAGGAACACCTCTTCGTCGGCGTCGGCATATTGCAGCGGACCCAAGGCGTCGGACATGCCCCAGCGGGTGACCATGTCGCGGGCGAGGCCGGTCGCGTAGGAGATGTCGGAGGATGCGCCGGAGCTGACCTTGTCGTAGCCGAAGACGATTTCCTCGGCGACGCGGCCGCCCATCGACACCGCGAGGTTCGCGTACATTTTGTCGCGGTGATAGCTGTAATTGTCGCGCTCGGGCAGGCGCATGACCATGCCCAGGGCGCGGCCGCGCGGGATGATCGTCGCCTTGTGGATCGGGTCGGACGCGGGCTCGTTGATGGCGACGATCGCGTGCCCCGCCTCGTGATAGGCGGTCATCTTTTTCTCGTCCTCGGTCATGACCATGGACTTGCGCTCGGTGCCCATCATCACCTTGTCCTTGGCCTCCTCGAACTCCTTCATCGCGACCAGCCGCTTGCCGCGCCGCGCGGCGAGCAGGGCGGCCACGTTGACGAGGTTGGCGAGGTCGGCGCCGGAGAAACCGGGCGTGCCGCGCGCGATGACCCGCGGATCGACGTCGGGCGCCAGCGGCACCTTCTTCATGTGCACGCCGAGGATCTGCTCGCGCCCGTCGATGTCGGGGCGCGGGACGACCACCTGGCGGTCGAACCGACCGGGCCTCAGCAGCGCCGGGTCGAGCACGTCGGGGCGGTTGGTCGCGGCGATGATGATGATGCCTTCGTTGGCCTCGAAGCCGTCCATCTCGACCAGCAGCTGGTTCAAGGTCTGTTCGCGCTCGTCATTGCCGTTGCCGAGGCCGGCGCCGCGATGGCGGCCGACCGCGTCGCTCTCGTCGATGAAGACGATGCACGGCGCCGATTTCTTGGCCTGGTCGAACATGTCGCGGACCCGCGACGCGCCGACTCCGACGAACATCTCGACGAAGTCGGAGCCGGAGATGGTGAAGAACGGAACGCCCGCCTCGCCGGCGATGGCGCGGGCGAGCAGCGTCTTGCCGGTGCCGGGCGAGCCGACCAGCAGCGCGCCTTTGGGAATTTTGCCGCCCAGCCGCGCGAACTTGCCGGGGTCCTTCAGATATTCGACGATCTCCTGGAGCTCCTCGCGAGCTTCGTCGATGCCGGCGACGTCGGCGAACGTCACCCGGCCTTCCTTTTGGGTCAGCATCCGGGCGCGGCTCTTGCCGAAGCCCATCGCTCCGGAGCCTGCATTCTTCTGCATCTGGCGCATGACGAAGAAGCTGATGCCGAGGATCAGCAGGAACGGCAGCGACTGATAGAGCAGGATCAGCCAGAAACTCGACTGCTCGGCCTCCTTGGCCTGGACCTGGACGCCGCGCTGGATGAGCCGGTCGGTGACCTGCGCGTCGGCCGGCGCGAGGGTGCGGAAGGACTCGCCGCTGGCGAGCTTGCCGGTGATCAATTGGCTGCCGGTGGAGGAGGTCGCGGTGGTGACCGAGCGCACCGACCCCTCGTCGACCTGGCGGATGAATTCGGAATAGGGGATCGCCTCGGTCGCGGCGGCTCGCGGCCCCTCGATCATCTGGACGAAGAGAACCAGGCCGAACAGCACGCCGACCCAGATCAGCAGGCTCCTGGTCCACGGATTGGCGGGCTTTTTCTCGCTCATCATATCTCTCGCGTAGCGGCCGAGGCGGCCGGACACCTAAAATAGTCCTTCGCGGCCCAATAACAATGCAATGCTTAGAACCGGGTGAATGGCTCAACGGCCCTTTAGCGCCGCGGCGGCGCGAGTTGCAGGCGCCAGGTGGGTCCACCGTCGAGCTTGAGGCCGGCAAGCGTGGTCTTACCGCCGGCGCGCAGCACATCGAGCGCACGGGCGAGCTCGGGACCCCGCGGCCGGCTTGCGCCGAGCTCGGCGAAAGCGGCCAGCAGCAGCCGCCGCTGAAGTTCGCGGGGGATTCCGGAGGCGTCGACGACCAGAGCCGCTCCATCGCGCGTGACTCGCGTTTCGGCGAGTGGAGCAAGCGCCCATTCGAGCGCTTGGTCGGCCTCGTTGAGCCACGAGGCACTCGCCGCCAGCCGCTCCGGGTCCGCCCAGTCGGCGCGCCTGATCCATTCGCGCATCCGCACCCGGTCGTGGCGCGGGTCGCGGTTGGACGGGTCGTCGACCGGCTCGACCCCGGCGCTCGCGACCAGCGCCGCAAGTTCGGCCTTGCGCCAGCCGAGCAACGGGCGGACGAGCTGGACTCCGCGGGCGAGCGGCCGCCGGGTGCGGACCGAGCCGAGCCCGCCGATCCCGGCGCCGCGCGCGAGCCGCATCAACAGAGTCTCGGCTTGGTCGTCGAGATGATGGGCAGTGGCGACGGCCGTGAGGGCGCGCTCGAGCGCCCACGTGCCAAGCTTTGCATAACGGGCATCGCGGGCGCGGGCCTGCAGATTGCGGTCCGGAGCGCGGGGCCAGTCGAGGGTCAGGATGGCGTGGGGTACGCCGAGCTGCCGGCACAGCCCCGCGACCATTTCGGCTTCGGCCTTGCTCTCGGGCCGCAGCGCGTGATCGACCGTCGCGGCCTCGATCCGCTCCGGGCGAGCGGCGGCGGCGAGCAGCAGAAGCGCGAGGCTGTCGGGACCGCCGGACACGGCGACGCCGATTTTCACGCTTCGCGAGATCAGCGCATCAAGGTCGCCGGCGAAGCGCGCGATCAGCGTTGGATCGGGGCTCAATGAAATCGCCGTGCTCCTGCGAAGGCAGGAGCCCATACCGACTGCGGACCTGTCTAGCTACAGCTTGCTTCGGATTTGGCGTTCGGAAGCAGCCGCTTGAGCTCGGCCCGCAGCGATGATGCGTAGACGCTTTCCAGCTCGGCATAGGCCTTGCACGCTTGCCCGGGCTGGTTGAGCTGCATCAGCGCCTGGCCGAGATAATAGAGGCTGTCCGCGGCGCGTTCTCCCTTCGGGTTGGACCGATAATTGGCAAGCAGCGCCTCGGCCGCCGCGCGCGGTTCGCCCTTGTCGAGCAAGGCGCGGCCGGCGAGATTATTGGCCCAGCTTGCCCGCCGATGCTTCGGAAAGGAGGAGCTGAACGCCCGCAGCGAGGTGATCGCCTGGTCGTATTTGCCGGTACGCCACAATTCATAGCCTTCGTCATAGGCCAGCTCGCCGGGGTCGTCGGCGGCGACGGCTGCCGGCGGACCGCCATCGGCATTGACCGGGTTCGCGACCGTCGTCGACCCGGCTGCGCCGTTTGTGGTGGCTGCGGGTCCGCCGGGAGTTGCCGTCGCCGCAACGCCCGGTGCCGCGCCTTCGGTTGCAGCCGTCGCGGCGGCTCGCTCGAGCGCCGCCAGCCGTTCCTCCTGGTCGGTCTGCAGCCGTGCCAGCTCGGCTTGCATGACCGTCATTCGGTGGCCGTTTTCTTCGGCCTGGCGGGTGATGTCGGCAAGCTGCCGCTCGAGGCCGTTCAAGCGCTGGTCGAGGGTCCGGAACGAGGATTGGGTCGCGGCGGGCTCGCTCGAGAAGCCGGCGGTATCGGCCGGCTGGCCCCGCGGGAAGACCTGGCGCTGGACCTGGCGCAGCTGCCTCTCGAGGCGCTCGATCCTTTCTTCCGGGGTTGGCGGACGCTGCGCAAGCGCGGGCGCCATGCCGACACCCAGAAGTACCGCAACCGCTAGAGTGAGACGAAGCGTTTTGGCCGTCATGATTCCCCCGGGAGTGACAAGGATCGCAAACCTGCCCAACTCATGCTTTCGCGGCGATGAATCGGCTAGCCGGCGGTGTTCTGGACGGCCGGCGGAGCTCCGGCGGCCGGTCCGCGCAGCAGGTCGGGGCCGCGCAGGCTGACGTTGCGGACGGTCGTCGCCGCGGGCCCGACCGGCGGTGCGTCGGCGGTGCCGACCGAGATCCGCAGCGCCTCCGGCTTGCCGGTCATCAGCACCGGAGCGGTAGCGCCGGCCGGGACCTCGAAGCTTTGCCCGGCCTCCAGCAACCCCTCCTTGAGCGTCGTCGCACCGTCCCTGACCTGGATCCAAACCTGCTCGTTGGCGGTGAGCACCACTGGCCCCTGGGCGGCAGGAACTGCGGGCGGCGTTGCCGGGGTCACGGCGGGAGCAGATTGGGCCGCCGGGGCCGCGTCCTCGCTTGCCGCCGTCTCGGTTCCCTGGAACGATCGCTCGTTGAGCCAACTGAGCAGCAGCACGATGACGAGGATCGCCGCTATGGCGCCCAGCACCAGCCAGCGGGGCATGGTCCGGGCGGGATCGACGGGCTCGAACACTTCGGTCGCCGTGGCTGGCCGCTGGCCGCCCATCTCGCTGCGCAGCTGGTCGCCGATTTCGACTCGGTCGAGCCCCACGGTCGACGCATAGCTTTTGGCGAATCCGTTGGTGTAGGTCGGCGCGGGCAGCCGGTCCCAGTCGCTGCTCTCGAGGCTTTCCAGGTGCCGCCGCGGAATCCGCGTTTGCGCCGCGACATCCTCCAGCGAAAGGCCCTTTTGCTCGCGCGCGGCGCGCAGCCGCTGACCGACCGTGGCGACTTCCTGTTCCGCCAGATCGTCCACCGGTTCGTCGATCGGTTCGACCATTGCCCGCCCTTTTTTTCTTCCCGCCATCCAACCACTCTCGAAGGGTGCAGCCGGAGTGTCAACCGTCGGTGAGACGCTCACCGGTGCCTTGTCAGCCAACGTCAGCGGACCGCGACGGAGTGGCGGCGGGCCCAGTCTGAGAGCGCCTTGCGCAGGTTGCGGGGCGGCCGGGCAAGCAGTTGGTCGAGCCGGTGGCGGACCGCCGACGCGTCGAGCGAGCGGACCATCGCCTTGATCGGCCCGACCGCGGCCGGGGTGATCGAGAAATTCTCGGCGCCGATGCCGATCAGCGCCATCGCCTCCAGCGGCCGGCCGCCCATCTCGCCGCACAGCCGGACCGGGACATTGGAGGCCCGGGCGGCGTCAAGCACGCGCTTCAAGAATCTCAGAATCGCCGGGCTCAGCCAGTCGTAGCGCTCGGCCAGCCGCGGGTCGGCGCGGTCGGCCGCGAACAGGAACTGGGTGAGGTCATTGGTGCCGATAGACAAAAAATCGACCCGCGGGAGGAGCTGATCGAGCATTTCCGCGAGGCTCGGCACTTCCAGCATCGCGCCGAACTCGACTCGAGAGGGCAGCTTGCGCTTCGACTTGCGCGCCCACTCAACCTGCTCCTCGATCAGCGCTCGGGCTTCTTCATACTCCCAAGGCTCGGAAATCATTGGGAACATCACCCGCAGCACGCGGCCGGCCGTGGCCTCGATCAGCGCCCGCGCCTGCGCCTTCATCAGCGTCGAGCGGTCGAGCGACAGGCGCAGCGCGCGCCAGCCCATCGCCGGGTTCTCGGCCTCGTTCCTGGCGTCGGCGAGATAGGGCAGCGCCTTGTCGCCGCCGATGTCGAGGGTGCGGAAGGTCACCGGCCGGTCGCCGGCGGCGTCCAGCACCTTGGCGTACAGCCGCTGCTGGCGTTCGCGGCCGGGCAAGGTTGCCGACACCAGGAACTGGAATTCGGTGCGGAACAGGCCGATGCCGTCGCCGCCGGTCAGCTCCAGCGCGGCGGCGTCCTCGGCAAGGCCGGCATTGACCATAACGCTGATCGGCACTCCGTCGGTGGTCGCGGCGGGCAGCGACCGGACCGCGGCGAACTGGGCGCGGCGCTTCTGGCTTAAGGCCATCCGGTGGTCGAAGCCGGCAGCCAGCGAGCGGTTGGGGCGGATGATGACGCTGCCGTTGTCGCCGTCGACGAGAATCGGCTCGTGCTCGTTGACGCTGTGGCGGATGTCGTTGAGCCGGCCGACCACCGGCACGCCCATCGCTCGGGCGACGATCGTCATGTGGGCGGTCAGCGAGCCTTCTTCGAGCAGCACGCCTTTCAGCCGCCGGCGGTCGTATTCGAGCAATTCGGCCGGGCCCAGGTTGCGGGCGATCAGCACGGTGTCGCGGGTGAGGCCGGTCTGGGCGGCGGTCCCCATCCGGCCGGAGACGATGCGCAGCAGCCGGTTGGACAAATCCTCGAGGTCGTGCATCCGTTCCTTGAGCAGCGGGTCGTCGATCTCGCGCATGCGCGCACGAGTGCGCTGCTGGACCCGCTCGATCGCCGCCTCGGCGGTCAGGCCGCTGTCGATCGCCTCGTTGATCCGCCGCCCCCAGCCTTCGTCGTAGGCGAACATGCGATAGGTCTCGAGGATCTCCTGGTGCTCGCCGACCGTCCCGAACTCCGCCTCGCGGGTCATGTTGTCGATCTGCTCGCGCATCTTGCGGAATGCAGAGTAGACCCGGTCGCGTTCGGCTTCGGTGTCTTCGGCGACGGTGTGCTCGACGACCACCCGGGGCTGGTGGAACACCGCTTCGCCCTTGGCCATTCCAGTGACCAGCTTGAGCCCCGACATCCGCAGCGGACCGGCGTCGCGGCGAGTGCCGCGGCGCGAGCCGTCGACCAGCCGGGCGGCGGCGATCATTTCCGACAGCACCATCGCCACCGTCTGGAGCGCCTCGATCTCGACGTCGTCGTAGCGCCGCGGCTCGGCGTGCTGCACGGCCAGCACCCCGATCGGGCTTTCCAGCCGGACGATCGGCACTCCGGCGAAGCTGTGATAGCGCTCCTCGCCGGTTTCGGGGCGGTAGACGAACTCGGGATGGCTGGCGGCCTCGGCGAGATTGAGGATCCGCCCCTCTGCGGCGATGTTGCCGACCAAGCCTTCGCCCATCGCCAGGCGAGTGACGTGAACCGCTTCCTTCCGGAGGCCATGGGTAGCGAACAGCTCGAGCTGATTGTCGCGCAGCAAATAGATCGAGCAGACCTCGCTCTTCATCGCCTCGGCGATCAGGTCGACGACCTTGTCGAGCTTGGACTGGGCGCTGCCGCGGCTGGCCATAACGTCGTGAAGCCCGGTGAGGATTTCGCGGGCGGAGGCGGCGGCGGTCAGCGGCATGGCGGACCGCTATCAGATGGGACGGGCCACCGCCAATCCGCAGCCACAATGAGGCGTCACAATGATGGTTGCGTTCCTTTCCGATTCGCCCGATCAAAGCGGCTGCAACCAAAGGTTCGCCATTGCAGTTTGGGCAGTCATGAAAAGCATCCTGGCGCTCGCGGGGTTCGCCGCCGCTGTCCTTCCAATTGCCGAGGCGAGTGCCCAGTCGGCCGGCACAGTGCGCGTGCGGCCCGGCCTCGGCGTCCAGATTCGCCCCGACTATGTTGGCGCCGACACATCCGAATGGGTGCCCTATTTCAAATTCTCGGTCGCCCGCGACGACCGACCCTTCAGCGTCGGCGCGCCCGACGACAGCTTCGGCATCGGGCTCATTTCCAGCCACGGATTTTCGGCCGGGCCGATCGCGGCGATCGCCAGCAGCCGCAAGGAATCGGACGTCGGTGTACCGATCGGCAAGGTGCCGACGACGTTCGAAGCCGGCGCTTTCGTGCAGCACGAGTTCGGCGAATCCTTCCGCCTGCGGGGCGAAGTCCGCAAGGGCATCGGCGGGCACGATGGCGTCGTCGGCAGCGTCGGCGCCGACCATATCTGGCGCGACGGCGACAAATACGCGTTCACGATCGGGCCGCGCCTGTTGTTCTCCAGCGGCCGCTATCAGCGCGCTTACTTCGGGGTCAGCCCGGAGGCGTCGCTGGCTTCCGGATTGGAGCCGTACCGGCCGGGCAGCGGGCTGCATGCGATCGCCGCGACCAGCGGAATGCAATATTCGCTCGGCGGGGGCTGGGGCATGTTCGGTTTCGCCCGCTACGAGCGCCTGGTCGGCGATGCGCGCAAGTCGCCGATCATCCGCGAGCTCGGCTCGCCCAACCAGATCTCCGCCGGGATCGGACTCAACCGCACCTTCACGATACGGCTGTAACGGGCGTTGCCGGTCGGCGCCTTGGGAAGCGGGCTGAAAAGCGCGTGCTTTGAGCTCGGCTCGCACGCATAAACGCATTGAACTTGCAGCGTGCGAAGGGGGAGCCTCGTGTCCAGTAAGATAATTGCCGGAGTTGCGGCGCTTTTCGCGGCCGGGTGTGTGCCTGGCATTGCCGTAGCCCCGGTGGCCTCCCCTCCCGACGCCGTGCCGCCAGCCGTGGCGGCCTCCGCCAACGAAGTTTTCGCGCGCCTTGGTGAGGCGTGGCTGGCGGAAACGCTGCGCCTCAACCCGGTCGGAGCGACCCAGGCCGGCGAGCACCGCTACGACCATTTGCTGCCCGACATCGGCCTGGCCGGCCGCGAGGCGCAGCTGGCGCTTTCTCGCCGCACGCTGGCGGCGCTCGCGGCCATCGACCGCGCCCAGCTGTCGCGCCCGGCCCAGGTCGATGCGGCGCTGCTCGAGAACCAGCTCCGCTACGACATTTTTCAGCTCGAGCAGCTGCAGGAATATGCGTGGAACCCGCTCGGCTACACCGGGACCGCCGGCTCGGCATTGTACGGGCTGATGGCGCGCGAGTTTGCGCCGCTGCCCGAGCGGCTGCGTTCGGCGACCCGGCGCATGGAGCTGCTTTCGGAATGGCTCGCCGAGGCGCGGCGCCAACTGGTGCCGGCGCGGGTGCCGAAAATCTTCGCCGAAACCGCGGTGCGCCAGAACGCCGGGCTCGATTCGATCATCGACGACATGATCCTGGTGCAGGCCAGGCAACTCCCCGCCGCCGAGCAGGCCCGTCTTCAGCAAGCCGCGGCCGCGCTCAAGGTTTCGGCGAAGACCCACGGCGAATGGCTCAAGACCGAGCTCGTGCCGGCCGCCAGGGGCGACTGGCGGCTCGGCCAGCGGCTCTACGACCAGAAGCTGGCGCTGGCCCTCAACTCGCCGATCGAGCGGGGAGAGCTGCGGCGGCGGGCCGAGACCGTCATCGCCCGGACCCGCGCCGAAATGTACGGCCTCGCCCGCCAGGTGCTGGCCGGGCGTGCCGGCGCTCCGCCGCTGCCGGCTGAGCCGACCGATGCACAGCAGCAGGCGGCGATCGCCGCGGCGCTCGACCTCGCTGCCGCCGAACGGCCGCCGCGCGACAAGTTGGTCGCCTTCGCGAGGCAAACGCTCGCCGAAGCGACGGCGTTCGTGAAGGCCAAGGGGCTGGTGACGGTGCCCGCGGGCGCCGACTGGGAAATCATCGACCTGCCGGAATTCCAGCAGGGCGTCGCGGTTGCCTACGCGGACACGCCGGGCCCGCTCGACAAGAATTTGCGGGCTTTCTACGCGGTGTCGCCGATCCCCAGGGACTGGACCGACGAGCAGACGACCAGCTTCCTGCGCGAGTACAACACCCGGGCGATCCACGAGCTGACGATCCATGAGGCGATGCCGGGCCATTTGCTCCAGGGCGCTTTTTCGAACCGCTACCCGTCGACCTTGCGCGCCTATCTGTGGTCGGGGTCGATGGTCGAAGGCTGGGGGATGTACGCCGAGGACATCATGCGCGAGGCGGGCTATCTCGGCGGCGACCCGCTCTATCAGCTGGTGCATCTTAAATGGCGGCTGCGCGCGACGATGAATGCGATCATCGACCAGATGGCGCACGTCGACGGCGCCGAGCGGGCGCAAGTAATGGATTTGCTGACCCGCGTCGCCTTCCAGGAGGAACGCGAAGCGGCCGGCAAGTGGACCCGGCTGCAGCTGTCGTCGGCCCAGCTGCCGACCTATTTCGTCGGCTACAGCGAATGGCGCGACCTACGCGCGGCGGCCGAGGCAAGAGGCAATTTCGACCAGCGCGCGTTCCACGACCAGGCGCTGTCGTTCGGTTCGCCGCCGGTGCGCTTCATCCGCCAGCTGATGTTCGGCGAACCGATCCGCTAGCCGCGCGATTCCAGCGCCGCCGCGGCTTCGTCGGCGAGCTCCTTGATGATCTCGGCGACCGGTTCCTCGCGCGTCACCATGCCGACCGACTGACCGGCCATCACCGATCCACTCTCGACGTCGCCGTCGATCACCGCGCGGCGCAGCGCGCCCGCCCAATAATGCTCGATCTGGAGCTGCGCTTCGGCCATCTCGATCGCGCCTTCATCGAGCAGCTGCGCGACCTCGCGCTGCTTGGCCGCGAAATTCTCCATCTCGCGGTTCTTGAGCGCGCGGACCGGGATCACCGGAAGGCGCGGGTCGATCTGTACGGACGGGATGGCGTCGCGGGCCGAGGCGCGGATGAACACCTTCTTGAAATTGGGGTGGGCGATGCTCTCGGTCGCGCAGACGAAGCGGGTGCCGAGCTGAACCCCGACCGCGCCCATCTCGAGGTAAGCGGCGATCGCCTCGCCGCGACCGATGCCCCCGGCGACGAACACCGGGATGTCGTGGGCGACGTGCGGCAATATTTCCTGCGCCAGCACCGAGGTTGCGACCGGGCCGATGTGGCCGCCGGCCTCCATGCCCTCGATCACCAGCGCGTCCGCGCCCGAGCGCATCAGCTTCTTGGCAAGGCTGAGCGCGGGGGCGAAGCAGACGAGCTTTGCGCCGCTTCCTTTGATGCGGTCGATCGATCCGGTCGGAGGAAGTCCGCCGGCGAGGACGATGTGGGTGACGCCGTGCTTCGCACAGGTGTCGATGAGCGCGTTCAGGTCCGGGTGCATGGTGATGAGGTTGACGCCGAACGGCCGCTGCGTGCGCTTTTTGGTCTCGGCGATCTCGGTGTCGAGCAGGTCGGGCGTCATCGCCCCGCAGGCGATCACCCCGAAGCCGCCGGCGTCGGAAATCGCAGCGACCAGGTGGCGCTCGGAAACCCAGCTCATCGCGCCGCCCATGATCGCGATGTCGCAGCCGAGGAACTCGGTGCCGCGGTGCATCAGTTGCTTGAGGCGGGCGTATCCAGCGCTCATTCGGCGTCCAATTCGAACGCCGTGTGGAGCACCCGCACCGCGAGGTCGAGCTCGGCTTCGGCGATCAAGGCGCTGACTTTGATCTCGGAGGAGGACACCGCGAGCAGGTTGATCTGGCGCTCGGCCAGGGTCTCGAACATCCTGGCGGCCAGCGCCGGGTTGGAGCGGATGCCGACGCCGACGATGCTGACCTTGGCGACGGTGTCGTCGTGGATCAGCTCGGCATAGCCGATCGCGGCCTTGCGCTGCTCGATGACCGCGATCGCCTGGGCCAGGCTGGCGCGGGGGACGGTGAAGGTCAGGTCGCTGGCGCCGGTGTTGGGAGTCGCCGCGTGGACGATCATGTCGACCAGGATGCCGGCCTCGGCGAGCGGGCTGATGACGCCCGCGACAATGCCGGGCGCGTCGGCGATGCCGGTCAGCGTCACCCGCGCCTCGTTCTTGTCGGCGGCGATCCCGGCGATCTGGTTTCTCTCCATGTCCGCTCCCGATAGTTGGGCCACGACCCGCGTCCCCGGCTTGTCCTCGAACGCCGATAAGACCCGCAGCGGCAAATTTGCGCGCATTGCAAGCCCGACCGAGCGGGTCTGCAGGACCTTGGCGCCGACGCCGGCCAGCTCGAGCATTTCCTCGAACGTGATGGCGTCCAGCTTGCGCGCCTTGGGGACGATCCGCGGGTCGGTGGTGTAGACTCCGTCGACGTCGGTGTAGATGTCGCAGCGGTCGGCCTTGACCCCGGCGGCGATGGCGACCGCCGACGTGTCTGACCCGCCGCGGCCGAGCGTTGCCAGGCGGCCGTCGTCGGAAATGCCCTGGAAGCCGGGGATGACGGCGACGATGCCGCTTTTGAGCGCCTCGTCGAGCAGGCCGGATTCGACCGCGTCGACCCGCGCGTTGCCATGGATTCCCGACGCGCGGATGAGCTGCCAGCCCATGAAGCTGCGCGCTTTCAACCCCATGTTCTGGAGGGTCATCGCCAACAATCCCGCGGTCACCTGCTCGCCCGAGGCGACCACCACATCATATTCTTGTCGGTCGTGGAGCGCCGCGGCCTCGCGGCAGAGCTGCACCAGCCGGTCGGTCTCGCCGGCCATCGCGGAGACCACGACCAGCACTTCGTCGCCGTCCTCCGCCTCGCGCCGGACCCGCTCGGCGACATGGCGGATGCGCTCGATGCCGGCCATCGACGTGCCGCCGAATTTCATCACGATGCGGGGCAATTGGGCTCCTTGGGTGAAAGGCGGCGTCCTGTTAGGAAGCGGGCATGATGAAGACAAGCATCGTGGACCAAGAGGTAGAGCAGTTCGCCAAGCTCGCCGGCGACTGGTGGGACCCGGACGGCGCGTCGGCGATGCTGCACAAATTGAACCCGGTGCGGCTCGCCTACATCCGCGACCGCATCAACCAGCACTGGTCATTGGACGAGCACAGCCGCCGGCCGCTCATAGGGAAGAGCGCGCTGGATGTAGGCTGCGGCGCTGGGCTGCTCGCCGAACCGCTGGCGCGGATGGGGGCGGAGGTCACGGCGATCGACGCGGCGCCCGAGCTGATCGCAGTCGCACGCGAGCATGCGGCGGGGCAGGGGCTGACGATCGACTATCGCGTCGCGCCCGTCGAGGACACCGCCGGCCGGTTCGACCTGATCACTGCGCTGGAGTTGATCGAGCATGTCGCCGAGCCGCGCGCGTTCGTGGAAGCGCTGGCCGGCCGGCTCGCTCCCGGCGGGCTGATGATCCTGTCGACCCCGAACGCGACACGCTGGTCGAAGCTGCTGACGATCACGCTCGCGGAAGGCTTCGGCCGCATTCCGAGGGGCACGCACGATTTCGGCAAGTTCATTGCGCCGGAGCGCATGAAAGTGCTGCTCGCGGACGCGGGGCTGAAGTGCGTGGACGTCGAAGGCATCGCCTGGACCCCGACGCGCGGGCTGCACCGCAGCGAGGATCTTAGGCTGAACTATCTGGCGGCGTCGACGCACGCGACATAATCGGCAGCACCACTGCGCTGGTCAGCCAGAGTGAGACACAATATCGTATCGAGTCTCAGCCGTAATGAACGGGTGATCTTGCCCGGCCGTCGCACTGGCGGAGTAGCGATGCGATTACTGATTTTCCTTTTTGTCCTGGCGCTGCTTGGGCTCGCTCCGGTTCGCACCTTTGAAGCGAAGGCCGTTCTTCAATCCACCGCGCCGTCACCCCAGTCCCAGGTGTCGCGAGCCTTGCTCAAAACATGCCCGGACGGCTCCGTCATTCCGACAACGCAGGAATGCCCTCTTCCGCCCGTGACGTGCCGAGACGGCTCGACGGTCCCAGCCGGGCGGGAATGCCCGACGCGGCCATCGCGGGTGCGGTGCCGGGACGGATCGACCGTCCCAGCGGGGCAGGAATGCCCAACGCGACCATCGCAAGTGCCGTGCTGGGACGGCTCGATGGTTCAGGCAGGGGAGCGATGCCCGCCGCGGCCGAGGGTGCAGTGCCCGGACGGCTCGACGGTCCCGGCGGGGCGGCAATGCCCGTTCCGGCCGCCGGTTCGCTGCGCGGACGGCTCGATGGTGGCGGCTTGGGAGCGATGTCCGGATCCGCCTCCGGTGCGATGTCCGGACGGAACGACGGTTGAGGCGGGCCAGCGATGCCCGGCCCGGCCGCCGGTGCAATGCCCGGACGGAACAACGGTGCAGGCGGGCCAGCGATGCTTGGTGCGGCCGCCGGTGCAATGCCCGGATGGAACAACGGTGCAGGCGGGCCAGCGATGCCCATCCCCGACCGCGGTGCGATGTCCCGATGGTTCGGTGCTGCGTGCAGGACAGCGATGCCCGGCCCGGCCGCCCGTTCGGTGCGCGGACGGCTCGGAAGTTCCGGCGGGGCGGCAATGCCCGGCACCGGCATCGGTGCGATGCCCGGACAGCTCGGAAGTCGCGGCCGGGCAGCCATGCCCGCGACCGCAGCTCATTCAGTGCACGGACGGCTCGGAGGTCCCGGAAGGACGGGACTGTCCGTCACCGCCGGTGCTGTCGTGCCCGGACGGGTCGGTGGCCAAGGGTGGCGGGGATTGTACATCGCCCTCTCAGTTGGTTCATTGCCCGGACGGCTCGCAGATTCGGGCAGGGCAGGAATGTGCACCGCGGCCGCCGGTGCAGTGTCGCGACGGATCCGTGGTCCCTGCAGGGCAGGAATGCCGAGCAACGAAGACCAACCTGCTGTTCGGTCTGCCGCTGCCGTCGTGGCTGGCGCTTATCGCTTTGGCTGTGATCGTCGCCGGTGGCGCGGCGATGACCTATCGTTGGTGGCGGATCAGGCACACAGCTCAGCTATTGGGACTGAGCCCGTCGCTCAATCAGTCAGAGGGAAGATTCGAAGACACCGAAATGGTGTTGGACGGCCCGCCAATCGGCTTCCGCACCCGCCTCGACCTGCAGGAGACCTCAGATGGCTGAAGGATTAAAGCTCAGCGAGCTGCTTCCGGATCGTCTCGACCGGCTGGGCGAGGAAACCAGAAAAGAGCTGTGTGAGGACGAAAATGTCTCGGGAATGCGGCTCGCCTGGGGTTACATCGCTTCCCAGCTTGATGGCGCGATCCGGGAAGCCCTCGATTTCGATATCTTCGAATTGCTCGCCAAGGGATGGGCCGCGGGCAAGCTCCTTGTCGAATATGCCGATCCGGCCAAGCACCCTCCCGGACAACGAGAAGTGCTCAAGGTTGGGGAATATAGCTTCGACCGCGACCTCCACCCCACAGTCGACGTGACTCTTGCCTCGCAGCGATGCGCTGAATTGAAGTTCACCCTCACGCTCACGGGCCATTTCAGCGGGCTGCACCTGACAATCATGAACGGGCACATCCTGAGTTGCGGATCAGGAGACGCGTGGGCGAGCGCGCAGCTGAGCTACAAAGGCGTTCCGCTGCATGCTGAAAAGGAAACCAAAAAGGCCGCGCTGCCGGGACATTTCAATTTTACCGCGCCGGGAATCCCGATCCCGAAAATGGCCTAGGTGCCGGCGGGCAGAGTGCGGCCCCGCCTTGGATAGCGATCAAAAATCGACCTTGTCGTAGTGCGCCGGGGGGACGATCACTTCCATCCGCTCGCCTAACAGCGGCCTGAAACAGGGCCGCGACTTCATGACGGCGTACCAGTCCTTGGCCTGCTTGTGGCCGCGCCAGTCGAGCGCGCCGAGATAATCGATGACCGACAGATGCGCCGCGGCGGTGAAGTCGGCGAGGCTGAGGCCGGGACCGGCGAGCCAGCGGCGGTGGTCGAGCAGATAATCGACATAGTCGAGATGCTCGGATGCGACCCGCATTGCCTCGCGCAGCACGCGCGTGTCCGGCGATTCCCGGCTGACCAGCCGCTTGCGCATGCGCTCGTTCATCAGCGGCTCGACGGATTCGCGGTAGAGCTTCTCGTCGAACCACAAAGCGAGGCGGCGGATTTCGGCGCGGTGCGCGGCATTGCCGTGGATCATCGGCATCCGCTCGACCGTCTCCTCGAAATATTCGATCATCGGCTGGCTTCCGATGAGCGTCATGCCGGCTTCGGGATCGACCATCGCCGGGGTCTCGCCGGCCGGGTTCAGATCCATGAACTCGTCGCGCCGCTCCCACGGGTTTTCGCGCACCAGCTCGTGCGCGACACCCTTTTCGGCGAGCACCAGCCGGACCTTGCGGGAGAACGGGCACAGCGGGAATTGGAACAGCTGCCACATGAAGCCAAGGCTTTAGCGGAGGCAGCGCGGGCGTCTAGGAGTTCCTCCCCGAACCGGCGGAGACCTAGCGCCGCGGGTAGGCCGGCGAGGGCAGGTTGGCGGTGGCGCGCTCGAGCTCGCGGGCCATTTCGGACATCGCCCTGGTCATGGCGGGCAGAGCGGCCGCGAATGCTCTCATGCTCGCCTGCATGCCGGCCTGGCTGTCGGCCAGCGTTCGTTCGATGTTGCGCTCGAAGTTCGGGTCCTCGAGACGGCCGAGATCGCGGATCGTCCGGCCGCGGTCGGCGGGCGTCACGGGACGGCCTTGCGCCGCCGCTTCGATCTCCCCGACCGGCAGGTTAAGAAACGCCTTCGACATCGCCTGCATCATCCGGCCGAGCTTTTCGGCGGTTCCCGGGTCGGTCAGCTCGGGCGGGACGATGATCGCTTCGGGCGGTGCGGCGGGCGCGGGCGCCTGGGACAGCGCCGGGCTCGCCATTGACGCCAGCGGGAGAACCAACAGATACAGCCGCATTGCCTCGCTCCTCTGAGACTCGATCATCGCCTTATAGATGAAGAGCTTAGCATCTCTCAACCATGCGATGAATCACCGCATGCCGAGCCAGACCAGCGCGGAGGCTCCGGCGACGATCCGGTACCAGGCGAACGGTGCGAAGCCGTAGCGGGTAATGATCGAGATGAAGGCCTTGACGACGATCACCGCGACGACGAACGAAACGAGGCTGCCGATGCCGATCCAGGTCAGTTGGCCTTCCGGAATCGAATCCCAATGCTTGAACAATTGCAGCGCCGTGGCGCCGGAGAGGGTGGGAACGGCGAGGAAGAAGCTGAACTCGGCCGCGGTCTTGCGGTCAACGCCGAAGCTCATCGCGCCGAGGATGGTCGCTCCGGAACGGCTGACTCCGGGGATCATCGCCAGGCACTGGGCCAGGCCGACGGCGACCGATTGCTTGAGGCTGAGGTTGGCGACGCCGCCGGATTCGGTCGTCCTGGCGAGCCTCTCGACGATCAGGATGGCAATTCCACCGATGATCAGCGACCAGGCGACGACGACGGCGTTGGCGAGCAGCAGTTCGATGTAATCGCCGATCGCGAGGCCGAGCACGACCGCGGGCAGGAAGGCGACGGTGAGGTTGCGGACGAAGGCAAAGGCGGACGGGCTGCGCGCGAACAGGCCGACGATCACGTCGCGGAACGTCCGCCAGTAGAGGACCAGGATGGCGAGGATCGCGCCGGGCTGGATGGCGATGTTGAACAGCGCCCATTCCTCCGCCTGGAAGCCCAGCAGCTCGGTCGCCAGGATCAGGTGGCCGGTCGACGATACCGGCAGATATTCGGTGACGCCCTCGACGATGCCGAGGATAATGACGAGGAGCAGGATCGGCATGGGGGCTTAGGATGTCGCCGTCAGGTTGACCCGGCGGCCGGCAAAGCGCCCGCCAGTGGTGAACCGGCCGAGCCATTCGTGGGCGACCGCGCTTAGCGGAGTCGGCTCGATCCCGAACGCCTCGAGGCCCGGCGCGCCCTCAGCGGCCACATTGTCGCGCTGAAGCATCCGCCACTGGTCGCGGGTCAGCGGCGCTCCCGGGAGCCAGCCGAACCTCGCCAGCAGCGAGGCGATGGCATCGGGCATGTCGACCAGTTCGGGATTCTGGCCCGTCGCGGCGAAGATCGCGACGTGAAGCTCGCGCATCGTCACCACTTGGGGACCGACTATTTCATAGGTTTCGCCGCCAAACCGCTTGGGATCGAGCACGGCCTTGGCGATGGCTTGCGCCAGGTCGCGGACAAAGACCGGCTGGAAGCGCCGCTTGGGAGCGATCACCGGCAGGACCGGCAGCCAGCCGAGGCCCGCCAGGCGGTTGGTGAGCTGGTCCTCGGGCCCGAACACCAGCGACGGGCGAACGATGGTCGCGTTCGGGAAGGCGGCGCGGACGGCGAGCTCGCCCTCGCTCTTGGTCTTGCCATAGTCCGCTTCGCTTTGGGGGTCGGCGCCGATCGCCGAGATGTGTACCAGCGCGCCCGCGCCCGCGTCGCGCGCCGCGGCGGCGACGTTGCCAGCGCCACGGACATGGACCGCTTGCATCGCGCGGCCAAAGACCCCGCACAAGTTGACGACCGCGGTCGATCCCTTGACTGCTCCGGCGACGCTCTCAGGGTCGGTGATGTCGGCGTGGACAAAGCCGAGCTGGCCGACCTGGGCGAGCGGCTGAAGGAAGTGGGCCCGGCCCGGATTGCGGCTTGCGACCCGCACCCGGACATCGTTCCTGAACAGCATTTCGCAGACGTAGCGGCCGATGAAACCACCGCCTCCGAACACCGTTGCAAGCTGGTTCGACGGGTTGATCATCGCGCCGCCCTAGCGGCTGCCTTCGTTTGTTGACAAGGCAGGAGCGCCGCCTTTAAGCGCCGCCGCCTACCGACTACATCCCAATGCGGGCCCAGGTGGCGGAATTGGTAGACGCACCAGCTTCAGGTGCTGGCGCTCGCAAGGGCGTGGAGGTTCGAGTCCTCTCCTGGGCACCACATTCACTACTTAGTGCATTGAATTTACACAAAAACTCGACTTCGCTGCCGATGAAGCCTTCCCGGAAGCCTTACCCGCAATTTCGTATCATCGCGATCCTGTGCGAACGCACTGCGCGGAATTCTTTGTACAACAGGCTGATCTGTGGAAGGCATAAATCCCAGATTTCTGCCGTTTTCTTGACATCTGAAGCAGTTTCTGCTATAGTATAAGTATGGCTGCAGCGTGCGCTGGGCCTAATTCACAGAAAAATCAGGATTGAGACAATGGGAACGCCAGCAAAGGTGCTGGCGCCAGGTGAAGTGCGTCGCTTGCAAGCGCGCGCTGGCCGAGGACGCCATGCACTTCGAAATAAATCCATGGTGCTGCTCAGCTTTAATGCCGGGTTGCGCGCCTGCGAGATCGCCGGCCTCGACTGGACCATGGTCCTCGCGCCGGGCGGAAGGGTGGGGCCCTGGTTGATGATTGCTGACGGTATCGCGAAAAACGGCCGAGGGCGCCGCGTACCCCTTCACCGCGACCTCGCGGCTATCCTTGTGCAGCTGCATCGGGAACAGGCTCGGCCCCGGGCGGGACCAGTAATACGCTCGCAGCAGGGTGGGAACATGACACCGCGGAGTGTCGTGAACTGGTTTAAGCTTCGCTACTTGGAACTCGGGCTGGGCGGGTGCTCGTCTCATTCTGGCAGGCGGACATTCATCACAAGGACCGCGCGCTTAGTGGCGAAGGCCGGCGGCTGCCTGAGGGACGTTCAAGAACTGGCCGGCCACCGAGCCATCACGACGACTGAGCGCTACATTGAGGGAGATCGGGACGCCCAGCGGAAGCTGGTGCAGATGTTGTGATTACATTGCGTCGGTTTCAAATGCTCGAGCAGGCCATCCACGGCGCCGGTTACGCCGACGACAGCGTGTGGGCAGAAGGACTGTCGCCACCAATCAATGCAGACGAGTTTGCCCGTTCAGCGACATACGTCATCGTCAACAGCGGCATGAAGTATGCGGTCGCGAGAGAGATCTACAATCGTTGCTTGGAGGCACTCGACCGCAGGGGAAGTGTGCGCAGAGCCTTCGGCCACCCTGGAAAGGCCCGGGCGATCGACGCCATTTGGAAGAAGCGCCATCAGCTGTTCGAGGACTATTTGGCGGCAGAGGACAAGCTCGCCTTTTGCGGATCCCTTCCGTGGGTCGGTCCAGTCACGCAATACCATTTGGCGAAGGATTTCGGTGTAGATGTCGCCAAGCCGGATGTACACTTGGCCCGGCTAGCGCGACACGACCGAACAACAGTCCAGCGCATGTGCGCTCGTCTCGCTCGTCAATCCGGCTATCGCGTTGCAACGGTTGATACGCTCCTTTGGCGGGCCTGCGCCACGGGCATCCTGAACTCACGGCGGTACGAGAGTAGCGGGTGGCACGCAGCATTCCGCCGACCGGCTAACAAGTAGCGAAGAGCCAAGCTCGCCAACACCGCGGGCTTCAAAGACAGCAAGGACCCACACGGCCCATCCGGTGCCGACGGGCGATCTGCGCCCATCCCAGTCAACTGAAGGAGGTGAAAATGGAAACGACCACACGCTCGAATTGCGCCCACGACGTACCCCGTGCCGAACGCATCGCGCGGCTGAATGACGAGCTTCGCAAAAACGGCAATGGTGGGCAGATTCTGATCACTAAAGGAGTTCAGGCGCTGGTCGGGTTTGATGCTGAGCAATTGGCAAGGGAGCTGGCCGCTTTCGACGAGTTCGACCCCTTTAACGATCCGCACGGGGAACGGGACTTTGGCTCCCTGGACCTGTTCGGCGGCGAATTACTGTTCAAGGTGGACTATTACGCGCCTGACCTCTTGTTCGGGTCAAATGACCCTGCCGACCCGACGGTCACCCAACGGGTGCTGACGGTGCTCCTCGCAGAGGAGTATTGAGATGCTGCGCGATAGGCGACGCTTGGCCGGGGAGGAGCAGGGCTGTGGTGACCCCGATGACGTCCCGCAGGTCCGTCGCTTCAAGCTGCCAAATGCCCGTTTGTTAAGCCCGCTGTGGCACGGCGATGAGTGTGTTGGCCTCAGCGGCTTGTATTCGGTCGTGAACGGCATTCGGCTGGCGCTGGCGCACAAACACCAGTTTAGTGGTCCCGAGCTGCACGCGCTCATCACTGCCGGCCTTCGGTTCATGGACGGTCGCCTCACGCCGCAGCGCGCGGTGGCATGTGGCTTGCGGGTGCAGTTGTGGCGACGACTGGTCGAAGCTCTGGCTAGCCGCACCAGCCATCGTTCCCGGCTATTCGTCTGCGTCGATCGCGTTTTCGTCCGGCCGCAGGGACGGGCTGCAGCATGGGCGGCCGTTGAGGAGCAAATTGACGCGTGGCGGCCAGTGCTGACGTTGATGCAGGGTGGTCGCTACAGCGTTGTCAGCGGCTACACGGATGCAAGCTTTCTACTGTTTGATAGCAGCGGCGCGTGCTGGATTTCCAAGCGCGTTACTGGGGTGCCAGGAGACTGCGAGGGCGCACGGCACGTCATCTACCCCACGTCGTTTCTGGCGCTTCGCGCCTGAACATAGCCGCACCTGGCTGATCATCCGCGGGGGACAGTTTTGGTGACAAAACTGGCAATTGGTCACATTGGGCAAGACCAAGGCCCAGGCCCCGAATACCCTCTTCCGCTAGCCGCCTTCGACGGGGTTTTCCCGCAGCCGGTCGACCAAAAAACACCATTGTAAAGTGACAGTGCAGCGCACGCTTGCGACTGCCAGCGGCAACCATGCCGGTTGCCCAAACGATGGGGAGTTTTATGCCGACCCAAAACAAGCCCAGACTCAGCAAATCAGACAAGCTCGCACACTATCTCGCCGGGAAAGGGCCGCTGCCCCACGAGTTTTTCTCGATGGGCAACTTGACCGAGGCGTTGCGCAAACTGATGGGCGACCGGGACATTTGCGAAGACGAGATCGAGGCGCGGGTGAAGAGCTTCATCCGCAGTCACCACGGACTGTTCGAGCAGTTGAACATCGTCAAGCGGGCGCTGAAAGTCAGGACGCCGGGCGAGCCGCTGTTTTTCGCGCTGGCGCGCGTGCGGCAAGCGTATGCGCGGCGTGCGTTCCCGCGGCGAAAGCGCTAGCGCCCAACTGGTGCGCACTGCCACGACGCGAATGATCATCAGGGTGGTCGATCGTGCGGACTCTTGCCCCAGCTTTCCCGTCACGAGCGCGTGAAAGGGCTGATGCTGAGGCGATGGGTGGGGCCGCCGAGGCATCACAGGCCCGGCCCCAGAACCCCGAAAACCCCGATTTCCCCGCTTCACGTGCAATGACACTCATTGCCGCGATCGGTTGCCCATTTGGGGCGTTTCTAACAGTCAGTGTTGTCACTCTTGATCATTTCAGATGCTTCATTGGTAGCCATTCTCGCTGTCTAGAGCTCAGTTTGAAGCGGATACAGCAATTGCAGTACCGTCATTCGTGTACGCAACGACGGCGGTTTTTGACGGGCAAACGCCGTGGCGCAGCCCCCGCTCAATCTTCGACTTTGCTATATACGCTGACAGGGTGAACTTTCGCTGCGCCAGCACAGTGACATGTCGAAAATGACGGGCCATGATAACCCGCGAAAAAGGCGTCAACGGGGCCCAAATGGCGGGAAAATGGGGGTTTCACCGCCTTTTTAATATTTTTTTTTGCAAGGTTTTGATAAAAAACACGCTGCCCAAAAACAGGCGGTGCCGCGGTGAAATAAGCAGGCTGTGGGTTGTCGGGGAAACACGATGCCGCGACACAGCGCGTGTCACCGCTCAACCCGGCCCCAGCCTCCACGCGACAATGTCCCAGTCGCTGTCGCCGAAATTCACTGGCCAAGCTTCCCAGCGCCGCTCCTTGGCGACGATTTCTGGGGATTGGATGCCGTTGCGGTAGCGCACAAACACTTTGCGTTCGGTGGCAATGGGGCAAGGTCCGCCTTTGTGGTCGGCCCAGCTTTCATCTTCCGTTTTAGGAACCATTCTTACATGCCCTCAAGGCTGCGTTCGACGTTCGCATCTTCGGATCCACAATCGGCGCATTAGCTATCGAAAAGCTTGACGACGCGACCTCGGTCGCTCGACCATCTGAATATGCCGAAACCCAGCTGATCGTCCGCGCCCGGCATGTGGCCGAACAGATTTTTGGCGCCCTCTTTCGCTTTCGTCACCGCTCGCTTCGCCTCGGAATCGAAGTAGCCGCTCCAGAACAGTATGTCCGCGGCAGCGGACTCGAGCCAGTCAACTTCCTTCCGATAACCAGCTACCCACTGCAGACCGGTCGAGTTTTTCGGGTCAAGAAGGACGCCAACGCTCGAAGAGCGAACAAATGAACATGTACCGATGTACAGCCCAGAAATGCGCCGGCGCGCGTTGACCCTCTGGAGTATGCCCACGAGGTCGTCCCGCGAAACGCCATTGATGTTGTGTTGCTCCCCGTGGGATCCCACATAAACGGCGTCAATTCGATTGGTCTTGGCGACAGCTCGCAAGACGACCTCGAGCGATGTCGCCTCATAGAACATGTCGTGTCTGATCGCGTGAGGGTTGAGCGACTTGGTCGTTAGCGCCGAGATCATTTCGAACAACGGCCGAACGCCATAATTGCCACGGCTTTCCCAGCGAGCTTCCACAACGGCTAGGCCTCTGGCCATGCACCTTCACTCCAAAGCAGTCTGGGCTTAAATTTCGCGGCTTCCTGCCCAGGTGATGTAGAGTATACTCCGTAGCGAAAAACTCAACAATCGTCGTTTCCTGCGGGGATGGCTTCACGTGCTGCCCTGGCGAGAAATTTACGGCGACTGCGAGAGGTACGCGGGCTGTCGCAGGAGGCGTTGGCGGACTTGGCCGGGGTCGATCGAACATACGTAAGCTCGCTTGAGCGGCAACGCTACAGCGCGACCGTGGACATGCTGGACTGTTTGGCGAACGCGCTGAAAGTGCCCGCCGCCGCTTTACTTAGCAAAGGGGAGCCGGACGCGTAACAGCGGCCACCACGGCCACAAGTGGACTATCGCGGCTTCCGTGACATTCCATGAGCTTTTGTCATGAGTGCCCCGCAATGACGGTTGTGCCGCTGTATTAGCAAAGTCGAAAGTCGAAGCAGCCCTGAAAGCGTCGCTAACGGCACCTGCGACGCCGTCTGGAGCGAATTTCAATGGCGTCGTCCGCAGCCAAAACTTTTTTGAGCACATTGTCAGCGTGACGGGGAGGGGGAGGGCGCCCGCCAGGCCCGCACATCGCACTTCATCATTGTGCCACCGACAACCGGCCCAGCAAAGTTGTGGGTTTTCCGCGGAACGCTGGAAATGCGCAAAATGCGCGTTTGACATGCCCCTCGCGTCAGAGCGCGGCTTTTACAGCACCCTGTCAGCTTTTTCACCGGTCCGCATTCAGTCGAAAGTAGGGTGAAAGTGGCGTTGTAAATGGCCAGCGTCGTCAATTTTGGCGGCTACTGGAGTAATCGAAATGACTACCAACAAACTCGCGCAGCTACGCCCCGCGAACGCGCAAAATGCGCGGCCAACATGGGGCGACAAATATGATCAGTTGCACCGCTGTCCCCCACCCCATGACCCAAAGTGCGTCTACGTCGATGACGTGGCGTTGGGCATGTTCGACCAGGACGATCTCTACCCCCACTTAATCACGGAATTCCGGGGGGCCAGGGTCGCGGTACCGCTTGGTGACGCGGGCTACTGCGACAACGAGGATTACGTAGTCGCGCCGCTCTGTTACCAGCCCCTGCCCCAGAGGGAGATCAGCTGGGGGAGGTCGTACCCGATCCACCGAATAAAGCTGATGAGGGTCTGGCGAGAAAAGCATTCCTCTCCCAGTATGATCAGGACCCTCGAGGGCGGCCGCATGGAGTTGTACTGTGTCAATCCGCGGGGAATGTTTGTGTGGTTGCCGATACTTGGCTGTACCACCGGCAAACGGGCCGGCAGGATCTACGACAAATGGGAGATCTTCGTCATGCGCGACGGAGAGGTGCAATCAATGGTCCGGTGTGACGACTTAGAATTCGAGCACTGGCCCGAGGATTAGACGGACTGAGCGCGCGACAGCGGTCAGGGGGTGCGTCTTGCGCCCCTGACCGCCTCGTCGCCACTTAGCCCAAGCCCAAGTATCAACGCCATCGTGGTCCTCATTTGGCCAGGCGCACATTCAGCCCTGGCCACGGCACTGAGGTCATGCCGATCGATCGGTTGACGCCTTAGTCACTCATGACAAAAACACGGAAATGTCATGGGTTTGGATGACTGCTTTGCGCCCATTGCGGTCGTCCGGAGAGTGCGCCGCAAACCTCGAAATCCGCCATTCGTTCAGCCACAACCTGCGTCCGCCGAACAGCGCAAAGCACGCAAGTCGAAGATCGGTAGAGTATTCTCCCTTGTCGTCGTAGAAGATTGCATGATTTCGGGGGGGATCTCTAATATCGTCAGCCTTCGTCGAAACGGCTTTGATGTCGCGAGCATCCGGGCAATACCAATCCAGCCGGTGGCCGCCGATCTGGGCTTCAGCCTGACGGCGAGAGGAACGGGACGGTGCCGGCTGCCTGGTCATAACGACCGCAACCCATCCTTCGCTATCCGTCGGCTCACAAACCGCTTTACTTGCTACGCCTGCGGCGGGAAGGGTGACGTCATCGATTTAGTGATCGCCATGGCGGGGCTCGACTTCGTCGGCGCCTGCAATTGGCTCACGGACCGTTATGTCGGCGGAGCGCCGCTTTGCCCTCTCGGACCGTCCAACGCCAATCGGTCTCGAACAACGCGGCCCGTCGTCGTTGCACCGGTTGACGCCGGCCCAGCGGTTGCGGCGGACCATGAAGTGTTCGGGTGGATCCTCGGTCGCTCGCCACTAGGCCCGATGGGCGACGCATATTTGCGATCGCGAGGCTTCAGCGAGGCCTCAATCCGACATTTCCGGATAGGACAGATCAGCGACCAGAGGCGGGTCCTCAGGGAGGCGCTCGGGCGGTTCGGGCGGGAACGCCTGCTCCACTGCGGATTGACCGGCAACGGCCAATTCGGCGACCGCTTCGCCTTCCCGACAGGATACCTACTGTTTCCGTTTATGATCGACGGCGAGGTCGCCTACGTTCAGGCACGACGGCCGGATCAGGGGACGAAGTGGCGCTGGCTCTGCCCGCAAGGTCTTCTGCCACCTGTCTACAACAGTCACGTCCTGTCCGACGATAGTCCAACTATCTCAGTCTGCGAGGGAGTTACCGACGTAATCTCCGCCCACGAGATCGGACTCCCCGCCATCGGCCTAGTGGGGGCCAACGGCCATCTCGACGCCGGGACGGTGGCACGGCTACGGGGGCGCAACGTCGCGGTCTATGGCGACGGCGACAAAGCCGGATCGCGCTTCTCCCGGCGTCTCGTCCGGCTGCTCGCGGATAAGGGCATCACGGCCATCCCGAAGCGCTTGCCGCAGGGCGTCAACGACCTGAACGACCACCTCCGGCGGATGCGGGGTCTCTCTGAATGACGTGGCATGAACTGCTCGGACTTCCCGAGACGGTGCTGTGGGCGTGGCGCAAGGTGCGCCGCGCCTACCGAGCCGCCGACTGCCTTTACGACCAGGCCGAGCTCGCGGCGTTCGAGCTGAACCTCGAGGCCGAGCTCGACAGCATGCGAGCCGACTTCGCTGAAGGTCGGTGGACGAATCGCTCGCTACGCCTAGTCCCTCAGCCCAAGAACCCGGACAAGCAGGGCGCACCGAGGATGCGGCAGTACTTCGAGGTCGCAGTTCGCGATCAGGTGGCATGGGCCGCTGTTGCAACGGTGCTCGGCCCCGAACTCGATCGCAAGATGCCCGCATGGAGTTACGGCAACCGACTGTATCGCGCGGCCTGGTATGATGAGGAGCCCGCGGCCGGCAAGGCATCCCGCCTCAACATCGGGCCATATCGCCACGCGGCCGGCCACCTCTACCGCCGCTTCAAGCACAGCTGGCCGCTGTACCGTCGCCACATCTCGCTGACGGCGCGCCGGATGGTGAATGATCGGATTGAGCCCGAGCTGCTCGACGAAGGCGACCGCCGCGCGCTCGACCAGTCGGAGGGCCTGCCATACCTCGACGCCGGGCATTGGGTTAGGACGACGCTGGTCGGCGACGACCTATATGCCGCGTCCTTCGACCTCATGAAGTTCTACCCCTCGATCCGCGTGGAAGCCATCCGGCGCGGCTTTGACGACCATGTCGACGGTCTCCGCGACGAGCCGAAGCTGGCAGAACTCCTCAGGCAAATGCTCGTCTTCGAGGTGGACGACGCGGGTGTCTCCGATGAGATGAAGGCCGCCATCAATCCGCCTGTATCCTCCGGTGAGTTCGGCGGTATTCCCACCGGGCTATTCGTCGGCGGCTTCCTCGCCAACGTTGCGATGCTCTCAGTCGATCTCGAGGCGGATCGCCTGCTGCTTGCGAACCGGGACATAGCGCAGTTCCGGTTTGTCGACGACCACGAGGTGCTCGCCTACGACTTCGACGCGCTGCTGCGATGGATCAGAGGTTACATAGCCTTGCTCGAAGCCTCGGGCATCGGAGTGCAGGTCGAGCCCGACAAGTATTTACCTGCCGAGCTCAGGTGGCTCATCCATCCCGAGAAACTCGAGGAAAAAGGCGAGACGGACAAGCCGACCGAACGCGGCGAGGCACTGCTCTCGCGCGTCAGGAGGGCAGCCCGAGTGGACGGCCGCAAGCCCACGCAGCTGATGACGCGCACGCTTGCGCAGGTGTCGATGCTCGCCGCGACGGACTTCGACCTGCTGACGGACGCCGGACGAAGCCAGCGCCTCGAGCAGCTCGAGTGGCTGCTACTAGCGAACATACCTGACCAGGAAATTCGCGGCGACACGCGCATGGCGTTCGCCGCCGCCCGCATCGCTCTGCTGACGCCGGCACTGTTCCGGCCGAATGACGAACTTCTCGGCGCGCACCGCTCGTTGCAGGTGCGCCTCGACAGGCAGAAGAAGGACGATCGCAGGGGAAGGGCGCCGGACGAGGCGAACAAGGCGGAAATTACGCGTCTGAATTCTCGGCTCGAGGAGCTCGACGAGACCGAGCGGAAAGGCTGGCAGACCCTCCTCGATCGGCACTTCGGACTGCTGTTCGAGGCCTTCGCCGCGCATCCAGACAAGGTGCGGTTGTTCCTCCGCCTCATCGACTTCTGCCGAAACACTGGACATGACGGGTTCGTCCAGTTGACGAGGTGGATGGACGAGAACCGGGACGGTGACCATCGGCTGCTGCGCTGCTACCTCGGCGCTACGGCGATCCAGACCCTATCGCGGCACGTCCTGACGGCGTGTGCAGACGTCAACCGCAACAACCTTCTGCACAGAGAGCGGCGCGCAGCTCACTCGTTCCTGGAGAATACCCTCCGGGCGGACCTCGACCGCCTCGTGCCGATGTCCGTCTCAACCGACGCCGTTCAGCATTTCCAGCATGACGCGCGGCGAGCTTTCGTCGCCGCTCTCGTCCTGGGCGCAGCGGAGATCGAGGATGCAGCGCCAGATCTCGCCGCCCAGATGCGGCAGCGCGCGAACGCGATGATCGGTCAAGAGACCCTACAAGCGGTCGCCGCGGCCACGAGCGTTCCTATCGGCATTTGGTACCACTGGTTCCTCTCCGCGACGCGCGCACACCGTGACGCAGCGCCATCCTACTGGCCCGCCATCGAGGCGGTGCACAACGTCGAAGATAAGCATGATTGGATCAGCCTTCGCCGCTATCCGTCGATACTTCCGGCCCGGGCGTGGGAACGGCTCGGGCGCGACCCCGACCTTCTTCGGAAGGACGACGCGGGTTGGCTCATGGAGGCAGCTAGGGCGAACAGCGACGCTTTCGCAGCGCTTCCCGCCGGGCGTCCCACCGTCGAGACGGTGCGGGCCAGCCTAGCGGCGGAGGCGGGCGTCGTCACGCTTCTGGACTGGGCCAATTACAATAAGGCGCTTCTGCCGAACGATCCGCGCCGGTCCGAATGGACGGCTCTTGAGATCGTGCGGCAGATCCTCGTCCGGTTCACCGAGTTCGACAGTCCCGACGCGGACGAACTCGACAGGCTCCACCCCGAGAATGTGCTGATCGATCCATCGTGGAAAGAGCCACCTGCCGACACATTCACCAATGGTCGCCTGACATGGGCGAGTTGGACGACCATCGCGGCGGCGAAACCGGTGAACATACATCAGGCTGGACTGGAGGATTACCGATATCGAGAGAACCTCGAGGACAACGACCGCCGGTGGGCACGCCGGCTGCGACCGGTCGGTCAGCTCCTGTGGGGCACGCTCCGCCACGACTTCCGCCTGCCCTGCGCCTGGAATGTCCGCGGTCAGGAGCGCAGCCTCGTGGAACTCGTCGCATGGGACCTAGAGCGTCTCCCGATCTCGTCATTCACGCTCAAGATCCTCCAAGCCTGCTTACTGCCCCGGTCGCTCGAGACCGCCCTTCTGCTGGACTTTCCGTCGCTGTTCGGGAACCTTCGCAGGCAGGCCGCGGACGACGCCGAGTTCGATCGCCCGATTACAAGCTTGACGACGCTGATCGGGCTGCTGGAGCGGGCACAGCGAATACTGACCCGGAGCCAGATGACCGTGCTCGAATACGAGCCGAGGCAGCTGATCCCGGTCCGGCTGCGCCATATCGGACGCATGGGCGAAGGCGATGCCGATGAAGTGGAGGACTTCCAGTGACCGCTCCGTACGTCTCCAACCTCGACGAAAAGCTGAAGATAGGGATTATCCAAACCTCGCTCGACCCGGCCGCGGCCTGGGCTGGCGGCACGAAGATGTCGGCATCGGAGGAGGAGCGCGCGATCATCGAGATCCGCGCATTTTTCGCCGCCTTCAACCAGGAGGAGCCGCCGCCCCACATCATCGTCCTACCCGAGCTGGCGGTCCCGACGGGGTTCGAGTCCAAGCTGCGCAACATGGCGACGAAGATGCAGTCGGTCGTGATCGCCGGGTTCGACTACCGGGATGGGGACAAAGCCGGCCACGTTCACAACGACGCGCTCCTGATCGTGCCACGCGTCTGGCGGGGCACGAAGATGGGTGCAAAGACGACGACACGGCGGATCGGCAAGACCTACCCCGCACCCGAGGAGGAGAAGAAGCTCAAAGCGGTATCGTGCCACTTCCAGAAGGACCCGTCCGTCTGGCTGCTCGACGGCGGCGACATTGGGAGCTTCGGTGTGATGGTCTGTTACGACTTCCTGGATCTCGAGCGTATCGCCATGTATCGCGGGAAGGTCCACCACCTCTTCATCTTGGCGCTGAACAAGGACGCCACGTCGTTCCGCCACGTCGCCGAGGCAGTCGCGCGGATGGCGTTCTGCAACGTCATCATCTGCAATTGCGGCCACTTTGGCGGCTCGCTTGCCGTCTCGCCCTACCGCTTCCCGGAACGCCGGACAGTCTACCAGCACTCGGGGGCCGGCCTCGCGACGGCGCAGATCATCGAGGTGCCCGTCGCGAAGCTCGACGAGCATCAGCATGGCAATTACCCGCAAATGGAAAGCGTTAATCTCTTCAAAAGCCTGCCCCCCGGCTACAACTTCGCGGTTTCGCTATATGAGCACGTGGCGGACCTATGACCATGCGTGGCCTGTTCGGTCGCCTCGTCAGCCGTCTGGTCGGCCCGTCGGCGGAGATGCTAGTGAAGTACCCGTCCAGCGCCGCCACTGCGGACGCCGAGGAGCTCGCGCGCGTACTGTCGTCGCTGCCCGGCTACCGGGTGCTCCGGGCGATCGATTCCGAAGCTGGCGTCGAGCGGCTCCGGCCCGTCCAGCCCGGGGACCGCATCGCGGCGGTCGTTGACACGGAGACCACGGGCCTCGATCTGGCGAATGACAGGATCATCGAGGTCGCGGTTCAGCGCTTCGCCTTCGATCGCAGGCAGCGCATCACGGAGGTCGAGCGGCCGCGATCATGGTTGGAGGATCCCCGGCGGCCGCTCCCCGACACGATCACGCGCCTGACCGGGATTAGCGACAGGGATCTGGCGGGCCAGACCTTCGACGAAGAGGCCATCGTCGGCCTGATCGGCGGCGCCGACATCGTCATAGCCCACAACGCAGCCTTCGACAGGCCCTTCCTCGACCGGCGCTTCCCGCAGCTCGGCGACTCACCGTGGGCGTGCAGCCTGTCCCAGCTCGACTGGCAGGATCTCGGCTATGATGGTCGGGCCCTAGGTCACCTGCTGCTGCAGAGCGGCCGGTTCTTCGAGGGCCACCGCGCGGGCAACGACACAAATGCTCTGACCACCTTGTTGAGCACCACGGTCAGCGACGGCCGTACGCTCCTCGCGCATCTGCTCGAGCGCTGCGAGCGCGAGAGCGTTCGGATCGACGCGACCGGCGCGCCATTCGAGGCGAAGGACGCACTCAAGCTTCGTGGCTACCGATGGGACGCCACGCGTCGGCTCTGGTGGCGTGAGGTCGAGTTGGAAGGCAGTGACGAAGAGACCGCGTGGCTAGAACAGCAGGTCTACCGGGGAAAAGGAAGTCCGCGGCTCGTCACGCTCACGCCGAGAACACGCTTCACGCATGATCGCGTTGCCTGACCGTTTCGATCACCAACAGCAATCATTGCTGTGAGCATCGTCGCTCCGATCGCGTCAAAGTGAGGCGCACAGGTCCTTCACCAAGGGTCGACGGTTTGAAGGTCTGCTTTTGTCACCGTTGATCGGGAAGCTGACTGTCGCCCAACGGCCAGATTCCGTCACAGAGTGGGAAACCGCTAAGCGAAAAAACCGGTGGCTTGGGGATGGTCAGCCAGCTGCGGCGGACGATAAGGCCGCGAACGTTCGAGGTCGGGCGCGGAAGGCGCTTTGAGCCGCTCGACGACAGTCGGATGCAGGCGAAACTCAGCCTCCACAAGACGAGGACTGCGTTTCCACCTTTTTCTAAAGTACCATCGATTTGTCATCCAGACCTCGTCATGCTGGAGCCCGAGCGGGTCTGGCGTGGTGGCGAGAAGCTCCTTTCTGACGATGATCGAGGGAACGCAGGCCTTGAGTTCACCGACCATCCACTCGAGCGTGATATCGCTCAGTCGTGATTCATCCTCCAAGTAGCTACCGCCGATGTCGCTGTGACAGCCGGCAAACCAGATCTGGTCAAGCCAACGGGGCACCTTGTCCTTGTTTTCCTGCACTGCGCCGCGCGTCCCCCATCCCACGCGGGGAAAATCCGCCCTATTTTCATCGATCGACAATGCGTGGCGCGCAAATCCGACCTTGGGTGAGAGCCACCGGTCGTAATTTTCCTTGCGCCAATATGCTCGGTGCGTGTTGCGACAGGCCTTTGGCCAGTTGAGAGGATTCCAGAGGCTGAGCGGTGCGCCCGGATTTTCTTCGAAATAGCGTATCTGCCCTGTGACCGTTCGAACGTAGCCGACGAGCGCCGCGCCCGTGAGCAGCACGAAGACCAAGCTCCACGCCCAATGCCAGCTGAAAAGAAAGCTGGCGGCGAGTAGAAGCACGGTAACTGCAAACGTCCCGCGGACCAGCCAGGTAACCACTGCGTTCTGAAGCGCGGCGACGGTATCGAAGACGCCGATGAAATCAGGTTCAACATTGCCGCGCAGATTATCGGAGCCGTCGCAGGCTGCGCATCCATAAGCGACGCGGAACCGCCGCCCCTTTTCCTCGCGTTGCGAAAAATAGGGCTGCTGGTCGCGCGGCTTCCCCGTGCCATGACTATAGATCGACTTCACCGCTTCGGTCGCAACAGCGCGAAGCCTTGAGCCATATCTCGGGATCGGCGACCCATCGGGAAGCTGTGTAGGCACCCCACACAGATTCATCATATTACCGAGCGCGCGCACCGTGTAAGCCCCTCGGGAAAAGCCAATCAGGATGATGCGATCGCCCGGCTCGTAGAAGGAAATAATCTTGGCGTAGCAGTCAATCATATTGTCTTCGATGCCCGCGCCCACGGCCGCCTCGAGGCCGCTCTTGAACTTCGAGGCCGTCACGCCGCCGATTTCGCCGGCGCCGAGCCCCGGATCGTAATAGGCGATCTGATCGCGATAGGAGATCGGCGAGGACGGCCCGGGCCGCATCGCGCGATACATTTTATACACATTCGAAAGTCGCTGATCGGGACGCAGGCCGCCAATCTGGCCGGTGCCGTCGGCAAAAATCAGGATATTCTTGGCCATGCTATCCCCCAACCATGCGATCTGCAGCAAGGCCTTTAAGATTTCTTGCAGCGCAGAGGCCGGCAGCCCATCAGTCGGCTTTCCCCAACTGTAGCCTGAAAGCCGCCGGTCTCCTATCGGCCACTTGCAGACGTCTGCCGAGGATTAGGTGGACGCTACTCATGACATTTGTACAGTTTCGTCATGAGTGTTGGTGGTAATCGTTTGCGTGCCGGACCTCGCTCGGCGGCGACGGAGGATGAGTGAATTTAAGTAGGTCGTAAGTGAGCGCGTCAATGGACAGCTTTTGGAGCACGCAGCTGGGTGGTGAGTGGTAACCTGGAGCTGCACAGGCCCGACGTAGTTTCGTCCAAAAGGTGCGGATAGTTGTTCCATTGGCGTCTTATGAAGGAGGGGCCATGGTTTGTCAGAAGGGCGCTGGCAGGATGCAAAGCGTGTCGCAACGTTTTCCCTATCTGATGGGCTGTGCACTATTGGTTGCCTGTGCGGCTACAAGCCAAGCTCCAGATTCCGCACCTCGTGTTGCTGTGGGTAATCCTGTCGATACCGTCTGCTTCACTTCCGGAATTTCTGGTTTCTCAGAAGTGGACGATAGGACTCTGCTTATCCAACGCTCGCCCGGAGAGGAATATCATGTCCGAACTGGCTTTTGCCCCAATTTAAAGTCAGCGGAGGGTTTGAAAATAGACGATCCTGGGCAGTGCCTGAGTCGCGGCTCACGGCTTTTGGTTTATGACACTCCCATGCCACTAAAAAACACCAGCTCCGATGATCCGGACCGATGCCTCGTCACTGAGATCAGGCAATTGCCTGAGGTGCGTTGACCAATCGCGCACGCCTTTCACTCGTTAAGATCAAGCTGACTGACACTCTGAGCTCAGTATCGTTGTTGGGCTCGAATCCCTGACAGCCAGGGCCTTGGGAACTCAGAGCATTTTAGGTGCACGCACGACGATCTGAAGGGTCATTGACCCTCGACGACTATGGCGGCGGCTTACGCACGGATGCGAGGTTGCGCCCCGCGGTCGGCGCGCGGCCAGAGTCGGGTTCCGGTTTAGAATCCTCTCCACAATCGGGCTGCGGGTCCGAACGGTTTGCGGCTGACTGAACAACGTAGCCCGATCGTTAGAGGGTTTTATGGCGAAAAGCGAAACCACTGGAAAAAGGCAGGCACTGCCGCGTCGAAGGTTCTCAAAAGCAAGAGCACCGGCGCGAAGTCTAAAACCGCAGCCGCGTCAGCTCTCACTCAGCGTCCGAGCAAGGCGAAAAAGAAAGAATAGGCCAAGCTTGCGCTGTCGATGCATGTCCGCCGATCAGCGGGCTGCGGGATCGGTAGGACCCGGCATTCGCAAGGGGTGAAAGCCGACATTCGCCGCAGCCAACAATTGTGACATTTTCATGCTTTTGTCACCAAAGTTGGGGGCATGGCGCTAGTGTCCGCTTTCGACTGAAGCGCATATTAGCGCTTACTCTCGCGAACAGAGTCTTACTTCCTGCTCTACGAGTAAGCAGCTAATATGCCACTACGTTAGGATGGGGCGGAGGAATACCAGCAACAGTGTCGGTTTTGCCTTTTCACTACGGTCTCGACAAGAGCGACCAGAACTCCGCCAATGAGACGGCCCACGTAATGCGCTGCAGACCCGTGTCGCTCACTCGCCAATCGGTGAAGGTCAGCGAGGCGCGCGCAGGCGAGTGAGCGCGACGAATGCCGAGTATATTCGACATTGCAATGCTGGCTCGGTGGACTCGAAAATCAGGATGTCCGCGAAGGGAAGTTTGACCTTCATCGACAGCTTTTAGAGACGCAGAGCTGGAGGGCTTCCGCACCTAAACATCTGTCCGCCGCTGCGGAAAATGCTGTTTGACGCGTCTTACCTCATAGAGCGGACTTGACGCGCCTATGGGAACCAGTGAGTTTAAAGCCGATGCTGTCCTGCGACATTCTGATGCGCGATCCTGAGGCCCTTGCCGGGGCTGAACCTCGTGCGCTCCCCGCATGCAACGCTTGGCGCTGGTGGTGGAATGATTCCACTGCGGCGGCCGTGCGCGTCCAGGGTTAGAGTCCCCACAAGCCTCTTTCCCCTCTTAGGACACTCAACAAGCCCGCCGCTCTCGGCGGGCTTTTTCTTTTTCCACTTGGGTTCAGGACGCAACAGCAATGCAAGCCACTTCTTCACTTTCCATGATCGATCCCTCTGAGGCTCTTGCTTCGGACACGATACGCGACGCGCTCCAGCGGCTTTATGCCGGCGATGGGCTCAGTAGAGGCGAGGCGAATGCACTCTTCACCGCCTTGGTAGAGGGGCGGCTCAATGACGCCGAGATCGCTTCGATGCTGGTGGCCTTGCGCCTCAAAGGCGAGACCGTCGACGAGCTAGTCGGTGCGGCCCAGGCACTACGCGCCGCCGACAGGCCCTTCGAACGTCCCGATTATCTGTTCGCCGACTGCTGCGGGACCGGAGGTGATGGCTCAGGCTCGATCAATGTCTCAACTGCAGTCGCCTTTGTGGTTGCCGCGGCTGGCCTACCAATCGCCAAACATGGCAATCGCTCGATCAGCTCGCGCTGCGGGTCGGCCGACGTGCTCGAGCAATTGGGTGCAAAGCTCGACGTCGAGCCGGAAAAGTCTCGGCGCCTGCTGGATGAGGTCGGCGTCTGCTTCCTGTTTGCGCCGCTCTATCACCCGGGATTGAAATATGCGGGGCCGATCCGCCGAGCGCTCAAAGTGCGTACGATCATGAATGTGCTCGGGCCCTGCCTCAACCCCGCCGAGCCTCCCGTTCAGCTTTTGGGCGTCGCCGATCCCAAACTGCTCGAGCCTGTTGCAGAAGTGCTCGATGAGCTTGGAGTTAAGCGGGCTCTGATCGTCCACGGTGCGGGACTGGATGAAATTGCACTCCACGGCGAAACCACTGCGATCTTCTTGAAAGAGGACGGAGCAGAAAGGATGACCATTTCACCTGCGGACGCGGGCCTTGAGACTGCTCCAATCGAGGCTCTCTCGGGCGGTGACCCGGGCGAGAATGCCCAGCGGCTGATGACGCTTTTCGAAGGACGCGGCTCGACGGCGGAGCGCGACGTCGTTGCCTTGAATGCCGGCGCGTTGTTGATGACCGCCGG
This sequence comes from Sphingomicrobium sp., assembly GCA_035512655.1. GTDB lineage: Bacteria > Pseudomonadota > Alphaproteobacteria > Sphingomonadales > Sphingomonadaceae > Sphingomicrobium. The sequence continues at coordinate 352,541 of DATKDM010000022.1, read as the reverse complement.
CGTAGCTGCGGATCTGAAGGATGGCACGGCCGCGGCTGCCGATGCGCTGGAGTCCGGCGCAGCGCTGGCACGCCTCCACGCCTTCGTTGAGGCTAGCCATGGCTGACGGCGGCCTTCTTGGAGAAATTGTTGCTCGCAAACGTGTGGATGTATTCGAACGCCTGAAAGGCGTGAGCCTTGGGGAGCTAAGCGTGCGCGCCGCGCCCACGAGGCGCAGCCTCAAGCAGGCATTGGCTAAGCCCGGGGCGCGGTTCATTTTTGAGCTTAAGCGCGCTTCACCCTCACAAGGGTTCCTCCGGCCCGACGTCGATGCCGAAGCCCTGGCGCGGGGCTATGACGGCGTTGCCGATGCGATGAGCGTCCTTCTCGATACGCCCTTCTTTGGCGGCTCGCTTGCCGATCTCGATAGTGTCCGGGCGGCCTTTGATGGCCCAATCCTCGCGAAGGATTTTTTTGTCGATCCGCGCCAGGTCACAGAAGCGCGGCTCCACGGCGCCGATGCCATATTGATCATGCTTTCGGTACTTGGCGACGAAGAGGCGCGGGCGATCATCGCTGAGGCCGAGCGTCTGCAGATGGACGTGCTGGTTGAAGTTCATGATGAGCAAGAGGTCCGCCGTGCAATCGCGCTTGGCGCTGAGCTTATTGGGATCAACAATCGTGATCTAAAGTCGCTTGCTGTCAATCTCCAAACCACCGAGCGGCTGAGCGCGCTCGTTCCGTCATCGGCGATCCTGGTCGCGGAATCGGGCATTGACGATCGCGCCGACATCGAGCGGCTTGCCCCTTTTGCCGATGCCTTCCTCATTGGATCCTCGCTGATGCAGGCCGAGGACCCAGGCAAAGCCGGCCGGACACTTGCGTTCGGGCGAGTCAAGATCTGCGGCCTCACGGCGCCCGATGACCTAAAGCTTGCGCTTCGCTCCGGCGCTCAGTTTGCCGGCCTTGTGATGGTACCGGCCAGTCCACGTGCCGTCGATCTGGACGAGGCCGAAGCGCTCATTCGCGATGTTCCGAAAGACCTTGCGATTGTCGGTGTCTTTCAAAACGCGAAGGTCATGGAGGTGGCCTTTGCCGCGCGCGCGCTGTCGTTCGATGCCGTTCAACTTCACGGCGAAGAGCCTTCAACTTATTTGCTTGGCCTTAGAAGCCTGCTTCCAGAGGAGATCGAAATCTGGGCTGCAAGCGCTGTCGACCGCAGGGTTCCGGACCGGCGGCTCGGCGCCGATCGAACCGTTTTCGACACGAAAATCGGCAATCGCTCCGGGGGTACAGGAAAGACATTCGACTGGTCGCTTGTCGAAGGCCGGCCGGAACTTGCGACCGGTATCCTCGCGGGGGGCCTCAATGTCCGTAATGTGAAAGCTGCCTCACGGTTAAGACCCTATGCGCTCGACGTCGGCTCGTCGGTCGAGTCAAAGGCAGTACGGAAGGATCCGGTTAAACTCGCCGCCCTCTTTAACGCGCTCCGCCCGGCGACCCGCAAGGAGCAGTCGAAATGCTGATGAGCGGCCGGTTCGGAGCTTATGGCGGCGCCTACGTTCCAGAGATCCTGATGCCGGCGCTGGAAGAGCTCGAAGCTGCGTTCCTCGATGCGCAGACGGATCCTGGGTTTCGCTCTGAGCTTGGCGAATTGCTCACCAAATATGCCGGGCGGCCAACTCCGCTCACGCGCTGCCGTAATCTCGTTTCCGGCAACGTACGCCTCTATTTGAAGCGCGAGGATCTGCTCCACGGCGGCGCACACAAGACCAACCAGGTGCTCGCCCAGGCGCTCCTTGCCAAGCGCATGGGCAAGGGCCGGATCATTGCTGAGACGGGTGCTGGGCAGCACGGTGTTGCGACCGCTCTCGCTGGCGCGCTCTTTGGTCTTGAAACCTGCATCTACATGGGCACCGAGGACGTCGAGAGGCAGAAGCTCAACGTCTTTCGAATGCGGCTGATGGGAGCCAAGGTCATACCGGTGACTAGCGGCAGTCGGACACTCAAGGACGCGATTAACGAAGCCTTGCGCGACTGGGCGGCAAGCTTTGTCGATACCCATTATCTCCTCGGCACGGTCGCGGGTCCGCATCCTTTTCCGCTAATGGTGCGCGAGTTTCAGCGCGTAATTGGGCTGGAAGCGCGCGCGCAGATCCTGGAAGAGGAGGGCCGGCTCCCGGACGCGGTCATCGCCTGTGTTGGAGGCGGCTCCAATGCGATGGGAATTTTTGCTGAGTTCATAGAGGACAGCGACGTTAATCTGATCGGTGTCGAGCCGGCCGGCAAGGGGCTGGATGGTGACCAGCATGGAGCGACCTTGCTGCGCGGGCGCCCAGGCGTGATTCACGGAGCGCAGACTTACGTACTGCAGGATGACGTTGGACAGATTTGCGAAAGCTGGTCGGTCTCGGCCGGGCTCGATTATCCGGCGGTTGGACCGGAGCATAGTGCGCTTAAGGACAGCGGGCGGGCCGATTATGTCGGTGTGACGGACAAGGAAGCGTTGGACGCCTTTGCCCGTCTCGCCCGCTCGGAAGGCATCATTTGCGCTTTTGAATCGGCCCATGCGGTCGCGCACGCTGTCAAATTGGCTGAAACTGCCGATCGTGAGCTGCTGCTCATCGTCAATCTCTCAGGCCGAGGTGACAAGGACATGGAACAGGCTCAGCGCCTGCTGGAGCTGGCCTGATGGATCGCTATGCCGAACTGTTTGATCGGCTTGCGGGCGAGGGGGCGTTCGGGGCTTTCTTTATTCTCGGCTACCCAAATCTGAAGGCAAGCGCCGAGATCCTTGATGCCTTGGTCGACGGCGGCGCCGACATGATCGAGGTCGGAATTCCCTTCTCCGATCCCGTCGCTGATGGACCGGTAATCCAGGCTGCAGCGGTCCAGGCCCTTCGCCAAGGCGTGACTCCAAGCGACTGTTTTGCATTGCTTCAAGCTTTTCGGCAGCGCCACCCAAACGTACCGGTCGGCATCCTCACCTACGCCAATCTGGTGGTCGCTCGAGGGTTGAACGCATTCTACGCCGATGCTGCGCATGCAGGCGTAGACAGCGTCCTCATTGCCGACGTTCCTTTGTTCGAAGTCGAGCCCTTCGCTGCCGCTGCCCTGGATAATGGGACTGCGCCAGTGCTGATTGCTGCTCCGAATACTCCAGATCGCACTCTGGAACGGATTGCGGCGGTGTCGAAAGGCTACACCTATTGTGTGTCTCGCTCTGGGGTGACTGGAGCGGATGAACAGGTGCAGTTCAGCCATTCAAAATTGTTTGAGAAACTTCGGTCCTTCGGAGCTCCGCCACCAGTGCTTGGCTTTGGGATCTCCAAACCCGAGCACGTTCGTGCAGGCATTGAGGCTGGTGCGGCAGGTGTGATTTCCGGCTCGGCAATCGTCCGGTTGGCGGAATCAGAAACAGAAGCGCCGACGCGCATCGCGGACTTTGTGCGGCAGATGAAGGCGGCGACGCGCTATGGCTGCGACATGGAAAATTCGGCGCCAAGCGTCTTCATTGCATGAAGACTAATGAAGCGGCGCACCATGAGGCAGCATCTGTGGTTCGGCGACGATGGTAGCGGCGGGTTTAGCGGCGTCCTGCGCTCCGACCCAGATTCAAACGGCAAGATCGACCCCGCGTGACGGACAGTGCTGCTTCGATGTCGGACAGGTTACCGGCTACGACAGCATCGACGACAATGGCATCATGGTTTGGGCCGGCGTCGACGCGTGCTACCAAATCGATCTTCAGGGCGGTCAATGCAACAGTGTCGACTGGACGCAGAAGCTGGCGATTGAGTCGACACCCTCATCCTGGATCTGTACCGCCGCAATCCCGCGCAAAATTACATCCATTTTAGGAAACCAACGACCGACCGTCGGGTGCAATGCTACATCGAGGAGGTTCGGCGGCTGCCAACCGAAAATGGCGCGGCTACGCAATAGCGCCGTTGGTCGCTTGGTTCAGGAGGCTTTCCGGCGGCTAACAGACTTGCCGGTTGGCTGTTTGGAAGCAGCCTTGGGCTTCGCGCCCTTGGGGCGGCCACGTCCCTTGCTGCCTAATCCGATCTTTTTGGCGAGCTCCCGGCGCTTTTCTGCGTAGGCCGGCGCAACCATCGGATAGTCGGCTTTGAGGCCGTAGCGTTCACGGTATTGATCAGGCGTCAGCCCATGTTTTGATAGATGACGCTTGAGCGTTGCGTAGGGTTTTCCATCGATCAGCGAGATGATCCGATCGCGTGAAGCAAGCGTCTTGCGCACCGTTACTGCAGGCGCCGCCTTCTCGGCGGAACTCGCGGCGGCCTTCGCGCCCGGCTCACCAGAGTCATTGCTCATGGAGGCCAATGCCAAGTGCATGCTTTGCAAGAATGACGTCGCCTCTTCGTTATTCGCTCGAACGTTCGGATTGTTGAGCCAGGCGATCGTCAAATTTGCTGCAAGGTCGACGCTATTGTTTGGGCTGTCGGCCATTTTCCACTCCTCGCTCAATGGGCATGCGAGGTCACTGCTAAGAGTTGGCCTCTACGTCAAGGTTGGCTTTTGCGGTGGACCCTTATCTGAGTCGTTAAATGTCGACGGAAAAGGACCGGGCTGCTGAGCAAAGATGCGCCTGGTTGAGACAGAGATATGCAGCTGATTTCTTGCCGCAGGATTGTACCGACCTTTCTCGAGCAGGCTTGCCGTTGACGATCGCGGAATGCGGGATTCGAGCTCCGCCGCGTCTAGTGAGAGCGCGGGCATGCACCCCTCATTTTAAGTCCCAAGCTTTGATCGTCCCCGTCAAGGATCTGCAATATGGCCGGACCTCGTCTATTAATTGTTGCCCTAGCTTTCATTGCTTTTCTTGCTTTTGTTGCAATCTCGATCGCTTTAATTACTTGGGACCGAGCACCGCTCGCGTCACCTGCCGCGGACCATATGTAGGTTGACAATGCGAATGGCGTTCAGACCGACCAAGCCGGTCGATTGCAGCGTTTCAGCGGTCTCTTGATCGACTAAAACGGCAAGGTGATCCGCACGCTGGCGAGAGGTGAAGCGCGACCCCGCGACACAATTGACATCGATGCAAACGGCCAAACCCTGCTGCCGGGGTTAATCGACGCGCACGGCCATGTGATGGGACTGGGCCTAAGCGCCAATCGCCTAGACCTGACCGGCTCTACATCGCTGGCTGACTTCCAGTCGCGCCTGAAGCGCTACGCAACTGAAAACTCGGGCTCCCCTTGGATCGTCGGCCGCGGCTGGGATCAGGAGCTGTGCTCAGACTAGCGCATGCCGCGTCCTGCCGATCTTGACGCCGTTGTTTCGGACCGCCCGGTATGGCTGATCCGGGTCAACGGCCATGCTGGAGTAGGCAATTGCCTGGCGTTGAGGCAGGCCAAGATCGCCCCGTCCACCCGATTCGCTGAAGTCCGCATCGGCAGCTTTGGTTCATGGTCGCTGAACTTGTGTTGCAGGATACTGCACTTCCGAAAGTATCAGGCCGCATACCTCTGAATTTAAGGGTTCATTCCAATTTGGATATATGTGGTACTCTCACACTCGCGCGTCCCTGCTGGTGAGTGATGCGAAAAAGGCGGCTAAGCTTTGGCTTTGGTTGAGCAGCATCCGGAACCACCACGAGGCTTTGTCAGCGTCGATGACTTGTCACGCAAATATCAATCCGTACTCCTGCGCTACTTCATGCGACGCGGAATTCAGCACAGCGATGCCCAGGATCTGGCACAGGACGTCTTCCTGCGCATGGCGCGTCACGGAGCTTTGCAGAACGTCGACAGCGTCGAAAATTACCTATTCACCGCCGCGGCCAATGTCGCGCGCGATCTCTTCCGCCGCAACAAGGTGCGTAGCGACAATCCCGTCACCGGCTTTGTTGAGGGGGTCCAGATCACCGAGGATTTCTCTCCGGAGCGTCAGCTCGCGAGCCGCCAGGAACTGGATTGCGTACTCGCCGCGCTCAACGAGATGCCTGAGCGGATGCGCACAATCTTCATTCTTGCTCGGCTCGAAAATATGCCGCGTTCTGAAATCGCTGACCGGCTTGGAGTCTCCAAGCGTACGGTCGAGCAAGCAATCACCAGGGCGACCGCTTGTTTGGCAGATCGTCGGAGGCGCGTGACATGAACCCCCTTCGCCTTAAGCGGCCGGGAAGCCCCGAGCCTTTATCCGAAACCGCTGCCGACTGGGTGCTGCGCGCAGAACGGGGCTTGAGCGATACGGAAGAGCAAAAGCTTGCCGATTGGGTGTCCCGGCCCGAGCATTCGCGAGCCTTCGATGACGCAATCTGGGCTCTGGACAGCGTTCAGAACCACGCCGGCACGCCCGAGCTCCTGGCGATGCGCGAAGCGGCCCTCGCCAAAGCTCCCCAGCGGCCCTCCTATCGCTTGGCGGCGGCGATGTCCGGCATTGCCGCTGCGGCGGCGGGAGCCTTGCTCTGGTTGGGAGTGGCGACCAATCCAGTCGATGGCCCGGTCGGTCCGCGAGGTGCGGACATGCGATCGGCCTCGGTCGAAAACGGTATTTATCACACCGGCATTTATCACACCGGCATCGGCGAGCGTTCGGCAATCCTTCTTCCGGATGGCAGCCTTGCAACCCTGGACACCGACAGCGAGCTCCAGGTCAATTACTCGCGTTCAGAGCGCGCGGTCATTCTAGCGAAGGGCCAGGCCTTGTTCGAAGTGGCAGAGGGCAAGCCACTGCCATTCCAGGTCTATGCCGGCGACCAGCGCATCACCGCCATAGGCACCACGTTCAACGTTAAACTGCATGGGGGCCAAGTGCGCGTGTCGATGGTCGAGGGCGTGGTCAAGGTTCGGCCAACGAAGCCGCCCAAGGATCGCGGCGCACCGGTCCAGGAATTGACGTTGCGTGCCGGCGAAAGCCTGGTCGCCGGCGCTTCATTGCCGGCGACTGTCCAGTCGGTGGACACCAGTCAGGTTGCAACCTGGCGCGGCGGCATGATCGTCTTCGAGGATGAGAAATTGAGCGAAGCGATCGCCGAGATCAACCGTTATACCAACAAGCCAATTAGGCTCGCCGACGCTTCGGTTGGTGAATATCGTGTGACGGGTGTATTCAAGACTAATGATCCTGCCCGGTTCGCGCGAGCGATGAGCGAGGTGTTCCCGGTCGAGGTCGAACGGCGTGCCGACGGTTCCGCCGTGCTCAAGGCTGAGCGCTAAGCGCGTCGTTGGACAAACGAAGTTCGATTTTATTTCCGAATGGCCGAGCGCCCGCTCGCGCGCGGCCGATGCGATTTGGTCGAAAAGCATGTCGTACCGGTAAAGCCGGTGGGGCGCACCGAAATCATGCAAGCACAGGTCGAGAGAGGGTGAGGTTTGCGCAGAGTCCGGCCTCAACGCGGATCTGTCGCTCAATAGTGTTCCTAGCCTTGTTATAACATAACCTACTATTTTTTACTCTCTCCTCCTTCGTTTCCCACTTCCTTACCTTTCCTCTTCACTTTTTTTGCGGTTGTGTGACGATCGCCCGTCCCTGAGCTGAGGGGGGAGACCCTCATGCTCGGGAGGGTTTTGGATATGAAATGCAAGCATAGAGAGAGATTTGTCGCCTTGATGGCCTCGGCGGCTGTCGCACTTGCCACGCCGGCCATGGCCGCGGCGCAGGCGGCTGGAACTCAAAGTTTCAATATCCCCTCGCAGGATCTCGGCAAGGCGCTGACTGACCTGGCGCGCCAGAGCAATCGAGAGATCTATTTCCCTTCCAATCTGACGCGTGGCAAGCGCGCTCCTGCATTGAGCGGGGACATGACCGCGGATCAGGCACTCACGCGCCTGCTTGCCGGCTCGGGGCTTTCGTACCGGATCAACAGCTCCGGGGCGATTACTATTCTGAGTACGGTGGGAAACGCGCTCGCCGGCGCTGAAACTGCGCAGTCAAGTGGGGAAGTCGCGCCACGGGGCGTGATTAGCGGGCAAGTCGTCGATGAGCGAACGGGTGCAGCGCTCAAAGGCGCGTTGATCGAGTTGGTCGATAGCGGCCGACAGACCTCAACAAACGACTTGGGAGAATTTCGGTTCGTTGGCCTGCCCGATGGCACATACAACGTTCGAATTTCCTACCTTGGTTACGGGCCTGCGGCCGGATCAATCTCGATCGGAGCAGGCCGCGGCGCACGTCAGCGATTTGAACTGGTCGGCGGAACTGCCAAGCAAGAAATCGTCGTCTATGGACAACGCTCGGCTCGGGCCCAAGCTCTCAATCAGGAGCGTACAGCAGAGAACGTCACCACCGTGGTGTCGGCTGATCTCCTCGGTGATTTCGGTGGGCAGACGCTATCCGAAAGTTTGCGCCGTGCTCCTGGCGTGTCGTTTCAGCGCGACGCTTTCACTGGCGACGGGACCAACATCATGATTCGGGGCCTGGACCCGGACCTCAACGCAATCAAGCTGAATGGCATCGAGTTGCCCGAAGGAAGCGGCACGGGCCGTTCGGCCAGTCTCAGCAATATTCTCACCGAATCGATCGACAAGGTGACGATCTCCAAGACGTTGCTCGCTAGTCAGGACAGTTCCGGGACGGGCGGCCTCGTTGAGATCGAGACCAAGTCGCCGCTCGATCGCGAGCGGCGCTATGCATCCTTTTCGGTTGAGGGGGCGAAGCGCGAAAATGATTTCAACAAGGAGTTTTCCGTATCCGGAACGCTCTCGGCGAGGTTCGGGAAGGACGACAATTTCGGTCTCAGCGCCTCAGTCCAATATAGGGATCGGACGGTGCAAAGACTTGGCTATGATACCAGCCTCGTGTTTGGAGAATATCTTCCGCTTCAGGTCGATGGCGCCCCAACCATTAGCCACATCGATCATATTGACCCGCGGCGGGCCTTTCCTTTCGAGCCCGGAGCTACCGGTGCGTACCCGACTTCGGCAAGTTTCAATTTTGATTCAACCGACGGCACGACGCTCACGACGACGCTATCGGCGGCGATAAAACTGGGGAATCACACGGAGATCAGGACGGACTGGCTTCGCACCGATCAAAAGGATACCCGCCGTGCCAGAAGCAGCTCTTTTCAAACCAACATGAATCATCGACTATTTATTCCGGTCCAAGAACTAGCCGGAGAAGTACGTGCGGCTTTAACTTGGCCAAATAATTTCACGCTATTCAATACCGACTATCAGTTGCATCCTGAAAGGAGGAGCGTAACCAACGTCTTCAGCCTGGCGGGAACGACCAATCTGAACAGGATGCAGTTTCGCTACAGAGCAGGCTATACCAGTGGGTATACTAGCAATCTGTCTTACTTTCTTGGATCGAGGCTTAGACTATTCCGTCAGGTTGACCCTTCTTTTGTAACTGACGATGCCGGATCCTTTGAGGGCAGAATCCTTTCGCTATTTCCGGAGCGCACCGGGAGCGGTGTCCCGGTTCCCGCGCTGACCGAGGAGGGCTTTGCGTTCTTTAACGATCCAGCGCTTTATCAATTCGGCTTCCTACAGAAAACAGATGGCCGGGGAAAAAATAACAGGCTCGTCTTTGAACTCGACGGCAAGTACGAATTTACGAGCGACGTCTTGAAGTATGTGGAAGCCGGAATTGATCTCGAGGATTCCAGATTCAAATCTTACTTTGCAAGCTACATTCGATATGACTCCGCAGACCCGCGGCCCACATTTGAAGACTTAGGCGTCACTCTCGACGAGCCTGGCCTTGGACCGATCGGCATCGACGATGGATTTCGGTTGGTGAGCTTCGATGATTTGGGTGGCTTGATATTTGAAACAATTCCCGCGCGCGCCGTGAGTTGTGCGGAACGTTTCACTGCCGGCGCCATTTGGCGGTGCGAACGGGACCTGGGGCAATTCAATGGCCGTGCAAAGACCGGCGAGACCGAGTTGGCCGGTTACGTCCAGGGGCGGGTGGACGTGGGCAGATTGGAAATGATCGGCGGCCTTCGCATAAGTCGGTATGAGACTGCGGCCACGCAGCCGCGCGGCCCACGCATCCTTGACGAGAACTACGTCGAGGATCTCGAGTTCCACGTCGCCAATCAGGAGCTGGTGTCCGAAAAGGCAACTCAGACGACGATCCTGCCTCGGATGTTGGCGAACTACCGTCTCGATGACAATCTGGTTTTCAGGGCAGGCTATTTTCAATCCATCGCTCGACCTCAAATTAATCTTCTCTCCCAGAGCACACTCATTCTGCTGCTTCAAGACCCTTTCCGGGGACCAAACGCCAATCAGCGCGAGCTGATCGTTGAAAAGGGCAATCCAGATCTGAAGTCCGCCAGGACTGATAGCCTCGACTTCAGCGCGGAATATTATGACAGGAAGATCGGCGTCCTCAAGCTGGGGGCGTTCTACAAGCGGATCAAGAATCTGCTTGAAAGCAATATTTCCCAAGGCGTCGGCGGCCTTGCCGATGTCGACCTGCCGGACGATCCGCGGTTCCAGGACGTGCTGGACAATCCGGAAGACTATAGCATCCTAATCACCATCCCGGAGAACAATAAATCCGCCGCCCACATCTGGGGCATCGAAGCAGCACTGGAGAAGCAGCTCACCTTTCTCCCAGGGGCTCTAAGCGGGCTGGGCATCATTGCGAACTATACCTACACGAAAAGCTCGAAAAAACAGCCATTCAACTGGTCCAGGAGCCCGGTTCTTGGGCCCGGCGGAACAGTGACTGGATTTCAGCAGGAGCGCGTCATTTTTTCTGACTTGCCCTTCAACAATCAGCCGAAGCATTCCGGGACGATCGGTGTCACCTACAATAAATACGGCATTGATGCGAACATTGCCTACACCATGCAGGGGCGGCGGCAGCTCTCCTTCGCTCCGCGCGGTCTCTCCACTTACGAAGAGGCTTTCGGCACCCTCGACATGCGGACAGAATATCGCTTCGGCAAGGGCGGAAAGTACCGCATCTTCGCGGAAGGTACAGATCTTCTGCGAGACTATAAGGATGCCAGCCTGGAGAGAACCGTAGGCGCTGACAATGGTCACACCGGCAAATGGTTTACGGGTGGCCAATACTTTGGCGGCCGGCAGATAAGGGCGGGCGTGACAGCCACCTTCTAGACGGCTGGGATCTGGTTGCGCGGAACGCAAGCGGACCCATCATGCGCTCGCGGACTGGCTGCTCGTGCTTCGCGGCGGACATGAAAAGCGGCCTCGATCTCAAGCTCGGCCGTGCTGTTCAACGCCGGCCGCTACCACCGAAGGGACTCGCAAAGTGAACATCCCGTTTTCGCGCCCGAACCGACGCGACGCTTTCATGCGACCTTGCGGGTTGCCTTCTGAACGACGTTGTTGCTCGTACATCCGTCGCATTGGGTTGGCTTCACGAATGAAGAGTGCGTCCTACGGTGTGTTGGCCCTCGCAATATTGCAAACGGCCAATTCATCAATCGCCTCAACCGCCACAAACCGAGAGGATGTTGTTGTTCAATTCGAGGCATCGGAGGCGTCGTGGATGAGCGTAGCCGCCGGCGCTTCCGGGCTATGGGTGGATTTGCTGGGCGATATTTACATTGTTCCGTTAGAGGGTGGGCGAGCTGTGCCATTCCGGCGAGGGCCGGCTTGGGACACTCGTCCCCGCCAGTCACCCGACGGCAAGAGGCTTGCGTTTATAAGCGATCAGGACGGTAAATACCGGACTGTTTGGGTCTCGGACTTGAAGGGGAAGAATGCCTGGAAGCTTCTGGATGACACGAGGGATGTAAATGCATTCTCGTGGTCTCCCAGTTCTGATGCCATAGTCATTTCATTCGAGTTGACCGTGAAGCCGGATGCCGACAGGCGACTAGTGTGGTGCGAGTTGCGCAAAGGGCAGTGTGAATCGCTCCCTGGTACGCAGAATGCAGTGAGTCCAGAGATTTCCGCGGACGGTAAATACGTATTTTTTTCGGTAATGGATCCGATAAAAGCTGGCCCACCAGTCGCATCGAGCAGGTTTGAATTAGCTCGCCGTCAGGTGGTAGATAGCCCCGTTCCCGATAGGGCATTTAACGTCCTAGAATCTCCGGACGGCAGATATGTAGTCTATGCTCAGCATGGGGCAAAAGAGACCTCCCTTTGGCGATTGGACAAAGACAAAGGCACGACATTTGAATTGGTATGCTCCATAACGCGCGATGACATGGAATCTGGGGCGACAACCGGAGCCCAAGCCAATCTGCCGGCGTTTTCCTTTTCCGGCGACGGTCTCCGCATTTTCATATCCTTGGAAGGAAAGCTCGCTTCCATTGACTTGCAGACGGGATTTATCCGTTATTTACCCTTTGTTGCCCCCGTGAGCATTTCCACGAGACAGCCCCTTTTCCCAAAGAACTCTATCCCAGTGCGGCAGCGGGTCAGGACGATCCATTCAGCAGACAAATCTACAAACGGAGTCCTGATTGTGTCGGCTCTCGGCAAGCTCTGGCGGCGCAACCAGAGCATGAATGGCTGGAGGCGCTTTTCAGATAGACGAGATGTAGAAGTTTACCCAAGTTTCTCTCCGAATGGGAGTCGATTGGCGTATGTAAGCCGGTCAGACGACCAACTCGCCAAACTTATCATCGCCGGAGTTGATGGGGAACTTCAGTTACAGTTCGACAGCCGCGGCTACTATGGGGCGCCTGTCTGGAGTCTGGACGGAAAATTTTTGTACTTCTGGCGAAGCGACGCCAAGATCAGCCCGAGACGAGATTCAGTCGCCGAACTCATCAAAGCTCGTGTGTCTGATGGAGAAGTCACTACTTTGGCCTCGACTTCTATTTCGGATATTGCGGATTACGATCGAGGTTCCTCGCCGATAACGGTCCTCAAGGACGAAACTGGCATCGTATTCGTCCAGAAGCTAAAATGGAGACCAAATCAGGTCATTATGCGCACGGACGGCGAAGTCATCTCGAATTTGCCGATCGCCCTTTCCGCCTCGACTGCGTTCTCGACTGCGTTTTCGCCGGATGGGCGAAGCAAGGCCATCCAAATGGGGGGCGGGCGGATTGAGATCGAGAGCGTAGGGCGCTCCGGATGTGCTCGCAGTAATGCAATCGATGCCCCGGTTGATGTGCAGCAGCTACGCTGGACCGCGCAGGGCTTGTTAACCTGGATAGAAGGCGACCAGCTAGCGATTCTTGATGTGAATGCCTGTACTGGCGTTCGCCGCGAGGCGGTGAGACTGCCAGTTTCAAGGGCTCGGCCGCACCCGATGGTCGCTTATGTCGACGCGCGCATTGTCACCATGAATGGCTTTAAGGTCATCGATCATGGCACACTCCTTGTCGACCAGGACCGGATTGTTGCCGTCGGACCAGCTTCGGCAATCCAGGTGCCGGCCAGCGCTCACGTCGTAAATCTTGCCGGCAAGACAATAATACCCGGGTTGGTTGACGCACACGCACATCTTGAATTTTGGCGCCATTCAGCACCCTGGGGGGTTCCGCTTGAAATTGACACGCAGTCCGCTGAGAACCTCGCCTATGGCGTGACAACTCTGTTCGATCCGCAGGCGAGCGAGAATTTTGAAATTTTTCAACGCTCTGCCATGATCGACGCGGGCTTCTCAATCGGGCCACGCATCTTGAGCACAGGCGACCGTGTTATTGGCCTCGGTTGGAACGATGCGCCAGACACTGTTCGCGACCTGTCCCAAGCACGATTGCAAGTCGCACGAAGAGTGGGTCCCGGTGCAATCTACATCAAATCCTACATGCAGCCGACAAGAGACAAGAGGCGCATGCTACTTCAAGCTGCCGAAGAAGCTGGTATTCCCGTCACCACGGAGGGCGGCAGCAAACTGGATGCATTTCTCACGCATATAGTTGATGGGCATGCATCAATCGAACATGAGCCGGTGATCGATGATGTGCGCGATGATGTTATTCAACTCTTTACGAGAACGGGGACGTTTCTTACGGCTACGTTGACCGCGTCGGAGGACGCGCGGAATTTTTTCTTTTCGCGAGACGATGATCCACTCGGCGAAAAATATCGAGCGTTTGCGTACCAACCCGCAAACGTGCAGATGCACAATGCACAATTTGTACCCGACAATTCGGTTTCGGCAATCCGATCAGCGAGATCGGTCGCGCGGCTCATTAGGGCGGGCGCGAACGTAGCAATCGGCTCACATGGGCAGCCTAACGGACTGGGAATGCACTGGAACCTATGGCTGCTGCAACTTGGCGGTGTGACGCCGCATGAAGCACTGGTCGTGGCGACTATCGGCGGGGCAAAAAAGCTCGGTCTTTCGAACGACATTGGCTCCATTGAACCCGGAAAGCTGGCGGACTTCATCGTTCTCGAGGGCAATCCGCTGTACGACATCCGGAATACCGAGCGCATCGAGCTCGTGGTAAAGAACGGCGACCTTTTCGATGTTTCGGGTAAATATTCAGGGCTCCCACAAATGGCACCCTTGGGGAAGCCTACGCTCGCCGGCGAGACATGGAAGCTGGGCAGCACTTGGCGGGTAAGCAACGTCAGCAGCACAATTGCTGACTAGCGCGGAGGGAAACACGCGCGCGGTACGTGTGATCGGTGAGTGACACTGAGCCGCGACTTCACACAGGTCCAAGTGAAGCGGTGCGCCAAAACGCCCAGATCGGACCTTGTGACGGTGTGCTGGTTGTGCTCGCTGCGCGTGATGTCCACAGGACGACGGGAATGAGGTCGCCGGCATTGGTCGGTGTCGGAGAAGCGGGCCGCCGGTGGTGCTGACTATGGAGCCGGGAGCGGCGGTTTCGGAAGTTGTAGGAGTGCTGGATTTCGCTCCGTCGCAGCGTTCAGGCAGGTGCCGACAGATATCGGACGGGGACCCCGACTCCGAGGATGTTCCGGCGACCTTCGCGAAGGTCGAGGTTCCAAGTGAATGGTCAAGTTTTCGACGATTGAGGATTTGGACGATACTATTTGCCATGCACGCAAGAGCATCGGGTGGGGGAGTTCTGAGGGTTATCCTCGGAGCAGGAGAAAGGTCGTAATGCTTACCCGGACCTGCAGATCGCGGTCGAGAATCTTGAGGCCATAGAGGTCGGCAGCCTCCCCCGATGCCAATACTGCCGTCTGTGAGTCTGAGAGACTTTGAGCGGCAAGCGCTGTGCTTGGAGCTTCAATCAAGGCCACGTCGAGCGCTGAGAGAGCTTTGGCACATTGCGCCAGCGCGATTGGGTGGCTGACGACCATCTTCAGCCGGTCGATGCCGTTGCAACTGGGAAGGCCCAGGAGATGCAACCGCACTTGGAGATCGAACGATCTCAAGGCTCGAAGGCGACGGAAACTGATCAGCGCCTGAACGCCGGGAACCTCGCCTGCGATATTGTTCCGGACCGGCAGTACCCCCCGCAGATCGGGATCGCTGCCTAGCGCGGCGGCGACGGCTTCAAAGCTGGGCAAGGCTTGCGCATCATGCTCCGGAAGCATCGCGCGGCACGCCGCATGTGCGAAGGCTCCCGGAGCTCCGGGATACACGGCCCTCATGCGTTGCGGCCCGTTTGCCGGAATTTCGCATATTGTTCGGAAACGAAGTCAGCAATTTCCAGCGCCTGCGATCGGTTAAGACGAGGATCGCACGCACTTTTGTAAGCCCTGCTAAGGTCGGTCTCTGTGATGCCGGATTTGCCGCCGATGCATTCGGTCACATCGTCTGGTGTTACCTCGAGATGGATGCCGCCGGGCCAAGCGCCTTCCGCCAGTGCGATCGCAAAGAAGGCACCGATCTCCGCTCGTATATGATCTAAATCGCGTGTCTTACGGCCCCCTGTGACCTGTGTATTTCCGTGCATCGGATCCAGGCACCAGGGGACGATCCAGCCTTCTCGAGCCGCCGCGCGCATGAGCAAGGGCAGCCTCGCCTCGACGTGCTTGTAGCCGAGCCGGGGAATTAGTGTGACCCTACCCCGAGGCCGCTCGGGATTGAGAGCTTCAAGGAGCCGGCAAAGCTTATCTGGATCAGCGGAAGGGCCGTATTTAATCGCAATCGGATTTGCGATGCCCCTGACATACTCAATGTGTGCCCCATCGATCTGGCGCGTGCGCTCGCCGATCCAGAGCATATGACCCGACCCTGACCACCAGCGGCCCGATAGCTCATCGTACTGCGTCAGCGCTTCCTCATAGTTGAGGAGAAGTGCTTCGTGGCTCGAGAAAATCGGCTGTTGGCCATCTGGTACGTGGCTCGCCAGCCAGCGAGCGGTGCGTTCGGAATGCTCCTGGGCACGAAGCAGGCGATCGGGATCCGGCTGCCGCGCCAACGGTGCCGCGACCGCATCGTTGATTGCGTCGCCGCGATAGGCGTGAATTTCAACGCCGGCAATTGATTCCATGAGTTTTGTACGCGGCTTGGCGAATTGCCCGGCGATCCGCCCGACACGGACGACACCGCAGGCCGCGCCAGCTTCAATGCGTGCCGCCATTTCAGCCAGCAGCTCAGCAACGGCTACGGTGTTTGTTCGAGACACATGCTCGAAGGATTCGGCGCAATCTCCGGCCTGAAGCAGAATGGCCCGGCCGTTTGCGACCTCGGCAAGGCGGCAGCTCAGGATATCGACATCATTCAATTCGACTATCGGTGCACGACCGGCGAGGCGTTTCTCTACATCCTTGAGCTTTTGATCGTCGTCGTATTCGGGGAGCTGAAGCGCCGGGCGTTTGCGCCAGCTATTGGGCCTCCAGGGGTTTCCTCGGCTACGAGCGGCCTCCTTGTCGGTGGCTTCTTCGTTGACCCGTCCGACTGCCCAAGCTGTCGGACGACCGTCTTCGTCTCGGAGCAATTCGAATGCGTGGAGACCAGAAGCCAGCTGCAAATCGTTCTGATGGGGTATGATTGCGACGACATGCTCTCCTGAGGCCCTGGAGAGCGCGCTTCGCGCGTCCCTGGCCCACTCGATCCCGGGAGCCGATCCGAACTGCTCTCGCGCAAGCCTCTGAAGACGGTCGCGCCTTCCGTCGTCGACGAGCAGTAGGGTCAGCGGCGCCTGGACCTGCAAGCTATGCGCCATCAGTTCGCGCCACACATGGCGGACCGCTTCGGGCGAGGTAAACTTGGCTCGCGCCTGAAGCCGTCTGACGAGCGCCTGTTGGCGTTGCGGTCTCAGGAATAGGCGAGCCTCGGTCCGCTTGCTGTCGCCGATCGTAGCGCACAGAAGCAATCTCTTCTCGATCAAGTCGAGGAGCTGATTATCGATATCATCGAGATCCCAGCGAAGCCGGGTAAGCGCATTGGTCATGTTCATGGGATGCCTCGTCAGCCGAGGCTCAACTCATGGGCCGCGGCGCTCAGGGTCGTGAGGATGAGTTAGGCAATCTGTCCGGCACGCCCTCAGGCGTACCGGCCCATAAACGAAATGAAGGCGTGAGTGACGGAGGAGCAGTGCAGCTTCCCTTCGCTCATGTTGATGCCTCCAAAACGACCGACAATGGTCATCTGCTTAGACGTTTGAGATTAGAAAATCCGCATACTAGCGGCCCATTTGGCGAGCCGCATCTGGTCCATCTGAACGATCAGAATTTAGACGCGTGAGAATTTTGACGACATCATTCTTGCGGTGCGCAGAAACGGTCAGCGCGGGTGAGAATACAATCAGACTCCATAATGTTTTCTAGATTTTACGGTGTGCACGTGGCTCCGTCGTGGCGGTGCCTGGACGGGTGCAAGAAGTTAACGCCTGACCCTGTCGCCCCGATCGCGCTCGTACGTTACGCCGGTGCAGGCTCTTGCTGTCCTGTTGGTTTTGCTAGCCGAGCTATGCATTGACGAGATCGTGAAGAATTAGGCGTGCGACATCGGACTCACCGTTGAGAAAAGCCGTCGCAGCCCCGTCAAGCATCGCCTTGGCGAAGGCGGGATCGCGCATGGCGCGCTCCTCATCGTCTCCTTGAAATCGCGTATCGGTACCAACTTCATTATCTCTTCGGCCTCAACGCACTGCATTTGCGGCTAGCTGCCAGTCAGGGCTGTCAGGCGTCTGTCGGGAATGAGAGTTGAACGCTCGATCTTGACTGTTTCGAGGTCGCCCGATTGGATCAGTTCGTACGGTCGAGACCGACTAATCCCCGTAAGCTTGACAGCAGTGGAGATGCGTACCGTCAACGGTTCAGGTGCGATCGTGGGTCGCACTGCTCATCGCGGCCGCCAAATGTCATGCCTTAGCTCCACGCGCGTGCCCCTTTCGCTGTGATGATGCTAACATTAGCCGCGGGAATCGTTGTCAGCTCTGCCGCGGTGAGCTCACCAACCGGCTTCGCTCTCCTGTAACTTTCCTTGTCGCAATCTGGCCGGAAAGGCCTGGGTCTGCCAAGGAAGTTTCAGTACGGCTTGTGGAGGATGAAATCGCATGGACCTGCAGGCTTTCGCCCGATTTGCCAATGAGCTTGCAGACCTCGCTCGAGCGCACACGCTCGCCGTGGACACGGCTCCCCGCGTCCTCACGAATAAAGCCTTCACCAGCGCCCCATTCGACCCTGTAACTCGTGATGACCGATTGGCCGAAGCCGCGATGCGCTCACTGATTCTCGCTCGATTTCCCGATCATGCGGTTTCTGGCGAGGAAGGCGGGCGCAGTGGGCCTGAGCAAGCGCATTATTGCTGGAGCCTCGATCCCATTGATGGGACCCGCTCCTTCATCTGCGGCCTGCCGAGCTGGACGACATTGATCGCCCTCCTCGAAGGAGGTGGCCCCGTACTCGGCCTCATCGATGCGCCGCGTCTTGGCCAGCGCTATCTGGCATATGGAGAAA
Organism: Sphingomicrobium sp.; assembly: GCA_035512655.1. GTDB lineage: Bacteria > Pseudomonadota > Alphaproteobacteria > Sphingomonadales > Sphingomonadaceae > Sphingomicrobium. The sequence goes on along the minus strand of DATKDM010000022.1, from coordinate 333,870 downwards.
AGGCAGTCCTGATCACTCCGCAAGGGGAAACGCCGCTTCGTACCAGTGAATGCCGAACGCTCGCCGACGCGCGCTTCTCGACCACCGATCCTTTCCTATTCGAGGGCTCCGAGTTTGACACATTCGACCGACTTCGCAGCAAGGTGAAGATAACGCGCTTTGGCCTGGACGGCTATGCCTATGCACGCCTCGCCGCCGGCACCATAGATCTCGTGGTCGAGTCCGGCCTCAAAGCCCACGACTTCAACGCACTAATCCCCGTCGTACGCTGCGCCGGCGGCACGATCGGTGACTGGTGGGGCGCAGATGATTTCTCCCGCGGAGCTATCATCGCCGCAGCGACCGACGAGCTGTACCGGAAGACCGTAGATACGCTCGCTAGCTAAGGCCTCCCGTCAACGACATTGCACGCAGGCTCCTCTACTTGCTTAGGAGCGCCTGATCACTTTCTTTTCAGAGCTGCAGATCGTGCAGAGCCCCATCACCCGCTCAAAGCTTTGGCTTCCTGCAAGCTCGCGCGTCTTGTGATTGGCGTGCTGACGCACACTGAGCTCGAGCTTGTCGGCTATACAATCGTCACACACCGCCCCCGGCGCTAACCGCTCGATCAGCGCCCGGACTCTGTCCATTACCGTCACCGCACCACCCCCATTACTTTATCCGTACCTGAGTTACGTCATCACGGGTAGCAGAGACAACTCTGCTTCCTTGCTCGTAAGAGCGGTTGTGCCGCTCAGAGCTCACTGATTATGTTCTTGGGCGCCTGTCGATTAGGCGTGTCGTTTGGCAAGGATGGACGCGACGTCGGACCAGCTCATCCCCTTTGCCTCCATCAGCACCGTTAGATGATATAAGAGGTCCGCAATCTCTTCGGCGCAGTGGTTTTCGTCCTTTGAGACGGCAGCAAGCGCCACTTCTACCCCTTCTTCTCCGACCTTCTTGGCGATGCGCGGGAGGCCTGCCCTCAGGAGCTCGGCTGTGTAGCTCCCTTCAGGCAGGTCCCTTCCGCGCAACCGAACAATCCGTGCAAGCTTGCCCAGCCAAGCGATGCTTGGAGCAGAATCGTCGCCAAAGCAGCTTTGGTTGCCGAGGTGGCAGGTCGGACCATCTGGCTCGGCAAGGATGAGCAACGCGTCGCGATCGCAATCGGCGCTAATCTTCCGTAAGTGGAGAGAGTGCCCGCTGGTCTCGCCCTTGGTCCAAAGTTCCTGTCTTGAGCGGCTGAAGAATGTGACCTGGCCAGTGCTCATGGTCTTGTCGAGTGCCGGTCGGCTCATATAGCCGAGCATCAGCAGCTCGCCCGTTTCCCAGTCTTGGACGACCGCCGGGATCAGTCCGCCCATTTTCTCCCAGTCGAGCTTGACGGCATCGATCACAGCCGCATCTCCAGTCCGCTTGCGGCCAGAAATAGCTTAAGCTCAGGGATCGCGACCTGGGAATCGTGGAAGACGCTTGCAGCAAGGGCGCCGCTTGGCCTTGCAGCCTCGAACAGCTCCAGAAAATCCTCCGCCTTCCCAGCGCCGCCCGAAGCAATCACCGGCACCGATACGGCATCGACTACCGCCGCGGTGTGGGCGATATCATAACCCTCGCGCATGCCGTCCTGGTTCATGCAGTTGAGCACGATCTCGCCGGCGCCGCGGCGCCAAGCCTCGCGCACCCAATCGAGCGTGCGTTTGTCCGTGCGGCGCATCGTCTCCTGGCTGCCTGTATATTGCTTGACCCAATAGTCGCCGTCCGCTTCGAAGCTATCGACACCGAGCACCACGCATTGGCTTCCAAAATCCTTCGCCAGCTCATCGATCAGCTGGGGCCGCTCGAGCGCCGGCGAATTGATCGACACCTTGTCGGTGCCGGCTTCAAGGCAAGCGGCGGCCTGGTCCCGGGTGCGGATCCCGCCCGCAACGGTGAACGGAATATCGATCACTTGAGCGATCCTTTGCACCCAATCTAGATCGAGGCTGCGCTGCTCGCAGCTTGCAGTGATGTCATAGAAGACAAGCTCGTCGGCGCGCTCGTCTCGGTAGCGAAGCGCATGCTCGACCACATCGCCAATATCGCGATGATTTAGAAACTGAACGCCCTTCACGACGCGTCCATCCCGCACATCCAGACAAGGGATGATCCTAAGCGCAGGCACGGCCAAGCGCCTGAGTAAGCTCTACACGCCCTTCCCACAGAGCCTTTCCAACAATGGCTCCAGATGCGCCAATATTCGCGAGTTGGTGCACATCTTCGAGTGAAGAAACACCACCGGACGCCTGGACTTGCGCATTGGAAAGGCGCTCAACGGCCTCGCCAATCAGCTCGGCATTAGGACCGCTCATCATTCCATCGCGGCTGATGTCGGTAATGATGATGTGGCGCGCTTGGGGGTAAAGCGCGGCCACATCCCAAAGGCTGTGCCTGGAGGTTTTTGCCCAGCCATTCACTGCGATGAGAGGCGTGCCGCCTTCAATTCGGACGTCGAGCGCGAGCGCGATCCGCTCCGCTCCAAACTCCTCCAGAAACGTTCGCACGAGCTCGGGGGCCTTGGCTGCAAGGCTACCAATGACCGCGCGCTGAGCGCCGGCATCGAACAGCCTCTCCAAATCCTCACGCGTCCGGATCCCGCCGGCGACCTGGAGGCTGAGCGACGAGTGCGCGGTAAGCTCCTGAAGGAGCGCATGTTGGCGCGGGGCTCCGGCGCGGGCGCCGTCGAGGTCGACAATATGTGCCCACTCAGCACCCGCATAGGCGAAGGCTTTTAGCGCGCCCAACGGATGCTCATTGTAAATGGTCTGCGCATCAAAGCAGCCCTGCGCTAGCCGCACGCACAGCCCATTCATCAGGTCGATCGCGGGGTAGAGGATCATTGGTTTAAGAAACCCGCCAGAAAGCGAGCCCCGGCTTCGCCACTGCGCTCGGGATGAAATTGAGCGCCGGTGTAATTGCGGGCGCGCACAACCGCCGGGATAGGCTCACCGTAATCGGCTCGCGCAAGCGTGTGCGGCCCATCCTCGGCGGCGTAGGAATGGGCGAAGTAGAAATAATCGCCATTGCTGAGGCCGTGCACCTCCTCGACCAAGCAGATGCTGCTCCAGCCCATGTGGGGAACCGGCCGATCGGTGCCCGCCTCGAGCCGCCAAACAGTCGCGGGGATGACGCCCAGGCATGTCGTGTCCTGCTCTTCGGAGGATTCGAACAGCAATTGCATGCCAAGGCAGATGGCAAGGACGGGTTGCTCGAGGGTCTTGAGCGTCTCCTCGAGCCCCAAGTCGCGGATCCGCCGCATTGCGTAAGCAGCAGCTCCAACGCCCGGGATCACGACCTTGTCCGCGCTGGCGATCGCTTGCGGATCGGTGGTCGGCACGGCTTCAGCGCCAAGGCGCTCGAAGGCGAGACGGACCGAGCCCAGATTGGCGCAGCCAAGATCGACTAGGGCAAGCTTCATAAACTGCCCTTGGTGCTTGGAACGCTCTGCTGATCCATGTCCGATGCGATGGCTTGGCGAAGCGCTCGGCCGAACGCTTTGAAGCAGCTCTCGGTTTTGTGATGATCATTTGTCCCGGAAACGCGGACATGGATGGCCGCTCCCAGGCTATCGCTCAGCGAGCGGAAGACATGGGCGGTCATTTGCGTAGGGAAAGCGCCGATCTGGCTTGAGCTGAACGCGCCTTCAAAGCGGCAGAAGGGACGGCCCGACAGGTCGAGCAGGACCTGGGCTTCGGCCTCGTCCATCGGCAGGGAAAAGCCAAAGCGGCCGATCCCGCGCCGTTCGCCGAGCGCCTGGGAAATCGCCTGGCCGACGCCAAGCGCGACATCCTCGATGCTGTGGTGCCCATCGATGTGAAGGTCGCCGTTGCACGCGACGCTTAGCGAGAAACCACCATGAGCTGCGACCTGGTCGAGCATATGGTCAAAGAAGCCAATGCCGGTGTCGATTTGTCGCGGCTCGGCTCTATCGAGGTCGACCGCAACGACAATGCTCGTTTCTTTTGTGTCGCGTTTGATCGTCGCCCGGCGTGCTGTGGAGATTGGCTTCGATATTCCGAACGCCTGGAGCGCAGCGTCATTCTCTTCGCGCGTGCCGATGGTCAAACGAAGACCGCCTGGAGCAGCATTAGGGCGGAAGCGGACTTTGATTCCGAGGCTTTGGAGCTTGAGCGCTTGCTCGCCGGGGTCCTCAACCTCCAGAAACAGGAAATTGCCGCCGCCCTCTCGAACGCTTCTTACAATCGGAGAGGATTTAAGCTCGACGGCCATGCGCGCGCGCTCCTCTCGTATCTCCTCAATCCGCTGCCAGTGGATCGGCCGCCGCGACGGCAAAAGCGCTTGGCAAGCTGCCTCGATCGACAGGCTTGGAAGCGGGTAGGGGGGAAGCGCCTTGGCGGCGATTTGGGCGAGCTCGGGGCATGCGATGAGGGCGCCAACCCGTGCTCCAGCAAGGCCATAGGCTTTGGATAGGGTTCGAAGAACAACGAGATTGTCACGGATTGCTGCCTCGGCGCTCAAGCTCTCCAGGTCGCTAAATTCTATATAGGCCTCATCAAGGACGATGATCGTCTCGGGAAGCGTATCCGCGAGCTTGAGGACGTCTTCCGGCGGCACGGGATTGCCAGTCGGGTTGTTGGGCGAGCAGACGAAGGCAAGTTTGAGGGTCTGCTCGTCTTTCAAATCGTCAAGGAATCGCTCCAGCGAAAAATCAAAATTCTCATCTAGCTTCGCTTCGACGACCCGAGCGCCCTGGAGACGGGCAAAATGCGCATAGGCCGAGAAGGTCGGCTGGAGGATGGAGATTGCGTCCACGCCAGGCCTGCAGAAGGCTCGGATCAAAATGTCGATCGCATCATCGGCCCCCCGCGTGATGACGAGATTGTCGGGGCTCACGCCGTAGAGCGCTGCCATTGCTGCTTTGAGCTGCTTGGGCTGGGGCTCAGGATAGCGATTGACGGTATCTGCGAAACCGACGCCGACGAGCGGCGGATATGGGCTTTCATTGGCATCGAGCTTGATCGTGGCCGGCCCATAGCCGCTATCACTCGCTGCAAGGTCGAGGGGGGCGAGCTCCAGCACCTCCGGCCGAGCCAGACGCGCGGCAAGGCTGGTCATGCTAAACTTCCCACCCGTACGTCGGCGGCGCGGGCATGGGCCTCCAGCCCTTCCATCCGAGCAAGGCTTGCCGCAGCCGAAGCGACGGTGAGGATGCCGCGGTCGCTAAGCTCATGAACGCTTATGCTTTTCAAATATGTGAAGGCCGACACCCCGCTCCAGGCGCGCGCGGCGCCGTCGGTCGGAAGCACATGGCTTGGACCGCTAAGATAGTCGCCGAAGCTTTCGGCCGCGCCATGGCCGACGAATATGGCCCCAGCGTTCATCACCTCTGACAGCAGCTTTTCCGCTTCGAAGACGGCAAGCGATAGATGCTCAGGCGCATAAAGGTTGGCGATGTCGATTGCTTGGCCAAGATCCTCAGCGACAATGATCCGGGCCTGCTCCAAGGAGCCAGTGGCGATTGCGGCGCGCGGGAGCGCGGGCAGCATCCTTAAGACGGCTTTTTCCGCCTCATCCGCCAGTGAAGTCGACGGCGTCACCAGCAGCACTTGCGCGGATGAATCATGCTCAGCCTGGCTCAGGAGATCGGCTGCAACCCATTTTGGATCGGCGCTATCGTCGGCGATGATTAAAAGCTCGCTTGGTCCCGCCGGCAGGTCGATTGCAGGTCCTTTGGCGAGTGAGGTAACATAGGATTTGGCGGCTGCGACATAGGCATTGCCGGGCCCGCAGATCTTGTCGACCCTTGGAATCTCGCCCGCGCCGAACGCCAGCGCTGCAATCGCCTGAGCGCCGCCGGCGGTCCAGACATGGCTTATCCCGCACAGTTCGGCTGCAAGCGCGATTACCGGGTTGAGCCCGCCATTGGCAACTGGCGGGGTCGTGACGATGAGTTCGGAAACGCCGGCGACGCGTGCTGGAATCGCCAGCATCAAAAGCGTCGAGAATAAGGGTGCCACTCCGCCCGGTATATAAAGCCCGACGCGCTCGACTGGCCGCCAAATCTTACCGACACGGATGCCAGGCGAGGTCTCGCACCATTGCTCTTGCGGAAGGCTGCTTTTGTGGAATTTCTCGATATTTCGAGCGGCAAGCTTGAGCGCGGCGAGCTGCTCAGCCAACAGTGTCTTTCTTGCTTTTTGAGCGAGCGGTGCAGTTGCAATCCTTGCCGGTGCATGCCCGTCGAGCTGCTTGGCATGGTCGCAAAGCGCGTCCCAGCCGCGGTTGCGCACATCGTCGACGATTGCACGTACGGCCCTGATGAGCGCAGGATCGTTACGCGCAGTCGGCCGCGCCAGGGCTAGAGCACGATCCTCACCCGACAAATCGTTCCAGACGAGCCTCTTCACATCATCATCTTTTCAATGGGCATGACGAGGATCGCCGAGGCGCCGGCGGCCTTGAGCTTCTGCAATGTCTCCCAGAAGACTGACTCCTGGCAAACCGCATGGACTGCAAAATGACCTGGCCGCCCGTGAAGCGGCAGAATTGTCGGGGCTTCGGCGCCAGGTAGGAGCGCAGTGATCTGCGGCAATGAAGCACTGCACGCATTGAGCATGATATATTTGGACTCTTTGGTTGCGAGCACACCTTCGATCCGGCGCAGTAATTTCTCGCAGGCTTCGCTTTTCTCTTGGCCAAGCGGCTTTTTAGTCCGGACCAGGACAGCCTCACTCTCCAGCACGCTATCGACGACGCGAAGGCTGTTGGCCTCGAGCGTCGCTCCGGTCGATACGAGGTCGCAGACGAAGTTTGCGATCTGAAGGCGCGGAGCAAGCTCGACCGCGCCAGTCATCGAGATGATGGAAGCCTCAACCTTGTGGCTGTCGAGGAACTGCTGAACGAGCCGCGGATAGGAAGTGGCAATGCGCGCGCCTTGAAGCGACTTGGGCCCATCATAAGCGACATGGGTTGGGGCAGCCATTCGCAAGCCGCAGCGGCCAAAGCCAAGCGCCGCAACCACCTCGAATGTGGGTTCGCTTACCCCGAGCGCATATTCTTCAAGGACGTTGAGGCCCACGATCCCATATTCGCAAACGCCGTCGCTGACGAAGATTGGAATATCATCGTCGCGAACGAACATGAGATCGATCGGGAAATTCTCGACCCGCGCTGCAAGATCATTCTTGCCATGCTGGATCCGAAGCCCCGCGTCGCGCAAAAGTTCGCGGCTAAGCTCCGACAGCCGGCCTGACTTTTGGACCGCGAGGTGCAGCCTGGGCGCGGTCATGCCTTTGTGCCCTTCAACCGGTCGAGCGCAAGCCGATAACCCTGGAACGGCATTTCTTTTAAGAAGCGTGCGACACGAACCACAGTGGTAGTCGACGCGCCCGCTACTTCGGCAATCTCGCGATAGGAAAATTTCTCTTCGTGCAGCAGCGAGGCGACATGCCAGCGTTCGACGAACGCGCGCACTTCCGAGGGCGTACAAAGGTCGGCAAGAAAGGCTTCGACTTCCTCACGCGACTCTAAAGCCAGGAAGGCATCAAGCAGCTGGTTGCGAAGCGTCGGCCAGGAAGCGGTCGGAGAAGACATGTCTTGTTCCATCGTATTAACACGTTGGAACGCGCTTTAGCGAGCGATTGTCCTTTGAGCAAGGGGTACGGCTCGGAGGTGATGGATCATTGCCTCGGCAGATAAGCAGCCCGTCGGTGTTGAACGGAAGCCCGCTCTCAAACGCTTCGAACCGCTCGGTCCAGGGCCCAAGGTCGAGGCCCATTGAGAGCACCCAATCGTCGTCATAGATGGTCTTGGCATAGCGGTTCCCCTGATCGCCGCCGATGGTGACGATACTACAGCCCCGGGGCAGTTCCTGCGCATCGTTCGCAAGGCTCAAGATTCCGATAAGGTTGGTACCGGTCGATGGCCCAAACCTTTTGCCTATTCTGGTCTCAAGCCAGCGCGCCGCGGCAATTGAGGCTGCGTCGGGCACCGAAATCATCTGATCGACGAGCGCCGGCACAAAGGAAGGCGAGGGCCGTTTGCGGCCAATGCCCTCAATATGATCGCTGTTGGTCGCCGGCCCGCAATCCTCGCCCTCGGCGAAGGCTTTGAAGAAATAGGATCCTTGCGGATCGACGACGCACAGTCGCGTCGCTTCGAGCTCGGAGCGATATCGAATGTAGCGGCCGATGGTCGAGGCCGTGCCACCGGTACCAGCGCCCACCACGATCCAGGCCGGAACCGGGTGCCGCTCAAAACGCATCTGATCGAAGATGCTCTCGGCGATATTGTTGTTGCCGCGCCAGTCGGTTGCCCGCTCAGCATAAGTGAATTGATCCATGAAGTAATAGCCGGGGCGGTCGGCAAGCTCAGCGGCAACTGCGCACAGATCATAGCCGGGCTGCGCGAAATGCACATTGGCGCTGGCTTTCCGGATCATCTCGATCTTGCAGGGCGCGGTGGCCTTTGGGACCACGGCTGTGAACTCAAGGCCGAGAAGATTGGCGAAGAAGGCCTCAGCAATCGCGGTCGAGCCCGAGCTTGCCTCGACGATATGCACGCTCTCGTAAATGTCGCCATTGCAGATGGCATGCAGGAAGAGCGAGCGGGCGAGCCTGTGCTTGAGGCTGCCGGTTGGATGAACGGCCTCGTCTTTTAAGTAGACGTCCACGTTTTTCAGCTCGGGTAGGGCCAAGCGCAACAGATGGGTGTCGCCGGACCGCTGCCGGTCAGCTTCCAAAGTCTCGATGGCTTTTCGGACCCAGGATCGTCTGTCGGTCCGGGCCCGAGCTATTGTCACGTCAGATGCCTCATAAAAAAAGTCGCGGGGGCTAGCCCTGGGTCGACAGCGTTAACGCTGTCTATCGTGGGGGTGTTCGGGCTAGGTGAAGGAGCCGACAGAGCTCCTTCCCCCGCTACTGGGATAGACGCAGGAGCCGGTGGATTCCGCAGCCAATCAGTAGATATTCGACCTTCTCAGGGGGCCGATTTAAGTGTCTTTCGCGCAGCGAATATCATCCACTAAGGCGCGTCGTCCGTGCAGAAACAGGGCTGAAAAGCGATACTTTCAACTTTTACCTTTGGCTCAAGTGGGCAGCATTTCCTGAGCTTGCCGAGCGCGGTATAGCCCGACGTCGTGCATGAACTAGCTCAGAGGCTCGACCGTTCAGTCGTCCTTATTGGACATATGGGCGTCGGCAAATCGACCGTGGGGCGCCGCCTTGCACGGACGCTTGGCCTGCCTTTCGTCGATAGTGACACGGCGATTGAGGAGGCGGCCGGTCTCTCGGCGGCCGAATTATTCGAACGATGGGGGGAGGAAGCGTATCGCTACGGCGAGCGGCAGTTGGTTGCACGCCTGGTTGAAGGCGAAATCCGCGTGATTGCAACCGGAGGCGGCGCCTTTATCGACCCTTCGACCCGCGACTTGTTGAACAATCGCACGATCACGATCTGGCTCGATGCGCCGATCGACCTGCTCGTCAGCCGCGTAACGCAAGCGGACACTCGGCCGCTGCTTCGAAACAGCAATCCGAAAGCAACGCTTGAGCGTCTCGCCAAAGAGCGCAAGCCTTCCTATTCATCGGCGCACATTCATGTGAAATGCGGCGACGATCCCGCCAGCGATGTCGTAGAATTGATATTGAGGGAGTTAGAGCGGCATTGCAGCATGCCGCGGTAACGCTCAATCCTTAAGGTGCAACGCCATTGGCGGTCAAACTGTCGTTCCGTTCTGAGCGGGCAATAGTCTTAACGCCTCCTCGCAGCTCAAGCGAAGATCCTCAAGCCGGGAACTAATTTCAGGAGTAGCCAGAAGCTCTGCTTCCACTGCATCCGCCAGTGCAGCAATGGACTGGTAAGCAATGTCGATATTCTGCAAATTGTTGCCGTGCTTCCTGACAACAGCACAGTCACTTCCCAACGCATTTGCAAGGCTCTGCAGCAAGCTCGAAACTCGCCTGAGGTCTTCCGCAATCTGACTGGGAGTGGGTTGTTGATGGCTAGCGGACACCATAAGGGGAATCACGCCAGCCTTGATCGCCGAAACAACATGGTCGACTCTCCGCTGTTCTCGATTGCCCGTTGGCGCCATCCAGTCTCGGACTGCAACACGCGATCCGAACTGTACTCCGCAACGACGGGCCGTGCGCCAGGTGACGCGGCCTTGAACACTAAGAGATCCACGAGCCAGCGTGACTGCAGAGCCGATTTGCGGAAGTTCGGAGCCTTCGAGTTGAGCGCCGCTCACCGACATGTCTCTGATCTTGACCGAATGCGGCGCGCCCTCGGCGTACAAAATGGCGGCCAGAAACATGTTCGCGCGTGTGGCTTCGCGACTATCGGCGATGCCGACCGGGCCGTCTGGAAAATCTCGTTGTTGCATCAAGACCGCCTGTCGTTGACGAGCAAGCTACAGGTGCAAGCTTAATCAGTGGAAATGTTCGCATCTGCCTTGGATATATATATATATCCGTATTGGTTCGATCGACACGCCTGACTGTCTTGCTAGGCACGTGTGCGACTTTCGCAAAATTTTTTTCGGCTGCGGTGTCCCTTGCTCGGCAAATGCGACGCGGCGCCGAGCTTTATTTTGGTGGACCTAGAGGAAAGATGCCTACAGGCTCCGACTTGGAGGATTTCTAAATGGTACTGGTTAGTTGATTGTTAGAAACGATCCGCAAGAATGGTCCTGCCCAAGCCTTCGAACTGGGGAAATCCGTGCGATCTTTACTGCTTTTGCCATTCCTCCTGACGATGCAGACAGTGCCATCGAGCGTCTCGGCTCATCCGGGCGGGCTCAACGCTGAAGGCTGTCACAACAACCGCAAAACCGGAAGCCATCACTGCCACCGCGCGGGCGGTTCCACAACGCAATCTGCGCGTGGTTACAGCGCAGTCGGCAACGGCGCCTTTAAGAATTGTGATGCCGCTCGCGCTGCAGGCGCTACGCCCGTAATGCGCGGTGATCCTGGCTTTGGGCCGCATCTCGACCGGGATGGTGATGGGGTTGGTTGCGAGCCTTATAGGCGCCGCTAATGCGGTTGGCCGCCATTTTCGCTTTCGCATTCATCGCGGCAATTGCCTGGGTCGCCTATGGGGGCCGTTCGGCTGACGCTGGCTCACCTTTCTACTGCACCGTAGCAAGCATCACCGACGGCGACACATTGCGCTGCTCTGAAGGAGGTCCCGATGGGCAGGCGATCCGAGTTCGGATATCGGGCATAGCTGCTCGAGAGACCGATAATAGCTGCCAATTTGGCCACCCTTGTCCCGCAGCTTCGGCAGCAAGTGCTACGGCAGAATTGGAACGCCTTGCCTCTGGTGAGGTCCTCTCGTGCCGGGCTGTCGGTTCCACATATGGACGCGTTGCTGCGTTCTGCACCAATAGGCTTGGCGTCGATCTGAGCTGCGCGATGGTGCAGGGTGGTTATGCGGCAAAGTGGGATCGCCATTGGCAAGGTCATCGCTGCAATTAGGAGAGTGATCGCTCCAGATTGGATCGACTCTCGACCTTCTGTTTAGCCCCTCTGCCGTACCTCAGACCTCGTACGTAATGTACCTGGGTGCGGTGGAGTTTTCCCACTGTCTGCCGCACCCAGTTTCTTCTGGCCTCCGCTTGCAGACAATTTGGACTCTAAAAAGCGTTGCACTCGCTCGAGTGGCAGCTGCTGCTCCACGAAAGCCTCGCCAATTCCGCGGGCAAGAATGAATGGGAGGGTGCCCCCTTCGATTTTCTTATCCTCCAGCATGAAATCGACGAGCTTTGCTCCACTTGCGCGAATCCCGGCGTCGTAAAGGCTGGTGGGAAGGCGCATCGCTCGCAAATGGTCGCGAACGCGCGCCGCCTCCTCGTGACGGCAGTGTCCGAGCTCCGCCGAGAGTTCAAAGGCGAGGACCATGCCGATGGCCACGGCTTCGCCATGGAGCACACGGTTTGAATAGCCCGTCGCTGTCTCTAGGGCGTGACCGAAGGTGTGACCAAGATTGAGCAAGACACGAATGCCTTGTCTCTCTTTCTCATCCGAAGCGACGATCTGCGCTTTCATTGTGACGCCTGTTGAAATTGCGTGGAGGACTGCCTGCTCATCGCCATGCAGCACATTTGACCCATGCCGCTCGCACCAGGCGAAGAATTCAGGGTCGCCAATGAGGCCATATTTGACGACCTCCGCCCAGCCATTGCGGCGATGACGCATCGGCAGAGTGGTCAAAAAGTTGGTGTCGATCAGAACGGCGCTTGGCTGATGGAATGCGCCGAGCAGATTCTTGCCCGCCCTTGTGTTGATGCCGGTTTTGCCACCGACCGAACTATCGACCTGGGCAAGGAGGCTTGTTGGCACCTGGATGAAGGGGCAACCGCGCTTGAGGATCGCCGCTGCAAAGCCGACTAGGTCGCCAGTGACACCGCCTCCAAAGGCAACGATCGGCTCACCTCTCTCGACATTGAGTGCAAGGAGCGCGTCGGTAAGCCGCTCGAGGGTCCGCCAGCTTTTTGCCCGCTCGCCTTGAGTGATCAGCAAGGGAATGGCTTTGACGCTTTGCCGTTCAAGGGCTGCCGCTAGCGTATTACCGTGAATGCCCCACACGTTCCGATCAGCAACGATGATCAACCGCCCGTTCGTTCCGAAACGCGCGAGGCGCTTGCCGTCGTCTAATAGGCCTGGCCCAATTTCAACTGCATAGCTTCGCGATGGCGCACGCACTTCAATCCGGCGGATGTCTTTGCTCATCGGCTGAGCAGCTCGCGAAGTTCACGATCTTTGTCCCTTGGCGGAGGTGTTCCAAATAGCTTGCCAAAGGACAAGGCGGCCTGGCCGATCAGCATATGAAGGCCGTCGAGCGTCTTTAGCTCACGTGCATTGGCGGCCTTGATCAGCGGGGTTTCGAGGGGGTGCGTGACGATGTCGACGATGAGGCTTTGGTGCGGAAGCTTGGTAAGATCGAGGTTCAGCTTTGGAAATCCCCGCATCCCAAGTGGTGTCGCGTTGATGAGGAGGATAGGGGAGATGCTGTCGGGAAGCCCGTTGCTCAGCGGCAGAACTGCCGCGTTAGGGATGTTGAGGCTTTGGACCATGAACTCTGCTCGAACGGGATCGCGCGCGAGGACCTCCAGGTAAAGACGAGCGATTTTGAGCCCATGTGCGATAGCCCGGGCAGCACCCCCCGAACCGATTAAGATTGCGTGTCGAATTCGGTGCTTGTTGACGATTGGCAACACGGCCTCAAGGAAGCCGGCACCATCGACATTGGATCCGTGCAGTCCGGCGCCGATTCGAGTGATGAGATTGACCGCGCGTGCCGCTCCGGCCCCTGGGGAGAGGCTGTCGACGAGCTCGGCGGCGGCTCCCTTCAAAGGCATGGTCAAGTTGCAGCCACGCCAGTCCGGATCTTCCTGCCGGCGCTTCAAAAAGTCCTTGAGCTCGCCCGCCGAAACCTTGGTCGGCCGATAGCTTGCGTCCTGCCCAAGGCACTTTAGCCAATAGTTATGGATCGCCGGCGATTTGCTGTGGGCAATCGGATCGCCAATCACCTCCGCATAAGTCATCGTGCATGCCCGCACTGGGCGCGATGCAGCAGCATTTGGTCGGCAAGGACCAGCGCCATCATGGCTTCGGCGACCGCTGCTCCACGAATTGCAACGCAGGGGTCATGTCTGCCTGTTGTTGCAATCTGTTGCTCGTCGCCTTGTCGATCAATCGTCTCGAGCGACAAGCGGATCGAGGGCGTCGGCTTAAAAGCGAGACGAACGATGATCGGCTGCCCCGTGGAAATCCCGCCAGCCGTGCCACCGTCGTGATTGCTCAAGAAAGACGGCCGATTCTCTCCACTGCGCATCCGGTCAGAATGATCGTGGCCTTTGGCGCGAGCCGCAGCAAAGCCATCTCCAATCTCGACGCCCTTGACCGCATTGATCGACATCATCGCTGCGCCAAGCTCGGAATCGAGCTTGGCGTAAACGGGCGCACCCCAGCCGGCCGGGACTCCGGCCGCTACACACTCAACGACGCCGCCAAGGGACGTGCCCGCGCGGCGGGCTTCATCGATCGCGTCGCTCCAGCGCGCCGCTGCGTCGCGATCAGGCGAGCCGAACGGGTTGCGGCTGGTTTCTTCTAGATCGAAGCATTCGCGATCAATCGCATCGCCGCCAAGTTCGACTAGATAGGCGTCAATTCGAACTTGCGGGATGATCTTTCGGGCGATGGCGCCGGCTGCAACGCGTGCAGCGGTTTCGCGAGCCGATGCTCGCCCACCCCCTCTCCAGTCGCGAAGACCATATTTGGCTTGGTACGCGTAGTCGGCATGGCCCGGGCGATAGGCGGTCTCATGGCCCGCATAATCCTTTGGTCGTTGGTCGACATTGTCGATGATGAGGCTGATCGGCGTGCCGGTCGTCTGACAATCAAAGGTGCCGGATAGGATCCGGACCTGGTCTGGCTCGCGGCGCTGGCTGGTGAACCGCGAGCCCGCCGGTCGCCTCCGGTCCAGCCACGGCTGGATGTCGGCTTCGCTCAAGGGCAGGCCAGGGGGGCAGCCGTCAACAACGGCGCCGATCGATGGCCCGTGACTTTCGCCCCAGCTCGTCATGCGCAACAAATGGCCAAAGCTGTTGAAGCTCATGGCGCGGCAATGTCGGCGCCAAGGACACGCATCAGCGGTACGAAGTCAGGGAAGCTGGTCGCGATCATCTCGGCGCCGCTGACCTCGACCGGCGCTTTCGCGGCCAGGCCGAGCGTCAAGAACGCCATTGCAATGCGATGATCCCCGCGGCTGTCGATCCTGCAGCCGCCGGTAACGCGCTCGCCGGTGCCGTCGATCAAGAGATCATCGCCGATGATCTCGCAGCGGACTTTGCAGGCGTTCAGGCCGTCCAATATTGCACTCAATCGATCGCTTTCTTTGAACCTTAGTTCGCCAAGGCCCTTGAAGACGCTCATCCCGCTAGCAAAGGCCGCGGCTACGCTTAGAAGCGGATATTCATCGATCATCGCTGGTGCTCGCGCTGCCGGCACTCGCGCGGCCTTGAGACTCGAATAGCGCGCCCTGATGCAGGCAATGGGCTCGCCTCCAAGAAAGCCGCGTGGATAGATTTTAAGATCGGCACCCATCTCAAGCAGAGTCTTGAAAAGGCCGGTGCGAAATGGGTTCACCATCACATTCTCGATGGTTACGTCCGAACCCGGCGTCAGAAGCGCGGCAACAAGCGGGAATGCGGCCGACGAAGGATCACCCGAAACTTGTACCTGAGTGCCCCGCAAGGACCGCTTGTCGCCTAAGGAAATCACGGTTTCGCCCGCGTATTGGCGAGTGCGAATGTCGCAGCCAAACCATTTGAGCATTCGCTCGCTGTGGTCGCGGGTGGGGTAAGGCTCGACGACTTCGAGGTCGTCCAGCGATTGCAGCCCAGCAAGAAGGATCGCGGACTTCACCTGGGCGGAGGCATGGCGGTTGAGATGCCGGATTCCGAACAATTGCCGACCTTTGACCTGGACTGGCAAATGCATCGGTTTTGGGGGATTGGAGAGGAGACCCATCCGCCGCAATGGCTGGAACACGCGGTCCATCGGACGCGTGCGCAAGGATGCATCGCCGGTAAACTCGGCTTGGATCGGAAAGCCGGCCATTGCCCCCAGCATCAGCCGCGCCGTTGTCCCTGAATTGCCGCAGTCGATCGGGCTTTCCGGCGAGCACCATGGCTGGCCGATCACCGACCATTGGCCCTTGCCATGCCTCAGAACCTGCACTCCAAAGTCGCGCAGCGCTTCGGCTGTTCGAAGGACATCTTCGCTTTCAAGCAGGCCCTTGATGAGCGTTTCGCCATGAGCGAGACCGCCAATGATGAGCGCTCGGTGCGACACGCTCTTGTCGCCCGGAACTACGGTAATGCCCCTTAAGTCCGATGACGGAGAGGCGCTTAGCCGCACACTCGAACTGTGGGGTTCGAACATCGTGTCCATTTTCATCAGCCGACACTTTCAAGCAGGTTTGAAAGGATTTTATCGCCCACCGGAGTCAGTATGGATTCCGGGTGGAACTGGAGCCCGAATTGCTTGGCTTGGTTGTCGCTCACCGCCATCACCATGCCCTCGAGCCGCGCATGAACGTGAAACCGCGTCGGTGGCTCAAGCGTGCACAAACTATGGTAACGGCCGACCCGGATCGGGCTCGCAAGATCCTTGAACAGACCCTCGCCGTCATGCTCGAGGCGTGAAGCCCTGCCATGGACGATGGCCGGCGCAGCGCTGACCGTCCCGCTTCCTTCCGCAATGATGGCCTGATGGCCAAGGCACACTCCAAGCAGAGGGAGCTTGCCCTTGGCGAGTGTGATGAGGTTCATGCAGCTGCCGGCTTCCTCTGGTCGACCGGGCCCCGGGGAGAGGATGATCAACGCCTTATCCTTTGTGGCTTGCTTGTACGCCGCGTCGGCCGAGCAGCTGTTGCGCAGCACTTGGACTTTACAGCCCAGCCGCTCGAAGGCCTCAACAAGGTTGAAGCTGAAGCTGTCGAGATTATCGACCAGGAGGATATTTCTGCTCATCACCGCCCTTCAGTCCTGAAGAGCAGCAAGAAGCGCGGAGGCCTTAGCGCTGGTCTCTTTGGCTTCAGTTAGGGGATCGGATTCCTGGACGATGCCCGCGCCAACCCGCACCTGCGCCAAGCCATCCTTGACCAGTGCCGAGCGAATGATGACTCCGGTGTTCATCGCGCCAGAGCTGCAGATCCAGCCCACCGCCCCGCCATAAGGACCGCGCTTTGCCGCTTCATATTGGCGCAGCAATTGGGTTGCTTTAAGC
This sequence comes from Sphingomicrobium sp., assembly GCA_035512655.1. GTDB lineage: Bacteria > Pseudomonadota > Alphaproteobacteria > Sphingomonadales > Sphingomonadaceae > Sphingomicrobium. The sequence goes on along the minus strand of DATKDM010000022.1, from coordinate 317,101 downwards.
TTGGGTGCTCCCGACAATGTCCCGACATTGAGGCAGGCCTGTAGGGCGTGGAACGCGTCGAGCTCGGGCAGAAGCTCACCCTCAACCCTAGAGGTTAGGTGCATCACTCGCGCATAGCGCTCAACATCGAGCAGCTTGGTGACGCGCCTTGTGCCGGGCACGCTCACCCGCGCGACATCATTGCGGGCCAAGTCGACGAGCATCATATGCTCAGCAACTTCCTTGTCGTCGAGCTTGAGGTCGGCCTCGAGCCGGTCATCTTCGTCGAGAGTCGTTCCCCGGGCCCGAGTGCCGGCCATGGGTTTGACCGCAAGCGTTCGCGACTTGCCAGAGGTCAGAGTGACCGCGCTTTCTGGCGATGCTCCAAAAACAATCTCGTCGCTTGAGGCGACGTAGAACATGTAGGGGCTGGGATCGATTGACCGCTGGCGGGCAAAGGATTGCAAGGGCTCTTCGCAAGTCAGCGAAAAACTGCGCGAAGGGACGATCTGATAGATGTCGCCTGAGGCGATATGGGTTTTGAGCGTTCCGACGAGCTGCGCGAACGTTGCATCGTCGAGGTCAGGTGTGGCTCTGCGTCGCTCCTCGTACGGCACTGGCGCGCGCGCCTCACTCCCATCTGGAGCGACTTGTACCGGCGACGAGCAGCGCTGGATCAAAAGGGTGAGCCGTTCGGCCGCCATGTGGAACGAGCGCTCGGCCTCTCGGGTCTCATTGGAGCCAAAGGCGGCGCAGATGATCCGCGCTGTGCCCTCGGGACCGAAAAGGATCAAAGATTCGGGCAGCCAGAATCGAAAATCGGGAAAGCCGATGGGATCCTCGCGAGCTTGCGGCAGATCTTCGAATAGGTCGACATGGTCGAACGCCAGGATCCCGGCGATGACCAGTGCGAACGGTTCTTCCGGCGACAAGGATTCGTAGGAAAACAGCAGTGCACGCAAAGCGTCGAACGGCGAGGGTGCCACTAGCCGCTCCTTGGCGTCTTGGCTCGTTGTACGCGGGAAGCAGAGCTTGAGCAGGCGACCGTCAGACTCGACGACATATTCGGCTAGCTGCCGAGCAATTGGCGGGAGCAGGAGGAGGCCTCCATCGCTCAAGGCGACGAGCTCGACCTGCTGGCCGCGGCAAGTGACTCGTAGAGCTGCTCGCTCCATGATGAGGGCGCACTCATCCGTCTCGATCAGCAAAGTGTCGGGCCTAGTGCCGCTGTCGGTCAGCGCCGAATAAACCGCCAGGGGATCGCGCGATGATGCAAGGCTTCGACTGAGCGCCAAAAGCTGTCCTTCACCGATATTGGGCGGCGTCATGCGAGCGTTCGCCCAAGCGCCTCGAGCAGCTTTTGAAGCTTGCCCATCAGCTCTTGAAACTGTTCTGGGTACAAAGACTGCGCGCCGTCCGACCAGGCGTGCGGCGGGTCGGGATGGACTTCGATGAGCAGCCCGTCGGCGCCGGCTGCTGCTGCCGCGAGCGCCATAGGCGCGACGAGATCGCGAATTCCGGTGCCATGCGAGGGATCAACGAGCACCGGCAAATGGGTGCGCGCTTTCATGTAGGGGACGGCACTTAAGTCAAGCGTGTTGCGGGTTGCGGTCTCAAACGTGCGAATACCGCGTTCGCACAAGATCACTTGGGCATTGCCTTCGGCAAGAATATATTCGGCTGCAAGCAGCAGGTCGTCGATTTTTGCAGCCATTCCGCGCTTCAAGAGCACCGGCTTTCTGGCTCGGCCGACCGCTTTTAGGAGCGAGAAATTCTGCATGTTGCGCGCACCGATCTGAAGTGCGTCGGCATGAGCGGCGACGAGATCGACGTCGTCGCTCTCAAGGACCTCGGTCACTACAGGAAGGCCGAGCTCCGCGCCCACTTTCTGAAGCAGTTTGAGGCCCTCGGCGCCCGACCCTTGAAAACTATAGGGGCTGGTGCGCGGCTTGAACGCGCCAGCCCGAATGACGTGAGCGCCAGCGGCCTTGACGGCTTCGCCACCTGCTTTGAGCTGAACTTCAGTCTCAACTGCGCAGGGCCCAGCGATCACCGTGAACCGGCCGCCGCCGATCGCCGCCTTGCCGATGCGGACGACCGTATCGTGCGGATGAAGCTCGCGGCTCACCAGCTTGTAAGGAGCAAGGATCGGCTTGACCGATTCGACATGCGGATGACCATCAAGCGCGAGTTCAGCGAGCACTCGCTCATCGCCAAGCGCGCCAAGGACCACCCGCTCGGCTCCAGGCATGTGGAGAGGCTTTAGGCCCCGAGACTCGATGAGCCCCAATAGCTCCTGTGCGGCGGACGACGGTGCTTCGGGCTTCAGCACGATTATCATGGGAGTTAGCTTTCTTCAGAACCTAAAAAGAAAAGGCCCGCCGGGTAAGGGCGGGCCAGCTTTGCTGAAGATCTGTCTGATGGAACCGATCTTTTAGGCAGTAAGCAGGGCGCCGCGCCAGTTATGGGCGAACCAACTCCACCAGCTCTGATCGGAAATAGGCGCAGTGCAGGCACGTAGGTTGCCCACGTGCCTGCGCCTGCTCGAAAGCGCCCCTCTCAAACTGTCCCCAGCCGCTCTCATACCATCATAGACGCGTGGGAACGGCGTTTCCGCAGGGCTCGGAGCCAAAAATTAGCAAATTTAAGTTCACGGCGCTTGGGCCGGGCGGAGGCAGAGGTAGGGCCGCCCTAAAGTTTGAAGCTTCCTGCTTGTGAGACCTACGGCTCGACCGCGTGACTTCACAGCGGCAAGTTTGCTAGCCAGGGCACATGCGGAGAGCGGGGACATCCGCGTCTCCTATGGTGAGTCTCAAACCTCTCGAGGGCCCGTGAACCAAGCTAGCCATGTTGTGCGCTCTCCAAGCGCACCCAGGAATCGCGAGGAGATTAGGGCTCTGTTTGAGCGTCCGTTTCTCGATCTCATGTTCGATGCACAAAGCGTCCACCAACGCCATCACAAACTAGGCGAGATCCAACTCTCGACTTTGCTGTCGATCAAGACGGGCGGCTGTCCGGAAGATTGCGGCTATTGCAGCCAATCCATCTTCGCCAAATCGGGTCTCAAGGCCGAAAAGCTCGTTAAACTTAACCAGGTTCTGGCCGCTGCCGCAGATGCCAAAGCGTCGGGATCGAGCCGCTTCTGTATGGGCGCTGCCTGGCGCTCGCTCAAAGATCGGGATCTCGACGAGCTGTGTGAGATGGTTAGCTGCGTCAAAGCCTTAGGCCTCGAGACCTGTATGACCTTGGGCATGCTGACCCAGGAGCAGGCCGATCGCCTCGCTGCGGCGGGACTCGATTATTACAATCACAATCTCGACAGCTCCCCGGAATATTACGGGCAAGTGATCACTACCCGGACCTATGAGGACCGGATCGAGACCCTTGAGCATGTTCGATCGTCGGGCATGGCGGTTTGCTGCGGTGGGATCATCGGCATGGGGGAGACGCGAGAGGATCGCATCGGCTTTTTGCATGCGCTCGTGAGCCTTCCAGTTGCGCCCGAAAGTGTTCCAATCAACGCGCTGGTGCCGGTCCAAGGCACAATCTTGGGGGACCGACAGATAAGCGGCGAGACCGAGCCGATCGATGAGATCGAGTTTGTCCGAACCGTAGCTGTTGCCCGCCTGCTGATGCCGCGCTCGATGGTTCGGCTGTCGGCCGGGCGAGAGAGCATGAGCGAGAGCATGCAGGCGCTCTGTTTCCTTGCTGGCGCTAATTCCATTTTCACCGGCGACAAGCTTCTGACCACCGGCAATGCTGGTACTGGAGCAGACGCAGCCCTGTTCGAAAAGCTGGGTTTAAGAGCAATGGCTGCGACCTGAGCTTTGAGGTCGGTTTCGTTTGGCGTTGGGGTTGGCAATTACGCCGTCTTGATGGAGTCGCGCAGTTTCGCCGCGGACATCAAAGCTCTGTTTTCGAGAAATATGAGTCGAGCTTCGACCTTGCCTTGTCGGTGAGTTCGACAAAGATCTTGCGCTTGTCGTTAGGGTGGGGAGTACGACGCACCAGGTTCAGCTGATCGAGACGGTCGAGCCATCGTATCGCCGTCGTAAGTTGGACTTTGGACAAGCTTGCGAGCTGGCCAATGGACTGGCGTGCCCCCATCTCGTCTCCGACGTAGAGCACGAGCAACATCTCCCAAGCGGGCTCACCAAACATGAAACTGCCGAAGATCGGACCGCGGCGCCGCCGATCCGTGAGGGTTTTGCGCGCGCGCTCCGCCAGATCATTGCGAGAACCGAGCTGCGTCGGTGAAGGCTTCGGCTCGAGCAGGGCTTCCAGCGAACCATGCTCATTGAGAAGCAAAGCGAGCAAACCAGCCGCAGCCGTGAGGTCGTGTCGGCTTAGGGTGACCGTTGTGAAAGCTTCGTTGTCGAATTTCGAAACTTCGTTGTCGAATGAGCCCTCGCCCCGCGGCCGATCATCCATGGCTCAAGGCCTTGCGAGCCGCAGCGGGGACACTGTCGGGGCGAGTGCCTGTCAGCAGCAATGACTTTCGCCAGACGTCAATTCACTGCTGCCGGACGCGAATTTTCCTTCGCGATCGCCACTCGCTTGAGCTGAACGCATCTCGTCGACAATATTCCTGAGCTGTTGTTTGTGTTCTTCGAGCAGATCGTCAGTGATCAGCATTTCGATCTCTTCAGGAGACTCAAAGGTGCAAAGCTCCGGGCTCGTCCACTGCTTCTTGTCTGACCGGGCCAACAGCGACTCCTTTGAATTAAACAGTGCTGAACCCGGCAGAGATTTTGACCAGTCCAGTGCGGCGCCCAAACGCGCACCGACCTTCAAAAGTGGCTGATCCTTTGCTGGCGATTTGCATCACTGCCATCAATCAAGACGCGTAAGGCTACCAAATCCGCATGGAGTGCAGCCGTATTTGGGCACTGGAACAAGCGCAGAGCAACGGCTTCTCCCTAAAGCTCTTTTTAGACATCCCAATGTCGATCAGTCCGAGAGGGCCGCAAAGGCGTGGCCAAGATCAGCAATGAGATCTTGTCCCTCTTCCAAGCCGACTGAGAGACGCAACAGGTCAGGAAAGATATCTGCGGCCTCCTGCGCCTCTGGTGGCATGCCGCGATGGGTCATCGAGGAGGGCGTGCAAATGAGTGTGCTGAACCCGCCAAGCGAAGAGGCGAGGGTGATGAGCTCAAGTGCACCGACAAATTTTCGGACGGCTACTTCCCCACCCTTCACTCGGAAGCTCAAAATGAACCCCGGCCCTTGCTGCTGCCTGGCTGCAAGCTCTGACTGGGGGTGCGAGGAAAGTCCGGGATAGTGGACGTCTAGGACGTCGTTTCGGTCGGCAAGCCAGCGTGCAATTCCCAAAGCGCTCGCTTCCTGCCGTTCTACCCGCAACGTCAAGGTTCGAAGACCGCGAAGCACCTGCCAGCAATCGAAGGCGGACGCCGACAGGCCTGCTGCATTGGCCCACCAGCTTATGCGCTCGGCAAGCTCGGGGTCCTTGGCAAGCAGTGCTCCTCCGAACAGGTCATGATGGCCGTTTAAGGCCTTGGTCGTTGAATGCATGACGAGGTCGCAGCCAAGCGCGATCGGCTGCTGCCGGCAGGGGGTGGCAAGCGTATTGTCGGCAATCACCAGGGCACCGGCTAAATGGGCTTGGGTACAAAGCCTTTCCACATCAACCAGGCGGAGCAGCGGATTGCTTGGGCTTTCGATCCAGACCAGTGCTGGCTTGCAGCCAAGCGCCTCACTAACCGCATGCTCGTCATTCTGGTCGATGAAGCGAACAGTGAGGGTGCCGCGCTCCGCAAGGCCTTGCAGCAGTCTGTAGGTGCCGCCGTAGCAATCATGCGGCGCAACCACCAGCGAGCCGTCCTTGAGCAGCAGCAGTGCAAGCAGGGCTGCGGACTGGCCCGAACTCGTGATTGCGCCACCCACGGCGCCTTCGAGACTTGCAAGCGCGTCGAGCAGAAGATCGCGGTTCGGATTGACGGTGCGCGAATAATCATAATCGGGCTTCTGTGTTGGAGAACGCCATTCATTGGTGTCCGAGCTCCACAGCGGAGGCGCGATCCCATGATAAGCGGGATCGCAACCAACACCTGCGCGCGCAAGCAGGGTTGCCGGATCTTCGCCGGCCTTGCTCATGGCTTTGCCGCTTCGAATTTAGGGGCAGTGCACTTCGTTCTCGCTTCTTCAAGAAATGGCCGGATCAAGCTGCCCAGCATCTCAGGCTCCTTCAGGAACGCGTCATGGCCATAGACCGAGTGGATCACTCGATATTGTGTGGGACCACCAAGCTGGGCGGCAAGGCTTGCGACATCTTCAACAGGCACCAAAGTATCCTCCTCAACGCCAATGACGAGCGCCGGGCAGCGAATAGCCTCAGGGGCAATCGAATGGCGGTCAATCGACGCCGACAGGCTCAAGAACCGGCCCGGCGTCATGGCGCCGGCAAAAGCGGAGCCGCGCGCTTTGAGATAAGAGCAAGGCTCGGACGCTGCCGAGGGATCGCCGCTGGGAATTCCGCCAGCGAAACGTCCCCCAAATTCCTTGCGGGTGCGGTAGGTCAGCATCGCCATGCCGCGAGCGATCGCCAGCGCTTGCGAGCCGCATTCATGTGCAAGGCCAAGCGCGACGACTTGCCGCTGCAGACCGCGCATTGCACTCGACATCGGGTGGGGCCGGGCACTGGCCGAAATAATGACGAGGCTAGTGTCCAGCTTGAACCGCTCCGCAAAAGCGAGCGCAACCATGCCTCCATAGGAGGCGCCAATGATCGCCAGTGGCTGTTCGTCAAGGCCTGAAAGCGTATCGGCGATGATGCTCGCCTGCTCCTTTGTATCGGGCGCATAGTCGCCGCCATCATCGGCAGCAAAGTCGATCCCAAGGACTCGATATTTGTCGGTGCCGAGCGGAGCACCGAGGCCAAACAGGCTTTGCCACCAGCCCGCTTGGCCTTGGGGACCATAAGCGACCGTCGCATTGGCGGAAATGCCGCCAAGAACGACCAACAGTGGCGCCCTATCGGGGCCGGCGAGGCAGCCTCTCGTCCACTCCGGAACCTTGCCTCTTGCGTTCAATGGCAGCGTGTCGAGCGACACAGCAAAGCTCCGCGGCTGAGGAGGGGGTTTGATGTCATCCGACAAAGCCGGCTGCGTCGAAGCTGGCAAGGATGGGCTCATTAGGAATTGGCCTGAATGAGCGGAAGTTGAGCTACGGTCTCGACTTCGATCGAAGGCTCGTTGAGAGCATGGTCTCGCCAAATTTCGTAAAGGTCGGCCATCACCGCTTCGGCAGTGGCCGCGCCGCCAGCGCCTCGGCCAGAGGCGGTCAACTTTCGACCATCATCGATCGTCACGCAGACGAGATTGCGCTCCCCCGCGGGTGGCACAATCTCGGGAACCTCGCTTGCAGGGCGAAGCTGGGCCGATCCGTTAAGTTGTCCGTCGCTGAGTTCGAGCGACGAGACCTGCAGCCAGCGCTCGCCACTGCGCACAATCTTTTCGACCAGCGGCTCATCAAGAGCTTCGACTGCGATTGGAACGGAGGGTTTTGAAAATTGGGCAGCAATGATCCTTAGCTTGAGCTCCGCGTCGCGGCCGGAGAGATCCTGGCTTGGGTCCTCTTCGGCAAAACCGGCGGCCTGAGCGCGTGCTAGCGCTACTGCAAACGAGGCTCCCGATGCGAGCTGGTCGAGCAGGAAATTGACGGTTCCGTTGAGGACCGCGGTAACCTTGACGATCTGGCCCTGGCTTGCGGCGAGCCGAACCGTGTCTAGCACGGGCGCGCTTCCGCCGACCGCGGCCGAATAGAGGAACTTCCGGTCCGTGCGCAACCCAAGCTTCTGGAACTCGGACAGGCCTTTCCCAACGACAAGCTTATTGGCGGTGATGACATGACCTTCGGTTTGCAGCCAAACAGTCGAAAGGGCTGTGCCGGTTTCCTCGCTTGAAGTGAGATCGACTAGGACATCGGCGCGAGGGGTGCAAAAGCTATTGATCCTTTTTGTGAGCGCGACCGGCGGGGATACGCGCCTTGGCTTATCGCAGTCGCGAACCAGGATTGAGACGATTTCGAAATTTTCTTCTTTGGACAGGCGCTCGGCAAGCGCCTGTCCAACCGTTCCATAGCCAGCAAGCGCAATTCTGATCGGCCGGGGGTGAACATGGGTCTTTGGTCTTAAGCTTCGCTGGCCGACGTGGGTTGGTTGATCGCTGCCAATACTTCCGACCTCGAGCGCCTGGCCTTTCTTTTGGGCATATTCGATGGCCTTGGGCTGAAGCAAAGGCCGGGCAAGCGTCAGACAGTCGGTCCAGCTCACTTCTTCGAACCGGTGTAAATCCTCTGTTCCCTTGGCCGGGTCATGGTCGAAGACGCCGTCGACATCCTTATAAAGTCTGACCAGATCGGCGTTGAGCTCGCCGCCAAGGAAGATGGCGCTGAAGTCGGTGCCACCTCGGCCGAGAAGCGACCGGCAGCCGCTCGTGTCGATCCCGACAAATCCCGGAAGGATGAGTATGTTCGCTGTACCGAAGGCCTCGCTAAGCTCGCCCTTCACTGCAATTGGAGTGGCTTCGAGGAGATTGCCGCTGGTGCAAATTCCAAACTGCTCGGGCCGAACAGTTGTAGCGCTAAGGCCGATACGGTCGCAGGCAATTTTAAGAAGCGCCGCCGTTTGCTCTTCGCCCAAGGACACGGCTTCTGCGATGCCGCTACAGTCACTCTCTCCGGCAGCTTCGCGACAGGCATCGAGAAGTGCGTCGGTATCCCCTTCAAGTGCGGAGACGACTGCGATGACTCGGGCGCCTTGAAGCGTATGCCGATAAATCTCTCCGGCGACGCGCGCGAGATCGGCAGGGGTGCGAAGCACCGAACTTCCGAACTTGAAGACTTTGAGATGCGCCAATTGGGCTTGGCTTGTGTCGCAGTCCGGCTCGTCTGCTGTGGTCTCTTGTGAAAATGTCAGATTCAATCGTTGCACGCGTCTCATCCTTTCGCTCGTTCGCTAGAAAGAGACGACGTTGCCTGACGCCCGCTTCATTGCCGGTCTGGCCGCATCGTTTCTCTGTCACGAGAAACCTCCACCTTGCCCGGGTAGGCAGGTTGGCTTGGAAGCTATTGCTCCCACTCTTGATGCTGGACCGCCGCCACGAGGAAATAAGCGACGGCCCACTCCATTAGACGCGGCCTTGAGAGAAATCCGCAAAGGATTATTTGTGCAGGCGCGAGAAAAGTGAACCAGATGAGCCTGCTCTAAAGCTTGCAGGCGCAAGAGTAGAGACGCGCTTGAGCGTCCGAGCGCCTAAGCGGCTTGAACCATTACGCTGCCAATGAGCGAGCTTCGCGGGCTATTTGCGTGTCTGCCATGTCGTTAGACCGGGCGCAGTCAGCTGGTTGATGCTGCTTTCGACTGATCCAAGAGTTCGGCTGGAGCAAGAACTCGCCCCTCGACCTTGCGCCAGCGTATGGCGGCGATTGCAAGATCGACCGCGGCATCTCCTGCGGCGCCTTCTGCACTTCGCCAGGCGGAGCGGGCATTGGTGACCTGTGCCAGGAGGGTTGGCGCCATGTCCGCAGGTGCGCTTAGCAGATTGCGCTCAGCCGATGCCAAAGCCTGGGCTGCATGCTCAGGGTTGGGAAGGGCGCTGACCCTCTCTACCGCCCGTTCCCAGGAGGCATTGGCCTGCTTCAATTCATATTCGGCCTGACGCCGGAGATCCTTCCAATCCGACCGAGCCTGTTCAGCCTGGAGCTGCGCAATCTTCTTGCTGTTGCCGGACTGGCCGGCATCGAAGTTGAGCAACGGAAAGTTCAAGGATAGGTTGAGGCCAACGCTCCTTGAGCTCGTTTCGCCGGTGTCGCTGACAAACTTGCCGCCGAAATATTGGTCAAGATAGACGCCGGCCCGGATGCTTGGGCGGCGCTGGTCGTCCGCTTGTTTGACCGAAAGGTCAGCCAGCTCGACTCGGCGCCGGGCAACTTCAAGATCGTGCCTTTGCGATAGGTCGCCGGCCAAAGTTGCGATGTCTTTGAGTCGATCGGCTTCGGGAAGGTTCGAGGTAAGTACGAGCGGGACTTGAGGGTCGAGCCCTAGCGATCTTTTCAACCCGTCCTGCGTTAACTCAAGCTCGGCGGTCCGAGCGTTCGCCATCTGCCGAGCGCTGGCTAGCTCGAGCCCAAGAAAGGCGATGATCGGCTGGGAGTCTTTGGCAGCTTTGCCGATCAGCTGACGGATCGAGGCAATGACTTGGCTATCAAGCTGAGCAGCACGCTGGGCCTTCAATGCGGTAAGATAGGCGATCTGCGTGTCGGCGACCGTATCAGTTCGGGCGCGGTCGAGCTCCAGTTCGGCGATAGTCTCGCTGATCCTCGTGCTTTGGACCCGCCGTCCAATGATGCCGGCGATGTCGATCGGCGCATTGGCCGAGACACTAATCCCTCCTCGAAAATCGCCGATCAGCCCCTGTCGGAACGCGACGTCCTGTGAATGAAATACCGATCCTCTGGCCGACTGATTGGCCGACACGGCGACATCAACACGAGGAAAATAAGCGGCCTTAGCGCTCTTGACTTGGAGCTCGGCAATCTTGGCCGAACGCTCGGCGCGCTCGACCCGGCTGTTCCCAAGCCTCGCAAGCTCTGCTGCATCTTCAAAGCTAAGCGCCAGCTGTTGCGGTTGCTGGCCCGCAGTAGGACTTGTCGCGGTCTGCACACTGGCCTTCGTTGGCCCTGCCATGAGCGCGGCTACGCTCACGAACAGAAATGCTCGTGACTGCAAGGAAAGCCACCGGCACTCGCTTCTCGTGCGAGTGCCGGGGCTCGGCTCAGCGAACCGGATTGCCGTCGGCATCGATCACACGCACTTCGCCAAGTCCGAGGGCGCGAATTGGCCCTTCGATTTTCGAGCGATCGCCGACGATCAGCCAGGTGATTGGTCGATTGGCGAGGACCTCAGCAGCTGCCGCATTGACGTTTCCGGGCGTCTGAGCGGTGACAAGATGGGTATAACGCCCGTAATAATCGTCGCCGAGCCGATAGACGGCTTGGTCCGCGACATATTGGCCAATACCATTGGCGGTTGACCAGGCGCTCGACAGGCCAAGGATCATCGAGTCTTTCGCTGCTGCGAGCTCAGCTGCGTCGACCTTGCGATCCGACAGGATCGCTTTCAACGCTGCGCTGATCTCGCTCATCGATTCCGCAGTCTTGTCGGCCTGCACCGATGCGCCTGCGGAGAAGAGTTGCGAGCCTCTCCCGCCCGTGATCCCGCTGCTGGCGCCATAGGCCCAGCCCTTTTCTTCGCGAAGCTTCATGTTCAGCCTGGAGGTAAAGGACCCGCCAAATGCCGTGTTAAATGCCTTGCGCGCGATCTCATCACCCTCGCTGCGAGGCGGGGCAACGACAGCGGCTTTGATAACCGTTTGCGGCGTTCCTGGCTTGTCGACCAAATAGACGATTGGCCGATCGGGGCCAGAGCTCGTCGGGGCAATCGTCTGAGTTTTACCTCCCGCTTTCCAGGATGCGAATGCCTTCTCAACCAATGGCTTCACTTCAGCCAGGCTGGTGTCGCCGGTGACAATGAGAGTCGCGTTGTTGGGTGCGAACCAACGCGCGTGGAAGGAACGCAGATTATCGCGCCCGAGAGCATTGACCGATGCCTCGTTCGTGATCCGTCCATAGGCGTGGTTGTCGCCAAACAGCAGCTTTGGGAGAAGCCGTCCCGCAAGCTGGCTGGGATCCTGCTTGCGTGAGGCGATCCCAGCCACGGACTGGGCTTTGATCCGGTCGAGATCCTCTTGGCGGATGGCCGGATTGAGGATCACGTCGGCATAAAGTTTAAGCGCGCTTGGAATCGTAGACTTGAGCGCGGACAGCGACACCGTGCTCGTCTCACCACCGCCGCCAGTCTGAAGCGTAGCACCCACAGATGCGAGTTCGGAGACCAGCTGCTCGCCGCTTCGACTGGTGGTGGCCTCATCGAGCATATTGAGTGCAACCGACCCAAGCGCCGGCGACAGATTGGCGAAATCCGGTGCCGTGCCCGTGTCGAACAAGGTTGTGAAATTGACGACAGGAACGCCTGTCCGCCTTGCCACTACGAGCTTCAGACCATTGGCAAGGGTTGATCGCTCGACCGCTGGAAAACTCGCCGGAACAGCGGAGCCAGGCATCGGCATCGCGCTTCGATCGGCGCCGACGGCAGCGGCCGTGAGGTCGCCGAACGGCAGGATATTGAGGATGTAGCTCCCGCCCTTTAGCCAGCGCGCGCCGGCATCTTTGACTTGCGCAGGCGTTGCATCGCGGAAGCGCTGGAATGAAGGCTTCCAGCCATTGGCATCGCCAAGATAGGTCTGGCTTTCGGCAAGCACTGCAGCCTTGGTCGAGATGCTCTCGAGCGACCGCACATAGCTTGCAAGGGTCGAAGTGCGAATACGGGCCATCTCGGCGGCCGTCGGTCCGCTCTTGAGCAGCTTGCCGAGCTCTTCATCGACGATCGCCTCAATTGTTGAGAGATTCTGCCCAGGCTTGGCCGCTGCAGTGATGAGAAACTGGCCGCCAATCTCGCGGTTCATCACTTCCGCACTGACAGCGGTTGCAAACTGATCGTCCAGGACCAGTCTTTTGTAGAGGCGCGCATTCTTGTCGCCTGCGAGCAGGTAGGAAAGAAACTGAAGATAGTCCGTGTCGGAAGACGAGTAATCGGAGATGTTCCAAACCTGGTAGAGCCGCGGCTGGGCCACCCGGTCATAGGCTGTCTCGCGGATCGTTGCCGGAATTTGCACAATCCAGCTCTTGGGCTGGGACACGGGCGTGCCCGGAGCAATGTCCCCGAAATATTTTTCGACCTTGGCTTTGGCTTCCTGCGGGGTGATGTCGCCGGAAAGGACGAGCACGGCGTTCGAGGGGCCGTAATAGGTCTTGAACCACTCCTGGACGTCCTCGAGGCTGGCAGCTTCGAGATCCTCCATCGAACCGATCGTGCTGTGGGCATAAGGGTGGCCCACCGGCGTTGTTGCACGAATAATCAGGTCCCAAGCTTTTGCATAAGGCCTGTTATCACCCTGCCTCTTCTCATTCTTCACAACCGAGCGTTGCTCATCGAGCTTGGCCTTGTCGATCGCTCCAAGCAGATGCCCCATGCGATCGCTCTCCAGCCATAGGATGCTGTCGAGCGCGGCTTTGGGAACGGTCTGATAGTAATTGGTCCTGTCCCACGAGGTCGTACCGTTTTGACTCGTGGCCCCGATCCTCTGCGTTGCTTTGAAGAAGTCGTCGTTGAAATTCTCCGACCCATTGAACATCAGATGCTCGAACAGATGGGCAAAGCCGCTCTTGCCCTGCGGCTCATTCTTGGAGCCGACATGGTACCAGATGTTCACGGCTACCAGCGGAGCAGAATGGTCCTCATGGACGACGAGGGTGAGGCCATTGGGGAGGACGAAGGTCGTTGCTGGAATGTCGATGTTGAGCTGCTTCAGCGGGTCTGCAGTGACAGATGACTGCCGTACTGGCGCTGCGAGAGCGGCCGGCGACGCGCAGACAACAAGCAGGCTGGCGCTGACCATCAAGGCGCGAAGCGCGCCGGATGCAAAGTTCATGGCTGGTAGATCCCGCGAGTTTAAGATGAAGAGCGCTCATAATGTGAGACGCGCTCCAGGCTTCATTCCGCATGCCGTTGGCAGAAGGATTGCGTTCGTTCGTCGCAGCGAAGCGCACTAAACTCGTATGGGGAAATGTCAGATGGCGCTTGCGCAGTCAGCGGCCGTACGTCGGATATAACCGCGGATTTGGATTACGTCCTTGCCAGCGGTGAAGGAAAACGCACTCTGATGGGATGCGGATAAGCGGCGCTTGTCCGTCATTAAGATTGCCCTCTTCTGCCATGAGGAGGGATTGAGAGTAGTCCTGGACGAGGTTCGCCTCTTTAGGGCGGGGAGGGCGGCCGTCTGCTGGTGAGGTCGCCCTCTTTCAATTTGGCCTCAGCGGTCCGCGGCCTGTTCGAACGCAGTTTTGGACATGGGGCTCAGTATACGCTCAAAACTCGAGCCGTCAGGCACTGTGCTGGAAGCTCGGCCCCTAGCAGCTTGAATCTAAACACGCTCCATCTTGGTTGATCTGGTGTGGACGCAGCTGCCTCCTGCGTCTTACCCTTGAATTTTGCGACATGAGAGCTTTGCCGATCATGAGGAAAGCTGAGGCTGACACACTTGCGCGATTTCACAGGGAGTTTCGCCCTGCGCTCATGGCATTCTTTCTACGGCGCTCACAAAGCCATAGCGAAGCTGAGGATCTCACCCAGGAGGTTTTTATCCGCATTGCCGGCAAACAGGATGTCAATATGCGCTCAGCTGAAGCCTATGTGTTTCAAACTGCAGCGAACCTCCTCCGGGACCGCGGGCGCCGTGAAAAGGTCCGGCAAGACTTTGCCGCGGGCGTTCGAATGGTCGACGGGATCGGCGTTGAGCAGCTTGACCCATACCGCGTTGCCGCCGGCAGAGAGCAGCTTGCACTGCTCGATGCTGCGCTCTCCGATCTTCCTGAAAGGACACGTCAGATCTTCCTTCTGTTTAGATATGAAAATGTGAGCCAGCGCACAATCGCCGAAAGCTTTGGTATTTCGGTAAGCGCGGTTGAGAAGCATCTCCGCCGAGCAATGGCTTATCTCATCAAAGTCCTTGGAGCTGAACAATGAGCCCCGAACCTATGAGCGTCGAAATGACGCGGGAAGAGCAGGCCGGCGACTGGTGCGTGCGCTTGGCGTCCAACACTATGTCACGCGAAGATGAGGCGCAATTCGACGCCTGGCTTGCCGGCGATCCTGCCAACTCTGCCTGCTTCGACAAGGCCCTTAAGGTTTGGCACAGCCTTCACGCTGTCGCGGACTCCCCTGAAATGATCGGGCGGCGTGCCGATGCATTGGAAGCCCTTCGCAGAGCTAATCGGGAACGATGGTCCCGCAAAGTTGCAAACCGGCTGCGCTGGCCACTCGCAATGGCGGCTAGTTTCGCGCTCGTCCTGGTCAGCAGCCTTCTTGTCCTAGTGGACGGTCCGGACAGTTACGAAACTGCGATCGGTGAGCGGCGAACCTTCGTGCTTGCTGATGGATCCCGCATGTCCCTGGATGCGGCAACCAAGGTCGCGGTCGATTATGAAAGCAATCATCGCGAGCTCGTTCTGCTTGCCGGTCGGGCGAAATTTGATGTGGTCAAAGACTCGAGCCGCCCGTTCACCGTTACAGCGGGCGATCGGACCGTGGTTGCAACCGGGACGGCCTTTAGCGTCGAGATGCTGAAGGAGAATGTTCACGTCATTGTTTACGAGGGACGCGTTGCCGTCGTTAAGGACAGGAAGCCGCCGATTGGCGAGCTTCGCAACCTGACATCGAGTGCAACTCCGTCAATCGCCGAGCTCACACCCGGGCGCGAGCTGGTCGCGGCTCGAGATGGCCCCCAAGTGCAGTTTGCCCAGGCCGATGTTGCGCGCACGCTCGCCTGGGAAGGTGGGCAGTTGAATTTTGTCGACGAGCCCCTTTCATCGGCGGTCGAGCGTCTCAATCGCTACGAGGAACGCAAGCTGGTGATTGGCGATAGAAGGGCTGCGGCGATCCCCATCAATGGCGTGTTCAATGCTGGCGACAGCGAGGCCTTTGTCGATGCGCTCACCACCGCATTTCCGGTGCAGGTGAGGCAGCGGGGAGCGGAGATTGTGCTCAGCACTTCAGGGTAAACATGCGCCCCAGAGGCTGCGCTATGTTTTCGTTGGTCTGATCTTTGAGGTCGCGCGAAGCGATCAGCAAAGCTGATCTGCCCGTCCTCAAGCGCCCGGACGACAAGGCCGGTTCGGCTTGCCACATCATAGATGGTGCGCGCATGCTTCATGTAGCGGCGCACCGTCTCGGGACTGAGCTTGAGCTTGCGCGCGATCATTTTGTCGCTTGCGCCGGCAGCGGCGGCGCAACGCATTGTTGTTCGCGACGGCTGAGATGTGGAACTTTGCGTAAATCCGCCAGGCCATGGATCCGCCGTGCCGCGTGAAACGCGTCGGTCCAAATCAATTCCGCAACGCGCAGGCTCTTGGCCCCAAGCGGCCTGTCAGGCTTGGTGGCAAAGGAGCAGGAGCCGCTCGGCTCACCTTTGACGTTGCTCGGGACGGTAAATCCATAGCCCATGCCAAAACGGGCGCTGCGCTCGAGAACTCGGGCATGCCGCGGCTGGATCGGGAACAGTTTCCCGACGTCGGTCCAGGCGAACCCTTTGGCGGTCCGTTCGCTTGCGTGAAGCATTGGATCGTCGAGGAACAAGGCCTCGCCCACGAATTCTTCGGCACAGGCTTGAGGGTAATTGTCGATGCTGACTAACTTGGGGTCATCGCGCCTCAGTCTCACCGAATGGACCAATGCGAAATGCTTGAACCCAAGCTCGTTTGTGACGGCGTCAAGCAGGCCATATAGCTCGGCATCGCTTGTGCAAAGCGCGACCTCCTGCTCGAATTCCAGTGCGACGTCCACTTGGCAAGGCCCCAGATCTGTTCAGCTCTGCCCGGCGCCGGACTGTCTGGAAAAGCTCAGCTTCTCATCGATCAGCTCGCACGGTCGGACTCCGAAGGCGACGGCGATGGCATCGAGCATGTCGAGGCTGGCAGCGTAGCGTCCGTTCTCGAGATCGCTCAGATAGCTGCGGTCGATCCCTGCTTCGTCGGCAAAGGTCACCTGATTGAGTCCGCGCTCATCGCGGAGCCTGCGAAGATTGCGGGCAAGGACGGAGCGGCTTTGCATGCACGCGAGGGGCCCCGGTCCCGCTCAGATTTTCCATGGGATATATCCGACAACATGCGCTGGCTGTTCACTCGCGCGCGTGCTTCATCGGGATCATCTAACTCATTCCAGCAAGGAGAGCGGCCAGGAATGGTATGATAAACATCACTCGCCTTTGGTTCTTGCGCTTCTGATCTCATTATCTGTCCCACTAAATCCTTCCTGCTCCCTGCCTCCCCCCAATTCTTAACTTTCTGTTACGCTTTTGTGAGGGTCTCATGGCATCATGCGTCTAATCCCCAACGCCCTCCGCAGGGGTGCCATTAGGAGAGGGGGGATTATGCGGATTCATGCTCGGGGACTGCTGTCGACTTCAGCCGCGGCCGCACTGATTGCGGCAACACCGGTGCCGGCTTATGCGCAGGCACAGACGTTCAACTTCGATATTCCATCGCAGCCGCTTGACGCATCACTTCGGGCCTTTGCCCGAGCGTCGCGGCAACAGATCATGTTTGACGGGGAGCTCGTTAAGGGGCGGACCGCTCCTGAGCTCAAGGGCAGCTACACGGCCGATGCGGCCGTGGCGCATCTGCTTGCAGGCTCCGGTCTCAGCGCTTCGCGCACAAATGGCGGGTCTTGGGTTGTTTCTAAAGGTACCTCCCAGGGAAACGCACTCGCCGGCGCGCCGAACGCCGGCACTGAAACTGCTTCTTCAAGGGGGGAAGACAATCAGGATATCGTTGTCTTTGGCTTCCGGTCCGCCCGCACTGAAGCGATTAAGCAGGAGCAAGCTGCCGATGGGGTTTCGACCGTCGTATCCTCGGACCTTCTTGGCAACTTTCAAGGGACTACGATTTCCGAGGCTCTGCGCAAAGCTTCAGGAATATCATTCGTCCCAGACATCACCACCGGAGACGGCGTAAACATCATTATTCGCGGCCTAGAGCCCGATATGAACACCGTCAAATTTAACGGCGTGCAATTGCCCGTCGGAAACGGGACCGGCAGGTCTCCGGACTTGAGCAACATCTTGGCCGACTCTGTTGAGCGCATCACAATTAGCAAAACGCTTTTGCCAAGCCAGGAAAGTGGCGGCACGGGGGGGCTTGTTGAGATAGTGACCAAATCTCCTCTGGATAGGCCCCGCCAGTATGCCAACGCAGCAATTGAGTATGGAACGCCGGGCAAGAAGTTCGGCCAAGACTTTCTGATTAGCGGAACGCTTTCCCACCGTTTTGGGAAGGGCGAGAACTTCGGCCTTAGCGCCTCAGTACAATATAGAAATCGGCATGCTAACTCTTTCCAAGCATTAAACAGCCAGTTACTGTTCGGGGAATTTTTGCCCCTTGACGACGCCGGGGGCACCTTAGTTAATTCGCTTATCAACGTTGATCCGACAAGAATTTTCCCTTTCGAGCCCAGTGCTTCTAAAGTTTATGCGCTGAATCTCAACACAGCTTTCGCCGATGTAAAGACGAAGGCGCTAGGTGTTACGCTTGCTGCAGAATGGCAGGTGGCAGAAAGCACCAATCTGAACCTGACATACCAACTGTCCAAAACGGATGTTGCACAATTCGCTGGCTCAACCGGCCTGACGAGCATCAGCGATTATGAAGAGAGGCCGGTCGAAGCGCTCGCTGGCGAAACGAGGCGAGCAATCACCTATTTTGATCTCGTCAACGCCTCACAATTTTACCGATTCGCTCCAAGCGATGTCGCGCGCTCGGACGTTTTATCCTTTCATGGCAAGACAGATGTAGGGGCGCTCAAGCTCGGTTATAACCTCGGCTTTACCAAGGGCTCGATGAAAAGCCAGGGTGTTCAACAATTTTCAGTCAGATCCCTCGGCTTTCCTGTTACAGGTACAGGCTTCCTCCAGCCTGAGGCATTTGATCCTGTCGAAGGCCAGGTACTGACAATTTTCGGACCTCATCGAGGCGACGGTGTTCAATTGCCGTTGCTCACCGACGCTGGATACGATCTGCTCAACAACCCATCGCTTTATGCGATCTCTCAGGCTACTCAGCAGTCGACCTTCGGCTCGAACCGGCGCCTGACGGGCGGGCTTGATGCGACTTATCTCTTTGATGGCAGCGTTCTAAAAGATGTGGCTGCCGGCGTTCACTATGAGGCGGCCAAGTTTAAGAACAGTGTTTCCGATGTTGATCTGGCTACTGGGAGCGCTACTCTCTCAAGCTTGGGCGCTGACTTCGATGAAGCGACGCTCGAGACGATAGGATTTCCACCGGGTCTACGTATCTTTTCATTAGATGCCCTCATCCCTATTGGTGCAGTCATATTCTCCGGCAATCCGCCTGCCGGCCTTTCGACGAGAGTGCTAACTACCAACCCGCTCCTCGGTGACGCCTCCACGAAGGAGGTAGAGCTTGCGGCTTATCTGCAGGCCCGCATGCAATTTGGCGGTCTGGAATTAATTGGGGGTGCCCGTTTGACACGCGTGAGGTTGAGCGCCTTCAACTTCCATGGCGCCTCGATCGTTGATGAGGATGGCACGCAAGATGTTGCGTTTAACGAGGCCCATCGAAACGTCATCGGGGAGAACGCGACCTTCACAACGATTTTGCCGCGCATTTTGATGAATTATCGCCGCGGGACAAACCTGGTGCTGCGCGCTGGCTATTTTCAGACCGTCGCTAGGCCCCAAATCGGGCAGCTGTCGGCTGCCGAGGACATCAGCCTGATACTAATTCCCGAAAATGGGCCAAGTTTCGATCAGCCGCTGCTATTCATCGAACGGGGTAATCCTGATCTGAAACCGTCGATCGCCCACAATTTCGATGCCAGCGCTGAATTGTATAGGAGCAATGCCAGTGCAATTAAGGTTGGCGCATTCTACAAGATCATCAAAAATCCAATTCAAGGGAATGTCACTTCCGCAGCCTCAAGTCTCGAGGGCGTCACCTTGCCAAATGATCCACGCTTTCAGAATCTGCCACAAAATATATTTATCTCATTTTTCAGGCCAATTAATGATCCCGTTAACGCTAAACTTTGGGGCATTGAAGCGAGCGTTGAACAGCAACTTAATTTCCTTCCTGGGCTTCTGGGCGGGCTCGGTATCTACGCAAATTATACCTACACGAAGAGCTCGCGGCATTTTTCACGGGATTGGCGGCGAAGAGTATTCGACAATGGGGGAAATTTTGTCGGTAATAATGTCGAAACGGCGCATTTCTTCGATGTCGCTCTGGACAGCCAGCCACCTCACTCGGGGACTTTAGCCCTGACGTATAATAAATATGGTTTCGACGGGATGGTATCTTACACCTATCAGTCGCGGAGAAGGAGCTTTTTCCAAGCTCATGGGCTCTCCCAATATGATGAGGCAATCGATTCCCTAGATGCTCGCCTCGAATATCTGTTTAAAGTCAAGCCGGCTCAGATTCGCCTATTCGTTGAAGGGGCTAATTTGCTTAAAGGAAACCACGATCCCTCGCTCGAGCGATCGAGAGGTGGCGAGTCCGGTTCTCCTAAGATCATATATGGCGGCACCTATCTTGGCGGTCGGTCAATCAAGGCTGGCGTATCGGCGACATTCTAGGGTGGCGGTGCGAGGTTTTGTGCCTTTTTTGGTTGTACGAAATTGATTCGGCTTCGAATCTTGCTCGCTTTCATGGCGGCCTGGATTGTTTTTGGGCAGCCAGCAGCCGCCGGTTCTGGCGGAAGGCAATGTTCGAATGTCAGTGAAATCACGTGGGGAGACATAGACGTATCTCCCGACGACCAAACATATTTGGTCTCAATTCTAGGCGACATTTATCGGATTGATGCGAACTCCGGCCAGTCAATTCCAATTCGTCGAGGCAGTTCGTGGGATACAAAGCCAAAGTTCTCCCCGGATGGTCGGAAATTGGCCTTCATCAGCGACGCTGACGGAGGTCCGACCAACCTCTTTGTAGCAGACGCTGAGGGAGGACAGTTGAGACGTGTCTCAAGTAGAGCTTCGGTCGATGTTGGGTTGCGTGATATCGCAGATTTCGACTGGATGCCGAACGGGCGTTCGTTACTCGCTGCCAATGCGGTTTCTCGCCGCGCAAGTAACAACGAGCTGATTGAATATTCCCTCGATCATCAGCCCGCCAAAGCATTCGGGTCAAGGACCGCCAATGCAGCCCATATATCTGTGTCGCCTCGACAGAGGTTGGCGCATTTTACAATGGTTGCCGCCGACGGGGATTTGCCGTTTAGGAGCCGAATTTTCCGCCTCGATCTCAGCGAAGCCGGAATAGAGCCGCAAGAGGTCAGAATAGCTGCCGGAATGGCAGCCGTGTCGAGTTCCGACGGTCGGTATTTGGCGTTCGTAAGGCATGTGGATGGCCGTACTGCCCTTTGGGTGCGAGACCTTCGCACCGGCCGGGATCGCGAGCTGGTCCCAGAGATGACGCCGGATCAATTGGCGCGAACTGGCCAGCCAAATTCGCAGGGCCTCATCCCGGATTATGATTTTACGAGCGACGGGCGAAAAATCGTCCTTGTTCTTGATGGGCAGATCAACCGCGTCGACGTTGAAACCGGAGCGAGATCAATTCTCCCATTCTCGGTCGAGCATTGCACCGAAAGTAATCCGAAAGTAAGCGGGCGTCAGATTGCGATTGGAACGGATTTTCAACCCTTGCAATTGGACTGGCCGAATCTCGATCCAAAGGGTCGCCTTACCGTATTCGGCGGCGTTGCGAAGATCTGGAAGGCTAGTTCCCGAACGACCGGGGTCGCCAAGCTTCAAGATGGAGTCGGGCAGGAATATGCGCCTACCTCCGATCCAAGAGGGCGGACTATTGCCTACATAAATTGGACTGACCGAGATGGAGCAACGCTTCGTGTATTCGATCTCGCAAGCGGTAGGTCAGGTGATGTCGCAAAAGGCGAACGGCTTGGCCAGCCTCTCTGGTCCCAGCGAGGCGAGCTTTGGTTTCTTCAGCGCTCGGCTCATTCCTGTGATGACAAATTCGTTGCGGCAGAAGCAGCAGCTGCTTGCAGGGTCAACCCAAAAGTGGAAAAAGTTGAAATAATCCGAGCCAAGTCAAGCGGGAGCCTTGAATCCGTATTCGCAAGTTGGCTGCCTTATTATCTCGCGACGAAAGTTACCTGGACGCTCGCGCCGAGAGCAGATCGTATCTACCTTGGATCGTTCGACCTGCAGGGTGACAGTCCCGATGA
This sequence comes from Sphingomicrobium sp., assembly GCA_035512655.1. Classification (GTDB taxonomy): domain Bacteria; phylum Pseudomonadota; class Alphaproteobacteria; order Sphingomonadales; family Sphingomonadaceae; genus Sphingomicrobium. The sequence goes on along the minus strand of DATKDM010000022.1, from coordinate 295,221 downwards.
ACTGCCAAAAATCATTGAAATCAATCTGAAAAATCGGACCTCTTCGATCGTCGGGAGCTTTGCCCAACTAGTTGCAGGTGATTTGGAAGGGATATCGATTGCTCCAGGGGGACGGCACGTCGCAGTACTTGGCCGCGACGGGCTGTGGATGCTCGATTTACCAAAAGCCATTCGTGGTAGCGGCCCGGTGGAAGTGTCGAGCTGGGACCAAATGCGGAGGATCGGACCATATGCAGCTCATCCTCGGTGGCAATTTGACGGTAGCCTCGCCTGGTTCTCGGGAGCCCGCCTCTATCGATGGAAGCCGGGGAACCACCAAGCGTCGCTACTGCGTCAAATCCGATGGCGTGTTCCGCGCCCCAGTTCTACCGGCATGGTCGCCATCAAAAATGCCCGGCTCATCCCGATGACTAAGGATGATACGATCGAACGCGGAACGATTGTTGTTGAAGACTCTCGTATCCGTGCAATCGGCCCGTCCGACGAAATCAACTTGCCAGCCGAAGCAACGATAATTGACGGAACTGGCATGACGATCATGCCCGGAATAGTCGACACTCATGGTCATGCCCATCGCGAAATTAGTGGACAAGACGGGTATTTCTACGGGTCGAACCTCAACTATCTCGCTAATCTGAGCTGGGGTGTGACAACACTATTTGATCCCCAAGCAAACACCGATGAAGTCTTTCCTCTTGCGGAAATGGTCGCCTCGGGGGAAATTCTTGGGCCGCGCATCTTTTCGACAGGGGATGCGATATTTGGAAGCACCGTCGCGGGGCAAAGTTGGGTGAACTCGGTTAGTGACCTAAAAATCGCCGTCGATCGGCGCACCGACGCTGGCGCAATTATGATCAAGTCCTATCTCGTTGATCGCCGTGATTGGCGGCAAGCGATCGTCCGGTTCGCAAACGATCGCGGCGTTGGCGTGACGTCTGAGGGAGGCGGGAGGACCGACCAGCTCTCGCACGTCGTTGATGGTGAAACTGCCCTCGAACACAACTTGCGAATGTATCCTCTGAAACGCGACGTCGTGGATTTCATGGCAAGGAGTGGAATCTATTACACTCCCGTCCTCGTCAGTTCGATGAGTAATCCGCCGGAAGGTCGAGCCTGGTTTTACAGTCGCGGATTTGATCTTCAATCCGTGCGATATTTGAGGTTTTCGCGGGCAGGTGAGCGCAATCGATCGATCGGGTGGCGATACACTCCAGATTCAGAACAGTCGGTCTTTGCGATAGGCAGGTCTGCTCTTGATGTGGTGCGGGCGGGGGGCAAAGTTACTATCGGTTCTCATGGAGAACAGCAAGGACTTAGCGCGCATTGGGACATGTGGCTTCTCGCTTTGTCCGGCTTTACTCCGTTCGAGGTACTGCAAGCTGCGACAATCAGAGGTGCGGAGAAACTAGGCCTCGAACATGAGATCGGGACATTAGAAGTTGGCAAGCTGGCAGATTTTCTTGTGCTCAATGGGAACCCCTTGGAAGATATTCGGCAGACAGCGAATCTTCGATATGTTGTTCAATCCGGCATTATTTTCGACGCTGAGAGTCTGACCCGTCTCTATCCGTCACACGAATGTTTGAACCGGCCTCGCCAGCGTACCTCGGAGGAGTGGGAGAAATTAGGCACTTGCTCCGCTGCACTGGCCGCTGATCCGGGTATTGCGCCGCCTCACTAAGTCAGCCTAGCTGGCTGTCGAAAACGCGCAAATGGTTTCTCATATCTCCCTCACTTTAGGCTAGAACCTACGACGACCAATTTCTTGTCATCAAATTAGATATTCGGAATTTTTCTAAGCGACGGGAAGTGATTAAGTTCTTGGCACACACTAGGGCAGCCCAGTTGTTGGCACAGAGTTACTGCGATCAATGTTGGATGTGACCTCCGATGTCACTACGTTGGGCTCCACATTCATCTCCGAATTTTACAAGGAGTTACAAATGCAGCTCTTATCAATGCTGGTCATTACAATATTCCAGAATCCGACTCAAGCCGCGACCCTTGAGACTGTCGGGCGAAGCGACCACGACCAACAGGTTCTTGATATAAAGATTGATGGGATACGTGGTGGTCAGTGGCAGCTCGAAGATAAGCCGGAGCGGCATAGGTTGCGAATGAAAGATATGAAGCAGCGTGAATATTGCTTAATCGGTCAATATAATAAAGAGGCCTGTGTAAAAGTTCTTCCAAACGAGGCGTCGCAAATAACAGTAATCTATAACCAACATCGTCACCTGGTCACAATTTTCGGTCGTGAAGGTTGGAAGTATGACTGGGAAGACTAGCCAGGCTTGGGATAAAGTGCGACGAGGGCATTTCGCTCAGTGGCGCTAACCACTGCGCTCGATGGCTGATCGCTGGCACCCCGGCGAAGTGGTCACACCACTCCCAATGACGCCGGCGAATTCGGGAGGAACCGATTCCTTATGCCTGCGGGGATCTTAACTGGGGTCGGAGCTCACTATCGCTGGCATACCTCCGCTATTGCGGAATTTTGGATCTGGGACGTCTTAACCACTGAGGAGATGAATGACTGTGGCTATGGGCGCTTCTGTCCAGATCAATGACCTGATGCTCGCTGGCGGGGCTTTCCCCGGCAGCGTCCCGCAGTTCGTCGTCATTATCGTAAGCATTATTCCGCAGTTCGGAGCGATGCTTTCGGTGTGAACTAAACACGGATCGCAGCAAGGCCAATAGGCCCCGCTCCCAAACAATGGAGCGGGGCCTTTTCTTTTGCGCGGTCCACTTCGGAGAAATTGAAGTGGAAGAAGGCAGGAAAAGTCGACCATCGGACAGGCTGGTCAACGGCCCGTCGCGTGCGGCCGCGCGAAGCTATTTGCGCGCCACCGGGCTTGCGGACGAGGATTTCGGTAAGCCGCTTATCGCGATCGTCAACAGCTGGTCGACCGTCACGCCCTGCAACATGCACTTGGATGGCCTGGCGCTTGCCGCGGAAGAAGGCGTGAGAGCCGCGGGCGGCTTTCCCATCCATTTCAACACGATCGTCGTCTCCGACGGCATCTCGATGGGGACGCCGGGCATGCGCGCCTCGCTCGTGTCGCGCGAAGTGATCGCGGATTCGATCGAGCTCGCCGTTGCCGGGCACAGCCTGGATGGGGTCCTCTGCATCGTTGGCTGCGACAAGACGATCCCGGCTGCGGCGATGGCGCTCGCCCGCCTGAATCTCCCCGGCCTCATTCTCTATGGCGGGTCGATCCAGCCCGGCCGCGTCGCCGGCCAGGAAATCTCGGTCCAGGATGTGTTTGAGGCGGTTGGCGCGCATTCGGCGGGGTCGCTCGACGATGATGGTCTCCTCGAGATCGAGCGCGCGGCTTGCCCCGGCGCGGGTGCGTGCGGCGGGCAGTTTACCGCCAATACGATGGCGATGGCGCTGACCGCGCTCGGCCTGTCGCCGGTCGGCGCCAACGACGTTCCTGCGACCCATCCCTCGAAGAAGAAGCAGGCGCGCCGGTGCGGCGGACTTGCCGTCGAGCTGTGCACGCGGGGAACGTCCGCGCGCTCCTTCGTCAACCGAGCTTCGCTCGACAATGCCGCCCGGCTCGTTTCGGCGAGCGGCGGATCGACCAATGCGGCCCTCCATCTCCTCGCGATCGCAGTCGAAGCGGACGTGCCGTTCGATCTCGACGATATTGAAGAGGCTTGCAGCGAGGCGCCTGTCATCTGCGACCTGAAGCCCGGCGGACGCTTCCTCGCGACTCATCTGTTCCAGGCCGGCGGTACGCCGCTGGTCGTCAATCGGCTGGGGGCGGCAGGCCTGCTCGAAGACACGGCGACCGTCAGCGGCCGCTCGCTGCTCGATGAATGCTCGGACTGTCTCGAAACGCCAGGGCAGGAAGTCGTCGGCTCGGTTGCGAAGCCTGTCTTTCCGCGCGGCAGCTTCGCGGTTCTTAAAGGCAACCTTGCGCCTTCGGGCGCGATCATCAAGCTCGCCGGTCACCGCCAGGATCGCTTCACTGGCCCGGCGCGCGTGTTTGAGAATGAAGAGGCCGCCTTCGACGCGGTGCAGTCGGGCAGAATTGCCGAGGGCGATGTTCTCGTCATCCGCAACGAAGGGCCGCGCGGCGGCCCAGGCATGCGCGAGATGCTTGCCGTCACTGCGGCCCTCAAAGGCCGCGGGTTCGAGAAAGTTGCCTTGATCACCGATGGCCGTTTCTCGGGAGCGAGCTACGGCTTTGTCGTCGGCCATGTCGCACCCGAAGCCGCCGCGCGCGGACCGATCGCGCTGCTCGAGGACGGCGACGAGATAATTATCGAGGTCCCCGCGCGGCTGCTGACGACATCGGCCGACCTATCGAAGCGGCAATTTCCAAAGCTGCGGTCCAACGCCCCTCGGGGGGCTCTCGCCAAATATGCGCAGCTCGTCGGCTGCGCGAGCCGCGGCGCGGTCACCAGCTTCAACCCTCCGGAACAAAAGGAACTCAGCAGATGACTGCGATCACCGATCATGATCTCGAGCGTTTCTCGCTCCATGCCGAGCGGGTCGCCGTTGTCGGTTATGGAAGCCAGGGAAGAGCCCAGGCTCTCAACCTTCGCGATTCCGGCACCGACCTTGTGCTTGGCCTTCGCGAAAGTGGTCCGAGCTGGGAACGCGCGAAGGACGATGGATTCGAAGTTCTGAGCGTCGGCGATGCCGTCCGCTCCGCAAGCTTCGTTGCGATGCTTACTCCCGACATGGCTCAGCCGTCTCTGTTCGAGCAAGAAGTCCGGCCGCGTCTCAAGACAAACGCCTGCCTGCTCTTCGCGCACGGCTTCTCGGTGCATTACAAGCGGCTCGACCTTCCGCAGGACCTCGACGTCGTTCTCGTTGCGCCCAAGGGGCCGGGCGATCTCGTCCGCAAAGAATATGAGCGCGGGCGCGGCGTCCCGTGCCTGTACGCCGTCCACCAGGATGAGACCGGCCAGGCCGCGAGGCGGGCGCTTGGCTTTGCCCATGCCATTGGCGGCGCTCGTGGCGGGCTCATTGAAACCACCTTCGCAGAGGAAACCGAAACCGATCTCTTCGGCGAGCAGGCGGTGCTGTGCGGCGGCGTCAAGGAATTGGTGAAGGCTGGGTTCGAGACGTTGGTCGAGGCCGGCTACTCACCGCAGATCGCCTATTTCGAGTGCATGCATGAGCTGAAACTCATCGTTGACCTCTTCTACGAAGGCGGCCTTTCCAAGATGCATCAGTTCGTCTCGGAAACCGCGAAGTTCGGCGCCCTCACTCAAGGGCCAAAAGTGGTGGACCTTCATACGCGGCAACGGATGGCGGAAATTCTCGCGGGCGTTCAATCGGGTGCGTTCGCCCGGGAATGGGTTGCCGAGCATGCCAATGGCCTGCCGCTTTATTCTAAACTCCTCGATGAGGATCGCGATCATCAAATTGAGCGGGTAGGCCGCGACCTTCGCTCGCGCATGGCCTGGCTCAATGCACCGGCAGAAAGCCAGGGTCATGGCCGATGATCATTCGCGCTCGAATGAGCTGACCGGCGCCCAGCTGCTGGTGCGAACGCTGGAAGAGCTCGGTGCCGACACGGTCTTTGGCTATCCCGGCGGTGCGATCATGCCGGTATACGACGCGCTGGTCGGCTCGGGCCTTCGCCACATTCTCAGCCGGCACGAGCAGGGCTCGGCCTTTGCTGCCGGAGGATATGCCCGCGCGACAGGAAAGGTCGGAGTGTGCATTGCGACGTCGGGCCCGGGCGCGACCAACCTCATCACCGGCATAGCAGACGCCTATGCCGATTCCGTCCCGCTGGTCGCGATCACCGGTCAGGTGGGATGGCCAGTTCTCGGGACGGACGCTTTCCAGGAAGTGGACACGCTTGGGCTCACCTTGCCGATTGTGAAGCACAGCTGGATCGTCGAACGGGCTGAGGACATTCCGTCGATGCTCCGGCGTGCTTTCGAGATTGCTTCCGAAGGGCGGCCCGGACCCGTCCTCATCGATCTGCCCAAGGATGTCGCCTCGGCGATGGTGCAGTCGCCAGGCCGCGCTCCTCAAGCCGGTCGGGTCGCGAGGCCTAGCGCTCATCCGCATTGGGCCGAAGAGGCCCTGGCCATGCTGGAAGAGGCCGAGCGGCCGATGCTCTATATCGGAGGAGGGGTCATCGCGGCGGAAGCCCATGAAGCGTTGCGGCTGTTGATGAGCGAGCGGGGGCTGCCCGCAGTCTCGACGCTTAACGGTCTCGGCTGCGTGGATCCCGATGAGCCCTTGTTCCTCGGAATGTTGGGGATGCACGGCTGGAAGGCCGCGAACCTGGCAGTCCAGCAATCGGACCTCCTGGTCTGCTGCGGCGCGCGCTTCGACGACCGCGCGACAGGCCGGCTCGATGGTTTCGCCCCGGAAGCTTCAGTCATTCATCTCGACGCCGACCCGGCTGAGGTGGGAAAGCTTCGGTCCGCGCTTCGCCTCGTTGGCGAGATGGGGCTGGGCTTGAAAAGCCTCCTTGGGCACCGGCTGATGATCGATCCATGGCGCGAGCTGGTCGCATCGCTCAAGGCCTCGTCCGAATTCGACTATGATGCGCCGGGTCGAGAGGTCTTTGCGCCGCGTCTATTGAAGCGGCTCACCGACCTTGCCGGCGACGATCTGATCGTCACCTGCGACGTCGGTCAGCACCAAATGTGGGTTGCGCAGCATTGCCGCTTTTCGCGGCCCCGATCACACCTGACGTCGGGCGGGCTCGGCGCGATGGGCTTTGGTATCCCGGCGGGGATCGGCGCGAAGCTGGCCCGGCCTGGGGCTGAGGTCGTGACCGTTACCGGTGACGGCTCGATCATGATGAACATCCAGGAGCTCGCGACCCTCAAGCGATACAATATTCCGCTCAAGATCCTGCTGCTCGACAACGGGAGGCTCGGGCTGGTCCGCCAGTGGCAGGCCTTGTTCTACGCCGAAAATTACAGCGAGATCGACCTTAGCGACAATCCGGACTTCGTAACCCTCGCCAGAGCGTTCGGGATCGATGCCTTCGCTCTCGACCGAGCTGCCGACGAAGAGTCCGCACTCCGGCGGCTGCTCGACGCCGAAGGTCCCTGCCTCCTGCATGTCCGGATCGATCCGGCTGCGAATGTCTGGCCGCTCGTTCCTCAGGGCGCCGACAACGGCCAGATGCTCGAAGGGGAGGCCGCATGAGCGACCGGCTCCTCCTTGAGCTCGATTGGGAAATCGGGACCCTGCAGCGGCTGATCGGTGTGATTGAGCGGCGCGGCTTCAAAGTCATCGCTATTGAGCTCAATGCCAGCGGCGGCGCTCGGCAGATGGCGGTCGACGTCCAGCCCCGGCGAGAGCCGAAGGATTTTGCGGTCCTCGCCCGGCAGGTCGACAGGTTGCATGGGGTGGTTCGCCTCGGATCGTCGCCTGTCGAACAGGGCTTTTCCATTCGTCACCGCTTCCCGTTGGTCGGTTGAGATTAAAGGATTACCATGAGCATCAAAGACTATGCTGACCGCGATGGTTGGCTTTGGCTTGACGGCAAGCTCGTCCCCTGGCGGGACGCCACCGCTCACGTGCTCACCCATGCCCTTCATTATGCGTCCGCCGTGTTCGAGGGCCAGCGAGCTTATGGCGGGCAGATCTTTCGTCTGAACGATCACAGCAGGAGACTGCACTCGAGTGCGCGCCTGCTGGATTTCGAAATCCCCTGGAGCGTCGACGAAGTGGATGCAGCTTGCAACCAGGTCCTCGAGGCGAATGACCTGTCGGATGCCTATGTCCGGCCGATCGCCTGGTGCGGCTCGGAAGCGATGGGCCTGTCGACCGAGGACACCACGGTGCATCTGGCGATTGGGGCCTGGCCCTGGGGCAAATATTTCGACGATGGTGCAAAGGGCATTCGCCTCGACATCGCTTCCTACCGGCGTCCGCCTGACTATGCCGCCCCGGTGCATGCAAAGGCGGCGGGCCTGTACATGATCGCCACCCTCTCGAAGATGCGCGCGGCCAGGCGTGGATATGATGACGCCCTGATGCTCGACTGGCGCGGCCAGGTTGCCGAAGCAACAGGCGCCAATGTCTTCTTCGTCAATGGCGACGTGTTGCACACGCCGGCGCCTGATTGCTTTCTGAATGGACTGACGAGACAGACGGTCATCGATCTTGCCCGCCGCCGCGGGATCGAGGTCGTTGAACGCGCGATCTGGCCGGAGGAGCTCGAAACCTTCGAGCAGATGTTCCTGACCGGAAGCGCTGCCGAAGTGACTTTGGTCGGCGAGGCAGGGCCTTGGAGTTTCGAAGTCGGCGAAATGTCGCGCCAGCTTGCCAAGGACTACGATAATCTCGTGAATGGCGAAACGAGTGTAACTGGACGAGGCTGGCGGCGGCGAAGGTTTCCGGTCCAAATGATTGAATGGAATTTTCTACCGTGTTTGATTTCGACGGCGTGAATTTCGCGGACGCAAGACCGGCAGCGAAGGGGAAGTCTCGGCAGAGTTTCATACCGGTTTTCAGTCGCTAAGCGTTGGCGTCGTAACGTGGTGGTGACGGCGCCGGAGGCGCACAAGAGTTAATGTCCGAGGCGCCTGGGGACCAAACCCGACGCGGTTTGACCGAAAGCGGACTTGCGGATCTAAGTCGCGAACAGGGCTAAGCTGACGGTCGGCTTCGCCGCATCCGAGGGTGAGGCGCCGGCGAACTCGATGGTTCATCGCCGGGCAGCCAACACGATGAAGTAGTGCTTTCCTCGCAACCCCGTGCCAGAATCATTCCAGCACCATGCCGAAAGTTAGTCCTGAGATAATCACGTGGGCACGAGAGACTGCCGGGCTCTCGTTGGAAGATGCTGCGCGCGCCATCGGGCTCACAGGGCAACACGCGAGCGAGCGGCTGGCGGAAATGGAACGTGGGGAGCGCGAACCAACCCGGCGTCAACTTGGTGAGATGGCGAAGAAATATCGCCGACCACTCCTGACATTCTATCTGCCAGCACGACCGAAGCCTGGGAGGCCTACACACGATTTCCGCACGCTGCACGAACGTGAAGCCGGGGGAGAAGCTGTTCTGGACGCGATCCTGCGAGATGTGAAGGCGAGGCAGGCTATTGTTGTCGGGGCGCTCGAGGATTCAGATCACCTGGAGCCGCTGCCGTTTGTCGGCGCGGTAAACCTACGCGACGGCCCAGGCAATCTCGCCAAGCGAATGGAAGAGATACTAAGCTTCACGCGAGTAGAGTTTCGCGCCGCTCGCAATGTGACCGAGGCGTTTAGGGCGCTTCGCGACGCCTGCGAAGCCGCGGGCGTTTATGTAATTTTGATGGGAAATTTGGGCTCATTTCATTCTGCCCTTAGCCCGAAGGTCTTTCGCGGCTTCGCCATGGCGGATGAATTCGCTCCGTTCATTGTAATCAATGAAAATGATGCCCGCTCGGCCTGGGCATTCACGCTATTGCATGAACTCGCCCATATCCTTCTCGGTGCGAGCGGCATCAGTGGCTACGGCAGCGAAGAAGAGCTCGAACATACATGTGACGCAGCTGCGGCGCAGTTCCTTCTGGCGGCTAATGAGCTCGGTGGATTAGCGGAGCACGCGGGGAATATCGCGGAGCTGAAAGAAGCGATCGGCGAGTTCGCAAATCCCCGAAAGGTGAGCCGCACGATGCTCGCCTACAATCTCTGGAGAGTTGGCGTCATACCTTGGGCGTCATTTCAGGATCTCGCGGCCGTGTTCACGGCCGAAAGGGAAGAGGCGGAAGAGAACCGCGTAAGAAGCCAAGTCGATTATTACGTTGTTCGCCGGCACCGTATTGGCCGGGCACTAATCCAATTGGTAAATCGGATGGTGGCCGACGGCGTGCTAAGCTCAACTTCAGCTGGTCGAGTCTTAGGTGTAAAGCCAACCGCAGTGGGGCGTATGACTGAGGGGGCGGCGTAGGCGATGCTCTACCTGCTCGATGCGGACTCGCTTATTCGTGGCGACCGCGATTTTTATCCAATTCGCCGATTCTCTGTGTTCTGGCGTTGGCTGGCTCACCAAGGCGACGTTGGAAACATAAAGATCCCGCTCGAGCAATACGAAGAAGTTACCGCCGGAAAAGGTGTGCTGCCGGATTGGCTATGCGATGACGAAGTGCGCGCAGCGCTTTTGCTCGATGAGGAGCCTGATCCTGCGTTAGTCGCTCGAGTTACGCTCGAGGGATATGGCGACCTCAACGAGGATGAAGTCGAGCTGGTGGGGCGCGATCCTTTCCTTATCGCCTATGCAACAGCCGACGTAGCGAACCGAACTGTGGTAACTTTCGAAGTCGCCGCGCCAGGACAGAAACGGGGCAAGAGGAAGATCCCCGATGCATGCAACGTCTTTGGCGTGCAAAGCTGCAACCTTTACACGATGATAGACCGGCTCGATTTCACGACCGATTGGCGAGGATAGAGACAGTCCAATGGCTGCTTGCGGCGGTGTCGCTCGTCAGGCTGTATGACAATGTTAGGCGCTTTGCTGCCGTTCCTGCATCGGTCAAATCGAATATCCTCCAAATGAATGATCCAGATTTCAATGATGTGGAATTTTGACGACTCGGATTCTGTCGTGCACGAGCCTTCAATCGGCGGGGCAATAATTTGTTATCGCCGCTTTCGCTTTCTTGATCTGTTCGGTGACCCGCACGGGCGCGGTGCCTCCATACGTGGCTCGCGAAGCGATCGACGTTTCCACATCGAGGAGTGCGAACGCGGGCGCCTCGATCCGCCGATCGATGCCCTGCAGCATGTCGAGCGCTAGGTCCGATAGAACGCAGCCCTGTTCCTCGGCCGCTTGAACCACACGTCCCACAATATGGTGCGCGTCGCGGAACGGGATTCCCGCTTCGCGAACCAGCCAATCGGCGAGGTCCGTCGCCGTCGAATGGCCGAGCGCCGCGGCCTCGCGCATGCGCGCCGGATTAAACTCGGCTGCGCCGATCATTCCGGTAACGGCCTCAAACGACGTCATCAGCAAGTCGCGCGCCTCGAACACCGGCTCCTTGTCGTCCTGCATGTCTTTGGAATAGCCTAGGGGCAGCCCCTTCATGACCGTCATGAGGCCAGTCAAAAGTCCGACAATCCGCCCGCTGTGACCGCGCACCAGCTCGGCCGCGTCGGGGTTCCGCTTTTGGGGCATGATCGATGACCCGGTGGAGAAAGCGTCGGGCATTTGCACGAATCCGAACATCGGGCTCGACCACAGGATCAGCTCTTCGGAAAAGCGCGAGAGGTGAAGCGCACATGTTGCGGCGGCGCCTAGATAATCGAGGGCGAAATCGCGGTCGGAGACGCTGTCGAGACTATTGGCGGTCGGCCCCCTGAATCCAAGCTCCTTCGCGGTTTCGTGGCGATCGATCGGGAAGCTCGTGCCGGCGAGTGCAGCCGAACCCAGCGGGCATTCATTGAGGCGCGCTCTTGCATCGGTAAAGCGCGAAACGTCTCGGCTCAGCATCTCATGATAAGCCATCAAGTGATGGCCGAGGGTGATCGGCTGGGCGATCTGCAAGTGTGTGAACCCGGGCATTGCGGTTTTCACGTTCTGATCAGCGCGTTCGACCAGCGCAGTCTGAAGCTTGCGGATTGAGGCGTTTGTCTCGTCGCAAGCTGAGCGGACCCAAAGCTTGAAGTCGGTCGCCACCTGGTCGTTGCGCGACCGCGCCGTGTGCAGGCGCCCGGCCGTGGGCCCGATCAGCTCGGCGAGCCGGTGTTCGATCGTCATGTGAATGTCCTCGAGCTCCAGACAAACCGGTACGCCGGTAGCCTCGAATTCAGCATGGACCCGGTCGAGCCCGTCGAGGATCATCTTCGCGTCGGCTTCATCGATGATGCCGCACGCGCCGAGCATCGCCGCATGGGCCTTGGAGGCCGCAATGTCCTCGCGCCACAGCCTCCGGTCGAAGGAGATGGAAGCGTTGATCCTTTGCATTACATCCGCGGGTGCGGCGCCGAATCGACCGCCCCACATCGGGTTTGCCTTGCCTGGTTTGGACGCATCGTCTTGAGGCATCGGACTCAGGCCAGTTCGGTACTGGCAGCGAGCCTGCGATCGCGGCTCCCGATCGTGCGCAAGCGGAGCGCGTTCAGCCGGATGAACCCCGCCGCATCGGCATGGTCGTAATTGCCGCTTCCTTCCCCGAACGTGACCAGGTCTTGGTCGTACAGCGAATGCGGGCTCGAGCGGCGAATCACGCAGGCATTGCCCTTGTAGAGTTTCATGGTGACGCGCCCCGTCACATGCGCTTGGCTTTCGTCGATGGCGGCCTGCAGCATCTGCCGCTCGGGCGAGAACCAAAAGCCGTTGTAAATAAGGCTTGCATATCTAGGCATGAGCTCATCCTTCAGGTGCATAGCTCCGCCATCGAGCGTGATGCTCTCGATGCCGCGGTGCGCGGCCAGCAGGATGGTCCCGCCGGGCGTCTCGTAGACGCCGCGCGACTTCATTCCTACGAAACGGTTCTCGACAAGATCGAGGCGCCCGATCCCATTGTCGCGGCCGAGACAATTGAGCTTCCTCAGCAGTGAGGCCGGAGATAGCCCTTCGCCGTCAATCGCGACCGGATCGCCTTCCTCGAAGTCGATGGTGACGATGGTCGCCGCATCGGGCGCGTCCTCGGGTGCGATGGTCCGCTGGTGCACATATTCGGGAGCTTCGGCCGACGGATCCTCAAGGATCTTCCCCTCCGACGAGGAATGGAGGAGGTTGGCATCGACCGAGAAGGGAGCTTCACCCTGCTTGTCCTTGGCAATCGGGATCTGGTGATTCCCGGCGAAGTCGAGTAGCGCCTCGCGGCTTGCGAACTCCCACTCGCGCCACGGGGCAATCACCCGTATTTGCGGCTCTAGTGCATAATAGCCAAGCTCGAAGCGGACCTGGTCATTGCCCTTGCCGGTCGCGCCATGGCAGACCGCGTCGGCTCCAACTTGACGCGCGATTTCGATCTGCCGCTTAGCGATCAGCGGCCGAGCGATCGCCGTTCCAAGCAGATATTGGCCCTCGTAAAGCGTGTTCGCTCGGAACATCGGGAACACATAGTCCTGCACGAACTCCTCGCGCAGATCCTCAATGAAGACGTTCTTAGGGTCGATGCCGAGCAATTCGGCCTTGCGCCGCGCCGGCTCGACTTCCTCACCTTGGCCGAGATCGGCGGTGAAGGTGACGACCTCTGCTTCATATTCGGTTTGCAACCATTTGAGGATGATGGAGGTGTCGAGCCCGCCGGAATAAGCGAGCACAACCTTGGGTTTGTTGTTGCTCATGCCTGTTTCGCTCCCGCACCCAGCATCCATTGGAGGACACCACGAGCGCTGTGCATTCGGTTTTCGGCCTGCCGCCAAACCGCCGAACGCGGCCCGTCGATCACAATTGAGCTCACCTCTTCGCCGCGCCTTGCGGGCAGGCAGTGCATGAACCAGGCGTCCTCGCTGCACTCCATCAGGGCCTCGTCGACGCGATAGGGTTCGAACGCGGCCCTGCGCGCATTCTGCTGGGCTGCCTGCCCCATCGACACCCAAACATCGGTGTAGACAATTCGCGCGCCTTCGACCGCTTCGCGCGGGTTTTCGACCTGTTGGGCTCCCGCGACAGGTTCGGCGAAGCCGTAACCTGGCGGGCTCGCAATGACGAACTCGGCTCCCGTCAGCGCGCAGCCTTCCGCGAGCGATCTCGCGACATTATTGCCATCACCAATGAAGGCGACCTTCGTCCTTTCGAGCCGTCCTATGAGTTGTCGGATGGTTAGTAGGTCGGCGAGCGCCTGGAGCGGATGGTCGCTGTTCGACAGCATGTTGAGAAGCGGCGTGTTGATAGCCGCGGCCATCGACTGGAGTAATCCATGGTCGAACACGCGCGCTGCAATAATCGAGTGGTAGCAGGCGAGCGTGCGAGCGACGTCCTCGGCCGTCTCGCGTTCACCAAGCCCCAATTCGTCCTTCTGGATATAAACCGGATGGCCGCCGAGCTGGACCACGGCCATCTCCATCGAATTGCGCGTGCGTGCGCTCGGCTTTTCAAAATAGAGCGCGACGCCCTGGCCCTCGAGCGGGCGATGCATGGCCGATGCGGAGGAAAGATCCAGGATCTGCCCGAGGTCCCTTTGAGATAGATCACGAATCGCCAGAAGATCGTTCACCAGTCCGCCTCCGCCTTGACCATGGTTCCGACGCCTCTGTCGGTGAGAAGCTCGATCAAAAGCGCATGATGTACGCGCCCGTCGATGATATGCGCCGAGGGTATTCCGCCCTCGACAGCTTCGGCGCAGGCGCGAAGCTTAGGGATCATCCCGGCGCTGATGCTGTTCGAGCCAATCCGCTTGCGGAGCTCCGTTGCCGTCAGCCGGGGCACGAGCGAGGCGGAATCGTAGACATTCTCAAGCAGGCCGGGCGCCGAGGTCAGATAGACGATCTTTTCCGCCTGCATGGCGATCGCGATCGCCCGGGCTGCGGCATCGGCGTTGACGTTGAGGGGCTGACCGGTGGCATCCGCTCCGATGGTCGAGACGACCGGGATAAGCCCATCTTCAAGAAGCCGGTGGAGCAGCGACGCGCGCACCGCGGACACGTCGCCAACAAAGCCGAGCGTCTTTTCCGCCTGAACGGCCATCAGCAGGCCGGCATCCTCGCCAGATACGCCAACTGCGACCGGCTCGTCGCCCGCTTCGCGATTGACCGTCGCGACCAGATTGCGATTGATCTTGCCGACCAGGACCATCCGGACGATCTCGAGCGTCTCAGCGTCCGTAACCCGAAGGCCGTCGCGGAACTCCGGCTCTTTGCCCACCCGGCGAAGCATCACGTCGACCTGTGGACCACCGCCGTGCACGAGCACGCACCGCACTCCGACGCTGCGAAGCAAAAGCACGTCCAGCGCAAGCGCTCGATCGCTATCTTTGCTGATTGCCGCTCCGCCGAGCTTCACGACGATCGAGCGCCCGGCAAACTTGCGGATGTAGGGGAGCGCCTCCACCAGCACCCGCGCGGTCTCGGTCGGGGTCATGACGTTTTGCAATTTTCTTGGATGTAGCCGGGGCCGAGATCGATGCCGATCGTGCGCGCCGATGCTTCCCCGGCGCCGAGGTCGACCAGAACTTCGATCCGCTGCTGCTTCATATGGTCGCAAATGGCACTCGCATCATAAGGGACCGAGACTCCGCCTTTCGCGACCGTGATCCCGCCATAGGCGACGCGCGACTTGTCGGGATCGAACGCCAGATCGCAGGAGCCGGCGGCCGCGAGCAGCCGGCCCCAATAGGGATCGCTTCCGTACCAGGAGCATTTGACGAGATTATTCTCAGCGATTGCCTTGGCAGCAATCCGCGCTTCGGCATCGCATTTCGCTCCGCTGACTGTGAGCATGACGATCTTCGTCATGCCCTCGGCGTCTTTGGCCATTTGTAAGGTCAGGTCCTCGCAAGCCGCGCGCAGCGCATTTGCGAGATCGTCGAGCTCGCAGGGTCCCCGCCTTGCCGATGCCATCAGTATCGCCGTGTCGTTGGTCGAGGTCGCGCCGTCGACATTGAGCGTGTTGAACGTGGCGTTGCACGCATCCCCAAGCATTCGCTGCATCGCCTCGAGCGGCACGTCGGCATCGGTCGTCAGAAATGCCAGCATGGTCGCCATATTGGGAGCAATCATCCCGCAGCCCTTGGCCATTCCGCCGAGAGTGAAGGAGGAGCCCTGGATCACGACCTGCTTGGGTCTGTGATCGGTCGTCAGGATCCCGCGCGCTGCATCATCTGCGCCGGTTGCCGACAAGCCCGCGGCAAGCCGTGGCGTTGCGCGCAGGATCGGCTCCATGGGCAGAGGGACACCGATAATACCGGTCGAGCAGACCAGTACATGCTGCTCCGCAACTCCAAGGACATCGGCGGCCGCAGCGCACATTCGCTCGGCATCGGCCATACCGGGCGTGCCTGTGCCGGCATTGGCGTTCCCCGAATTGACAAGGATTGCGGCAGCCTGGCCACCATTTGTCCGCAGCCGTTGCTGGTCCAGCTTCACCGGAGGTGCGACGAACTTGTTCTGGGTGAAAACCGCGGCGGTCGGCACCGGCCGCCGGTCGTCGGTCGCGATCAGCGCCATATCGAGCCGCCGACGCTTGATGCCGGCATGGCAGCCGGCCGCAACGAACCCTTGAGCGGCGGTCACGCTCATGGAAATATTCCGCAGATGGGTAGGCCGTTGGCCTCCTCGATACCGAGCATCAGGTTGGCGCACTGAATCATCTGCCCAGCCGCGCCCTTCAACAGATTGTCGAGAGCGGCGATCGCGAAAACTCTTTCGGTCCGAGGGTCGTAACGCGCGGTGACGTGGACGGCGTTCGAGCCCGTCGTCCATTTGGTTGCGGGTGATTGCTCCGTGACATGCACGAATGGTTCGTTTGCGTAGGCGGAACGCAATGCCTCGAGCGGCCGATCTGCCGACATCGAGCCCGAGGCCTGGGCATAACAGGTCGCGAGAATTCCGCGGGCCATTGGCGCAAGGTGCGGCGTAAACAGGACCTGGCTTCCGAGCTCTTGCTCCATCTCGGCCGTGTGTCGGTGGGTCATCAGCCCGTACGCTGAAAATGAGCCGTCGACGCTGTTGAAGGATGTCGCCTCTGTCGCCGAGCGCCCAGCTCCGCTGACGCCCGAGGCTGCATCAACGATGATCGTCCCCGGCTTTATCAGCCCCGCATCGATCAACGGTTTCAGTGCGAGGATGGCGGCGGTTGGATAGCAGCCTGCGGCGGCGACAGCTTTTGCACCGCGGATCGCTTCCCGATGGAATTCGGGGATGCCGTAGGCGAAGTGGCCCAGCAGCTCTGGCGCCTGATGCTTCTCGCCATACCAACGCTCGTACTCGTCCGCGCTCGCGAGACGGAAATCGGCGCCTAGATCGACGAATGGGATGTTCCGTTCCAGGATCTTGGCCGCGATCTTCAGGGAGTGCCCGTGCGGAAGGGCGGCGAAGGCGAGATCGACATCGTCTAGTTCGTCTTCGGCAAATGTGCTGATTGCCAGTTTCGGATAGGCGGCAGCGAGATGCGGATGGACCTCCTCGACTGTTTTGCCGGCCTTGCTATCGCCGAACAGTTTCGTTGGTTGTAGCTGTGGATGGCCGGCGGAGAGCCGCAGAAGCTCTCCACCGACATAGCCGGAGGCACCAAGGATGGCCGTGCGAATCATGGAACGCGTGCCTATTCACGCGTATGGATAAATATGCAAGATTATGTATAAGATGCAATTGCGCGGGTGACGGCGAATGGCACACAGCAAGGCGAAACGGCTACGAGCGATTACGGATCTCATTCGCTCGCAGAACGTCGCAAATCAGGAGGAGTTGGGAGAGGCGCTGGCCGGCGCAGGGTTCAGGGTGACCCAGGCGACGATTTCCCGCGATCTGGATGAGCTTGGTGCAGTCAAGATCCGTAAGGGCAACGGCGTTGCTTATGCGATGCCGGGCCAGCTTGCATCCTCCAGTTGGGCTCGGCCGCGGCTTGCTGCAGTGATCCGCGAGTGGGTTCATTCTATCCAGACTGCGGGCAATCTCATCGTCCTCAAAACTCCGCCTGGATCCGCGCACCTCGTTGGAGTTGCATTGGATCAAGCGGAGCTGCCGGAGGTCGTTGGTACAATTTGCGGGGATGATACGATTTTCGTCGCGACGAGCAGTTCGTCTGCAGCAAAATACCTTGCGCTTCATTTCCAGCGCCTGGACACGGCCAGCAAATGATCCTGACCAGGTTGCGGAATGCTCTTTGACGAGCGTCTGACTAGACGATGAGCAGCACGATTTTCATTTTGAACGGCCCTAATCTCAACCTGTTGGGATCGCGGGAGCCTGAAATCTACGGGCTCGCAACGCTCGACGATATCGAGAGGTCTGTTCGTACGCGCGGCGATGCACTTGGACTTTCGATCGAGTTCCGACAGACCAATCACGAAGGTGTGCTCATCGATTGGCTACACGAGGCGCACACGATTGGCGCTCGAGCCGTGATCCTCAACCCGGGGGGCTACACCCATACGTCCGTTGCATTGCGCGATGCTGTCGCTGCAATCGCAACGCCGGTCATTGAGGTTCATCTGTCGAACCCCGCATCGCGTGAACCTTTCCGGCACCACAGCCTCGTTGCGGCAGTCGCAAAGGGTTCGATTTGCGGTTTAGGAGCTGACGGCTATTTGCTCGCGCTGGAAGCCGCGGCTCGCCTCACGCTCTCGCATTGAGGGTCTGACCACCCGCTCAGCTCGGTGCACAAACTGCGGAGAGCAGTTCGCGAGGTCATCGCCTCCAATCAGTTGCGGAAGCGGGCCTCGCACGCGTCATCAATAAGGGCGGGCATTCTCTGCCCTGCTTCGTCCACGCTTGAGGGGTCCCCATGGCAGTTCTCGAAGCGCAGGCGCGCGACCTCGAGATGCTAAAGGGTATGGACCGCTTGCGTCGCCTGATCCCGCGAGATGGCTTCGATTTTTCCTCAAATGATTATCTCGGGCTTGCCGCATCTGACGAGCTCCGGGACGACGTGGAGTTGGCGCTGGCGCGTGGCGTGCCCGTTGGCTCGGGTGGATCGCGACTGCTCCGAGGCAATCAAGAGGAACATGAAGCTCTCGAAGCGGAAGCGCCAGCGTTCTTCGGGTGCGAGGCTTCGCTATTCTTCTCGAGCGGGTTTGCTGCCAACGCGACGCTCCTCTCAACACTGCCGCAGTCAGGCGACCGTATCTTTGTCGATGAGCTTATCCACGCGAGTTGCCACGAGGGGGTGAAGCTCTCCCGTGCAACTGCCGAGCGGGTCCATCATAATAATGCGCAGGCGTTCGCCGAAGCTATCGATCGGTGGCGGCAAGGAGGCGGCAGTGGCCGGGCCTGGATTGTCGTCGAGAGCCTTTACAGCATGGATGGCGATCGGGCGCCTTTGGCTGATCTGCTGCAGATCGCCGAGCGAAACGACGGTGTCCTCATCATCGATGAAGCTCACGCCACGGGTGTTTTCGGCCCACAAGGGCGGGGATTGGCGGCGCCCTATGAAGGTCTTGAGCATGTAATCACGGTCAGGACCTGCGGAAAGGCGCTTGGCTGCGAGGGGGCACTGGTCTGCGGAGCCAGGCTGGTTCGCGACTTCCTGATAAATCGCGGCCGGGGGTTCATATTCTCGACTGCGCCTTCCCCATTGATGGCTGCAGCTGTTCGAGCCTCGCTCCGTCTGATCGGGTTGGAAGATAGGCGAGAGCGCCTTCATCAACTCATGGCCTATGGACAAGAGAAGCTTGCGCCGCTGGGGGCCACGAAATCAGGGTCGCAGATTCTGCCGGTCATTGTTGGCGCAGACCGTGAAACGATGCGCCTCGCGGCTAGGATTCAGGCGGCTGGATTTGACGTGCGAGGCATTCGGCCACCCACGGTGCCTCAGGGCACTTCCCGATTGCGGATTTCACTAACTCTGAACATCGACAAAGCGGCAATCGACGCGCTTTGCGTCGCCATTCGGGATGCTCGCCGGTGAGGCTCCTGGTCATTGGGACCGATACTGACGTTGGCAAAACCGTTTTTTCGGCAGCGCTCGCCGGAGCGACCGGGGCATTTTACTGGAAGCCATTCCAGGCAGGGCTCACTCCTGCAAGTGACAGCGAAACGATTGCCGAACTGTCGGGGCTGCGGCGCACGAGGATCATTGCCGAGGCCTATCGGCTGAAGACAGCTGCTTCGATTCATCGGGCAGCGGAGCTCGAGGCTATCGAAATTGAATGTGCTCAGATTGAGCCACCCGCCCAGAATCGCCTCATCGTGGAAGGTGCCGGCGGAGCTCTGGTTCCCCTTACGCGGGGCCTGCTGCTCGCCGATCTTTTTGCCCGCTGGAACCTGCCAGCGGTGGTTGTGGCGAGGACGAGCCTCGGAACTATCAATCATAGCCTGCTGACGATCGAGGCTCTCCGGAATCGCGGAGTTCGCGTCCTGGGCATAGCGTTCGTCGGTGATGCACAAGACGACAGCGAACGCACGATCGCAGAGATCGCTGGAGTCAAACGGCTTGGCCGACTGCCAATCTTGCACCCGTTGAACAGGAGGACCCTAGCGGACGCATTTTCATCGGCTTTCAAGATCGAGGATTTTCGGTGAGTTCACCGGTCTGGCATCCATTCACGCAACACGGACTGAATGAGCCAATCGTCTCGGTAGTACGCTCAGAGGGCGCCTATCTCTACACCGCCGAAGGCCGGGCGATCGTCGATGCTATCTCCTCATGGTGGGTGACGACCCATGGTCATTCTCACCCGAAGATCATGGCAGCGATCGTCGCCGCCGCTAATTCGCTCGACCAGGTGATTTTTGCGGGCTTCACGCACGAGCCTGCCGAGCAGCTGGCAAGCGCGCTCCTAGCAGTCATGCCCGGGCAACTCGCGCATGTCTTTTTCACGGACAGTGGCTCGACCAGCGTTGAGGTCGCACTCAAAATGGCCCTTGGATTCTGGCTCAACCGTGGCGAGCCGCGGCACCGGATCGCCGTGATGGAGCATAGCTACCATGGCGACACGATCGGAGCGATGTCCGTTGGTGCTCGCGGGATTTTCAACCAAGCCTATTCTCCACTGCTGTTCGAAGTAGATCAAATTCCGTTTCCCTCAGAGGGGGTCGAGCAGGAGTCGATCGACGCTCTTGAGCGGCTCTGTCTGACCAGCGCGCCTCCGGCCGCCTACATTGTCGAGCCGCTCATCCTCGGCGCAGGAGGGATGCTCATTTACGGACCGGAGACGCTGCGGAGCTTTCGAGAGGTCTGTGAGCGGCACTCTGTGCTGTTCATTGCAGACGAAATCATGACTGGTTGGGGCCGAACCGGCAGTTTTCTGGCCTGCGAGCAAGCAGGAATTGTTCCCGATCTGCTTTGCCTGTCCAAAGGGCTGACGGGTGGCTCTTTGCCGCTTGCGGTAACGCTCGCAACTGCACCAATTTTCGAGGCGCATTTTTCAAACGATCCGAGACGGCAGTTCTTTCACTCGTCCAGTTACACTGCAAACCCAATTGCCTGCTCTGCGGCACTCGCGAACCTCATGATCTGGCGTGACGAACCGGTTTTGGAGAGGGTGCAAAGGCTAACCGAGCGCCAGACTAAGCATGTCGCCAAACTAAAAGCCGTGACAGCCCCTCGTCAGTTGGGCACCATCACCGCCTTTGAGCTCGAAGGCCGCGGCAATGACTATCTCGCTACCATTGGGCCCCGTCTGCGCTCCTTTTTCCTAGAGCGAAACGTGCTCCTTCGGCCTCTTGGGAACACCGTCTATGTGATGCCGCCCTATTGCGTTGAGGAAGGTGAGCTCGAGCTCATCTATGGCGCAATTGACGAGGCCATCGACGTTCAGGTGCGAAAAGCTTGACGGGAGCTTGCGCTTGATCGCTGTTTTGTTGAGCGATGCCGTCCCTTACCCTTGCCAGGTTAGCCGCTTGCCCAGAAATGTGACCTTTCGACACTTTCATCACCGAAAGATGATGCAGCTCGAAGCTTAATCACCCCCACTCGGAAACCTGAAACGGTAGACCCACTCAAACTTGCTGTTGCGGCGCAGCTTCCGTTTGGTTGTTGGGCGCCCCTTATATCGGACGTGAAGCGCTCGAACGTCCTGGTCGTGCTTGATGTCGTTCCAGTCGGGAAATGCTCGCCTAAGGGCTTTCCCCGTCACTAGGAGTTCCCGTTCATTGGAACGGCCAGTTCGCAGATAAGCGGGCGCCCGGTGGAGCTCCGCATCCCTTATCTTCAATAGGCCTTGCTCGTCTAGATCGACAGCCTTCTCGACGAGCGTGGCCAACCTCTCCGGAAAGGACGGCAATGTCCGTACTGACCGGAGATGCAGACGATAGCAGTGGCGGGCTGCCGCGAAACACTGGAACTCGGGGGGCAAAATGCCATACCGCTTGGCGAGCAGCCCACCGGCGTAGACAAGCCCATAGGCATCGGCCAGGCGCGCCACCGAGCCGTCGTTGCCCTCGACACCAATCCTCCGCCTGAATTGCTTCATCCATCGCTCTATCGAGCGCTTCAGCTTGGTTTCGTCCCTGGCCAGCTCCGTCACGAGCAGCCTAAGGTAACGCCTAATCGCCAGGCCATGGTTCTCTTCGATGGTAGCTTTGATGGCATCCGCCAGCTCTCCAGACGAGGCAAAGCCATCGGGCAGGTACTCAAAAGTGCCGTACGGCCGGTCATCGTCAATCGGCAGCGTGATCAGGCGATCAGCGGCCGCAACGCCCGTTTTCGCCCTGCCATGACCCAGTACTTCGCGCAGGGGCTGATTGCCGGATAAGACTTGAATGCAGCGAACAACCTTTTGCTCACTGTCGTTATAACGGGCCTTCGTCGTGCCGTCGGATGAGCGGAACACCAGCTCGAAGAGAGACGAGGCTCGCCCACTGGCTGAGCCAGCCGCATGGAACAGCGTCGCCTCCTCGAGCGGCATCACCATGTCTGAGTATTTCAGCATCTCTGTTTCAAGGCCATTGGCAGTCGCGTTCAACGACATGCCGTAATAGCCGTCGCTGCTGGGGAAGGGGTATCCCGCGGTCGAGGCGAGGATCTGCTGGAGCGTGCTTTTGCCTTTTCCGGCAGCCCCGGTGACCTCAAAGCTGAAATTGCCAACCCGCCTCGTCAACGACAGCAGTGGCGCCGCGAAGGCGGTCATCAACACGAATGCAGCGAGATGTTGCCCGACTAACCTTCCCGCTACTTCGCGCTTCCATCTACGTGCTGATCCTGCCTTCCGGCATAGCGTACCTGCTGGCCGAAACAGGATCTGACCTTTTTTGCCCGGCGGGGAGTAAACCTCTCCGCTCGCAAGGGCGAAATACCGGCGTTTTGTCCACCCCGGCCGATCAAGCAGCGGCTTGCGCTTGAAATCTCTCTTACGAAACACACCAGCGGCTTCACGTATCTCCGCCCACAATGGTTGGCCGACGATGATCACCCCAGCCAGGCGCAGGGTTTGCAACGCTTCGCTGCCAGCCCCCGTGAAGTGCTCATACGGAACATAACCGACCGCATCACCATCAGATACGCTGACATACTCGCGCCCGCGCAGGCACTTCACAGGCCGGACGGTGTAGGTCTTGCCGTTGGCCCCGTTGATAACGGTCTTGCCCCGGCGAGCGCACCGCCCGCGCTTTTTCTTGCGCGCGCTGCCAACCTTGCTTGCGATCGAGGAGATCGAGGAATTCGAGGCCTTCAGTGGCATTATGCGCTTAGCCATTTCCGACCCCCTCCCTTGAAAATGGCAAAGTCCGGGTTTTGGTGCAGGGTGATTGCGAGTGCCGAATTCCTCGAATTCCTCGTTCTCCTCACCGCTGCCAGCGCAGCCATTTTGAGCCGTGGGGCTGTGACACAGTGTTGCTGCTGTTGGATGATTGCTTCACTAAGGGCTGGCTCGCCACATGCTTCTACCTGGTGTCCGGAGGCGTCTTCGGCACTGCCTAACCGTAAGTTTTTATACGCTATTTCGCACGTGCGATCGGAATAGTTGTGCATCATCGCTTCCTACCGCTTCGACTTTTTGGTTGAGTGCTTCAGCCGCCCTTTGCGGACCGAAACGTGCTTCACCACGACGAGATCGGTGAGGCGGCGCCTGTCCAGGAATTGCAGAACCTGGGTGTGAACGGGCTCTGGAATCCGCTTGTGTCTTCTGGTCCGTCGTTTGCCGCTCGCCGTCACGACCACGTGCTTCCACGGCCAGTAAGACTTTAGGCAGTATGTAAACGGATAGGGGAGGTCGGTGAGTGGCTTCCGGTCTATCCTCACCCGGAAGCGCACGCTGTCATGATTGCGGTATCTGTAGTTTCGGCCCTTCCGCAACTCATCGACGGTTTCGATCATTTCCCCGGCCACAACTATGTGCAGGTGCAGCCGGCAGACTTCAGACGGGGTTTCCCATTCTCCGTGGAAGAAACCGATGAGCCAGCCGTCAGCTTGCCCGGCGCCACGTCTGTTCAAATCGGCCAGAAAGCCGTTCCGAAGCCTGGGCAGGTCGATGTGCTCCAGCTGGTCGGCTGTGAACTCCCAACCTCGTTTGATCACTGTGGCCGTGGTGACGGGCCCGTTATATCTGTCGGCCAGCCGCCATACATGACTGAAGATTGCGTCTCGCTTCCGGCGCATATGCAAGCTGCTTGCCAGCGACTTCGGTACTCGCATGCCGCGAGCTTCGTATTCGAGCTTTCGAGCCAGCTTCAGTATGGCTTTGCGCTGGCGCTTCCTTCCAATTTGACTGCTTGCTTTGCGTGCCGATTTTGCGCGCAGTGGGTCTTCGTCATGGCATCCCATGATGGTTTCAAAGCACATGCCCTTGCGGCCCGGCACAGCTCTGCTGGGCCAGTACCGCCTGTCCTCGGTCAGCTTAAGTTCGGCGATGGTGGGTCGAGACATCAGCCTTCACCTGACGAGGTCAGCGCTGGCGGTTTGATGCGGAGTCCGTCCACCACTTCGACAAGCTCGCGCTCGAAGGCCTTGGCCGCAGCTGGCTGACCTTGAAAATTGAACGTCCCGGTTGATGGCCACCAGTTCAGGATTGCGCCGTCGGCCCGTCGGAAGCGCCAGTAGCCCGCGGGCATTTCCTCCCAAGCACCTGCGCTCCCCGTCGCGGCTATGACAGCGTCAAACTGCGCAAGCCCGCCCCGGAAGCTCTTGCGTGGGCGCGTCATGCATCCCGCTCCCGGTTCGACAGATCCAGAAGGGTATCGATACTTCGGGTTAGAACGACCGCTCGGCTGCCTACATGGCGGACTTCGATTTTTTTGTCGCGAGCTAAGGCCCAGGCCGTTGTCCTCCCCAACGAAGTCAGCCGGCAGAACTCTCTAAAGGAAATCGCGATTGGTCGGGGGAATGAGCATCTACAGTTAGGACATGCCCAGTCACCTCCTAATGGGTCATTCGATTCGAGCTGCTCAGGGTTGCCAGAGTAATGGCCATTGTCTTCGGGAAACACGACTGCCGCCTTTTCAATGTTGATTGCGGCTTCCCACTAATGAGAAATATTACCAGAACTCCACCAGTATATTTGCTGTTTTCCAAATATACTGTTTGCGTTGAACGCTGGTGAAATCCCTATATATTGGGACATCAAAAACTGCCGGTTTGGACGGCCTGAATGGTCAAAATTGCAAGGTTGGATGGACGGCGAGTCGAGTTGGAGCTCGAGGCCAAATCCAGTGATCCACGCGCCGCCAAGTGGCTGTTCGACAAGGCCGCAGTGGTCATTCAAAGGGAATGGAAGGAGCACGGCCCGCCCGATCAGCCAAACCGCCCAGGCCAACGCAAGAAGAAGCGGGATCTCCGCTGGCTCAAGGTCACGTCCTACGTGGTGCTGACGGAGATGCTGCGTCTCGAACAGGACGACGTTTTTGAAATCCGCATCAAGGAGCACAGGCGATATCCCCGCGGGCAGCGGGGCACCCCAAATCCGTTTCAACTTGGTTTGATGGCGCTCTTTGCCGAACAACCAGACGTCCTCAATCGCAGGGATCGAGAGCGGATAGGCAAGCAGCTCTGGCATGCCCATCGCCACTATGTGCCGCCGGAATTCTTGCTGGGCTTTCTCAGTCAAATTGAACGAGGTGACGCAGGGGAGAAGTTGGCTGGCTCGGACTTGCAGCGCGATCTCAAAGACTGGATCATTAAGAGACGGTCGATCGATACTGATGGCGAGCGAGGCGACTACCCACTCGAGATTGAGAAGGAGGTGGAGGGGCTACAGGAGCGACGGCTTAAGGCCGAAGCTGAGGCCGATGACTGGAATTACGACGAGGACTAGAACTACCCACGCAAAAAACTGCCCAATCGGCAGCGAGCGACACCCGTTCCCTAAATAGGTCGCTGCGCTGATAGGCCGCGCGGAGCTTGTTCCCATCGACATGCGAAAGTGCTCGCTCAAGCACTTCATTGGAATAAGGGGTTTTCTCGGCGCCCCAGGTTCTGAAGCTTGCACGGAACCCATGCACCGTCACCTCGGGTCTAAGCGACTTGAGTGTTTTGCTCACTGCTACATCTGTCAGTGGTTTGCCCAGCGCATTAGGAAATACCAGGCAGTTTGGTCCCTTCCCCAGCAGCTGGACCATCTTTAGTATATCAATTGCGGCCGGCGAGAGAGGTACTCGCCATTCCCTGTCCATCTTTGTGCGCGCGGGAGGTAGAGTCCACACCCGTCCCTTCAAATCGATTTCGCTCCAAATGGCGCCGCGCGCCTCACCGGATCGGCAAGCCGTCAGGATGATGAACTGGAGACAGAGTGAGCTCATGGCAGATTTCTGCCTGAGTTCAGTCATCAGCTTCGGGATCTCGGAATATGGCAACGAAGGGTGGTGGGTGACCTTGGTTGGCCGGCCAAGTTGGGAGTGCTCGAGACCCCCTTTCCATGCCGCCGGGTTTCGGCGATCCCTGCCCTCAACACGGTCGGCATAATCCAGGACCGCTTCAATGCGCCGTCGGACGCGGCTTGCTGTTTCGTACTTGGCGCTCCAGAACGGGTGTTCGCCTGTCTTGTCCTTCAACATCACGGGCTGCTTGAGGATGTCCTCAACGTCCTGATAGGTGATGTGTCCTGGCTGCTTGTCGCCAATGAACGGGTAGACATAGTCGCGCAGGGAATTGGCGAACTTGTCCACGTGCCGGCCAGGGCGAAGCGTTGGACGACGGTGCTCATCGATGCGCTGCGCGTAATCCTTGAACGTGGAAGGTCCGGAAGGCGCAGCCTTTCGAATGACTGCCGCTGGATTGAGCCCGTCTCGAACCGCTCTGCGCATTTCCTCGGCTAGGTCGCGGGCCTCGGTGATTTTCCGGTCGAGGGTTGGACCGATACTGATTTCCGTTACTTTCCCAAGCCGCTTGTAGCGGAAGATCCATTGGCGCGAATGTTTACTTCGGACGCGAAGAAACAGATTGCCGCCATCTGCGTGAGTGCCGACACCGAGTGTCTCCACTTGCCTCGGTTTGAGGAGCTTGATGTTCGCCATGCCACGGGACCCAAACCTGGAAGCCTTACCCCAAGCCTTACCCATTTGCGTGGATTACGGCAATCCAAAGCGAACGGGGGCGATCGGCAATTAATCAAAAATGGCTAAAAACTAGGAGTAAATTCGAACTCTGGCGAACAGGCGCGACATCGGGTTACGTTCCTCTCCTGGGCACCATTCTGAATGACAGAAATCTCCTCGCCCAGCGCGGCCAGGGCACGATTGCCGGGGAAAAAACCGGCCGTTCCCCGGCCGGCTAGGCGATGCCGAGGTCCATCTGCTGGTTGACCAGGCGCCACTCGTCGAGATCGCCGAGCATCGTCCGCGCCGCCTGCTCGGCAAGGTCGGCGGCGCGCGGCAGGTCGACGCCCCGCATCAACTCTGCGTCGATCTGGCCAAGCGCGTAGGCGGTCGTTTGGGAACGCACCGCGCTGCCCCCGAAATCACCCTGGAAGCGAATCCCGAACACCGCGGTGCCGAGCGCCGGGAAGCCCGCCTCGATGAGGGCGAACCAGCTGTCAAAGCGGTTGATCACGTCCGGCGCGATCAGCAGGCCCACAACGACGATTACAGCAACCACCAACGTCGCCATGAACAACATTCCAGCGATCTTTTCGAGCCGCCGGTCGAGCTTGTCGATCTGGCCGGCGCTCCTCTCGTGGTAGCCAACTTGCGGTGCGATCTCGAAGGCCGCGACGGCGCGGGCGAGATCGGCCGCGCGCTCTTCCCCGATGGAGCCGCCGGGGCACCCCATCGCCCGCCAGATGCCAGCCGAGTACCAATCGATCCAGCGCGCCGACACCGGGTTGGTTACGCTCCCGGGCGGGTCGGGAGCGGCGAGGCCAAGCAGCTTCAAGCTGCGCATCGGCCGGAGCCGCTCGGCCAATTGGCGATAGTCCAGCCAGCGACGGTGCCATTCGTTCTTCAGCCCGATGCGCGTGTTGAGAATGATGCCGATCGTGACGATGCCTTCGACGATCGCCAGCTCAAAAAGTGCAGTGTTCGCGATGTTCGCCGCGAGGCCGATGCACACGGCGAGAGCGCCAAGCACGAAATTGAACACATGGCCGCTGCGGTAGGTCTGGGCGAAATGGCCGGCGAGGCGGTCGCTCCAGCTGTAGGCGCTCTCGAGCAGGTCGAGCGATGACTCGGCTGTGTGCCGGTCCAGGTGGGCCTGTCGATAGAGCCGCCATTCCTCTTCGATCTGAGCGGCGCAATAGGAATCGCGGAAATTATCGGGCTTGAAGCGCTTGACGCCGGTCACCGCCAGCAGCAGCGGATACTCGATCCTGGCGCGGAGGCTTCGCCGCCGTTCGTGCGCGTACAGCCGGAGAAATCGGCGCTCCCGCGGGTCCGTCGGCGGGAGCAGCTCGGCGCTTAGCGTCTGCTCGACATGGGCTTCGTCGAACGGCCGCTCGGTTGTCGCTTGCGGCCCCTCGGTGACGACGACGGGATCGAAGGCGCTCCACACCAGCCGCGCGGGCGCCACTCCATCGACCGGCAGATGAACCACGGGAATTCCACGCTTGAGCGCCAGCTGGACGACCTCGGCGGTGCCGCCACGGCCGCGGGCGGGCAGCCCATCCCAGACTGCGATCAAGACGTCGCAATGGGCGACCGTCGCCCGGCCCGCCATCATGTAGGCCTCGGGCGCGTCGCTCCGCACACCGGGCAGTTCCAGCACGCTTTCGCATCTGGCGATCAGCGCATCGAATCGCGCCCCGGCGCGGTCCCCGCTGAAATCGCGGCGGTAATCGTCGCGTGCGAACGGCAGCACGGCTTGCAGTGCAAACCCAAGCTCAAGCGCGATCTCGGCGGCGATCTGGTCGGCGCCCTCGGCAAGGGGCGAGACGAACACAAAGCGCGAATTGCCGGGCCCGAAGCATTCCGGAGCACTGTCGCGCACCGTTGCGGCGCCGCGCGCGAGGAGCTTTAGGGCGTCGCGAACTTGGCCGGGGAGCCGCGCCAGGCAATCGGGCGGCAGGGCACTCTGGCGGTGGCCGGTCACCCCGACGCTGAGCGTGAACGGGACCTTGGGAGGGTGGACGCCGTTCGGCGCCTGCGTGCTCGACTCAGGCGCCGGGACACTTCCCCCGGTCAGATCGAGCCGCCGTTCTTGATCGTCGGATCGTAGCAATAGCGGTCGGGATCAGGCTCGAACCGCAAATTATAATGCAAATCGCATTCATCCCTGTTTTCGTCGTGGATCGTGAGCAGGTTCGGCGACGGCCGGATATCGGTGATCTCGGGGTCCGTGGTCGCCTGTTGCGGGCAGCCGATGCGGTCCACCCAGATGGCGTCGTCCGGTTGGGGGGAGAAGCGCAACATTCTCGTGTCATCGCGAAGATGGAAGTGGATCGTGGTGCCCGGCTCCATCCTCTTCTTGGCGGGAATGTCGATGTCTCCGCCACCTTGGCTGTTGCCGCCCTGGAAACGCCATTCATGCGAAAATTGGATGCTGCCGTCCGAGTCCCTGCTAGCAAAGACATCGACGATCACCGGAGTCCCAGGGCTGGGTCTTCCGCTCCGCTGTGCCTGCCCTTGTTGCCTGACATCGCCCATCTGCCGTCTCCTTGTGTCGCTTCGGCTTTACCTGAACCAGAAAAACAGGACGGCGATCAATGCCAGCGCAGCGGCCGCAGCTACGATCGTGCCGGTGGTCAAGAATGAATCGCGGGCCGGGACCGTGCCGCCACCGTTCTTGATCGTCGGGTCGTATATGTAGGTTGGATGTTGCGTGCCGTCTGGGTCGGTATGCGCATCCCCGTCGAAGCGAAGCGTGTAGTAAAGAATGCATTCCGGACCGCTGTTCGCATCCTCGACCTGGAGCAGCTTCGGCCCCCACGGGTGATCATAGGAAATCTGCCCCCCGTCACCGCGTGCGTCAGGACATTTGTTGACCGTGCTCACCCACATCGCGTCGCAAGTCGGATTGACGAACTTGAGCTTTAGTCCGGTGTCGTCGTGGAGATGGAACTGCAACCTGGCGGGGGGAGAACCGACGCTGCCCGGCGGAACTTCGATGGTCCCTTTCTTGGTTGTTGGGTCGCCGTCGAATTTCCAGTCATGATCGAATTCGACGACACCATCGACAAGCTTTGCGTAAACATCGACGATGATTGGCTTCGTCTTTGTCGCCTGTCCGCTCTGCATCCCGTTCGCCATTGCAATTCTCCCCTCTTCCTATGTGCCTACAAATGCCGGATGGCGGTAGCCCATCTCGGCAAGCTGCCGTGAGGCCTGTTGAGCTTCGCCGGCCCGCCCTAGCTGCCCGAGCAGGAACGCTCGCCGGGCAAGCTGCTCTGGGTTGAGCTCGCCCAGCTTAGGCCAGGCGGCGGCGGCGGCTTGCCAGGCGGACCGCGCGGTCAACTCGTCGCCCAGCCGCTCGGCGACCTCGCCTCTGAGCAACTCGGCGTCGGCGAGGGCGAACTCGCTTTCGGGCGTACGCCCCCGCAACACTTCTGCCTGGGCGATCGCCACTCGCTGCGCCGCGAGCGCCTGAGCCTGAGCCGGTACATTGCGTGCCAGCGCCAGCTTGGCGCGCAAGGCTAGGCATTCACCGCGCAAGGTTGCTCGCCACTGGACCACGCTTGCATCGCGGTCCATCAGGCGGGCGGCGATGGCGCAGCCCGCCCGCGCCGCGATCCCAGCCGCCTCGGCCCGGCCGACCGCCAGCTGCAGCTCGCCGAGGTCGATGGTGCTACTGGCCGCGAATTGCGCCCACTCGGTGTTGTCGGGTTCGGTTCGGATCAACTCATCCGCAAGGTCCGCCGCTTTCTGCAAATGAAAAAGCCCCTGGTCGATTTCTCCCCGCGACGCGAACAGGCGGCCGAGGACCCGATGCGCGGTCATAACCGCGCGCTTCAACGGAGGCTCGGATCCCCGGGTCGCCGACAGCCGTTCGAGGGTCGTCAATTGGCGTTCCCGGAGCGACAGCGCCCCGTCCAGGTCTCCGCTGTTTTCGCGCGCGTCGGCAAACCAGGCGACCGCGTCAACCATTCGATCCTGGAATTCGCGGTTGTTCGGCTCGGCCGCAAGCAGCGCCTCGCTGGCCTCGAGCGCGTCTTGGAGCGTAATCGACGCCTCGCGATAATTCTGCTGCTTTAGCAGGATCACGCCGAGACTGTTGTCGGCATAGGTTTTTTCCAGCTGCCATTTAGGGTTTGTCGGCTCGATGGCGATCATCGCCTGGGCGAGCCGCCGATATTCGCGGAAGGCCGTCGCCGCCCGTTCGGTGCGGCCGCGCTGCCAATCGATATAGCCGACCCAGTAGACGTTCTGCGCGTGGTCGAAAATCCGCTGCGGGTTATCGGGCGCGCGCCGAAGCGCCTCCGCGGTACCGGCGAACGCCTCGCGATAGAGGCGCAGCGCGGTGTCGAGATCGCCGCGGGTGTTGGCAATCTCGCCCATCAGCGTCAGCGCCTTCGAACGCTGGGCGAGGCTGTCGTCGCTGAGGTTAGCCTTGTCCTGGTTCTGGTAATAAGCGAGCGCCCGGGCGCCGACTGAATCGAGCACGTCAAGGCGGCCAAGCGGCTCGAGCTTGGCACGCAAATCACCAAGCATGAAGCCGACCAGCCCTTCCGCCTCGCGGCGCTGATCGCGGGCCGAGTCGCGGGCGTCGAGCGCGACGACCGCGAGGGTGCTGGTGACGGCCATCCCGGCCAGAGAAGCGGCGGCGACGATCGCGAGCCGGCGCTGACGGCGCAGGGTCTCGCGCTGGACGAGCTCGTCGAGCCCGACCCCGAGCATTCCGGCGACCAGCTTCAGGAGACCGTGGCGCTTGCCGTCGCCACCGTCGCGAAAATCGGCTGCAACAGGTTCGGCGCGGCGGGTGGTCGGTCGCCCGCGACGATCGTATTTGGTGCGCAGCGCCGGCGGCAGGCATTCCTCGCCCTCGCGGCCCGGAATATCGCTGGCGAAGGGCTCGCCGGCGACGATCGCGGCCAGCACGCAGCCGTCGGGCCGGCGCCGCTTGAACATGTCGATCTCGGCGTTGACCCAGCGCGAAACCGCGGCAGCCGGCGAGCACAGAACGATCAGGAACCGCGACGAATCGAGCGCTTCTTGGATACCCGTCGCGAGGTTATCAGATGCAGGAAGCTCGTGGCGGTCGCGGAAGATCGGGGTCAGCCGGCGCGGTATCACGCCATTGTCGGTTAGTCGGCCAGCCAGCGTCGAAGGCGTTCGAAATCGTTCCAGTGAACTGTGCAGCCAGTCGGCGAAGGTCTTGTCGGCGTGGCTGTAACTTAGGAATGCATAATATCTCAGCGGCTGGGAATCGGCAGTGCGGGGACCCGCGTCGTCGCCGCCGACTCGGTCCCACTCCGGCACTCGGGCAACCTTAGGCACAGCCGCCCCCCGCTGTTGCGTCCGCCAATCTAGCAAGGTCCGCGATGGCCGCCAAGCGATCGGCCAGCCACGCTACGCCTATAATCAAGCACTTGGGAAGCCTGGCGGGCGAGTGCGCGGTCGGCAGTGGTCACATCGCTGATACTTGACGCCCGGCCGCCACTCGCCATTTGCAACTTCATGATCGACATCCGCCCCTTCGCTTCGCTCGGCCACGCCGACCACGGCTGGCTCGATGCCCGCCACCATTTCTCGTTCGCCGCTTATCATGATCCCGAGCGGATGGGCTGGGGGAGGATCCGCGTGTGGAACGACGACCGGATCGCCGCCCGGTCGGGCTTCCCGCCGCACCCGCATCGCGACATGGAGATCGTCACCTACGTCCGCACCGGCGCGATCACCCACCAGGACTCGATGGGCAACAAGGGGCGCACGGCCGCCGGCGACGTCCAGGTGATGAGCGCCGGCACCGGCGTCACGCACTCCGAGTTCAACCTCGAGGACGAGGAGACGACCCTGTTCCAGATCTGGATTGAAACCGACCGTCCGGGAGCGAAGCCGGGCTGGGGCGCCAAGCCCTTTCCCAGGCAAGCGCGCGACGGGCGCTTCCAGCTGCTTGCCAGCGGTAACGGCGATAACGGAGCGCTGGCGATCAACGCCGACGCGCGGATTCTCGGGGCGGCGATCAAGGCCGGCGACTCGATCGAGCTGGAGGCCTCCGCGGACCGGCACCTGTACCTGGTCCCGAGTGGCCGGGTGCGGGTCAACGGAGTGCCGGCCGGGCCCCGTGATGGAGTTGCGATCGCCGGCGAAACTACGCTTCGGATCGAGGCTGAGGACGACGCCGAACTGGTTCTGGTCGACGCCCGTTAATCAAGGCTGTGCTTGAAGACGGACGGATTGCGCGCCATTAGGCACCGGCGCGCGCCAGGAGGCTGTGCGGCTCACTCGCAATGAACGGGACACGATGAGGGCAGGCTTGCGCTTCGGCATTGCGGCATTCGCGGCGGCGTTCGCGCTGTGCGCGGGGCCGGCGCTTGCCCAGAACACGGCGGCGCCGGGGGCCAATACCGCGGCGGACTCGCCGCCCCCTGGAACCATCGGCCCGCGCGAGCTTGAGAATTTCAGCCTGAACGGGACGGTTACGCGGCCGGCGCCGACCGTGCCGGCCCGTCCGGCGCCCGCTCCGGCGACCGCCGCGCCGCGAACCTCGCCGGCAACCCAGCCCGGTCCCGCTGCCGCGCAGGATCGAGCCGCAGCGCAGCCTGCGCGCGACCGCTCGCCATCTGCGCAAACCGTCACCGTGCCGCTGCCGCCGGCCGATTCGACCGACATGACCGTGACGCCGGCGCCGGCGCCGGGGTTCGCCGTCGAGCCCGGCTTCGAACCCGTTCCGGCTCCCGCCAGCCTGGCGGACGATGAAGGAAGCAATTTCGTGCCCTGGCTGCTCGCTTTGTTGCTGCTCGGCGCTGGGGCGGGCTATTTCTTTTGGCGGCAGCGCGCGCCGACCTACGCGACGGCGGGCGGCTCGGCGGACGCGTTTTCCCGCGCCCAGCCTGCTCCCGGTCCGCAACCGTTGCAGCGCGCAGCGCCGCCGCGCCCGGCGCCGCCGTCCGCGCCGGCGGGAGTGGTGTCGACCCGGCTGCGGCCCTGGTTGGAGATCGAGTTCTCGCCCGGCCGCTGCGTCGTCGAGGACGACAAGGCGACAATCCAGTTCGACGTCTCGGTGTACAATTCGGGCAGCGCACCGGCCCGCGACGTCCTGATCGAGGCGAGCATGTTCAACGCCGGGCCCGCCCAGGACCAGGAGATCGGCGCCTTTTTCGAGCATCCCGTGGCCAAGGGCGACCGCATTCCAGCGATCCCGCCGCTGAAGCGGGTCGCTCTGAAAAGCGCGGTCAGCCTGAACCGCGACCAGATGCGCCAGTTCGAGGTCGCCGGCCGGCGCTTGTTCGTGCCGCTGGTCGGCTTCAACGCGCTTTACCGGTGGAGCGGCGGCGACGGCCAGACTTCGGCCAGCTACCTCGTCGGCCGCGACACCAAGAGCGACAAGATGGCGCCGCTCCGCCTCGACCTCGGCCCGCGCATCTTCCGCGACCTCGGCGCCCGGCAGCACAATGTCGGCGTTCGGAAATAGGCTCGGTCGACCGCTAAAGGGCGGGAATTTCCCCGAAATCAGACGCTCGGTTGCCGAGCAGGAAGCGCGGCCCGGCTCCGGCAACCGCCGCGCGATCGGCGGGATTGATCAGCGCACAGCGTTCCAGCGACAGGCAGCCGCAGCCGATGCAGCCGTCCAGCTGATCGCGAGTCCGGGTCAGCATCTCGATGCGCTCGTCGAGGCGGCCGCGGATGCGCTCGCTGATCACCGCCCAGTCCTGGTGGGTCGGGGCGCGGCCCTCGGGCAGGGTCGCAAGCTCCGTCTCGATTTCCCCGATGCTCAGTCCGAGCCGCTGCGCGATGAGGGCAAAGGACAGGCGGCGAATGTCGGACCGAAGGAATCGCCGCTGGTTGCCGGCAGTCCGGATTGCGCTGACCAGTCCGCGGGCCTCATAGAAGCGGATCGCGGAGACGCTGAGCCCGGTCCGCAGCGCCAGCTGGCCGATCGTCAGAAGCGAAGGCGCGGCCATATGAGCTCCTATTTTTAATGCTTGACCTCAACTTAGCTTGAGGTTGCATGAGGAGCAAATCACGCCTGGTCCCGGGATCGGGCATTGGTTGAGGAGCAGTTGATGTCGGCTATTCGAATCGAGCATGTGAACGTGACCGTCAGCGACGCGGAACGGACCGCGGAACTGATGCAAAGGATCTTCGGCTGGGAAGTTCGCTGGAGCGGCCCGGCAATGAACGGCGGGAGAACGATTCACGTCGGGTCGCGCGAGCATTATATCGCGCTCTACGCACCGGCGGACGGTAGCAACGGCGAGGAGAAATTCTCGAAAGGCCAGCCGCTCAATCACATCGGAGTCGAAGTCGACGATCTCGACGCGGTCGAGCAGCGGGTGCTGGCGGCCGAGCTCACCCCCTACTCCCACGGCGACTACGAGCCCGGGCGGCGCTTCTATTTCTTCGATCCCGACGGGATTGAATACGAAGTGGTCAGCTACCAGTTGCCGCCGTCCCCGATCGGAAGATGACATGCTTTACCCCATTCACATTCTTGCACTGAGCCAGCCCGGCTTCGTGCGGCAGCAGGTCCGCTCGGTGTTCCGTGGCCGCGGCCAAGGCACCCAGCGGGGCGAAAGCTGCTGGCGGGGTTGGGGTTTTCCCAAGCCCTAGGTCGGGCGGGGGGGTCTGCTAAAGGACGGCGCTGTTGTAGCTGTGCCAGGCGAGCACGGCGGCGGCACCGCGGTGGGGGCGCCACGCTTCGCCGAGCTCACGCAGCTGCTTTTCGGTTGGCCGGTCGTCGAGCCCGAGGATTTTTCCGATCGAGATCTGCACCGCAAGGTCGCCCGCCGGCCAGACGTCGTGCCGGCCTTCCGCGAACAGCAAATAGATTTCCGCCGACCAGCGGCCGATGCCCTTGATCATGGTCAGTAGCGCGATCGCTTCCTCGTCGTCCCCCGGCAGGTTGGCGAGATCGAGCTCGCCGGACAGGACCAGTTCGGCGAGGCTGCGCGCATAGCCCGCCTTCTGGCGCGAGATTCCAGCGGACCGAAGCTCGTCGTCGCCGGCCTTAAGAATGCGCTTGAGGTCGGGCGGCGTGCCGTAGGCCGCTTCGAGCTTGGCCCACATCGAGCGCGCCGCGGCGACGCTGACCTGCTGCCCGACGATCGTGCGCAGCAGCGTATGCGCGCCCGGCTCGCTGTTGCGCGGCTCGGGCCGGCCGTGGCGTTCGAGGACTTGCGCGAACGCCGGCTCGATCGCCGCCAGCGCCTCGACGCTTGCACCCAGGGTATCGACGGTGCGGACCATCAGGCGATCCCTGCCGCGTAGAGCGCGACCGCGGCCGCATTGGAGACGTTCAAGCTTTCCACCGTTCCGGCGATTGGCAGCCGAGCCAGCGAGTCGCAATGCTCGCGGGTGTTGGGCCTGAGGCCCGGGCCTTCGGCGCCGAGCACCAGCGCGATGCGCGGCGGGCCGAGCGCCTCCTTCAATTCCGTCGACGCCTCGCCGGCCAGCCCGATGCGCCAAAACCCCGCCTCGCCAATCTCTTCGAGCGCGCGGGCGAGATTGACCACCCGCGCCCAGGGAACCCGCTCCAACGCTCCGGACGCCGCCTTGGCCAGGGCGCCGCTTTCGGGCGGCGAATGGCGGTCCTGGGTGACGATTCCGATCGCCCCGAACGCGGCAGCCGAGCGCAGGATCGCGCCGACATTGTGGGGATCGGTGACCTGGTCGAGGACGACCAGCACGGCGCGCTCGGGCGCATCGCCGAGCACGTCCCCGAGCCACACGTCCTCGAGCGGCTCGACTTCGATCAGCACGCCTTGATGCGGGGCGTCGTGGGGAACCAGCCGGCCGAGGTCGGCAGCGTCGGCAAAGGTCACCGGCACGTCGCCCGGGAATTGCATCACCGCCGCCGCATCGCGCGTCGCCCAGGCGCGCAGCACCTTGCGGGCCGGATTGTCGAGCGCCGCAGCGACCGCGTGCCGGCCCCACAGGCGGGGACGGCTGGCGGAGCCATGGGGGTGGGAACGCTTGTGCCGCGGCATGCACGGTCGTTCATGTCATTCGACAACCCGTGAAGCAACCGCTCGTCTTTTGGTGGAGCGGCGCGACTAGGCTGCGCTTAGCTGGTTGCGCTGATCGCTGGATCCCTGCGGCCGCCGAGTCCGCCAAGTCCCGATAATAATGAGCAGCAGGATCGGGTAACTCCAGAACATCGCCGCTGCGGCATAGGCCTTGGGAATCAGGTCGATTTCCACCACCTTCATCAGATGCGACAGGCTGTTGGTCAGTTGCAGGCCGGCTACCCACAAAGGCCAGAACCGCTTAGAACACAAGGCAATGGCGACGAAAGCGACAAGCACGGCGGCGTCGATCAACAGCAGGCCGATCTCGACGCTGCTGTAACGCACACTGAGCGGTGAAATGGCAAACCGCGTCGCGATCGACGCGAGGACGCAGACCGTTGCGGCAATCCGCTCATCGCTGCGACCTCGCCACAATGCGTAGCCGAACGTCAGCAACAACAGCGACCAGAAGATGACTCGCGCAAGCATGGTGGCGGACCGGACCACATTGCTGTGGCCCGGTCAAAACCCTTGTTATGCGACGATTCGAAGTTCGGCCGTTGCCAGCTCCGGACATTCCTCGCCGGCGCCCCACGAGGTGACTCGGAGGCCGGGCACCTTGCCCTTGGCTTCGACCAGCGCCGAATGGCAGGCGACGATGGCGCCGCGAGTCGCGACGAGGCCGTTGACGGCGGCCGCGAGCTGCTCGAGCGTCCCGTGGACGGCGCCGACGCCGACGCGAGCGATTGCGTTCACCCGCATCACTCGGCTCTGCAGCTCGGCGATCTCGGCGAGCGCGGAGTCGATCGTTTCCTCGACGGTGCGGACCTGGGTGGCGACTTCGAAAGCTGCGTTCTCAAGCTGTTGTTTGCGCATGACTGCTCCTTCCCCGGCGCACGGCATGCGCGGGGTTTTTGTCGGAGTGCGAGGCGGCAGATCTAGCGGCTGATGAGTCTGGCGAGACTTTCGAGCCCGGCGAGGTACATGCCCGCCGAAAATGCTGCTCCCGTCGCGATCAGGACGATCCACAGCAACCGCTGGCTGACGCTCATCTCATTCCGGGGGTTGCTCCTCGTGGCGAACGGCATCTGCAGGGAGGACCGGAATGATGCGGGCCTCTGCTCGGTTATGAAACCAGCGTCTCCGGACCTCCCTGCACGGTCAGCGTGCCGAATCTGAATACTGACCGTGCCTCCTGGCTGGGCGGTTGACGGGTCCGGTTCAACATGCGGCGATTGATGTATCAACCGCTGATATGGGCCGCAGTGGCGGGAGATGAGGCGCGCCGCCTGGGAGCGGCGCTCGACGCCGAGGATATGCAGGGCGCCGCGAATTCGCTGGTCGACGGTGTGCGACGAGATGTGCAGCTCGGCCGCGATCTCCTTGGACGAAAGGTGCTGATCGACGAGCCTCAGGCAATCGAGCTGCCCGGCGCTGAGCCGCATGACGCGGTCCGCCACTCCCATTTCGATCTGTGCCGGATCTTGCGATCCCGCTGCCAAGTTGGCCACCCGGGCTCCTCCCAAACGCAACTCAGTTATGACTCTAAATTTGCAGCCGAGTCTGCAGATACTTAGGCCAAAACCAATTGAATCGCCACTTTTCTCTAACTAAAGTTAAGTTTTTCGATTGGTGCAACAATCGCGCGGGTCGAGCAGTGGTGGATAGGGCTGGATTAGGACAGCGTCTCTCCCAACGACAGAACTTCCGGGCTTTGTCGTTCCACGGAAGGTAGAATTTGAACCAGGTGAAGGCGAGCACCATCAGCCCGGCGGGGACGATCCAGAAGGATTCTGCCATCCGCGGCGGGTGCACCGGATCGGCCATGACAGCGTAGAATTTTTCGCTTTGCAGCTTTGGATCGGCGAGGATGGCCTGCGCCGGTCCGAAGAAAATCAGCATCCGACAATCCAGGCGATGCCGCCGGCAATCCCGGTGACTATCGTACCGAACAGTCGGTTCATTGTGCCCCCTTATATCTAGTCGCGTCGGAAAGTTGCAGCAGGCTAAGCGCTCAGCGCAATCGCCACGCGCCGGCGGCGGCGAGGAGCGCGGAACCGATCAACATGTATCCGCCGGGATGGCTGGAAGAGACGCCCAGCAGCAGCATGAGGCCGGTCACGCCGGGGAAACATCGCGGAAATCCACACCGGCAATCGCAGCGCCAATGACGGCCGGGCTGCTGCGAACACCCACAGTAGCGCGACCAAGATCCAATTGACGAAAGCGGCGGCCCACAGCAGCGCGACAATCCGCCCACGCGCACCGTCCAGCCATGCCGAAGCAGATTCGAGGCCTGTTAGGTGAAAGGTGGCAGTCGCGCCGAGCAGCACCGATCCAGCGATTAGCCAAATACGAGGCACATCAGCTCTCCCTGCATTGAGTCAAAGCAGGTATTTTTCCTAATGTCCGCAATGAGTGGAAAGAAGGCGCTTTATGGCGCATGCTGGAGAAACGGATTTGGTCTCGCGCAAGCATGGAGGCGGATATGACCGGCATCCTCAATAAGTTCTACGTCGAACACGGCATCCACGGCGCCAGGGTCATGGTCCACTCGCAACAGCTTACGGGCAATTGCATTGCGGTCGGTGACATCGACACTGCGATTGAGATGCTCAAGGATGACCTCGACGCGTGCGCAAAAGAGATGAAACGCCTCATTGAGGTCAACCGTCGCGGCGCGCTGTTCGAGGGCTGGCCGTCGGCCAGGGATGATGCGCTCGAGGCCTGAAAGGTCCTCGGTTGGTCCCGGCAAACTAGAACTTTACAAATGTTGTGAAAATTCCGCCAGGAGCCGGCGATAGAGGTCGCGCTTGAAGGGCACGATGAGGTCCGGAAGGTCGGCCGGGGCGACCCACTTCCACGCGTTGAACTCGGGATGCTCGGTGGCGATGTTGACGTCGCTGTCGCGGCCGAAGAAACGGCACAGGTACCAGTCCTGGATTTGGCCCTTCCATTTGCCGCCCCATAATTTGCCCTGCAGCTCCGGCGGCAGGTCGTAGCGCAGGCGCTCGGCGCACTCGCTGATCCGAATGACGAGGTGCGGCGGAATGCCGGTTTCCTCCTCGACTTCGCGCAGCGCCGTCGCCCACGGCTCCTCGCCCTCGTCGATCCCGCCCTGCGGCATCTGCCACGCCTCGTCGGTGTTATCGATCCGCCGCCCGACCCAGACCTGCTTGTCCGTGTTGAGCAGCATGACGCCGACTCCGCGGCGGTAGAGATGGTGGTCGTCCATAGGCCATGAGCCATAGCGCCAGTTTTTCGAGTGGCGAAAGGGGCTTGCCGGTCGTAAAAGACGTGGCAAGACGAAACGCAAAGTTCGAGTAAGGCCGAAGATGGCGACTGCCACCCACCTGCTGACCGAAGCCGAAGCGGCCGCTCATCCAGCGCTGGAGGCGGTGGTCGTCCGCTTCGCGGGCGACAGCGGCGACGGCATGCAGCTGACCGGCGGCCAGTTCACTCTGTCGACCGCGCTGGCCGGCAACGACCTCGCCACCTTCCCCGATTTTCCGGCCGAGATCCGTGCTCCGCAAGGCACGACGTTCGGGGTCTCGGCCTTCCAGATCAACTTCGGCAGCTGCGCGATCGAAACCGCGGGCGACCAGCCCGATGTGCTGATCGCGATGAACCCGGCGGCGCTGAAGGTGAACGCCGGCGACCTTCGCGAAGGCGGGCTGATCATCGCCGACGAGGGAGAATTCACCGCCCGCAACCTGACCAAGGCGGGGTACGACACCAACCCGCTCGAGGACGGCAGCCTCGCCAAATGGCAGCTGGTCCATTTCAATATCTCGCAGCGCACGCTCGACGCGGTCAAGCCGTTTGGCCTCGGCAACAAGGAGGCGCTGCGCTGCAAGAACATGTGGACGCTCGGCCTCGCGCTGTGGATGTTCGACCGCGACCGCCAGCCGATTATCGACTGGCTCAACGCCAAGTTCGCCAAGGCGCCGGAGCTGGCGCAAGCCAATATCGCCGCCCTCAATGCCGGCCACGCCTATGGCGAGACGGTCGAGATCGGCGCTCCGATCCGCCGCCACCACATCGACCCGGCGCCGGCCGAGCCGGGCCTCTACCGGACCGTCACCGGCGCCGAAGCGCTGGCTGTCGGCCTCGTCGCCGGCGCCAAGCTGGCCGGTTTGCAGATGTTTTTCGGCTCCTATCCGATCACGCCCGCTTCGCCGCTGCTGCACCACCTCGCGCGATTGAAGGAATTCGGGATCATTACTTTCCAGGCCGAGGACGAGATCGCGGCGATCTGTGCGGCTCTGGGCGCGTCTTACGCCGGGCAGCTTGGAGTCACGTCGTCGTCCGGTCCCGGCATTGCGCTCAAGACCGAGGCGATCGGGCTGGCGGTGATGACCGAGCTGCCGCTGGTGGTCGTCAATTCGCAGCGCGGCGGGCCGTCGACCGGCCTGCCGACCAAGACCGAGCAGTCGGATCTCTACCAGGCGGTCTACGGGCGAAACGCCGACTCGCCGCTGCCGGTGATTGCGGCGCGCTCGCCGGCCGACGCCTTCGAATGCGCGATCGAGGCGGTGCGCATCGCGACCCGCTACATGACACCGGTGATGCTGCTGACGGATGGCTACATCGCCAATGCCGCGGAACCGTGGAAGGTGCCCGACATGGCCGACTATGCGCCATTCCCGGTTGAGTTCTTCGAGATTGCGCCAGGCGAGGGCGAGGCCGTGATGCCCTATGCGCGCAACGAGGATCTGGCGCGGCCGTGGATCAGGCCGGGGACGCCGGGTCTCGAGCACCGCATCGGCGGAATCGAAAAATCGCCGGGATCGGGCAACATCGATTACAGCCCCGAAGCACATGCCGAGATGACTCGGCTGCGCGCCGCCAAGGTCGCGGCGGTCGCCGACGTGATCCCCGACCAGGAGGTGTGCATCGGCGAGGCAAGCGGCGAGCTCGCGGTTGTCGGCTGGGGTTCGACCTTCGGTCCGATCCACCAGGCGGTGCGCCGCGCCCGCCAGCGCGGGCTCGACGTCAGCCACATCCACATTCGCCACATCGTCCCGATGCCCAGAAATATGGCTGTCCTATTGCAAGGCTTCCGGCATATCCTCGTGCCGGAGATGAACAGCGGCCAGCTCAAGACCGTGCTTCGCGACCAGTATCTGGTCGACGCCCGCTCGCTGACCAAGGTCAGCGGCCAGCCGTTCCGCATCGCCGAAATCGAGACGGCGATCGACGCCGCGCTGGGCGCGGGCACGCGCGCGCCGGGGAGTGAACTTAGTAAACTTCCGAAGAATCCAAGGTCATGAAGCCGATCAACGCCTTTCCGATGATCATGATGCTGGTCATCGTGGTCCTGCTCATCGTCTGGCTGCGCTGACAATGAACGAGGTCACGGCAATTCCGACCACCACCGCCAAGGACTGGGCGAGCGACCAGGAGGTGCGCTGGTGCCCGGGCTGCGGCGATTATGCGGTCTTAAAAGCCGTGCAGCGGACGATGCCGGATCTGGGCACGGCGCGCGAGAAGACGGTGTTCGTCTCGGGCATCGGCTGCTCGAGCCGCTTTCCCTATTACATGGCGACCTACGGCTTCCACACCATCCACGGCCGCGCGCCCGCGTTCGCGACCGGGATCAAGCTCGCCAACCCCGAACTCGACGTGTGGATCATCACGGGTGACGGCGACGCTCTGTCGATCGGCGGCAACCACACGATGCACGTCCTGCGCCGCAACCTCGATTGCCAGATTTTGTTGTTCAACAACGAGATTTACGGGCTGACCAAGGGGCAATATTCGCCGACCAGCCGGGTCGGCACGCGCTCGCCCTCGACCCCGTTTGGCTCGGTCGACCGGCCGGTCGCGCCGTGCATGTTCGCGCTCGGCTCGGGGGCGCGGTTCATCGCTCGGGCCATCGACGTCCACAAAAGCCTGCCCGACGTGCTCAAGGCCGCCCACGCCCACAAGGGCGCGAGCTTCGTCGAAATCTACCAGAATTGCATCGTTTATAACGACGACGTGTTCGGGTCGTTCACCGCCCGCGACTTCGCGGCGGAGCGGCAGCTGTGGCTCCAGCCCGGCGAGAAGATGCTGTTCGCGGGCGGCACGCGCGGCATCGCGCTGGATACCGAGCGGCTGGTGCTGACGGTGGTCGAGGGCGACGATCCGTCCGTGCTGGTGCACGAGCCGAAAAACCGCGGGGTCGCGGCGATGCTGATCGAGATGCCGGAAATCGGTTTCCCGGTCGCGCTCGGAGTGATCTACGACGATCCCGCGCCGACCTTCGAGAGCAGCGTTATCGAGCAGAATCGAGCGGCGGCGGCCGGCAAGGCGCCCGATCTCCAGGCGCTCGTCTCCAAGGGCCAAAGCTGGATGGTCGAGAAAGAACCGCACAAGATCTGACCCGCCGCCCCCGCTAAATGGACAATATTACCCACTCGTTGGCCGGCTGGGCGCTGGGCCAGGCCGGGCTCAAGACGCGGACTCGCAAGGGGCTCGCGGTGCTGATCCTCGGCGCCAACATGCCCGACATCGACGTCTTCTTCGGCTGGGTGGGCTGGGAGCCGCTGGCGATGCACCGCGGCTTCACGCACAGCCTGGTCAGCGGAATGATCGTCATGCCGCCGGTGCTCGTTGCGCTGCTGTGGCTGCTCGATCGCTGGCAGATTCGGCGGGGCGCAATCTTCAAGAGCGGGCTTGCGATGCGGCCGGCGTGGCTGCTCGCATTGGCCTACCTGGCGGCGCTGACCCACCCGCTGTTCGATCTGCTGACCACCTATTCGGTGCAGTTGCTGTCGCCGTTCTCCCAAGCCTGGTTTCATGCCGACGGACTGTTCATCATCGACGTCTGGATCTGGCTGCTGCTCAGCGGGGCAATCACCTGGTCGCGGCTGCGCGAGAAACGGGGCCAAGCCTGGCAGAAGCCGGTCCAGGCCGCGATCGGGATTCTGTTGGGCTACATCAGCC
Organism: Sphingomicrobium sp.; assembly: GCA_035512655.1. Classification (GTDB taxonomy): domain Bacteria; phylum Pseudomonadota; class Alphaproteobacteria; order Sphingomonadales; family Sphingomonadaceae; genus Sphingomicrobium. The sequence goes on along the minus strand of DATKDM010000022.1, from coordinate 251,353 downwards.
TCAATCTGGTGATTAGCCAGCGCGCGTATGCGGCGGTCCGCGATTGGACGGGCGACCGCCCCGCGGAAGCGATTTTCGCCTCGCCGCCACCATTTAAATTTTGGCGCCGCGGGCTCGTTTGGCGTGAAGCAAATTGCTACCGGTGGAGCCCCTACGACCCGCTGGCCGCCCGGTTTGGGCCGGTAACGGCATGCCGTCCGCACCGGATGCGCGATCCGCTGGTGAGCGAAGCGCTTAAACGCGATTCGGAGCTTCGCGACTTCCTTCGCTGGTCGGTGCTGCCGCTCGCCGAGGTCGAGCGCTCGCAATGCTCGGCGAAAGTGTCGATCGGTGACGCCCGCTATCAGGATTTCGGCAGCCGTTCGCGGCTGCGCCACGAAACTCTTGTCCCGACCCGCGGCGTCGGCTGCTAATGTCCGTGCCATGACGGGGAGAGGCGAGCATCTGGTTCGAGCGGATCGCCGGCTGTTGGTCGGCGGCGGCCAGGTGGCGCGCATCGTCTCCCCGGCCTTTGCGCTGGTCCTCGACCAGCTCGACCGGCGCCTTGCGAGCGGCGGTATCGAAGCGACTTTGCCGGGCGGGATGCAGAGGCGGATCGGGTTTCGGTCCGCGGGTCCGCTCGCGGTCGTGCGCTTGAACAGCTGGATGGCGCTGGTCCGGCTGGCGACCTCGGGCTCGGTCGGCTGGTACAAGGCCTGGGCGCTCGGCGAATGGACGAGCCCCGACCCGGTCGCGCTGTTCGAGCTGTTCACCGCCAATTCGGTCGCGCTGGGCGCCGCCGCCCGGGCCAAGGGACCGTTCCGCTGGATCAATGCGCTCGCCCATCGGCTGCGCGACAATGCGCCGGGCAAGGCCAAGGCGAACATCGCCGCGCATTACGACCTTGGCAACGACTTCTACGCGGCCTGGCTCGATCCGACGATGACCTACTCGTGCGCGCGGTTCGAATCTCCGGACCAACCGATCGAGGCCGCGCAATTGCGCAAGATCGAGCTGCTGCTCGATCGGCTCGAGCTGCGGCCGGGCCAGCGCATGCTCGATATCGGCTGCGGCTGGGGCAGCCTGGCGATCGAGGCGGCGAAGCGCGGCGTCGAAGTGGTCGGGCTGACCCTGTCCGAACAGCAAAAGGAATGGGCCGACCGCAAGGTCGCGGAGTCCGGAATGGCCGGAAAGGTCGAGATTCGGCTGCAGGATTACCGCGACATCTCGGAGCAGTTCGACGCCGTGGCGTCGGTCGAGATGGTCGAGGCGGTGGGAATGCGCTGGTGGGGCGCCTACCTCGACTCGATCGCCCGCAACCTGAAACCGGGCGGCCGCGCGGCGCTGCAGTTCATCGCCATCGATCACCGCCTGTTCGAACGCTACGCCGCCAGCGCGGATTTCATTCAGACATACATTTTTCCCGGCGGGATGCTGCTGGACGAGCCACAGTTCGCAGCGCTGGCCATCGAACGCGGCTTATCGTGGCAGGACCGCGAGGCATTCGGCCATGATTATGCGGCGACATTGAGCATCTGGCGCGACCGGTATGATGCCGCCGTCGCCCGCGGCGACATCGAGGATTTCGGCGAGGAATTCCACCAGCTCTGGCGCTATTATTTGATGTACTGCGAGGGGGGATTCCGCGGCGGCGCGATCGATGTCGCGCAGGTAACGATGGTCAAAAGCTAGGCTTCGACGCGGAGACGTTCGCCGGTCGGCGCCTCGGACAGCAAGCGGTTGAGGATCGCCTCTGCCACAACCTCGGGCGGCTTGACGCTTTCGGGCTCCTCGCCGGGAAAGGCGAGCTGGCGCATCCGCGTGCGGGTCGCGCCGGGGTCGACGATATGGACCCGGATGCGGCCGCTGTGCCGGGTTTCATCGGCATAGGCGCCAAGCAGGGTTTCCAGGCCGGCCTTCGATGAGCCGTAGGCACCCCAGAAGGCGCGCGGCTCGCTCCCGACCGAGGATGTCAGAGCGACCACATCGGCGCGCTCGGCGCGGCGCAGCAACGGATCGAACGCGGCGATGATCGCCTGGTTGGAAATCAGGTTGAGGCCGAGAATTCGGGCATATTCCTTGGGATCGATATGCTCGACCGGAGTCAGCGAACCGAGCATTGCGGCGTTGAGGACGAGGATGTGAAGCTCCCCCCAGCGCTCGGCGACCGCGACCGCGAGCTTGGCGATCGACTCGTCGTCGACAAGGTCAAGCGGAGCGATGGTCGCGCTGCCACCCGAGTCGTGGATGCGGTCGTCGACCGCTTCGAGGGCGCTTGCGGTCCGAGCCACCAGGATCACGTGAGCGCCCGCCGCGGCGAGTGCTTCGGCGGTCGCCGCGCCGATTCCGCGGCTGGCGCCGGTGACGAGCGCGAGCTTGCCGGCGAGAGGCGGTGTTGCGGCCATCGGCGAGCGGATTAGCGGCTTGCGACCAGGGAAAGCGAGCCGGCGCGTTCCTTCTCGGAAAAATCGGTCAGGACGGTCGGATAGTCGCCGGTGAAACAGGCGTCGCAGCGCTGCGGCTGCGTATCGTTCCGCTCGGAGCCGAGCGCGCGGTACAGACCTTCGATCGAAATGAACGCAAGGCTGTCGGCGTTGATGTAATCGGCCATCGCCTCGACGCTCATCTGGGCGGCGAGCAGCTTGGCGCGCTCGGGGGTGTCGACCCCATAGAAGCAGCTGTGCCGGGTCGGCGGCGAGGCAATCCGCAGATGGACCTCTCGCGCGCCGGCGTCGCGCATCATCTGGACGATCTTCACGCTGGTGGTCCCGCGAACGATCGAATCATCGATGAGGACGATCCGCTTGCCGTCGATCAGCGCCGAATTGGCGTTGTGCTTGAGCTTGACGCCGAGATGCCGGATGCCGTCGCTCGGCTCGATGAAGGTCCGCCCGACATAGTGCGAGCGGATGATTCCAAGCTCGAACGGGATGCCCGATTCCTGGCTGAAGCCGATCGCCGCTGGAACGCCGCTGTCGGGGACCGGGACGACGTAATCGACTTCGACTGGTGCCTCGCGGGCAAGCTCCGCCCCGATGTTCTTGCGGACCTGGTAGACCGAGGTGCCGTCGACGATCGAATCGGGTCGCGAAAAATAGACATGCTCGAAGATGCAGGGCTTCGGATCGGCCTTTTCGAACGGGCGGAACGACCGGATCCCCGAGGCATTGACCAGCACCATTTCGCCCGGATCGACGTCGCGCAGATAGGTGGCGCCGATCACGTCCAGGGCGACGCTTTCCGAGGCGAAGATGGTCGCCTCGCCAAGCTTGCCCATCACCAGCGGCCGAATACCCAGCGGGTCGCGGCAGGCGATCAGGCCATCCGGGGTGAGGACCAGCAGGGAGTAGGCGCCTTCAACCTGTCGAAGCGCGTCGGTCAGCCTGTCGACCGTCGTCTTGTATTGCGACGTGGCGACCATGTGGATGATGACTTCGGTGTCGCTGGTCGACTGGAAGATCGAGCCGCGGCGGTTGAGCGTGCGGCGCAGCTTCATTGCATTGGACAGGTTTCCATTCTGGGCGATTGCAAAGCCGCCCTCGGCGAGCTCGGCGAACAGCGGCTGCGCATTGCGAAGCGCGGTCTCGCCGGTCGTCGCATAGCGGACATGGCCGATCGCAGTCCGCCCGGTGAGGCTGCGCATCACCTCATCGCGGTCGAAATTGCCGGCGACATGGCCCATCGCCCGGTGCGTATGAAAGTCGCCGCCGTCGAAGCTGGTGATTCCCGCCGCTTCCTGGCCACGATGCTGGAGCGCGTGCAGGCCAAGCGCGACAAAGCTTGCGGAATTGTCGGCACCCCAGATGCCGAAAATGCCGCACTCCTCGCGGAGCTTGTCGTCATCGAACGGATTGGTGGTCAGCATGTCCCCGCTTTCGTGCCGAACTGGATCGCCATATAGGGTCTCCGGACGTCTTTGTCGCCCTCTGGCTGAACCCCGGTTGAAGACGGGTCGCACAGTTGACGTTTACGGAAAGGTCAAGCATACGGACTGGATGGATTTCCCTCGTTCGCCAATCCCATCCGCTGTTCCCGCCGAACCCGGCGCGACCCCGTCCCCGGCGGGGGCGAGATATGCGATCGGCGAGCTGTGCGAAGCGTTCGGAGTGACCGCCCGAGCGCTGCGTTTCTATGAGGACGAGCAGCTGATCGCGCCCGAGCGGCGCGGGACCGCGCGCTACTATTCGGATCGCGACCGCGCTCGGCTGAGCTGGATTCTCCGCGGCAAGCGAGTCGGGTTCAGCCTTGGCGAGATCCGCGAGATGCTCGACCTCTACGACCTTGGCGACCAGCGACGGACCCAGCGGCGAGTGACCATCGAGCGGTGCCAGCAGCGCATCGACGCGCTCCGCCGCCAGAAGGGCGATATCGACGCGACCATCGCCGAGCTCGAGCTATTTCTTACCACGCTGGGCAATCCGGCCGGGCGCCGGAGCAATGAAGACAAGAGGAGCGACGTCTAGATGGCCATTTACTCCGCGCCGGTGCGCGAAACCCGCTTCATCCTCGACCAGGTGCTGCAGGTCGGGCGCTACTCGAACCTCGACGGGTTCGCCAACGCGACCCCTGATTTGATCGAGGCCATTCTCGACGAAGGCGGCAAGTTCGCGTCCGAAGTGCTGGCGCCGCTCAACAAAGTCGGCGACGAGCAGGGCTGCAAGCGCAACGACGACGGATCGGTCAGTATCCCGGATGGATTCAAGGATGCCTACCGCCGGTTCTGCGACGGCGGCTGGCCGACATTGTCCGCGCCGGAAGAATATGGCGGCCAGGGATTGCCGCAGGTCCTCTCCACGGCCTTCAGCGAATATGTGCTTTCGGCGAACCAGTCTTTCGAGATGTTCCAGGGGCTGACATCGGGCGCGATTGCGTCCCTGCTGATCAAAGGCACGGACGAGCAAAAAGCGAAATATGTGCCCAACATGGTGTCGGGCCGCTGGACCGGGACGATGAACCTGACCGAGCCGCATTGCGGCACCGACCTGGGGCTATTGAAGACCCGCGCCAATCCTAACCCCGATGGCAGCTATTCGATCACCGGCACCAAGATATTCATCTCCTCGGGCGAGCACGACATTTCCGAGAATATCATCCATCTCGTCCTCGCGAAGATCGCCGGGGCGCCGGACAATGTGAAGGGCATTTCGCTGTTCGTGGTGCCCAAGTTCCTGGTCAACGAGGACGGCTCCGTCGGTGAGCGCAACCCGGTCAGCTGCGGCTCCATCGAAAAGAAGATGGGTATCCACGGCAACCCGACCTGCGTGCTCAATTATGACGGCGCCAAGGGATGGCTGGTCGGCGAGCCGGAGAAAGGGCTGGCGGCGATGTTCATCATGATGAACGCCGCGCGGCTCGGCGTTGGGCTGCAGGGCCTCGCCCAGGCCGAAGTCGCCTACCAGAATGCGCTCGCTTACGCCCGCGAACGGCGCCAGGGGCGGGCTCTGGTTGCCGGGGAGCGCGAGGCTGATGCCAAGGCGGACCCCATCATCGTCCATCCCGACGTTCGCCGGATGCTGATGGAGATGAAGTCGTTCCTCGAAGGCGCCCGGGCGCTGGTGTTGTGGGGAGCGCTGCTGGTCGACCTGTCGCGCCGCGCCGAAAGCGAGGAGGAGCGGCAGGAGGCCGATGATTTGGTGTCGCTGCTGACCCCGGTGATCAAGGGCTATCTGACCGACAAGGGGTTCGACAGCGCGGTGCTCGCGCAACAGGTGTTCGGCGGCCACGGCTATATCCGCGAGCATGGCGTCGAGCAGTTCGTCCGCGACGCCCGCATCGCCCAGATCTACGAAGGCACCAACGGCATCCAGGCGCTCGACCTGGTCGGCCGCAAGCTCGGCAAGGACGGCGGGCGCGCGGTCCAGCGGTTTTTCGCGCTGCTTTCGAGCGAGTCCGCCGACGCTTCCGAGGTCGAAGAATTGAAGCCGTTCCTGGGCGAGTTCAGCCGCGCCATCGGCGACCTTCAGGCATCGACCAAATGGCTGATGGAAAACGGCCTCGCCAACCCGAACCAGGCGGGCGCCGCGGCCTATCCCTACATGACGATGATGGGCATCGTCTCGGTCGGGCTGATGTGGCTGCGGATCGCGCGGGCCGCGCGCAAGGCAATGTCGGACGGAAGCGGAGATCGCGCATTCTACGAAGCCAAGCTGGCGACCGCGCAATTCTTTGCGGATAGGGTGATGCCGGAAACCGGCGCCCTGAGGCGCCAGATCGAAGCCGGCGCCGACAGCCTGATGAAGATTCCCGCGGAGGCTTTCTAGCACCACATCAGTCGCGGCCGCTTTGTCTCACATCGGCACGCTATCGGATTAGCCGCTGTTCAGGTCCGTTTCGGCGGACAAGATGGCGCAATGGAAAATCCGGATTACGCCCAACTGAGCGAGGATGAGATGGCCGCCGCCGATCGCGCGGCGTCGCTCGACGAGTGCCAGGCGCACCTCGATCGCGCCGTGCGTTATGCCCAGCTTGCGTGCTTCGAGCGGCACGGGCCGTGCCAATCGAATGTCGTCCATATCGGATCGGCGCGCGGTCGCGGCCGCTAGTCAGGCGTCGTACTTGCGCGGACTGGGCTAATTCCTGGCGAGCCTGCGGCTTAACGCGGCGTGCTGTGCATCCAACCCGTACATATCGTCGAAATAGGCGATCGACGAACCACTCGGGACGGCGGTCAAATAAGTGATGTACAGCGGGACGGGGCGCGGCACCGCCACCTTTTGCTCGGGCCTGGTGCCCTGCGCCTTGACGGTCTTCCCGAACATCCAGCGCGCCAGCCGCGCGGCATCCTCGAGCCGGACGCAACCGGCGCTGACCAGGCGCTCGTCCTCGGTGAGCACATCCTTCTGCGGCGTGTCGTGCAGCCAGATGTTCTGCTTGTTGGGGAACATGAATTTCATCCGGCCCATCGAGTTGGCGGGCCCCGGCTTTTGCCGCAGGCGGATCTGACGCCCCGCGACCACCGCCTTCCAGTCGACACTGCGCGGATCCAGGACCCGGGCGTTGTCGCTCCAGTCGGACATCACCTGGTAGCCCTTGTCCCGCAAATACTTGGTCCCATACTTGACCACGTTGGGCGCGAGCTTGGCGGAGGTGATGTCGGCGGGCGAGTTCCAATACGGGTTGAGCACCGCGAAGCGGATGTAGGCGCTCATCATCGGGGTCTGTGCGAATCGCGGCGAAGGCTTTCCGGCGACCACCCGCATGTAATCGACTGCCTGTCCGTTCTCGTACATGTACAGCCGCTGGGCGGCGGGATTGACCACTACGTAGCGCTGGTTGCCGGTCGGCAGGGCGCGAGCCCGCTGGATGTTGATGGCGAGGAGCCGCCGCTCGCGCTCGCTGCGGTACGTGCGCCCGACAAGCGCCTCGCGAAGCTGACGGTACACCGGGTTCATCCAGCCCATTTGGTGGACATAAGTCGCCAGCGACGGCGCGCTTGCCGCCTGGTTGAGCAGCGTCAGCGGCGCCGGCGGAACCGGCCTCAACTCCGGATCGACATAGATGATGCCGACATTGGGATCGCGCCTCAGGTCGCTGGCATAAGCGACGAACGCCTGGCTGAGCATCTGCTCGGCCCGGGCCACGGCCCGCGGATCGCCGCGCGAGGCGGCCCGGACGGCGCGCGTGAGCCCCCGCGTCAGGTAGCGGTTGGGGTTGAGGTTGTCGGCCTGGGCACTGCCCATCAGGTCCATCAAGCGCCGCACGGCCAATCCAGAGTTCGGAGCGAACCACAGCGGAGCGCCGCCCCGCGCGCGATAGAAGTCGTTGATGCTGGCCTGGCTCTGGGTCGGCACAGCGGAACGTTGTGCCGCTACCGCGGCGGCGGGGGTTGCGAGGCCCAGGCCGAGTGCGGCCGTCGCCAGCGCTATCGCCGCGCGGACCCTCACCAGTCTGCCTAATGCCTGCATCGGGAATCCCTCTTCGCAACCAGGCGGGCGTTGTACAGACGACGTCAGTCTTTTGCACGGCTCGTGGTTGAGTGGCCGCCGGATATAGAAAATCTCCGTGAAAAGGCAACGGTTTAAGGCTGGCTACGGATCGGTCATGTGGTTGCGGCGGTGAGCGGCCCGCCCCGCACGATTCCCCCGACTACGAGGCGGCCTTTTGGTCGATGTACCACGGGCGCAGCATGGTGACCTTGTTCAAGAGCTTCTTCTTGGGTGCGAGGCGGGCGAGGTTGAACGGGCCGCTGAACTGGATGCCGAACTTGCCCGACTGGGCCCAGCGGACGGAGCCCAGGACCGGCCCGACGCCGATGATGTCGATGGTGATCGCGGTGCCCGGCGCGACCGGGTGTGGACATTCGACCAGCGCACCCTTGGCTGAAATATTGCGCAGCCGGATCTCCGTGACCTGGCCGTCGATCTCGGCGATCGCGCGGCGCATCAGTCGCTGCCGCGGCTCGCGGATGCACTGATACCCTTCCGCTTCGAGCGTGGACTCGTTGGCCAGCTGGCGGGCTGCTTCCCCGGCGACCGGCCGGCCGAAGATATAGCCCTGGACCTGGCTGACGCCGAGCTCGCGGATCAGATGGAGGTCGTCATGAGTCTCGACCCCTTCCGCGGTGGTGTCCATGCCGAGCGCTTCGGCAAGCGTGACGATGGCGCGGATGATGGCACCGTTGCGGTTGGTCGCCGAGGCAGCGCCGCGAACGAAGCTCTGGTCGATCTTGATCTTGTCGAACGGCGCTTTCTTCAAATATCCCAATGAGCTGTAGCCGGTCCCGAAATCGTCGAGAGCGAGGCGCACTCCGAGCCGTTTCAGGCCGGCAAACGTCTCGTCGGTGGTGTCGTTATCAGCCAGGAACACGCCCTCGGTAATCTCAAGCTCGAGTCGCTCGGAGCGGACTCCGGTCTCTTTGAGCAATTGTCCGACCACTCCTACAATGGCCGGGTCATTGAACTGGATCGGCGACAGGTTGACGGCGACGCGAACCGTGTCGGGCCAGTGCGCCGCCTCGAGCAGCGCCGTTTTCAGCACCCACTGGCCGATCCCGGAGATCAGCCCGGACTCTTCGGCGAGCGGGATGAACTTCTCCGGCGAGATCGGGCCGCGAACCGGATGAGCCCAGCGGACAAGCGCCTCGAACCCGCAGATTTCCTCGCCGGCGGCGCGAACGATCGGCTGGTACGCGACCCACAGCTCGCCGCGCTCGATCGCTTGTCGGAGGTCGTTCTCCAGCACCTGGCGGTCGGAGAGATCGCTGTGCATCGCCGGCTCGTAGAAGCAATGCTTGCCGCGGCCCGCCGCCTTGGCTGCATAGAGCGCGAGGTCGGCGTTGCGGATCAGGCTGTCGGCGCAGGCGCGGCCCGGATCGCCGATCGCAATGCCGACCGAAGCGCCGATCGTCACGCGATGGCCTTCGATGACAAAGGGGCGAGATACCTGCTCGATGAGGGTCCGCGCGAGGGGCTCGAGGAAGCCGATGTCGACCGTTCCGGGAAGCACGGCCTTGAACTCGTCGCCGCCGAGGCGCCCGACCTGGCCGTGATCGCCCATCACCGATTTCAGCCGCTCGCCGACCTGGCGCAGCAAGGCGTCGCCGATCGGGTGGCCGAGCGTGTCGTTGACGTTCTTGAAGCGGTCGAGATCGATAAGGAACAGGGCGCAGCCCTTCTGGCGGCGCGAGGCGTTGCGAAGCGCTTCGTCGAGCGTCTGGCGCATCAGCTCGCGGTTGGGCAGGCCGGTCAGCGAATCAAACCGCGCGAGGCGTGAAATTTCCTGCTCCGACCGGCGTTGCTCGGTGAGGTCGGTGCCGATGCCGCGGAAGCCGAGGAAGCGGCCGCGCTCGTCAAAGACGGGGTTGCCCGACAGCGACCAATGCACGTCGTGGTCGCTGGCCGGGCGAACGATGACGTCGGCGAACGGAAACCGCGCCGACAGATGGAAGCCGAGGGTCTTGCGCTCCTCGCGGATGGTACCGACCGGGCTGGTGTCGACCGATAGCAGGTCGGGGAACTGCCGGCCGAGCAGTTCCTGCGGCTCGCACTGGAAATCGTCGGCGAGCTGCTGCGAAACATAGGACAAGGTGCCTTCCGGGTTGGTTTCCCAGAACCAGCCGCGACCGCTGTTCTCGAACTCGGCGACGAAGGTCAGCGCCTTGCGGGCCTCGGCGTCGAGGGCTAGCCGCCGGCGCCCCGCGGCGAGGACCGTCCGAGCCCCGGCGACGCTATAGGCAACAATGATCAGGGACATCAGCGCCGTGCCCACCCCGATCCGCGCCGAACCGGTGAGAAGGAACGCCCCGGCGGTCGTGACGAGTGCGTTGGTGACCGCCACCGGGGGAGAGTTTACCGCCGCCATCGCCGCCATAGCGAAGCCGCCACCGATGATCAGGATGGGCAGCGCCGGGTGGCCGAATTGAGCTTGCGAGATCATGGCCAGTCCGACCAGGATCCAAAATGTACCTGCGGCCGCGAGATAGGCGGCGAGCCCACGGATCACGGTCCACGGATCGATACCCAGGCGATCGCGCCAGCGCAGGCCGAGGATCGCGGCAAGGTCAAGCACCAGGAGTAGGGCCAGCGGAATGACCGGGCTGGTGAAGGACAATGTCAGCGACTGTATCGGCAAGAGCGCAATCAGCGCGAACGCGGCGATCAGATGCGTCACGCCCAGCATCAGCGGGGAATGCTCGAGCGGACCGACGCGCGTGGCCGACAGCGAATGATCGTCAGGAGTTTCGGGCGACAGGATGTCGAACCACAGGGCCTCGCGGATCGAGGCGCGCGCGTGCGCGTCGCCCGCGGCTTCCACGGCTCCTGCAAATCGCGTCCTGCGCATCCACCTTCCACCTTCTTGGGGTCTGGGGATCACCCCACAATGGAGGGTTAACTGCTCGCGCGTTAACGCCGCGGCTAAGGAAGGAGGTTAGCGGGCGGTTAGCTATGCCTCTTCGGGAAGGAAATCCGGCACCGACAAATAGCGCTCGCCGGTGTCGTAATTGAAGCCGAGGATGCGCGGCAGATCGCCGAGTTCGGGCAGTTTCTGGGCGATCGCGGCGAGGGTCGCGCCGGACGAGATTCCGACCAGCACGCCTTCCTCGCGGGCGGCGCGGCGAGCCATTTCCTTGGCGTCGTTGGGATCGACCTGGATCACCCCGTCGAGCAGCTTGACGTTCATGATCGCGGGTACGAAGCCGGCGCCGATCCCCTGGATCGGGTGGGGCCCCGGATCACCTCCGGACAGGACCGGCGACAATGTGGGCTCGACCGCGAACACCTTGAGGCCGGGCCATTCCTTCTTGAGGACCTCAGCGCAGGCCGTGATGTGACCGCCGGTGCCGACGCCGGTTATCAGCGCGTCGATCGGCGTATCGCGGAAATCGGACAGGATTTCCTGTGCGGTTGTGCGGCGGTGAACCTCGAGATTGGCCGGGTTTTCGAACTGTTGCGGCATCCACGCGTCGGCAGTCGAGGCGACGATCTCCTTCGCCCGCTCGATCGCCCCTTTCATCCCCTTCTCGCGCGGCGTGAGGTCGAACGTCGCGCCGAACGCGAGCATCAGCCGGCGACGCTCGATGCTCATGCTTTCGGGCATCACCAGGACCAGCTTGTAGCCCTTGACCGCCGCGACCAGGGCCAGGCCGATGCCGGTATTGCCCGAAGTCGGCTCGACGATCGTCCCGCCGGGCTTCAACGCGCCCGACGCTTCGGCGTCCTCGATCATCGACAAAGCGATGCGGTCCTTGATCGATGCGCCCGGATTCGAGCGCTCCGACTTGATCCACACTTCGGCCTTGTCTCCGAACAGTCGGTTGACCCGGATATGCGGAGTGTTGCCGATGGTCTCGAGGATGCTGGCTGCTTTCATGATGCGATCGACTCCTTGCCCAGGGAAGCCGCGAGCTTCCTCGTGTGCAGGCTGTATAGTGATCCGGTAACCCACATTGAAGGGTTTCAGGCACCTCCCGCGACGACCGGGGCCTTCTCCGGCACCGGCTCCGGCATGTCGAAGGTGCGGGCGTTGCGAAGCGCGGGAAACCATCGGCTCCAGACAAGCGTGATGACGATCGCCGCGACGCCGCCGGCGACGGTTGCGGTCACCGGCCCAATCAACGCGGCGCTGAAACCGCTGCGGGCTTCGCCGAGCTCGTTCGAGGCCGAGATGGCGAGAGTCGACGCGGCGCCGACGCGTCCGCGCATCGCATCGGGCGTGTGGAGCTGAATGAGCGATTGCCGGATGTAGACCGAGAACATGTCGGCGGCTCCGAGGAGCGCGAGCATGGCGAGCGACAGCCACATCGATTGTGAAAGGCCGAAAACCGCCGTTGCCGCACCGAACACCACGACGGCCGCGAGCATCTTGACGCCGACGTTGGTGCGGATCGGACGGAAGGAGAAATAGACGGCGGTTAGGGTCGCCCCGATCGCCGGTGCTGCACGCAATGGCCCTAGCCCTTGCGCACCCACTTCGAGGATGTCGCGCGCATAGATCGGGAGCATCGCCGTGACCCCGCCCAGCAGCACGGCGAACAGGTCGAGGGTGATGGCGCCGAGCACCAGCTGGTTGCGGCGGATGTAGCGGAGGCCTTCGGCCATTCGGCGCAACGGATTGCCGCGCTCGATCGCCAACCGCGGGACGGGGCCGACGAGGAACATGCAGAGCGTCGAAAAGGCGAAAAGAGCGCAGCTGAAGCCATAGGAGAGGTGTGGAACGATGTCGTAGAGGATGCCGCCGAGGGCAGGGCCGATGATCGCGCCGGCCTGCCATGCGGTGGAGCTCAGCGCGATCGCGCGCGGAAGCAGGTGGCGCGGGACCAGGTTTGGCGCCAGCGCGCTGAAGGCGGGGCCGGCGAAGGCGCGAGCGACACCGAGCAACGCAGCGACCGCGAACAGAATCGGCAGGCTGATCGCGCCGCTCCACGTCGCGACGAACAGGATCAGTGCGCAAAACAGCTCGAGCCCGAGCACCGCGCGGGTGATGTGGCGACGGTCGAAGCGATCGGCGGCCCAGCCGCTGACCGGCGTCAGCGCGAACAACGGCAGGAACTGGAACAACCCGATCAGGCCGAGCTGGAAGGCGGCGTCGCCGACGCCCATGGTCTGCCTGGCGATGTCGTAGACCTGCCAGCCGATGACGATGACCATCGACATTTGGGCGATGGTGCTTGCCAGCCGCGCCAGCCAGAAAGCGCGGAAGGCCGGGATCCTCAGCGGCTCGGGGAGCAAAGCCTAGCTGCCGAGAAAATCGAGCAGGTCGCCGATCAGCCGCTCCTTGTGGCTGGCGAACACGCCGTGCGCGGCGTCGTCATATTCGACGAGCCTGGAACCCGTAATCGCCTGCGCCGCGGCGCGCGCAGTAAGGTCGATCGGCACCGTGCGGTCTTCGATCCCATGGATAATCAGCGTCGGCATGGTGAAGGCGGCGAGGTCCGGCCGAAAATCGGTTTCGGAGAAGGCACGCACGCAAGCGACGGTCGGCCACAGCCCGGCGCTCATCGCCTGCCGCCAGGCGTCGTCGAGCACCGCGTCGCTGACCGGATCGGTCCACGTGACGCCGAAAAAGTCCTTGAAAAAACCGCGGAAGAAGTCGGCGCGGCCTTTCCGGATGCCGGCAACCATGCCGTCGAATACCTCTTTGGGGGCGCCTTCGGGGTGGTCGTCGGCCTTCAGCAAATAGGGCACGACCGAGCTGATCAACACCGCGTGGCTGACCTCGTGCGAGCGCTGGCGGGACAGGAACCGGGCGACTTCGCCGCCGCCCATCGAGAAGCCGGCGATGGCAATCGGTTGGCCGATCCCCGCATCCTCGAGAACCGCGGCGACGTCGTCTGCGAAGGTGTCATAATCGTAGCCGGACCACGGCTGGTCCGAGCGGCCGAAGCCGCGCCGGTCGGGGGCGATGGCGCGAAAACCATTCTCGGCGAGCGCAAGCGCGGAATCGTCGAACGTGTCGCTGGAAAGCGGCCAGCCGTGGATCAGCACCACCGGGCGGCCGTGCCCCCAATCCTTGTAATACAGCCGGGTCCCGTCCCGGGCGGTCGCGTAAGGCATGCAGTCCTCCTGTTCTCCCGCCGGCCTGTTGTTCCCGAAGCGCCACTAGGACAAAGCCGGGCGATTGGCTAACGGTCGAGGATGGCCAAGCCGAGGATCCGTTACGTCTGCCAGGCCTGCGGGTCGGTGAGCAGCCGCTGGCAGGGCCAATGCGCCGACTGCGCCGAGTGGAACACGTTGGTCCAGGAAGCCGCCGAAGTGTCGAGCATCTTCGCCGCCAAGCACAATTTGCGCGGCGGCGGGCGGACCATAGAGCTGGTCGGACTCGACAGCGCGGTCGCCTTGCCGGAGCGGTTCGCGACCGGGATCGCCGAGTTCGACCGGGCGATCGGCGGCGGCATCGTGCCCGGTTCGGTGATGCTGGTCGGGGGCGACCCCGGCATCGGCAAATCGACCTTGCTCCTGCAGGTCGGCGCAAAGCTGGCCGAGCAGGGCAAGGGCGTCGTCTATGTTTCCGGCGAGGAATCCGCCGAACAAATCCGGCTACGCGCGGTGCGGCTCGGTCTCGGCAAGTCGCCGGTGCAGCTCGCCGCCGCGACCTCGGTCCGCGACATCCTGACCACGGTCGAAGCCGAGCCGCCGGCGCTGCTGGTCATCGACTCGATCCAGACCATGCATTCCGACCTGATCGAGGGCGCGCCGGGGACCGTCAGCCAGGTTCGCGCTTCGGCGCAGGAACTGGTGCGCTTCGCCAAGGAGCAGGGCAGCGCGGTGGTGCTGGTCGGCCACGTCACCAAGGACGGCGCGATCGCGGGCCCGCGGGTGCTCGAGCATATGGTCGACACGGTGCTGAGCTTCGAGGGCGAGCGCAGCCACCAGTACCGGATCCTGCGGGCCATAAAGAATCGCTTCGGCGGCACGGACGAGATCGGCGTGTTCGCGATGGTGGAGGCCGGGCTGTCGCAGGTTCCGGACCCGTCGGCACTGTTCCTAACCCGCCGTGCCGAGCCGGTCAGCGGCACCAGCGTGTTTCCCGCGCTGGAAGGGACCCGCCCGGTGCTGGTCGAGATCCAGGCGCTGACGGTTCGGCTGGCGAGCGGGGCGACTCCGCGGCGGGCGGCGGTCGGATGGGATTCGGGGCGGCTGGCGATGATCCTGGCGGTGCTCGAGGCGCGCTGCGGGCTCAGCTTCGCGACCGCCGAAGTCTATTTGAACGTCGCCGGCGGCTACCGGCTGTCGGACCCCGCGGCCGACCTCGCCGTCGCGGCCGCGCTGATCTCCGCGCTCGCCGAGAGGGCGGTGCCGAGCGAATGCGTCGTGCTCGGCGAGATCGCGCTGTCGGGCGAAGTCCGCGCGGTCGCCCATGCCGCGCTTCGGCTCAAGGAATCCGCCAAGCTCGGCTTCGAGACCGCGTGGGTGCCGCCCGGCATCAAAGGCGGAAACGGGATCGCATTGGCCGAGTTCGCCAATTTGCGAGCGCTCGCGGATCACATCCTAGGGAGATGAACCCCCGTCTTTGCGAGGAGCCGAAGGCGACGTGGCAATCCAGCCATGACAAAGAAACTGGATTGCTTCGCTCTGCTCGCAATGACGAAAAGAGTCGGCTAGCCGCGCTGCAATGAGCGCGCTCGACATCTTCGTCATCCTGCTGCTCGGCGGCGGGGCCTTGATCGGGTTCGTCCGCGGCTTCGTCCACGAGGTGCTGTCGCTGTTCGCCTGGATCGCGGCGATCGCCATGCTCAAGTTGTTCCACACGCAGCTTTCGGAAGGCCTGGCCGACCCGGTCGGGACGCCGGCGGGAGCGGCGGTGGTGGCGTTCGCCCTGCTGTTCCTGCCCACTTTCGTGCTGGTGAAATTGCTCGCCCGCTCGATCGGCGGCAAGACGCGCAAATCTTTGCTCGGTCCGGTCGACCGGGTGCTCGGAGGCGGCTTCGGGATGATCAAGGGCCTGCTCGGCGCGACGCTGTTCTTCCTGCTCGCCAACCTCGCGACCGACATGACGTACGGACCCGAGGCCGACCGCCCCGAGTGGATGACGAATTCGCGGACCTATCCGTTGCTCAACGCGAGCGGGCTGGCGATCGTCGACTGGGTCGAGCGGCGGCGGCTGCGGGTCAACGAGCAATGATCCGGCTGTACGACACGATGGCGCGCGAGAAGCGCGAGTTCGTTCCGGCGGACCCGAAGCGCATCACCATGTATATCTGCGGGCCGACGGTTTATGGGCGCGCGCACATCGGCAATGCGCGGCCGGCGGTGGTGTTCGACACGCTCGCGCGGCTGCTCAGGCACAACTATGGCGAGGACAGCCTGGTCTATGCCCGCAACGTCACCGACGTCGACGACAAGATCATCGCCGCGGCGGAGGCGGAAGGCGTTGCGCCGGAGGTAATCACCGAGCGCTTCGAGCGGCACTATGTCGAGGACATGGGCGCGCTCGGGGTCCGCGATCCCGACATCGCGCCGCATGCGACCGCCGAGATCGGGCCGATGGTCGCCATGATCGAGCGGCTAATCGCGACCGGCAACGCGTACGCGGCCGAGGGTCACGTGCTGTTCCACGTGCCCTCGGATCCGGGCTACGGCGCGCTCAGCCGCCGCGACCGCGACGCGATGCTCGCCGGAGCGCGGGTCGAGGTCGCACCCTACAAGCGCGACCCGGCGGACTTCGTGCTGTGGAAGCCGAGCGACGAAGGCGTGATCGGCTGGGAGAGCCCATGGGGCCGCGGGCGTCCCGGCTGGCACATCGAATGCTCGGCGATGATCCGCGCGCATCTGGGCGAGACGATCGACATCCACGGCGGCGGCCTCGACCTCATTTTCCCCCATCACGAGAACGAGATCGCGCAAAGCCGCTGCGCGCACGACGGAGCGCCGCTCGCTCGCTATTGGGTGCACAACGGTTTTGTCGACATGGGCGCTGAGAAGATGTCGAAGAGCCTCGGCAATATCGTCAGCGTCGGCGATCTGCTCGAGGCCGGGCACAAGGGCGAGACGCTGCGGCTCGCGCTGCTGTCGACGCACTATCGTCAGCCCCTGCCATGGACGGAGGCGGGAATCGCCCAGGCCAAGAATATGCTCGACCGCCTTTACCGCACAGCCAACGACGCGGCGCCGGGCGATATGGACGAAGGTGTCATCGAAGCTCTTGCGGACGATTTGAATACGCCGCTCGCGCTGACGCGGCTGATGGCGATCGACGACGCGCCGACAATCAAGGCGAGCGCATCCTTGCTGGGTCTGTTGGACCAGGACTCGGAGGGTTGGTTTCGTGGGGATGGCGCCGGCGGCGACGTCGAGGCGCGCATCGCCGAGCGCGCAGAGGCGAAGGCGCGGCGCGACTTTGCGACCGCCGACCGCATTCGCGCCGAGCTGCAGGCCGACGGCATCGTCCTTGAAGATGGACCGGAGGGCACGACATGGCGCCGGTCATGAACGCACCGCTCTATACCATCGAGATCCTGCGGCTTGCGGGCTCGCTTCCCGACCCGCTCCATCTCGAGCGCGTCGACGGCAGCGCGCAGCTCCGCTCGCCGACCTGCGGAAGCACGGTGCGCACGGAAGTCCAGCTCGACGATAAGGGCCGCGTGACGGTCCTATCCCAGCAAGTGCGTGCCTGTGCGTTCGGCCAGGCTGCGGCGGCACTGGCCGCGCGGCATGCGGCGGGGCACGCGCAAGACGAGATCGCCGAGGTGCTCGAAGGCCTGGAGGCGTGGCTCGCCGGAGACCGCGATGATCCTGGCGGCTGGGGCCTCGCAGCACTGGCTCCCGCACGATCGCGGACTTCGCGGCACGGCGCTATCCTGCTTCCGCTGCGCGCATTGCTTGCCGCAATCGAGGATGCCGCGACTTGAACGGGGCGGAAGCGGCCCAGACCGGCGGAATGCTGCTCACCGGCGCCTTCATGCTGGGAGCAGCGCTGATTTTTGTCACCCTGTTCCGCAAGCTCGGCCTCGGCGCGACGCTTGGTTACATCGTCGGCGGCGCAGTCATCGGCCCCTACGCGCTCGGCCTGATCGGCGACCCCGAAGCAGTGATGCAGGTCTCGGAGATCGGCATTGCCTTCCTGCTATTCCTGGTCGGTTTGGAGCTGAATCCCAGCCGGCTGTGGCGGCTCCGCAAGGACATCTTCGGGCTCGGCCTGGCCCAGGTCGTGCTGTGCGGGCTGGTGTTGAGCGCGCTGATCCACTTCGCGCTCGGATTCAGCATGGAGGCCAGCCTTGCGCTCGGCCTTCCGCTCGGCCTGTCGTCGACCGCACAGGTGCTGCCGATGCTGCGCTCTTCGGGGCAACTCAACCACCGGCGCGGCGAGCGGGCATTCTCGATCCTGCTGTTCCAGGACCTGTCGATCGTGCCGATGATCACCATCATCGCCGCGATGTCGCGGGCGCCGGCCGATCTCGACCAACCATCGGGCGCGATGCTCGCGCTGTACACGGTCGGCGCGATCATCGGCCTGGTTCTGGCCGGCCGCTTCGTCCTCAACCCGTTGTTCCGGTTGGTCGGCCGGCTCGGCGAGCGCGAGCTGTTCGTCGTCGCGGGGCTGTTCGCGGTGATCGCCAGCGCGGCGCTGATGCACACGCTCCATCTCTCAGTTGCGCTGGGGGCCTTCATCGCCGGCGTGGTGCTGGCCGAATCGCCATATCGGCACGAGCTGGAAAGCGACGTCGAGCCGTTCCGCTCGATCCTGCTCGGCATGTTCTTCCTGTCGGTCGGAATGCTGCTTGATCTGAACGCGGTCGCTTCCAATCCACTGTTTATCGCCGGGGCGGCGGCGGTGCTGATCATCGTCAAGGCGCTCGTGATCATCGGGCTGGCGCGGATGATCGGGGTCCGGATGGGACGAGCGATCTGGCTCGGGTTGCTGCTCAGCCAGGCCGGCGAATTCGGTTTCGTGCTGTTCGCGCAAGGGGCATCGGCGCAGCTGATCGCGCCCGAAGTTGCGTCGCTGTTCAGCGCCGTGGTCACCGTGTCTATGATTACGACGCCGTTCCTGATGCGCATTACCGAATGGGTCCTGGAGCGGATGCCCGAACCCGAAGCGGGTCATGAGGGCCCCGAGTTCTCCCCCGAGACCAACGCCATCGTCGTCGGCTACGGCCGGTTCGGGCAGACGGTCGCACAAATGCTGCAGGCAAAGCGCGTTCCGGTGACGATTATCGATCGTGACTCCGAGCAAATCGAGGTCAGCCAGACGTTCGGCACCAAAGTCTATTATGGCGACGGCACTCGAATCGACCTGCTTCGTACCGCCGGTGCGGACACGGCGGAGGCTATCCTGTTCTGCCAGGACGGAAATGACTTGGACCGCGCCAGGCTCGAAGCGATCTTAGAAGCATTTCCCAAGGCGCAGGTGATGGTCCGGGCCTATGACCGCCGCCAGGTAATCGATTTCGATGGGCTGGGCGTTGCCCACGTCCAGCGCGAGCTGTTCGAGAGCGCCGTGGTGATGGGTCGGGAAGCGCTGCTCAAGCTAAAGATCGGCCGGCTCGAAACGGACCGGGTCGAGGCCGCCTATCGCGAGCGCGACGCCGAGCGGCTCAAGAAGCAAAGCGCGACCGGCGACCTGCGCGCCGCTCGCGAACGAATGTTCGGCGCCGACTCATCGCTTCCGGACGAAGGGCGCGAGCCGGGCTAGGCTTCAGGCTTTCCGAGATGATTCTCTAAAGCCTTCAAAATGGTTTCGACGACGTCGCGGTGCGCACCGGCGCCGCTCTTCACGTGGATGTGCGCCGCGGAATAACAGGGCCGTTCTTCTTCCGCGAGGCGCTCGAGCGTCCCCTTCCGGTCGCCATTGCGAAGCAGCGGCCGGGTGTCCCGCCGCGACGTCCGGTCGGCGAGCACGTCGATCGGCGCATCAAGCCAGACGGTGATCGCCCGGCTGTTCAACAGGTCGCGGGTGCGGGGATCGACAAACACGCCTCCGCCGGTGGCGATCACCCGCACCTGGCCGTCGACCAGGCGCGCCACCAGCCGCCGCTCGCCGTCGCGGTAATCGTCCTCGCCATAGCGTTCGAACACTTCGGCCGCGGACAGGCCGGAGGCATCCTCGATGGCCGTGTCGCTGTCGATGAATGGCAGGCCAAGCCGCCTCGCAAGGCGGCGGCCGACCGTCGATTTGCCGACCCCCATCAGGCCGACGAGGGCGATCGGACGGTCGAGACGCTGGGTTAACTCGTTCACACGCGGGGCTATACAGCGGTCGGCAAGCTCGGCAAAAGCCCCCGACCTCAACAGCCATCGAAGCGGTCGACGATGCCCCGATTGATTATTCTCATCCTGGTTGTGGCGGCGGTCGCCGGCATCCTCCTCTTCCTGTCGATGCAGGCGAGGGAGGTGCCGACGCGGACCATCGAAACGGACGTTACCCAGGACGCCGATGCGCGCTAGCCGACTATTGCTCGCGTCTGCCGTGGTAGCGCTGGCGCTGCCGGCGCTGGCCCAAGACCGCGCGCAGCCCGCCGCGACCACGCCGGTAACGCCGACCCCGGCGCCCGGGCCCGGGCCTGCTCCGCAGCCGCTGCCGGTCATGCCGGGGCCGACCCGGTCCGCGCCGCCTGCCGAGGGATTCGGCGAGAGCGAGACCGTAATTGCCGAGATCAGCGAAGACGCGCTTCCCGCTTCGCCGCCGCTCGTCGAGCTTCCCGATCATGCCCGGCGGGACCCGTGGGTGGTGGGCCGGCTCGACCCGGTCCAATTGGGGCTGGGCGCCAATCCGTGGGGCGCGGCCAGCGGCGCCTTCCTGTCCGGGCTGATGAGGCGGACGCACACGCCGCTGGCATCGCGCTGGGCGCACATCGCCATTCGCAATGCGCTGCTGGCGAAAGCCCGCGCGCCGCGCAACGTCAACCCGGTCGACTGGGTCGCCGAGCGCGCCTGGATGCTGCTCCGGATGGGCGAGGCGGACGCAGCGCGAATGCTGGTTTCGGGGGTCGACGTCGATCAGTTCACGCCGAAAATGTTCCAGGTCGCGGTGCAGAGCGCACTCGCCAACGCCGACCCGTCCGCCTTGTGCCCGCTCCAGGACGGGATCGCCGACGTCGAGCGGGGCATCCTGCCGTTGGTCGATGCGATGTGCGCCTCTCTGTCGGGGGAGCCCGAAAGCGCCGCGGCGCAGATCGATGCGGCGCGCCGGCGCGGCCGGATCGGCGGCATCGACCTTGCATTGGCGCAAAAGGTGGTTGGCGCGGGAGCCGATACCGGCCGCGCCGTGACGATCGAATGGGAGCCGGTCGAGCGCCTTACGAGCTGGCGCTTTGGGCTGGCGACGGCGACCGGGATGACCTTGCCGGACCGGCTGTTGCGGTCAGCGTCGCCGCAGGTGCGGGCGTGGCAGGCCCGGGCGCCGATGTTGCCCGTGCAGCGGCGCCTCGACTCGGCGCGCATCGCGACCGGTCTCGGAGTGCTTTCGTCCCAGTCGCTGATCGACATCTACTCGATGCTCTACGACGCTACCGACCCTGACCAGCTTTCGGAAACCGATGCCTGGCAGTTGCGCCTGGCGTTCGTCGGGCGCGGCCGCGACGTTCGGATGGCGGCACTCCGGCGGCTGTGGTCGATCGGCGAGGGTCCATTGCAACGCGAAGCCTCGCGGGCCCTGGCGGCACGGGCCGCGTCGCGCATTGCGCCGGACCCCGATCTGCAGGAGGACGCGCCGGCGCTGATCGCGTCGATGCTGAGTGCCGGCTACGACCATGAAGCCGGGCGCTGGAAGCTGGCCGTCCGGCGGATGGATGAGCGCTTCGCCGACCCCAGCTGGGCGATGCTGGCGTTGGGCGCGCCCGACACCGCGGGGCTCGACTTGAGCTTCGGCCGGATCAACGCGTTCATCAGCCGCGATAGCAGCCCGGGCAAGAAGCGCAGCGCGCTGCTGGTCGCCGGTCTCGCCGCGCTGGGCCGGCTCGACGGGCGCAGCGCCGACAGCCTGAACCGCCGTCATGGCCTGGCGATCGGTCACCGAACCCGCTGGACTCGGGTGATCGACGGTTCGGCATCGCTCGGCCAAGCGGGCAGCGTGCTGGTGCTGGCCGGCACCGGCTTCCAGGCCGCGGGCTTCGAGCAGCTTCCTTCGTCCCATCTTTTTCATGCGGTCGCGGCGCTCAATCGCACCGGCCAGGGCTTCACTGCGAGGATGATCGCCGCCGAGGCGCTCGCGCGCACGTGACCGATGACGATCGGGCGCTGGTCGACCGGTTCCTCGAGATGATGGCGGCCGAGGCGGGCGCTTCGCCGCACACGCTGTCGGCTTACCGAAGCGACCTCAAACGCGCCGCCGAGGACCTGGGCGCGCCGCTCGGAGCGGTTGGCGCGGACCGGGTTTCGAGCCTCGGCGCGCGCTGGGCCGGACTGGCCCCGGCGACAGTCGCGCGCCGTTCGGCGGCGCTGCGCCGCTTTTTCGGCTTCCTATTCGACGAGGGTTTCCGGAGCGACGATCCGTCCGCCGCGCTGCCGCGACCCCGGCTCGAGCGGCCGCTGCCGCGTATTCTCGACGAGCGCGAAGTCACCGCAATCTTCGAGTCGGCCGAAGAGCGCGCGGCGAGCGGCGAAGCGGCCGCCGTTCGCAATCTCGCGATTCTCGAGCTGCTGTACGGTTCCGGTCTTCGCGCCAGCGAGCTGGTCACGCTGGGGCGCGGTTTGCTGCGCAAAGGACAGCCGTTCGTCATCCTTCGCGGTAAAGGCAGCAAGGAGCGGCTGGTGCCGATCTCGTCACGGGCGGAAACGGCCGTCGGGCGCTGGCTCGATCATGTTCCGGCCGACAGCCTGTGGCTATTTCCCAGCGGCAAGCGTCACCTGACCCGGGTCCGGCTGTTCCAGATCGTCCGCCAGATCGCCGCACCGGCGGGCATATCCCCCGACCGCATCAGCCCGCACGTGCTTCGCCACGCCTTCGCCACACACCTGCTGTCGGGCGGCGCCGACCTGCGCGTGCTGCAGTCGCTGCTCGGGCATGCCGATATCGCGACCACGCAAATCTACACGCATGTCGACAGCGCACGGCTGGTCGAACTGGTCAATGCGCGCCATCCGCTCGCCGACCGGGATCGTTGACGCACGTGGAGGTGCGTCCTACCCGCCGTCGCGAATGCTGACCTTCCTCGACTTTGAAAAGCCCATTGCCGAGCTCGAGACCCGGGTGGAGCAGTTGCGCGAAACCGCCAGCTCCGGCTCGATCGACATCGACCCCGAGATCGCCCGGCTCGAGGCGAAGTCGGCCAAATTGCTTCGAGAAACCTATTCGCGGCTGACTCCGTGGCAAAAGTCGCAAGTCGCTCGTCACCCGGAGCGCCCGCACTTCAACGACTATGTCGAGGGGATGACCGACGAGTTCGTGCCGCTGGCGGGCGACCGGGCCTACGGCGACGATCCGGCGATCATCGGCGGCTTCGCCCGCATCGAGGGACGGCGGGTGATGATGATCGGCCATGAGAAGGGCGCCGACACCGCGTCGCGGCTCAAGCACAATTTCGGGATGGCCAAGCCCGAAGGCTACCGCAAGGCGATCCGGCTGATGCGGCTCGCCGACCGCTTCGGCCTGCCGATCGTCACCCTGGTCGACACCCCTGGGGCTTTTCCCGGAGTCGAAGCCGAGGAACGCGGGCAGGCAGAGGCGATCGCGCGGTCGACCGAACAATGCCTGGAGGTCAGGGTGCCGATCATTGCCGCGATCGTCGGCGAAGGCGGGTCGGGGGGCGCCGTCGCCATCGCCACCGCCAACCGGGTGCTGATGTTCGAGCATGCGGTCTATTCGGTGATTTCGCCCGAAGGCTGCGCGTCGATCCTGTGGCGGACCGCCGACAAGGCCGCCGACGCCGCCGAGGCGATGCGGATCACCGCGTTCGACCTGCAGGCGCTGGGGGTCGTCGATCGAATTGTCGCCGAACCCCTCGGCGGCGCCCACCGCGATCCCGATGCGGCGATCGGCGCGATCAAGGGCGCCATCCTCGAGGAACTCGACGGCTGCTCGGTAATCGGCGGCGACGAACTGCTCGCCCAGCGCCGGGCCAAGTTCCTGGCGATCGGCTGACCCGCTCGTCCCGGAACCGCGGCTAGTCATCTTCCGTTCAATGGCCGCTTCCTAGGGGCGAACCAAAGCTTCGGAGATGAGTATGCGCAACGCCGTCATTTTGCTTGCCGCGACCGGCCTCGCGCTCTCGCCGGTGGCATTGCCGGCCCAATCCGCCCGCTACCTCGACCCGCGCGAAGTCGCCGAAGCGCAACGGCAGCACGCGGAGCTGGTCGCCGAGTTCGGCGGCGCCGAAACCGGTGCGCGATCGGACTATGTCCAGTCTGTCGGACGCCGGCTGGCGGCCTATTCGGGGATAGCCAATTACGGCGCCGCTTTCCATTACACGACGCTCAACTCTGCGGTCGAGAACGCGATGGCGGTGCCGGGCGGCTACGTTTACGTGACCCGTCAACTGCTGACTCTGATGGACGACGAATCGCAGCTCGCCTTCGCGCTCGGCCATGAGACCGGCCATATCGCCGCCAACCACCATCGCGCGCGGCAATCGGCAGCGCGGCGCAACTCGATCCAGGGAATCTTCGGGGCCCTCCTCGGCAGCGTCCTGGGTGGCGGTGTCGGCAGCGCCGTCGCACAAATGAGCCAGCAGCGGGCGCAACTGGCAACGCTCAGCTTCTCGCGTGAGCAGGAATATCAGGCGGATACGCTGGCGACCCGCTACCTGGTGGCTGCCGGGTACGATCCCGCCGGCGGTCCCGGCGTCCTCGCCGCGCTCGGCCGGGCAAGCGCTCTCCAAGCCCGCGTCCAGGGCCGGACCAACCGGCAAACCCCCGAATGGGCGAGCACTCACCCGATGAGCGAGAACCGCTTGCAGCGTGCGCTGGCCGGTGCGCAGCGCACCGGCCGTCTCGGCGCCGGAGTACGCAACCGCGACCAGTTCCTCGCCAATCTGGAAGGCGTCACCGTCGACGACGACCCGGCGCAGGGGATCATCGAAGGGCGCTCCTTCACCCATCCGGACCTGAGGATCCAGTTCGCGGTGCCGATGGGTTATCTGATGCAGAACGGGACCCGGGCGGTGACCATCAAGGGTTCGGGGGGCCAGGCGCAGTTCAGCGGCGGCCGTTACAGCGGCAGCATCGAGAATTACATCCACCAGGTGTTCCAGCAGGTAACCGGCGGGCGCCAGCAATTGATGATCCCGCCGCCGCGCCGGACGGTGATCAACGGCTTTCCTGCGGCATTCACAACGGCCCGCGCCAACACTTCGTCGGGCGTCGTCGATGTCAGCGTAATGGCCTATCAATGGGACCCGAACACTATCTATCACTTCATCATGCTGACGAGGGGGGGATCCGGGTTCTCTCCGTTTGCGCCGATGGTTGATTCGCTACGCCGAATTTCGCCGGCCGAAGCGGCGGCGATCCGCCCGCGGGTCATCGACGTCGTCACCGTCCAGCCGGGCGACACGGCCCAATCGCTGGCGAGCCGAATGGCTTACCGCGATTTCCAGCTGGACCGGTTCCTGACCATCAACGGCCTGGCCGCGGGCGGCCGCCTGGTCCCCGGGCAGAAAGTGAAGCTGATCGTCTATGGGGCGCGGCGGACTTAGCGCCCGCCGCCTTGCTACATGGCGTTCTGAACGTCGGAGCTGATGTTCGTCCACATGCCGCCCGCGCCGCCGCCCAGGGCCGAAATCCCGCCGATCGAGGCAACCGCGATCAGCGCCACGATAAGCCCATATTCGATTGCTGTTGCGCCCGCCTGATCAACAATCAGCTTGCGCAAAATCTTTCGGATAGCGTCCAAGCCACCCTCCTCTGGTCCACGTCCACGGAGGGAAAGTTACTGGCACTCGGTTAACAACTCTTACGACGGTTATCCTTAACGGCCTTTCAGCCATTTTCCTGTGCGGATTGCACCGGAGTCCAGGCCGCGAAATGCAGGATTTCGAACGTCTCGACGGTCCGCGTACCGTCTCCAGAGGCTCGGAAGGCATCCGCCGCGGCGGTTTTCGCTGCGCGCGACAAATGCGCGCGTGAGCGCTCGTTGAGGACATTGGTCGCGCCCATCCGGCGCAGGTCGGCGACGAGCTTGTCGAGCGAACCGTAAGCGACCTGTACCCGGTCGATGTCGACCACCGGCATCACAAACCCCGACGACGCGAGCAGCGGCGCGAGGGCCGCCGCCTCGATGCGCGGATGGACGTGCGGCGACGATGCGCCTTGGTCGCAGTCGGCGGCGCGCATCGTCATTCGCAGCCGGGGAAGGCCGTTGCCGCCCGCCAGCGCCCCGAGCAACAGCGAATCCGCTGCCAGCGCCGAGCGGATCGAGGCAAGCGCGCGCGGCAGATCGTTGACCGTGTCGAGGGTCCCGATCGCAAGGCACAAGTCGAACGCCCCCGCCGGCGGGTCCCATCGATCTTCGACGATGCAGCTTCCGCCCGCTGCTCGCGCGAACAGCGGCCCCGGATCGACGATTTCGACGGTTCCGACCAGGTTCGCCAATCGGGCGCGCCAGCCGGGGTCGGGGCAGCCAATCAGCAAAGCGGAGCGGAATTGGCGGCGGATGAGCGCGAGCCGCGCTAGGCAGTCCTCGAAGGCGCGCTCGGGCAGGAACAGCTCCGGCCCGAGTCGGAAGGCGCGGTCCCTTCGACGGGCCCGCAGCTCCATATCAAAAATCGCGGTGGGCGGGCTGTCCGGCACGGCGCGCTTGTGCGGCGGGCGTTGTGGGCCGACAAGCGCCATTATGATGCGAACCGCGGCATCCGGCATAAGCAGGCTCGCACATTGGCTGCTCGACTTTGCGCTGCCGCCCCGCTGCGCCGGCTGCGGCACCATCGTTTCCGACGTCAACAGCTTTTGTGCCGATTGCTGGAAGCGCGTCGAATTTCTGGGATCCGGTGGCTGCCGGACATGCGGGATGCCGCTGGAGGCGACCGAGTCCGAGCATTGCGCGGTATGCCTCGCACGGCCGCCGCGGATCGACCGGACTCGTGCGGCGGTCGTCTATGACGAGGTCTCGCGCGGACTCGCATTACGGCTCAAGCACGGGCGCAAGACCGCTATCGCGAAAACCATGGCGCGGTACATGGCCCCGCTGATCGACGCACAACCGGGGAGCGCGTTGCTAGTGCCGGTGCCGCTCCATCGCAGCCGGATCTGGCAGCGCGGCTTCAACCAGGCCGCGATCGTCTCTCGCGAGCTGTCGCGCCGCACGGGCCTGGAAAACAACGTGTTCGTGCTGAAGCGCATCAAGCGAACGCCACCGCTCAAGGGGATGAGCCTGCAGCAGCGGCGGCGCGCGGTCGCCGGAGCCTTCAAGGTCGGCGATCGAGCCGCCGTGGACGGACGCACAATTGTGCTGATCGACGACGTGCTGACGACGGGCAGCACGGCCAATGCCTGCGCCCGCGAGCTGCGCCGCGCCGGCGCGGCGCGAGTCGAGCTGATCAGCTGGGCGCGCGTGGTGCGGCCCGCGCACTTTGTGCGTTGAGTCTGCGTCAGCAATTGAGGAAGGGCCGCCGTGCCAAGGGTCGAAGTCTACGCAAAACCGTATTGCTCATTTTGCTTCAGGGCCAAGGGGCTGCTCGATTCCAAGGGGATCGAGTATAAGGAGCATGTGGTGACTTACGGCGGACCCGAGAAGCAGGAGATGATCGAGCGGTCGGGTGGGCAAGCCAGCGTTCCCCAGATCTTCATCGACGGCCGGCACGTCGGCGGGTGCGACGAACTCTTTGACCTGGAGAGCCGCGGCAAGCTTGACGAGCTGCTTGCCGCCTGACCGATGGCCCGGATCGCGCTCCTTCAATCGTGCACCGGGATCGATCCGGCTGCCAATGCCCGGGACCTGGTCGAAGCGATCGACGCTGCCGCCGCGGGCGGGGCGGAAATGCTGTTCACGCCGGAAATGTCCGGGCTTCTCGACCGAGATTCGGAGCGTGCTTCGAAGCGCCTGCGCAGCGACGACGATGACGAGGTGCTGGCCGCCTGCCGGGAAGCGGCGAGCCGCAACGGGTTGTGGCTTCATCTCGGGTCGCTGGCGGTGCGCGCGTCAGACGACAAAATCGCCAACCGCGCATTCGTCATCGATCCGCGCGGAGCGATCCGCGCGCGCTACGACAAGATCCACTTGTTCGACGTCGATCTGCCGACCGGTGAAAGCTGGCGCGAATCGGCGGTCTATGGCGCCGGCGAGGGCGCGGTGGCCGTGGATGGAACGCCCGTCGGCAGGCTCGGCCTGACGATCTGCTACGACCTTCGCTTCCCGGACCTGTTCTCCAGGCTTGCCGAGGCGGGCGCCCAGACGATCGCCGTGCCGGCTGCGTTTACCGTTCCGACCGGCCGCGCGCACTGGGAGATCCTGCTCAGGGCAAGAGCGATCGAGGCGGGCGTGTTCATTGTCGCTGCAGCTCAGTCGGGCCATCACGCCGACGGCCGGCAGACCTACGGTCATTCGCTGGTGGTGAGCCCGTGGGGCGAGACATTGCTCGACATGGGCGAGGGAACCGGCGTCGGGTTCGCCGAGATCGAGCTCTCGCTGGTCGATGAGGTGCGGCAGCGAATACCCTCGCTGGCCCATCGCCGGCCAATCGCCGCGGCGGTCGTCCAGTGATCGTGTTCGACCTCGACTGCCTGGCCAGCGGCGACCGGTTCGAGGCTTGGTTTCAATCCAATGCCGATTTCGAACAGCAGCAAGCGCAAGGCTTGGTGCAATGCCCCGTCTGCCAATCGAGCCGAATTGCCAAAGCGCCGATGGCGCCGATGGTCCCGCGAAGCAGCGGCGGCCGAGCCGCGGCGGGCGAGGCAATCGCGCAACTGGCGTCCTTGCAGGCCGAAATGCTTCGGGAATCGCGCTGGGTCGGGGAGAAGTTCACAGACACTGCTCGGGCGATGCACCTGGGCGAGGTCGACATCACGCCGGTCCATGGCGAAGCGACAGCCGAGCAAGCGCAATCGCTGATCGAAGATGGTGTGCCGATCGCGCGATTGCCGCTGCCGGTTGTACCGCCCAACCAAGTGAATTGATAAAGTGAGGGCTCGTGCCTATTCGAACCGCGGATTATCGGCTCCGTAGCTCAGCAGGATAGAGCAACGGTTTCCTAAACCGCAGGTCGCAGGTTCGAGTCCTGCCGGGGCCACCAAATCGGCTCGCTATGGGCGTGGAGGGAGCAAATGGCTGTCGAACAGCAGGATGCGGAAATCGGCGGGAGGTCATCACTGGTCGGGAAGCTCTTCGTCGATCACCCGCGGTCGCTCGGGATGAGCTGGGCTACTCACGGTGCCGGTGCAGTGGTGATCGGTGCGCGATTGATTGGCGCCGGTTTCGCCTGCCTGGTCCACGCGCTCGTCCCGGCCCTTTTCACCCAAACCGCCGGGCGCACCGTCACGTCGATGCATGACGACATCGTCCGCAGAAAGGCGGGCTCGGCCAATCCGAACGCGTGGCCAGATTACGAGATCTGAAACAGGTGCGGTGGCCAGCGCCGTCGCGCACAGGCGGTTGCGTTAGCGGCTCGAGCTTTCGACCCTGACGCCTTGCCTGGCCCATTCTTGATCGGCATCGACGACATGTTCGACCCATCCTTCCCGGGTTTCGCAGAGATTGGTCTCGATCCTGCTGCCCGTCACGGGCTCGACGGAGCGGGTCGATTCACTCTCGTTTGCAGACGCACCCGCTCGCTCCTATTGCGCCAGTGACGCAAAGGAGGTGCCAACGATGACCGGTCCGTTCGAGCATGGCGAACCCGAGGATGGCGACCTGGTGCGGTCCCCGCCACCGGTCGAAGTCCCGCAGGACGTCGCCGAGGCGGTGCAGACGCTGATCCGCTGGGCCGGCGACGACCCCGACCGCGAAGGCTTGCTGGATACTCCGAAACGGGTCGCCCGGGCCTGGCGCGAGTATGCCAGCGGCTATGACGAGGACCCCGCGATACACCTCAGCCGGACTTTCCACGAAGTTGGAGGGTATGACGAGATCGTGCTGTTGAAGGACATTCCCTTCCAGTCCCACTGCGAGCATCACATGGCGCCGATCATCGGCAAGGCGTCGATCGCCTATTTGCCGCGCGACAAAGTCGTTGGAATCAGCAAGTTGGCGCGGGTGCTGCACGGTTATGCGCGGCGGCTGCAAATCCAGGAGCGGCTGACCGCCGAGGTCGCCGACTGCATCTGCGAGCATTTGCAGCCCAAGGGCGTCGCGGTGGTCATCGAGGCGAGCCACGCGTGCATGAGCGCGCGCGGCGTCAACACGCCTGGAGTGATGATGACCACCAGCCGGATGATGGGCACGTTCCGCGAGGACGAGCGCAGCCGCAGAGAAGTTCTGGCTTTAATGGGTTATTAGAAGCGCGGCTTGAGAAAATGGGGAGAAGCGTGATGATCGATCGGTTGCCTACATTTGCGGCGATGGCCGCCGTGGCGGCGATTTTGGGCGGCTGCCAAGTCAACGAAGCGCCCGCTCCGGCGGAGTCGGCCGCCGACAGCGCCGCACCCGCTACCGCTTCCGCCGAAGTGCCGCTCGCCAAGACCGCGGCCGACCCCGGTCTGCAATGGGGACCGTGTCCCGACGTCTTCCCGGCCGGGTGCGAGATCGCGGTACTCCACGGCGACCCCGCCAAGCCCAACGCCGACGCCTTCCTCCGCGTCCCCGCCGGCTATGCGATCCCGCCGCACACCCACTCTTCCGAAGAACGGATGGTGCTGGTGACCGGCCGGATGCAGGTCAAGTACCAGGGCCACCCAGAGGCGACTCTCGAGGCCGGCTCCTACGCCTATGGCCCCGCCGGCCTGCCGCACCGCGCAACTTGCGCGCCGGGCACCGCCTGCACTTTGTTCATCGCGTTCGTGGGTCCGGTCGACGTCGAGCCTTACGAGGGCACAATCTGAAGCGCGCGACGGGGACTAGATTTATCAGCGACGCCGGTTGCGGGTGGACGGCGGGCGGAGCGCCGGGTTGCGGACGCAATTGTTGAACCCGATCCAGTCGACGCGGGTGCCGTTGCGCCCGGCATTGCGGTTGCAAAGCTGGATCTTCCAGGCCGCCGGACGGTGCTTGCGCACATAGCCGAGCGCGTTGCCCATCGCGTTCTGCTGCCGGCGGATGCAGCGCGCCTGCCATTTACAGACGAAGCCGATGTTAAGCAGCGCGGGGTTCCTGAGCGGCGGCAGCTTGGTGCCGGCCTGGGCGGTGGCCGACACCGCGCCCCCCGAGCCCAAGGCGAGAGCCATCAGTGCAAGCCTGAGTTTCATTGCCATCCCACAGCAAACTCCTGACCGCAGTCTAGGATGCGTGGCCGGACGTTCGCAATGGCGTCAAGGCGGCTGACCGGTTGTGGCACAAGGAGATCCCGATTGGCGTTGCGACGCTCCCGAGCGGTTGTCGGGTTCGTTAACTTCGAGTAAAGCGGAGTCGCGGCCGGGGGGACTCACGCATGTTGAAATCGTTGGCAAGTTTGGCATTGCTGGTGACCGCGACCGGTGCCTGGTCGGCATCGAGCCCGACCGACTTCGGCATTCGAACGGTCGGAGGCGCGGTTGCCGGCGAGGCGCAGGCAAGCGGGCCGGCGATCGGATCGGCGTCGAGCCGGGCGCGGGTCGACCTGGGCTCGGTCTCGAACCTCGGCTCGCGCTGGGGCCGGGTGACGAGTACCTATCGCTCGCCGGCGCGTAATCGCCGGGTCGGCGGGGTCCGCAACAGCTACCATCTGAGCGGCCGCGCGATCGATATCGCCCGCCGCCCGGGCGTTACCCACGCGCAGATCGCGGCGGCTTATCGCAATGCCGGATATCACCTGGTCGAATCGCTCGACGAAGGCGACCACAGCCACTTCGCCTTTGGCACGGCGCCGCGCTATGCGCGGCCAGCTCGTAGCTCGGCGCAGGCGACTGCATCGACCGGAACGAAATGGCGGATCGTCACAGCCGCAGCGGCGGCCTTGCAGTAAAGCGGTTACCACGCGAGCGAGTGTTTTAACCAGATCGGTGAAAAACACTTGACATCGTCACGCTGATTCGGTACACGACGGGAACAGTGACAAGTTGCCGGGCAGGCCCAGAAGGAACTGTTCCACAACGAGGCGCTGCAAGTGCTCGACGTGCTCGTCGCGGCGGCGGTCGAGGGACTTCCGCTGGCGACCCCGCCGGCTTCGCCCGCGGTCGGCAGCTGCTATATCGTCGGCGGCAGCCCGAGCGGCGAATGGACCGGGCATGCGCAGGAGCTGGCCGCCTACACCAGCGGCGGCTGGCGCTTTATTGCGCCCCGTGACGGAATGAGCGCCTATGTCGAGGCCAGTGGCAGCACTGCATTGTACCACGACGGCGCCTGGGAGATCGGGACTCTCAAGGGGTCGCAGCTGATGGTCGACGGCCTGAAAGTCGTGGGCTCGCGGGGCGCCGCGATCGCAGCCCCGGCGGCCGGCACCACTATTGATGTGGAAGCCCGCGCGGCGATTGCCCAGATCCTCGCCGAATTGCGCGAGCATGGACTGATCGAGATGTAGGATAGTGAAATTCTTCCAACGTCTGAGTTATTGTCCCCCACGAGGCTGAGGCTTTGGGCAGCAGCTGGCGCGAACAGCCACCTTGCGCGGAAACCGGCGCTCTCATAATGTGAGGCGCAGTTCGGTTTCTAGAACGCACGTGAAAGGGGATAATTATGCGCAAGCTAGCCATTGTTATGGCGCTCGCATCGACGGGCCTGGCGACACCGGCCGCCGCCGTGGACGGAGCTGGGTATTTGGGTGTCGAGCTCGGGCCCATGCTCGCCGAGGACACGAATTTCGATTATTCGGATGGGCTGCTCGATCTCGATAACGGCGTGGTTGTCGATCACAGAATGGGTTACGACATCGACATCCTCGGCGGTTACGATTTCGGCATGTTTCGCGCTGAAGCGGAGCTCGCCTACAAGCGCGCGAGCCTGGACGAAATCCTGCTCGACGGACAGCTGACCTCTCCCGTGGCCGCCAACGCCTTCGATGCCGGTGGACGGGTCTCCGTTCTCTCGGGCATGGTCAACGTGCTGCTCGATTTCGAAGACGGTGGCTGGGGCGGCTACGTCGGCGGTGGCGCGGGCATGGCTCGCGTCAAATACCGCGCGAGTATCGACGATGTCGGCATCGGTTTCAGCGACAACGACACGTCCTTTGCGTGGCAAGCGATCGCCGGCGTGCGCTATGCGATCACTCCGACGATGGACCTCGGCCTGAAGTATCGCTTCTTCAATGTGCGCAACCTTCGGTTCCGCGACGAAGACGAATTCGGGCCGTTTCAGAAGGAAGGCAAGTTCCGCTCGCACAGCATGCTGCTAAGCCTGATCTACAACTTCGCGCCGCCACCGCCGCCACCGCCGCCACCGCCGCCACCTCCGCCGCCGCCTCCGCCGCCGCCTCCGGCGACGCAGACGTGCCCGGATGGTTCGGTGATCCTGGCGACCGACATGTGCCCGCTGCCGCCGCCGCCGCCGCCGCCGCCGCCGCCGGAGCCCGAGCGCGGCTAAGGGGACTTCCCGCAAAGGTGTACTTTGCGGGATCCCTAAGGGACGGCGTCAGCTCGACTGGCGTTTGAGTAAAGAAAGTCCGGCTTGGAGGTTCGCCTCCGGGCCGGTTTTCTTTTGCGCGGGAAGGCAACCGCAGCACAGCGCGCTTCGGCCGCTCAGCGACGTTGATGCTGGCTTTGGTGCTGAGTCGGGCGGCGTGCGCCGCCCGGGCCGGTTGCTAGTTGCTGGCGACCTGCTGCGCGGCCGGCTTATCCCAGCCATAGACATCGGCGAGGTAGCTGACCCCGGCACTGCTCGGCTGGGCGGTCAGATACGTCAGGTAGACCGGCACGCCCTGAGCGAGCTGGACCCGAATTTCGGGATCAGCCGAAGGTGCGACAGGCTCGCGGCCGAGGAGCCAGCGGCCGAGCCGGGCGGCGTCCTCGAGTCGGACGCAGCCGTTGCTCAGCGTCCGCTGCGATTTGGCGAACAGGTTCTTGCTCGGCGTGTCGTGGAGGTAGATGTCCTCGCCGCTCGGAAAGCGAAACTTCATCTTGCCCATCGAATTGCCGGGACCCGGCTTCTGGCGCACCCGGATCTGCTGCTTGCCGGCTTGCACCGCCTTCCAGTCGATCGAGTCCGAAGGCAGGACCGCGGAATCCTCGCTCCAGTCAGCCATCACTTCGTAGCCGCGGCTTTTCAGATAGCCCATCCCTTGCTTGAGGACGTTGGGCGCGATGGTTTTGCGGACGAGATGGTGCGGGACGTTCCAATAGGGGTTGAACGTCACATAGTGGATCATGCTGGCGATCAGCGGCGTCGGCATGCTGCTCATGCCGACGATCACCTTCATCGAATCGACCGGTTGGCCGTTCTCGTACATTGTCATCCGCTGGGTCGCCGAATCGACGACGACGAACCGGCCTCCGGGCGGCAGTACGCGCGCCCGCTCAAGGTTGGCGAGCAAGCGGGGATCGGGAGCCGCGGCGGACGCCTGCGATTGCAGCCAGGCCGCCTCGCGGATTTGCGCGTACGTTGGATTGACGTTCGAAACCGACTGCAGGTGAGCCTCGAGCGAAGGCGAAGCGGCGGCGGTCAGCAGAATCTGGTCGGCCCGGGTGTTTTGGGGCGCGAGCACGGAATAAGCGTAGATCATGCCCGACGTCGGGCGCTTGAGCGTTTGGACATACAGCACCCAGGCGGCGGACAGCATTTGCTCGGCGGCCATCACATCGGCCGGGTTGCCGCTGGCTGCACGAGCGACTGCGGCCTCGACCTGGGAGGCGAGTTGCGGGCCGGAAGCCAGGCCGTCGAACTGCGCGCGGCGGAGGATCGCGGCGAGCCGGCCGACCGCGGGGTTGGCGGTCGCGCCGTGAAACCACATCGGCGTCGACCATTTGTTGTAGAAAGCGGTGACGGCGCCGGCCGTCGGCAAGCTCGCCAGTTGCACAGCCGCAGTCGGAAAGACCGGCTGGGTGGATGCGGCCGGCGGAACCGGCTGGGCGGAGGCGGCCGTTGCCGCGACTGCTGACAGCATCGTCGCGCATGCGAGGGAACGAAGGATCTGTGATTTCATGCCTGTCCTCTAGCAACGCCAGTATGAATGAAGCCCGTATGCCATTCACGCAAAGATGACACGCCCGGATTCGAAAGTCAGCGATTTCCCGCCAATTTCAGTACGATTCACCGGCTACCGGCGATGGAATGTGTCCCCAATGCATCACCGGAGCAAGCGCGGACCCCCTTGGACCCGGGCGATTTCCATAGCATAGGCCCCGACTTAAGGGCTGGCGACGGTCCAGCTTAAGCAAAGGGTCAGCATGGACATCGAAGGAATTGCAGCGGTCGTCACTGGAGCCGCGTCCGGCCTCGGCGAAGCGACGGCGCGCGAGCTCGCCCGACGCGGCGCCAAGGTCGCGGTGTTCGATCGCGACGCGGACAAGGGCGAAAAGGTCGCGTCGGAGATCGGCGGCATCTTCTGCGCGGTCGACGTGACCGGCGACGACACCGTCGCGGAGGCGTTCGCCCGGGCGCGCGACGCGCATGGTCAAGAACGGGTGCTGGTCAATTGCGCCGGGGTCGCCAATGCCGCCAAGACCGTCGGCCGCGACAAGCAGACCGGCGCGATCAAATTTTACCCGATGCAACAGTTCGAGCTGGCAATCGCGATCAACCTCGTCGGTACCTTCCGCTGCATCGCTCATTCGGCCGCGGGAATGGTGGCGCTCGAGCCGCTCGAGGACGGCGAGCGCGGCTGCATCGTCAACACCGCCTCGGTCGCCGCCGAGGATGGGCAGATCGGCCAGGTTGCGTACTCCGCTTCGAAGGGCGGAGTGCTGGCGATGGCGCTGCCGATCGCGCGCGACCTGATGAACGAGGGCATCCGCGTCAACACCATCCTCCCCGGCGTGTTCAAGACGCCGATGGTGGCGATGATGCCCGAGAATGTGCAGGAGGCACTCGGAGCCCAGGTGCCATTTCCCAAGCGGCTCGGAAGACCCGAGGAATATGCCGAGCTCGCCTGCTTCATGATCCGGTCGCGCTACATGAACGCGGAGGCGGTGCGGCTCGACGGCGGCATCCGCATGGCACCCAGATAATCTTGGACGAACTCAGGCTACTTGATGAGATCGCGGTCGTCGCGCGCGAGGCGGGCGATGCGATTCTGAAGATCGTCGCGCGCGGGTTCGAGGTCGAGGCCAAGCGCGATTCCTCGCCGGTAACCGAGGCCGATCGGGCCGCCGAGCTGGTCATCCTCGCGGCCCTGGCGCGCGCCGCCCCGGGCGTTCCGGTAATCGCCGAGGAAGAAGTCGCCGCCGGCCGCATTCCCGCCCATGACGAGCTCTATTTCCTGGTCGATCCGCTTGACGGGACAAAGGAATTCGTTCGCGGCGGCGACGACTATACCGTCAATATCGGCCTGATCGCCGGCGGCTCGCCGCGGCTCGGGGTGGTGTTCGCTCCGGCGACCGGCGCGCTTCACGGCGGTCTCGTGGGGCATGGCGCATGGGTCGAGGAAAGCGGGCGCCGCCGGTCGATTGCGGCGCGTCCCGCGGGCGACCCGCTGACCGCGGTTGCGTCCAAGTCGCACTTCAACCAGGCGACCGCCGACTATCTCGAGCAGGCCGCCCGCGGCTGCGGCCACCTCTCCATCGGCTCGTCACTAAAATTTTGTATCGTCGCCGAGGGCCGCGCGGACATTTACCCGCGCCTGTCGCCGACCAGCGAGTGGGACACGGCCGCCGGCCATGCGGTGCTGCTGGCCGCCGGCGGGCGGGTCGATGGCCCGGACGGCAACCGGCTGCGCTATGGCAAGCGGGCGTTTCTCAACCGCGGCTTCGTCGCCACCGGCGGCTGGCAGGCGCCGGCGATCGGGCCGTGGCTCGAGGAGTTCGCCGGCGGCGGCGACCTTCCCGAAGGAGTCTAATCGTCCTGCCGCCAGTGCTTGTGGCGGCGCTCCCAGGGAAAAGGATTGGTCCGCAGCGGATCGATCTCGTCCGGGCGAGGAGCCCAGCCGCCGCGCCGCAAGGCTTCGATTTCAATTCGAACCGTTTCGAGCCGGCCGTAAAGCTCGCTCGCCGGGCCGCTATCGTTACCGGCAACGCCCAGCGTGCGGGCCAGCCGCCGCGCCTGGCGGACAGCCTCGGCGAGTTCGGCCAGCCACCGGGCGCGTTCCGTAGCGGCGGAAGCTTCCGCTGATCCTTTCTCGATGCTCATCCTCCCAGCATTAAAGGGCCGCAAATAGCCGCTTCCTTGGGGAAAAGTCCGATGCGGAGCCAAATTCGTCTGACTTTTCTCCGAATTGCGCGTTATTAACTTATGTTGCTCGGTCCCCCGCTCGTGAAGGGACTTCTCATGGATACGTATTTGACCGCCTTGGATCCCGCGGCCGGATTCGATCGGCCGCCGGTGCTGATCGCCGGCGACGGCGAAGCGGCGCTCGAGCGCGCCGCTCGGATTGTCGCCGCGTGCGGCCTGAGGATTGCCGATACGGTCGCGCTGGAGGGGGCGCCTGGGCGAATCGAGCAGCAAGCAGCGGCCTCGGCCGTGTGGGTCGAGCTCGACACCGACCGCGGCGAGGTCATGGACCGCCTTCTCGACCAGGTGAACCGCGACGTCGGCAATGGCCGCTATCCAGCCATCGTCGCGGCGCCGTCCGCGCTTCTCGATGCGATTGCGGCGCGGCTCACCGAAGCCAGCGTCGACCTCGTCGTCGATGGCGACGATGCTACCCGAACGACTGCGCTTGCGCTGGCCCTGGCCGGCGCCGGGCGGCCCGACCGGCTGTCGGATGTCGCGTCGGACCAGAACGCGACGCGCCTGCGCCAGCTGAGCGACGAGGTTAGCCGGATCGCCTCGACACTGGCTCGGCTGTCGACCGGGCCGGCACCATCCATCCGGGCGACGGACCAGCCGCCGGCGGCAGGCGAAATGACGCAGGTTTCGGCGGATACGGTGCGGACCGTCATCCGCGCCCGGCGGCTCCGTTCGCGCTATTTCCAGGAAGACATGTTCGCGGATCCGGCGTGGGACATGCTGCTCGATCTGCTGCAGGCGGAGCTCGCGCAGCTGCGGGTCCCGGTGTCGAGCCTGTGCATCGCCGCGGCGGTCCCCGCGACCACCGCCCTGCGCTGGCTGAAGACCATGACTCAGCAGGGGATTTTCGTCCGCCGCGCCGATCCCCACGACGGCCGGCGGGTGTTCGTCGAGCTCGCGCCCGCGGCCAGCCAGGCAATGCGCCGCTACTTCGTCGACGCCTGCAACGCGGTGGTGGTCTGACCGTGCCTGATCGGGTTGCGGGCCTAAGGTTGGTGGGCGCTGACGGGCTCGAACCGCCGACCCTCTCGGTGTAAACGAGATGCTCTACCAGCTGAGCTAAGCGCCCGGTGAGCGGCTCGTGCCATGCAGCGGACGAGCGGGCAAGGGTGCGGCGGTGCCGTAGCGGCCGGCATAGCTTCCGCTAAAACTGGATCCAGCCCGGCGCGAGGAGCAGGATCACCATGGCGACCGCGGAGATCAGCAGCGAGGCGCCGCAGCCGAGCCGGTTGGAGAACATGAAAAGCAACGGCTCGCCTCCTCACCCTTTGTGGTGCGAAGGCTCAACCCGCGGGCGGGATCAAAGGCTCCGCACCAGCTTGACGGCAACCGCCAGCCACGGCGGATCGGCGACGACGCTTTGTCGCGCGCCGGCGCCGGGTGGAAGCAGGTGGAGCTTGCCATCCTCGCGGCCGATCAGCCGGCCGAACAGGAACCGGCCAGCCGGCCGCGGCACCAGCACGTCGCGGTTGAGCGCCCGGACGAAGTCATCCGGCTCGAGCATGTCGCACCACATTTCGTCGCCGGCGCGGTAGTCGCCGACGCTTGCCGAGACGGTGACCGCGACCTGGCCCGCGTTGGCGCTCGGCGGGACGACCAGCGCCGCCCGTCGCGGCGCCGATGCGCCGTTGGGTCCGAGGATTGCGACGACGCCGAGGTCGGCGCGGTCGCCGTGGTCAACGAGGTCGGAGGCCTCGACCCCGAGCGCCGCCGCGATCCGGTTGAGCCAGCCGACCGACACGGTGCGCGTGCCCGTTTCCAGGCGGCCGATGGTCTGCGGAGTGGTCGGCGGCCGGCAGGCGCGGGCGACGTCGTCGAGGGTCATCTTGCGAGCCCGCCGAACTTCCCGAATCCGCGTAATCATCGCTTGTCCCCCAATTATTGTAACCAAAGCGGTTTTTTCACTGTCCTACAGTTTCGCCGATGTGGCAAGAGTTTGTGAACACGGGCACAAGGAGAGGGGCGAATGGCCAAGGTTCGGCCGGTGCGGCTGCTGCAGGAGCGGGCGCTGTTGGCGTTCGACGCCC
The DNA here is from genome assembly GCA_035512655.1 of Sphingomicrobium sp. Taxonomy (GTDB): domain Bacteria; phylum Pseudomonadota; class Alphaproteobacteria; order Sphingomonadales; family Sphingomonadaceae; genus Sphingomicrobium. The sequence goes on along the minus strand of DATKDM010000022.1, from coordinate 212,159 downwards.
CACCGTCCTCGGCGACCGGCCCCACCACCAAGCGGCCGGCGCGGTCGGTCACCGTCAACCTCGCCGAATCGCCGCTCGGCTGGCTGCTTGCGCGGGGCCTGGTCAGCCGCCTGCAATATGACGCCGGCGAGCGGCTGCGGCAGGATTGGGAACGGTCCGAGCTCGCTCCCAACGTGACGATGGCATGGGACTCGGCGCCGATCGCCCGCGGCCGCGGCGGCGCTGCACCCGGACCGGAGCCCAGCGCGTGCCAATTGGATGCGCGCCGCCGATTCGACGCGGCGGTGGCGAGCGCCGGGCCGGGGCTGTCGGACATATTGTGGCGGGTGGTTTGCGCCGGCGAAGGGATGCGCGACGCGGAAACCGCGCTCGGCTGGCCGGCGCGGGCCGGCAAGCTGGTGCTGACCATCGCGCTCGACCGGCTCGCCCTTTATTATCGGATGCGCTAGGTTCCGCGCGTGATTCTGTATGGGTCCTCGCTGTCGCCGTTCGTTCGCAAGGTGCTCGCGTTCGCGGCCGAGAAGGGCATCGAGCTGGACAGCCATCCGGTCGGGCCCGGCGATCCCAATCCAGATTTCCGGGCGGCGAGCCCGTTCGGCAAGATGCCGGCGTTCGCCGATGGCGATTACCGGCTCGCCGATTCGAGCGCGATCGTCCATTACCTCGAGGCCAAATATCCCGAACCAGCGCTGATCCCGGCCGACGCGAAGCTTCGCGGGCAGACCGTCTGGTTCGACGAATTCGCCGACACCATCGTCGCGGCCTGCGGCGCCAAGATGTTTTTCAACCGCGTCGTCGCGCCGCGCTTTCTCAAGCGGCCCGGCAACGAGGATGCCGCCGCCGCCGCGGAGCGGGACGAGCTGCCGCCGATCCTCGATTACCTCGAGACAATTGTGCCGGGCGATGACGGCTATCTGGTCGGCGACGGCCTGACGCTGGCCGACATCGCGGTCGCAAGCCCGTTCGCCAACCTTGCCCACCTCGGCTGCGAGCTCGATCGCGGCCGCCGCCCGCGCACCTGCGCCTATGTCGAGCGGATCCTCGCCCGGCCAAGCTTCGCGCAGTGGATCGAGCGCGAGGTGGCGTTCCTCGCCCGCACCGCGGCCTGAGGCCCCATGAAAAACGCCGCGCCCCCGAAGGAGCGCGGCGTCCTTGGCAAAGTCGAAAAGGGCTAGATGTTGCCCGAGCCGCTTTCGTTGCCGGACTCTCGGTCACGCCGCTGGCCGGTCTCGATGTCCTCGTCCTCGCCTTCGAGGGCGCCCTGGCCCTCCTTGGCGAAGTCGGATCCACCGGTCGAGCCTTGCTCGCGCAGGTGGGCGTCCGATCCGGAGCCCTGCGAGCCGACGAAGCCGCCGGCCTGGGCGCCGCCCGATGCGCCGCCTTGACCGCCGCCACTGCCGCTGGCGCCCTGGCCCGAGCCGCGCTCCCCGCTCAGCGTGTCGGTATCGCCGCCGCGCCCGGGGTCAGTCTGGCCGGTTGAGCTCTGGCCGCCGGATGTCTGGCTGGGCTGGCCGTCGGTGCCTTGCTTGGAGCCAGAACCCTGCTCGCCCTGCTGGCCTTTCTCGCCACGGGGTTGCTGGCCCTGTTGGCTCAGCGGCTGCTTATTTTGCTGGCCGGTCGGCGATTGCCGATCCTGACCGAACTCTTTCTCGCGGTCCTTTTCGCCGAATTTTTCGTCGTCTCTTTCGTTCGCCATCGCCGATACTCCTCAGTCAGCCCCGCATTGCTCTTCCGGTGCACAGAACCAAGAGCGGGCGCCAACCGTTCCGCGGCGGAACGGGCGCTTGCGACGAACCGAAGGCATTGAAACAATGAACGAACTTCGAAAAAACGCGAGGATTCGGCGGCAATGCCCGCAAAGCGGCGCTCTTCGGTTTCGACGCGCCTTGCGACGAAGCGATTTGCGCCGGGCGGCAGCCCAGACCTACGCCGTCGGCTCGTCTTTTTCCTCGGCAGGCGACTCGTCATCGGAATCAGCCGCGGGGGATTCCGATTCCGCTGTCTCTGTCGGAGTCTCCATTGCGGCCGGTTCTTCAGTCTCTGCCGGAGCTTCCATTGCAGCCGCTTCCTCGCCGGCAGCTGCCTCCGCAGTCTCGCCTTCGACCTCGGGCTGAAGCTCTTCGGGCGGCGGCGCGGCGTCGCGCTCGAACATCTGCGCCATCACGTCGATGCCCTGCGCCTGCAGGTCGGCCTCCTCGGGCGAGCGCGCGACGTTGACCTTGACCGTCACCGCGACCTCGGGGTGAAGCGCGACCTTGACGTCGTGCATGCCGATTGCCTTGATCGGCCGGTCGAGGACGATCTGGCTTTTGGTCACCTTGGCGCCCTTGCCTTCGAGCGCTTCGACGATGTCGCGGGCGCTGACCGAACCATAGAGATGACCGACGTTCGACGCCTGGCGGATCAGCTGGACGGTCTTGCCCTCGACGTCCTTTGACGCCGTCTCGGCCTCGGCGCGCTTGTCGGCATTGTCGGCCTCGATCTTGGCGCGGTTGACCTCGAACAATTTGCGGTTGGTCTCGTTGGCCCGCAGCGCCTTCTTGTTGGGGAGCAGGTAATTGCGCGCGAAGCCGTTCTTGACGGTAACGACGTCGCCGATCGCGCCCAGCTTTTCGACCCGCTCGAGCAGGATGACTTCCATCGGTCGCTCCTTATTTCACGAGGTAGGGGAGCAGGCCGATATGGCGGGCGCGCTTGATCGCCTTGGCCAGCTCGCGCTGCTTCTTGGTCGACACCGCGGTGATCCGCGACGGAACGATCTTGCCACGCTCGGAAATGAAGCCCTGGAGCAGGCGCACGTCCTTGTAGTCGATCGTCGGGGCGTCCTTGCCGGAAAACGGGCAGCTCTTGCGGCGGCGGAAGAATGCACGGCCCATGGTTATGCTCCCTCTTCGTCGCGGGGACGATAGCTCGGACGGTCGCCGCGGTCGGGCCGGTCGCGGTCGCCGCCGCGGCCGCCGCGGTCGCCGCGATCGCGCTCGCCGCGGCGCATCATCGCCGACGGGCCCTTTTCATGCTCGTCGACGCGGATCGTCATGAAGCGGATCACGTCTTCGTTGATGTTGGTCTGGCGCTCGAGCTCGGCGAGGGCCGCCGGCGGCGCGTCAACATCGAGCATCACGTAATGCGCCTTGCGGTTCTTGGCGATCCGGTAGGCGAGGCTGCGCAGGCCCCACGTCTCGGTCTTGACGACCGTCCCGCCATTGTCGGTGAGGATCTTGGTGGCGCCTTCCGCGAGCGCGTCGACCTGGGCCTGGGCGAGGTCCTGACGCGCGAGGAAAACATGCTCGTACAGAGCCATGTGGTTTTCTCTTCGTTGGCCGATTGCTGACGCCGCACCGTGCGAACGCCCCTCCGGCTGTCGTCTCAAAAGCACAAGGGCGACGAGCCAAGCCCGACGCCCCGTGCGAGCGCCATTGCCGCAACCGCGCCAAAATGGCAAGTGGCGGGGGATGGCGACGCGGCTCAAAACTGTCCAACCGGGCACCGATCCGCTCGACGGGATGAGCTTGCCCGGGTGGCTCTACCACGACGACGAGTTCTTCGAGGCGGAGAAAAGCGCGTTCCTGCGGGCGGCGCCGCAGATCGTCTGTCACGAAAGCGATATCCCTGAGCCCGGCGAGTGGCGCAGCCTCGAATATCTCGAGACGAGCGTCATCGTCATTCGCGGCGACGACCATGAGGTGCGTGCGTTCGCCAATGTCTGCCGGCATCGCGGCTCGCGGCTGGTCGACGGCACCGGCGGCTGCGCCAAGGTGCTGACCTGCCCCTATCACGCATGGAGCTATGCCCGCGACGGACGGCTGGTCGGAGTCCCCCACCGCGCCGAATATCCGGGGCTCGAGCCGGACAAACTGGGACTGGTCCCGGTCGCGCTCGAGAATTGGCGCGGTTTCCTTTTCGTGGCGCTCGAGCCCGGAGCACCGAGCGCCCACGAGATGATGGCGCCCTACGAACATGAGGTGGCGCCTTACCGGTTCGAGGAGCTGCGGGCGATCGGCCGAGTGACCAGCCGGCCGCGCAAGCTCAACTGGAAGACCATCGCCGACAATTATTCCGACGGGCTGCACATCCCGGTCGGGCATCCGGGCCTGACCCGCTTGTTTGGGCGCAACTACAAAATCGAGGCCAAGGAGCATGTCGACCGGATGGAAGGCGAGCTGGTCGAGAAGCCGTCCGACAACCCATCCGAGCGCGCCTACCAGCAGTATTTGCCCGAGGCCGGGCATCTGCCGGCCTCGCACCGCCGCAAGTGGATCTATTACAAGCTGTTCCCCAACGTCGCCTTCGACATCTATCCCGACCAGGTCGATTTCATGCAGTTCCTGCCCGTCTCGGCGACGGAAACGGTGATCCGCGAGATCAGCTACGCCCTGCCCGATGAGCGGCGGGAGATGAAGGCGGCGCGCTACCTGAACTGGCGCATCAACCGGCGGGTCAACGAGGAAGACACCGAGCTAATCAGCCGCGTCCAGGCGGGGATGCAGTCGCCGGCCTATATCGCGGGACCGTTGGGAACGAGCGAAGTCTGCCTGCGGAGCTTCGCGCAGAAGCTTCGGCGGCTTATTCCGGAGGCGCGGCTGGAGCGTCCGCCGGCGCCGGGCTGGTTCCACTCGAACTGAGGCGCGCCATCGCCAGACCGAAGAGCGCGAAGCAAAAGCCGAACAGCAGCAGGACGGTCGTCATCTGGCCGGCGAACGGACGGGCGGTATCGGCGATATGCGCCGGCAGGGTCGCGATCGTCCCGGCATAGGCAAGCGCGGCCAGCATGGCCCCCTGGGCCCACCAGCGCCCGGGTAAAATCGGCCGGCACAGGGCGAACGCTGCACCTGACACGCTGCCGACGATCGCCCCGTAGGTGGCGACCTCGAACGTGCCGCCAATGCTAAAGGCCGGGTCGCGTGAAATCATGATCGCCAGCAGGCGCATGACAATCCGGCCGCCCACGCCCAGAAATAGTGCACCGAGTGTCGCGCCGATCAGCGCACCCACCGCCGTCCGCAACGCATATTGCGTCACCGGCTTATTCCCGAGGCGCGGCTGGAGCGAGCGCCGGCGACGGGGTGGAGCCGGCTCGCCAACGCATAAGGAAATACACTGGGACGCTGGTCGCCAGCAGGACGGTGCCCCAGGCAGTCGCTTCGGCGCCGGCGCCGGCAAACGTCCACACCGCATAGCCCGCCCCCAGCGACGCCATGATTGTCAGTAAGGCGGAGCGTTCAATGCGCTCGGTGCGCTGCAATCGCAGCGCGGCCAGCGCGCAAGCCAAATAGAGGAACAAGGTTGCGGCGGTGGCAAGCAAGGCCATGAAGACGAACAAGCCGGCGACGGTGCGACTGGAGTTGGCGGCGATGAGGATTGTGGCGAAGGCACTCGAAATGAGATGCGCGCGAAGCGGCGTGCCGCGCCGCGTCAAAGCGCCGACCCAGGCCGGAAAGATACCGTGACGGGCCATGGCGAGCGGCATTTCGCCCTGCAACAATATCCACCCGTTCAGGGCTCCGATCGCGCTGATCGCGGCGAACAGGCCGACCATCGCCGCTAGGCCGGGCGTCCAGAAGGCGGCGACGAAATCTGCCAGCGGGGCGTTCGACGCCGCCGCTTGCTCCGTCGGCAGGAACAGCGCCACCGGCGTCGACACGGCGACGTAGATGATACCCACCAACAGAGTGCCGATCATGGTAGCGCGCGGCACATTGCGCTCGGCGTTGGCGACATTGCGGCTGCCGACCGATGCCGCCTCGACGCCCAGCATCGCCCACAAGGTGAGGGCGGCCGCCGCGCTCACCGCGGACAGGCTGATATCTTCGGACCGAAACGGCGTGTGGACGGGCGCGCTGCCCTCACCGACCATGATCGCGGCGATGGCGATGACGGCAATCAAAGGCAGGAGCTTGAGGAACGTGGTGACGAGCTGCACCGAACCGGCCAGCCGGATGCTGAGGATGTTGACCACGGTCAGGGTCCACAACAGCCCCGCGGCCGCGAGCGCGCCGAGGCCCGGCGTCTCGGCTAGCGCGGGGATGAAGTAGGACAAATAGCTGACCGCCGCGACCGCGATGGCCGTATTGCCGACCGCGATCGCGATCCAATAGCCCCAGGCGACGGCGAAAGCCGGCAGCGGCCCGAACGCCTCGTTGACGAAGGCATAAGGCCCCGCAGCGAGCGGCATCGCCCGCGTTAGACGAGCGAAGACAAAAGCGAGGCACAGAGCCCCGGCGATGGTCAGTCCCCAGCCCAGCGTGGCATTCCAGCCATAGGGAGCCAGTTGCGCCGGCAGGAGGAAGATGCCGGAGCCGATGTAATTGCCGACGACGAGTGCCAGGCACATCCAAAAGCCCAGCAGCTGCTTTTCTTTATTGTTGGCCACGCACAGCTCCCCCAAGGCTTGGCAGCGGGCCCATGTCTGCCTAGGCCGCGCGACGAGGCATATACCAACGGAGACAGCGTGCGCGCATTCCTTTTTCCAGGGCAGGGCAGCCAGTCGGTCGGCATGGGTGCAGCGCTCAGCGAGCCGAGCCGGGCCGCGCGGGACATTTTTGAACAGGTCGACGAAGCGCTCGGGCAGAACCTGTTCCGGCTGATGCGCGACGGGCCGGATGACGAGCTGCGGCTGACCGAGAATGCGCAGCCGGCGATCATGGCCAATGCGATGGCGGTATTCGCGGCGCTGACCCGCGAAGGGGGCGTCGAGCTTTCCAAGGCGGCGCAGTTCGTCGCCGGCCATAGCCTTGGCGAATATTCGGCGCTGTGCGCGGCGGGATCGATCGACCTCGCCACCACCGCCAGGCTGTTGAAATTGCGCGGCCAGGCGATGCAGGCGGCGGTTCCGGTCGGGGTCGGCGCGATGGCGGCGCTGCTCGGCGCCAATGTCGAGCTCGCGCGCCGGATCGCCGAAGCCGCGGCGCAGGGCGAAGTGTGCACGGTCGCCAACGACAATGACCCTGGCCAGGTCGTGCTGTCGGGGCACAAGGGCGCCATCGACCGGGCGATCGCAATGGCCAAGGAGATGGGCGCCAAGCGCGCGGTCCCGCTGCCGGTGTCGGCGCCGTTCCACTGCCCGCTGATGCAGCCGGCGGCAGAGGCGATGCGCGATGCGCTGAGCTACGTCGTGGTCGAGGAGCCGGCGGTGCCGGTTTACGCCAATGTCACCGCCGCGCCCGAGACCGATCCGGATACGCTTCGCGCGCTGCTGGTCGACCAGGTGACGGGCCTGGTCCGATGGCGCGAATCCATCGTCGCGATGGTCGACGACGGCGTCGGTGAGTTCGTCGAACTGGGCGGCAAGGTGCTCGGCCCGATGGTCAAGCGCACCGCCCCCGACGCAAACGCAACCAGCGTCGTTACCATCGACGATGTCGAAGCCCTGGCGAAGTCGATTTAGTTGGTTCACGCGGAGGCGCGGAGGCGCGGAGAGTAGATTGAGAGACATCGACCAGGTCAGCGGCGATGTGATTGATGTCGCACTGCGACTGCATCAAACCCTTGGGCCAGGCCTACTTGAATCCGTTTATGAAACGGTACTCGCGGCCAAGCTCACAGAGCTCGGCTATGGTGTTGACCGTCAGAAGCCGGTCGACGTCCAGTTTGAAGGGCTCCAGTTCCCGGCCGCATTTCGGGTAGATCTGGTTGTCGATGGACGCCTGCTGGTGGAGATCAAGTCCGTAGAGCGGCTGAATGCCGCTCATTCAAAACAGCTGCTTACTTATCTTCGGCTTACAGGACAGCCTGTCGGGCTGCTGATTAATTTTGCTGGCGCCACTCTGAAAGAAGGGCTGAAACGGATCGTCAACGATCACGTCCCCTCCGCGGCTTCGCGTCTCCGCGTGAACCAACTTAAGGAATCAGGATGTTCGACCTAAGTGGAATGACCGCGTTGGTGACCGGGGCGAGCGGCGGGCTTGGTTCGGCGATTGCGAACGCACTGGCGGTGCAGGGCGCGCGGCTGGCGGTGTCGGGCAGCAATGTCGACAAGCTTGAAAGCTTCCGTGCGTCGCTGGGCGGCGATCACGTCGCGCTGCCGTGCAATTTGTCCGACGGCGCTGCGGTCGATGCACTCGTTCCGCAGGCGGTGGAAGCGCTCGGCAAGCTCGACATCCTTGTAAACAATGCCGGCATCACCCGCGACAACCTCGCCATGCGGATGAAAGACGAGGAGTGGGATCAGGTCATCCGGGTCAATCTCGAGGCGGCGTTCCGGCTGATGCGCGCGGCGGCCAAGCCGATGATGCGGGCGCGGTTCGGGCGGATCATCTCGGTGTCGTCGGTGGTCGCGGTGACCGGCAATCCGGGGCAAGCCAATTATGTCGCGTCCAAGGCTGGGCTCATCGGTCTGTCGAAAGCGCTGGCGATCGAGCTCGCGACACGCGGGATCACGGTCAACTGCATCGCGCCCGGATTCATCGGCTCGGCGATGACCGATGCGCTCAACGAGCAGCAGCGCAGCGCGATCCTGGCGGCGATCCCGATGGGCGCGATGGGCAGCGGCGAGGATATCGGCGCGGCCGCCGTCTATCTCGCCAGCCGCGAGGCGGCCTACGTCACCGGCCAGACGCTGCACGTCAACGGCGGGATGGCGATGCCCTGATGTCTTTGTGGCGCGTTTCGCAGGCTCAACCGATGCGCGAGCGCGCGCGCCGGATGGCGATCGCCGCGACGATCACCGCGGTGGCGAGCCCGAGCGGCAGATAAGTGAAATAGGCAATCGACCGCGCCACCAAAGGTGCGAACCACACCAAAGCCATCAGGCTCTTGTCCCACGGCAGAAAGCCGGCGCGCCGCCCATGCAGCCACAGGAAAGCGAGCGCCGGCAGCAGCACGACGAAATCATAATCGAGTAAATAGGGCGTGGCGATCAGCACCGCCGCGCAGACCAATGCGTTGCGCAACTCGGGTTCGGCTCGCTTGCGCGCGATCCAGATCACCGCCGCGATTGCGGCGAACGTCGCGACCAGCTGCACCGCATAGGCCAAAGCGATCTCGCCGCCCCACATGCGCACCGCCGCGAACGGGCTCATGATCTTGTGCCAGCCGGTGGCGCCCTGTTCGAGCACCACAGAACGGGTCAGCGGCAGGCTGTCGGCGAACGCCTGCCAGACTGGCCAGCCCCACACCGCCAGTGTCACTGCGACCAGCAGCGTCGCCGATAGAGCCGCGCCAACGATCGCGCGCCAGTTCAGGGTCGCCAGCAACAGCGGCGGCAGGATCAGCGCCAACTGCGGCTTGTAGATCAGGCAGCCGAACAGAATGCCGGCAACGAACGGCCGCCGCTCGAGCAGCATCAGCCCGCCGCCGAGCAACAGCGCGGTCAGAAAGCCGTTGTGACCGTGGGTCAGGCAAATCAGTGTGACCGGCGCTGCGAGTACCAGCAGCACCGTCTCGCGCCGCGGGACCAGGCGGTGCATCATCCACACAAGCGGCCCGAGCGTCGCCAGTTGCCAGGCGATCAATGCCGGCACGTATGGCAAGGTGGCCAGCGCTGCCGCGAGCAGCAGGAACGGCGGCGGGTAATGCCAGCCGAACAGGTCGACGTCCGCCTTGCCGTGAACCGCCTGCTGCACGGCGAAATGATCGGGCCACGACCAGACCTCCGCGGCTCGGCCATCGAGCGCCATCTTGCCCGCCGTCCACACGTTCGAGAAGTCCGTGCCGAGCGGCCGTCCGAGCGCATCCAATGTGCCTTGCGACCAGGCGAACAGCCAGACGATCATCGCGATCGAGCCGAGGCCAGCGATGGCGGCAATTCGCACCACCCGCTCGCGAGTCAGCCAATCGCCGTTAGCCAATGCGTCCACAAGCACCCCCTTGGCGCTGAATAGATGAAGAAATCCCCGGCGCGAAGCGGCCTCCGCACTCCTTGTCGTCGGCTTGAAGCCACCTATATCGCCAGCGAAATCAAAGTTCGGCTGCCTTGCGGCGGCCGAGGGGCAAATGAAGAGGGAAAAGCATGGCCAAGGTCATCGGCATAGACTTGGGCACCACCAACAGCTGCGTTGCAGTGATGGAAGGCGGCAAGCCCAAGGTTATCGAGAATGCGGAAGGTTCGCGGACAACGCCGTCGGTCGTCGCCTTCACTAAGGACGGCGAGCGGCTCATTGGCCAGCCGGCCAAGCGCCAGGCGGTGACCAACCCCGACAATACGGTGTTCGCGGTCAAGCGCCTGATCGGCCGCCGGTTCGACGATCCGATCACCAAGAAAGATACCGAGCTGGTCCCCTACAAGATCGTCAAGGGCCCCAACGGCGACGCCTGGGTTCAGGCCGGCGGCAAGGACTATTCCCCGTCGCAAATCTCGGCCTTCATCCTCCAGAAGATGAAGGAAACCGCCGAAGCCTATCTCGGCGAGACGGTCACCCAGGCGGTGATCACCACGCCCGCTTACTTCAACGACGCGCAGCGTCAGGCGACCAAGGATGCCGGCCAGATCGCCGGGCTCGAGGTGTTGCGGATCATCAACGAGCCGACCGCGGCGGCGCTCGCCTACGGGCTTGAGAAGCAGGACGGCAAGACGATCGCCGTTTACGACCTTGGCGGCGGCACTTTCGACATCTCGATCCTCGAGATCGGCGACGGCGTGTTCGAGGTCAAATCGACCAACGGCGACACGTTCCTCGGCGGCGAGGACTTCGACGCCAAGATCGTCGATTACCTCGCCGACAAGTTCAAGGCCAAGGAAGGTATCGACCTGCGCGGCGACCGGCTGGCCCTGCAGCGGCTGAAGGAGGCCGCGGAAAAGGCCAAGATCGAGCTGTCCTCGGCCCAGACGACCGAGATCAACCAGCCGTTCATCACTGCCCGCATGGAAGGCGGCCAGACGACGCCGCTCCACCTCGTCGAGACGATCACCCGGGCCGAGCTCGAGAAGCTTGTCGGCGACCTCATCGGCCGCACGCTCGATCCTTGCAAGAAGGCGCTCAAGGACGCCGGAATTTCCGCCAAGGACGTCGCCGAAGTGGTGCTCGTCGGCGGCATGACCCGGATGCCGCGGGTGCGCGAAGTGGTGAAGGAGTTCTTCGGCAAGGAGCCGCACACCGGCGTCAACCCCGACGAAGTGGTGGCGATGGGCGCGGCGATCCAGGCCGGCGTGCTGCAGGGCGATGTAAAGGACGTGCTGTTGCTCGATGTCACTCCGCTATCGTTGGGGATCGAGACCCTGGGCGGCGTGTTCACCCGCATGATCGACCGCAATACGACCATCCCGACCAAGAAGAGCCAGGTGTTCTCGACCGCGGACGACAATCAGAACGCGGTCACCATCCGGGTCTTCCAGGGCGAGCGCGAAATGGCGAGCGACAACAAGATGCTCGGCCAGTTCGACCTCGTCGGCATCCCGCCGGCGCCGCGCGGAGTGCCGCAGATCGAGGTCACGTTCGACATCGACGCCAACGGCATCGTCAACGTGTCGGCCAAGGACAAGGGCACCGGCAAAGAACAGCAAATCCGCATCCAGGCGTCGGGCGGCCTCAACGACAATGACATCGACAAGATGGTCAAGGAAGCCGAGCAGTTCGCCGAAGAGGACAAGAAGCGCCGTGCCGAGGCCGAGGCGAGGAACCAGGCCGAAAGCCTGATCCACTCGACCGAAAGGCAGTTGGCGGAGCATGGCGACAAGGTCACTCCGGAAGTGAAAACGGAGATCGAGACCGCGGTCGCCGAAGCCAAGGCGGCGGTCGAAAGCGGCGACCCCGACGCGATGACCGAGAAGACCAACGCGCTAACACAGGCGGCGATGAAGCTCGGCCAGGCGATGTACGAGCAGCAACAGGCTCAGGCTGAGCCCCAGGGTGGCGAGGGTGCGGACGCGACCCCTGAGGACAAGCCCGCGGAGGAAGAGGTGGTCGACGCCGAATTCTCCGAGGTCGACGAGGAACCGAAGGCGTAATGTTCTGGCACGTCATCCCGGCGAAAGCCGGGATCTCATCGAGGAAGGCCGCCGCACTCCTCCCTGAGACCCCAGCATGGGCTGGGGTGACGGTCTGTTGGGCCGGTCATGGCTGAGACCGATTACTACGATCTGCTTGGCGTGCCGCGCGGTGCCGACGAAGCCTCGATCAAGGCGGCGTACCGGCGGCTGGCCAAAGAGTGTCACCCCGACCGGCATGGCGGCTGCGCCAACCAGGAAGCGAAATTCAAGGCGATCAGCGAGGCCTATGAGTGCCTCAAGGACCCGCAGAAGCGGGCCGCCTACGACCGCTTTGGCAAAGCCGCGTTCCAGAACGGCGGCGACCCGTTCGGGGGCCGCGGGTTCGATGGCTTTTCCGACATCTTCTCGTCGATCTTCGGCGAGTTCATGGACCCACGCGGGCAGCGCCAGAACGCCGCCCGCGGCGCCGACCTGCGCTACGATCTTGAACTGACGATCGAAGAGTCGTTCGCGGGAAGCGAAGCCAATATCACCGTCGAGGCGCTCGCGCGGTGCGATTCCTGCGAGGGCAGGGGCGCCCGCGGACAAAGCCGCGCCCAAGCCTGCGCGACGTGCGGCGGGGCCGGCAAGGTTCGCGCCCAGCAGGGCTTTTTCGTCGTCGAGCGCGGCTGTCCAAACTGTCGCGGCAGCGGCGAAGTGATTGCCGATCCGTGCGCGGCCTGCGACGGCGAAGGCCGGGCGCTCAAGCGCCGCAGCCTTTCGGTGAAAATTCCCGCCGGGGTTGACGAAGGCACGCGCATCCGCGTCTCAGGCGAAGGCGAGGCGGGCGTGCGCAATGCCGCCAGCGGCGACCTCTACATTTTCGTCCACATGAAGCGGCACGCGCTTTATCAGCGCGACGGGACGACACTGATCGCCGAATGCCCGGTGAGCTTCACCACGGCCGCGCTCGGCGGGTCGATCAATCTTCCGGGCGTCGATGGAAGTCGCGTCGAGATCAAGATTCCGGCGGGCATCCAGTCGGGCGAGCAGCTTCGCCAGCGCGGCGCGGGCATGAGCGTGCTCAACGGCCGCGGGCGCGGCGACCTTGTCGCCCGGGTGTTGGTCGAAACGCCGCGGCGGATGAGCGCCAAGCAGAAGAAGCTGCTCGCGGAGTTTCGGAAAACCGAGACCGGCGACGAATGCCCGGCCTCGAAAAGCTTCTTCCAGCGAGTGCGGGAAACCTTCGGCAGCTAGGACCGCAGCCGCAGGATTTCGAGGCGCAAGGCGAGCATTTGCGCGAACAGCTCGGCGGCGGCGTGGAGCTCGAAACTGGGCTCGCGCGGATTGCGGTCCTCGCATTCGATCCATCCCGCCGGCTGCCCGTCGAGAAAGAGCGGCACGCTGAGTATCGACCGAACTCCCTGCGCCCGCAGATCCTCTAATTGTTGAAGCGAGGGTGAACGCAGCAATGCGCGCTCCGGCGCTCGGTCGTCCGGAATGCGCGGGAACAGCGACATCGGCGAGGCCCGAGTGTCGCCAACCAGCGGCGGAAAATTGAGCGATGCGTCGGTTTTGCGAGGGGCGAAATTCCCGCGGCTGCTCTCGGCGCGGTCGTCGCCGATGGACACGGCGACGCGGTCGAAACCGGTGAGAGCGCGCATCCGTCGCGCGGCACCCTCGAGCAGCCCCTCGCGATCCTCGGCGACAAGCTCGTCGATCAGCCCGCCGACCGCTCCGTAGCCCGAGCCGAAGTCTTCGTTCGCACTCGGCACGCCTTCGAACAGGATCTTGCCGCCGCTAAGCTGGAAGGCGATGTCGAAACAGCCCGGATCGTCGGTCAGGCGGACGCGATACGCGCGCGCAATGCCGCTCCTTCCGCTTTGCCGCGACACCGTGTTGCGCAGGTCGTGCAGAGGCTGGGCACGAAAGAAGTTCGCCAGCGGCTCACCGATCAGTGAGACGTGATATTCGCCGAGGAATTCGTGGACGTTCTCGGAAGCCCTCAGAATCAGCCAGTCGGAGGACAGTTCAAGGACGAATCCCGCCGACTGGGTCTGCACGTCCCCCGGCACCGGCGCGGCCGGAGTAAACGGCGAGTCCGATAGCTGAACGTCGCGGTCCCGCGGGCCTGCCACTTTCACTCCCCTCCGGCGCCGAATACCCGCTCGAATATAGCATCGACTGCACGCAGATGGTGATCGAGATCGAACAGCTGCTCGAGCTCGGACGCGGGGATGCGCTCGGTTACCGCCGGGTCGCCCTTGAGCAGCTCGAGAAGCGACCGCTCGCCGTCGGTTTCCCACACTTTCATCGCGTGCCGCTGGACCACCGCATAGGCGTCCTCACGGCTGAGCCCGGCCTGAGTCAGCGCGAGGAGCACGCGCTGCGAGTGAACGAGGCCGCCCATCCGGTCGAGGTTCTTTTGCATCCGCTCGGGGTAGACCAGCAGCTGGTCGATCAGCCCAGTGAGGCGCGCAAGCGCGAAATCGAGAGTGATCGTCGCGTCCGGTCCGATGAACCGCTCAACCGACGAGTGCGAAATGTCGCGCTCGTGCCACAGCGCGACATTCTCGAGCGCCGGAGTGACGGCGCTTCGGACCATGCGGGCGAGGCCGGTCAAATTCTCGCTCAGCACCGGGTTGCGCTTGTGCGGCATCGCCGAGCTGCCTTTCTGGCCGGGCGCGAAAAACTCCTCGACCTCGAGCACTTCGGTGCGCTGCAAGTGGCGGACTTCGGTCGCCAGCCGCTCGATCGACGAGGCGATCACGCCCAGGGTCGCGAAGAACATCGCGTGGCGGTCGCGCGGGATGACCTGGGTTGAGATCGGCTCGGGCTTAAGGCCGAGCTCTGCGGCGACATGGGCCTCGATCTCGGGCGAGACGTTGGCGAAAGTGCCCACCGCGCCGGAAATGGCGCAGGTGGCGATGTCCTCGCGGGCCGTGACCAGGCGGGCGCGGGCGCGGTCGAATTCGGCATAGGCCTGAGCGAGCTTCAAGCCGAAGCTGGTCGGCTCGGCGTGGATGCCGTGGCTGCGGCCGATGGTCGGCGTGTTCTTGTGCTCGATGGCGCGGCGTTTGAGCACCGATAAGAGTTCGTCGAGGTCGGCGATGAGCAGATCGGCGGCTTGCTTCAACTGCACCGCGAACGCGGTGTCGAGCACGTCGGAGCTGGTCATCCCCTGGTGGAGGTAGCGCGCTTCGGGCCCCAATTTGCTCGCCGCCCAGGTGAGGAAGGCGATGACGTCGTGCTTGGTGACCCCCTCGATCCTGTCGATCGCCGCAATGTCGATCTCGCCAAGCGCGCCGGCATCGTAGGCGGCGCGGATTTTCGCGGCGTCTTCAGCCGGGATCGTGCCCGCGCGGCCCATCGCCTCGGCCGCGAACACCTCGATCGCGAACCAGATTTTATAGCGGTTTTCGGCGGACCAGATCGCCGTTATTTGCGGGCGGGAGTAGCGCGGAACCATCCCCGCGGCGGCTAGCAGAGGCGCCGCGCCGCATCAAATGGGGAGCTTATGTCTGCTTTGGGTGGAAAGCGGACATTGGCCGCTGATGACCTACTCGACATCTAGGTCATTTCCGTGCCTCTGCAATCGCTCAAGCAAGTCATCGTTACGGATTGAAGTGGCGCGGAGACTATCAATCCCGTTTGGTCGTTCCTGCGATTTGGGCAGGCCCTCGAAGACTACGACAAGGCTTCCGACTTTAGCGGCGGACCCTTCGCCGTCGCCATATCCATCGCCATAGTTGGAGCAACTGTGGCCCAAGGCTTCAGCCAGTTTGCGTCTGCCAGACGGCAGAGAACCTACAATGGCCTCAATCGGCTCGACCGTGGAACTCGGCCTTGAGCCGGTTCCTTGACCGCGATCGTTAGCCACTACTCGACCGATGTAGACAGTCGATGCGTTTTTAATATCGAACGATTCCCGCGCCCAATGGCGGATCACAAAGCCTTCGCGGAAAATTGCCTCAGACCTTGTACGAGCTTCGGCTTCCGTTTCCTCGGGGAGTTGAAAAAGCCGATCGGTGTATTCGCAGCCATTAGCCGGGGAACTGAGACACAGTCCTCCTACCAAGGTTAGCGTCGTTAAAGTTCTCAGGTGATGAATGGCCATGATGGGCAGCATGTCGAAAGCGCTCAATGTCCGCAATGGGTCGAAAGCGGACACTCTATTGACGGCTAAACGCTACCGTTTCCCTCGTGGCGAACGGCGGCTGAGAAACGGCTGCATACCAGTCCGTGCGGAAGCCGGGCAGCTTGTAGAGATGCTGGAGCAATATGTCCCAGCCGAACAACTCCTCATGGAACGTCCACGCCTGTCCATCTAGAATAACCTCACAGCAAATGAGATCGGTCGTCATTTCATCCCGCTTGTAGAACGTGACCCTAGTGATTTCGGTGAGCGGAAGTTGGCCTAGCGTGTCGGCGTCGATCGCTTTCATATCGTCAATGTGGAGGCCTATGAGATTGTCCGCAATGGGTGGAAAGCGGACGTATCGCGTTATCGGCAAATGTAGCCCCTACGTCCTTCGCCACCGCTGCAAACAAGCCAAATCCCTTCGGTCGAGCGCTGAAGGTGAAATCGAAATTCCTGATCTGGAGTAAGGCCGGCGTGCGCGATGTATTTGATTGTCAGCACTGATGAAGGAGGGCGCCCGCTAAGCACACGCGTAATCGTTATCCGCGCGGTGATTTGGCTGTCGCCAAGGTCATCGAGTGGTTCATAAGCTAACGTTCTGACCTTTCCAAAGACAACGAGGTCAGTAGTCGGGCTATTGCCGTCGTGCGCGCAGCCGGCAACTGCCGCTAGTATCGCCACTGCAGTGAATGTGTAGAGTGCCGGAAATTTCACAGGAGCCACTATAAGAGCAACACGCACGTTCTCAACGGAAAGGCATTGCAACGTCCGCTTTGGGTGGAAAGTGGACATTAGGCCACGCCATTACAATCGGCGCGCTCAATTTCGTTTGACCGTGGATCGAAGGTGATCTCAACCTGCGCACAGCCACCGTCCGAGATAAAAGGTAAATCGCGGTAATCGTCAAACCAGCGCGATTGACCGGCCTTCCCGTATGTCGCAGCCATATCAAGGTCTTGCTGCACCAGTTCAGCGACCTCTGCATCTGAGCAGGGTCTGCTTTCGAAGTCTTCGAGCATCACCTCGCAGCCTTCGTCTACCGCCACTGGCTGATGCGGAGTGACATAGATTCCAATAATCATCCCGTCCGGGCGGCGAGCATAGTTCCGCGAGTATTCTTCAATCGGCCGAGCGCCGTCGGGCAAGCGCACCTTGTTCTCGATGAATGTCATCAGTGTTCGATGCTCAGACGCAGGAGCCGCATGGTCGGCTGCCAATCCTATACTCAGACACAGGGCGAGAATTGATTTCATTCTAAGAGAATACCCCAATGGTGAATGACCGCAATGGTTCGAGAGCAGCAGACACTGCCCCAATGTCTGGAATGGGTGGAAAGCGGACATTGGACATCAACACACTGCCTGTAAGCGTCGAGCGATGGAAGACACTCCCACAATCGCGGCCGTTCGCGGCTTTCTCGCGCTGCTAAACGACGGTGCGGCCCCGTCTGGTCGTGAGCTCGCGCGAGCACTCGACCAACTCGCGATGGCCTACCACGAGGCGCCGGATGGCGATCCAGCGGAAGAAGACCGAGAATCGCCGACGCATGGCTTCGAAAATTACAAAGAGCGTTATGCCAAGCTGGGGAAGAGGTTTCCCGACTATGGCTACTACGCAGTTGCGGACCCGATGAAGCCTATAACCCAAGAAAGTCTGGTCGGGGACGCAATAGACGATCTGGCCGACATTGCGGGCGATCTCGAAGAGGTGGTCTGGAGGTTCGAGAACTTGGGTGCCGACGATGCGCATTGGCACTTCAGGTTCCTATTCGAGATTCACTGGGGGATGCATCTCCGAGAGTTGTCGCTCTACCTCCACGCAAATTGGTTGCGAGCTTCTGACGAGGATTGAAGGCTACCTGCTAATGTCCGCTTTGGGTCGGAAGCGGACACTACGCGGGAACCGCATGAGCCTCTGAAAGCCTGCGGAGCAGCGTATCGGACGAACGGGGAACGAAAATCAGGGAGACGCCGAAATTGCCGTCGCTAGTGGCGAAATGTGCCGATTTTCTGAAAGGTCCGCGATGGACCTCCACCCGCTTCACAGCCGCGAGCGCGACACGCCGGCCAGCGGGGAGAAACAATGTCCGTTCATCGGCGGATACGAGGCATGGGCCGTCCCAAAGGGCTGACCATGCTGGGGGGAAATACCTGACAACCCAAACTGCCAGAGCGACGATGCCTACGCTTTGCCTGAACCAGCTAAGCTCACCGGACGCGAGTAAGTCGGGATAGTCAGCCAGACCGTAACCTTTGCTGCTCAACGCAAATGTTGCGGCGCAAAGTGCAGCAAACGGCGCGACTAACGCCACCACGGCTCTCGGCGTATCAGCGATTGCGTAGCACTTCCTCGCACCCATGAATGCTAAAGTATCAAGCTTCGGTGCGACGTCCATGCCTAATGTCCGCTTTGGGTCGAAAACGAACATTGGTGCAGGCGTCAAATCAGCCCCAGCGCCTTGAGGCTCGTCCGTCCTTGCGAGCCGACAATGACATGGTCGTGGACGGTGATCTTCATGTGCTTGCCGGCCTCGACGAGGTTGCGGGTCAGGCGGATGTCCTGGGTGCTCGGCGTCGAATCGCCGCTCGGATGGTTGTGGACCATGATCAGCGCGGTTGCGCCCAATGCGATCGCGCGGCTGATGACTTCGCGGACATGGACCGACGCCTCGTCGACCGAGCCCTGCCACATCGATTCATTGGCGATGAGCAGATTCTTGGCGTTTAGGAACAGGACCCGGACTTCCTCCACCGTCGAATGGGCCATCGCCGCCTGGAGGTAGTCGCCGAGCGCCTCCCAGTTCGACAGCAACGGCCGGCCCTCGACCTTTGTCTCCAGGAGGCGCAGCGCGGTGGCCTCGGCGATCTTCAAGGCCCCGATCGTCGCTTCGCTCAGACCTTCGCGCTTGAGCGTTTCCGGGCTGGCGCTCAGCAAAGGGCCGATTCCGCCGAATGCGCCAACCAGCTTCTTGGCCTGGCCCTTGGTGTCGCGGCGCGGGATCGACAAAGCGAGCAGATATTCGACCAGCTCGTGGTCGAGCAGCGCCCTGGGCCCACCGTCGAACAGCCGTTGCCGCAGCCGCGCGCGGTGGCCGCTGCGATCCTCGGCGCTGGTCGTGGCTGTGCTCCGCATGCCGCCTCCTGTCGCGACTGCCCGAGCTGCCAGCCCATCAACCACAGATTTCGGCGGCTGGAAAGACGCAGTGCGGAAGGGCAATGGCGCGGTCGTGCCGGTGACGGAACGGGCCTGCGCGGCGGGGGTTTGTAGAAGCCGATGGTGGAAAGGCCAACAGATGACGGCGGACTAGATCCCGGCGAGGGCTCCAGCGCGGGCTCCGGCGCGGTGCGCGTACGCCGCTATCGCGGGCGCCGCGCCTTCATGACCGTTGGAATCGGCCTGCTGATCCTGCTGCTCGTCGCGCTGGCCGGCCTGTGGATCGCGCGACGCCCCCTCGCCACCGAGTTCCTCGAGCGCGAATTCGAACGCAGAGCCGTTGACGCGACCTACCGGATCGATCGGGTCGGGCTGCGCACCCAGCAGGTCAGCAATCTCGTCATCGGCGACCCGCAGCGGCCCGACCTCACAGCCCGCTTCGCGCAGATCCAGACGCACATCAAATGGAACGGGAGCGTCGAAATCTACCGCGTCGTGGCCCGCGGCGTGCGCCTGCGCGGCCGGGTGATCGACGGGCGCGTAAGCTGGGGCCAGATCGACAAGCTGCTGCCGCCGCCGACCGACAAGCCATTTGAGCTCCCAAATTTCGTGCTCGACGTCGCCGACAGCAGCATCAGCCTGGCGACGCCCTACGGTCCGCTGGGCATGGCGCTCGAAGGATCCGGGAACCTGTCCGGTGGCTTCGAAGGCCGGATGGCCGCCGCCAGCCCGCGGTTGGATCTTGGCCGATGCGAAATCATCGGCCTGGACGCCAATGTGGCGATTGAAGTGAAGGCCCGCCGGCCGCGCGTGGATGGCCCGCTGGCGGTCGATCGGCTCACCTGTCCGCAAAGCCGGTTCCAGATGATCGGGCCGCGCCTGGACATCAACAGCCGCTTCAACGAATCCTTCACCCGCTATGAGGGCCGGGGCCGGATGGCGATCCCCACCCTGACCGCCGGCGGCAACGGGCTTGCCGCCTTCGTCGGCGACCTGACTTTCCGCGGCGATCCTTCAGCGACGCTGGGAACGGTCAAGCTGGCTGCGCAGCGGTCGCGGCTGGCGACCGTGTCCGCCGAGCGGACGCGGTTGAACGGCCGCTATCGGCTTGGCATCACCGGCGGGACCTTTGCGTTTGTCGGCGACTATGCGGCCAATGGCGCGACGCTCGACCCGGGGATGCTGGCCAGCATCACGGGCCCGCTGGCCGCGGCCGAAAACACCCCGGTCGGACCGGTCGCGACGGCGATCGGCGCCGCCATCGGCCGCACCGTGCGCAACTTCGACGTCGATGGCGAAATCCGGTTGGTGAATTTCGCCGGCGGCGGCGGGGCGCGCATCGAATCCGCCGAGGTCACCGGCCCGGCCGGCGCCCGGGTCCGCATTTCGGGCGGCGATGGCGTCTCCTACTATTGGCCGAGCGGACGGATGCGGATCGACGGCCTGATCCAGACCTCGGGCGGCGGCCTGCCCACCGGGCGCATCGCAATGCGCCAGCCGCGCATCGGTGCGCCGTTGAGCGGCGTCGCCGAATTCGCGCCCTACACGGCGCGCGGCTCGCGCCTGGCGATGGCGCCGATCCGCTTCAGCGCCAGGCCGGACGGTTCAACCGAGATCAGCACGGAAGCGCGGGTCGACGGCGCTTTTCCCGACGGCCAGGTGCGTGGCCTGCGCCTGCCGATCAACGCCAGACTCGGCGCCAACGGCGGCTTCACCATGGGCCGCAGCTGCATCGCCGCAAGCGTCGAATATCTTCGCTTCCGAGAGCTGCAAATCGGCCCAACGCAGCTGCCGATCTGCCCGGCCGGCCAGCCCGCGATCATTTCGCAGGCCCCCGGTGGATCGCTGCACATTGGCGCCCGGGTCGCCAATCCGGTTCTGCAGGGCAGGCTCGGCGACACCCCGCTGCGGGTGACCGCCCAGAGCGCGCGCATCGTCGACGATAAGGAGTTCAGGCTGACCGGAGCGGTGATGCGGCTTGGCGACCCCGATTCGCCTATCCTCGTCGAGGCGGACAGGGTGCTTGGGACGTTCCGCGGCAGCGGCGTCAGCGGTACGCTCAGCAACGCCGAAGCGGTCATCGGGAATGTCCCGCTGCTGATCCGGGATGCCAATGCAAAGTGGCGCGTCTACCACGGCGACCTGGCGATCGACGGCGAGTTGATGCTCCACGACCGCGCCGAAGAGCCGCGCTTCTACCCGCTGCGCAGCCGCGATTTCCGCTTCGTTCTCGCGGGCAACGACATTCGCGCGGGCGGCACGCTTCAGCATCCCGACACCGGCATCAAGGTAACCGACGTCGCAATCGAGCATGACCTCGCCACCGGTGGGGGTCACGCGCAGCTCGACGTGCCCGGCATCACCTTTGGGCAGAGCCTGCAGCCGGAAGAGCTGACTCGCCTGACCGAAGGCGTCGTCGCGCTGGTCGAGGGCTCGGTCAGCGGACAGGGGCGGATCGACTGGGGCCGCGATGGCGAGGCCACCTCGAGCGGCGAGTTCACGACCGTGAACATGGATTTGGCGGCGCCGTTCGGCCCAGTTACCGATCTCACGACGACGATCCGGTTTACCGATCTGCTGGCGCTCGAGACGGCACCCGGCCAGACGGCGACGGCCGGGTCGATCAACCCCGGCATCCTCGTCGAGGACGGAGTGATCACTTACCAGTTGCTGCCCGACCAGTTGGTCAGGGTTGAGCGCGGGGTCTGGCCCTTCATGGGAGGTTCGCTGCTCCTCCAGGAGACCATCCTCAACTTCAACCGGCCGAGCGCCAAGCGGCTGACGTTCCAGGTCGACGGATTCAACGCGAAAACCTTTATCGACAGCCTCGGCTTCGAGGGGATCATGATCACCGGCACCTTCGACGGGGTCCTCCCGATGATCTTCGACGAGTCGGGCGGCCGGCTGGTCGGCGGCAGGCTCGATTCACGGCCCCCGGGGGGCGAGTTCCGCTACACCGGCACGAAACCGGACACGGGCCTGGTCGGTGGAGTCGCCTTCGATCTCCTCAGCAACATTCGCTACCGGTCGATGATCATTCGCCTCGACGGCGACCTTGCCGGCGAATTCGCGTCGCGCTTTACGATCAATGAGATTTCGCTCGGCAATGAAGGCGGGTTCCTCGCCGGCCTGGCGCGCGGCGCCTTCAGCAAGGTCCCGCTGCGGCTCAACCTCAACATCCGAGGCCCATTCCGCGCGCTCATCCAGACCGCCAAAGGCTTCAAGGATCCGACCACCGTCATCGAACCCGTGATGCCGTTCCCGCTCGATGCGCCGGGGATCGTCACCGAGACGCGCACCATAAGCAAAGAGGAAGACCAGACCCGGACCACGCCCGCGGACGAGGTCAAAGTAACCCCCCAACCGCCACAGCCAAGCGAGTAAGACCATGACCAAGGCAAAATTGAAATCCACCCTGCTGCTCCTGTCGGGCGCGGCGCTGGCGCTCCCGCTGGCTGGATGCATCACGGTGGAGTCTCCGGACAAGCCGATCGAGATCAACCTCAACGTCGACATCCGGCAGGAAGTGCTGGTGCGGCTCCAGGAAGACGCCGACCGGCTGATCCGCGAGAACCCGCAGGCCTTCCCGCAGGCCCAGCCGCCGGGGGCGCAGTGATGAAGCTCGCAACGGCTGCGGTTGCCGCCGCGATGCTGGCCATTGCGGTGCCGACAAAGGCCGCTGCCCAACCCAGCGCCCAGCTGGGCGCCGCCCTGCGCGCCGGCATCGTCGGCGAGCGGTACGACGGTTACATGGGATATCCGGGAGCGGCTCCCGCCGCGATTCAAAAGCAGGTCGCGGCCGTCAATATCCGCCGCCGCACGCTGTATCTTGGCCTCTCCTCCCGTCGCGGCGTCACGCCCCAGGCGGCCGGAATCGCGACCGGCTGCCAGCTGCTGGCGCGGATCGAGGTCGGGCAAGCCTATATGTGGGCCGACGGGCAGTGGCGCCGGCGCCTTGCCGGACAGCCCGCACCGGTGCCCAGCTACTGCCGGTGATCGTCCGCGGCGGTTGACTATCCCCCCGCCGGTTCATAAAGGAGCCGCGCCTTGGCGGGCTCCATCGCCGCCATGTTCCTCGTCCCTAGAATCCCCCAATCATGGCCGGGGCGACGCACAGGGGAGATGCATGGCGACGGACGAGACCGGGCAGGACCCAAAGCTTCCACCGGACGCACGGCTTGGTTCGCTCGAGGAGCGGCTGGAACGGGTGCAAGCGGCGGAGGCGAAGCGGATCCACAAGGCGGTGCCCAATCCGACTACTCGGATTTGGCAGCAGATGTTCGGTCACCTGGTCGGCGCGCCGGCCGGCGGCGGGATCATCGGTTGGGGCCTGGACTCGTTGTTCGGGACCTTTCCGACGCTCTTCCTGCTGATGCTGTTTGTCGGTTTCGGCGTCGGGGTGGTGAACGTCTTGCGGGTTTCGAAGACGCCTCCGGGCGCAGGTTCTTAAAAGAGGTAGCGAGTTCAAGTGGCGTCCGAGGGCAAGATCGATCCAATGCACCAGTTCACCGTGGAGCCGCTGCTCCCGCTGAACGTGGGCGGCTATGACATCAGCTTCACGAACAGTTCGCTGTGGCTGCTGATCGCGCTCGTCGTGATTTATGGGTTCATGGCGATGGGCATGAAGCGCCAGCTTGTCCCGAACCGCTGGCAGGCCGCCGTCGAAGGCCTGACCGGCTTCATCGACGACATGGTCAACGTCAACATCGGGCCCGAAGGCAAGAAGTTCGTTCCGTACATCTTTTCGCTGTTCGTCTTCATCCTGACCGCGAACCTGCTCGGCCTGTTCCCGCTGTCGATTATCCCGGGCCAGCACCAGTTCACGACGACCAGCCATTTCAGCATCACCGGCGTGCTTGCCGTGTTGAGCTTCTCGATCGTGCTGATCGTCGGCTTCTGGCGTCACGGACTGCATTTCTTCTCGCTGTTCATTCCCCACGGCACGCCGAAGGTGATGGTGCCGCTGATCGCCGCGATCGAGTTCATCTCGTTCATGGTGCGGCCGTTCAGCCTCGGCTTGCGGCTGTTCGTGGCGATGATCGCCGGCCACATCCTGATGGAAGTGTTCGGAAGTTTCATCGTCACCGGCTTCAACGGCGGCGCGATGGGCATCGGCGTCGGCCTGTTGAGCTTCCTCTTCATCGTCTTCGTGACCGCGCTCGAGCTTCTGGTTTGCGCGATCCAGGCCTACGTCTTCGCTTTGTTGACGACCCTCTATCTCAACGACGCGATCAACCTTCACTAGAGTTTCGACAAAAGGAGTTTCCAAGATGGACCTGACTTCCGCACAAGTGATCGGTGCCGGCCTCGCCGCAATCGGCGTTGGCGCCGCCGCGATCGGCGTCGGCAATGTGTTCGGCTCGTTCCTCGAGAGCGCGCTTCGGAACCCGGCGGCCGCCGACGGCCAGCAGGGCCGGTTGTTCATCGGCTTTGCCGCCGCCGAGCTGCTTGGCCTGATCGCCTTCGCAGTGGCGATGATTATCCTGTACGCGCCGCCCAGCGCATAAGGCACGGCCGCCGCTTCGATGCCCCAGATTTATCAGCTTTCGGATATCTTCTTCTCGCAGCTGTTCTGGCTGCTGGTTGTGTTCGGAATCATCTATTTCGGCATTGCCCGGGGGATGGTTCCGAAGATCCAGTCGACGGTCGAGCTGCGCCAGAAGACCATTGCCGAGGATCTGGCGAGCGCTCAGGCGGCGCGAGCCGCGGCTGAGGAGACCGAGGCGGCGTATCGGGCGCGGATGGACGAGAGCCGCGCCGAGGCGGCCGAGCTGACCCGCGAAGCCCGGCAGGCGGCCGCGCTGGAGACCGAAGCCAGGGTCCGCGCCGCATCCGAGAAGATCGCCAAGAAGATCGCCGCGGCGGAGGCCAAGATTCGCTCGGCCTCCGACGCTGCCCGGTCGGAAGTCGAGGCGGTGGCGGTCGAGGCGACGCAGGAGATGGTCACCCGGCTGACTGGCGCCAAGGTCGATCGCGGCCCGGCCGCCGCCGCGGTCAAGGCGGAATTCCATGTCTGAGCTGCACTTAGGGGCGGTCGCCGCCGTCGAGCACGGATCCGATGCGGTCCATGCGGCGCCCAGCGTGTTCGGCGTCACCGCGCCGATGTTCATCGCGCTGGCGATCCTCGTCGTGTTCGCGATCCTGGCCTGGAAAAAGGTGCCGGCAGCGATCGGCAAGGCGCTCGACGCCAAGATCGCGCTGATCCGCAGCCAGCTCGCCGAAGCCGAGGCGCTGCGCGAGGAAGCCGAAGCGCTGAAGCAAGAATATCAGGCGAAAGCGAAATCCGCCGACGCCGAGGCGGCGGCGATCGTCGAGCGCGCCCATGGCGAGGCCGGAGAGATCGTCGCCAAAGCCAAGAGCGACGCCGAGGCGCTGGTCGAGCGCCGCGGCCGCATGGCCGAGGACAAGATCGCCGCCGAGGAGCGCGCCGCGGTCAAGCAATTGCGCGCCGCCGCAGCCAATGCCGCGACCCGGGCCGCGGCCCGGCTGATCGCCGAGCGCGACGATCCGAGCGCCGACCAGCGGATCATCGACGAGGCAATCGCCGAGCTGGGCAGCCGGTAAAAGAGTCCCTCCCCCTTGATGGGGGAGGCTAGGTGGGGGTGGCCGTCGACGGAGACTGCCGTTCCTGCGCTTACGGAACGTTCTCGGTCAAAAGGTCGTAGGTGGCGACGAGCTCGTCCTTTTGGTTGAGGATTTCGACCGCCCAGCGGACGACGCCGGTTTCCTCGCTCTTCAGCGATTTCGAGCGGACGGTGAGCTCGACCCGCATCGAATCGCCGGGATAGAGCGGGGTCAGGAAGCTGAGGTTCTCGAGGCCGGTGTTGGCGAGCACCGGGCCGGGGTCCGGATCGACGAACAAGCCGGCCGCGAAGCTTAATATCAGATAGCCGTGAGCGACCCGGCCCTCGAATATCGGGCTCGCTTTCGCCGCTTCCTCGTCCATGTGGGCGTAGAATTTGTCGCCGGTGAAATTCGCGAAATGCTCGATGTCGTCGATGCTGACGGTCCGGCTGCCGGTCTTGAGCGTATCGCCGATTTGAAGCTCGCTCATGCGCTTGCGGAACGGGTGAGTATCGACCGCGCGCTTGGGCGAGCCGTCGATGAAGGCGCCGGTGATCGCCGCGATCATCGCCGGCGACGACTGGAGCGCGGTGCGCTGCATGTAATGCTTGACGCCGCGCACGCCGCCCATCTCCTCGCCGCCGCCGGCCCGGCCGGGGCCGCCGTGGGTCAGCACCGGGAGCGGCGATCCGTGGCCGGTCGATTCGGCGGCGCTGGTGCGGTCGACGACCAGCATGCGCCCATGAAATGCGCCCGCGCCCTGGACAAAATCCCGCGCGGTCGCGCCGTCATGCGTGAACAGCGACAGGCACAGGCTGCCGCGGCCGCGATTGGCCAGCTCGATGGCATCGCCCAGATCCTTGTACGGCATGATCGTCGATACGGGGCCGAACGGCTCGACATCGTGCGCCGCCGCGCAATGCCACGGGTCATCGGTGCGCAGCAGCACAGGCTGCAGGAACGCGCCGCCCTTGACCGGCGGGTCGGCCGACGGGTCGCCGGCGACGATCCGCGCCCCGGCCGCTTCGAGCTCGGCGATCCGGGCGCGGACGTCGTCGCGCTGCGCCTTGCTGACCAGCGCCCCCATCCGCGTATCCTCGGCGCGCGGGTCGCCGACCTTGGTTCTCGCGAGCCGTTCGCCAAGCGCATTTTCGACCGCGTCGAGATGCTCGGCGGGAGCCATGGCGCGGCGGATCGCGGTGCATTTCTGCCCCGCCTTGACCGTCATCTCGGTCGCGACCTCCTTGACGAACAGGTCGAACTCCGGGGTTCCGGGGCCGGCATCGGGCCCGAGCACCGAGGCGTTCAAGCTATCGCGCTCGGCGACGAAGCGGACAGATTCGCGGGCGATTACCGGATATGCCTGGAGCTTCATCGCGGTCGCCGCCGAGCCGGTGAAGCTGACCATGTCCTGGCACGACAAATGGTCGAACAGGTCGCCGACGCCGCCAACGATCAGCTGCACCGCACCGGGCGGCAGCAGGCCCGATTCGATCATGACCCGGAACGCGGCTTCGGTCAGGTAAGCGGTCGCGGAGGCCGGTTTGACGATCGCCGGAACTCCGGCGAGCAGGGTCGGCGCGAGCTTCTCGAGCATCCCCCACACCGGGAAGTTGAACGCGTTGATGTGCACCGCCGCGCCCTGCAGCGGGGTGAAAATGTGCTGGCCCATGAAGGTGCCGTTCTTCGACAGCGTCTCGAGCGGCCCGTCGAGGAGCACATGGCCGTCGGGAAGCTCGCGGCGGCCCTTCGACGAGAAGGAGAACAGGGTACCGGCGCCGCCCTCGATGTCGATCCAGCCGTCCTTGCGCGTCGCGCCGGTCGAGTAACTGAGCTCGTACAGCTCTTCCTTGCGGGCCATGATCGCCTGGCCCAGCGCCTTGAGCATCCGGGCACGCTCGTGGAACGTCATCTTGCGCAGGGCCGGACCGCCGACGGCGCGGGCGTGGCGCAGCATGCCGCCAAAATCGAGCCCGCCGCTGCCGGTCACCGCGACCGGTGAGCCGTCGATGGCGCTCGGCAATTCGGCGAGGCTGCCCTCGCCGGCAATCCAGCCGTCGCGCGCATAATTGAGTAGCTGGGCGGTTTTCATTGCCTGTCGGTCCTTAGCGGCCGGTGAAGTTGGGTTTGCGCTTCTCGAGGAATGCCGCGACGCCTTCGCGATAGTCTTCGGTGAAGCCGAGGCGGCGCATTTCGTTGCGCTCTTCGTTGAGCTCCTGGTCGAGGGTCCGCGACCAGGTCGAGCGGATCATCTTCTTGGTCTCGGCAAGTCCAAGCGGCGGGAGCGACGCCAGCCTGGCGGCGAGCGCGTCCACCTCCGCATCCAGCGCGTCGTCCTCGACCGCCTTCCAGATCAGCCCCCATTGCGCGGCTTGCTCGGCGGGCAGCGGCTCGCCGGTGAGCGCCAGGCCGAGCGCGCGCGCCTGGCCGACGAGGCGTGGGAGCACCCAGGTTCCGCCGCTGTCGGGGATCAGGCCGATCGCTGAAAAGCTCTGGATGAATTTGGCGGACTTGGCCGCGACCACCAGGTCGCAGGCGAGCGCGATGTTCGCGCCTGCTCCGGCGGCGACACCGTTGACTCGCGCAATTACGGGCTGGGGAAGGCCGGACAGGCGCCGGATCAACGGATTCCAGCAGGTTTCGACCGTCACTCCAAGATCGACGACTTCTTCCGGTCCCGCCGAGCGATCGGCGAGGTCCTGCCCGGCGCAGAAGCCGCGGCCGGCGCCGGTGAGGATGACGACCCGGACATCGTCGAGCTGGTCGAGCGCGTCGCGCAGCTCATGGTGCATCGCCACGTTGAAGCTGTTGAGCCGGTCCGGGCGATTGAGGGTGATGCGCGCGATCCCGTCGGATTTTTCGAACAGGATGGTTTCGTTGGTCGGCACTTTTCCCTCCGCCGTCACCCTGAACTCGTTTCAGGGTCCATTTGGCAGCGCCACCGCCCTACGAACAAAATGGATGCTGAAACAAGTTCAGCATGACGGTAGGGGGGACAATGACCGCAGACGATCTCGCCAGCAAAGTCGCGCGTCACATGCTGGGCCAGGAAGGCACCGGCCCGGCGTGGGGGATCGTCATCGACGAAGCGCGCGCCGGCTATGCGCGGCTGTCGATGACGCTGCGCGCCGACATGCTCAACGGTCACCGTACCGTCCACGGCGGGATCGTGTTCGCGCTCGCCGATACGGCCTTCGCCTATGTCTGCAACGGCAAGAACGACAAGGCCGTCGCCGCGCAGGCGTCGATCGTCTTCCTCGGCAGCGCCGAGGAGGGCGAAACGCTGATCGCCGAGGCCGAAGCGCTCTCGACTTCGGGACGAAGCGGTGTGACGCGCGTCGCGGTGCGCACGTCGGACGGCCGGCCCATTGCGGAGTTCACCGGTTATTCGCGCACGATCGGCGGACCGGTGGTCGACGTTTGAACGTTGGGTCCCCAGAGGCTAGATAGCAACCATGTACACGACCGAACTTCAGAAGAGCGCGAGCGTCCAGTCGCTCGAAGACCCGAAGCTGCTCGAGGCGTTCGAGGCGCGGGTCGCGGCGGACGAGTTCATCGAGCCCAAGGACTGGATGCCCGAAGCCTATCGGCGGACTTTGGTGCGGCAGGTCTCGCAGCATGCGCACAGCGAGATCGTCGGCATGCTTCCGGAGGGCAATTGGATCACCCGGGCGCCTTCGCTCCGGCGCAAGGCGATCCTGCTCGCCAAGGTTCAGGACGAGGCCGGGCACGGGCTCTATCTGTACTGCGCGGCGGAGACTCTCGGCACCAGCCGCGAGGAAATGATCGAGGCTTTGCACTCGGGCAAAGCCAAATATTCGACGATCTTCAATTATCCGACGCTGACCTGGGCCGACATTGGCGCGATCGGCTGGCTGGTCGACGGCGCCGCGATCATGAACCAGGTGCCGCTGCAGCGGACCAGCTACGGGCCGTACGCGCGGGCGATGGTGCGGGTGTGCAAGGAGGAGAGTTTCCACCAGCGCCAGGGCTATGAGATCATGATCGCGATGGCCGGCGGAACGGCCGAGCAGAAGCGCATGGCGCAGGACGCGCTCAATCGCTGGTGGTGGCCGAGCCTGATGATGTTCGGCCCGCCCGACGACAATTCGCCCAACAGCGCGCAATCGATCCGCTGGCGGATCAAGCGCGAGACCAACGACGAGCTTCGGCAAAAATTCGTCGATATCACCGTGCCGCAGGCGGATTTTCTCGGGCTCACGGTTCCGGACCCCGACCTCAAATGGAACGAGGAAAAGGGCGGCTACGATTTCGGGGCGGTCGATTGGGACGAGTTCTATGCGGTGGTCCGCGGCGAGGGCCCGGTCGCGAAGGAGCGCATGACCGCGCGCCGCGCCGCCTGGGACGACGGCGCCTGGGTCCGGGAGGCGGCCGCCGCGCACGAGGCCATGCGGCAGGCAAGGGCCGCGGCGTGAGCAAAGGCGCGACGGGTGACTGGCCGCTGTGGGAGGTATTCGTCCGTGCCAAGGCTGGCTTGTCGCATCGTCACGTTGGCAGCGTTCATGCTCCTGACGCGGAGCTCGCGCTTCGCCACGCGCGCGACACCTACACGCGGCGGCAGGAAGGGGTGAGCCTGTGGGTCGTGCCCTCGGCCGAGATCGTCGCCTCCGATCCCGATGAGGCGGGGCCGCTGTTCGAGCCCGCGGCCGACAAAGTCTACCGCCACCCGACGTTCTACGACATCCCCGACGAGGTGAAGCACATTTGACGCCCTCGCTTCCGCCGATCCGGTCCGAGGACGAGGCGGTCGCGCAGAAGTCGCGGCCCGCGGGCGCATTTGACGCCGAGGCCGCCGGCGAGCCCGATTCGGCGCGGTTCGATTACCTGCTGCGGCTCGGCGACGATGCGCTGATCCTCGGCCAGCGGCTGGGCGAATGGTGCGGCCACGCGCCGGCGCTCGAGGTCGACTTAAGCCTCACCAATCTGGCGCTCGACCTGATCGGCCAGGCCACGCATCTACTCGATGCCGCGGGTGCGTGCGAAAACGAGGGCCGGGACGGCGACACGCTGGCCTTCCACCGCGACGTACTCGATTTTCGCAATTGCCTGCTGGTCGAGCAGCCCAACGGCGACTTCGGGCGGACGATTGCGCGCCAATTGCTGTTCTCGACCTGGCAGCACCTGCTTTACCAGCGGCTCGCCCAATCCAGCGACACGTTCCTGCAAGAGATCGCCGCCAAGGCGGTCAAGGAAGTCGCCTATCACCGCGAGCTGGCAGCCGAATGGACGGTGCGGCTCGGCGACGGCACCGAGGAAAGCGCTCAGCGCATGAACGACGGCCTCGACTGGTGCTGGCGGTTCGTCCCCGAGCTGTTCGAAGTCGACGAGTTGCTCGAGGGTTTGATTGCGCGCGGAGTCGCGGCGGACCCGAAGTCCTTTGAGGAGGAATATCGCTCCGCGCTGGGCGCGGTGCTGGCGGACGCGAAGCTCGAAGCGCCTGCCGAGCAGCGGCCGATCCTCGGCGGCCGGCGCGGGCATCACAGCGAGCATCTCGGCCATATCCTCGCGCAGATGCAATATTTGCAGCGCACCTATCGCGACGCCAAATGGTAGGATGACCGCTCATTTCCATGTCCTGCGGGTTGCCGAGATTGTTCCCGAGACCGCGGAGGCGAACTCGATTCGCTTCGCCGTTCCGCCCGAACTTCGCGACACGTTCCGGTTCAAGGCCGGGCAGCATCTGACCCTCAAGGCCGAGATCGACGGCGAGGAGGTGCGGCGCAACTATTCGCTGTGTACCGCGCCCGACGAGCAGGATTGGCTGGTGACCGTTAAGCGGATCGCCGGCGGGGTGTTTTCGAACTGGGTCGGCGATCATTTGCAGGCGGGCGATATGCTCGAAGTCATGCCGCCGCACGGCAGCTTTACGACCAATTTCGATCCACAAGCGGCGCGCCGCTATGTCGGCTTTGCCGGCGGCTCGGGCATCACGCCGGTGATTTCGCTGATCCGGACCGCGCTGAAGCAGGAGCCCGAGAGCCGCTTCACCTTGTTCTACGGCAATCGCGACAGCTCGTCGGTGATCTTCCTCGACGCCCTGGCGGACCTCAAGGACCGCTTCATGGGCCGCTTCGAGCTCTATCATTTCCTCGCCGAGGAGGAGGGCGACGTAGAGCTGTTCAACGGCATGCTCGACCGAGCGACGTGCGACGAGGCGATCGAGCATCTCATCGGTGATCCGCAAGACATCGACGCGTGGTTCATCTGCGGACCCGGCCCGATGATGGACGCAGCGGAGGCGGCGCTGCTCGATCGCTCGGTCGCCAGGGACCGCATCCACATCGAGCGCTTCACCGCCGATCGCCCGCCCGAAGCCATCTCCCGCGAGATCGCCGACCTCCAGACCAAGGCCGCCGGCGCATCCGTCGCGGTGACGCTCGACGGGCGCACCCGGAAGGTCGAGTTCATGGCTGGCAATATCCTCGACAGCGCCCGCGCCGCCGGGCTGCCGGCGCCGTTCGCGTGCAAGGCCGGGGTGTGCGCCACGTGCCGCGCCAAGGTGACCAGCGGCAAGGTCGAAATGGCGGCGCGCTACGGACTGACCGACGAGGAGGTCGCAACGGGCTATGTGCTGACCTGCCAGTCGGTGCCGGTCGGCGACGGCGTTGCCGTGGACTACGACGCCTAGGCTCCCCTCCCTTTCCAGGAAGGGGAGGTCTGCGCTAAGCGCTTCCGGATGCTGAGCGAAACCCACGCCCGGGCGAACGGGCTTGCCGACCTGACGCCCGTCCAGAGCGACTCGCTGCTTGCCTTGATCGCCATGGCCAGCGCCGATCCGCGTAGCGACAAGATCGATGTCGGAGTCGGCGTGTTCCGCGATGCGGCCGGCCAGACGCCGATCCTCAAGGTGATGAAAAAGGCCGAGCGCATCCTGCTCGAGACGCAGACCAGCAAATCCTATCTCGGCAGCGCCGGCGACAAGCGCTTCGCCGAGCAGCTGCGGCCGATCCTGCTCGGTCCGCATGCTAATGACGAGCGGATCGCCGGAGTTCAGACCCCGGGCGGCTGCGGCGCGCTCCGGCTGGGCTTCGAGCTCATTCGGACCGCGAACCCGGATGCGCGGGTGCTGGTCGGCACTCCGACCTGGCCAAATCATCCGCCGATCATCGCCGGCGTTGGCCTGGAGATGATCGAATATCCCTATTACGACCGCGACAGCCACGCGATCCGGTTCGATGCGATGCTGGAGAGCTTCAACGCTGCGCGTCCAGGCGACGTCGTTTTGCTCCACGGCGTTTGCCACAATCCGACCGGAGCGGACCTCGACGCGGATCAGTGGGCAGAAATAACGCGCGTCGTCCGCGAGCGCAGGCTGCTGCCGTTCGTCGACATCGCCTACCAGGGCTTCGGCCGCGGTCTCGACGAGGACGCGGCTGGGGTTCGCGGCCTGCTCGCCGAGTGCGACGAGGTCATCATCGCGCAAAGCTGCGACAAGAATTTCAGCGTCTATCGCGACCGCGTCGGCTCGCTGTTCGTCAAGACCGGATCGGCGGAAGCGACGGCAATTGCGATGGGCCATGTGTTCCAGCGGGCGCGCGAGATGTGGTCGATGCCCCCCGACCACGGCGCCGCGGCGGTGCGGATCATCCTCGAGGATGCGCAGCTGGCCGCCGATTGGCGGATCGAGCTCGACGCGATGCGCGACCGCATCAACGGGGTACGCAAGCGTATCGCCGAGGCCGACCCGCGGCTCGCTTACATCGACGGGCAGTTCGGGATGTTCTCGATGTTGCCGCTGAGCCGCGAGCAGGTGCTCGGCCTGCGCGAACGGCACGCGATCTACATGGCCGACAGCGGCCGGTTCAACGTCGTCGGAATGGCCGACCATTCGATCGACCGCTTCATCGCCGCCGTCGTCGAGGCGCTTGATGGCTGAGCGGGACGCCGGCCGGGTCGCCACCGATATCGACTGGCGCGAGGTCGCCCGGCTCGTCCTCACCAGCCGCGAAATGGACCGGGTCGAGGAAGCCGAGCTCGTCCCCCAAAAGAAAATCCTTTATCAATTTTCGGCCCGCGGCCACGACCTCGCGCAAGTGCTGCTTGGGCTGCAGCTCAAGGACGGCGACGCGGCCAGCGGCTATTACCGCTCGCGGCCGCTGCTGCTCGCATTGGGCGTGCCACCGGCCGACGCGCTCGGCTCCGGAATGGGGCTCGCCGGCGGCTATTCCGACGGCCGCGACATCGGCGTCGTGTTCAATTACCCGAACCCGGGCGGCGCCCACGCGCTGCCGATGAGCGGCGGCGTCGGCGCGCAATATACGCCGGCGGTCGGCTGGGCGCAGGCTGTCGCCTACAAGACGCAAGTGCTCGGCGAGGGCCCGGACGATGCGATCGCGCTGGTGCTCGGCGGCGATGCAAGCTGCGCGACCGGTGGATTTTGGTCGGCGCTAACAATTGCAACTACGCAACAATTACCCCTGCTAATTTACATCGAGGACAACGGCTACGGGATCTCGGTGCCGTCCGAATACCAGACGCCGGGCAAGGATATCGCCGCCAACCTCGCGAGCTTTTCGGGGCTGACGATCTTCAACGGCGACGGCACCGAGCCAGGCGAGGCGGCGCGGCTGATCGGCGACGCGGTGAAGCACGTGCGCACTAAAAGGACTCCGGCGCTGCTTCGGCTGACCATGCCGCGCCTCGAGGGTCACAGCTTCCAGGACACTCAAGGCTACAAGAGCAAGGACGAGATCGAGGCCGAGTGGGCGCGCGATCCATTGCCCAAGCTCAAGGTCTTCGCTTCGAAACTCGATTGGGCGGCGCTGGAAGCGGACGCGGCGGCGACCGTCGCGGCGGCGCGGGCCGAAGCCGAAGCGCGCGGCGTTTCCGCTCCCGAGCGCGTCAGCGACCATGTGTTTTTCGAGGGCGAGCTGCAGCAAGTCGGCGGCCAGCTCAACCACGGCTACGCGCCGCGTCAGGCGACCGACCAGCCGCGCCCCGACGGGCAACGCATCAACATGGTCACCGCCATCCGCCGGACGCTCGACCAGGAGCTCCACAGCAACCCACGGGTGCTGGTGTTCGGCGAGGACGTCGGGCCCAAGGGCGGGGTCCACGCGGTGACGCTCGGCCTGCAGGAGAAATTCGGGCGCGCGCGGGTGTTCGACACCAGCCTCAACGAGGAAGGCATCGTCGGCCGCGCGGTCGGCATGGCGCTGGCGGGATTGATGCCGGTGCCCGAAATCCAGTTTCGCAAATATGCCGAGCCGGCGACCGAGCAGATCAACGATTGCGGAACGATGCGCTGGCGCACCCACAATCGCTTTGCCGCGCCGCTGGTGCTGCGCGTGCCGGGCGGCTTCTTCAAGTGCGGCGACCCGTGGCACAGCCAGACCAACGAAGTGCAGTTCGTCCATAACCCCGGCTGGCTGGTTGCGGTGCCGTCCAACGCCGAAGATGCGGTCGGGCTGCTGCGCGGCGCCTTGCGCGGCAACGACCCGGTACTGTTCTTCGAGCACCGGGCGATGCTCGACGAAGCGTGGGCGCGGCGGCCGTGGCCCGGCGATGAATATGTGCTCCCGTTTGGACGGGCGAAGAAGGTGCGCGAGGGCGATGCGATCACCATCGTCTCCTGGGGCGCGATGGTCCCGCGCTGCGAGGCGGCCGCGGACGGTTTGTCGGCCGACGTCATCGACTTGCGCACGCTGATGCCGTGGGACCGCGATATGGTGCTCGACAGCGTCGCCCGGACTCGCCGCTGCCTGATCGTCCACGAGGATTTGCGCACGGGTGGGTTCGGCGCCGAGATCGCCGCCGTCGTCGCCGACGAGGCATTCCTCGACCTCGACGCGCCGGTCGCGCGGGTGACGATGCCCGACATCCCGAGCCCGCATCACCCGACATTGCTCGAGGCGGCTTTGCCATCGGTGGCGCGGATCCGCGCCGAAATCGACCGGCTGGTGGGATTCTAGGCGTGATCGATATCCTCGTCCCCGACGAGCAGGAGGGCACCCAGGCGGTCGTCCGCGCCTGGCTCAAGCAGGTCGGCGATGCGGTTCGAGAGAACGACCCGTTGGTCGAGCTCGAGACCGACAAGGTGACGCAGGAAGTGCCGGCCCCGGCCGCCGGGGTGCTGGCCGAGATCCTTCTCGATACGGACGCCGAGGCGGTGCCGGGCGCGCTGCTCGGGCGGATCGACGCAAGCCGTTCCCCGGCGAAGGCCGGGGCCCAGGACGCGAAGCGTGAAGCGCCCGCGGGCGCTCCTGGACCCCGGCCTTCGCCGGGGCACAGTGAACACGAAACTCGACTGTCCCCCTCCGTCCGGCGGGCACTGCAGCAGCACGGGATCGACCCGTCGCGGATCGCGGGGAGCGGGCGCGGCGGGCGGATAACCCGCGAAGACGTCGAACGCGCATTGGCGGAAACAGGACCGGCCGGGGCCGACATCGCGCACGACCGGATGCGGCTGAAAATCGCCGAGAATATGGTCCGCGCCGTCGCCGAGGCTCCGCACGTCACGGCGGTGTTCGAAGCCGATTTCTCCGCGATCGCGACGCACAAGGCGGCGATGGCCGAGAAACGCGCCAAGCTCAGTTACACCGCCTACATCGTCAAAGCCGCGGCCGACGCAATGGCCGCCGCGCCGGCGATCAACGGCCGCTGGGAAGACGACCGCATCGCGATTCCGCCGACCATCGACATCGGCGTCGGCACCGCGCTCGACGAGAAGGGCCTGGTAGTGCCGGTGGTTCGCGATGCCGGCAGCCTCAGCCTCGAGACAATCGGCGAGCGGCTCGAGGACCTCACGCGGCGCGCGCGCGACGGCAAGCTCACCGGCGGCGATGTCTCCGGCGGCAGCTTCACCATCTCCAACCACGGCGTGTCGGGCTCGCTGCTGGCGGCGCCGATTATTCTTCACCAGGGGCAAGCTGCGATCCTCGGCGTCGGCAAGCTCGAAAAACGCGTCGTGGTGCGCGAAGTCGACGGTGCCGACGCGATGGTCATCCGGCCGATGGCCTATGTGACGCTGACCATCGACCACCGGGTCGTCGACGGGCACCAGACCAACGCCTGGCTGACCCGATTCGTCGAGATCATCGAAGGCTGGCCGGGGCCACGGCCATGACGGAGCGCCGCGAACCGGTCGGCGAGACGGTGTTCGTCCGCCGGGTGCTGATCGTCATCGCGTTTCTCGCCGTGGTTTACCTGCTGTGGCAGCTCCGGAGCCTGGTGCTGATGCTGTTCGGAGCGGTGGTCGTCGCCACTGTCTTCCGGGCGCTCGCCGACGCCATCCGCAGCCGGACGGGGATTGCCGACGGGATCGCGGTCGCGCTCTCGATCTTGCTCGTCCTCGGCTCGCTCGCCGCTTTCGCGGTGCTGTTCGGCGGGCAGGTTTCGGCGCAGGTCCACGCGCTGTCCGAGGCGCTGCCGAACGCGTGGCGATCGTTCGAGGCGAGGATCGGCGACCTTGGCCTGGGCGAGCAGTTCGCCCTCCTCGTCGATGGCCTGCGCCCGGGCGGCGGCGGCACGGCTTCGAGCCTCGGCAAGATCATCATGTCGGTGGGCAGCGGGATCGCCGATACCTTGGTGGTGATCTTCGGCGGCATTTTCCTCGCCGCGCAGCCCAAATTCTACCAGGTCGGAGCGATCAAGCTGGTGCCGGCCACGAAGCGGGCACTGGTCAACGAGGCGATGGAGGACAGCGAACGGGCGCTTCGGCTGTGGCTAAAGGGACAATTGTTCGCGATGGTCGTTGTCGGGCTGCTGATCGGGATCGGTTTGTGGCTGATCGGCGTGCCGTCTGCGCTGGCGCTCGGGCTGCTCGCCGGGGTGCTTGAGTTCATCCCCTTCGCCGGCCCGATCATAGCGTCGATTCCCGCGGTGCTGCTGGCGCTGGTTGTCGGCCCCGAGCTGGCCCTGTGGACGGTCGCTTTGTACGTCGCGGTCCAGCAGTTCGAAGGCTATGTGCTGCAGCCGCTGGTGCAGCAATATGCCGTCGACCTGCCGGCCCTGGTGTTGCTGTTCTCGCTGCTAGGCTTCGGAATCTTGTTCGGCGCGCTCGGAATTATCCTCGCGGCGCCGCTCACGGTCGTGTCCTATGTGCTCGTCAAGCGCCTGTACGTCGTCGAGGTGCTGCACACTGAAACCTCGATCCCCGGAGAGGACAAGGATTAAGCCCTGGGAAATGAGCCGTTCAGGCGGGGCTGTCCGCCTTGAACCGAGCCGCTTCCTCCGACCCGCCGGTGGCGTCGCCTGGGCTGTAGCTGTGCGCTCCGGCGCCGGCCAGGCGTCCGCCCGCGACGATCAGATATTCGTCGCGGATCGGCCGGCCTTCCAGGAAGCATTCGAGGATCTCGCGGGTACCGGCCGCGTAGCGCGCCTGCGCCGACAGGCTGGTGCCCGAGATGTGCGGAGTCATGCCGTGGTTGGGCATCGTCCGCCATGGGTGGTCGCGCGGCGCCGGTTGCGGGAACCAGACGTCGCCGGCATAGCCCGCGAGCTGGCCGCTTTCGAGCGCGGCGGCGACCGCCTCGCGATCGACGATCTTGCCGCGCGCGGTGTTCACCAGATAGGCGCCGCGCTTCATCTTCGAGATCATCGCCGCGTCGAACAGATTCTCGGTTTCCGGGTGGAGCGGGCAGTTGATGGTGACGACGTCGCAAACCGCAATCATGTCTTCGACGCTGTCGTGCCAGGTGACTCCGAGCTCCTGCTCGACCGCTTCCGGCAGCCGGTGGCGGTCGAAATAATGGAGGTGCATGTCGAACGGCTTCAAGCGCCGCAGCACGGCGCTGCCGATCCGCCCCGCGGCGACGGTGCCGACGTGCATGCCCTCGACGTCGTAGGACCGCGCCGCGCAATCGGCGATGTTCCAGCCGCCCTTCAAGACCCAGTCGTGCGACGGCAAATAATTGCGCACCAGGCCCAGGATCATCATCACGACATGCTCGGCGACGCTGATCGAGTTGCAATAGGTGACTTCCGCGACCGTGATGCCCTTGTCGATCGCCGCCGCAAGGTCGACGTGGTCGGAGCCGATGCCGGCGGTGATCGCGAGCTTCAGATTGCGCGCCTTGGCGATCCGCTCGGCGGTCAGATAGGCCGGCCAGAACGGCTGTGAGATGACGACGTCGGAGTCGGCCAGTTCGCGCTCGAATGCGCTGTCGGCGCCGTCCTTGTCGGACGTCACGACCAGGGTGTGGCCCTGGCTTTCGAGGAATTGACGCAGGCCCAGCTCACCCGAGACGCAGCCGAGCAGCGCGCCGGGCTGAAAATCGATGGCCTTGGGCGACGGCAGGCTTTGCCCGTCGGGGTAGCGCTCGATCCCGGGAAGGTCGTCACGCGGATAGGACGCCGGCATTCCGCCGATCGGATCGTCGTATAGCACGCACAATATCTTCGCCATTGCGCTTCCCTCCAGCAAGGATCTGGAACCGCAACAAGCCACAGATTGAATGCGGACCCAAGCGGATTCTGGCGTCGGGAAGCCGGAGACGAGACGCCGACCGCAACCACCCTTGGGCAAAAAGACGAAAGTTGCGGCTCCGCTAAGCTCGTCTTTTGCGAATTTAATACAATCCAAAACGGGTGTTAACGGATCGGTTCGTTAATCAATTCGGCCCACTGCCAGTAAACGGGTAAACAATACTTTTGCCTCCGCGATAATGATCGCACCATGCCCCCAAACAAGGATCAAACTATGAACCGTTTCATGTTAACTGCTGTCGGCGTTTCAGGCGCGCTTCTTTCACAAAGCGCCTGGGCCGCGACCGAGACCGCCAACATGGAGGTCAGCGCGAGCGTGTCCACCGTGTGCACCCTGGCGACCACTCCTCTGGCATTCGGTGAAGTCGCGATCAGCGGCACCACCGACGGCACGGCCACCGTGTCCGTCAACTGCACCGGCGGCGGCGCCTATACCGTCGGCCTCGGCAACGGCCTCCACAATGTCGTCGCTCAGCGCAAGCTGCAGAGCGGCGCCAATCTTTTGAACTACAACCTGTTCAAGGAAGTCGGCCACACCTCCCGCTGGGGCGATGCCGGCGCCGAGCTGGTGTCCGGAACCGGCTCCGATGCGGTTCAGAACCTGACGGTTTACGGCCAGATCGCGAGCGGCCAAACGCTCGTTTCCGGCAACGGCACACCGTACACCGACACGATTCTCGTCTCGGTCAACTACTAAAGCGCGCCGCGGGCCGGGACGATGATCAAGCGGAAACCGATCCTGGCCGCGCTGCTTGCGGTCGGCTGCCTGTATTCGGCGCAAGCTCCGGCGACCTCGCTGGAAATCACGCCGGTGGGCATCCACCTCGTTCCCGGTCAACGGGCAACGACGATCGAACTGATGAATCGCGGCGGAGTGGC
The DNA here is from genome assembly GCA_035512655.1 of Sphingomicrobium sp. Classification (GTDB taxonomy): domain Bacteria; phylum Pseudomonadota; class Alphaproteobacteria; order Sphingomonadales; family Sphingomonadaceae; genus Sphingomicrobium. Next base: position 172,134 of record DATKDM010000022.1, on the reverse strand, counting down.
CGCCGCGATTCACCTTCGCGCTTTTGCCTGGACCCAGCAGGGCGACCGGGACGTACTGACGCCGACCCAGGACATCGTCCTGTCGCCGCCGATCTTCACCGTTCCAACCGGCGCCACGCAGACCGTCCGGCTGCTGCTTCGGCGCGGCGCGAACGGCACCGGACAGCGCAGTTACCGCCTGCTGATCGACGAAGTGCCACCTGCCAATGCCAGGGATCAACAGATTCTCATCGCGATGCGGGTGTCGCTGCCGCTGATCATCGCCCCGGCGGCACCCGCGCCGCACGCGCTCAAGTGGCGCGCTCACCGCGGCGCCGGCGGTCAAATCATCCTGTCCGCGACCAACATCGGCAATGTCTACGACCGCGTGACCGCGATCGCCGTGACCCTGCCCGACGGCAGCCGCCCGATCGTCGCTCCGGCGGGAGACAATCCGTACATCCTCGCCGGCGCGCAGCGGCGCTGGACCGTCCAGGCAGGACGCGCGGCGGCGGCGACCGGCGAACTTCGCCTGAACCTCACCACGCAAAGCGGCAGCAGCGAGCAGGTTCTTGCCCTGGCTCCATAATTGCAGGGGTCCGGGGGCAGCGTTTCTGTGCACGGCACTGCTTGCGGCTGAAACTGCGGCTGCGGCGGACCGGGTGCTGGTCCTGGAAGTCGTGATCAATGGCCGGGCGAGCGGCCAGGTCGCCGAGTTCATCGACCGCGATGGTGCCCTCTACGTCGAGCCATCGCAGCTCAACGGGCTCGGCCTGGTGCTTCCTCGGGCGACTGGCGCCGAACCGATCCTGTTGGCCTCGCTCCCCAACATACGGGCGGAGGTCAACGAAGCCAGGCAGAGGCTGGAGATCGTCGCGAGCGACTTGGCCCTCCAGCCGACCGAACTTCACGCGGCACCGGTATCGCGGCTCACTCCGCTGACTCGCGCGGAATTCGGGGCGCTGCTCAATTACGATGCCGCAGCCATTTACTCGGACCGTCGGGCCAGCGGCGGCGCGCTGGTCGATTTGCGGTTGTTCGGCCCTTACGGCGTGCTTGAGAGTTCCGCGCTGGTCAGCGTCGCTGCCGCCCATGCCCAGAAAGGCGTCGTCCGCCTCGACACCACCTATACCTTTACTCAGGAGTCGCGGATGCGCCGCTGGCGGCTGGGCGACGTGCTGACCGGAGCGCTGCCGTGGAGCCGCGCGGTCCGCCTTGGGGGGGCGCAAGTTGCCAGCGACTTTGGCCTGCGCCCCGACCTCGTCACCTACCCACTGCCGTTGATCAGTTCGTCCGCTGCGGTGCCGTCGACCGTCACCGTGCTGGTCAACGGGATCAACCAGCTGAGCGAATCGGTCGAGCCCGGTCCGTTCGCCATTCGCACGCTCCCGATCGTGACCGGCGCCGGCGACATTTCGGTGATCGCTGTCGACGCTCTTGGCCGGCAAACTCTGCTCACGCTGCCATTCTATGCCAGCGCGGCGCTGTTGAAGCCCGGGCTTAGCAGCTATTCGATCGAAATCGGCGCGGTTCGGCAGGATTACGGCCTGCCTACGGACCGCTATTCCAGCTGGGCCGCGAACCAGTCTTCGCGCCTCGGCGTCACCGACTGGCTGACCCTGGAAAGCCACGCCGAGGCCATGGACGGACTGGGCATGGCCGGCGCCGGCGGAGCAATGGCGATCGGCACGCTGGGCATCGCCAATGTCGCGATCGCCGGGAGCATCGGCGGGAGTCGGGCGGGCGGCCCATCGCGCGGCGGAATGGTCGCCGCCGGCTTCCAGCGGGTCTCGCCCACCTTGAACGTCAGCGTCAGCGGCACTTATGCCTCGGCGGGATTTCGCGACGTCGCCGCCGAGCATGGCGCGGCGATGCCGAAATCGACCCTCAACGCCAGCCTGGGCTATCAACTGGGCAGGTTGGGGAGCATCGGGCTCGCCTATAGCCGCCGAGCGCTAAGAGCCGAGCCATCGGACGTGTCGCCGGAGCCCGATCCGGGCGCGATCGACCAGGCCATCGAGCTGATCACCGGCAGCTACAGCGTTGCGATTGCGGGCTTCGCGAACCTCTATGCGACCGGCTTCAAGGACCTTGGCGAAGACGGCTCCTACGGCGTCGGGCTCGGCCTCAGTTTTGGCCTCGGTGGGTCGACCTACGGCACCGTCGAAACGTCGCTGGACAGCGGACATGCGAATTATTCGGTCGGCATCGCCCGGGCCGCCCACAAGCATTACGACTTTGGCTACCGCCTGCGCGTTTCCGAAGGCAGCGCGCCGCGGCGGTCGCTGGAGGGGGAATTCCTCGGCCCCTGGGGCCGCTTGTCGGCGGGGATCGACCAGTCGGCGGGCGAGCTTGCAGGGCGCGTCGGCGCGCGCGGTGCGGTGGTCTTCGCCGGCGGCCAGTTGTTCGCCAGCGATCAGATCTACGACAGCTTCGCGGTCGTCAGCACCGGCGACGTCGGCGGCGTGCCGGTGATGTACGAGAACAGGCTGGTCGGCAGAACCAACAAGCGGGGCAAGCTGCTGATACCGTCGCTGCGGTCGTTCCAGGACAATCGTCTGACGGTCGACTCGACGATGCTGCCGCCGGACATCGAGGTCGCCCGAACGGAGGTTGACGTGCGTCCCGGGGACCGCTCCGGCGTCTCGGCCGATTTCGGCATACGGAGAGTCCATTCGGCCCTGCTCACCCTGCACGACCGGATTGGGCGGGCCATCCCACTCGGCTCGATCGCCAGGGTAGCGGGAGCGGCGGACCAGCCGGTCGGTCACGACGGCGCCGCCTACGTAACCGGGCTGAGGCCCAGCAATCGAATGGAAGTGGCCTTGCCGGACGGCACACGCTGCGCGGTCCAGTTCGAGTACCGGCCGGTCGAGGGCGATATCCCGGTCATCGGGCCGCTGAGCTGCCGGTGATGGGAGGACGCGCGATACATTGCATTTGGCTGGGCTCGATGCTGGCCTTGGCATCGCTGGCCGCGGCGCCCGCGTCCGCGGCCGCAAGCGCGAGTTGCGCACTGTCCGCGACGCCGCTCGCCTTTGGCCGCTATGTGCCGTCCCGCAATGCGCCGGCCGACTTCACGGCGACCGTGAGCCTGACATGCACGGCTTCCGGCTCGGCACTCGACCGGGTTGAAGGAACGATCAGCCTGATCGGGGCGGCCGGCCCGTTCGGGCGGGCGATGGCGGATGGGCCGCACCGCCTCCGCTACCAATTGTTCCTCGATCCCGCGAAGATGATTCCGTGGGGCGACGGCAGTGGCGCTACCCGCACGATTTCCGTGTCCGGAGTGGTCGGCGCGACCACTCCGCTTCGCCGGTCGTACACAATCTACGGGCGGCTGCTGGCGCGACAGACGCACACGGTCGTCGGCGATTATCGCGACCGGATCACCGTCGTCCTCAACTACTGATCGCGGCCGTCCTGCAGGTTCAAGCGGCACCGATTCGACTGTCACCAATGTGTCATGATGTCGTCATTCCCGCGTAGCTTTCCCGTTCTAATCCCGGCTCGTCGATGACCCCGGGGAAAAAGGGATACACCGAGATGATACGCAAGACCGTGATCGCCGCTCTGCTCGGCGCCAGTGCTTTGGTGTGCTCAGGTCCTGCCTTTGCCCAGCAAGCGGCCGAGCCTCATTCCTCCGCGGCCACGGCCGACACCCAGGCCCAGATCGAGCGCCTGCAAGCGCAGGTCGAGGCACTTCAGGAAGCGCTCGAGGGCGTGAAGGCGCAAATGGCCAAGGCGACGCCGTCGTGGAAAGGTGCGCCGCAGCTCGAGAGCAAGGATGCCGGCTGGTCGTTCAAGCCGCGCGGCCGGCTGATGTACGATTTCGCCACCGTCAGCGGCCCGGACGTCGTCGGCAGCTCCGGGCTCGGTTTCTCCAACGAGATTCGCCGCGGCCGGCTCGGCGTCGAAGGCACCGTTCCCGGCGGCTTCGGCTACAAGCTCGAGATGGACTTCGCGGCCGGCGACGCCGAATTCACCGATGCATTCCTGTCCTACAAGAAGGGCGACGCCGAATTCATCGTCGGGCAGCACAACAACTTCCAGTCGCTCGACGAGCTGACTAGCTCGCTCCACTCATCGTTCATCGAGCGCGCCGCTTTCACCGACGCGTTCGGTTTCGAGCGCCAGGTCGGAGCTTCGGTGCAATATGGCAAGGGCCCGCTGCTCGCCCAGGGCGGGGTGTTCACCGACAGCATCGGCGATCTCAACGCCGTTGGCGACGACAATAACAGTTACGGCTTCGACGGCCGCCTGGTGCTCGCTCCGAAAATGGGCTCGAACCAGCTGCACTTCGGCGCCTCGGCCCATTATCGCGACCTCAACGATGGCGCGACCGGAGTCCGTTATCGCCAGCGGCCCGCCGTCCATTCGACCGACGTGCGCTTTGTCGACACGGGTACCATCGGCCGCGCCAAGTCCGAAACCGGCTATGGCCTCGAGGCAGCCGGCATTTTCGGCCCCTTTCATCTCGCCGGTGAGGCGTTTTGGCAGAAACTCGAGCGGAGCGAGTTTCCCGATCCGACCTTTTTCGGCGCCTATGCCGAGGGCGGCTATTTCTTCACCGGCGAAAGCCGCGGCTACAAAAGCGGGAAGTTCGATCGGGTGAAGGTGAAAAACCCAGTCAGCGAAGGCGGCTGGGGGTCGTTGGGAGTGAACGTGCGCTGGGATTATCTCGACCTCATCGACTCGGGCATCTTCGGCGGCACTCAAAACGCCTTTCAAGTGTCGCTAAACTGGAAGCCGACCGACTATGTCCTGTTCGGCCTCAACTTTGCGCACATCCTTTATGACGATGCGGCGATCACCACGGACGGCGACCGCGATTACAGCGTCGACATGGGCGCGGTGCGGGCGCAAATCGACTTTTAGTCATCGCCTTCGGCCCCCTCTGCGGCGGCACGACGCCCCCTCGCGCACCCGGGCGAGGGAGATTTTTTCCGCTCACGCGGTCAGTTTGGATGGCCCGTGGCGCCCCATGAGCTAAGAGGCCAGACCATGGCATCCGCCGGCATCCGACCCTTTCTGGAAGCGCTCGACGAGCCGGCGATGGTTCTCGAGAGCGGCGTCATTCGCTTCGCCAACGAAGCCGCGCGCCTGCTCCTCGGCGGCGCGATCGAGGGCAATGACGTCCGCCTGGCGATCCGCCACCCGCAGGCCCTCGAGCATATCCTGCCGGGCGCGGCTGGGGACGTCGACATCACCGGCATCGGCCAGCTTGGTCGGCCGTGGACCGTGTCGATCCGCAGCATCGACGACCGCTTGCTGCTGGTCCGCCTTATCGACCGGTCGGCGGCGATCGCCGCGGAAAAGATGCGGGTCGATTTCGTCGCCAATGCCAGCCACGAGCTGCGTACGCCGTTGTCGACCATCCTTGGCTATTCGGAAACGCTCGCCGACGAGGGCGAGCTGGAGGACGAGCTGCGGACGAAATTCGGCTCGACCATCCGCGGCGAAGCCAAGCGGATGCTGCGCATCATCGAGGATTTGATGAGCCTCTCGCGAATCGAGGCCGGCCGGTTCGTCGCCCCCGCGGATCGCATTTCGATCGGCGAAGTGGTGACCAGCGCGATCGAGATCAGCGGCCGGCTTGCCGGGCTCGAGCAATGCAGCGTGCGGCTCGACATCGAACAGGATCTGCCGCCGATCCTCGGCGATCATGCGCAGCTCATGCAGCTGCTCGATAATCTGCTCACCAACGCGATTCGCTACGGCTGCCAGCGCGACCAATGTGCGATCCGCGTTTCAGCGGCGCGCGATGACGGCTTCGTGCGAATCGCGGTCAGCGACAACGGGCCCGGAATCCCCCGCGAGCATCTGCGCCGGGTCACCGAGCGCTTCTATCGCGTCGATACAGCCCGCAGCCGCAAATCGGGCGGCACCGGGCTCGGGCTGGCGATCGTCAAGCACATCATCGAGCGCCACAAAGGCACGCTCGACATCCGCAGCACCGTTGGCGAGGGCACCGAAGTGATTATTCGCTTGCCGGTGGCGCCCTGAACGGCAGCAACTGTCACAAAAGTGAAACAGTTTTGTCACGCTCCGGTCAGATGCCTCGGCTAGGGCGAGGCCAACGGCCCTCCCGCGAGGCAGCCAATGCTCGAGAAGGAATGCTCATGAAAAGGATATCGGCCCTCGTCATCACCAGCGCGCTTCTGGGCGCATGCGGTGGTAGCGGTACCGGCGGCGGCACCGGGCAGCAGCTCAAGATCGTCGGCTCCTCGACCGTCTATCCATTCACGACCGCGGTCGCCGAGGAATTCCAGCGCGCCAACCGGGGGACCAGCGTGATTGTCGAGTCGACCGGGACGGGCGCCGGATTGAAGCTGTTCTGCGCTGGCGTCGGAGCCGAGACGCCCGATCTCACCAATGCCTCGCGGCGGATCAAGAGCAGCGAGTTCGAGGATTGCCAGAAGAACGGGGTTACTCAGGTCATCGAGTTCCCGGTCGGCATCGACGGTTTGACGGTCATCGAATCGATCAAAGCGCCGCCGATGAAGCTCACGCTTCGCGATCTCTATGCCGCGCTTGCTGCAACGCCGTTCGGCAAGCCGCAGATGGCCCAGACCTGGCAGGACGTCAATCCGGCGCTTCCGGCGACGAAGATCAGGGTGCTTGGACCGCCGCCGACGTCCGGTACCCGCGACAGTCTCAACGAGCTGTTCATCCAGGTCGGCTGCGAGACGGATCCGGCGATGAAGGCGCTCAAGAAGAGCGACGAGGACAAGCACAAGGACGTCTGCACCAAGATCCGCGAGGATGGCGCCTTCATCGAGGGCGGCGAGAACGACAATCTTCTGGTCCAGAAGGTGGCGACCGATCCAACCGCGCTAGGCGTCCTTGGTTTCAGCTACCTCGACGATAACAGCGACAAGGTCCGGGCAGTCGAGATCGACGGCCAAACCCCGACCGCGGAGTCGATCACCAGCCTTGCCTATCCGGGCGCCCGCAAGATCTACATTTACGCCAAGGGCGAGCATTTGCAGGCCAAGCCCGCGATCCGCGAATTCCTTGCAGCGTACGCGCGGATGTCCGGTGTCAACGGCCCGCTCGAGCAGCGCGGTCTGGTACCATTCGGCGCAGCGGACGCCGCGGCAGCTCAGGAGCAATCGACCAAGCTTGCTCCGCTGACTGCGAATGACCTGAAGTAATCTCGGAGGGCGGCGAGCGCGATGACACTCACGGTTGCGCTCGCCGCCGTTTTCCTGATTGCCGCCGCGGCGGGCTGGCTTGCCTATTCGCGGGCTAGCCAGTTGCGTGGCTCCGGGCACAGCCGGCTTCACTCGCTCCCTGCCTACCACGGCGCATATGCCGTGCTCTGGGTTGCGGTTCCGGCGGCGCTGCTGCTCGCCGTCTGGGCCCCGGTCCAGACCGGGCTCGTCACCCAGGAAGTCCTCGCCAGCGCCGAAGGGCAGGCGCTCCCCGAATTCGAAATGCAGCGGGATGCCATCCTGACCGAGGCAAGGGAAATCGCACGCGGCCAGCGCGAGGCGGGCTTCAACCCCGAATCGAAGGATCTCGCTCCCAGCTTCGCCGCAGCCGACTCGCGCTACTCTTTTGTCGGCGGCGCCGTCGCGATCTTGCTCGCGCTGGGTGCCGCCTTCCTCGCACTGCGGCGCGTTGGAGTCACCTTCCGGGCCCGAACCTATGTCGAGCGCTGGGTGACGGCGCTGCTGGTCGCCGCCTCGCTGATCGCGATTTTCACGACCCTGGGAATCGTGTTGTCGCTGATGTTCGAAACCCTGCGGTTCTTCGAACAGGTTTCGCCGGCCGAATTCCTGTTCGGGCTGAACTGGAGCCCGCAGACGGCAATCCGCGCCGACCAGGTCGGCTCGTCGGGGGCGTTCGGCTGGATTCCGCTGCTGTGGGGAACGGTCTTCATCGGCGCCATTATCGCCATGATCGTCGCCATTCCACTGGGGCTGATGAGCGCGATCTATCTGACCCAATACGCGCACCCGACGGTCCGTTCATGGATGAAACCGCTGCTCGAGATTCTCGCCGGAGTGCCGACCGTGGTCTACGGCTTTTTCGCCGCTTTGACGGTAGCGCCGGCGGTGCGCGACCTCGGGCTGTCGCTCGGCATCAGCTCGGCAAGCAGCGAGAGCGCGCTCGCCGCCGGACTGGTGATGGGCATCATGATCATCCCGTTCATCAGCTCGATGGCCGACGATTCGATCGCCGCGGTGCCGCAGGACATGCGCGACGGCTCATTGGCGATGGGCGCGACCAAGTCGGAGACGATCCGCAGGGTCGTGCTGCCGGCGGCGCTGCCCGGAGTGGTCGGCGGCGTCCTGCTCGCGGTCAGCCGGGCGATCGGCGAGACGATGATCGTCGTGATGGCCGCAGGGCTTGCCGCCAATTTGACCGCCAACCCGTTCTCGAGCGTGACCACGGTGACGACCCAGATCGTCCAACTGCTCACCGGCGACCAGGAATTCGATAGCGCCAAGACGCTCGCCGCGTTCGCGCTCGGCCTGGCGCTGTTCGTGATCACCCTAGTTCTCAACCTGATCGCGCTGTCGTTCGTGCGCCGGTATCGGGAAGCTTATGAATAGGGCCGCGGCCATGCGCGCGATCGGCCGGCCGACGGCCGCTTCGGGCGACGCGCGGCTTCGGCGGCGCTACGCGGCGGAGCGCCGGTTCCGGCTCGCCGGCCTGTTCGCGGTCGGCCTGTCGGCGGCCTTCCTGGCATTCTTATTGATAACCATGGCGTGGAAAGGCCTCAGCGGCTTCACCCAGTTCGAGGCGGCACTGCCGGTCGATCTTGCGCGCTCGGACGTGATCCTCGATCCCGCGGACCTCGCGGGTCCGGAAGCGCGGAACATCGTCGCTGGAGCCCCGCTCAACGCCGCAATCTCACAGGCGGCGGTTGCGGCCTACGGTGAGGAGGCGGCGCAGCTGTTCGGCGGCGGCGCCGTCCGCTCGCTCAGCCGCCAGCTGATCGCCGACCCCAGCCTGCTGAGCCGCCGCGCAATGCTTTGGCTGCCGGTTGGAAGCGCGGTCGACGTCGCCGCCAAGCAAGACACCGACCTGGCCGCCGAGCGACTGGTCGAGCGCCTCGAATCCCGCGACGCGCTGCGCCGCACCCTCAACATCGACTTCCTGCGCGAGTCCGACGCGACCGATCCGTCCGCGGTCGGTGTCTGGGGCGCGCTCAAAGGCAGCTTTTTGACCATCATGGTGACGATCATGCTCGCCTTTCCGGTCGGGGTGCTGTCTGCGGTCTATCTCGAGGAATTCGCCCCGCGCAACCGCTGGACCGATGCGATCGAAGTCTCGATCAACAACCTCGCCGCGGTGCCGTCGATCATCTTCGGGCTGCTCGGCCTCGCCGTGTTCCTCAACTTCATGCACCTGCCGCGCTCGGCGCCGCTGGTCGGCGGGCTGACGCTGGCGCTGATGACCATGCCGGTGATCGTGATCGCCGGGCGCAACGCGATCCAGTCGGTGCCGCCCTCAATCCGCGACGCCGCCCTCGGCGTCGGCGCGTCCAAGATGCAGGTGGTGTTCCACCATGTGCTGCCGCTGGCGCTTCCCGGGATCCTCACCGGCACGATCATCGGCCTGGCGCGCGCGCTGGGCGAGACCGCCCCGCTGTTGATGATCGGCATGCGCGCGTTCATCGTTTCCCCGCCCAATGGCATCACCGACCCCGCGACCGTCTTGCCGGTCCAGATTTTCCTGTGGTCCGATGAAGTCAATCGCGGCTTTGTCGAGAAGACCAGCGCCGCGATCATCGTGCTGCTGATTTTCATGCTATTGATGAACGGGTTAGCGATCTATCTACGCAACCGCTTCGAGCGCCGCTGGTGACCTTGATGAAAGAGAAGATGCCCCTAACGTCCAACACCCCGGTGCCGGCTCCGTCGGCGGCGATCGCGGCTGAGGCCCATCGCCAAGACCCCTCGGTTGCAAGGGAGGAAGGACTGCCGCCGGAGCCCAAGGGCGATGTCCCCACGGCCGAGCCGGCCGGTTCGTCCGAGCCCACCGCGTCGCCGGAGCCTGCCCCCGGACCCCCGCCGAAGATGCGGGCGCACGAAGTCAGCGTGTCCTACGGCGACAAGCAGGCGCTGAAGAACGTCTCGATCGACATCCACGACGACCGCGTCACCGCGTTCATCGGGCCGTCGGGGTGCGGCAAGTCGACATTCCTGCGCTGCCTCAATCGAATGAACGACACGATTCCGATTGCGCGCGTGACCGGCCGGATCGAGCTCGACGGCGAGGACGTCAACAGCACCGCGATGGACGTCGTGCAGCTGCGCGCCCGCGTCGGCATGGTCTTCCAGAAACCCAACCCGTTCCCCAAGTCGATCTTCGAAAACGTCGCCTACGGACCGCGCATCCACGGGCTCGGCAGCTCGAAGGCGGAGCTCGAGGAGATCGTCGAGAATTCCTTGAAGCGCGCCGGCCTGTGGGACGAGGTCAAGGACCGGCTCTCCGAAAGCGGCACCGCTTTGTCCGGCGGGCAGCAGCAGCGGCTGTGCATCGCCCGGGCTATCGCCGTCGATCCCGAGGTGATCCTGATGGACGAGCCGTGCTCGGCGCTTGACCCGATTGCCACCGCCAAGATCGAGGAACTGATCCACGAACTTCGCGGCCGCTATGCGATCGCCATCGTTACTCACAACATGCAGCAGGCCGCCCGGGTGTCGCAGCGCACCGCCTTCTTCCACCTCGGCGAGCTGATCGAGGCCGGCCACACCAGCGAAATCTTTACCAACCCCAAAATGCAGCGCACGCAGGACTATATCACCGGCCGCTACGGCTGATCGGAGCAGACTCCAATGCAACAGACCAGCGGACATACGCTCAAGGCGTTCGATGAGGACATCGACCGGCTGCGTGCGCTCATCAGCCAGATGGGCGGACTTGCCGAGCACGCCATCGGCGAGGCGATGCGCTGCCTCGTCCAGCGCGATGTCGAAGGCGCTCGGCGGGTCGTCGAGAACGACCAGAAGCTCGATGCGCTCGAAGTCGAAACCGAGCGCCGCGCGGTCCAGCTGATCGCGCTTCGGGCACCGATGGCCGGCGACCTCCGCGACGTCGTCGCAGCGCTCAAGATCTCGGGCGTCGTCGAGCGCATCGGCGATTATGCCAAGAACATCGCCAAGCGCGTGCCGCTGATCGAGGACGCGACCAAGATCGAGCCGCTCTCGCTGCTTCCGGAGATGGCGCGGATCGCGACCAGCATGGTCCACGACGTGCTCGACGCGTTCGTCCAGCGCGATGCCGAAGTGGCGGTCCAGGTGTGCGAACGCGACGATGCGGTCGACGACTTCTACGATTCGATCTTCCGCACCCTGCTCACGCATATGATGGAGAACCCGCACAACATCGGTCATGCGACCCACTTGTTGTTTGTCGCCAAGCACCTCGAGCGGATCGGCGACCATTCGACCAATATCGCCGAGATGGTCTATTTTGCAGCGACCGGGCAGCACATGGCCGAACGCGGCCGCGACGAGAGCGACTGAAATGGGCAGAAACGGCACCAAGCGGCTGCTGCTGGTCGAGGACGACCGGGCGTTGGCCGAGCTCGTCAAATACCATTTCGCGCGCGAGGGGTTCACGGTCACCAGCACCGGCGTCGGCGACGAGGCGCTGATCCTGATCGACGAGGTCCAGCCCGACCTCGTGATCCTGGACTGGATGATCGAAGGCGTCAGCGGCATCGAGGTCTGCCGCCGGTTGCGACGCAGCCCGGCGACCGCCAGCCTGCCGATCATGATGCTGACCGCCCGCGGCGAGGAGGACGACCGCGTCCGCGGACTCGAAACCGGAGCCGACGACTTCATCACCAAGCCGTTCAGCCCCAAGGAATTGATTGCCCGCGCCAACGCGCTGCTGCGCCGCTCGCGGCCAAACTTGCTGGCCAAGAAACTGAACTACGAGGGCATTGAGATGGACCTCGTCGCGCACCGCGTCCGCCGCGAAGGCAAGCCGGTCGCGCTCGGACCCACCGAGTATCGCCTGCTGCGGCACTTCCTCGAAAACCCGCAGCGGGTCTTTTCGCGCCAGCAGCTTCTGGAATCGGTCTGGCCGCACAGCGAGGAAATCGAGCTCAGGACGGTCGATGTCCATGTCCGCCGGCTGCGCATCGCCCTGTCCAAGGATCAGCAATTCGACCTGATCCGCACCGTCCGCTCCGAAGGCTATTCGCTCGACGCCGACGGCGCCGCCTGACCGCTTCGAAGCTCAGTCGCCACGGCTCAATTCGAGTTTACTGGAAATGTCTTGACACCCGCTTCCTGATCTGACATTTCGAGTTTTATCGAAACTAGGAGACGGGACGTGGAAGCGGGTATGGCGATTTCGGCCCTTGGCGCGCTGGCGCAGGAGCATCGGCTCGCGGTGTTCCGGTTGCTTGTCCAGGCCGGTGAGCGCGGCATGCCGGCCGGGGCGATCGCGGAGCGGCTCGGGGTCCCCAATTCCTCGCTGTCGTTTCACCTTGCGCAGTTGCATCGCGCCGGTCTCGTCAGGCAGGAGCGGCAGCACCGTTCGCTGATCTACCGCGCCGACTACGCGGCAATGAACGACCTCGTCGGCTACCTCCTCGAAAACTGCTGTGCCGGGGCCGACTGCGGCGCCGATGCGGCCCCTGTGACTCCCTCGCTTGAAAGGAAATCCGCATGAAGCGCCTGCACGTCCATGTCGGGGTCAGTGACCTTGACCGTTCGATCGGCTTCTACGCGACGATGTTCGGCGCCCCGCCGACCGTGGTCAAAGACGATTACGCCAAGTGGATGCTGGACGACCCGCGCATCAACTTCGCGATCTCGAGCGGCCAGCACCCGGACCCGGGCATCCAGCATCTCGGAGTCCAGGCCGAAAGCCTCGAGGAGCTGGGCGACGTCTATGGCCGGCTTCGCGCCGCCGACCGCCCGGTAATCGAGGAAGGCCGGACGACCTGCTGCTATGCGAAGAGCGAAAAAAGCTGGATCGCGGACCCCGACGGTCTCGTTTGGGAAGCCTTTTACACCGACGGCGAAGCAACCGTTTACGGCGATAGCCCGGCGCTGGGCACGTTGGCCGATAGCGTGCCGAAGGACAAATGCTGCGTTCCAGCAGGAGCAACCGCGGCGTGAGCGCCCGGACCTACAACGTGCTGTTCCTGTGCACCGGCAATTCGGCGCGTTCGATCCTCGCCGAAGCCGTGATGAACCGATCGGGCGCGGGGCGTTTCCGCGCCTTCTCCGCCGGCAGTTTCCCGCGCGGCGATGTCCACCCGATGGCGCTGGAAATCCTCGGCGAGCTTGGTTTTCCGACCGACGGCCTGCGCTCCAAAAGCTGGGACGAGTTCGCCGTGCCGGGCGCGCCGCAAATGGATTTCGTGCTCACCGTCTGCGACGACGCGGCGGGCGAAACCTGCCCGATCTGGCCGGGCCATCCGATGACCGCGCATTGGGGCATCGAGGACCCGGCGAAGGTCGAAGGGCCGCGACAGAAGCAGGCATTCCTGACGGCTTTGTCCTATCTCCAGGCGCGCATCGCGTTGTTCATGGCGCTGCCGCTGGAGTCGCTCGACGAAATGACGCTCGCCAACCGGCTTCGCCAGATCGGCCGGACCCGGGACGTGGAACCGGCGAGTGCGTGAGCCGCCTGCGCTAAGCCGCAGGCTGACCGCGGAAGCGATCGGCGCCTTTTTCCTGTTCGCGACCGTCATCGGCTCGGGAATCATGGCCGAAAATCTCGCCGACGGGAATGACGCCGTCGCGTTGCTCGGCAACACCGCCGCGACCGGCGCCATCTTGTTTGTGCTGATCACCATGCTTGGCCCGGTTTCGGGCGCCCACATGAATCCGGCGGTGTCGCTGGTTGCCGCCTCCCGGCGGGAGCTCCCGAGGCTCGACGCGGCCGCCTATATCGCCGTCCAGCTGGCGTTCGGGATTCTCGGTGCCTGGGCCGCGCACTGGATGTTCGAGCTGCCGGCGCTGCAGGTGTCTGTGAAGCCGCGCACCGGCGCCGGTCAGTGGCTTGGCGAGGCGATCGCCACTTTCGGGCTGATCCTGACCATCCTGGGAACGGTCCGCTACCGGCCCAAAGCGGTCGCCGCCAGCGTCGCGCTGTACATCACCGCGGCCTATTGGTTCACCTCCTCGACCAGCTTCGCCAACCCGGCGATTACCGTCGCCCGAAGCCTGTCCGATACATTTGCCGGCATCGCGCCCGCCAACGTGCCGTCGTTCGTCCTCGCGCAGCTGGCCGGGGCGGCGTGCGCCGCGACGCTCGCGCGCAGCCTGTTCGACGAGAAGCGGCCCGAAGGGAGGGAATGGCGCACCCGACAGGATTCGAACCTGTGACCCCTGCCTTCGGAGGGCAGTACTCTATCCAGCTGAGCTACGGGTGCGTGGCGCCGACTTAGCTTCGCGAAGGCCTAGCGGCAAGCAGGGTCGAGGAATGTCTTGAGGCCGGCGTGGAGCCGGGCGCGCGCCGATCCGACCACCATCCCGACATGTCCGGCGGAGATTTCCACGGTCTCGCCCGCCGGGGCGCTGGCCGCCGGGGTGATGCGGTCGCGGGCGGCGGTGAAATGCAGCGCCGGCACGTCGATTCGATCGGTGACGGCCGTGCCCGCGATGGTCCAATTGCCGCTTCCCGACAGGTCGGCGCCGAATAACCGCTCGATCAGCTCGGCCGCGGCGGCGCACGGCAGCGGCTCGCCCTGGTTGGCCCAATCCTCGAGCTGGACGAAACGGCGCGCTTCGGCGCCGGCCGGGTCGAGCGCCGCGAACTTGGCGAACTTGGCGACCGTCCGCTCGGGGTCGAGCGACCAGAAAGCGGCCTGGAGCACTTCCATCGGCAAGGCGCCAAGGGCCTCGGCCGGGCCTTGCGAATGGTGCCACATGGATTGCAGGCTGTGGCGCGCGTCGGCGGGATAAGCGCCGAACCGCCACGGCGCCGCGAGAGTCGCGACGCGCTCCACCGGCGTGAGATTGGCCGCCGCGATCGCCATCGTCCCGCCGAGGCAATAGCCGATTAGCGCCGCTGGCTCGCCGAGCTCGCCAAGCAATGGCAGCAACAGCTCCTCGACGTGACCGGAGACGTCGAGCTCGGCTCGGTCGCGCGCCTCGCCCCAGTCGAGCAGCATGGCGTGACGGCCCATCGCCGCAATTGCGGCGGCGAGCGACACCTCGCGGTCGAGATCGAGAATATAGGGCGGATTGATCAGCGACGGCACGAGGATCGCGGCCGGGCCGACGCCGCCGTGGTCGCGAAGCTGCGCCGGCCCGGCGCGCGCCAGCTCCGGGCGCGGCGGGACGGGCGCCGGCCGTTCGGCGTGCTGATAGGCGCGCAAGCCGTCGAGCGCGGCGCGCGCGCGGTCGGGATCGCGCTCGGCGAGCATCCGCACCAGCTCGAGGAACAGGGGCAGGGGCCGCGGCGCCCGTTCATGTTGCAGTGCACTATCGTCCGGTAGTAGGCTGCCGGGACGGTTTGTGGAGCGGTTCATGGCGAAATCTTCGGGCAAGGCGACGATCAAGAAGTACGCCAACCGGCGGCTTTATGACACCGAAAGCTCGACATACATCACCCTTGACCGGCTCGCCGCGATGATTCGCGAAGGGCGCGAATTCGAAGTCGTCGACGCGAAAACCGGTGAAGATATCACCCGCCACGTGCTGACCCAGATCATTGTCGACGAGGAAGCGCGCGGCTCGACGATGCTGCCGGTCAATTTCCTGCGGCAGCTGATCGGCCTTTACGGCAACTCGATGCAGGGCATGGTGCCGCAATATCTCGAGGCGGCGATGGACGCGTTCCAGCGCAACCAGACGGTGATGCGCGACGCATTCGGCGGCAATGTGCTCGCCGATCTTGCCAAGAAGAACATGGTCCTGCTCGACGAAGCGAGCCGCGCGTTCACGCCGAAGGCGAAAGCGGAGGCGGAGAAGAAATTGCGCGAGGAGGAACTCGAGAAACTTCGCGCCGAGTTGGCCGAGCTGCAGGCCAAGGTCGACCGGCTGGGTCGCTAAGTCGATGCTTGCACGATCGTTCGCGGCGCTCGTTGCGCTGGTTACCGCCACCGCTGCTTCCGCCCAGGCCGTCGGCGCTGCGCCCGCTGTCGATTTCAGCACCGCGCGCGTCGCGCTCGGTGTGTGGGGCTACCGGGCCGTGCCGGGCGGAAGCATGGCGCGCTTCGTCGACACGACGGGGACCGCGCGGCTCGTCCTCCAGTGCACGCGCGCGACGCGGCGGGTGACGATTTCGCACACCAGCGCGGCGCCGGCTGCGAGCCTTCAAGTCTGGACCAGCTCGGCCTCGCGCAACCTTCCCGCGCGCTTCGAGCCGAACGCGATGCGCGTCGCCGCGGACCTGGCGGCGTCTGACGCATTGCTCGACGGCATCGCATTCAGCCGTGGCCGCATTGCAGTGACGATGGCGGGAGGCGTGCCGCTGGTGGTTCCGGCATGGCCCGAAGCAGCACGAACGATCGAAGATTGCCGAATTTAATTCGCAATACAAGTCTTGCGTTGTCGGCGATCTGGACTCATGTTTGCAATGTCTTCAACGCAGCGAAAGGAGGTGATCCGATGTCTCATGGTTCAGCAGAGGGGTCGGTCCAAATCGTTCGCGAGGTGATGCTTTAGCTTCACCTGCAACGGCTGGAACCTCCGGCCGCTGACCATGTCGAAGGGGATCGCTGCTTGCCGGCGATCCCCTTTTACGTTTTTTGGATGTAAGTTTCCGCACCGGCGTTGCGCGCGTTCCAAATGCACCGGACGGTTGCACAACGGGAACCGTTACGCGCCTGAAGTGTCTTTCTTCCGTCAAAGGGAGATTTTTTGCGATGGCGAAAGCGAGCAAGAAGAAAAGTTCTTCGAAGTCACGTTCGAGCAAATCGACGGTCGACAAGATTACGAAGGCTGCGATGAGCCGCGAGATGCTGGGTGCCGGACTGGCCGCGGCCGCGGCGGCGATCAGCGCCAGCCCGGCGGCGCGCCGCAAGATCCGCGATGCGGGCCTCGATGCCGCCGACACCGCGTCGCAGGCCGCGAACACCGTGATCTCGAGCGCCAGCAAGCTTGGGGCCTTGATCGCCGAAGCCGTCGCCGACGCGGCGGAGCGGGTGATGTCCGGCAAGTGGTCCGACGATGAGGGCGCCGGCAGCGCCCGAGCGAGTTCGGCGAGCCGTGCAAAAACGACCGGTACGCGCCGCGCCGCGACCGGCACTCGGGCCAAGAAATCCACCGCTCGGAAAAGCACAAAGCGCAAAAGCGCCGGCACGGCCAAGCGCAGGGCGAGCACAGCTGCGAAAAAGAGCACCGGCGGCGCCGCCCGGAAAAGCACGGCCGCGGCGCGCAAGCCGGCAACGCGCCGCAAGACCCGCAAGACGACTACGCGACGCCGTTCGACGACTCCCAAGTCGCCCAGCGGCGGCGGCGCGGGCTAGACGATCCGACAGACTTGGCAGCCGCCGGTGCGGCACCGGCGGCCCCAAGTTCACCAGATACGGACGCGCTCTTCCGGCGGCATGTACAGCTTGTCGCCCGGCTTGACGTTGAAAGCCTCGTACCACGGGTCGAAATTGCGAAGCACCGCATTGATGCGTGCGAAGTCGGGCGAGTGCGGATCGGTCTGCATCAGTTGGCGCAGGAACTCATCGCGATATTTCGTCCGCTGATGCTGCGCATATGAGATGAAGAAGCGCTGGTCACCGGTCATCCCGTTGATGACCGGCGCGGGCTTGCCCTGGAGCGAGATCTTGTATGCCCGGTAGGCCATCGACAGACCGCCGAGGTCGCCGATATTCTCGCCGAGCGTCAGCTTGCCGTTGATGCAGGTCTTGCCTTCGTCGAACGGGCAAATCGCGGCATATTGGCTCGCGAGTTTCTCGCCCAGCTTGTCGAACGTAGTCTTGTCCTCAGCGGTCCACCAATTCTTCAGCTGACCCGTCCCGTCGTACCGCGACCCGTTGTCATCGAAGCCGTGGCCGATCTCGTGGCCGATGGTCGCGCCGATGGCGCCGTAGTTGACCGCCGGGTCGGCCGTCGCGCTGAAGTTCGGGGTCTGGAGGTAGGCGGCGGGATAGGCCATCTCGTTGGCGGTCGACATGTAATAGGCGTTGACCGTTTGCGGAGTCATCAGCCACTTTTCGCGATCGACCGGCTTGCGCAGGTCGGCGAGGTCCCTGGCCCATTGCCACTTTACAGCCTCAAGGCGGTTGGCGATCGGATCGGTGGGTGAAACCGCAAAGCCCTCATAGGTTTCGAACTTGACCGGGTAGCCGATCTTCACCCGTAGCGCGTCGAGCTTGGTCCGGGCGGCCGCGCGGGTCGCCGGGGTCATCCAGGCCAGGTCCTTCAAACTCTCCGCCATCGCCAGCCGCAAATTGCCGACCAGCTCTTCCATCGCCGCCTTGCTCTGGGGCGGAAAATGCCGCTCGACGTAGATTTTGCCGACCGCCTCGCCGAGGCTGTTCTCGATCTCACTGACGGCGCGCTGCCAGCGGTCGCGCTGCATTTCGCGGCCCTGGAGAAACTTGCCGTAAAAAGCGAAGCTGGCATCGTCGATGTCGCTCGGAAGCAGGTCTGCGCCGTTCGACAGCAGCTTGGCCGTCATCCAGGTTTTCCATGTTTCCACCGGCGTATCGGCGATCAGCTTCATCATCGCCGGATAGCCGCCGCCAAGTTTGGCCAGCTGCTCGGGCTTGAGCTCGAGAGTCGCGATTTCCTCCGCCGACGGCGGCACGTTCAGCACGTTGAAGCGGTCGGTCGGGAGAATGCCGCGCGCATCCAGGTAGCGCCGAAGCGGGAACTTGCCGGCCATCGCCAGCAATTCCGGATAGTCGATGCGATTGGTCGTCAGCTGCGGATTGCGGGCGACTGCGCGGTCCCACAACACGGCGGCGATCTGCTTTTCGAGCGCGTAAATCGTTTCCGCCCCCGCCCGCGGGCCGGTATGTCCGGCCTTGCCGAGCAGGAAGGCGAGGTAGTCGAGGTACTTGGCGCGCATCTCCTGGTTGCGCTCATTGTCGACGAGATAATTGTCGCGGTCGGGCAAGCCGAGGCCGCCGATTCCGACATACAGGATGTTGCGATTGGGATCGCCGCGGTCGATGCTCATGAACTCGCCGAACGGCGTCGGAAATCCGACCGTTGAAAAGACATCGGCGAGGTCGTCGTGATTGCGCATCGCCGCAATGCGGTCGAGGTACGGCTTGGCGGGCGCAAGCCCGGCACGATTGATCGCGTCCACGTCGAGATAGGCGCGGTACAGGTCGGCAACCCGCTTTTCCAGGCTGCCGGGCGGGTTCTGC
This sequence comes from Sphingomicrobium sp., assembly GCA_035512655.1. Lineage (GTDB taxonomy): Bacteria > Pseudomonadota > Alphaproteobacteria > Sphingomonadales > Sphingomonadaceae > Sphingomicrobium. The sequence continues at coordinate 152,888 of DATKDM010000022.1, read as the reverse complement.
CGCGACGACAGATCGTCGATGATCGAGCGCACCGCCCGTTCGGATCCGATACGCAGGTTGGTCGTCACACCGTAATAGGGATATTTGGCGGGTATCTGGGTCGCCGCTTTCCACTTGCCGTTGACGAACGCGTCGAAATCGTCGCCCGGCTTGACGGCCGTGTCGAGATCGGAGGCGTTAAAGCCAACCGGCGGAAAGGTCATTGGCGGCGGGTCGGCGATGTCGGCAGCTGCCGTCGGAGCGGGCGTTCCCGCCTGCGAAATTGCGGCGCTCGGCACGGTCAGCGCGAGCAGCGCGACGGATGCGGTTAGCCAGTTGGCATGGCGTGACATAAACTCAATTCCCCCCAGGGCTTTAACGAAACAGGCCTGATGTAATCAGTGCATCGGTGCGCGCCGACGATCATTCGACGGACATGCGTCACCAATCGCCGAACGGCACCGATCAAAGACTTGCTAGGCGGCCTGGCCGGCGAACTGCAGCCGCGCGAGGCTCGCGTAGAGCCCGTCCGCCGCCGATAGCGACGCGTGGGTCCCTTCCTCGACGATTCGCCCGCCATCCATGACGATGATTCGGTCGGCCGCCCGAACCGTCGCCAGGCGATGGGCGATCACCACCGTGGTGCGCGTCTTCATCAGCCGCTCGAGCGCCTCCTGGACCAGCCGTTCGCTCTGCGCGTCGAGTGCCGAAGTCGCTTCGTCGAGCAGCAGCAGCGGGGAATCGCGCAGCAGCGCCCGGGCGATGGCGATTCGCTGGCGCTGGCCGCCCGACAGGCGAGCCCCGCCTTCGCCAAGGAAGCTGTCGTAGCCGCCGGGCAGCTGGACGATGAACTCGTGCGCGTTGGCCGCTTTGGCGGCGGCCTCGATGTCGTCGTCGCTCGCGTCCCACCGGCCGTAGCGCAAATTGTCCTTGGCCGAGGCGGCGAACAGCACGGTCTCCTGGGGGACGAAAGCGATGCGCTTGCGGATTTCGCCGGGGTCGGCGTCGCGAAGGTCGATGCCGTCGAATGTGGCGCGCCCTTCCTGCGGGTCGTAGAAGCGCAGCGCGAGCTGAAACAAGGTCGACTTGCCGGCGCCGGAAGGGCCGACAACGGCGACCGTCTCGCCCGGCGCGATCGCCAGGCTCAAATCGTGCACCGCCTTGTCGTCGGGCCGGGTCGGGTAGCGGAACGTAACCGCGTCAAAGCCGAGCGCACCCTGGGCCGGCTCGGGCAGCGGCACCGGGTTGGCCGGGGCGCGGATTTCCGCTTTGGCCCGCATCAACTCCTCGATCCGGCTCGCCGCTCCGGATCCCCGCAGCAGGTCGCCATAGACCTCGGTGATCGCTCCGAAGGCGCCGCCGACCAGCACCCCGGTAAAAACGAATGCGGCAATCGCGCCGCCGGTCATGCGCCCCGCGGCGACGTCGATCGCGCCTTCCCACAACAGCATGACGATCGACCCGAACACCAAAGCGATGACGGTGAAGGTCATCACCGCGCGCATCGTGAAGCGGCGGCGCGCGACCGCAAAGGCATTCTCGACCGCGCTTCGAAAGCGGCCGAGCTCGCGCTGCTCCTGGCCGAACGCCTGGACGACTTTCATCGCGCCCAGTGTTTCGGCGACGGTCGAGCCGACGTCGGCGATGCGGTCCTGGGACGACCGGCTGAGCGTGCGGATGCGCCGCCCAAAGAAGATCACCGGCCCGAAGATGATGGGGATTCCGACGACCAGCATCGCCGCTAGCTTGGGCGAGAGGATAAACAGATAGACGATGCCGCCGATGCCGGTGGCGAGGTTCCTGAGCGCGATCGACACGCTCGAGCCGACCACCTGCTCGAGGATCGCGGTGTCGGCGGTCAGCCGCGAGGCGATCTCCGACGGCCGATTCTCCTCGAAAAAGCGTGGCGGGAGGGTCAGCAAATTCTTCTGCACCGCGACCCTCAGATCGGCGATGGTGCGCTCGCCGAGCCACGACACGAAATAGAAGCGCAGGCCGGTCGCCGCGGCGAGCACGATGACGATCGCCAGGAGGTATTGGAACGCGGTCCCGACCGCCTCGGCGCTCGCCCCGTTCGAGCCGAAGCCGTGGTCGATCACCTGCTTGAAGCCATAGGGGATGGCGAGCGTCGCCACCGACGACAGGATCAAAAAGAACACGGCCGCCGCGATTTGTTTTGGGTATCTGGACGCGTGACGCCAGACCAACCACAGATTGCCGATCTTCGCTCCGGATTGCTCAGGGTCTTTGGCCATCGCGGCGACGACTAGCAGTGTGGCGGCGGCGCCTCAATTGCCGCAGCGCAGCTTCCGCAATGCAGCATCACCCCTTGCCCCGGGAGCAAATGGGCTCCACATCTGTTAATTCCTGGCCCCAATCTCCCGAGGTTTGATGCTTTACGACGCCTATGAAGTGCAGCGCTCACTGTTCGCAGGGGCAAGCAAGCTCGCCGGGGTGGGCGCCGGATGGCTCAACAACCCCGCAAACCCAATGTCTTACAGCTCGATGGGCCCGGTGGTCGCCGCCAGCCTCGATGTCTTCGCGCACGCCGCCGCCCCGCGCGGCAAGCCCGAATTCGGGCTTGAAACGACGACGGTCGGCCGCAAGACGGTTGCGGTGCGTGAGGAAATCCTCGTCCGCAAGCCATTCGGCCAGCTCAAGCGCTTCGTCCGCGCCGGTGCTCCCGAAGACGATCCCAAGCTTTTGATCGTCGCGCCGATGTCCGGCCACTTCGCGACCCTGCTGCGGGGCACGGTCGAGCGGCTGCTGCCGCGCCACGATGTCTACATCACCGACTGGCGGGACGCCAAACTGGTGCCGCTCAAGGACGGCAGCTTCGATCTCGACGACTATGTCGATTATTTGATCGAGTTCCTCGAGGCGATCGGCACATCGACCGGTCAGCGCCCGCACCTGCTGGCCGTGTGCCAGCCCGCCGCGCCGGCGTTCGCGGCGACTGCGCTGATGGAGGCGGCGAAAAACCCCTGGCGGCCGAAGACCCTGACCATGATGGGCGGCCCGATCGACACCCGCGAAGCGCCGACGGCGATCAACACGCTCGCCACGCAGCGGCCGCACGCCTGGTTCCAGAGCAACGTCATCGCCACCGTGCCGATGATCTACCCGGGCGCCGGACGAAAGGTGTATCCAGGCTTCCTGCAGCTCGCCGGCTTCATGACTATGAACCTCGGCGATCATTTGATCAGCCATTGGGAAATGTTCCGGCACCTCGTCGACGGCGACGAGGAAAGCGCCGATTCAAGCCGCGGCTTTTACGATGAGTACCGCTCGGTCAGCGACATGAGCGCCGAATTCTACCTCCAGACCGTGGACGTGGTGTTCCAGAGGCACCTGCTGCCAAAGGGCGAATATGTGCATCGCGGCCGGCGCGTCGATCCGGCGGCCATCCGCGACACCGCGCTGCTGGCGATCGAAGGCGAGCGCGACGACATTTCCGGCATCGGCCAAACGCGCGCCGCGCTCGACATCGCCAAGCGGCTGCCAAAGGCGAAGAAGAAATATTTCATGGCCAAGGACGTTGGCCACTACGGCATTTTCAATGGCCGCAAGTGGCGCGAGAACATCGCGCCCGTAGTCGAGAAGTGGATCGGCGAGCACGACGGCTAGGCCGTGGCGGGTTTCATTTTCACTCCGCCAAGCAGAGTCACCGCCGCGACACTGCCCGCTACGGCCACGACGGCTGCCGCGACCAGAGCGCCGTGGAACCCGCCGAGCAGCGCCTCGCCGCGACGCGCCAGCACGACGCCGAGGAGTGCGGTCGCGATCAGCCCGCCGATGCGCGACATCGCGCTGTTGAAGCCCGACGCCAAGGCGACATGCTTTTCGTCGACCGACCCCAGCACCGACGAGGTCAGCGGCGCGACCAGGATCGCCATGCCAGTCGCCATGACCGCAACTGCCGGAAGCACATCAGTCCAATAATCGCTGTCGGAGCCGATCCTGAGGCCGAGCAGCATCCCCATCCCGACGACGATCGGGCCGATGGTCAGCGGCAGCCGCGGGCCGATGCGCGCGGCGAGCTGGCCCATGACGGGCGAGCCGAGCGCGATCAGGATAGGCAGCGGCAACAGAGCCATGCCGGCCTGGACCGGTGAATAGCCGACCGCCTCGATGAGCACGTAAGGGACGAGCAGCATCGCTGCGGCGAATGCTCCGTAAAGCAGGAACGTCATCAGATTGAGGCCGAAGAAGCAGCGGCCGGTGAAGATCGCGAGCGGCATCATCGCTTTTTCGCGGCGATGCCTTTCGACTGCGAGGAATGCGCCGAGCAGGACGAATCCCGCGGCGATGCTGACTCCCGACATTACGTCGAGGACGCCAGAAGACGACCAGCGCGTCAGCCCATAGGTCGCCCCTCCGAGCCCCGCGGTGGCAAGTAAGGCGCCGGCATAATCCGTGCGTCCTGCGCCGAGGTCGCGGCTCTCGGTGACATAGAGCAGCGCCAGCACGACCGCGCCGAGCGCCAGCGGCAGGTTGATGTAGAAGATGGCGGGCCAGCCGACCGTGTCGACCAGCCAGCCGCCGATCAGCGGAGCGATCGCCGCCGCACCGGCGCCCGCCGCCGCCCAGATGCCGACGGCGCGGCCGCGTTCCTCGCCGGAATATGCGGCGTTCAAAAGCGCGAGGCTGTTCGGGAGCAAAAGAGCCGCGCCGGTGCCCTGCATGGCCCGCGCCGCGAGCAGCAGATTGAGGCTCGGAGCGAGCGCGCACAGCAGCGAGGCCGCTCCGAACAGCGAGGTGCCGATGGTCAGCAGCCGCCGGCGACCGTATTGATCGCCGAGCGCGCCGCCGAGCAGCAGCAGCGCCGACAACGGCAGCAGATAGGCGTTGACCACCCACTGCACCTGCTCGGCGCCAGCGCCGTAGCCGGCGCGGATCGCCGGAAGCGCGACGTTAAGCACCGATCCGTCGACGAACGTCAGGCTCGAGGCGAGGACGCACGTCACCAGAGTCCACCGCGGATGGGCCAGCCGCCGATCAGACTTCCGGGTTGTTTCGCGCGCGCGGGCGCTCATGCGCTGGCGCCAGCCTCCTCAATGGCGACCTCCACCATCCTCGTCCAAATCTCCGCGTCGCCGACGGACGCCATGCGCGTGTCGGCCTCGCGCATTGTGTGGAGCACCGCAATCGCCTCGTCGAAATGCTCGGGCCAGGCGAGATCGACCTTCTCCGCCGCGGACGGATCGCTGCCTTCGGCATTGCTGCTGTGCGCAGCGGCGGCCAGCACGCGGGCGATGCGCTTGGCCAACGGCTGTTCGGAAACGGGCATCGGATCTCCTCCTGTTGGAACGTTCAACCCGCTTGCCGGCGTTTGGGTTCAAGCAGGCGCCTGAGCGCACGCCGCGCCGCGAGGACCAGCCACAGCGACAGGAGCGCCAGGATCGCCGCGATCAGGGCGGCGGCGACCGGGTTGGCGATCGCCAGCGCCAGCAGGCCGACGGTAGCGACATCCTCGCCGGTCGAGACGACGACGTTTGAGTAAGGCTCGGGGCTGGCGTTGACCAGGGTGCGGGCGCCGGCCTTGCCGGCATGGGCGGTGAAGGCCGCGGCGCCGCCCAGAAGGAAGCTCGCGACCTGCCAGGCCGGATCGCCGGCATCGATGATCGCGAGGCTGAGAAGGGCGCCGCCGGCCGGGCGGATGACGCTGTGGATCGAGTCCCAGGCGCTGTCGACCCAGGCGACCTTGTCGGCGAAGAATTCAATCAAGGCGCCCGCCGCCGCAATGCCGATCACCCAATTGTTGGCGAGCACATCGAGCGCCTGCAGCCGCTCGGGCAAGTCGATCCAGCCGAACTTCATCGCCAGGCCGGTCGCGAAGGTCACGAGGTACAGCCGCCAGCCGGCGAGCAGGCTGATCGACGAGGCCAAGGCGATCAGTTCAACCGCGTTCATTGGTTACCAATAGCAGCCATGCCAGGCCGCGGCGACAATGGGTTGCCCGACCGCAGACCAGAGCAGAGCATCCAGCAGCTTTATCGAGGCGCGGCCGCCCCGCCCGGACGGCGCAGAGTCTCGGACATGCGGCCGGCAACAATCAGCCCCGACGCGAAGGTGAGCGCCGCGACGACGAGCGCGGCGGCGCTCAGCCCGAAGGCGTCGGCCACGACGCCGGCGATCACGGCTCCAAACGCATAGCCGGCATCCCGCCACAGCCGGTACACGCCGATTGCCGAGCCGCGCCACGAGGGATGTGCAACGTCGCCGATGCTCGCCAGCAGTGTCGGATAGACCATTGCCGTGCCGAGCCCGAGAAGCACGCCGCCGAGTGCAAAGCCGGCAAAGCCCGATGCCAGCCCGATGACGACGATGCCGCCGGCCTGCGTCCACATTCCCGCGGCGATCAGCCACTTGCGGCCGATCCGGTCGGACAGCGCACCCGTCACCAGCTGCGACATTCCCCACACGCCCGGGTAGATTGCGGCGAGCAGCCCGACTTGCGCCAGGTTCATTCCCGCGGCGGCGAAGACCAGCGGGAACAGACCCCAGGCGAGACCGTCGTTGAGATTGTTGACCAGTCCGGCCTGGGTCGCGGACGACAGATTTCGGTCGCGCCAGGTGGTGCGGCGAAAGACTTCCGCCTGGCTGAGGGCGACGGTTTCGCCGGAACCGTCATGCATCGTCGCTTCGTGGGCCGCATGACCGCGCGTTTCACGCACCGCGAAAACCGACAGGACCAAGCCAAAGAAAACGAAGCCGACGCCAAGATAGAATGGCTCGGGCCGGAGACCGTAGGAGGCGGCGATATAGCCGGTCGCCAACGCCGCGATGGCGACCGCGAAATAGCCTGCGAACTCGTTCAGCCCCATCGCCAGCCCGCGGCTCTTTGGTCCAGCGAGGTCGATTTTCATGATCACGGCCATTGACCAGGTGAGGCCCTGGCTGACGCCGAGGAAGAGGTTTGCAACCAGAACCCACTCCCAGGTCGGCGCCCACATCAACAGGAACGGCACGGGAGTGGCGATGAGCCAGCCCGCGACCAGGATCGGCTTGCGCCCCCACCGGTCGCCCATCCGCCCAGCCAAATAATTGGAGACCGCCTTGGTCACCCCGAACACGGCGATGAACGACAGGATTGCGGTGCGTTCCGCGAGGCCGAACTCGGTCTCGGCGAGCAGGGGCAGGATGCTGCGCTCGATCCCGACCATCCCGCCAACGAATGCGTTGACGAGAACGAGCAACGAAAATTGCGCGAGGTTCTGCCGCAGCCCGAGGGACGGCCTTGCCGCCGTCAACTAGAGGACCTCGAACAGCCCAGCCGCGCCCATGCCGCCGCCGACGCACATGGTGACGACGACATATTTGACGCCGCGGCGCTTGCCCTCGATCAGCGCGTGGCCGGTCAAACGCGCGCCGCTCATGCCGTACGGATGGCCGATCGAGATCGACCCGCCATCGACGTTAAGTCGGTCCTCGGGGATCCCGAGCTGTTCCGCGCTGTACAGCACCTGCACCGCGAACGCTTCGTTCAATTCCCACAGGCCGATGTCGTCGGCCTTGAGTTCGAAGCGCTTGAGCAGCTTGTTGACCGCGTCGATCGGGCCGATGCCCATCTCGTCGGGCTCGGTGCCAGCGACGGCCATGCCGACATAGCGGCCCATGGGCGCAATCCCACGGCGCTCGGCTTCCTTGGCCTCCATCAGGACCGACGCCGAGCTGCCGTCGGACAGCTGGCTGGCATTGCCGGCGGTGATCGATGTGTCGGGGCCGAGCACGGGGTTCAGGCCAGATAAACCTTCGAGTGTCGTGTCGGCCCGATTGCCCTCGTCCTTGGTGATCTTGACTTCCTTCTGAGAAACCGCGCCGGTCTCCTTGTCCTTGATCATCATCATCGTGGTGGCGGGCACGATCTCGTCGTCGAACCGCCCGGCGGCCTGCGCTGCAGCGGTGCGCTGCTGGCTTTTCAGCGCATATTCGTCCTGTCGATCGCGACCGATGCCATAGCGCCGCGCGACCGTCTCGGCGGTTTGCAGCATCGGCATGTAAACGTGCTGGTGCATCGCGATCAGCGACGGGTCGGGCGCGATCCGCATTTCGGGCGTCTGCACCATGCTGATCGAATCCTGCCCGCCGGCGGCGACCACATCCATCCGGTCGATGATGATCTGTTTGGCGGCGGTGGCGATGGCCATCAGCCCCGACGAGCACTGGCGGTCGATCGTCATCCCCGACACGCCGACCGGGCAGCCGGCGCGAAGTGCGACTTGGCGGCCGATATTGCCGAACTGCGTACCCTGCGTGAGCACCGCACCCCACACGACATCGTCGATCTCGCCTGCGTCGACCCCGGCCCGCTCAATTGCCGGTTTCAACGAGAATGCGCCCAGCGTCGGCCCCGGCGTCGCATTGAACGCGCCCTTGTAAGCCTTGCCGATCGGAGTTCGGGCGGTCGACACGATGACGGCGGCGCGGGTGGACATTTCGATCTCCTTCAGATGAACAACAAAGCGAGCCACTGGGCGGTCAGAGCGGGCTTCTCCTCGCCCTCTATCTCCACCGTCACAATATGCCGCATCAAAATTTGCCCCGGCGCCTTGTCCTCGACCGAGTCAAGGGTGAAGCGGCCGCGGATCCGCTTGCCCGAGCGCACCGGGGCAATAAACCGCACCCGGTCGAGGCCGTAATTGACCCCCATCTTCAACGACTCGGGCACCAGCATTGCCTCTGCGCCCATCCGCGACAGCATCGCCAGCGACAGGAATCCGTGGGCGACGGTGCCGCCGAACGGAGTCCTTGCCGCCGCCTCGGGGTCGACATGGATGAACTGGCGATCCTCGGTCGCGTCGGCGAACGCCTCGATTCTCGGCTGGTCGATGGTCAACCAGCTCGAAACCCCGACCTCGGTCCCAATCCGGGCGCGGATCTGGTCCAGGGCCGCGGCCGGCATCAGCGTTTTGCCGGACCGCGAGCGGCATAGGGCAGGACGTATGTCCCGTCCGGGGCCGCGGTGAAGGTCGTCTGCGTCGGATAGGCGAATTCGATCCCCTGGGTTGCGAACACGCGCATCAGGTTGGGGACGATGGCCGTGCGGTCCGCGCCGACGACATCGGGATCGGTCGTCGCCGAATCGAAGATCAATTCAAAATCGATGCTCGAGGCTCCGAAAGCGGTGATCGCGCAGCGGACCAGCACGCAGCCGGAGCGATCGGTCACGACGCTGCGAGCGAGCTCCGGGACGCGCTCGAGCATGTCCGGAGACGTCTGATAGACGAGGCCGAACGTGAGCGTCGTCCGGCGGCTGTGCCCGGCGGCATAATTGTGGATTTCCTGCTCGAGCAACTTGGTGTTGGCCATCACCAGCTGCTGCCCGTCGAGCGACCGCAACCGGGTCGTTTTAAGGCCGATCTTCTCGACCGTGCCGGTGCTCTGGCCGTAGCGGATGGTGTCGCCGCGCCGGAAAGGCCGGTCGAACAGGATCGCCAGCGCGGCGAACAGGTCCGAGAAGATGCCCTGCGCGGCGAGGCCGATGGCGATGCCGCCGATGCCGAACCCGGCGACGAGCGCGGTTACGTTGACGCCCAGATTGTCGAGGATGACAATCAGCGCGATCGCGAACAGCGCGACGCTGACCAGCACCCGAATGATGGTCATCGCGTTGGCCAGATTGCTGTCGCCGACGTCGTCGCCGGCGCGGCGGCCGATCACGCCGAGGATCAGCTCGCGCGCCCAGATCGCTCCCTGCAGCGCGAAGGCGATAATGAAGAAGATATCGGCGAGCCGGCCGATGCGCGATGGCACGGCGGCGTAGGTGACGACGATGTCGACCGCAGCGGCGACCATGAAGACGATGCCGGTCTTCGAAAGCACCCGGCCGATGATGCCGCGCCAGCGCGTGCAGTGGGGGTCGCTGGCGGCCATCATTCCGCCGATCCAGCGCAGGACCAGCATGACTGCGACGATCCCGGCAGCGACCGCGATACCGACCGGCAGGTCGTCGCGGTTGGCTTCGAACCACCGCATCAGGGCGTCAATCGTGCCGCGGCTGGAGTCGAGCGCTGCCTCGGCGTTCTCGGTAATCGTCATTGCGGCCACATGGCGGGGAACCGGGGGTCGATCAAGCGGGGGCGGCCCTCTTTCGCTTGCGAGCGCGGGCGGTGAGGAACCTGCACAGCCCGACTTCCGCGGAGGAAAGCCACTTGCGCGGGCGTGGGCGCTCCATGCCGCGAAGGGGATCGCGGGGCCTGTCCTTGGCGGCTTCGACCAGCGCTGGGTGGACATAGGATTTGCGGCTGATCGCGACGGTGTTGCCCAGGGCTTCGGCGACCGGCTCGAGCATCGTGGTGACGCTGATTTTCCGCTCTTCGCTCGCATCCAGCAGCTGGTCGAAGGCGATGGTGCTGGCGGCCCAGGTGCGGAAGTGCTTGGCGGTGAACTCGCCGCCCGTCGCTTCGCGGATATATTCGTTGACGTCGGCCGAGTTGATCTGCTGCGGCTCGCCGCCGCCGTTCATAAATTGGAACAGCGCCTGGCCGGGTAGCTCCTGGCAGCGGCGAACGACCCGTCTCAGCCGCCGATCGGTGATCGTCACTTCGCGCATGATCCCGTGTTTGCCGACGAACCGCATCTTGAGTTTTTGCCCTGTCTCCTTGACGTGCCGCCTGAGCAGGGTGGTTGCCCCGAAGCTCTTGTTGTCCTTGGCATATTGTTCGTTGCCGACGCGCAGATACTCGGTGTCGAGCAACCGCACGACCGCCGCCAGCACCGCCTCGCGGGACAGCTTGCGCTGGTTGAGGTGCTTCTCGACCGTGCGCCGCAGTTTCGGCAGTGTTTTGCCGAACTCGAGCAATCCGGCAAATTTGCGGGCCTCGGCGGTGGTTCGGAAATTGGGATGGTAGCGATACTGCTTGCGGCCGCGCGCATCGATGCCGGTGGCTTGCAGGTGGCAGTTGTAAGAAGCGCAGAACCAGGCATTGGTGTAGGCGGGTGGAAGGCCGATCGCGTTGAGGCGATCGATCTCTTCGCGGTTGGTGATTCGCTCACCCTTCTCGTCGTAATAGGCCCAATAGCGACCGCCTCGCCGCCGCGTGAACCCGGGTTGGCTATCGCTGCTGTGGCGCAGCCTTACAGATGTTTTTTCTGGCGGCATGGGCGGGCATTAGCGAGCGGGCGAGCGCAACGGTTCCGGACCAGCGGCGGGCATGGTATTTCGGCATCGGCCTAACCGGCTGGAAACCAATTGCCATTAAGTCGCGGCCGATGGCCTGGTCATACGCGCATAGGATCGAGTCGGCTGTGGACACGGCGGCGGCGGCGATATTCGCGGCTGCGGTCGCCTTCGCGCTCCATGCCACCGCGATCGATTCCGGGCCGATGGTCGCGGCAGCGGCCGCTGCCGGGTTCGTGCTGGTCTGGGCCGGCCTCAGGCGCGTGCCGGTCGAGGAACCCGCTTATGACTTGCCGGACTTCCAGCTGCCGCCGATCGAGCCGCAGGAAAGCCTGGCCGGGGCAGGGCCGGGAGGTGCGCCTCTGACCGCCCAGCCGTCGATGGCGTCTACAGCTGCAACTAGCGAGCTGCTGCTCGAGGACGCGCTCGTCGGCGTCGAGCCCGATGCGCGGGTCGTCCAGCTGTTTCATCCGAGGCAGCCGCCCACCACCGATGATGATCGGCAATCGGCTCCCCTCGATGCCTCAGAGGCACTGAGCGACGCGCTCGCACAATTGCGCCGCTCGCTTCAGTAAGCCTCATTCGGTCACGGTCAGGGCTTCGATCGCCAGCGTAATCGAGCCGTCAAGCGCTCGGATGGTCGCTCCGGCGACGGCGATGTCCGCGACGATCTGGCCCGGGATCGAGAATTCCGCATCCTCGATTCCGAAGGTGAACCGACGGGCGATCGCATCGGCGCCCGGGCCGGCGACGCGCAACTGCAGGAGATGCCGCTCGCCGGCGAACGTCAGCGACTGCCAGTCGACCGATTGGACTTCGCTTAGCAAAATCCTATTGGCCTCGTCGCCGCTCCGCTTGAGCAGCGCCCGCAGGAGCCCGCAAGCGGCCTGCGACATTGCCATCTTCAACACTGGGCTGCCTCCAGGAAATCGCGGACTCGTTTGACGGTCCCCGGCCGCGGCTCCCGGCCATTTCGCAAATCGAAAACAAAGCGAGGGTCGCCAAGGGCTTCCCGTCCAAAGCGAGTTGGCGCAATGTGGCTGCGGTTGAGGAATTTTTCTATTTCTCGAAGCAAGTTCACTCGGCACTAATATACTTGACTCAGTAGGAACCGATAGGTAAAAGGGGTTCATGAAAAACGAACCCCGCACCCTGATCGAAGCCGTCCGCTACTTCGGTGACCCGGACGTGTCCCTAAAGCACATGATCGAGCTGCGCTGGCCCAATGGCGTCCAGTGCCCGAACTGTGGCCGCAAGGACGTGAATTTCATCGCCACGCGCCGCCTCTGGGAATGCAAGGGGACGCACGCCCGCAAGCAATTCTCGGCCAAGGTCGGGACGATCTTCGAGGATAGCGCCGTTTCGCTCGACAAGTGGTTTGTCGCGATCTGGCAGGTCGCCAACTGCAAGAACGGCATCAGCTCCTACGAATTGGGCCGGTCGATTGGCGTTACACAAAAGACGGCTTGGCACATGAACCATCGCATCCGCCTTGCGATGAAACTCGGCACCATTGAGAAGATGAGCGGCGAAGTAGAGTCCGATGAAACCTTCGTTGGCGGGCTTACTAAGAACATGCACCCGCGCCGCCGCGTCAAGGTCCAGGCCACCGTTGGCGGCTCTGGCAAGTCGGTCGTTCTCGGCATTCTCCAGCGTTCACGCGGCGAAAACCCGAGCCGTATTCTTGCCGGCGTCGTTCCTCACGCTCGCCGCCCGCTTTTGCACTTCGCTATTCGCAGCAACGTCGAGCGCGGCTCCACGGTCTACACCGACGCATGGCCCGCCTATCGCGGCATGACTGATTATGTGCACGCGGTGATCGATCATGGAGTCCAGTATGTGAACGGTCGCATTCATACCAACGGCGTTGAAAACTTCTGGTCGCTGCTCAAGCGCTCGATCAAGGGCACCTATATCAGCGTCGAGCCGTTCCACCTTGGCCGCTACGTTGACGAGCAAGTATTTCGCTTCAATGAGCGGGAAGGTTCGGACGCCGATCGCTTCAATGCCTTGCTTCGCCGTGTAACCGGCAAGCGCCTTACCTATCAGGAGCTAACCAATGGAACCCTCGCCGCAACAGCAGCGTGAAAGCCTCGCCAAGGCCGCGGCAAACGAGCGGGTGCCGCCCGGATCACTGTCACGTTTCAAGAAGCTGGCACGAAGGCTCTTCGCCACGGATCGCGAGAAGTTTCAGGACGCACTCAAAAAGGACGAGGCCGAGCGCCGCGCAAAACGTGGTTCGTGACGCTGTATCGCGGGCGATGGACGTGGAAGCGAAGGATGGGGCGGCGCTAGTGCGTCTTCTTACCGACTAGCGCCAGGATCGGCTTATATTTCTCCAGTATGTCGATCAACGTCGCCACCCCGTCCTGGTCAATATCGGCTGTAATTTGCAGCCGACCAGAGGACGTTAGGAAAACCTCAATCGGTTGCTCAACCTTTGCGCCACTTTCCAGATTCCTCGGCTCTTGCCGCTGCACTACGCCACTTTCCGCGAGCTCAACTTGTTCCATCGGTATGGCTCCCTTTTCGCCTCTTACTGAGACGAACCACCCGTGCTCAGGGTCGCGGAAAACGGCAGTCACTGGGCGTGGAACGTCAAATTGATCCTGCCCAAGACTGACCCACTGCACCCTGTCTCCCACCGCAATATCAACTGGCTGGTCGAGCGGCACTTTGAACTTCTGCTCAAACAAGGCGTCGAAAACGTGGTGGGCCGGCTTCGGTTCGCCCGGCGTCACCTTAACCGAACCCTTGCCACGAATAAAGGAAAGATTGTCCTTATAGATGCCGAGCGCGCTACGGGCGGATTGCTCATTCAAGCCGATTCCGGTCTTGAGATACGTCCGCGCCACGGGATCATCGACCGTGCCATAATCCCAGTGCTCAAGCAGGTGCGCCATTAGAGCGGGGCGCGCCGCAAATTTGCCCCGTAGCTTGGCCTTATCTTCCTCAATCTCAGTCTGAAAATACTGACGGGCGTCGCTGCTGAGCCTCACCGCTCGATCCTCGTTCGCCCCTTCGTCGACTAAGATGCCGTACAGCTTCAAGGCCCCGATGGTCTGGAACCCGCCACTGCTCTTGTCCGAATAGCCCCAGGCGCTGAACGCGACCGGCACTTTGAGGCCCTTGTCGCCCTTGTCGTTGTCGTAGATCGCCCTCGCGCGCTCTAGCGACTTGGCGAGGTTGATGAAGGGGAAGCGCGTCAAAACTGGCTTCGACATGAGTGTTCTCCCGAATATGGGAGAAGCCACTAGCATGCCTTCAGCCGCCAGTTCAATCTATTTCTCCTCCAGTTCCGATTTTCCTTGCAGCGGCTTGGGCGAATGCCTAATGACGGGGTTGCGGGCAATCGACCTGCAAGCCGGAGAGAGCGCCGATGTGAGTTTAAACGGGCGGTGGCAACGAGAGCCATAACGAAAACGGGCGACCCGAGGGCCGCCCATTCCGTAACCCACTCCCAGAGGCGGTGTGCGCCTTCGGAACGGATCGCTCTGACAGGCTTTCGTTTCGCATATTCGGACTCTGGGAGCAACCTTAGGAGAACGCTGCCATGACTTACGTCCGCAGCTACTGTCGCCGGGTTCGTCGCGGCTCTTGCCGCGTCGTCCGCGTGCGACCCCACCGCCGACGCCGCTAACCTAGCGGCTTAGGATCGTCGCCTTTCGGGGCATTGTCATCAACACCTGGGGTCGCTTCGGCGGCCCCATTTTTTAGTCGCAGCCCTCGAGCTCCATCACTCGCTCAGTCATTCGAGTGACGAACTGATCGGCTTCCAGTGAATGCGTTTCGATCAGAATGTTGGCCTCGCGCACGATCCGCGCCTGAACGACGATTTCACGGCCGATTCTCTCCCGCCCATGCAGCCATGTAGCCACTTCATACCAATCCCAGAGGGGACTTTCAGAAGTGATGCGCGCCACAGGGCTGGGAAAGTTTTCTCCGCGTTCGCCCTGGTGATAGTTGGTTAGTGCGCTGCGGCTTAGGCCCGTGCGTTTGGCCATGTCAGCCAAGCTTACGAGGTGGTCCGGCTCAATCCGCTCGATGTTGGCACCTGTCTTCAAAACGTCGGTGCACGCGGAGATCACCGCCGATGAAAAGCTTGGGGCCTCCCTGTCGAACTCGGCAATTATCACGCCCTTTTGGAACGAAAGCACGGCATCGTCACAGCCGGCACCAAAGAAAAGGTTGGCCAGATCATCCGCGTCCGGATGTAAGCCTGACGCGATGATGGTGAACTCATGCACCTTCATCACAATTCTCCTTTAGGCACTCGCAACGATTCACTACCCGCACGTATCCACGTGCGGCCCCCTCTGGATTTCTTGGTGTTGTGTAGATGAACACACGACAGCCGTCGCGGTCGGCTAATGGACATAGCAGCTCCCCCCAACCGTGTCCCTGCAACAATCTGACTCTCCAACCCAACCTTTCGGCGTGTTGGACTGCGGCCTCGATATCCTTGTGGGGATGGCGGGGCCTAGCCAGCGTCGCCTCCGAAACTTAACCAACCGTTAACATCTGTCAACACCTTTCGTTCCCTCCTATGGCCCCGAATATGAATTTCAGATTAAAATTCACTGGCATGGTGGGGCCATTTATAACCCGGTTCAATGCCTTCCGTTAGGCGCGCGGGCAAATGGTCTGAGGAGGAATTACTGAGTCAGGTATATTAGTGCCGTTCACTCTTCATATCCTTATGTATCCAGAGCGACTCGGCTGCACATTATTTCCCAATGCATTTCCTACTTGTCTAGGCACTTGCCTATAATTAAGGTAAACGGGTGTTAACAGAACCGCGCCTGGTCATCGAACGCCTCTGTGCGGAACGCGGCGAGGACTTCGCCGGATTGTCCCGAATGCTCGGCAGGAATCCGGCTTACATCCAGCAATTTGTCCGGCGCGGAGTGCCCAAGCGGCTGAAGGAAGCGGAGCGGCGCAAGCTCGCCCGCTACTTCGCCATATCCGAATCGCTGCTCGGCGGTCCCGCCGACGGGAATGGCTCGGACGACCTTGGCCTGGTGCCGGTCAAGCGCATCGCCGTGCGCGCATCGGCCGGCCCCGGAGAATTGGTCGCGGAGGAGGTCGCCAATCCTTACTTCGGCTTCGACGGTCGCTGGCTCAAAGCCCTGACAACGACCCCCGCCGCCCAGCTGTCGATCATCCGCGTCGAAGGAGACTCGATGGCGCCGAGCTTGAGCGCCGGCGACGACATCCTCGTCGACCCCAGCGACTGCGCCGAACAGCTGCGCGACGGGATTTATGTACTGCGGATCGACGACACGCTGATCGTCAAGCGGATCGCCTTGCACCCGGTCGGCCGCCGGGTCACCGTGCAGTCGGACAATCCCGCCTATCCCGACTGGCCAGACTGCGACATGGACGAGATCCATTGCATCGGCCGAGTCATCTGGGCCGGGCGAAAGATCGATTGAGCTGTTAGCGCCGGCGGTCGAGCAGCCACAGCAGCAACGCCGCGGCAACACCGAGCGCGGCTCCGGCGAGGATGCCCTTCATCGGCTCGCCGACGGCAATTCCCCAGCCGCCGCCGGCGAGGATGCCGATTGTCACGAAGATGCCGCCGGAGCGGGCGTTGCGCCTGGCCATGCCGCGTCCATGCCAGAGCCGTCTCGCCTGCTCCACCAAAATGGCGCAGCGCCGGGTCCAATGATGGTCAACGCCGCGTTGACGACCTTTGTCGGCAGTCGCGTAACGGCCCGTGCGCTAGGGAAGCTCGCATGGACCTTCCTTTCATCAGCGGACGACTGGCGCTTGCCGACGCGGCCGAGCTCCTCGAACAATTCGGCGACGACGCCGGCTTCGAGGCCGCGGCTCGCGCCGACATCAGCCGCGACGCGGGCAATGTCGTCAGATTCTGCCACTGGCGGCAGATCGAGCGGGTCATCGCGACGCTGAGCAGCGAAGAAATCGGCGGCACGGTCCACTAATTCAAAGGGTTCGGCTGTTCATACTGGCGCGGTTCAGGCGTGCTGGCTAGGCTGGCTCGATGAATTGGCGGGAAGGGAACGGTTTCGGTTCGCTCGCGGGCGGCCGGCTTAGCTGTTCCCCGCGGGTGGCGGCATGGCGTCTGTGCGCGGCCGCCCTGGTCGGCGCGCTCGCCGCCCCGGCAAGCGCGCAACCCGCCTCACCGGCCGTGCCTGGCGATCTCGATCCCTCGGCGCCGCTCGATCCGATGCCGGACCTTGGCCTCGAGTGGCCCGACCTCGACGCCAACGATGAGCCGCCCCCGCCGGCCCCGCAACCGGTCGCCGAGGAACCGGCAGCCGAGCTGCCGGCTGCAGTGAGCGACGGGAATGCTGCTGCGGAGATCCGTTATACGGTTGCGATTCAAGGGCTTGAGACGGTCGGCTCGGCCACCGAGCTGACCAGCGAGTTCGACCAGCAGTCGGTCCTTCACAACAATTTGGACGATCCCGCCAACGCCGCCCAAATCGACCGCCGCTCGCGCGCCGATGCCGAGCTGCTCGCCGAGCTGCTGCGCAGCCACGGCTATTATGACGCGCTGGTCGAGCCGCGCATCGAGCGGGCGGCTGGGGCGTTGCTGGTCGTTCTGGAAGCGGAGCCGGGTAGCCAGTACCGGTTCCAGTCGGTCGAGCTGCCCGGGCTCGACGCGGCCGGCGCGGAAGCGGCGAAGCTGCGCGAAGCGTTCGCGGTCAAATCCGGCGATCCGGTCATCGCCCAAGAGGTGATCGCCGCCAATGTGGCGCTGACCGTCGCGCTCGGCGAGCAGGGGTTCGCGCTGGCCAAAGTCGGCGAGCAGGAAATCGTCATCGACCACGAGACCCGTACGGCGCGCCTGGTGTTGCCCGTCGATACGGGCCCGCTCGCCTCGTTCGGATCGATCCGGGTCAGCGGCAGGCCGCCGTTCAGTGCCGGCCACGTCGCCCGCATTGCCCGCTTCGAGACCGGCGAGCCGTTCCGGCAGTCGCAGGTCGACGATTTGCGCCGGGCCTTGATTGCCACCGGCCTCGTCGCGTCGGCGGAGGTAAAGGTGGTGCCGGCCGCCGACGGGCGCACCGTCGACCTTGCCGTCAACCTCGACCCGGCGCCGATGCGCACCGTTGCCGGCGAGCTTGGCTACGGCACCGGCGAGGGCATTCGCGCGGAGGCAAGCTGGCAGCACCGCAACTTCTTCAATCCGGAAGGCGCGCTGACGGTCCGCGGCGTCGCCGGCACCCAGGAGCAGCTCGCGGCAGTCCAGTTGCGGCGAAGCAATTTCATGCGCCGCGACCAGGTCCTGAACCTGCATGCGCTGGCCAGCCACATCGACCGCGATGCCTATAAGGCCAAGACGTTGCTGGTAGGCGGCAACCTCGAGCGGCAGAGCAATATCATCTGGCACAAGAAGTGGACGTGGAGCGTCGGCGCCGACCTCCTCGCCACCGACGAGCGCGGAGTGTTCAACGACCTCGGCGTCAAGGACACCCGAACCTTTCTCATCGCCGCGTTCCCGGCGCACCTTGGTTACGACGGCAGCGATGACCTGCTCGATCCCACCCGTGGCTTTCGCCTCGGCGGCCGGCTCAGCCCGGAAATCTCCGCTCATGGCGGCAGCTTCGCTTATGGCCGGGCGCAGCTCGACGCCAGCGTCTATCGCCCGCTGTCGTCGAGCGTCGTCGCAGCGGGACGGATACGGCTCGCCAAGATCGTCGGCTCCGATGCGATGTCGATCGCGCCGTCGCGCCGGCTCTATGCGGGCGGTGGCGGGTCGGTGCGCGGCTATGGCTATCAGAAACTTGGCCCGCGCGATCTTGACGGCGATCCGATCGGCGGCGGCAGCTTGGCCGAGTTCGCGTTGGAAGCGCGCATTCGGCTCAACGCGTTCGGCGGCAATTTCGGTATCGTCCCGTTCCTCGACGGCGGCACGCTCACCAACGACGAGTGGCCGCGGTTGAGCGACTGGCAATTCGGCGCGGGTCTTGGCTTGCGCTATTATTCGAGCTTCGGGCCGATCCGGATCGATGTTGGTACGCCGCTCAATCCCCGCGCGGGCGATAGTCGCGTCGCGGTGACGGTGTCCCTGGGCCAGGCTTTCTAGATGGCCGAAGACGCAATTCCGCTCGCACGGTCCGAGCGGCCGCCGCCGCGGCTGCGCAAAGACTGGCCGCGCCGCCTCGCCGGCGAATTGCTCGCGCTTGTCCTGGCCCTGCTGATCCTGTTCGCGGGTGCGCTGGTGCTGCTCGACACGGCGCCCGGCCATCGTTTCATCGTCGATCGCCTCGGCCGCGCTGAAACGGCGTCGGGCCTCAACATCCGCATTGGCCGCATCGACGGGTCGATTTTCGGCAAGGCCAGGCTCAGGAACGTCGCGGTTTCCGACACTCGCGGAGTGTTCCTGACCTCGCCCGAAATCCATCTCGACTGGGCGCCGGGGGCCTGGCTCTACAATTCGCTGCACATCGACCGCCTGTCGGCTCGCCAGGTGCGGCTGATCCGCTTGCCAAAGCTCAAACCGACCGGCCGCAAAGGACCGATCCTGCCCGGCTTCGACATCCACGTCGGCGAGCTTGCGATCGAGCGCCTCGAGCTTGGTCCCGCCATCACCGGCGAGGCGCGCAGCGGCCGCGTGCGCGGCAAGGCGGATGTCCGGGCGGGCCGGGCAATGGTCGAGCTCGCGATCGCCGTCGCAGGCGGCGACCGCATTGCGCTCAGCCTGGACGCCGAGCCGGACCGCGACCGCTTCGACCTGGACCTGCGGGCCAGGTCGCCAGCCAACGGGGTGCTGCCCGCCTTGCTCGGAATCGGGCGCTCCATCGACCTGACGGTGAGCGGCGACGGCAGCTGGAGCCGGTGGCGCGGGCGCGGCGCGCTCGACCTCTCCGGCCGGCCGGCCGCGCGGCTCGCTCTGGGAGCCGATGCCGGGCGCTACCGCCTCGCCGGCGAGATCGCGCCCGCGCAATTCCTCAAGGGCAGGTTCCAGCGGCTGACGGCGCCGGTGGTCCGCGTGCGCGGCGACGCCCGGCTGGACGACCGGGTGCTCGATGGTGAGCTGGCTCTGGCCTCGCCGTCGCTTCGAGCCGTGACCCGCGGCGCGGTCGACCTTGGCGGCAATCGTTACCGCCAGCTCCGCGTCGGCGTCGATCTGCTGCGACCTCAGGCGCTGTTCCCGAACATGACCGGCCAAAGCGTGCGCATGGTGTGGACTCTCGACGGGCCGTTCGGGCGCTCCGATTACGCTTACCGGCTGACGTCACCACAGGTGAAGTTCGACAATACCGGCTTTGTCGACGTTCGCGCGGAAGGGCGCGGGCGCGGATCGCCGTGGCCGATGCGCGTGCCGCTGCGGCTGTCGGCGAGGGCGGTCACCGGCGTCGGCGATGTCGCCGGCGACATCCTCGCCAACGTTCGCCTCGAAGGCATGCTGACGATCGACCCGAAGTTCGTTCGCGGCGAAGGCTTGCGGCTGACCAGCAACAGGCTGAACGGCAAAGTCGGCCTGCTGATCGATCTCGCCACCGGGCGTTTCGAGATCGTCGTTTCCGGAGGCCTGACCCGCTATGCGATCCCCGGTCTCGGCATCGTCGACGTCATCACCGATCTCAAGGTCGTTCCCGGGCCGGGCGGCAAGGGCACCCGCGTCGTCGGCACCGGCAAGGCCTGGGTGCGGCGCCTCGACAACAGCTTCTTCCTAAATCTCGCCGGCGGACTGCCGCGGATCGAGACCAATCTCGAGCGCGGCAATGATGGCATCGTCCACTTCACCAACCTGCAGCTGTTTGCGCCCGATCTGCGGCTTAGCGGGTCAGGACGGCGAAACCGCGACGGCACATTCCACATCGAGGCGAGCGGCCGGCAGGCGACCTATGGGCCGCTACGGATGACGCTCGACGGCCCGATCAACCGGCCGCGCGTCGACTTGTTGCTCGACCGGCCCAACGAGACCCTCGGCCTGCGCGACATGCGCCTGCTGCTGATGCCGACAGCGGCCGGGTTCGATTATTCGTCGAACGGCACCTCGCGCCTTGGCCCGTTCACCAGCAACGGGCAGATTCTCCTGCCGAGCAGCGGCCGGGCGACCATCGCCATCGCCGCGCTCAATGCCGGCGGCACCACGGCGACCGGCAAACTGCGCGCGGACCCCGGCGGTTTCACCGGCACGCTGCCGATCGCCGGCGGCGGTCTCGACGGCAGCCTGGCCTTTTCCCCGGTCGGCGAGGCCCAGCGCATCGAAGCGCATTTGCGCGCCAATAACGCCCGCTTTCCGGGCATCTTCGCGGTTCGCTCGGGGCGGCTCGACGGCACCTTCATTCTCGCCGAGGGGCGCACCACTGTCGACGGCGTCGTCGACGCGCGCGGCTTCGAGGCGAGCGGCATCAGTCTCGCCCGGCTCACCGCCAACGCCAAGCTGGTCAACGGCAGCGGCCAGGTCCGAGCCGCGATCGCCGGCCGCCGCGGCGCCGCGTTCGACTTCACGGCGCTCGCCAACGTCACGCCCGACAGCATTCGGCTGACCGGGCGCGGGCAGATCGAGCGGCGGCCGCTGGTTATTCGAGACGCCGCGCTGCTGACCCGCTCCGGCGACGGCTGGAGCCTGGCGCCGACCAACTTCACATTCGCCGGCGGCACCGGCACACTGTCCGGGCGCAGCGGCTCGCGCCCCGAGTTGCACGCGCAGCTCCGCTCGATGCCGATGCAGATCCTCGATATCGCCTGGCCGGGGCTCGGCCTCGCCGGTTCGGCGACCGGCCGCGTCGACTATGCCTGGAAAGGCGACCGCAGCGGCCGGGCTGATCTTCGCATTCGCGGCCTGAGCCGCGCCGGGCTGGTGCTCGCATCGCAACCGATCGACGTCGCCATCGCCGCCGCGGTCGGCGGCAACAGGGCCGCGGTCCGAGCGGTCGCGGCGAGCGGCGGCAAGACGATTGGCCGAGCGCAGGCCCGTTTCGCTCCACTCGGCGGCGGGCCGCTGGTCGCCGAGCTGATGAACGCGCCGCTGCTCGCGCAGCTGCGCTACTCCGGGCCAGCGGATACGCTGTGGCGGCTTTCGGGCACCGAGGTGTTCGATCTTTCAGGGCCGATCGACATCGGCGCCGACATCGGCGGCAGGCTCGTCGATCCGACCATCCGCGGCTCGCTGCGCACACGGGCGGCGAGGATCGAAAGCGCGGTCACCGGCATGGTCATCGATCAGCTCGCTACGGACGCGCGCTTCTCCGGACCGCAGCTGGTGTTTACCCGGATCGCCGGGCGGACCAGCGGCGGCGGCGCCATCGACGGGTCGGGCAGGGTGACCTTCTCCGGCGGCCGCAGCATGCTCGACCTCAATTTCAATGCCCAACAGGCCCTGCTTCTCAACCGCGACGATATCGCCGCCCGGGTGACCGGGCCGGTTCGAATTCGGTCCGGCGCCAGCGGCGGCACGATCTCGGGCAAGCTCGTGCTGGACGACGGGCGTTTCCAGCTCGGTCGGGCGAGCGCCGCCGCTTCGGTACCGCAACTGCAGGTGCGGCATCGCGGGCTCGACGCTGCGGATGTCATCGAAGTCGAGCAGCTCAGTCCCTGGCGGCTCGACCTCGCCGTTGCGGGCCAGGACCTCGAGGTGCGCGGGCTCGGGATCAACAGCCGCTGGACGACCCAGCTCGACATCGGCGGAACCGCCGACGCACCGCGCTTCACCGGCCGCGCCGACCTCGTCCGCGGCGACTATGAATTCGCCGGCCGCAACTTCCGCCTCGACCGCGGGATAATTCGCTTCCGCGGGGAGAGCCCGCCCAACCCGCTGCTCGACATCCTTGCCGAAGCGCAGGTTCAGGGCCTCGACGCCAGCGTGCGCGTCCGCGGGACCGGACTGGCGCCAGAGATCTCCTTCGCCAGCGTCCCCGCGCTGCCGCAGGACGAGCTATTGTCGCGGATCCTGTTCGGAACGTCGATCACCAACCTGTCCGCGCCCGAAGCCGTGCAACTGGCGTCGGCCGTGGCGGCGCTCAATTCCGGCACCGGTAGCCTCGACCCGATCAACGCGCTGCGGCGGGCGGTTGGGCTGGACCGGTTGCGGATCGTTCCGGCCGATGTCGCGACCGGCCAGAAGACGGCGGTTTCGGCGGGCAAGTACATCACCCGCAAGCTGTTCGTCGAAGTCGTCACCGACGGCCAGGGCTATTCCGCGACCCGCGTCGAATATCAGATGACGCGCTGGCTCTCGCTGCTGTCGTCGGTGTCCACCATCGGCCGGACCAGTGCCAACGTCCGCGTGTCGAAGGACTATTGAGCGCGGGCGTATTGCCGAACGGGGCCTCCATGTGCTGGATGAGGCCGCTGGCGAATTGGCGCCGCGTAAGGCTTCATTCGCATAACGGCCGAAAGGAATTCCCGCGTCATGGAATCCGGCGTTATCATTTCGCTCGCTGCTTATTTCGTCGCGATGCTCGGAATCGGCCTTTGGGCATGGCGCAGGTCAACGGACGATTTGGAAGGCTATCTGCTCGGCGGGCGCCGGCTCGGTCCGGCGGTCGCGGCGCTCTCTGCCGGGGCTTCGGACATGTCGGGTTGGCTGTTGCTCGGGCTCCCCGGCGCGGCCTTCGTAGCCGGGCTGAGCGCCAGCTGGATTGCAATCGGCCTCCTGACCGGTGCGCTCCTCAACTACATCATCGTCGCACCGCGGCTGCGCGTCCATACCGAGTGCACGGGCGACTCCATCACCCTCCCGGACTTTTTCGAGAAGCGCTTCGGGGACCGCAGTCATGCGCTGCGAGTCATCGCCTCGGTGGTCATCATCATCTTCTTCACGCTCTACACGTCGGCGGGCATCGTCGCCGGCGGCAAGCTGTTCGAAAGCGCGTTCGGCGCGGACTATGCGCTCGGCCTGTGGGTCACCGCAGGGGTGGTCGTGGTCTATACTTTGTTCGGCGGCTTCCTCGCCGTCAGCGTCACCGACTTCGTGCAGGGCTGCATCATGTTCGTCGCTCTGGTGCTGCTCCCCGTCGTCGCTTTCTCGCAGCTCGGCTGGGAGTTCACCGGTGCGCTCGAGGCCGCAAGGCCCGGAGCGTTCGACATGATGGCCAACATGACCGTGCTCGCGGTGATTTCCTCGCTCGCCTGGGGTCTCGGCTATTTTGGGCAGCCGCACATCATCGTCCGCTTCATGGCCGTGCGTTCGGTCCGCGACGTGCCGGCCATGCGCAACATCGGCATGACCTGGATGAGCGTCGCCCTGATCGGGTCGGTCGCGACTGGCCTGGTCGGCGCCGCGTACGTTGTCCGCACGGGGACGCCGCTCGCCGATCCGGAGACAATTTTCATCTTGCTCGCCGACGTTCTGTTCGATCCGCTGATCACCGGCTTCCTGCTCGCCGCGTTGCTTGCCGCGATCATGAGCACAATTTCGTCGCAGCTGCTGGTCTCGTCGAGCTCCCTGACCGAGGACTTCTACCGCATCTACCTGCGCCAGACGGCGAGCCAGAGGGAGCTGGTGACGGTCGGCCGGGCCTGCGTGCTGCTGGTCGCTCTGGTCGCGATCTGGCTGGCCTATGATCCCGACAACACGATCCTCGGCCTCGTCGCCAATGCCTGGGCCGGGTTCGGGGCTGCCTTCGGCCCGCTCGTTATCCTCTCGCTGACCTGGCCGCGGCTGACCCGCAACGGCGCGCTCGCCGGCATCGTGGTCGGAGCGGCGACGGTCCTGTTCTGGATCTACGCGCCGGTGTTGGCAGGTGGAGCGACGTTGAGCTCGCTCATCTATGAAATCGTGCCCGGCTTCGTTCTGGGCGGTCTCGCTGCCGTTCTCGTTAGCCTGGCCGGCCCGCCGCCCGCGGAGAGCGTGCTGCGCACCTTCAAGGAGTGCGAAGCGGAACGCAAAACCCTTTCGGCCGGCTGAGGCCGGCGCGGGTTGTCAGCCGCCGAGCTTGTCGCCGAGTTGCTTGACCGACAGGCGGTCCCATTGCGGGGCCCACGGCGACTGGTCGCAATCGCGACCGTAAGGCGCGAACTGCGACTTGCGCGCCCCCTTGGCGGCGACCTCGGGGGTCGATTTCGCGAGATCGCTGACGTCGAACGGCTTGCTGAAGGCGAGGCCCGACTGGTTGCCGCGCGACCAGCTGACGGTGGCCGCCAGACGGCCCGCCTCGCCGAGATCGAGATAGACCGTCACTCCGGTCGGCAGATTGGCCGAGCACTCGATCAGAGCGCCGCCGCTGGAGACGTTGCGCAGCCGCACCACCTCCCATTCGTAATCGTGGTGCAGGATCCCGCTCCAGATCAGCGGGTGGCGGACCAGCAGGCGCTTCTCCGCCGCTTTCTCCGCTTCCGGCGGGCGGTCCTTGATCTCGACCTCCGGAAAGCTGTTGCGGATCACCTGGCGGAGCAAATTGTCGAGCGTCTGCGGATCGCACTCGATCCGGGTCTCGTGCGCGAACTCGAGACCGATGCGGTCCTCGCGGATCCAGCGCACCGCGCATTCGATCTCGCCCGCCTCGGCGAGCACCAGCGAAACCTTTTCCCACAGCTTGGCCTTGAACGTCCCGGCGACCATCGCGCCGCCCTGCGACACGTTGATCAGCTCGACGACGTGGTTCTTTCCCTTGCGCCGGACGATCGCCTGCTCGTCGGTCAGGCGATGGCGGTCGCCGTCGCGCTGGTTGGCCCGCCGGGTCTCGGTACGCGACACCTTGACCTCGCCGAGGCCACCGGTCGCGCCCTTGCGGGCGCGCTTTTCGGTGACAACCGGCGAGGCGCGGCTGGCGCCCGGCTGCAGCGACGCGCGGAAGTCGTTCGGCGGAGCGCTCTCAAATCCCATGCGCGCACTATGCCCGGGTTAAGTTACCGAAGTGTAAGCGCTTGGCTTCAAGCCGAGTAATACATGTCGAACTCGACCGCGCTCGGGGTCGTTTCCCAGCGCATCACCTCTTCCCACTTCAATTCCATGTAGGCATCGATCTGGTCGTCGCTGAACACGTCGCCGCGGGTCAGAAAGGCGCGGTCGGCGTTGAGCGCGATGAGCGCCTCGCGCAGGCTGCCGCAGACAGTCGGCACGTCGACCAGCTCCTGCGGCGGCAGATCGTAGAGGTTCTTGTCCATCGGGTCGCCGGGATGGATGCGGTTCTGGATGCCGTCGAGGCCGGCCATCAGCAGCGCTGAATAGGCCAGGTACGGGTTGGCGAGCGCGTCGGGGAAGCGGAACTCGACGCGCTTGGCCTTCTCGCCGGCGCCGTAGGGGATGCGGCACGAGGCCGAGCGGTTGCGCGACGAATAAGCCAAGAGCACCGGCGCCTCGAAGCCGGGGACCAGCCGCTTGTAGCTGTTGGTGGTCGGGTTGGTGAATGCGTTGAGCGCCCGCGCATGCTTGATCACCCCGCCGATGTAATAGAGCGCGGTTTCGGAGAGCCCCGCATAGCCGTTGCCGGCGAACATCGGCTTGCCGCCTTTCCAGATCGACATGTGGGTGTGCATGCCCGAGCCGTTGTCCGAGGCGATCGGCTTGGGCATGAAGGTCGCGGTCTTGCCGTAGGCGTGGGCGACCATGTGGACGACATATTTGTAAACCTGCATGCGGTCGGCGGTCTGGACCAGGGTGCCGTAGGTCAGGCCCAATTCGTGCTGCGCCGCGGCGACCTCGTGGTGGTGCTTGTCGCACGGCAGCCCCATTTCGAGCATGGTGGCGATCATCTCGCCGCGGATGTCCATTGCGCTGTCGACCGGGGCGACCGGGAAATAGCCGCCCTTGGCGCGCGGCCGGTGGGCGAGGTTGCCGCCGTCATATTCGCGGCCCGAGTTGGTCGGTAGCTCGATGTCGTCGATCCGGTAGCCGGACGCCGCATAGCCGTCCTCGAAGCGGACGTCGTCGAACATGAAGAACTCGGCCTCGGGCCCGACATTGACCGTATCGCCGATCTTGGTGGCCTTCAAATAGGCTTCGGCGCGGGTCGCGGTCGAGCGCGGGTCGCGGCCGTAAAGCTCGCCAGTCGACGGCTCGACGATGTTGCAGAACAGGATCAACATCGGGGTGGCGCTGAACGGGTCGACGTAGGCCGCCTGAAGATCGGGCTTCAAGATCATGTCGCTTTCGTTGATCGCCTTCCAGCCGGCGATCGACGAGCCGTCGAACATGAAGCCGTCTGTCAGATTGTCGTCGTCGACGACCCCGCTGGCCATGGTCAGGTGCTGCCACTTGCCCTTGGGGTCGGTGAAGCGGAGGTCGACCCACTCGATCTCCTCGTCCTTGATGCGTGAAAGGATCTTGCCCGCGTCCGATGCCATGGTGCCCCCAATCTCGTCACCCCGGCGAAGGCCGGGGCCCAGTTCTCTAAATTCCGCCCGGCATAACGCCCACTGGATCCCGGCCTTCGCCGGGATGACGGTGTCGCGATTCGAGCTTGGGACACATGGATTCCCGAACGGGCGCGAAGAGTCAGGAGGGCGGCGAATATTTCACCGGCGCCGGGGAGCGGTGCTACACCGCTGCAATGCTCTATCTCCTCATCAAGGCGCTGGTCTCCGGCGCGATCGTCGCCGCCGCATCCGAAGTCGCGCGGCGCTGGCCGGGGATCGGCGGGCTGATCGTCTCGCTGCCGCTGGTGTCGCTGTTGGCGATGATCTGGCTGTGGCGCGACACCGGCGACCCCGAGCGGATCGCCCAGCTGTCGCTTGGCGCATTCTGGTTCTTCCTGCCGTCGATGCCGCTGTTCCTGGTGCTGCCGGCGATGCTCCGTTCCGGCGTCGGCTTCTGGCTCGCCCTGGCGCTCGCCGTCGGCCTCACCGCCGCGCTCTATGCCGGCATGTTCTGGCTCGCCCCCCGGGTCGGGGTGCGGCTCTGACCAGCGGCTGAAGCTGCGGGTATCAGGATACCGGAAGGTCACTAAGGTCCCGACTCTAGATCGCGAGTGTCCGCTTTCGCCCCATTGCGGACATTAGCCCGAATGCTGGATAGGCCCGACGCTCGAACGCGAGAGAGGCGGGAGGTCTGACTCCCGCCCCATTCGCTTTGGTAGGTTAGATAGTTTCGATGTTCAGCGCGCAGGGCTTGTTGTCGCTGTTGGTGCCGACCTCATAGGACAGGCGCTGGCCGGTCGTGGGTGGCGTCGCTTTGATGTCCCACTTAAAGGCGCTTTTCTCGAACGGCAGATTGTCGCCGCCGGTTTCCGGCTTGATCGAGCCGCGGCCCTGATCGACGTCGAACGAATTGACGGTGCCAAAAGTTTTCATGGTGTGTTCCTTCGTTTCCAGGCGTCACAATTGGCGCCTGTTGGCTAGGAGACGTTGAAGATAGGAGGAAGGCGCTGCTTGGCGCCCAAGACCGTCTTGCGACTGGTAGCAACTCTATAACCGTTTCAAGTACATAACGTTGCGGCTTAGGCCCGCCGTAAGGCTTCCACTCACCCCGCTTTACACTCCAACGGGGCCGTGTTGGCATGCGGTGAGGCTGCATCCGCTCCAGACATTAGCCTAGCGTCCGCTTTCGATCCATTCCGGACATTAGCGCGACGTAGCACAGCAGTCTGGCAGGTCAGTTTTCGATCATTGCGCGCACGACTTTACGAAAAGCTTCCTGGTGGGTGGCATCGTGGTCAATGTGGTCGGGGTCAATCATCGTGCAAATGTCGTCTATCGGCGCGCCTTCGCCAGCCATGCGTTTGGCGTGTTCGACTGTCGCCGTCTCGACCCGATGGACTTCGGGCTCGGCATATCCGTAAGTGGTCGAGACCTTGACCAGCTTTCGAATGTCCTCTCCGATCTGGCGGTAGGTTTCGGCCTTCCTGTCTTGATCGTCGAGCTTGGAAATCGACAAACCTGTCACAAGCGTCAATAGAGCCAAGATTCCACTTATCAGCAGCAGCCCGTTGCCTGGAGTGGCACTGATGTAAGCAAGGATCGTGAGGCCCGCGAGAACGACAGTGATCAAGATCATACCGATCTTGTAGATCCACTTGAACAGGTTTCGCGCGCTCTCGACCATGCGAGCGGTCCCCTCGATTGGAGCCGGATGGCAGCCCTAAACTGTGGACTTTTTCTGGTAGATTGCCAACGCTCGGGTTGTGATACATTCCGTGACACGAATCTGGCCGGTGTAGGTGTCTACTCGGCACGAGCGAAATGTCCGCTTTCCACCCAAAGCAGACATTCGGGCAAGTCACAGATCAGGCCCACCGCATCGGCCGCTATCGTCGCAGTGTCCAAGACTACCTCAGCTGGCTGTCCTTGCTGCCCCTGCGGTTGATACCGCCCGCGACCGGCTTCGCGTCGCGCTCGGCACGCTTGCAACCGTCTCGACTGAGGTGGAGCCAGCGCACTAGAGACAGTATTTGTACGTGACAGAGGGTCATAGGTTAGCAAGGTGCATCGCCGAGTTCGAGCGCCAATCCGAATTGTGAACCCTTGGGGAGGCTGCGCAGGGATGTCGTTCGAATCGCGCGTCGGAACCAATCTTCCGTTCAAGCGGTTCAAATTGCCTTAGGTTGGCCTTGTGCAGTTTCCGATCTGGCGGCTCCCCCCAAGCTGCCGCCGTTGCGCACAATCATACCCTCGGCACATCGGCGACTAGCGAGGAAACCAGCAATGGATCGACGACAAATTCTTATCGGCGGCGGGGCGCTGGCAGCGGTCGGCGTTGGCGCGACTCTTGTTGGTCGCCGCCAGATGGGTTCGTCTCTCGACTATGATGCGGCGACGGCCAGCATGCGCGCGCCGCTGCCCAATCGTCCTCAGATTCGCGAGTTGGTTCGTTACGCCACGCTCGCACCGAACAGTCACAACACGCAGGCATGGTTGTTTCGGGCAAGCGATCACCGGATCGACATCCTGCCAGACATGTCCCGCCGAACGCCGGTTGTGGATCCCGACGATCATCACTTGTTCGTCAGCCTCGGCTGCGCTGCCGAAAACCTAGCGCTCGCTTCGGCCGCTCGCGGCCTATCTGGTGACCCAAGGTTCGATCCTGCCACCAATGGCTCGGTCGCGTTCGAGTATCGTGCTGCGCCGTCGGTCGCGTCCGTGCTGTTCGATGCCATTCCCGCGCGCCAATCGACGCGCGCCGACTATGATGGCCGAACGGTGGGGGTTGCGGACCTACGCACCCTCGCGACCGCAGCCGCTGTGCCGGGCGTTGATCTAGTCCTCATCACCGACCGGCGAGAGATGGGCCGGATCAGCGATCTCGTTGTCGCGGGGACCAGCGCGCAGATGACCGATCCGGCCTTCGTGCGTGAGCTGAAATCATGGCTGCGGTTCAGTCCACGCCAGGCGCTGAAGACCGGCGACGGCCTTTACAGCGTCGCCAGTGGCAATCCGGCGCTGCCCGAATGGCTCGGTACGCGCGCGTTCGATTGGCTGGTCACCGCCAAATCGGAAACCGACAGATATGCCCGGCAGATGCGTTCATCAGCCGGCATTGCTATCTTTATCGCGCAGCAGGACAACCGCGAACATTGGGTGCTGGCTGGGCGCGCCTGCCAGCGCTTCGCCCTGCAAGCAACCGCTCTTGGCCTGAAGTACGCCTTCATCAACCAGCCCCTAGAAGTCGTAAGACTCAGGCCCGAACTGGCTGCACTTGTCGGCATGTCTGGCAGTCGTCCCGACATCGTGATGCGGTTCGGCTATGGCCCGACTTTACCTTACTCGGCGCGCCGGCCAGCCGAAACGGTGATGCGGTCCAAATGAAACGGGGCCAGCGGTGACGCCAGCATCCTGGCTTCAGCGCCATCCGCTGCTTGGCTACTTCGTGCTGACATTCGGCATCAGCTGGGGCGGCATTCTGATCGTACTCGCGGCCAGTGGATTCGAGCTCTCGCCGATGCAACACTCGGAAGCTGGTCTTATCTTTGTGGCCATGCTGTTGGGGCCGAGCCTGAGTGGGCTGATCATGACGGCGCTGCTGGAATGGCGTGCGGGGACCGGCGGCATTCGAGCGCTAGGTCGGAAATTCGGTCGTTTGTTTAGATTGCTGGTCAATGGCCGCTTTCGACCCATGGTGGACCTTCAGATTTCGACCCGTTTCTTCAGTGCGTCGTTCATAGCGTCGAAGCCGCGCTTGATCTTTTCGAATGATGAGGCAGGCATCAATGCTACCAGCAAACCGCTGAAGTTCTCCCCATGATGGAAGCGTGTTCCATGGGCGTTAGGCTCAAGCCGGAAGACGTGCTCGCCGTCGAACAAGCCCGGCACGAGCAGTCTACCCTTCCAGCGTAGCTCACGCTCCGGCTCGGCGACCAAGACCTTCGGCCTGAAGCTCATCACTTTTCCTCCGGGTGGCTGCACTTGGATTGCCAACCTCTCCCCAACCTTCAGCGGTCCCGATATGGACCTTATGAACGGGTTCCACATCGGGTGAGAGGGAAAGTCCGTAAGAACCTCCCAAACTCGCGCCGGTGGCGCTGCGATGTTCGTGGTCGTAGAAACGCTCTTCATCAAGAAGCCCCTTACTCGCACCGAAGACCGTAATCTCGATCACTCCTAATTCAAAAAGGGGATGGTCATGTCCGCTTTCCACCCAAAGCGGACACGGTCAATCGTCAGATTTGATCGTGAAGCTACCGTCCCACGGTCCAACCTACCGAAGCTGGCTGTCCTTGCTGCCCCTGCGATTGAATCCCCCGGGGACGGGCTTCGCGTCGCGCTCGGCCTGGCATTTCACGCAGGTGCGGACGCCGGGCAGGGCTTGGCGGCGGCGCCTGGGGATCGGGTCGCCGCAATCCTCGCATTCCTTCGCGCTTTTTGCGCTCGCCGCGAGCTGCGCGCGGGCGCGCAGCACCGCGTCCTTGACGGTGTCGTCGATCTGGTCCTGCACAGCGCCGTCGCGCGCCCAGCCGCCGGCCATGGGAATGTCCTTTCTCGAAGTGGCTGGGGTTTAAATGGGGATTGGGGAACTGGCGTTCCAGCGGCGATGCCGCACCCCCTCACCCTCCCATCCCCGCTTGCGCGGGGACAGGTCCCTCCCTCTCCCGCAGAGGGGAAAGGGGCTAGGGGCTAGGGGTCAGGCCCCGATTGCCGCGCGGTACTGGTGGGTGTCGGCGTACTGGACGAACTTGACGATCTTGCCGTCCTCGACGGTCCAGACGTGGGCGAAGACGGCGTCGACTTCGCCGGACTTGCCCTTGCCGCGGTAGCGGCCGAGCGCGAGGACGCGGTTTTCGCCGACCGGGAGCAGCTCGTCGGGCCGGGCGCTGAAGCCCTCGACGTCCTGGCCGATCTTGAGGAAGACGTTCTCGAACACTTCGTTGGCGCCGTTGTAGCGGCCGCCGTAGGGCATGCCTTGCGCCTCGTGCCATTCGGTTTCGGCGAGCAAGTCGGCGACGGAGCCCATGTCGGCGGCCGCGAAGGAGGCGTAGAGCCGCTCGATCAAGGCTATGCGGTCGTCGGACATCGTCGGTTCCCTTGGCTGCGTGGGCAAGTGGCCCCGCGACCATGCTACGCTGGTCCTCCTCCTGTGCAAAGTCAGGGGCGGAGTCTCGGCTAGAAGGCGCGGCGTTGGGCGGCGACGAGCATCCGCAGCAGCATCGCGACGGGGCGCGGCACCCCGACCTTGCCTTCGAGCCACAGGCTGACCGCCGAGCGGCTGACGCCAATGGCGTGGGCGAGGTCGGCCTGGGTGCGGTAGCCCAGCGTGCGCATCGCCGACTTCAATTCGTCCGGAGCCATTGAGGCGAGCATCTCGTCCATCGTGCCGTCATTGCGAGGAGCGGAGCGACGAAGCAATCCAGAATGCGGGAAAATGGATTGCCGCGCGGCCTTCGTCCGCTCGCAATGACGAAGCGCTAGATCGCGTCGGCGCCGGTGTCGCCAGTGCGGATGCGGATCGCTTGCTCAATGTCGGCGACGAAGATCTTGCCGTCGCCGATGCGGCCGGTGCGCGCCGCGCTGGCGATCGCCTCGACGGTGTTGTCGACGAGGCTGTCCTCGACCACCACCTCGATCTTCACCTTGGGCAGGAAGTCGATGACATATTCGGCGCCGCGGTAGAGCTCGGTGTGGCCCTTCTGGCGGCCGAAGCCCTTGACCTCGGTGACGGTAATGCCGCTGACCCCGACCGCGTGGAGCGCGTCCTTGACGTCGTCGAGCTTGAACGGCTTGATGATCGCTTCGATTTTCTTCATGTCCCGACAATGCCCAAACGCCGCCGCATTTGGAAGGCAGGGCGGCGCCGACCATGAAAGCCATCATCCTCTCCGCCGGCCAGGGATCGCGCCTCGGCCATCTCGTCGACGACAGGCCCAAGTGCCTGATCGACTTCAACGGGCGCACTTTGCTCGACCGTCAGCTCGACACGCTGGAGGCCAACGGAGTTCATGAAGCGGTGGTCGTCACCGGCTTTCACGACGAGCTGGTCGAGGCGGCGATCGCCGCCCGCGCCGGCGGAATCAAAGTACGGACGATCTACAACCCGTTCTTCAAGGTCGCCGACAATCTAGGCTCGCTCTACATCGCCCGCGCCGAGCTAAGCGGCGAGTGCCTGGTGTGGAACGGCGACACTCTGGTGTCCAACGCGCTGATGGCGCGGGTGGTCGCCAACTGCAGGCAGGGCATTTGCGTCACCATCGACCGCAAGCCCGACTATGACGACGACGACATGAAGGTCGTCACCGGCGGCGAGGGGCGGCTGCACGCGATCGGCAAGCGGCTGCCGATGGGCAACGTCAACGCCGAATCGATCGGCCTACTGGCCTTCCGAGACGGCGGCGCCGAGCAGTTCGCAGCGGCCATCGACCGCGCCATCCGCACGCCCGAGGGCACCACCATCTGGTATTTGCGGGTGATCCACCAGATCGCCCAGGCGGCCGACGTGTGGACGCTCGACATTTCGGGCGAGGAATGGGGCGAGGTCGACTTTCCGGAGGACGTCGAAGCGGCGCGGGCGCTGGCCGAGCGCTGGGACCGCGGCGCAGACGTGGCGGCGGCTTAAGCGCTCAGTCCGCGTCGCTCGCCCAGAACCGCCCAATCCTGGTCAGCCGTCGCGCATAGCGTTTCGCTTCGGCGAGATGCTCGGCTTCGTCTTGGTCCTGCCCCCCAAACGCCTCGGCAGGCAGCGCCATCGCGCGCGCGGTGACGAGGTCGTTGAGCTTGCCGAGAGCTTCCTGGAGCCCTTCGACGGCGCTCGCGAATTGTTTCTGCTTCTTGGCGCCTTGCGGGAAAACTCCGCGCAGGAATTCCACCGCGTAGCGCAGCTTCTTGACCTGGATCCGAAGCCGGTGGCGGGCCTCGTCCCCAAGACCGGCGATGTCCGTCGCCGGCCCCGCGATCGACGACCAAAGCTTGTCCAGCCGCCGGGCGGCAAACGGAGCGATCGGCCGAGACGCCCGCTTGCGCGAGCGCCAGTCACCGACCGCAACCCAGGCGACGAGGTCGAGCATCAGGTCGCGCAGCCGTTGTGAATTCATTGCCCGAATGACCCGCCGGTAGGCTTTCTGACGCCGGGCCGTCAGCGACCGCCGCACATCGTCGGCCAGCTCACGCTCGAGATAGACGTCGAGATTGCGGGCGTCTCCGAGTTGCGCTGTGAACCAGCGCAATTCCTCCCGCAGGCGGTCATATTCACCGTCGCGGATCGCCGTCCGGAACAAGGTGAAGGACGAGCGCAGCCGGCGCATCGCAACGCGCGCTTGATGAAGCACAGCGGGCTCCTGCGTGGCGATCACCAGCGGCTCGTTCAGCCGGTAATGGCGGATGCAGGCATGCGCGATGACGGTGAACGCTTCAGAGATCGTCATGCGGTCATCGACGGCCACCGGACCGGCCTTGGCGACCCGATCGAGCGTCCCTTCGGCAAGTGCGAAACCGCGCTCCGCCTTGCTAAGCACGGCAACCCGCAGCGGCACGCGCTCGGCGAACAGGCGCGCAGCGTGGATCAGCTCCGCCGCCGAGCCCTCCAGCAGCTCCAGCTCGAGCTCGCACAGCCTTCGCGAATGGCCGCCGCCGCTGATCTCGCCATCGTCCATATCGACCTGGAGAGCGCTGTCGCCCGCCATCAGGCGCCAGCTCGTTCGCTGGACTTCGGAGCGGACCACCGGCCTCAGCTTGGCGAGCTTGCCCGCCCGCCACAACGATTCGAGAGGCAGGCCGGCCAGCCGGTCGAGATCGGGCTCGATCGAATCGACCGGGCTTTCCCACTCGTCGCGGGCGAACAGTCCGGCGGTCTCGATCAGCGGCTTGACCGTCTGAACGAAGCCGCCGTTGGCGCTCCTCACCCGCAGCGAATAACCGTGCTTGCGCAAGGCCCCCTTGGCGGTGTCGTAATAGACCGTGAGGTGCGGCGTGGAGCGGCCCGCGGCGCCGTTGAGCAAGGCATGCCGCTTGAGGCGCCGCACCCGCTTTGGATCAACGTCCAGCTTGAGCTCGACTTCGCTGTTCACGCTCCGCGTCATTGAATATC
This sequence comes from Sphingomicrobium sp., assembly GCA_035512655.1. Classification (GTDB taxonomy): domain Bacteria; phylum Pseudomonadota; class Alphaproteobacteria; order Sphingomonadales; family Sphingomonadaceae; genus Sphingomicrobium. Next base: position 117,474 of record DATKDM010000022.1, on the reverse strand, counting down.
CTCGGGCGGCCGTCCCTGCAGAGGGAAAGCGCCAACGCGACGTCTTATCCACACAAAAATTGCTCGCGGGCGCTTAGCAGACTTGGGCCGCCCATTTATAGTCGTGCGAGTTTTGGAGGCGCGTACGGACTTACCAGTTCAAACCGGTGCATTGCCGTGGCGCTTCGGGCCCGGGAGACGGACCCAGGTGCTGCTTGTGACCGGGCGCCGGTCCGGGCGGTGGATGATCCCCAAGGGCTGGCCGATCCACGGCAAGAGCCTGGCGACCGCCGCCGCTCAGGAAGCGTTCGAAGAGGCCGGAGTCGAGGGCCGGATCGACTCAAAACCGCTCGGCACCTTTCGTCACACCAAGCAGAACCTGCCGGTCGGGCTGCTCGACGTCAGCATCGTCGTCCATCCGCTCGCCGTCGACCGCGAGCTCGCCGACTGGCCCGAACATGGCCAGCGCGAGCGCAAGTGGTTCAGCATCAAGCAGGCCGCGCAGAGCGTCGATTCCGACGAGCTGAAGCGGATCATCCGCGAACTCAAGGGCCGCCTTTTGCGCGGGTGATCGGGAGGTTTGGGAGGCTTCGCGGCCGGCAGTCCGCCAGCCGTCGCCATTGGCTGTGGCTGGCCCCACTTCGGCGGGCCGGCCATTCTGGAAACCTAAAGTCCGCAATGGGTGGAAAGCGGACACCAACAGGAGTCGGTAGGCCATTCCCCACCATCCTCGACGATGATAACACATTTGGAGCGGTCAATAGGCAAAAGGGGGCTTTGCCATGGCGACTCTTGCCGAGAGTCAGAGTTTCACGGAGCGCAGGCTGGACATGCTGTCCGGAACGCCGCGGGCGCACGCCGTGGACCGATGGATCTTCGTGTTCATGGCGGTGTGGTTCATTGCCATCGTGCTCGCTGGGTTCATCCCGGATTCCCTGATGAAGATCGAGATGGTGAAAGTGGGAGCGAGGCCGCCCTTTCCGCTGGTGCTGCACATGCACGCAGTACTGATGGGGTCGTTTCTGCTGCTGCTGTTGAGTCAGACTTGGCTGATGGCGACCGGGCGAAGCGCGCTGCACATGCGGCTCGGACTCGCATCCCTGATTGTCGCCCCGTTGCTCGTGATTGTCGGCTTTATCCTGGTGCCAACCATGTACCATCAGGTCTGGCAGGGGGCCCAAAGCGCCCCGCCGGCGATGCACGAGCAATTGCAGGGCGTGGTGCGGGTGGTCGACAACATCATGCTGCTCCAAATCAGAATTGGAATCCTGTTCCCGCTGTTCCTCGGCATCGCGCTCATGGCGCGCAGCCGCAACGCAGGGACTCACAAAAGGATGATGTTCTTGGCGACGGCAATGGCACTGCCAGCGGGGATCGACCGGATCCCGTGGCTGCCTCACACGATGCCGGCTAGCCCGTTGTCGGTCGACCTTTATACTTTGGCAGCAATCTCGCCGATGCTCATCTGGGACGTCGTGCGGAATCGAAGCGTGCACCGAGCCTACTGGATCGCTCTTGCGGGCTATATGCCGTTCGCGGTTGCGGTCCACGCCTTGTGGGACACGGAATGGTGGCACCAGACGGCGCGGCAGATCATGGGTGTCGGATAGATCTTCGGACCCACGGTAATGTCAGCTTTGGGTGGAAAGCGGACATTCGCGAAACTGCGTCTGGGTGCTGCCTACTGGGGGGCGAAAGCCTTGTGATCCCGTTTTGCGGCGACGCGAAAGTACGACGCGGATATCAGCCACAGCACTGTGAAAAAGCCGCAGAACAACAGGGCCCTAAATGCGCCGTTTGGCATGTTCGCGGTCGACGGCGCGGTTGCGATGGCTACGCCGAGCAACGCCTGCATGATCGCTACGCCGAGCATGGTCCGCGCCATGCCTGAGGGCCGGAACCAGGCGGCGAACCCACCTACGACCGCCGCCATGATCACCAGGAAGAAACCAATGCCAGTGCCATCGTCGCGAACGATTGTGGTCCACACAGTCAGGAACGACGTCACGAGCGCGACGGCAACTCCGGCACGGTAGGCCCCGCTCTTGCTCGCCTTCTCGCTCGAACTAGTCATCGGTTTTCCTCTCACAACTGTGATCTTGTCATGACACAGGTCAGGATGCGCGGCATGAGCAGAATGTGAGGAATGACTGAAGAGTGGCTCACTGCGGGTGTCCGCAATGGGTGGAAAGCGGACATAATGGTCACTTCGCTCTCCGCAGTAGAAAATGGTTCGTGGGCTAACTCTCACCTGCCTGCACGGAAAGTCGCCGCGCTGGCTCGGACTTCCGTTGGGACTGCGTCCTCAGCTCCTTGACGGGTGGAGCGCATAGGCGACGAGACCGGCGCCGCCGGCTACGACAGCGATTACAATGCCCCCGGGGATCAGGAGAATGGGCATCTGTCGCCACGAGCCTCCGGGCTCGGGCTCGAGGAACGCCCAGGCACCCATGGCCAAGACGATGGCGAGCGCCGCACCGACCATTGCTGCCACTGAAACGGCGCGGCCGGTGATTGCGCCCGGCCGGTTCGCCTTTAGTCGCCACGCCACGAAGATGCCTGCCAGCACCCCGCCGTACAATGTGACTCCGCTCGCAAGGGCGCCGAAACTTACGGTGCGGAACTCGGGCAACGTCAGGTTCCACCAGAACCACAGCGGCGCGAGAAACAGTAAAACACCGGCAATCATAGCGAGAATTCGTTTGATTGCCTTCGCTCCCAGCCAGCGCCGTCCCGAGCCTCATCAGAAGGAGACGTTACGCGCTAAACGCGGCCCTATCATATTTGCGCCGAATGTCCGCAAAGGGTCGGAAGTGGACGCTTGCCCTGGGCGGACGTCCATCAGCCTCGCTGGTCCCGCTCATTGGTCCAAGGGGTTAGGTGTAGGGCGGCTGGTTCCGACAGTCTCTTCATGACAATCTCGAAGCCGCTCTCGGCGATTGCGATCGAATGCTCGAACTGGGCGAACGGAGAGCGGTCACTGTGTGAGCGGCATTTACGCCGCCAATCGATCGTGCCCCATTTCGATGGTTACGACGAGGCCGCTTTCCTGCCAGTCGTAGGTCAATTGGCCGCCGAGCTGACTTGAAACGGTGCGCGCGATCAGCCGGCTGCCAAAGCCGGTCAGCTCGGGAATATCGACAATCGGCGGGCCGCCGGTCTCCGCCCAGATGATGTAGATGCGGTCGTCGTCGGTGCGGCTGGAGACGTCGAGAACGCCTTCGGCACAAGAGAGCGCGCCGTATTTCACGGAGTTGGTCGCCAGCTCGTGGATCACCATGGCCAGGGTCGATGCAGTGAGCTCGCCGATGCCCATCCGCGGGACGGCGACCCGAATGCGGCCCGAGAAAGCCGCGGTCTCGTCATAGGGGGCAAGCAGGACCGACAGCAGGTCGCCAAGCAGCGCGGCCTTGCCCTGCGCGCCGGGCAATGGGCGGACGACATCATGGGCGCGGCCAAGCGCAGTCAGCCGTTCGGTCAGCGCGCCCGTCATTTGCTCGACGGATGAGGCGGACCGTGCAGTAAGCTGAGTGAGCCCCGTCGCGATCGACAAAAGGTTTTTCACTCGGTGGCTCATTTCGCCGGCCAGGAGTTCGCTTCCTTCCTCGGCCTGCTTGCGGCCCGTGACGTCCAGGAAAATGCCGAACATGACACCGTCGACGATCCCCGCGTCGGCACCTTGTCCGCGCGCCGAAATCCAGCGGACGTCCTCGCTGACCAGGATTCGAAAGTCGATTTCGTAAGGGCCGGCGACGGAGCGCGTGGCGGAAAACGCGGCGCGAACCCGGTCCCGATCGGCCGGGTGAATATTCGCCGACAGTTCTTCGAAGGAGACATGCTCGGACCACGGCAGGCTCCATAATTCGAAGCCTCGCTCGTCCATCGCGAGCCGGTCGTTATCGACATGCCACGACCACAAAGCGACGCGCGCCGCCTCAACCGCCAGGCGGAGATGATCCTCGTGCCACACCGGCACCGTCGTTTTCTCTACGACCAATCGGCTTGTCCTGCTGATGCGGTTATCCGCCTTCCCTGTGCGACTGGGTGGCGGCACGCAAGGACTATGCGTAGGGCGGCTTGTCGAGGCCCGTCAGGCTCTTGGTAAAAATCTCGCAGCCGTCTTCGGTGATCCCGATCGAATGCTCGAACTGGGCGGACAACGAGCGGTCGCGGGTGACGGCGGTCCAGCCGTCGTCGAGCAATTTTACGTCGGCACGGCCGATGTTGATCATCGGCTCGACGGTGAAGAACATGCCGGGCTTGAGCTCGGGGCCGGTGCCGGGGCGGCCGGCGTGGACCACCTCGGGGCTGTCGTGGAACAGCCGGCCGAGGCCGTGTCCGCAGAAATCGCGGACGACGCTGTAGCGGTTGGCCTCGGCGTGGCGCTGGATGGCGTTTGAGATGTCGCCGAGCCGGTTTCCCGGACGCGCCTGCTCGAGGCCTAGCATCATGCTTTCGTAGGTCACCTCGACCAGCCGCCGGGCTTTCAACGGCACGTCGCCGACGAGGTACATGCGGCTGGTGTCGCCGTGCCAGCCATCGAGGATCGGGGTCACGTCGATGTTGACGATGTCGCCGTCCTTTAGCGCCTTGTCGCCCGGGATGCCGTGGCAGACGACATGGTTGATCGAGATGCAGCAGCTCTTGGTGTAGCCGCGATAGCCGAGGGTCGCCGGCAGCGCGCCCTCGCGGAGCATGTGGTCGTAGACCCGCCGGTCGAGGTCGGCGGTGGTCGCTCCGGGGACGACGTGCGGCACCAAAGCGTCGAGAATCTCGGCGGCGAGGCGGCCGGCGGCGCGCATGCCCGCGAACGCCTCGGCGCCATGAAGCTTGATAACGCCGCTGCGGGCCTCGATCCGGTCGTCCTGGGAGACGGTGATATATTCGGTCATTGGCCTTAAATAGGTTTGCGAGGGGCGAAAGTCGAATGGAGAGGGACGTGGACAAGACGCTCGACGGAGGCTGTGCCTGCGGGAAGGTCCGCTACCGTGTTCAGGGTAAGCCGATGTTCGTCCACTGCTGCCATTGCAGCGACTGCCAGACGCAGAGCGGCAGCGCCTTTGCCCTTAACGCTCTGTATGAAAGCGATCGCGTGATTGCGACCAGAGGCAATCCCGAGCCGTTCCTGGCTCCGACCGAAAGCGGGCAGGGACAACAAATATGGCGCTGCACCGAATGTCGGGTCGCCTTATGGAGCAACTATGGCGGCGCCGTCGACAAAGTTCGATTCCTTGGGGTTGGCACGCTCGACCAGCCGGCGGAATTCTCGCCCGATATCCACATCTACACGCGGTCAAAGCTGCCTTGGGTGCAGATCCCGCAGGGCGCGCTGGCGGTTGAAGCCTATTATGACAGCAGCAAAATCTGGCTGCCAGCGAGCCTCGAGCGGCTCAAGGCGGTTTCCGGCTGATGGCTGGAACGCGTGTCTGGACCGCCGGCCTCGTCGTCATTGGCGACGAGATATTGTCCGGCCGGACGCAGGACCGGAACATCGCTCAGGTCGCGAGCTGGCTCAACGAGCAGGGGATCCGCCTGGCCGAGGCGCGGGTGGTGCCCGACGAAGTGGGGCGGATCGCCGAGGCGGTCAACGCGCTGCGCGGGTCGCACGACTATCTGTTCACCACCGGCGGCATCGGCCCGACCCACGACGACATCACGGTCGATTCCATCGCCGCGGCGTTCGGGGTGCCGGTGGTCGTCCATCCGGAGGCGAGGGCGATCCTCGAGGAATATTACCGCGCGCGCGGCGGCACCGGCGAGCTTACCGAGGCCCGGCTGCGGATGGCGCGGGTGCCGCAGGGCGCCGAGCTGATCGCCAATCCGACCTCGGGGGCGCCCGGCGTCCGCATCGGCAACGTCCTAATCCTCGCCGGCGTGCCGCACATCGCGGCGAGCATGCTCGAGGCGCTCGCCGGGACGCTCGAAGGCGGCCGGCCGCTGGTCTCGGTGACGCTTGGCGCCTACGCGGCCGAGAGCGATGTCGCCGACCTGCTGCGCAAGGCCGAGGACCGCCACCCGGGCGTGTCGGTCGGCAGCTACCCCTTCTTCAGGGACGGCCGCTACGGCGCCAATTTCGTCATGCGCTCGGACGATGGCGAAGCGGCGCGGCGCTGCGCGGACGAGCTTGGCAAAGCGTTGGCGGCGGCTGGCTTCGAACCCGTGGACGGGGGGATCTAGGGCGGTGTCGCCGCTTCGCTGACGCTCAGCGCGCTCCAATTTCGAACCTGCCCCCGGCAGGTCGCGAAATTGGAGCGGGTGAAGGGAATCGAACCCTCGTCGTAAGCTTGGGAAGCTTCTGCTCTGCCATTGAGCTACACCCGCTCGCCGGAGCAGCGGTCGATTGCCACGGCTGAGCGGCGTGGGTCAACCGGCTAGCTTCAGCCCTTGCTCGAGGTCGGCGATCAGGTCGTCGGGGTCCTCGAGGCCGATGTGGAGGCGGACGATGGTGCCGGGCGGCGGGGTCGAGACGGTGCGCCGCGGGCGGACCGGTAGCGCGAGGCTCTCGAACCCGCCCCAGCTGTAGCCGATCCCGAACAGATCGAGGCTCTCGACGAAGCGCGCCGCAGCGGCCTCGTCGGTATCCTTGAGGACGATCGAGAACAGGCCGGTCGAGCCAGTGAAGTCGCGCTTCCAATGCTCGTGGCCGGGGCAGTCGGGAAAGGCCGGGTGGAGCAGGCGGGCGACGCGCGGGTGGTCGCTCAACCAGCGGGCGATCTTGACCGCGCTGTCCTCGTGGCGCCGCAAGCGAACGCCCATCGTCCGCAGGCCGCGGGCGGCGAGGAAAGCGTCGTCGGGGCTGACATATTGTCCGTAGAGCCGCGCGGTTTTCGACAGCTTGTCCCAACAGGCCTCGGTCGCGGTGACCGAGCCGAGCATCACGTCGGCGTGGCCGGAGACATATTTGGTGCAGGCGAGGATCGCGAGGTCGATGCCGTGCGCCAGCGCCGGGAAGAACAAGGGCGTCGCCCAGGTATTGTCGAGCAAAGTGGCGATGCCGAGTGCGCGGGCCAATGCGCAGATGCCCGGCACGTCCTGGACCTCGAAGGTCAGCGAGCCGGGGCTCTCCATGAATATCGCCCGGGTACTGTCCGAGAGCAGAGCCTCGATATCGCCGGCGCTCGCCAGCGGGTCGTAGTAGCGGGTGGCGACGCCGTAGCGCTTGAGCATCTGGTCGCAGAAAAAGCGCGTCGGCGAATAGACGCTGTCGACCATCAGCACTTCGTCGCCCGGGTCGAGCACGCTCGTCAAAGCGAACGCGACCGCCGCGGCGCCCGACGGGAACAGGCGGGTGCCGGCGGCGCCGGCCTCGAGCTCGGTCAGGGCCTCGGCCAGCGACCATTGGGTCGGCGTGCCGTTGCGGCCGTAGCTGAGCTCGCCGTCGCGGGGCGGGTAGGCGGCCTCCAGTTCGGCGACGCTGTCGAACAGCACCGTCGAGGTGCGCGACACCGGCACGTTGACCATGCCGCCGAGCCAGTCCTTGCGGCGCCCGCCTTCAACGAGCCTGGTGTCGGGGCGGGTGCCGGGGCGCTTGTCCTTGCCGCTCATGGCGCGGTTCTACCGGCTGCGGCCCGAAACGGAAACGCCGCGACCCCTCCCGCTGGCGGGAGGGGGCAGGGGGCGTGACTTACCGCTTCGAGAACTGGAAGCTGCGGCGGGCCTTGGCTCGGCCGTACTTCTTGCGCTCGACGACGCGCGGGTCGCGGGTCAGGAAGCCGGCGCGCTTGACCATCGTGCGCAGGGCCGGCTCGAAGCGGGTCAGCGCCTGGGCGATGCCGTGCTTGACGGCGCCCGCCTGGCCGGACAGCCCGCCGCCCTTGACGGTAGCGACGACATCGTAGGCGCCGCGGCGGTCGGCGACGTCGAACGGCTGGTTGATCACCAGGCGCAGGGTCGGCCGGGCGAAATAGACCTCCTGCTCGCGCTCGTTGACGACGATCCGCCCCGAGCCCGGCTTCAACCAGACACGGGCGACGGCGTCCTTGCGGCGGCCGGTCGCATAAGCGCGGCCGAACTTGTCGAGCTGCTGCTCGCGAAGCGGGGCTTCTTCCTGCGGCGGGGGCGGCGGGGGAGCGTCCTCTTCAGCCGTGGCTTCTGGAGCGGCGGCTTCGGCGCCGGCCTCGACCGGAGCTTCGGCGACTTCGGGAACCTCGGGCTCGGGATTGGTCAGCGCGCCGAGGTCGGACAGAGTCTTCTTCTTGGCCATCTTAGGCACCCACCTTGTTCTTGCGGCTCATCGCGGCGACGTCGAGGACCTTCGGGTCCTGGCCGCCGTGCGGATGCTCGGCGCTGTTGTAGAGATGCAAGCTACGCATCTGCTGGCGGCCCAGCGGCCCGCGCGGGATCATCCGCTCGACCGCTTTTTCGAGCACGCGCTCGGGGAAACGGCCCTCGAGCACCTTGCCGGCGGTGACCTCTTTCAAGCCGCCCGGATAGCCGGTGTGCTTGTAATAGATCTTCTGATCGAGCTTGCGGCCGGTGAACTTGACCATGCCGGCGTTGATCACGACGACGTGGTCGCCGCAGTCGATGTGCGGGGTATAGCTGGCCTTGTGCTTGCCGCGCAGCAGGTTGGCGATGATCGTCGCCAGGCGGCCGACGACCAGCCCGTCGGCGTCGATCAAATGCCATGCCTTCGTCACCTCGGCCGGCTTGACCGACTTGGTGGTCTTCATCAGCGCCTTCATGGCGTTTCGACCTCTCGTTGGAATAACAAAGGCGGCACATCGGAGCGCCGCCGTCGCGTGGCTAATCGCGGCGGAAGGGCCGAAAGTCAAGCAAAACCGGGCGTTTCTCGGTGGGTATTATGTTACCTCAACCTAATCGCGGGCCGGGTCTCTGGCGCGCCTTGCCGTTCCGGCGCGCATGGCGCACTGTGCGGCGATGCGCTCGCTCAGCTATGTCGTTGCCATGTTCGGCGCCTTGTTCCTGCTGGCAGCGGCGGCCGCCTGGTGGAAGGTCGTCAACGAGACCGAGGAGGAGCCGACCGCGGGGCGCGTCGGGATCCACTCGCGGCGGGTCAAGTCGGCGGCGCTGGCGACCGCCATCGCGTTCGGCCTGAGCGGCGTCGCGGCGCTCCTCGCGGTGGTCGACTGGTTCATCCGCTAAGGGCGGCGGCGCCGGTTTAACTAGCCCACGCTCCCTTCGACCCATTCGGCATAATCGATGAGCAATTTGTCGATCGGCCAGACGGTTACGCACGGGATGTCGTAGCTGTGGAGCGCAGCGATCCGGGCGACCAGCGTGTCGGCCATGGCCCGCGTCGTCTTGAGGATCGCGGGTACCTCTTGCGCCGTCTCGATGGCGCCTTGCCAGCGGTAGATCGAGCGGCACGGACCAAGGATGTTGATGCAGGCAGCGAGCCGCTCCTCGACGACCTGGCGGCCGATGCGGGTCGCTTCGTCGGCGTCCGCGAAGATCGCATAGACCGAGACGACGGTCATGCGCTCTTGTCCTTTGGGCGGGTCCCGTGGACATGCGCGCCCCATGCGGTCGCTGCGACGAGGAGCGCGCCGACCGCCTGGTGGAGCGCGGCCAGCCACAGCGCGACCCCGGTCATGACGGTGGCGATGCCGAGCAGGATCTGGGTGCCGAACGCGACGTGGATGGCGATCGCGGCGCTTCTGCCCATGGGCGGCTCCCGGCCGCGAATTCGGCGGGCGAAGATCACCAGCGCGGCGACCGCGACCCACGCCCACCAGCGGTGGATGAAATGGACGAGGTACGGGTCGCTGGTGAGCGCGTGCGCGATGCCGCGGCTCCACTCGATGCCGGCGGGCACGGCGCGCCCGTTCATGTCCGGCCAGCTGCTCGCGACCTGGCCCGCGTTGAGGCCCGCTACCCAGGCGCCGTAGATTAGCTGTACGGTGAGGATGCCGAGCACCGTCGCGGACAGCGGCGTCAGGCGCGCCGGGCGGTCCTCGCCGGTGGCCGCGAGGCGGCGCAAATCGAGCGCGACCCAGACCAGCGCGCCGATGATCGCCAGCGCCAGCAGCAGATGCGCGCTCAAGCGCAAGTGGCTGACGTCGGTGCGGTCGCTAAGCCCGGACATTACCATATACCAGCCGAGCACTCCTTGCGCGCCGCCGAGCGCCAGCAAGGCGACAAGCTTCCAGCCGTAGCCGGCGGGAATCGCGCGCCGGAACGCGAACCATGCCAGCGGCAACGCGAATGCCAGGCCGATGACGCGCCCGAGCAGCCGGTGCAGCCATTCCCAGAAATAGATGCGCTTGAACTGGGCGAGCTCCATCCCGGCTGGACCGTTGATTTCGCGATACTCGGGGGTCGCCTGGTAGAGTTCAAAGGCCTCGCGCCAATCGGCGTCGCTGAGCGGCGGGACGGCGCCGCTGACCGGGCGCCATTCGGTGATGCTGAGGCCGCTTTCGGTGAGGCGGGTGATGCCGCCGACGGCGACCATCGCGAACACCAGCGCGGCAACGGCGAGCAGCCAGGTGGCCAGCGCGCTTGGGCGCGCCCGGCGGTGCATCAGCTCGGAGGTGAACGCGGTAGCCATGCCGCCAGCCTATTCGCCTTCGCGGCCCGGCTCGGCAAGGCCGATCGTCAACAGAAAATCATCCATGTGATGTTGTATCTATTCGCAGCCATGATATATAGTCTCACGTATGCACCAGCTCGCTATACCGACCTATCGAGTCGACCGGATCGCGATCGCGCTGTCCGGCCTGTGCCTGTTCCATTGCCTGGCGACCGCGGTTGCCCTCGGGCTGCTGGCGTCAGCCGGCGGCCCGCTCGGCGCCGAGTGGATCCACGAGGTTGGACTGACCCTGGCGATGATGCTGGGCGCGCTCGCCCTTGGCCGCGGGGTTCTCGAGCACGGCTTCATGATGCCGAGCGCGGTCGGCGGGCTCGGACTGGGCGTTATGAGCGCTGCGCTGACGATGCCGCACGACGGCACCGAAGCGCTGTTCACGGTGCTCGGCGTGGGTGTGTTGGCGCTCGGCCATCAGCTCAACCGAATCGCCGCGAACTAGTTGCGGCCCGGTCCGCTGAGGCTTATCTGCAACGCGTGGCCAATTCCCTGAACACGCTCCATGATCACCAGGTTCACGAGGGCGCTGGGCTGCGCGTCGCGGCGCGGGACCGCCTGACCGGCCAGGGCGAGCAGTGGACGGACATGCGCGCGGCGGTGTTCGACGCACTTGCCACATTCACTCGACCGGCGAGCGCCTACGACATCGCCGAAGCGGTCTCGAAGTCGCAAGGCCGCCGGATCGCCGCCAACAGCGTCTATCGGATCCTCGACCTGTTCGTCGGCGCCAACCTCGCGCGGCGGGTGGAAAGCGCCAACGCCTATGTCGCCAACGCGCACCCCGATTGCCTGCACGATTGCATCTTCCTGATCTGCGACATGTGCGGACAGGCCGTGCACATCGACGACGACAGCCTGTCGGGCGGGGTCCGCGCGGCCGCCAAGACCGCCGGCTTCACCGCCCCGCGCCCGGTGATTGAGGTCCGCGGCACCTGCGGGGACTGCGACGGCAATTAGGGTAGCCCCGCGCCTGGAGCGGAGGTAGGAGCACCCGTATGCGCGGTCCGCCGGAACCCATTCGCAAGGTCTTGATCGTCGGCGGAGGGACCGCCGGATGGATGGCGGCGGCTGCGCTGGCGAAGATGATCCCGGACCGCTTTTGCGAAATCCACGTCGTCGAATCGAGCGCGATCGGAATCGTCGGCGTCGGCGAAGCGACGATCCCGCCGATCCTGCAGATGAACAAGCTGCTCGGGATCGACGAAGACGAGTTCATCCGCAAGACCGAGGCGACGTTCAAGCTGGCGATCCAGTTCGTCGACTGGATGGGCGAGGGCTCGCGCTACTACCATCCGTTCGGCCAGTTCGGCTTCGGCATGGGGCCACTGGCAGTGCCGCATTACTGGCGGCGGTTAAAGGCCGAGCGGGGCGACGTGGCGGCCGGCTCGCTCGACGATTATTCACTGACCAGCCTGGCGGCGACCGCCGGCCGGTTCCAGCGGCAACACCCGCTGCTCAACGGCCGCGGCAACATCGCCTACGCGTTCCATTTCGACGCGTCGCTGTACGCGCTCTATTTGCGCGAGCTCGCCGAGCGCCAAGGGGTCATCCATCACGACCGCAAGATCGTCGGCCATCGCCTCGCCGACGACGGGTTCGTCGAAGCGGTGCTGTTCGAAGGCGGCGAGGCCATGGAGGCCGACCTGTTCATCGATTGCTCGGGGTTCCGCGGGCTGCTGATCGAGCAGGCGCTGGGCACCGGTTACGAGGACTGGACCCATTATCTGCCGGCCGACCGCGCCGTCGCCATGCCGTCCGAGCGGATCCCGGAGTTGCCCGGCTACACGCGGTCGACGGCGCGCAAGAACGGCTGGCAGTGGCGGATCGCGCTGCAGCACCGCACCGGCAACGGCCTTGTCTATTCAAGCGCTTATGCGAGCGACGACGAGGCGGCCGCGACGCTGACCGCGAACCTGCCGAGCCCCGTGGTCGGCGACCCGCGGCTCATTCGCTTCACGACCGGTAAACGCAAGCAGTTCTGGAACAAGAACGTCATCGCCATGGGGCTCGCCAGCGGCTTTCTCGAGCCGCTCGAATCGACCAGCATCCATTTGATCCAGACGGCGATCGAGAAGCTCATCAACCTGTTCCCGGACAAAAGCTTCCGCCAGGCGGACATCGACTTTTTCAATCGCGAGACGAGCCTGGAATATGAGCAGGTGCGGGACCTGATCATCTTCCACTATCACAAGAACGGCCGGGACGAGGACTATTGGCGGATGTGCCGCGATGCGGCGATTCCCGACACGCTCAAGCACCGCATCGAGCTCTATCAAGGCTACGGCCGCGTGTTCCGGCGCGAGGACGAGTTGTTCAGCCCGGTCAGCTGGACCGCGGCGTTCGAGGGCCAGGGCGTTCACGCGCAAGCGCCCGACCCGTTGACCCTGGGCATGCCGATCGACCAGATCGACGCGGTGCTTCGCCAGCAGCGCGAGATGTTCCGCCGCGGGGTCGAGGCGATGCCGAGCCACGCCGATTTTATCGCGCGGATCGCGGCCGGCGGGGGCGGCGCGGCCGGCCAACCCGTGACGGGCAGCCCGCTCGTGGGCACGGCCCCGAACTAGGGTTCGGGCGCTCGATTTCAGCGAAATCTCACAAGTCGCTCATGGCAATCCCCGCTCGACTCGCGAGACAGGATTGATGACGCTGCCGGAGATCAGAATGTTCGACTTCTCGTTATTCGTCGGGCTATGGGGCCGCGCATGAGTGACCGCCCCGTAACCCCGCTCCTCGACACCATCGCCTCGCCGGCCGACATCCGCGCGCCGGCTGGAGGCAGTATCATGAAAATTGTCGTCATTGGCGGGACCGGCGGAACAGCGGAATCGGCGGCGCGCTGACCAGCCTGTTCGATCAGTCGCGTTTGCCGTCGCGCGCGGCGTGAGGAATCGCGACGTCGATCGCTTCCGCACCTTCTTCGCCGTCCAGGCAGAGCTGTTCGATCTGGGTCGTCGAGAAATAGACGTTGAACCGCTCTCGAAGCAGCCGGCTGACGTCGCGAAGCACCCGTTCGCCTTCGGCCCAGCTTCGGACGCAGACATGGCTGGAGAAGACGTTGACGCCGGACGTCAGGCTCCACGCATGGGCGTGGTGCAGGTCGGTGACTCCGTCGACCTCCCGGATCGCGGCAATCGCCGCCTCCAGATCGAGATCCTGCGGCGTGCCCTGAAGCAGGATGTGCACCGCATCGCGCGTGATTCCCCACGCGGCCCACACCAGGACCACTCCGAACGCCATTCCCAGCAAGGGGTCGATGGCCAGGAACCCGGTGAACCGGATGACCAACGCCGAGATGATGATCAGGAAGCTGCCGATGAAGGTCTGGATGATATGCCAGAAGGCGCCCCGCATGTTGAGGTTGCCCTTCTGGCGTTGGTAGAGCAGCCGCAGCGCGATCAGCTCGGTGACGATGCCGCCAGCTGCCGCCGCAAGCATCGGCGTCGTCGGCAGGTGAATCGGGTCCATTAGCCGCATCGCCCCCATCCAGAAGACGACCAGCGCCATCGCCAGCAGGAACAAGCCGTTGAACAGCGCTCCCAGAATTTCCGAGCGGATGTATCCGAACGTGCGGGCGGGGCTCGACTTGCGTTGCGCGAGACGCATCGCGACCAGCGCGATCAGGACTCCGCCGACCGCCGAAAAGGTATGAAACGCGTCCGATATGACAGCGACGGACCCGGTCCAGAGACCGATCGCCAGCTCGATCAGGAAGTAGATTCCGGTCAGCCAGCCGGAGATGACCAGCGCCCGCCGGTCACCGGCAGGGGCCATGTGCCCTGAATGGCCGCCGCGGTTCATCGCACCCTTTGCTAGAAGCAAGGCGAACTTCCAACAAGCTCAGCACGAACAATTGGTTCGATGTCGCGATTTCAGGAAAATCTCACAAGTTGCTCATGCCAATCCGGGCTCGCCCCGCCACGATCCGATCGATGGCGCCGGTTGCGATCAGAATGTTCGACTTATCGTCGTGGCTCGGGCTATGGGGCCGGGCATGAGCGACCGCCCCAGTGACCGGCCCGTGACGCCGCTGCTCGACACCATCGCCTCGCCGGCCGACATCCGCGCGCTGGCCAAATCGCAGCTGCCGCAGCTCGCCGACGAGCTTCGCCAGGAAGTGATCTCGGCGGTGTCGGTGACCGGCGGGCATTTGGGCGCCGGGCTCGGCGTGGTCGAGCTGACCGTCGCGATCCATTACGTGTTCGACACGCCGGATGATAAACTGATCTGGGACGTCGGCCACCAGGCCTATCCGCACAAGATCGTCACCGGGCGCCGCGACCGCATCCGCACGCTTCGGCAGGGCGGGGGCTTGAGCGGTTTCACCCGGCGCAGCGAGAGCAAGTACGACTCGTTCGGGGCGGCGCACAGCTCGACCTCGATCTCTTCGGCCCTGGGCTTTGCAGTCGCCGCCAAGCTGTCGGATGTGCCCGGCCGGGCGATCGCGGTGATCGGCGACGGAGCGCTGTCGGCGGGCATGGCCTACGAGGCGATGAACAACGCCCACGCCGCGGGCAACCGGCTGGTGGTGATCCTCAACGACAACGACATGTCGATCGCGCCGCCGGTCGGCGCGCTGAGCAACTCGCTCGCGCGGCTGGTGTCGTCGAATAAGTATTTGACGCCGCGGCGGGCCGCCCAGAAATTGGCGCGCAAGATGCCCGGCCCGATCCACCGCTGGGCGCATCGGGCCGAGGAATATACCCGCGGCTTCTGGACCGGCGGCACCTTGTTCGAGGAACTGGGATTCTACTACGTCGGCCCGGTCGACGGCCACAATGTCGAGGCGCTGGTCGAGATTCTCGAGAACGTCCGCGACGCTTCGGAAGGGCCGATGCTGGTCCACGCCGTCACCCGCAAGGGCAAGGGCTATGCGCCGGCCGAGGCGGCCGCCGACAAGTATCACGGAGTCGTCAAGTTCGACGTCGTTTCGGGCAAGCAGGACAAGGGGCCGGGCGGCGGGCCGCCGAGCTACACGTCGGTGTTCGCAAAGTCGCTCATCGCGGAAATGGAGCGCGATGAGAAAGTGGTCGCGATCACCGCGGCGATGCCGTCGGGCACCGGGCTCGACAAGGTCGAGGAGCGCTTTCCCGACCGGACGTTTGACGTCGGCATCGCCGAGCAGCACGCGGTAACCTTCGCAGGCGGGCTCGCTGCGGCCGGTCACCGGCCATTCTGCGCGATCTACTCGACCTTCCTCCAGCGCGCCTACGACCAGGTGGTCCACGATATCGCCATCCAAAACCTGCCGGTGCGCTTCGCGATGGACCGCGCCGGGCTCGTCGGCGCCGACGGCGCGACCCACTGCGGCGCGTTCGACCTCGCATACCTGTGCACCTTGCCCAATTTCGTCGTGATGGCCGCGGCCGACGAGGTCGAGCTTTGCCACATGATCCACACCATGGCGGTGCACGACACCGGGCCGATCGCGGTGCGCTATCCGCGCGGCGAAGGGCGGGGGCTGGAGCTTCCGGAGGTTCCGCAGGCGCTCGAGATCGGCAAGGGACGCGTGGTGCGCGAGGGCAAGACCGTCGCGATCCTGTCACTGGGCACGCGGCTCGAGGAAGCCGAGAAGGCCGCCGACCAGTTGGACGCGATGGGACTGCCGACGACGGTCGCCGATTTGCGCTTTGCCAAGCCGCTCGACGGCGAGCTGATCCGCAATCTGCTGACCACCCACGAGGTCGCCGTGACGATCGAGGAAGCGTCGGTCGGGGGCCTTGGAGCGCACGTGCTGACCCTGGCCAGCGACGATGGGCTGGTCGACGCGGGGCTAAAGATTCGCACCATGCGATTGCCCGACCGGTTCCAGGACCACGACAAGCCTGAAAAGCAATATGCCGAAGCCGGGCTCGATGCCGCGGGCATCGTCGACACGGTCTTGAAAGCGCTCCGCCGCAACAGCGTCGGCATCGAGGAAGTCCGCGCCTGATCAAGTCCCTGCTCATCGCCAATCGGGGGGAGATTGCTTGCCGGGTGATGCGCACGGCGCAGCGGCTCGGGGTGCGGACGGTGGCGGTTTATTCGGATGCGGACAGGCACGCGCTGCATGTGCGCATGGCGGACGAGGCGGTGCATATCGGCGCTTCGCCCGCGCGCGAGAGCTATCTGGTCGGCGAGCGGATCATCGCCGCGGCCAGGGACAGCGGCGCGGAAGGCATCCATCCCGGTTACGGCTTCCTCAGCGAGAATGCGGACTTCGCGCAGGCGGTGATCGACGCGGGCCTGGTGTGGGTCGGGCCGAAGCCCGAGAGCATCCGCGCGATGGGGCTGAAAGATGCGGCCAAGCGGCTGATGGCGGAGGCGGGGGTGCCGGTCACGCCCGGCTATCTTGGCGAGAACCAGTCGCCGAACGCCCTCGAGAAGGAAGCCGCGGCGATCGGCTGGCCGGTGCTGATCAAGGCGGTCGCGGGCGGCGGTGGCAAAGGCATGCGGCGGGTCGATGCGACGGACGATTTCATCGACGCGCTGGAGAGCTGCAAGCGCGAGGCGGCGTCGAGCTTCGGCGACGACCGGGTGATCCTGGAGAAATACATCGAGCGGCCGCGCCATATCGAGGTGCAGGTGTTTGGCGACGCGCACGGCAATGTCGTCCATCTGTTCGAGCGCGACTGCTCGTTGCAGCGGCGCCACCAGAAAGTGATCGAGGAAGCACCGGCGCCTGGGATGGACGACGCGACGCGCAAAGCGGTCTGTTCGGCCGCGGTACGTGCGGCGCAGGCGGTAAAGTACGAGGGCGCGGGAACGGTCGAGTTCATCGCCGACGCCAGCGAGGGCCTCAAGCCCGACCGCATCTGGTTCATGGAGATGAACACTCGGCTGCAGGTCGAGCATCCGGTGACGGAGGCGGTAACGGGCGTCGACCTCGTCGAATGGCAGTTGCGCGTGGCGAGCGGGGAGCGGCTGCCCAAGGCGCAGGACGAGCTGGCGGTCAGCGGCCACGCGATCGAGGCGCGGCTGTACGCGGAAGACCCGGCGAACGGGTTCTTGCCGAGCGTCGGGCGGCTCGACCATTTCGAATTGGGTGACGACGGACGGATCGAAACCGGCGCTGAAGAAGGGGATGCGATCTCGGCCTTTTACGACCCGATGATCGCCAAGCTGATCGCGCATAGCGAAGACCGCGCCGAAGCCATCGGCAAGCTCGCAGCCATGCTCGATCACGCGGAGGTGTGGCCGGTCAGGACCAACGCCGGTTTCCTGTTCAACGCGCTGCTGTTCCCCGGTTTCGGAACGGGCGACATCGACACCGGCTTCATCGCCCGCAACCTCGAAGCGGTGGTGCCGGACACCGAGCCGGACGACGCGGTCTGGCGCGGCGCGGCAGTGGTCGCGCTTGCCGAGGCGGACCGGTCGCCGCTGTCGGGTCTGACCGGCTTTCGTGCCAACCGGCCAGCGGCGCGCAGCGTCTACCTCGGCCGCGACGGGGTCTTTCGCAACGTCGTCGTCGACGAGCCGTTTTCCGCCATGTCGGGCTTCCGCGACGACGAGCGCATCGTCGTTTTCACCGAGGGCCAGGCGTACGAGTTTGCGCTGACGGCGCGCGGCAAGTCCGGCGGGCATGGCGTCGCGGATGGGATGATCGTCGCGCCGATGCCGGGGCGGGTGGCTTCGGTCGAAGTGGCGGTGGGCGAGGCGGTGACGAAGGGCCAGCGTCTGCTGACCCTGGAAGCGATGAAAATGGAGCACGGGCTGGTCGCGCCGTTCGACGGAACGGTCGCGGAGCTCGCCGCGAAAGCCGGCGCCCAGGTCGGCGAGGGCTCGGTGCTCGCTAAAATCGAACCGGTCTCGACACCCGTTACGTCTTGATCTTCGCGTAATTGAAGCTGACTTCTTCCATCGGTTGCGAACCGCCGTCGGCGGAGCCTCCGCAGCTGGACACGACCACGTCGGCGAGGGTGTAGCGCTTACCGCGCACACCGAGCTCGAGTGTCGGGTAGCGGACGCCGACGGTGCAGCTTGGAAACTTGCCGCGGACGGTGACGCTGCCGGTCGGCGCGGGCTGGCCGGCGTTCCACGGAACCTTTTTGTCGACCGTCAGCTCCTTGGGGTTGTATTGCGCCACGCCCGCGGAGCCGCCCGCCGTCGCGTTGCTCGACCCGCGCTTCAGGGTGCCCGTCGGTGGGGATTCGACCACGTCCATTTCGTACTTCAGTCCGCTGATCTCCTGGATTTGCCCGGCCGACTGGCTGGCGCCCCACGCGAAGGAATGGATCTCGATCTGCTTGCCCTTGCCTTTCGTTTCGCCTTCGATCGGCGGCAGCTTGATGTAGTAATCGAACTGGGCGGCGATGGCGGCGGCGGCAGGCAGGCACACCGCCGACGCCAATGCGAGTCCGGTGACAATGCGCGGTGTGGCGCAAGCTGTGCGGCGCATGAAAAGCCTCCCCTCGATCGTGCTTGAGGTCATGGGATACACCGGCGGCGGGAGTCGTTCCTAATTCGCAACGGAGTCAGGTGGTTGTGCGGGGCGCATCATGGAGCCGGGCGGCGGCTGCATCGTTGGTGAGGAAACACGGGAGATACGAGCATGCGCAATTTGGGTGCACTGACGCTGGCCGCGGCCTTGCCGCTAGCGCTTGGCGGTTGCGAGACGATCGGCGAGCCGACGGGCGGCCCGACTTTCGCGCTGGTCAATTCGGCCGGGCAGTCGCTCGGCTCGGTGCGGATGTGGGAGACCCCGGGCGGAGTCACCTTCCGGATCGGCGCGGCCGGCCTGCCCCACGGCATCCACGGCATCCACGTCCACGCCGTCGGCCGCTGCGACCCGCCGGGGTTCGCGACCGCGGGAGGGCACTGGAACCCGGCCGATACGCAGCACGGCTTCAACAACCCCGCCGGCCCGCACCGCGGCGACCTGCCCAACATCACCGTCGCGGCCAATGGCGTTCTGCAGGAGGCGGTCAGCCTGCCCGGAGCGAGCTTCGAGACGATGCTCGACGCGGACGGCGCCGCGCTGGTGATCCACGCAGCCGCCGACGACTATGCGACCGACCCCAGCGGCAACAGCGGCGACCGCATCGCCTGCGCGGTGATCAGCCTCGCCACCCCGGCGGGATAAACCGCTCGGGCGCGGGGCGCGCTACCAGGCGACTTTCGCGTAGTTGAGCGACATGCTCTCCATCGGCCGGGCGTCGCCGCCGCTCGATGGCGAGCAGCCCGACACGACGACGTCCGCCAGCCGGTAGACGCGGCCGCCGGTGCCGAACTCGGCGTTCGGATAGCGCGCCCCGACGACGCATGTGCCGGCCGGCACCTTGACCGCAAGCATGCCCTGCTGGTCGGGCCGGGGCTCCGAATTGAAAACCTTCCCCTTGGCGACCGCCTCGGCGAGCTTTGGCGTGGCCTTGTCGACCGGCTTGGTGACGGCCATTGGCTTGTGCTGGCGCTTGCCGGTGGGAGTTCCCGCCGATTGCTGGAGCTCGCCGACGCCGATGTTGATGTCCTCGGTGCCGCCGGGGCGGGGCGCGGCGCTCTCGCCCTCCTCGACCTTCCATTCGAACTCGACATTGCCGCCCCTGGTGGTCTGGGTTTCGCCCCACGACCAGGCCTGGACCTCGCCCTTGATGTCGCCGAACTTGATGTAGGCGGCGGCGGCGGCCGGCGCGGCGGAAACGGCCAGCGCGAGGGCCAGCGCGGACGCGATGGATTTGCGGAATAGTGGCGTCGGCGTGCGGTGCATAAAACCCTCCCGGTCGATGCGGTGGGCGGCAAGGATATACCCGCCGCGGGAGTCGCTCCTAATCGGGTGGCGGGTCAGGGGGTTATGGGCGAAAGCCACAGCGCAAAAATTCGCGCGCCCGGTCGCCGTCTCTTCCTCCGTTCAGAAGAAAATGGCGAAAATCCGCCATTTTTCGGAACCTTTGGGTCCCTGGTCCGTTGGTTGGGTAGAGGCCTTGCGTCGCAGGGCCGATAACCAATCACCTTTTTCCCGAAAGGAGCCATTTTCAATGGCCGACAACAATATGAACAAGCCCCAGAACCAAAGCCAAAATCAGACCAACGAGACGATGCAGCGCGAGCAGGCCAAGGCCAGCGTCACCGGCGACCGCAAGCCCGAGCAGGGCAAAAAGGACGAAGATCGCCGCGAGCAGGGCCGCGACAAGGAAGGCGGCGAGAAGAGCGCCATCGGCGGCGGCGAGAAGAGCCAGACCAGCCAGAGCCCGACGGGCCAGAGCGGCCAGGGCACCCAGAGCTCAACTGGCCAGACCAGCCAGAACCGCGAGTTCGACAAGAGCCGCACCGAGCCGACCAGCCGCTAACCAGCGCTAAGCGCACAGCATCAAGTGCAAGACGGGGCCGTCCTTCGGGGCGGCCCCAATGCGTTCTGTGCGAATGGGCCACTCCGGCGGGTATCCAGGTGCCCGTTCTTAACATTGTTCACGCCCCATCCGCGCGAGGGAATTCGGCGGGCGGGGAGGCCGCAGGAGCGTCGGCGGGCGGATCGACGTCCGCTTGCTCCTCGAACTGGCCGGGGTCGAGCTCGCCGATCTCGTCGCAATGCCAGTTGAGTGTAATCGCCGCCTCGTCGAGCGGGTCGGCGTTGCTGTCGCTGACCGGCGCGAGGACATGATCGAGCGCGGCACCGAAGCGGGCCGGGCGGCGGTAGCGCAGCAGGAACATCGCCAGCCGCTCGTCATATTCGCGCCACTCGCCGACCTGCTCGCCCTTGTAGAACACCGGCCGGGGCACGCCGTTGAGCGCTCGGCCGAGCGCGACCTGCTCGAGCCGCTGGACGCCCATGTCGAGCGCCGCGTCCCACGCCTCGCGGAAATGATGCGCGCACGGCCGCCGCCGCAGCGCATAGGCGCCGACCGCCGACATGCCGACGATCCGCGCCGCCTCAACCACGCAAGCGGTCTCCGACAGCGCCTCGACGAACGCGATCTGCTTGTCCGGCGTCCACCCGCTCCAGCGGGGGCGCAAGGGGACCGGGGGGAAGTGGGTAATTGTTGCTAGCGGTTTGTTTGTGCTGTCTGCCATGAACCGTATTGGATCATAGTTCGGGCGTGTAGGACAGCGAAATCTCGGGCAAAGTAATACTTTGCTCGAAGAAGGCCTTGCTAAATCAACAAGTTGCGCCCTTCTGGGGACGACTCGTTCTCGGGGAGCGAGTCGCACAGGGGGATTTCCAATGATGTTATCGACCATCGCGCTTGCCGCGCTCGTTGCCGCGCAAACACCTTCGGGCGTCGAGTGGAAGCCGATTACGCCGCCCAAGCCGGCGCAGGCCCAGCGGCCGCATGCGGCGATCGGAGCCTCGGCGACGCCACAGGCGGTGATCGCGCCGGCGCCCAAGCACGCGGTGATCCTGTCCGCGCCCACGGAATCGGTGCTCCGCGCCGGGACCGAGGTGCCGCTGATGATGGCGGAGGGCATCACCACCAACGGCAAGAAATTGCGCGTTGGCCAGCGCATCCGGATGCAGGTCGTATCGGACGTCCGGCTCGGCAGCTCGGTTGTGATCCCGGCCGGCAGCCTTGCCGAGGGGGAAGTCACCGACGTCAAGAACAAGGGCATGTGGGGCAAGTCCGGCCGCATCGAGGCGCGCGCGCTCAACGTCCGCGTCGGCGACCGTCTGATCCGCTTGAGCGGCACATTCGACGACAAGGGCGTGACAGGGACAGCGGGCGTGGTCACCTCGATCGTCCTGCTCCCGATCGCCGGATTCTTCGTAACTGGGACGAGCGCGAATATCCCGGCGGGATCAGGGGTGAAGGCGTTCCTGGACGAGGATCTGCGGATCGCTGTGCAGTGAGTTCAGACCTAATGCGCTGTCACTGTGATCCGACAACTCGATCTTACGTAATCGTCGCGTGGCGTCTATGAAAATGGAATGTCACCCCACGACTTAGAACCCTCGCAACCTGTTCGGGCAGGGGCCCTTGCTTGGGTTATGGGAAGCCTCTTTGCCATCAGCGCTGGCTGGTTCGCACTGCTGTACTTCCGCGGAGTCGAAAAAGACTCCCTGGACATGGAGTTCGCAAAAGCTCTCCTTCAAGTAGGCGTCGTCTCCGTGGCAGCTACGCTGCTTTCTGTACTGGTTTTCGACCATCAACGGAGAAGTGCTCTCAGAAAAGAAGCTGCTGCGGCAACGGACAAGCAGCTTCAGTTTCGAGATGATGTGTTGAAGGGAACCCTTGCGCGGATAACGGTCACATATAACGGCACGAAGAAGGCGCGGCGTACAATGCGTGCGCTGGGGCTGCAACGCACAGTTGAAAAATCACTCATCCGACTAGCTCGGTACGACGAATGCATGGCGGAGGTGAATGATGCTCAGCTTGAGCTGGAGGCAATCAAGAGTGACGTTAAGACAAGTCGATCAGCTTATCCGTCTGCTGACAAACTTGCATCGAGCCTGAAGAGCATGGAGCAATATTTGGGCGCATTGATTGAAGAATATGAAACTGTCCGGGCAAGGCTTGGCGATACCACAGCGGAGATTCCTATGCGCAAAGTCCCTCGTTTCGCGGATTTTGTTGGACCATCCAGCGGTTCAGAGTTTTCGACCAAATTTGCCGACGCCCATGACGGAGCGAGAGCCGCTATCCGGGTTGATCTTCTGCATCTAAATATTCCAGCAACGAAGTAGCGACGGAGTGCGGTTAGAATATGACGGCCATATGAATTGGGTGTGAAGCGTGAAACGTCCGATGGAAGAGACCCATGAGTTCCCGTGAAAAGTAATGTCCCTCATTCTTAATCTGACGGAAAATAGGATCACTCGACTTTTCAGATTTTAGAAGGCCTGTGAGGTGATCTCTAGTCAATTGGTCCGCCATTTTATCCAAAAAGAAATCGTACATCTGCAACAGTGACTCGGACTGGCTCTCGCCACAAACGTGTCGGATACGATCGATCGGCGTCATTGCGAAAAGCATCTCGAGGAGGGCCACCTTGTCATCCTTCCTTCGGTCAGCAGTTAGCGCAATGCTGAAAAGCCCGCTCGCGTAAATTAACTTCCTAGAGAAGACTAGTTTTACGTTTCGGATCGCCCAAGGTTTCTTCTTCTTGGAGGCATCAGAGGTCTTGTCAGCGTAATCGACGGCTAACGTGCGCCAGTAGCGAACGACATCATTAAGTAAGTAGAATGCTAGTTGGTGATCAGATGGAGTGTCACCGACATACTTCTCTAATATCTTACGCCGAACCGCTACGAACTCCTGCTCATTTGTGAGATACTCTCCCTCTAGTAGAAACAAAATTCTGCGCGTGATCGAGTTATTCGTATCTTTGGTTCCTCCAAAATTTCTCAGGAGTCCCTCTTTTTTTACAAGATCTGCGAACGCTCCGTCGCGTGACGGTAACTTTCCGACAGTTTGTTTGACGGTGGCTTCCACCTTCTTAAACCAATGCGGGGCTCCCTTTTTTATGGATGCCGAAGTAATCGAGAAGAAATCTAGGTCGGAGTCTGGGACTGCCTCGCGTCGTGCATATGACCCGCATGTAACCACGAGTTCGTCGTCCGGAACCAAAGCGCCGAGCTTCGTCCGGAGATCAAGGAGTCTGTCATTTGTGAAAACTGTTGTCTCGGAATAGCCGCCCATGCCCTCCTCCGGGTTTAGGTCGGCGTAGACTTACAGAATGTCGCCAAGTGTCAAGGAACCAAGAGCCTTCTTCTGCCGGTAGCGTTTATTGTCCTCGCCCGAATGGAAGGTGCCGCCGTCATCAATATAAAATTGTCGCAGGTAGTAAGCGACCTCAGCGGGTAAAACTGCTCGTGCAATTTCTGCTACTTTATCCTTCTTAAGCACATCCCGGAGGAGAGGTATTTTTCGAAATATCTCTGCCTCTGTTGCAAAGTAGTCAGCCAGCGTGAGAGCGTTGATATGGCTTCTAACAATAGCCTGAAAAAGGGCATCGTAAAAAACGCCGCTCTTTGAACGCACTACAACGGCATAAACCTCCTGCTTCGAGTGCCAAAAACCGTCAACGATGTGACGGCTTTCAGGGCTTGATCGGCTAACCGCAGCCTTCATAACCTTCATGGGCGTGAGACCGAGTTTCTGCATTCTCAGATAGTTTCTAGCTCGCAAAATTCCTTCGATTGTGTCGAAGTTGATTGGACCAGAAAAGAAGTGGTCGAAGAGCTCGTCGCCTCCGTTCAATAGATGAAGAACGGCCAAGGGGTCGATACCGAACGATCTGAGAATCTCCACGATTTCGGAGCCGAGTGGGACGAGCCCAGTTATGATGCGTTCTGACGCTCCGTGATGATTAATGCCAAATGCCTCTTCGAACACCGGTTCAAGAGTGTGAGAAAATGGTGGATGGCCGATATCATGGAGCATCGCTGCTGCGACGCAGAGCAACCTCTGCTGCGGCGTATGGACCTGCTTCAAGTCCAAGTATGCCTTGGCTAGCGCGGCCACGCCAAGACTGTGCTGCAAACGGGTGAATCGCTTATTCCGACTACTGCCGTTTGGTTGGCTCACTAGGAAATAATCGAGCGCGCCTAGAAACCGGACGTCGCCAAGACGTTTGAAAGCGAGTGTTTCTAAAAGGGCGTCAATTAAATCTGCCTCGGCTGTATCATCAGGGCCGTCGTAAGGCGCAGCAAAGTCGTATTCGCCGTTATTAGTCACGCCTTCTGCGTTGTCCCAGTTCAGCTGATCGACCACGGATTCCCTTATGTGCGGCTGCGATACTTCGTTTCGCGACTCGCCAATGGACCTTACCACCCATCCTAGCGGTGCGGTTGAACTCGTGGAAACTTGTCCCCCGCTTTCGCGAGGCTGTGAATTGCGGGGATTGAATAGCCTGAGGACAAATGGCCAATGGAATCCCACGCCGCACCCCCTACTTCGCCGGGATGAGGTCGGGCTGATCCTCGGATGAGGCGGACGCCTTGCGGCGGGGTTTTTTGGGGGACTGGGCCCCGGCCTCCGCCGGGGAACTGGCGGGCTGGGAGTCCTTGTCGGGCTGGGCCCCTGCCTCCGCAGGGGCACTTTTGGTTCGGGCCAAAAGTGGCTTCAGATACTGGCCGGTGAAGCTCTTCGGCTCCGCGGCGACCGCTTCCGGCGTGCCTTCGACCACAATCTCCCCGCCATTCACCCCGCCGCCCGGCCCCAGATCCAGTACCCAGTCCGCGGTCTTGATGACGTCGAGGTTGTGCTCGATGACGACCACGGTGTTGCCTTGCTCGACCAGGCGGTGGAGGACTTCGAGGAGCTTGCGGACGTCTTCGAAGTGGAGGCCGGTGGTCGGCTCGTCGAGGATGTAGAGCGTCTGCCCCGTCGCGCGCCGCGATAGCTCTTTGGCGAGTTTGACGCGCTGGGCTTCGCCGCCGCTCAAGGTCGTCGCCTGCTGGCCGACCTTAATGTAGCCCAAGCCGACCTCCAAGAGCATGCGCATCTTGTCGCGGATGCCGGGGACCGCCTTGAAGAATTCGGCGGCGTCTTCGACCGTCATGTCGAGCACGTCGGCGATGCTGCGGCCCTTGAACTTCACCTCCAGCGTCTCGCGGTTGTAGCGGCGGCCGTGGCAGACGTCGCAGGTGACGTAGACGTCGGGGAGGAAGTGCATCTCGATCTTCAAGAGGCCGTCGCCCTTGCACGCCTCGCAGCGGCCGCCCTTGACGTTGAAGCTGAAGCGGCCGGGCTTGTAGCCGCGCGCGCCGCTCTCCGGCAGGCCGGCGAACCAGTCGCGGATCTGGGTGAAGGCGCCGGTGTAGGTGGCGGGGTTGGAGCGCGGGGTGCGGCCGATCGGCGACTGGTCGATGTCGATCACCTTGTCGAGCCATTCGAGGCCGGTGACCTTGTCGTGGCGGCCGGCGAGGATGCGGGCGCCATTCAGGGTGCGCGCGGCGGCGGCGTAGAGCGTGTCGATGGTCAGGCTCGACTTGCCCGAGCCGCTGACCCCGGTGACGCAGGTGAAGGTGCCGAGCGGGAAGCTCGCGGTGACGTTGCGCAAATTGTTGGCGGTGGCGCCGTGGACGGAGACCTTCTTGCCGGATCCCTTGCGGCGCTTGTCGCGCAGCGGGATCTGCTTGCGGCCGGTGAGATAGTCGGCGGTGAGCGACCCCTTGCAGTCGAGGAGGTCCTGAAGCGTGCCGGCGCAGACGACTTCGCCGCCGTGGACCCCGGCGCCGGGGCCCATGTCGATGACATGGTCGGCGCTGCGGATCGCCTCCTCGTCATGCTCGACGACCAGCACTGTGTTGCCGAGGCCGCGGAGGCGCTTGAGGGTCTCGAGCAGGCGGTCGTTGTCCTTCTGGTGGAGGCCGATCGACGGCTCGTCGAGCACGTAGAGCACGCCCGACAGGCCCGAGCCGATCTGGCTGGCGAGGCGGATGCGCTGGCTTTCGCCGCCGCTCAATGTGCCCGAGGTGCGGTCGAGGTGGAGATAATCGAGCCCGACATTGTGGAGGAAGCCGAGGCGCTCGTTGATTTCCTTGAGGATGGCGCGGGCAATCTCGCTCTGCTGCGGGTTGAGCCTGGAATCGAGGCTGCCGAACCATTTGAGCGCCTCGGCGACCGAGCGCCTGGTCGACATCGAAATGTCCTCGCCGGCGATCTTGACCGAGAGCGGCTCGGGGCGGAGGCGGGCGCCGCCGCACGTCTCGCACGGGTGGCTCGACTGGTAGCGCGACAGCTCCTCGCGCATCCACGCGCTCTCGGTTGCAAGCATGCGGCGGTTGAGATTGCCGAGCACGCCCTCGAACGGCTTTTTGACTTCGTACGATTTGCGGCCGTCGACGAAGCGCAAAGTGACGGGGCGGCCTTTAGTGCCGTGGAGGACGACTCCGCGGGCTTCCTCGTTGAGCTCGCCCCACGGGGTGGCGAGGTCGAAATCATAGGCTCGGGCGAGGCTCGACAGCACCTGCATGTAATAGGGCGAGGGCGGCTGCGACTTGGCCCACGGGACGACGGCGCCCTTGGCGATGCTCAGCGAATGGTTGGGGACGACAAGGTCCTCGTCGAAGATCAATTTCTCGCCGAGGCCGTCGCAGGCCGGGCAGGCGCCCTGCGGGGCGTTGAAGCTGAACAGCCGCGGCTCGATCTCGGCGATGGTAAAGCCGGACACCGGGCAGGCGAATTTCTCGGAGAAGATGATGCGGCCGGGCGGCGCATAGTCGAGCTTGAAGCCCTCTTTCCCCTCCCTTTCAAGGGAGGGGTTGGGGTGGGTGCGAGCGTCTGCGAGCTTATCAGACTCCCCCACCCCCGACCCCTCCCTTGAAAGGGAAGGGAGGTCAGCGGGGTCGAGGTAAGCGAGCCCTTCGGCGAGCTTGAGCGCGGTCTCGAAGCTGTCGGCCAACCGCGCTTCGATGCCCTCGCGGACGACGATGCGGTCGACCACCACTTCGATGTCGTGGACGTATTTCTTGTCGAGCGTAGGCGCGTCCTCGATCGCGTAGAGCAGGCCGTCGATGCGGACCCGGGTGAAGCCGGCCTTCTGCCACTCGGCGAGCTCTTTGCGATACTCGCCCTTGCGGCCGCGAACCACCGGGGCGAGCAGCGAATGGCGCGAGCCCTCGGGCAGCGCCATTGTCCGGTCGACCATCTGGCTGACCGTCTGCGCCGAGATCGGCAGGCCGGTCGCGGGCGAGTAGGGGATCCCGACCCTGGCCCATAGGAGCCGCATGTAATCGTAGATCTCGGTCACCGTGGCGACCGTCGAGCGCGGGTTGCGGCTGGTGGTTTTCTGCTCGATCGAGATGGCCGGCGACAGGCCGTCGATGTGCTCGACGTCGGGCTTCTGCATCATCTCGAGGAATTGCCGCGCGTAGGCCGACAGGGATTCGACGTAGCGGCGCTGGCCCTCGGCGTAGATGGTGTCAAAGGCGAGGCTGGACTTGCCCGAACCCGACAGGCCGGTGATCACCGTCAGGCTCTCGCGCGGGATGTCGACCGAGATGCCCTTGAGGTTATGCTCGCGCGCGCCGCGGACGGATATGTGGGTCAGCATGATGAGGCGTTTGTTCCAGCTATGTTCTGATTAGGCGAGACCCGCGCGGCGGTCAACGCGGCGGTTGATAGATGGGGCCGCGGCCGCCGTTTTCAAACCAGCGGATACTCGGCCATTGCCTCATAGTGGGCGCCGTGGCGGGAGAGGTGGCTTTGGTAGAGGATGAAGCTGGACACGGGGAAGGCCGGCGAGGCGAGGGGGCGGTTGCGCTCGAGAAACGCTTGCGCCGTTTGGGCGCTGCGCCGTTTGAAGCGGGCGAGGGTGACGTGCGGGTGGAAGGCCCGCCGCTCGGGCTCGAGGCCGGCGGCGACGCAAGCGCGCTCGACCTTGGCGGCCAGCGCCGCGACCGGTGCCTTCGGCTGGACGCCCGCCCACAGCGCGCCGCCCGTGCGCCGCTCGAAAATGCCGGCGCCGGCGATGCTGAGCTCGAACCGCGCGAAGCGGACGCGCGACAAGGCGAGCGCGATGTCGTCCGCCAGGGGCCGCTCGACCTCGCCGATGAAGCGCAGCGTCAAGTGCAAATTGTCGTCGCCGACCCAGCCGAGCTCGGGCGATTCATCCATCGCGTCGATCAACAGGTCGCGGATGTCCTCGGGAGGGCGGATGGCGACGAATAGGCGGTGCATGGCTCGGCTTTAGCGCGGCGCGCGAAAAATTCGCATTTGCCGCAGATTTCGATTGACCTGCGTAACGAACGCTGATTCAAAGTGTCACAGACGTTCGCACAGGAGGAACCCCATGTCCCTGGCGTTGTCGATGATGAGCCGGCTGCACCATAATCTGCTGCTCGCCTTCTCGCCGTCCTATCGGAAGATCCGCAAACGCCTCGGCGAGATTGGCGAGCCGCAGCACTGAAGGCTGGCTCGCCGCGGCTTGGACCCGGCCTGCGGCGCAGCGCTTCGTCCCGGCCTGGAACGCCGCGGTCCGGTTTTCCTTGAAAGCCTCTTGGTAATTCCCGATATATCCCAGGTGTAACGGGCCTTTCGCCCGTGCAAAGGAGATGAGATGCAGAACCAGTTCGACCCGCGCACGACTGGCGTGACCCCGGCCGCTACGGTTGGTGTTCCGCGCGCCGCCCGCGATGCGGGCCTCCGGTCCTACATGCTGTCGGTTTACAATTACATGGCCTCGGGCGTGCTCCTGACCGGCATCGTCGCGATGCTGTTCGCGAGCTCGGGCTATGCGGCGGAAGTGATGGCGACGCCGCTTCGCTGGCTGATCATCCTCGCCCCCCTGGGCTTCGTGATGGTCATGAGCTTCGGCATGCACCGCCTGTCGACGGGGACGCTCCAGACGCTGTTCTGGTCATTCGCGGTGGCAATGGGCCTGTCGATGTCGACCATTTTCCTGGTCTATACCGGGGTGTCGATCGCGCAGACCTTCTTCGCGGTCTCGGCCGGCTTCGCAGGCCTCAGCCTGTGGGGCTACACGACCAAGAAGGATCTTTCGGGCTGGGGCACGTTCCTGATCATGGGCGTCGTCGGCCTGCTGGTGGCGATCGTGATCAACCTGTTCCTGCAGTCGCCGGCGATGATGATGGCCATCAGCGCGCTTGGCGTGCTGATCTTCGCCGGGCTCACCGCTTACGACACGCAGCGGATCAAGAGCCTCTACGACCAGGTCGCCGGGACCGACATGATGGGCAAGGTCGTGATCATGGGGGCGCTCAACCTCTACCTCGACTTCATCAACATGTTCATGTTCCTGCTCAGCTTCATGGGCGATCGGCGCTAGCGCGCGCCGGCCCATGAAGCTTCATGGGCGACCGCCGCCAAGCGGTTCGGCCAGGCCAAGCGAAGGGCCGGGGGGCAACCTCCGGCCTTTTTTTACCGAGGCCCCCTTCCCGCGCTCGCGTGCGATTCCCCGCCCCACGCAATCGTGGGGAGGATCGATAACGGGGAACGCGTGCCCGCCGGGGCCGTTCGTGAATGGAGGAGGGCTCCATGAAACCGATGACCGAGCAGCATCTGGCAGTCCTGCGCCGGCACATGGTCGAGATCATCGAGATGCATTTCGACCTCGCCGGCGATGAGATCGGCAAGTCCGAGATCGAGCCGGGCTTGCGCCGGGCGTTGCTCGAAATGCCGCGCCACCTGTTCGTTCCCCAGCAGTTGATGGCCATCGCCTACCAGGACACGCCGCTGCCGATCGGTTTCGACAAGACGGTGTCGCAGCCGTTCATCGGCGCCCTAATGCTCGAATTGCTCGGGATCGAGACCGGCGCCCGCATCCTCGAGGTCGGCACCGGGCTCGGCTACCAGGCGGCGGTGATGACCGAGATGGGCGCCAGGGTGTGGAGTGTCGAGGTGGTCGAGGAATTCGCGGAAGCGGCCGGCGACCGTTTCGCGGCGCTTGGCTACGACGTGTCGGTGCGCGTCGGCGACGGCTCGCGCGGCTGGGCCGAGCACGCGCCGTTCGACGCCATCCTCGTCACCGCGGCCGCTGCCGCGCCCCCGCAAGCCCTGGTCGAACAGCTCAAACCCGGCGGGCGCATGGTCATCCCGCTCGGCGGCCAGGACGTGCAGCAGCTCAGCGTCGTCGAAAAGCGGGCCGATGGCACGGTCGAGACCCGCGCAGTGATGACGGTTCGATTCACCGAGCTGGAAGCGGGGGCATAGTCCAGCCACGGCCGGGCCGCGCAACCCTGCGGCCGTTGGGCGGTTTCCCCTTGGCGCACGCTTTGAGGAGGCCGGACCCTGTCGGATATATTGTGGTGGACTTTGCAACGCGGCGAGGGCCCGGTGGCCGCCGTGGCGATCCACGACGGGCATGGATTGCGGGCCGAAGCGGCGGACCGAATGGCGCTGCCCGACGCTGATCGGCTGCGCGAGGAAGACCCGTTCACCGGCCAGGCGATCCGCGGCGTTCCGACGCATATCATCGCCCATCGCTCGCGCTTCGAGGTCGACCTCAACCGGGAGCCGGAGACGGCCGTGTACCGGACTCCCGAGCAATGCTGGGGCCTTAACGTGTGGAGATCGCCGCTCGAAGAAGAAGTGGCCGAGCAG
The DNA here is from genome assembly GCA_035512655.1 of Sphingomicrobium sp. Classification (GTDB taxonomy): domain Bacteria; phylum Pseudomonadota; class Alphaproteobacteria; order Sphingomonadales; family Sphingomonadaceae; genus Sphingomicrobium. The sequence continues at coordinate 86,034 of DATKDM010000022.1, read as the reverse complement.
TCGCTTGTCTATCACCGCCGCTTCTACGCCGCGGTAGCGGGCGTGCTCGACGAGATGGCCGCCGATTTCCCGCGCTTCGTGCTGCTCGACGTCCACAGCTACAACCATCGCCGGGACGGCGCCGATGCCCCGCCGACCCCGGCCGAGGAAGCGCCCGAGATCAACATCGGCACCTTCTCGATGCCCCGCGCCGACTGGGCGTGGCTGCTCGATCCGCTGATGCAGGCGATGCGCGACCATGATTTCGGCGGCCGTCACCTCGACGTCCGCGAGAATGTCGCGTTCCAAGGCAAGGGCGAGCTGACCCGCTTCGTCCACCAGTGCTACCCGGGCAAGGGCTGCGCGATCGCCATCGAATTCAAGAAATTCTACATGGATGAGTGGACCGGCGAGCCGGACCCGGCGGCGCTGGACCACATGCGCGGCTGGGTCAGCCATGTCGCGGCGGTGGCACGGGGGCTGCTCGATGGCCGATAGCGCCGGCCAGGCGGCGGCCGCGCCGGAGATCAGGATCCGCAGCGGCGCCCCGTCGCGGCTGCGGCTGGACGGCGGCGGGCGCGCCCATGTCGATCGGGCGCTGCCGTTCCTGACCTTGAATCGCGGCGGCGGCGCCGACAGCCTCGCGGCGCGGGTCGCAACGACCAGCCCGGCCTATGTCGTGTGGCCGGGGCCGAACGACGACAAGGCGATGGAGGCGATCGAGCAGATCGCGCACATGGCCCACGCCCAGCATGCGCGCGTGCTGCTGGTGTCGCTGTACGACCTCGCCCGCGACGTCGCGCTGGACCCGGACCAGCCGAAGCTGGAGGCGTTCACCGCCCGGGTTAGCGCGACCAACGACGCGCCCGCCCAGGGCGCGGCGGCGCGCCTGGCGCAAGCGCTCGAGAAGATCGAAATCGACCTTCGCACCTGTGGCGTCGAACATGTCTCGGACGCCTGGTTCGAGTCCGGTGTCGCGGAACTCGTCCAGCGCCTGCCGTGGCTGTCGCACATTTCGCTGGGCCTGCCGCAAACCTACCGGGTGCCGGGACAGGACGGCATTTACCCGCAATTGTTTCACGAGCTCGAGATCAGCGTGTTCGACGCGCTGCTGCAGGCGAGCCACGCGTTCCTCGCCCATATCGCGCCCGACGCGCCGCAATCGCATCGGGCGCTGGGCCGGCGCAGCTTCATCGCCGCGGCGCGCTCGGTCGACTCGAAGTTGCTGCGCATCGCGACCTCGTTCGATTTCCTGCTGAGCGTGTCGCCGATCAATTCCGAAGCGGCCTACGACCAGTTCAAGGCCGACAAGTTCGCCGCGCTGCCGACGTTCCGCTACCGGCCGCTGACCGTCGATCCCGATCTTGCCAAGCGCGCGCTGTATGCGATTGACCTCAGACGGGTCGAGGACCCGGTGCTCGAGCATTTGTTCGCCGAGAAGCGCCGCGAGCTCGACCAGCAGCTGACCATGCTGGCGTGCCGCAACACCGGGGATTTCCGCTACGTGTCGCTGACCCTGTACGAGCCGGTCGAGCCCGAGCTGCTGGCGAGCGCGCGCGAGATCCTCGATTCCGTGCCGGGCGATCGCCATCGCGGCGAGGCGATCGGCGCCGATTCGGTGCGCAAGGCCGCGCAAGCGCTGATCGCCGACTATCGCGCCGCCGACCCCGAATTCAACGGCCGGGTCGCGGTTCGCCAGGATATCCCGGCGGGGCTGATGGTCTCCGGGCGGACGCTGATGATCTCGCAATCGACGCGGATGCCGCGGCACCGGCTCGACGCTCTGCTGCAGCACGAAGTCAGCGTCCACCTGCTCACCCACGTCAACGGCAATGCGCAGGGCCTCAAGATCTTCCGCACCGGGCTCGCTGGCTACGAGGGCATCCAGGAGGGGCTCGGAGTATTCGCGGAGTGCGCGGTCGGCGGCTTGACCGCGGCCCGGTTGCGGCTGCTCGCAGCGCGGGTGGTGGTCGTCGACGCGATGATCGAAGGCGCCGAGTTCGTCGAGGCGTTCCGGCTGTTGCGGGACCGGGGGTTTGGCAGCCGGATGGCGTTCAACGTCGCCGCGCGGGTCTATCGATCGGGGGGCCTGAGCAAGGACGCAATCTATCTGCGCGGGTTCAGGCAGGTGCTCGACCTGCTTGGCGACGGCAGCGACCTGGCGCCGTTCTGGTTCGGCAAGATCGCCGCCCGCCACGTGCCGGTCATCGAGGAGCTCGCCGCGCGCGGGCTGCTCCAGCCGCCCCGGACCCTGCCCCAATTCCTCGCCCGGCCGGACGCGCAGGAACGGATCGAACGCATGCGAAGCGCACCCGCGCTGTCGCGACTCATCCAGAAGGACAAGGAATGCTGATCGCTTTTTTCGTCAATGACATGGAACGGGAATTCGTAAACTACACGACCACCGTGCTCGCTCACGAGGCGGTCCGGCGCGGCCACAAGGCGTGCTACATCACGCCCGGCGATTTTGTCATGCTGCCCGACGACAGCATGCAGATCCACGCGCGCATGGCGCCGGCCAAGAAGCACAAGACGCACGCCGAATTCTTCAAGGCGATGGAAGCGGTCGGCGACAAGACCACCGAGCTCGCGATGACCGACGTCGACGTGCTGTGGCTGCGCAACGACCCGTCGCTCGACGCGCAGTCGGCGCCGTGGGCGGCCGACGCCGGGATCTTGTTCGGGCGCGAGGCGGTCAAACGCGGAGTGCTGGTGCTCAACGACCCGAACAGCCTCAGCCTGGCGGTCAACAAGATGTACTTCCAGTCGTTCCCGGACGCGGTGCGGGCCGAAACGCTGATCACCAAGCATGCCGCGGACGTCAAGGAATTCGCCAAGTCGCACGGCGGCGAGTGCATCCTCAAACCGCTGCAGGGCTCGGGCGGGTCGGGCGTGTTCAAGGTCGGCAAGAAGAACGAATCGAACATCAACCAGATGATCGAGGCGATCACCCGCGACGGCTACATCATCGCCCAGGCCTATGTCGCCGCGGCGGCGAAGGGCGACATCCGCCTGTTCATCATGAACGGCCAGCCGCTGCGCATCGGCAAGAAATATGCGGCGCTGCGGCGGGTCAGCGCCGAGGACGACATCCGCAGCAACATCCACGCCGGCGGCAAGGCGGTCGCGGTCGAGATTGGCGAGACCGAGCTCAGGGTCGCCGAGGCGATCCGTCCCAAGCTGATCGCCGATGGCATGTTCCTGGTCGGCATCGATATCGTCGGCGACAAGATCCTCGAGGTCAATGTGTTCAGCCCCGGCAATTTGCACAGCTGCATGAAGCTTGCCGGCGCCAATTTCGCCGAGCCGATCATCGCTTCGGTCGAGCGCAAGGTCGAAATCTCGAAGGAATTCTCGAGCGCCTTCAACAACAAGGCGCTGGCGATGATGTGAGGGGCGGGCGCCCAAGAGGCGGGCAGTTCGCCGGGTCAAACCAGGCTGTCGTGCCTCAGGCTCGCTGATTCCTAGCCACCGATAACCCCCAGCGAATTGAGGTATGTCGTGTAGCTCATGAAACCCAGGATCGCCGCATAATGGAGCGACAAATGCGGCCTGAACCGCATGGCAACAGCGATCGCTATTCCCAGGAGATTCGGCCACTGCCAGAGCAAGAAGGAGAACAATCCAGCTTCGCCCATCGGATGCCTGAAATACGTATGCACGAGGACGATGAGTGAACCGATGCCATAGATCGTCCAGATGTAAGGCGCTTCCGCCAGATAGAATTTGCGAAGGTTGATTCCCTTGGCAGGGATTTCATCCGGCAGCACCGCGGAAACCACGAGAAAGAGCGACAGAAGAATCGCGAAGTCCGGAATGAACGCATAAAGCGGGTAGCTGTCGAGCCCCGCGTACCAGTTGTAGCTGCGCCACCAGACCGAGACTGTTAGAAACAGCATCTGAATGCCGAGTACCGGCGCCATCCAGTCCCAAGTGACCTTCTTCGACGCCCGAAAGAGCCGGTGGAAACTCGTCAGCAGATCGGCGGCTGCAAGGCTGACGATGATGGCGGCGAAGACCGAAACATATTCCATCACTGTCATGAGCGCCGCCCCCCGGGCTGTCCGGCAGAAGCACAGGGTATGAGCCGGAAGACAATTGCTCAACCGTTCGTCACCGGCAAATTGCCCGACACCGGTTGCCAACTGGCAGGCTGATGCTCATGCTGACCTAAGCGCGTTAAGGAGGCCGCCGATGCGCAAACATCGTCCAATCGCTCGTCGCATAAGCGACGCATTGCGCCGACAGGACTGGTTCGGCGTCGGCATCGAGATCTTCGCAGTCGTTCTGGGTGTCCTGCTGGCATTGCAGGCCGCGGCCTGGGCGGAACTGCGCCAGGAGCGCGCCTACAACGCGCAAATGGTCAGCGCGCTAGGCACGGTCCTCGACAACTTTGCAACGCATGGACAGTCGATCAGTCGAGACATTCAGGAGGCTGCTGCGGAGTTCGACCGGGCGCGGGCGGCCGGCGAGCGGCCGGCTCCGCCGGTCTATCAGGAAGTTCAGCCGGGCAACTTCGAGGCCGAACGGCCGCCGTCGAGCCTGTGGAGCGCGATCGTTGCAACGGGCGTCGCCAACCGCATGAGCGCCGACCGCCTTTTACGCCTGACCTTGTTCTTCAACCGGGCCGACAGCTTCGGTGAACGCTATCTTCGCTACAACCGGTTCAGCGAGGACCGGATCCTGCCGTACCGCGACCGGCCGGAGCGCTTCTATAGACCGGACGGGGGGCTCGATCCCGAGGTTGCCGCGCATGTTGCGCAAATGCGCGCGATCGGCCGGGCCGCCAAGGCCATGAGCAGCCAGGCGCGCGCATTAAGCCGCGAAATCGCGGAGCGGTGAGGGTCGTTAGACGGTCGATCGAACGGGACGTTCAGCGATTGCCGCTGACCAGCAGCGCCCAGCCGAGAAGGGCGACCGCGAAGGTGAGTGAAGCCGCCATCAGCGCCCAGCCGACGGGCCGCAGCACCCGGTGCTCCCACGCCGCCAGCGGCTTGTTCCGGCCCAGCCTGAGCATCACGAACCCGGCGAGGAAGCCGAACAGGAAGGCGGCGATTGCTGGCAACATGGCTCGCTAATGGCGTGCGATTGCGGTGAAACCAAATGTCCGCATTGGGTGGAAGGCGGACGTCGCCTGTTCTCCTCAGGCGATCTGGCACGGCTGCCAAGCCGGCCCCGCTTAGCCGAACGTCGCTTTCGCTAGTCTCATCACCTCTTCCGGGGCGTCCGGCGGCTCGGCAGGAACAACCGCCCGCAGGGCGTCGCAGACGGCGCGGAGGACAGCGAGCCGCGCGCCCTTCTTCTTGTTGCCGTTGATGATGGTCCATGGGGCGGCCTTGGTGTGCGTGCGGTCGAACATGTCACCAAGCGCCGACACATACTCCGGGCGCCGCTCACGATTGCGGAAGTCCTCAGGGCTCACTTTCCACCGCTTCCAGGGGTGGTTCAGCCGCGCCTTGAGTCTTTCGTCTTGCACTTCGGCAGACACATGCAGGAACAGTTTGACGATGCCGGTTCCGTCGGCCGCGAGGTGCGCCTCGAAGTCGTTGATCTCTCTATATGCGCGGCGCCACTCCGCGGGGCTGGCAAAGCCTTCCACGCGCTCAACCAGAACCCGGCCGTACCAGCTACGGTCGAAGACTGCGATCTCGCCCTCAGCCGGCAGACGCTTCCAGAATCGCCACAGGAAGTTATGGGCTTTTTCCTCGGCGGTCGGAGCCGAGATTGGCCAGACCGAAAACGCGCGCGGGTCCCATTCCGCGGTGAGACGCTTGATCGCGCCGCCCTTGCCAGCCGCATCCCACCCTTCGACAACGACGATGCTGCGCTTTTTGTGGACAATGTGGCCCACCAGCACCTCGGCCAGCTGCGCCTGAAGCTTCTCCAGCTCCTTTTCATAGCTCCCGCTAAATTGCTCGGGATCCTCGTGCCTGGAGAGCTTGGGAGCGACCATATGTCCTTCGTTGTAGCGTGTACCACAAGCGCAGCTTCTCGCCGGCTTACAGCGGGTCGCTGTCCACGTTCGCTTTAATGTCCGCAGTGCGGTGGCATTACCACTACCGGAAGTTTGCGCTAAGTTCAGCCCTGGCAGTGGAGGTCTCAGGGGCGTGACGATCAGCCTGGCCAAACAAACGCAGCTTGATCGGCTGGCCGGGTTGTTGCTGATTGTTGCTTCCGGGTCGGCACTCATCGCCGCGAACACGCCCCTGGCGCATTTCTACCACCAGGCACTGCATTTCGAGCTCGGCCCAGTGCTTCCAAATGTCGGTCCGCTCACGGTCCACGCGCTCGTCGCGGATGGCTTGATGGCGATCTTCTTCTTCCTTGTCGGAATGGAGGTGAAGCGCGAGTGGGTGGAAGGGAGACTGTCCAGCCCGCTCGCCCGACGGTTGCCGATTATCGCCGCGGTCGCGGGAATGGTCGTCCCCGCCTTGATCTATTGCGCGCTGATCGGCCTCGACCCGCGCTGGATTCGTGGCTGGGCGATTCCCACGGCGACCGACATTGCGTTCGCAATCGCTGTCCTGGCTATCCTGGGCACTCACGCCCCGCCATCGATCAAGCTGATGCTGGTCAGCGTCGCGGTCGTCGACGACGTGGGTGCAGTGGCCATCATCGCATTCGCATACACCGATACAGTCAACCCGTTCGCGCTCGGCGCTGCTGCCGCGGTGGTGGCGCTTATGGCCCTGGTGAACATCATGGGCGCACGCCGATCCTGGCCGTATTTGGTCGGTTTTGCGCTACTCTGGTGGCTGGTCCTGGCAAGCGGCGTGCACACGACGATTGCCGGCGTTCTCGCGGCCATGACGATCCCGCTCGGCCCCGGAGCGTCGCACTCGACGCTCGAGCATCTCGAGCACCGCATCCATCCGTGGGCGATGATGGGCATTGTGCCTCTGTTTGGTTTTACCAGCGCCGGGGTGGAACTGGGTGGATTAGCGTCGCTGTTGCAGCCGCTGCCGCTGGCGGTGATGCTCGGCCTCTTGCTGGGCAAACAGTTCGGGGTGTTCGGGGCAATTCGGATCGGCGATGCGATGGGCATATGCTGCCGGCCGGAGCATGCGAGCTGGCCGCAGATCTACGGCGCATCGGTCCTGTGCGGGATCGGCTTCACGATGAGCCTGTTCATCGGCGCGATCGCCTTTCCGGACGACCCGAATTACGCGGACGCGGCGAAGATCGGGACGCTCGCCGGATCCATGCTGGCGGCGCTCTGGGGCTGGGCAGTGCTGCGCGCTTCGTCACCGGTGCCGTGGGTCGACGATGACATTCGGGCGGCGCTGCGCATATTCGGCTCTTCCCATACGGAGGATCACAAAGGGACGCCTATCCCGCTGCCAGGGTCGTGCGATCCCTGTGGCCCCCGCCTCGAGATCTAGGCCGGACCTCCGGACAGTTTCTTTAATGAGTGGCAAGCGGACATTGCCGTGGCGCTCAGGGACGGAAGAAACGGTCCACGATGTCCTGTTTCAGCCGCACCGGCCGTTTGGTTGCCGCATCCAGGCAGCACCAGCAGCTCTTGACCTCGACCAGAACCTCGCCGCCGCGGGTTACAACCGTGTTGAAGAAGGCGCGGGCGCCGCGAACCTGTTCGGCGACGACCTCGGCGACCACCGTATCGCTGAGGAAAGTCGGCTTGCGGTAGCTGATCTGGTGCTGCAGCGCGACCCACAGATGCTTGGCCACGGCCTCTGACGGCGCGAGTTTCTCCCAATATTCCACCACCGCATCCTGCACCCAGCGCAGGTAAACCGAGTTGTTGACGTGCCCCATGTGGTCGATATCGACGGGGGCGATCTTGATGTCGTGACGAAACATGGGCTCGCATTTTCCGCTTGGTGGCCCTCCAACGGACATACCCGTCGCTCGTTCCGCGCACCCCAGGCGATTTTATCACCGGCGTCCGCCCGGCCGGTTCGCGGGCATCAACCTGCTTGCGGTCATGGCCGCCGCGATCGCATAATGTGTCGATGCGGAGCTTATGCGAACGTCCGGTTTGGGTGGAAAGCGGACGTTGAAAGTCAGGACGAAATTGGCGAACATGCCCGGATGAGATTGTTGCTCGTCCTTCTGATGCTGGGTGCCTGTCAGCACAGCGGTGCCGGAGGGGGGCCGAGTAGGGATGAGTTGGCCGCCGCCGTTCTCAGAAGCCCAGTTGTGGCGGGTGCCGCCCAGTTCTCCACCAGTGACCTTCGGTCGCTTGGCTGTCGAGCCTTCGAAGAGGAGCCATCAGAGTTCTTATGTCGCTTTCAGGCGAGGGAGCCGACCGGCGTATGGCGCAAAAGATCCGCGATTGTCGCCGTGCAGCGAGACGGCTGGGTCCTGTTGAGCCTCGACTGACGACATCCTAATGTCCGCAATGGGTCGAAAGCAGACATTCCGCCATTGTCCGGTTTGGGTGGTTAGCGGACGTTAGATTTGGCGATTGCGTAGTTCATAAACCTAGGCCCGTGCTATCTCGCGACGGGGACTTGGAGTAGGTTGAACCCTCCGACCAAGTTCCGTCAGCCTCCCGGGATAAGTGGTCCTCATTCTGCCAATTGTTGACTGGCCCGGATTTTTTCCGCCGCGAACCGTGTATCATTGCCCAAACCGCGAGACCGAGAATTGCAGCTCCGCCGAGAAGAGCGATGGTCGTCGTCATTCCGATTTCTCCACTGTCTTATGCCTAGGATCGTCCTTATCCGTCTCGACCCCTTTTCTTCAGCACCGGCTTGCACATAGAAGAGCGTAATAGGTGCCACGATCCGCCACAACGCTGAAAGCTGATACCTAGCTAATGTTCGCAATGGGTCGAAAGCGGACCTTGCGCTGATCCGCGCGACGGCGTGCCTCAGCGCAAATGCTGGCGGAAGAAGCGCAGGGTGCGCTTCCAGGCGAGTTCGGCGGCGGCCTTGTCGTAGCGCTCGGCCGACGTGTCGTTGTTGAACGCGTGGTTGGCGCCCTCGTAGTTGAAGTAGGTGACGGGCTTGCCGGCGGCGCGCAGCGCGGCGATCCACGGCCACAGGGTCTGGGCGACGCGGGTGTCGAGGCCGGCGTGGTGGATCATCAGCGGCGACTGCACCTGGGGCGCTTCCGACGGGTCGGGACCGGGCCCGTAATAGACTATTCCGGCGTCAAGCTTGCCGCCGGCGGCGACCGCGAGGCGGTTGACGTAGGCGCCGCCCCAGCAAAAGCCGACCGCGCCGATCTTGCCTCCGCGGCTGGAGCCCGACAGCGCGTCGAGCATCGCCACTCCGGCGGCGGTCGCAGCGGCGAGGTCGAGCTTGCCGATCGCTTCGCGCGCCGCGTCTTCGTCGGCGGGCGTGCCGCCAGACGGCGACAGGAAGTCGGGGGCGACCGTGTAGTAACCGGCCAGCGCAAGCCGCCGGGCGACGTCCCTGGTGTGGGCATTGAGGCCGCGGTTCTCGTGGACGACGAGGACGGTGGGCTTGAGCGAGCGGCTGCGCGGTTCGGCAACATAGGCTCGGTAGCCGGCCGGAGTGTCGAAGGTCATCGTCCGAGTGGTCAGCCGGCGGTCGTTCTCGGGGACGATGGCGGCGGCCGCCGGACTGGCGGAGATGGCGCCGACCAGCGCCTCGGCGGCGGCGACGCTGCCGGCCAGCGCGACCATCCGGGTCATGAAGACGCGGCGGTCCATGCCCTCGTGAGTGAAGCGGTCGTAGAGCGCGATGGCTTGTTGGCGGATGTCGTCATTCGGCATTCGCGGTCTCCTGCTTGGCCTTGATGTCGGCGATCAGCTGGTCGTCGATTTCGCGGGCCCGGATGGCGGCCGGGCGGGACTGCAGCGGAGCCGCGTAGCGTTCGAATGCATCGCGCTTGGGCAGCGTTCCGAACATCAGCCCCCAGCCGATCTGCGAGCCGACATAGACATCGGCGGCGGTGAACAGGTCGCCGCAGATGTACGGGCCGTCGGCGACGGCGCGCTCGAGGGCGTCGACGACGTCATCGAAGCTGCCGTAGCCGACCGTCGCGCGCTTGTCGGCCGGCACGTCGAAGCCCATCGACTGGTTGGTTATCGCCGCCTCGACCGGTCCGGCGGCAAAGAACAGCCAGCGAAAATAAGGCCCGCGCCGGCGGTCGCCGAGCGGCGGCGCCAGCTGCTTGTCGGGGAAGGCATCGGCAAGATAGGCGCAGATCGCCGCCGCCTCGGTGACGACGGTGTCGCCGTGGCGCACGGCGGGCACCTTGCCCATCGGATTGATCGCCCGATAGGCTTCGCTCTTCATCGTCGAGCCGTAATCGAGCAGCTCGGTATCGTACGGCTCGCCGAGCTCTTCGAGCATCCAGCGGACGATTCGCCCGCGTGACATCGGGTGGGTGTAAAAGGTGAGATCGGCCATTCGACTCTCCCTGGTCGACAATTCGGCCGCCTTAATCGAAACTGCCGGCGGCAGACAGGCGCAAATGGGTTGAAATCGGCGCTGGAACGAGCGGGAGGACAGGAATGATCGGACGCAACAGGCGGTGGGGCGCGGTGTGCGCGGCCGTGCTTCTCGGCTGCTCGGGGCCTTCCGCCGCGCAAGGCGACGGCGAGGCGGCGGTCGCAAGCGGTGGCCCGGTGCTGCTCGTCGGCAACAAGGGCGAGGATACGGTGAGCTTCATCGATCTCGCAAGCGGGCGCGAGCTGGCGCGGGTGGCGACCGGCCGCATGCCGCACGAGATCGCCGTCTCGCCCGACGGCAAGCAGGCGGCGGTGGTCGCGTACGGCGGCACTACCGTCGACCTGTTCGAAGTCGCCTCGCGAACCAAGCTCAAGACCATCGACCTTCAGCCCAACGCCGGCCCGCACGGAATCGCCTGGCTGGCCGACGGGCGGCTGGTAGTGACGACCGAGCGCAGCCAGTCGGTCGCGGTCGTCGACCCGGCCGCCGGCAAGCTCGTCGCCAGCCTGCCGACCGGCCAGCAGGGGACGCATATGGTCGCGGTGAGCGCCGACGGGACGCGGGCCTATACCGCCAACATCCCGGCGGGGACGGTGTCGGTGCTCGACCTCACGGCCGGCCGCAAGCTTCGCGATATCGCCGTCGGCGGCAATCCCGAGGGGATCGCTCTGTCGCGCGACGGGCGGGTGCTGTGGGTCGCCGATCTGGAAGCGCCGCGGGTCCAGGCGTTCGATGCGGCGAGCTTCGAGAAGCTCGGCGAGGTCGCCACCGGTGCGGCGCCGATCCGCGTCGCAGCGAGCCCGGACGGGCGCTGGATCGTCACCTCCAACCTCGGCGGCGGCAGCCTGACCGTGATCGACGCGGCAACCCGGACCAAGGTCAAAGACATCGCCGTGTCGGGCGACGACGAGGCGGGGCAGGTCACCATCCTGTTCGCCGACGACGGCAAATTGTACGCGGCGGAAACCGGCCGCGACATGGTCGCCGAGGTCGATCTGGAAAGCGGCCAGGTGCTGCGCCGAATCCCGGCCGGCAAGAACGGCGACGGCCTCGCGATCGCGCCGGGCGGACGCTAGAGGACGTCGAGCGCCGAGGGGGTCGGGAAGCGCCGGCTCAAGCTTTGCTCAGCCGCGCTCTCCGCTGGCTTTGGCGCGCTCGCCGGCGCTCTGGTCGCGGGTGCCGCGGAATTCGCTGTCGGCGCTCCAGTTCGGCCAGTCGTCCGAATTGGCGAGGCTATAGCCGACAGCATGGAGCAATTGCGCGTCCTGGACGATGCCGCTGAAGTCCCAGCTTGGATCGTATTCATCGTCCTGCTGGTGGTAGCGGTTGGCGGTGTAATCGGCCGACAAAGCGTTGCCGCGCTCGACCCCGCCGTTGACCAGATTGTTGCCGGATCGCCATGAGATTGCGGGAACGCCGGCCTTGGCGAACGGGAAATGGTCGGAGCGGAAGAAGCTGCCCGCTTCGGGACGCGGATCGGGCGAAAAGGTCCGGCCCTGGCGCGCCGCCTCGGCGACCAGCCTGTCGAGCAGCTCCAGCCGGGCGACTCCGGAGATGCTGAAGTTGCGGGCTCTGCCATACGGCCCAAGCGCGTCGGTGTTGAGCACGGCCACGGTCTTGGCCAGCGAATAGAGCGGGTTGGCGACATAATATTCGGAGCCGAGCAGCCCCTTTTCCTCGGCTCCGACGGCGAGGAAGACCACCGAGCGCTCGGTGCGCGGACGGCTGGCGAAGGCGCGCGCCTGCTCGATCAAATGGGCGGTGCCGGTTGCGTTGTCGAGCGCGCCGTTGAAGATCCGGTCGCCGTTCGCGTCCGGGTCACCAATGCCGATATGGTCGTGGTGGGCGGTGTAGATCACAGTCTCGTCCGGCCGCCTGGTGCCGGGCAGGATGCCGGCGACGTTGTAGGACGTGATCACCTCGGTGTTCGAAGCGAGGTTGGCGGTCACCGTCGCTCTGAGGTCGATGGGCTGGAAGTCCTTGCGCCGGGCGGCTTGCTTCGCGGCATCGAAATCGAGGCCGGCGGCGCGGAAGATGTCCTGCGCGACCGGGCGCTGAATCCAGCTTTCGAAGCCAGTGTGGTCGGCCGCCGGATTTTGGCGGACGATGTCGAAGTTGGTCGCTCCGAACGAGTTCTTGACGGTGCCCCAGCCGTATGAGGCCGGCTCGGTCTCATGGACGATCATGACGCCCGCGGCGCCGCGCTTGGCGGCCTCCTCGAATTTGTACGTCCAGCGGCCGTAATAGGTCATCGCCTTGCCGCCGAACTCGCCTTCGCCGCCCTCGAAGTCAGGATCGTTGACCAGCACCACCAGCATCTTGCCGCGGACGTCCTGGCCCTTGAAATCGTCCCAGCCGCGCTCGGGAGCGGTGACCCCGTAGCCGACGAATAGCAGCGGCACGTTGTTGAGCGTGACCTGGCGCTGGCCGTTGACCGGCGGGCGCACCGAGATCTGTTCGCCTTGCGTCAGGGCGCGGGTCTGACCGCCGAGGTTGAGCGCGATCGACGGCGTTCCGGCGAGGTCCGACTTGAGCAGCGGCACCGCCTGCGTCCACTGGCGCTGGCCGTCTTTGAGGTCGCCGCCCGGCTGCAGCCCGGCGGCCTGGAACTCGCGGACCAGATATTCGACCGTCATCTGCTCGCCCCGAGTCGCGGGGGCCCGGCCTTCGAACGCATCCGCGCTTAATGTCTGGACGTGGTGCGACAGCCGCGCCGGATCGAACGCGGGAGCGTTCTGGGCAGCCAGCGGAACGGAAACGAGCGCAAGCGCGCTGGCGGCAAGCAAGCCAATGCGAGTCATGTGATCACTACTCCTGCTCGAATTTCCGCCTCCGTGGCGAACGACGGGCCGAGCCGCAACAGGTTTCAGCGTTGCCGGCACTTGTCGAACCAGGCGAAAGCACGAGGGCGAAACTTCGGCGGCGCGCAAGCCTCGCCGGCGGTCAGGCCTTGGCGCTCGGGTCCTTGGCCCTGGCCTTGGCGCCGGCCTTGGCCTTTGCCTTGCTGACCTTGGGCGGCGCGGGGGTGATCTCGAACGCCGGTGCGTTGTCCTTGATCCGCACCTTGACCTCGCCGCCGTTGACCAGCTTGCCGAACAGCAATTCCTCGGCGAGGGGCTGCTTGATCTTCTCCTGGACCAGCCGGGCCATCGGGCGGGCGCCGTAAAGCTTGTCGTAGCCGCGCTCGGTGAGCCATGCGCGCGCCTCGTCGTCGAGGTCGATGTGGACCCCGCGGTCGGCGAGCTGAAGCTCCAATTGGAGGATGAACTTGTCGACCACCCGGGCGACAACCGCCGGCGGCAAATAGGAGAAGGGAACGATCGCGTCCAAGCGGTTGCGGAACTCGGGCGTGAACATCTTCTTGACCGCATCCTCCTGCGCGTCCTCGCGGCTCATCGCCCCGAAGCCGATCGACTCGCGCGCCATGTCGGACGCACCGGCGTTGGTGGTCATGACGAGGATGGTGTTGCGAAAGTCGACCGTCTTGCCGTGGTGGTCGGTCAATTTGCCGTGGTCCATCACCTGCAGCAGGATGTTGAACAGGTCCTGGTGCGCTTTTTCGATCTCGTCGAGCAGCAGCACGCTGTGCGGGTGCTGGTCGACCGCGTCGGTCAACAGGCCGCCCTGGTCGAAGCCGACATAGCCCGGGGGCGCGCCGATCAGCCGGCTGACCGAGTGGCGCTCCATATATTCGGACATGTCGAAGCGCTGCAGCGGGATGCCGAGGATCGAGGCCAATTGGCGCGCGACCTCGGTCTTGCCGACTCCGGTTGGGCCGGAGAACAGGTAATTGCCGATTGGCTTGTCGGGCTCGCGCAGGCCGGCGCGCGACAGCTTGATCGCCGACGCCAGTTTCTCGATCGCCAGATCCTGGCCGAACACGACGCGCTTCAAATCGGCTTCGAGATGCTCGAGCACGGCCTTGTCGTCGGCCGAGACCGACTTGGGCGGGATCCGCGCGATGGTCGCGACGACCGCCTCGATCTCCTTGGGGGTGATGACCTTCTTGCGGCGCGACGGCGGCACCAGCATCTGCATCGCGCCGACCTCGTCGATCACGTCGATCGCCTTGTCGGGCAGCTTGCGGTCGTGGATGTAGCGGGCGGACAGCTCGACCGCGCTCTTGATCGCGTCGGGGGTGTAGCGGACGTTGTGGTGCCCCTCGAACGAGGACCGCAGCCCGGCGATGATCTTGATCGTGTCCTCGATCGTCGGTTCGTTGACGTCGATCTTCTGGAACCGGCGCAGCAGCGCGCGGTCCTTCTCGAAATGGTTGCGGAACTCCTTGTAGGTGGTCGAGCCGATGCAACGGATGGCCCCCGACGACAAGGCCGGTTTCAACAGGTTCGAGGCGTCCATCGCCCCGCCGCTGGTCGCCCCGGCGCCGATCACGGTGTGGATCTCGTCGATGAACAGGATCGCATGCTCGAGCTTCTCGAGCTCGCCGACCACCGACTTCAGCCGTTCCTCGAAATCGCCGCGGTAGCGGGTGCCGGCGAGCAGGGCGCCCATGTCGAGCGCGTAGATCACCGCCGGCTTCAACACCTCCGGGACGTCGCCCTCGATGATCTTGCGGGCGAGGCCCTCGGCGATCGCCGTTTTCCCGACGCCGGGGTCGCCGACGTAGAGCGGGTTGTTCTTCGAGCGGCGGCACAGGATCTGCACAGTGCGGTCGACCTCGGGCATCCGCCCAATCAGCGGATCGACCTTGCCCTGGCGCGCCTTCTCGTTGAGGTCGACGGTGAACTGCTTGAGGGCGCTTTCCTTCTTGCCCTCGCCCTTGTCGCTTTTCTCCTCGGTGGCGCTGACCTCGCGCGCTTCGGCCGGGGTGTCGCCCTTGCCGACCCCGTGGCTGATGTAGGTCACCGCATCCAAGCGGCTCATGTCCTGCTGCTGAAGGAAATAGACGGCGTAGCTCTCGCGCTCGGAGAACAGAGCGACGAGGACGTTGGCGCCGGTCACTTCGTCGCGGCCCGACGACTGGACGTGGAGGATCGCGCGCTGGACGACCCGCTGGAAGCCGCTGGTCGGGGTCGGGTCGGTGCCGTTGTCGGCGACCAGCGCGCCCAGCTCATTGTCGAGATAGGATTTGACGCTGGCGCGAAGTTCGTCGCGGCTGACTCCGCACGCGGTCATCACCTTCGACGCATGCTCGTCGTCGACCAGAGCGATCAGAAGGTGCTCGAGGGTCGCATATTCGTGCCGCCGCCGGCTGGCCTCGCCCAGCGCGTTGTGGAGGGTTTGTTCAAGCTCGCGGGCGAAACTGGGCATTGAAATGAAAACTCCGCGCCCGCTCCAGGACCGTCGGGCTCATCGACAATGTCATACGGAGAGGCGCTGCAATCAAGAGCGAGGGCGCTCTTTTTCGGTGGATTAACGCTTGAACAGCTCTTCGGCGGCGGAGCGGTCGCGGTTGACGCGCTCGATATGCGCCTCGACCCGGGCGATTTCCGCCTGGAGCGTGGCGATTCGCTCGTTGAGCTCCTCGATCGATAGCGGGTCGAGGTCTTGGCGGACGAGGCCGACCAGCGGATCGCTGGGTTTATCGGGAAACAGCTCGTCGAGGTCCATAGCGCCCTAAGCGTTGACCCGCCCGGCCCCGCTGTCAATAAGCCGGGAACAGGTGAGCAACAGCATTCCCCCGAGCATGAAAGCGGTCGAGGCGCCCGAGCCGGGCGGGCCCGAGGCGCTAAGGCTGGTCGAAAGGCCGGTGCCGCAGCCAGGCGCGGGCGAGGTGCTGATCGCGGTCGCCGCGGCGGGTGTGAACCGGCCCGACATCCTGCAGCGCAAGGGGCTGTACCCGCCGCCGCCCGGTGCCCCGACCATCTTTGGGCTCGAAGTCGCCGGAACCGTGGTCGCGGCGGGAGCGGGCGCCGAGGAGTGGGTGGGCAAGCCGGTGTGCGCGTTGGTCGCGGGCGGCGGCTATGCCGAATATTGCGTCGCGCCGGCCGGCACCTGCCTCAAGGTACCCGAAGTGCTGACCATGGCCGAAGCCGCGGCGATGCCCGAGACTCTGTTCACGGTGTGGGTCAATCTGTTCGAGCGCGGCTTCGCGGCAGACGGCGACACGGTGCTGGTCCACGGCGGCACCAGCGGCATCGGAACCATGGCGATCGCGCTCGGCAAATTGTTCGGGCTTGATGTCATCGTCACCTGCGGGTCGGACGCGAAGTGCGCCCGGGCGCTGGAGATCGGGGCGGCGGCGGCGATCAATTACAACACGCAGGATTTCGTCGAGGAGGCGAAGCGGCTGACCGGCGGCGAGGGCGTCGCGGTGGTGCTCGACATGGTCGGCGGCGATTACGTGCCGCGCAACCTCGCCGCGCTCGCCGAGGAAGGGCGGCACGTGTCGATCGCCTTCCAGCGCGGTGCCAAGACCGAGCTGGTCATTCCCGAAATCATGGCGCGGCGGCTGACGCTGACCGGCTCGACGCTGCGGGCGCGCTCGATCGATTTCAAGACCATGGTCGCCGACGAAATCGCCCGCACCGTCTGGCCCTACGCCGAGGGCGGGCGGCTGAAGCCGGTGATCGATAGCGTGTTTCCGCTCGCCGAAGCGGCGGAAGCGCACGCCCGCATGGAAGCCGGCGAGCACGTCGGCAAGATCGTGCTGCAGGTCAAAGTTTAGGCGCAAGGGGCGGGAAGCCAAGGCGCCCGGATCGCGGGCATATCAGATGCTCTCTTTGCACGGAGCACCACCAATGAATTTCACCGTCAGCGGGCTTTCACCCGAGCCGTTCCTGCCGTTCTACGGCCTCAGCGATGGCGAGCTCGCCGAGCGCCGCGCGCGGCGGGTGGTGGTGGACGGCCCGGGGTTTCCCGAGCGCATCGAGATGCGCGACGCGCAAGCCGGCGAGACGCTGCTGCTGGTCAATTTCGAGCATCAGAGCGCCGATACGCCCTATCGCTCGAGCCACGCCGTCTATGTCCGCGAAGGGGCGACGGAGCGCTGGAGCGGAGACCATCTTCCCGAGGTGATGCGCAAGCGGCTGCTGTCGCTGCGCGGCTTTTCGGCCGCTGGGTCGATAGTCGACGCGGATGTTGTCGAAGGCTGTGACGCGGAGGCGGTGATCGTGCGGCTGCTGAGCGATCCGGCGGTCGCCTACATCCACGCGCATTACGCGAAGCCCGGCTGCTACGCCGCGAGGATCGACCGCCCTTGAGAGTGCTTGCTCCGACGGTTCCGAGGGTCTAAACCGCCGCTGCAAAGGCCGCTCCGCGAGGGGCGGCCCTATTCATTTGTATTGGAGCATAAATCCGTGGCGCAGCCCCTCATGCCGCATGCGACCGCCTCCTGGCTGGTCGAGAACTCATCGCTGACATTCGAGCAGATCGCCGAGTTTTGCGGCCTCCATATCCTCGAGATCCAGGCGATCGCAGACGACACCGCGGCGACCAAGCTGACCGGGCGCGACCCGATCCGCGCCGGCGAATTGACCCATGCCGAGATCGAGAAGGGCCAGGCCGATCCCGACTACCGCTTGACGATGCACAAGGCGCCCGACCCGGTGCGCCGCACCAAGGGGCCGCGCTACACTCCGGTCAGCAAGCGCCAAGACAAGCCCGACGGGATCTCCTGGATCATCCGCAACCACCCGGACGTCAGCGACGGCCAGATCAGCAAGCTGATCGGCACCACCCGCACGACCATCGCCGCGATCCGCGAGCGCAACCACTGGAACATAGCCAACATCCAGCCCAAGGACCCGGTGACGCTCGGCCTCACCAGCCAGCGCGAGCTCGATGCGGCGATCGCCAAGGCGGCCAAGGCTAGGGGCACTCCGGCCTATGTCGATACGACCCTGGACAGCGACCGGCTGGCCCTGATCGACGAATTGCGCGCCGAGCGCGAGCAGCACGCGCGCGATGCCGAAGCGGCGCTGGTCGCGGCGGAAGCGGCAGAGGCGGCGGAAGCGGCGGGCGAGCCGGCCGAGCTCGCCGCCGACGAGATCGTGCCGGGCATCAAGGACCCGTTCAAGCGGCAATAGCCCGCAAACTTGATTCGTCCGGTCGAGGGGGTCAGAAGCTTTCGCGATGGACACTGCCGACACCCCCGAGCCGATGCCCGAGTCAGCCGGCGAACTGAGCTTCGAGGCGGCGCTTGCCCGACTCGAAGAGATCGTCCGCCTGCTCGAGCGCGGCGAGGCGCCGCTCGACCAGTCGATCGAGCTGTACCAGGAGGGCGACCGCCTCAAACGCCATTGCGAAGCGCGCTTGAAGGCCGCCCAGGCGCGGATCGAGCAGATCGCGTTCGGCGCCGACGGCAAGCCGGCCGGAGTGACCCCGTTCGATGGGAGTTGAAGTCGTCGACCGCAGCCGGGCGGACTTCGAGGCGGAATCGAACCGCCTGTCGGCGGAGATCGACCACTTCTTCACCCGACTGCTCGAACCTGCCGGCGATGCCCGCGACCGCCTGTTCGAGGCGATGCGGCACGGCGCGGTCGGCGGCGGCAAGCGGCTCCGCCCGCTCCTGACCAGCGCCGCCGCGCAGCTGTTCGCCATCGATCCCGAGCGGGCGCTCAGGGTCGGCGCCGCGATCGAGGCGATCCATGTCTATTCGCTGATCCACGACGATTTGCCTTGCATGGACAATGACGATCTGCGGCGCGGCAAGCCGACCGTTCACAAGGCTTTTGGAGAAGCGGAGGCTGTGCTTGCGGGAGACAGCCTGCACGCGCTGGCGTTCGAGATTCTCGCGCATCCCGCGACCCACGACGACCCGCACGTCCGGGCCGATTTGGTGTTCGAACTGGCTCGCGCCGCCGGACCCGGCGGAATGGCCGGCGGGCAGATGATGGACCTGGTCGCCGAGGGCCAGGAGCTCGATCTGCCGGCGATCACCCGATTGCAGCAATTGAAGACCGGGGCGCTGATCGAATATTCGGTCGAGGCGGCGTGCATCATGGTGCGGCTCGCGGACGCGGCGCGCACGCCGTACCGCGGCTATGCGCGCAACATCGGGCTGGCGTTCCAGATCGCCGACGATTTGATCGACCACAGCGGCGACGAGGCGGCGGCGGGCAAGCGCACCGGCAAGGACGCGCCCGCGGGCAAGGCGACTTTCGTCTCGCTGCTGGGCGAGGACCGGGCGCGGCAGCAGGCGCACTTCCTTGTCGAGCAGGCGGTCGAGCATCTTGGCGATCATGGCGCGGAGGCCGACCTGCTCCGCTCCATCGCCCGCTTCGCAATCGAACGGGATCATTGATCATGGTGACACGAATTGGCGTCTATCCGGGCACGTTCGACCCGATCACGCTGGGCCATATCGACATCGTCCGGCGCGGCGCTCACCTCATCGACCGGCTGGTGATCGGAGTGACCACCAATCCGTCGAAGGAGCCGATGTTCTCGATCGAAGAGCGGCTCGCGATGGTACGGCGGGAAGTTTCGGACATCGCCGACAACATCTCCGTGGTCGAGTTCGATTCGCTGCTGATGGACTTTGCCGAGCGCGAGGGCGCGTCGCTGATCCTGCGGGGGCTAAGGGCGGTCTCGGACTTCGAATATGAGTATCAGATGGCGGGCATGAACCAGCAGCTCAACGACAAGATCGAGACCGTCTTCCTGATGGCCGACGTGTCGCTGCAGCCGATCGCGTCGCGGCTGGTCAAGGAGATCGCGCGGTACGGCGGGTCGATCGACAAGTTCGTCCCCCCGGCAGTGGCCGCCGATGTCGCCAAGCACCTCAAAGGGCTGCGATAGGGCTGGCGCTGGCCGGCGCTCCGGGCTAGTGGCGGGGCCGGTTCCGGGGAGTGGGTGGCAATGCGTAAAGCGTTGATGGCGTTACCGTTTATGGCCTTTGCATTGCTCGCCGCGGCGCCTTCGGCCATTCCAGCGGCGGCGGCGGTGCCGGTCCTCCCGCCGGCAACCGTCACCAGCAACCTCGCCAACCGGCTGACATTGCAGCTGTCGAACGGCGGCACGGTGGTCATCCAGCTGCGCCCCGACGCCGCGCCGGGGCACGTCGCGCGGATCCAGGCGCTGGTCCGCCGCGGATTCTACAACGGGCTTACCTTCCACCGGGTCATCCCGGGCTTCATGGCGCAAAGCGGCGACCCGAAGGGGGACGGTAGCGGCGGCTCCGAGCTTCCCGACCTCACGGCCGAATTCACGACCCTTCCCTACATGCGCGGGGTTGTCGCCGCGGCTCGAGCGGACGATCCCAATTCGGCGAACAGCCAGTTCTTCATCATGTTCTCGCCGAATGTCGCTTTGTGGGGCAAGTACACGGTGTTCGGCCGGGTGATCCAGGGCATGGACGCGGTCGACAAGATCGCGGTCGGCGAGCCGCCGGCCGAGCCGACGAAAATCGTTCGGGCGTCGCTCGGCGGGTAGCGACGGCTTTCGCAGTTCTTTGGGATTGCCGCGGGCGTGCGGCGCTCGCAATGACAAGCCCATGCGCGTCGACCTATTCGATTTCGAGCTTCCCGCCGACCGCATCGCCCTGAGGCCCGCCCGGCCGCGCGATTCGGCGCGGCTGCTGCGGGTCGAGGGAACTGAGGTCTCGGACCGCCAGATGCTCGACCTGCCGGCGCTGCTGCGGCCCGGCGACGTGCTGCTGTTCAACGACACCAAGGTGATCCCGGCGCAGCTCGAGGGCCAGCGCGGAGCGGCGCGGATCGGCGCCACCCTGCACAAGCGCGAGGGGCCGCGCAGCTGGTGGTCGTTTGTGCGCAACGCACGGCGCCTGCACCTCGGCGACCGGATCGAGTTTGGAGACGGGGTGGCGGCGTCCGCGGTCGAGCGCGGTGAGGACGGCGCCTTCCTGCTGCAATTTCACGGACAGGAGCCGGTCGAGCAGCTGATCGAGCGGGCGGGGCGAATGCCGCTGCCGCCGTACATCGCTTCGCGCCGCCCGGCCGACGAGGCCGACCGCGACGATTACCAGACGATGTTCGCGCGGACGGAAGGGGCGGTGGCGGCGCCGACCGCGGCGCTCCATTTCACGCCGCGGCTGCTCGACGCGCTGGCGGAGCGTGACGTTGGGCGCGAGATGCTGACCCTGCATGTCGGCGCCGGGACCTTCCTGCCGGTCAAGACGGACACCGTCGCCGAGCACCGGATGCACGCCGAGTGGGGGCGGATCGACGCGGCGACCGCGACTCGGCTCAACCGGGCCAAGGCAGCCGGGGGGCGGCTGATCGCGGTCGGCACCACCGCGCTGCGCCTAACCGAGAGCGCGGCCGACGAGGATGGCACAATTCAGCCGTTCGAGGGCGACACCGCGATCTTCATCACGCCCGGCTACCGCTTCAGGGCCGTCGACGGCCTGATTACAAATTTCCATCTGCCGCGATCGACGCTGTTCATGCTGGTCAGCGCGCTGATGGGGCTCGACGTAATGAAGTCGGCCTATGCCCATGCCATCGCGAAGGAGTATCGCTTCTACAGCTACGGCGACGCGAGCCTGCTGTTGCCGCAGACGGAGTGACTCCCGGGAGTTGCTATTTCAACATCCAAAACGGACCAGTCGCCCAGAGCTTGTTAGCTCATTCGACCTAATCCGCCTCAATGCCGAGCGGCGCCCATCATAATCTCACCCGCGCGCACGGGCATCGAAGCGTCTTTTCCAAGACCATCATCGTGGCCCTCGGAGCGACGATCGTGGCGGCGTTTTTCCTCGCGGGCATCGGAATTTATTGGGCGACGCACCAAAGCGACGCGGTGTCGGTCGAACGCCAGGCGCGCTCGGCCCGGCACGTCATGGAGTCCAGCGTCGACGAGCTCGCGCTGCAGCAGGAAACGGTTGCTATCTGGGATGATTCGATCACGCAGATCGTCGCCGACGAGCTCGATATGACCTGGATCCACGACAATATCGGCAGCTGGCTCCACCGCATCTTCAGCCACGACGAGGTCTTCATCGTCGATGGCTACGACCGGCCGATATATGCGGCCGTCGGCGGCGAGCAAGCGCCAGTGGCCCGTTACGCGACCCTTTCTGCAGACCTTGGGCCCCTGCTCCACAGCCTCCGCAGCCGCGACGGCGGCAGCAATGGCCGGCACGACCGCAGGCCCGGGCGGATGGTCCATCCGGACAGCGCCGTTCGAACGACTCCCCGCGCGACTCATGAGTCGCACATCATCCTCGTCGGCGGCCGCCCCGCCGCCGCGAGCGCGATGCTGATTCAGCCGTCGACGCCTGATTATGCGAAGCCGAAGGGCGATTGGCCCGTCCTCGTCAGCGTTCGCTATGTCGACGCCGGATTTCTTGCCGAACTGAGCTCCCGGCAGCTGATCGCATCGCCGCGCTTCTCGCGAAGGCCCGAGCGCCAGCCGGAGGAGCATGCCATCGGGCTGCAAACCGAGTGGGGCTCGCTGATCGGTTACCTGCTGTGGAAGCCCGAGCTTCCCGGGACTCGCATCCTGTGGAAGCTGGTTCCGATCAATCTCCTGATCCTCGTCGGGCTTGCGTCGTTCATGGTCTTCCTCGGCCGGCGGCTGCGCGGTGCCGCCGCCGAACTGGGGGCCGCGGAAGCCCAGTCCCACCATCTCGCGTTCCACGATTCGCTCACCGGACTTCCGAACCGGGCGTTGTTCCAGCTCCAATTGGACAGGCTGACCAGCGGGCCAGGAAGTTCGAACCGTTTTGCGCTGCTTCTCCTCGACGTCGACGAATTCAAACTGACCAACGACACCTTGGGTCACGACGCGGGAGATGCGCTGCTTCGCGTCTTCGCCGATCGGCTGAAGAATTCGATCCGATCGGACGACCTCGTCGCACGGCTCGGCGGCGACGAATTCGCGCTGCTTTTGATGGGCATGTCCGGAGCGGCCGAGATCAAGGCTTTCGCGGCCATCCTGCTCGAGCGCCTCGGCGAGCCTGTCGAGCACGACGGCAAGCCAATCCACTCGCGCGCCAGCATCGGCGCGAGCCGCACCGACGGATTCGGCGCCGAACACATGCTCAAGCACGCCGACCTCGCTCTCTACGAGGCAAAGGCCTCCGGCCGCGGCGCATTCCGGCTGTACAACCCGGCGATGAGGTCGCGCATGCAGCAGCGCGGCGAGATGCTGGCGATGGCCGCCGCGGCCCTCGACGGCGATTTCGTCAAGCCGTTCTACCAGCCGAAGATCGACCTCAAGACCGGCGCGATCGTCGGCTTCGAAGCGCTGTTGCGGTGCTGTATGCCGGGCAACGAGCCCAAGGCGGCCGGTTGCATCGCCGCGGCGTTCGAGGATTCAACCTTGGCGGTGAAGCTCAGCGACCGGATGGTCGACGGAGTCATCCGGGATATCCTTGCCTGGCAGGCCTCCGGGCTGACGTTCGGCCACGTTGCCATCAACGCCGCTTTAGCCGAATTGCGCCGCGGTGATTTCGCCGAACGGCTGCTGGGCAAATTGCGCACGGCCGGGATCGCTCCCGAGCGCATCCAGGTCGAGGTCACCGAGAGCGTCCTTCTCGGCCAGGCCATCGACCACGTCGAACGCACCTTCAGCGAGCTTGCCGAAGCGGGCATCAAGCTCGCGCTCGACGACTTTGGGACGGGTTTCGCGTCGCTCACCCACCTCAAGCGATTCCCGGTCGAGATCATCAAGATCGACCAGTCGTTCATCCGCGACCTCCAGATCGATGCCGAGGATGGAGCGATCGTCGACGCCGTGGTCGGTCTCGGGCGGGCGCTCAAGATCGAGGTGGTGGCGGAGGGCATCGAGACCGTCATGCAGCGCGATTTCCTATCCGCTCTCGGTTGCGCGGTCGGCCAGGGCTATTTGTTCGGCAGCGCTTTGCCGGCGGCGCGCATATCCGAACTGCTCCGCGAGGACGTCAAATCGCCCAAGCGCGCAGCCGCCTAAGCGGCAAGACCGCTCACCCGGCGAAGTAGCCCCACAGCAGGCGCGCGGTCATGCCGAGCGAGATCGCGACGAGCAGCGGGCGGATTAGGCGGGCGCCGAACCTCAGTGCGGTGCGGCTGCCTAACCAGCCGCCAAGCATCGCGCCGGCGGCCATGCACAGGCCGAGCAACCACAGCATATGCCCGCCGAGCGCGAACAGCAGGACACTGGCGACGTTGCTGGTGAAGTTGAACAATTTGGTCAGCGCCGTCGCCTTGGTCAGGCCGTAACCGCGCAAGGCGACCAGGCTGGTGGTGAAGAAGGTGCCGGTGCCGGGGCCGAAGAAACCGTCGTAGAAGCCGATCGCCCCGCCGAGCGGCGCATAGGCCCGCGAAGAGATCCGCTGATGCGCATCGTCGTCGGTCATCCGCGGCGAGATAAGGATATAGATGGCCGCGGCGACCAGCAGCGCCGGGATGATCAGGTTGAGCAGCTCCGCTTCGATCCTCTGCACAACCAGCGCGCCGGCCGCGGCGCCCGCGAACACCAGCAGCACCGTCAGCCGGTTGCGCCGCCACTCGACCAGCCCCGAGCGCGCGTAATTGCGCAGCGCGGTGCCGGTGCCGAACATCGACTGCAGCTTGTTGGTGCCGAGCGCCTGGAGCGGGGAGAGGCCGGCAAACAGCAGCGCCGGCATCATGATCAGCCCGCCGCCGCCGGCGATCGCGTCGATGAAGCCGGTGAGGACGGCGATGCCGGTGAGAACGGGATAGACCCACGGCTCGATCATGCGCGCGGCTGTAGCGGCGGTGCCACGGCGCGGCTAGGACGCTACCCGATGCCGCGCTTTGCCTTTTCGATCGCCGCGACCGATGGCGCCGCGCGCGCCGGCACGATCGCGATGGAGCGCGGGATCATCCGGACGCCGGCGTTCATGCCGGTCGGCACCGCGGCGACCGTCAAGGCGATGAAGCCGGACGACGTGCGCGCCTCGGGCGCCGACATCATCCTTGGCAACACCTATCATTTGATGCTTCGGCCGGGCGCGGAGCGGGTGGCGCGACTGGGCGGGCTGCACGCTTTCATGGGCTGGAACGGGCCGATCCTGACCGACAGCGGCGGCTACCAGGTGATGAGCCTGGCGGAGCTGACCAAGGTCAGCGAGGAGGGGGTTGCGTTCAAGAGCCACCTCGACGGGTCGGCGCACCTGTTGACGCCCGAGCGGGCGATCGAGGTGCAGCGGCTGCTCAGCGCCGATATCGTCATGGCCTTCGACCAGCTGATGCCGGCCAAGGCGAGCCGCGCCGACCAGGCGGCGGCGATGGAACGCTCGATGCGCTGGGCGAAGCGGTCGCGCGATGCGTTCGATTCCGGCGGCGAGCATGCGGAGCAAGCGGCGCTATTCGGGATCCAGCAGGGGACGGTGGACGAGCGGCTTCGGCAGGCATCGGCCGACGCGCTGATCGACATCGGCTTCGACGGCTACGCAGTCGGCGGCCTGGCCGTCGGCGAGGGGCAGGAGGCGATGCTCGGCTGCCTCGATTTCGCTTCTGCGATGCTGCCGGCCGACCGGCCGCGCTACCTGATGGGGGTCGGCAAGCCGGACGACGTCGTCGAAGCGGTCAAGCGCGGCATCGACATGTTCGATTGCGTGCTGCCGACGCGCTCGGGCCGGACCGGCCAGGCGTTCACCGCCGACGGGCCGCTCAACCTGCGCAACGCGCGCTTTGCCGAGGACCGCGAGCCGCTGGAGCCGGGCTGCCCGTGCCCGTCATGCAGCCGCTTCGAGCGCGCTTACGTCCACCATCTCGTCAAATCGGGGGAGATTTTGGGCGCGATGCTGATGACCGAGCATAATCTGTGGTTCTACCAGCGGCTGATGCAGGGGCTGAGAGATGCGGTCGGGGAGAGGCGGCTGGCTGCCCATGCGGCAGAGTTTTTGGGGCAGTACCGAAGCTGATCAATCCGCGCGGAACGAGAGGAACGAAGGCATCGGTCCGTTCCAGCCTTCGTCGGGCCTATCGGTTTCGGTCTCGGGCTCGCGGCGGGGCGGGCGCGGCTTGCGCTCTTCCTTTGTCTTGGGCGGGGGCGCGGACTTGGGCTCGGCGGCTTCGGTGCGCGGCGCCCTATCGCGGCGCGGGGCGCGCGATTGCCGAGGCTCGCGCGGCTCGCGGGATTGGCGCGGGGGCCTTGCATCGCGCCGCTCGGGCTCATCGGCGGGAGCCGCGGCTTCCTGCACGGCGCCGACGCGCGCGATCTTGAAGCCGGTCAATTTTTCGATCGCCGCGACCTGCTCCGTGTCCGCGGGGGTGGCGAGCGTGATCGCGATGCCCTTCATGCCGGCCCGTCCGGTGCGCCCGATGCGGTGGATGTAGTCGTCGGGCTGCCACGGCACGTCGAAGTTGATCACATGGCTGACGCCTTTGACGTCGAGCCCGCGGGCGGCGACGTCGGACGCGACGAGGATGTTGATCTCGTCATTCTTGAAGCGGTCAAATTCGGCGATCCGGTCGGACTGGTCCATGTCGCCCTGGATCTGGCCGGCGGCGAAGCGCGCGCGCTTGAGGCTCGAGGCGAGCTCGCGGACGGTCGTCTTGCGATTGCAGAACACGATCGCGTTCTTGAATTCCTCGTGGCGGAGGATGTCGCGCAGCGCGTCCTTCTTCTTGTCGGGCCGCACCTGAACCAGCCGCTGCTCGATGTTGACGTTGGCGGTCGCCGGCCGGGTCGCCTCGACGCGCTTGGGATCATTGAGGAACTTGGCGGCGAGCTTCTGGATCGGCGGCGGCATGGTCGCCGAGAACAGCAAAGTCTGGCGCGATTTCGGAAGTTTCGAGCAGATTTCCTCGATGTCCGGGATGAAGCCCATGTCGAGCATCCGGTCAGCTTCGTCGATGACCAGCAGCTCGCAGCCGTTGAGCATGATCTTGCCGCGTCCGAACAGGTCCATCAGGCGTCCCGGAGTAGCAATCAGGACATCGACGCCCTTCTCCAACGCCTTCACCTGGTCGCCCATCTGAACGCCGCCGATCAGCAGCGCCATCGAGAGCGAGTGGTATTTGCCGTATTTCTCGAAATTTTCGGCGACCTGGGCGGCGAGCTCGCGGGTCGGCTCGAGAATCATCGAGCGCGGCATTCGCGCCCGGCTGCGGCCCTGCGCCAGGATGTCGATCATCGGCAGTACGAAGCCGGCGGTCTTGCCGGTCCCGGTCTGGGCGATGCCGACCAGGTCCTTGCCCATCAGCACCGACGGGATAACCCCGCGCTGGATCGGGGTCGGTTCGTCATAGCCGCTGTCGGCAACGGCGCGCAGCAATTCGTCGGAGAGGCCGAGATCGGCAAAAGACATTCAATAAATCCGGAAAAAAAAGGGTGGCCGCGAGCGTCCTGACCGAGCGGCCGCAACTGCCGTGGGCTAGCGCCGCCGCGATCAATTTGTCAAGGAAAGCTCAGTTCTTGAGCTTCGGAACGAGCCGTTGGAAGCGCTCGATCCGGCAGCGCCCGCCCATTCGAGAGTGAACGAAATCGCGCCGCGCGCAGACCCGCTCATCGCCGGTTTTAAGATAGAAACCTTCGTAGAAGTCGAGCGCGGTGCACGATCCAGCCAACGTCGCCCGGACTCTCTGGCGCCGGAGGAGGAAGTCGACGCTGTCGCGGCCGGACAGGAAGGCGCCGCGGATGGCATTGGTGCGAACGCAATTATAGCCTTGGCCGGCCGTCCATTCGAACCGCTGCACCGCCGGTCGCGGCCGCACCGGCACGCGCACGATCCACTGCTGTTCGACGACCATTCGCTGCACCGACGGCCGCGGTTCGTCGCTTTGGCCGCTTCGATCGCTTTGAGCCGAAAGGGCCAGGAGCAGCGGCAGCAGCACCAGGAAACTCGATACAGTCACGTAATGGCCTTCATCATCAGTCGCGGCTTCGCAGCCAGGGCTTGAATGCGCAATGAATTAGGTTGGGCCGTGCCCCGCAATCGGCTGGTACCTGCCGCGTGCCGCTTGCCAGAAGGTGCGTCCCGGAATAGAGGCTCCCCCACAATATGACCGGCCGGCCGGCGGCGCATCGTGCCCCGACCCCGGACTGGCCTGATACCCCAGGAGAATGATCGAATGGCGAGTGCCGCGCCGACGCCGAACCTGCCGTTGTTCTATTCCGCGCTTGAAGCGCTGAATGTCACCCAGCATGGCAAGATGAAGATCCGGGCGATCGAAAAGGCGCCGATTATCGCGGCGACCCACGCGATTCCGGCCACGGTCGATGAATTCGCGCTGCTGCAGCGGCATTTTCCGATCGTTTTCTCGGTCGGCGATACGCCCGTGCCGCTGGTCCTGATGGGCCTCAACGAGGGCGTCAACGTGTACCTCGACGAGGACGGGAAGCTGCGCGACAGCATGATGTACGTGCCCGCCTACATGCGGCGCTATCCGTTCCTGCTGGCGCGCCTGCGGCCGGACAGCGACGAGCTGTCGCTGTGCTTCGACCCCGGGTCGGGCGCGATCGGCGATTTCAAGGACGGGCAGCCGTTGTTCGACGGCGACCAGCCGAGCGAAGCCACCAAGGCCATCCTCCAGTTCTGCGAGCAATTCGAGACCGCTGGCCAGCGCACGGCGGTGTTCATCGAGGAGCTCAAGAAGAGCGGGCTGCTGATGGACGGCGAGGTCGCCATCCAGCCCGAGGGCGCCGAGCAGCCGTTCGTCTATCGCGGCTTCCAGATGGTCGACGAGGAAAAGCTGCGCGAGATGCGCGGCGACGAATTGCGCAAGTTGAACCAGAACGGGATGCTCGCGCTGATTTACGCGCACCTATTCTCGCTGTCGCAGATCCGCGAGGTGTTCTCGCGCCAGGTGACGCAGGGCAAGGGACCGATACCGGTGCCCGAGCGAGCGACCGCCGACGCCTAGTTCGCCGCCGGAATCCGCGCTTATTCCGCCGCGGTCGCCACTTGCCGGTCGAGCAACAGTCCGCCGAGGCCTTCGGCGAGCGCCTCGATCAGCAAAGCGATGCGGTCGAAGCCGGGCCCCGGCGCGTCGAAGCGCCCGTTGAGGTAGCTGCCCCGGTCGATCTCGATCTGAAGCGCGTGGACTCCGCGCATCGGCGCCCCATGCCGCTCGGCGACGTGGCCGCCGGCGAACGGGTCGTTGAGGCCGGCTTCGAGGCCGGCGGCGCGGGCTAGCCGCACCGCCTCCGCGCTGAGCCACGCCGCTGCGCTGCGCCCGTGGCAGTCGCCGAACACGATCGGCGGAACTCCTCGCGCCGGCGGCGGCATCGAATGGCAGTCGAGCAGCAGCGCACAGCCGAACCGGTCGACCAGCGCATCGAGCTGCTGCTCGATCGCCCGGTGATACGGACGGTGCGCCGCCTCGAGGCGCTCTTCTAGCTGGGCAGCGCCGATCGAGCGCTGCCAAAGATAGCCGTGGCTGGGGGTGCGCCCGGGCACGATTCCAAGCCCGCCGCGCGCACGCGCGCTGACCCGTCGCGGCCCGCCGCCCGCGATCACCGCCGGATCGACGTCGTCCTCGGCCCGGTTGCAGTCCACCGCGGCGCGCGGCGCGCGGGCAATGACCGCCGCGGCGCCGCGCTCGACCGCCCGCCACACCAGCCGGTCGACCAGCGGATCTTCGAGCGCCGTCAGCGAGGCGCGGCCGCCCGAAGCCATCGCCACCAGCCAGTCGGGATAATCGCGCCCCGAATGCGGCACCGACAGCAGGATCGGCAATGGCCCGCGCGGCGGGTGGACCAGGGGGGCGGGAAGGGGCGTTACTGTGGGTTCGTTTCGCGTCACTGCATCGTCTCAATCTAGGACGATCCGGGCCGGGTCAACGCTACAACGCGCGGAATAGCGGCTGGAAAATATTAAAAGCTGTGCGCATAAGAAGGGGCGATGGCGAGAATCCTGCTGGCCGAAGACGATACGTCGATGCGCGAATATTTGCAGCGGGCGCTGCAGCGCGTCGGCTACGAGGTCGCCGCCGTTGGCTGCGGGACCGAGGCCATGCCGCTCTTGGAGGCGGAGCGGTTCGACCTCCTCCTGACCGACATCGTGATGCCCGAAATGGACGGCATCGAGCTCGCCCAGAAGGCATCCGCGCTCGATCCGTCGATCCGGGTGATGTTCATCACCGGTTTCGCGGCGGTCGCGCTGCAGGGCGGGCGGACGGCGCCGGAGGCCAAGCTGTTGTCGAAGCCGTTCCACCTCAAAGACCTGGTCGCCGAGGTCGATCGCATCTTCCAGACCGAGGACCAGCACGGCCGGCTGTGAGTGTTTCGGCGGTTGCCGGATAGTCGATCGTCACCTAAATGCTCGCCCACGGTGGGCGTGTAGCTCAGTGGTAGAGCACTGTGTTGACATCGCAGGGGTCGCAAGTTCAATCCTTGCCACGCCCACCATTTTTTCTCGTTAAACTGCAATTACTTAAGGTCGGTTGGCTGGTGGGCCAGCCTTTTAGTGTGCGGTAAAACTGCGGTAAAAAGCACCAGGAGCGAGTACTTCAATCTCTTCTATTGGCGCCGTTGTGACCGCTAGAGCCCGGCCAAGATGCGCAGGATCGCTGATGGCATATATGTCGCTAGTGGTTGTCCAATATTCCTCGCCCAGCCGCTTGCGAGCGATCGTTGCCACTGACCGACGGACCAAGCGCATTCCCGACTGCCCCTCGCCAGGCAGGCCCAAAGCCCGTTCCATCCTTCTCCACGTCGATTTCGACAGGCCCTCCTCAACCAGGGGACCCTTCGTTTCATCCAGCCACCAGGCGACGGACTCAAGCACCGGCACAGTGGCGCGGTACGTGCGGGTTTGGCGACGCCCGACGGGGTTTAGTGCGAACGCTCTTGCGGTCGAGTGCCATTGGCCTCGGCGGACTTCGGTCGAAGCGTCCATAATGGCGTCTGGGCGCGCCCAACTGATTACCCCAAACCGGAGAAAAGCGAGCAACGACGCCCGACGCTTGCTTGCCAGGGCGTGTCTAGACATGGCCGCCAAGGTGGCAGCGTCCGCTCGATATGAGGCGCGGATATGGGGCAGCAGGTCGCTCCTTGCGCCCGATTCCGTGAACCTTGCCCGCGATCCGATGTACATACGGGGCGACGAATTGGATGCATCTTGAACCGACAACGCAATTCGAGCGGGCGAACACCGAGCGCTCGGCAGCGCGCCGAACATCAGGAGTCGTGCCTGCTTTCACGCATTCGGCGAGGTGACCGAGAGGCCTTTGAAGAGCTCTATAGAATCTATCACCCTAGGCTGACGCGTTTCCTCACAAACCTGATCCGCCGGCCACAACTGATCGAAGAGGTACTGAATGACACGCTTATGGTCGTCTGGGAACGCCCCGACAGCTTCAATGGGGCGAGCAACCTGTCCACCTGGATCTTCGCGATCGCCTATCGAAAGGCAATGAAGGCGTTGCGGCGGCAGGACGAGCCGATCGAGGATTTCCAGGCGGAGTGGCGACCGTCGTTGGCCGCAGGCCCGGAAGAGTCGGTGGCGCAGAGCCGCATTCACGCCCTGCTGCTCCGTGCGATTGGCGAGCTTTCCGCCAATCATCGGGCGGTAGTCGATCTGACCTACTTTCACGAGATGGGGTACCGCGAGATCGCAGGCATCCTCAATTGTCCGGTGAACACGGTGAAAACACGCATGTTTCACGCAAGGCGTCACCTTCTGCGACGGCTCGAAGGCGAGCTTGCGGACTGGATATAGGAAAAACAAACATGGCTGAGATCATCCCGCTGCGCGGCAGCTCACACGAGCAAATATTGCAGCTGCTCCCTTGGTACACGAACGGAACCCTCGACGCGAATGAGCGGGCGGGGGTTGAGGCACATCTGGCAGATTGTGCCGATTGCCGCGCCGAGGCCGATGGCGACGAGGTTCTCGCGCGGGAAATGGCGTCGCTCGACACCAACGTCGAGCATGGCTGGAAGTCGATCAGCGCAAGAGTCGACGGAGTCCGGCAGGGGAGCGCGCCGGTCCCATTGCTTCGGCGCCGCATTCCGGTCGCGTGGATGCTTGCGGGCCAGGCAGCCGCAGTGGCCTTCGCGGTCTATGTGGCAGTGCCGTCGTCGCAAATGGACGGCACTTATCGGGCGCTCGGCTCAGCTGACGCCAATGAAGCCGGCACCGTGGCGATCGTCTTTCAACCGGACGCCAGCGAACGCCAAATTCGATCCGCGCTTCTGCGAGGCGGAGCGCGCATCGTCGACGGTCCCAATGACAGCGGCGCTTACGTCCTTCGCGTGCCGCAGAACAGACGCCCAGCCGCACTGAAAAGGCTGCGCGAATTGCCCCAGGTGATGCTCGCCGAACCAATCGATCCGGAACGCCAGCTATGATCCCGTGGCTGGCCCGGCTTTTGTTTCCGGCGGCCTTGGCGGGCTTGGCGGTCCTTGGCGCCACCGCGGTTGGTCCAGCTTTGGCATCACAATCTAGCCGGACTCCGGCCGAAGCCGGCAGCCCACGTGAAATCCTCGTGATGCTCAAGCTGGCTCCGCCGCATTTCCGGCCGAACAGCGGCTATGGCGGCAGCTATGGCGACGCCCAGTCAACTACCGCCCGGCGCCGAACTGCCCAGCAGATCGCACGTAGTAATGGGCTCCAACTGATCGACAGCTGGCCGATGCCGCTGCTCGGAATCGATTGCTACGTGATGCGGCTGCCTTCCGGCTTGTCGGCCGAGGCTGCAATCGCGCAGGTCACCCGCCATCCGATGGTCGCCTGGTCGCAACCGATGCACGAATATCGCAGCAAGTCCGCAGTGCGGCGGCACGGCGACCCGCTGTCCAGGGCCGCGCCCGCGGCGACCAGCTGGCGGCTGGCTGATCTCCACCGGGTCGCAACCGGCCGCGGGGTCAGCATCGCGGTGATCGACAGCAAGGTCGAGACATCGCATCCCGACCTCGCCGGCCAGTTTGTGGTGGTGAAAGACTTCGTATCGACGCGGCCGACCAGCTCGGAGCGGCATGGCACGGGCGTCGCAGGGGTGATCGGCGCCAAGGCCAATAACGGGATCGGCATGGCCGGGATCGCGCCCGGCGCGCGGCTGATGGCCCTGCGCGCTTGCTGGCAGACTGGCTCAACCGGCTCGCCGACGATCTGTAACAGCCTGAGCCTCGCGCGCGCGCTGCACTTCGCGATCCAAAGGCGGGCGCAAGTGATCAATTTGAGCGTGAGCGGACCCAGCGACGTGCTGATTCAAAAGCTGATCTTCCTCGCGCAGTCCAGCCGCACCACGGTCGTGGCGGCGTTCGATCCAAATCTGCCGGCAGGCGGCTTTCCTGCTTCGCAACCCGGTGTCATCGCTGTGGCCGAAGACTCTTTACAGAATATTCCGTCGCGGGTGTATGCTGCGCCCGGTCGCAACGTACCAACGACGCAGCCTGGAGGAAGATGGAACTTCGTCAGCGGCAGCTCTTACGCTGCTGCCCATGTAAGCGGCCTCGCCGCGCTGGTCCGGCAGGAGCGCCGCTCGCCACAGGCCATTACCTTCGCGCGG
This sequence comes from Sphingomicrobium sp., assembly GCA_035512655.1. Classification (GTDB taxonomy): domain Bacteria; phylum Pseudomonadota; class Alphaproteobacteria; order Sphingomonadales; family Sphingomonadaceae; genus Sphingomicrobium. Next base: position 52,397 of record DATKDM010000022.1, on the reverse strand, counting down.
TCCGCAGATGGGTCGATTGACGCGTGCGGGACGCTGCTCCATGCCTCGGGTGATTGCGTTTGCCGGTGTGGCGCCTTGCGGCAGGCTGAGCGGCCGGCCCGGCCATAACTGGCAGTACCGGCTGACGCTGTTCAGCCGCCTGCTCGCGCTGTTGTTGCCGATCACCATCGCCAGTCCGGCCCGCAGTCAAGTCGCGCTCAGTCTCGCCGTGGAAAGCGATTATCGCTTCCGTGGCTATTCGCTCAGCAGCGGGCGCCCAACGGCTTCTGTCAATCTTGCCTACGATAGTCCATCAGGCCTCTACCTCTACGGCTCGGTCGCCGGCGTTCACCGCAACGACGGCGCCGATCTGCTCGGCTATCAAGCAAATATCGGCTATGCCAAGCGTCTTACGCCGACCGCATCGGTCGACGCGGGCGTAATCCATTTTCAATCTCGCTATCCCTATTTCGGCTCCACGCAATCGAGCCATTATACCGAAGCCTATGTTGCCGCCCACGTGCGCGAATTCACAGCGCGCGTCTTCTACTCACCCCATTACTTCCGGGACGGCGTATCGACCGCCTATGGCGAATTGGACGCCGCTATTCAGCCGTCCGCCAATTGGCGGTTGAACGCGCACGTCGGATTGCTCGCCTACCTCACCACTCCGGTCTATTTTGATCGTTCCACGAGCTACGATTGGCGCCTCAGGGCATCCCGACAATTCGGTGCAGTCGAGGTGCATGCTGCGGTAACCGGCGGCGGTCCGGGCAAGGACTATTACGGTGGCGCGGCGCATGACCGAACCGCGCTCACGGTCGGCGGGAGCCTGAACTTTTAGCAAGAACGGCTCGGTAGCTCGTCGCAACCGTGCGCCTGCCCGTCACATATGCAGGCGATTTACCGCCTTAAAATTAAACCTTTCTCCGGCTCCCAGGAATCAACGGGAAAGTAGAATGCTGCAGGAGCAAACTGGCCGTGAATAACCTTGTCCACACGCTGATCTGGCTATCCGTTGCATCGATCGCCGTTAGCGCGCCGGCTCCGGCCACCGGTCGTGAGCATGTCGTTCGCATGGCCAATATGCGCTACGAGCCGGTCCCCGCGGGGCTCAAGGTGGGGGACTCCATCTTTTGGGTCAACCGCGACCGCGTCCCGCACACCGTGACCGCGCGCAACAGAAGCTTCGACGTCCGCATCCCGGCCGGCAAAAGCGTTCGGATGACGCTGAAGAGGCCGGGCAGAACGCCCTTTTACTGCATTCTTCATCCGGCAATGCGCGGGACGCTCGTGGTCGCCAACTGACACATCAAGGCGTGCCGGTGGCCGCCGCCAGCCGGCTTTGCGGCTATCCCTGCTTTACAACCAAGACCTGGCCCCACGGAAGCTCGATCGGCGTCTCCGGATATGGACGAAAATAGTCTGTGAATGCCTTGCGGACGAAGACGTCCTGATAGTCGTCCCCGACAAGCATCCCGCCTGGCACGAGACGCGGGTAAAAGAACTCGAGGCCCTCGCGAGTACTCTCCGCGAGGTCCATGTCGAGGTGGACGAATGAAAAGCGCGCTGCGCGCAGGACGGGAGGGACCGATGCGGGAAAAACGCCCGGGTGCAAGTGTACATGCGGATATGCCCGCAACAGCCGCCGCACGGCGTCCGCCGTGCCATGCGTGGCTTTGAAGTGATCGCGGATACTCTGCTCGAGCGGCGAGCAAGGTGAGGCGCTTGCCGATTGCACGGTCTCGAATACGTCAAACAGGTGCAAGGGCACGTCGCGTTTCGCCTCGCAGATCAGGCGCGCACTTCCGCCCATAAGCACTCCGGCTTCGGCCATGAGCCCGTCGAGCTGCCGGGCGGCGCGGACGCAGATCTGGATTTGGAGGGCGGCAGCGTCGGTCATGAGCAATGGCACGATGCGCCGGGTTTGGCGTAGCGCCGCGAGCTCGTTTTCCCATCCCGCGCCGAGCGGGGCGACGATCGATCCGCGCCAAGCCACCACGGTGCGCAGGATGCGGCCGGGTGCCAGGTTCGAGAGCCAGTTAGGCAAGGGGCCGAGCCTGGCCTTAACCTTGGCCGGCGCGTGTGGCCGATGCCGCCGGATGGCCCTGGCGGCGATCACGCAGGGCCGCGGTGCGCATCATCTCAACACAAGCGACCACGAACACCGCGCTGAGCAGCGGGGTGCGCAGCGGATAATCGACCAGGCTCGCGACCATCAAGATCGCCGTGACCACAACCGCCGCGACAGCTATTGAGCGCCGTATAGAGGGGATGTCTGCGAAGCTGATGCGCAGCGCTGTCCGGAGCCACCAGGCGAGGAACAGGCCAAGCAGGGCAAGCCCCGGGAGGCCGCCTTCGATCGCCAGCTGCAAGGGCTCATTGTGTGCATGGTTCATGTAGATCGTCGACAGCAGGACGTCGGGCTCGAACTGCCGGTAGACGCTGTCAAAGGATCCGAAGCCGGATCCGAGCGGCATAAACGCCTCCGCGGTGCGCAGCAGCGGCTGGATCAGCTCGGTCCGGGTCTCGGCCGCGGGATCGGTGCGCGCCAGCCGTTCGACAACGCCGAGGCGAACCGCTGCAAACGCAACCGCTCCCCCCAGTGCACATACGCCCAACGCCGCAAGCGCGCGGGGGTATGGCCGCGGTTCGCCCAACGAGGCACCGGTCACGCGGAAGCACCAGATTGCGCCCAAGGACCCGATTAGCGCCAGCACTATGCCAATTCGGGAGCTGGTCGCAACGAGCGTCAGCAGCAAAAAGGCTGCCGCTGCGAACAAGGCGACCACTACCGGCCATCCGCTTCCGCTATTCCGCAGGCGCAGCCCGGCAAGCGCGCCGAGCAACGGCAGCGCACTGGCCAGGAATGCCGCATTATGGTTGCGGTTGGCGAACACCCCGACGGCCGAATCGAAGCTGGTTTCGCCGTAGAAGTGAAACGCATCGCCACTTGCCGCGAGCTGGACCAGCCCGAGAGTTCCGCTGAACGATGCGGCCCCGACAACCCAGCCCCACACTGTTCGGCGGTGAGCCGAATCGAGATAGAAAGCCGCCACCCCCGCCGCGGTCGCTGGAAGCAGCGCGAACAGTGCGTTCAATGTCAAATCCGGAGTCAGGCTCATTGGCCGCCAACCGACGACGCCCGCCGCTTGGGCTATCTCAGCATAGACCGCGCGCCCGGGCAATTGCGCCCACAGTTCCGGTGGCAGAGGCACGAGCTGCAAGACCAACAGCCCATAGACAGCCGAAACCGCGAACAGCGATCGCCTGTTTGTCCGGAGGGGCGCCGGGTCGAGCCGCCAAAGGCTCGCGGCAATGACGGCGATTGCCGCCAGCCTAACGGCGATTTGCTGCGGCTCGTCGGCTCGCGACGCGCCGCCGGCGAACAGCAGCGCAAAGCCAAGCAAGGCCATGATCACGAGACCACGGGTCCAACCGTGGCTCGCATCGAGCGGGAGTTCGCCAGCCCCTTTTCCTGGGCGCGCGGCGATGACGCCGGCCATCAGGCCGTCGCGACGTCCATACTAACCATTGGTTCGCTTATGCGCTTGCCGGCTTGCTGTCGCTGCCGCTGCCGCCCATCGCCAGCGCTGCCAAGATAACGACAAGCACGCCCACGCCAGCCAGCATGTAGCCCGAGTTGAGCTTCCGTCTTGGCTCCTCGGCCTCAGCGGTGCCGGCAGCAGCCTGGCTCGCCAGCGAAAGCTTGGCGGCGGGATTGGCGGTAGCGGAGACAGCAGGGGTAGCTGCAAGCGAAACAGCGGCAGCAGCGACCAAGAATTTAGTCAAGCGCATCGGACACCTCTCTTGTTCGGTGTGGGGCAAGCATATCATTAGTCCCGCCCTTGCGCAATTTCGTTCAACGTCACGGATGCAGCGCGCTGCCGCCTGGCCTGCTTCATTGAACCTTGCCGCAGCCGGCGGGAATTCACGAGAGAATGTCAGGGTGGCGGCGTGATCCTCGTAAAGATTGAACAATTCCTAGAAATCCGTGTCGCGCGAACATGCAGCGCCACTAGACGCAACCGCTCGGGCTGCGGCGCGTGACCGCCCTCAGCACCCACGAAGCCTACCGGTTGTGGGCGCCGGCCTATTCTGATGAGACGGCAATTTCACAGCTAGAGGACCAGCTTGTGCGCGGCCTCACGCCCTGTCTGGACGGCCTGCGGCTGCTCGATGCCGGATGCGGCACCGGCCGCCGCCTCGTCGGCTGCGGCGCGGCCGAAGCGGTCGGTGTCGACATCAGCGCGGACATGCTGAACGCCGCACCCGACTTATCCAGTACCAGCATACGGACGGTCCTTGGCGACATCAGAAAGCTTCCCTTCACCGACGGCAGCTTCGATGTCGTGTGGTGTCGGTTGGTGATCGGCCATGTCTCCGATTGCGCAATCGTGTATCGCGAACTCGCTCGCACCGTGCGGTTCGGCGGTCACGTTATCGTTTCGGATTTCCACGCGGCGGCGCACGCCGCGGGCCACCGGCGCACGTTCAGAGCGGCCGGGGCCGTTCACGAAGTTGAGCATTACGTCCATGGACTCCCGGTGCAGCAGGAGGCCGCCCGGGCGGCTGGCCTGCAGACGCTCGCTGCGGAACAGGCATGCGTCGGGCCGGGCGTTCGCCACTTTTACGAGAGCCGTGGTCGAACCGACCTTTACGACGAGCATCTGGGCTTGCCCGTCGTGCTCGCGCTCAGTTTTCGGCGGGCGGACTGACATGCGCTGCCTGGTCAACGCCCGTAATCGCACGATCGCGGTGGCCAACGGAAAGATCGTTCGTCCGGCGGGGCGGTTCGATATCGTGGTCGACGCACTGGACGCAGACATTCGCCCGGGCCTAATAAACGCGCACGACCATCTCCACCGCAACCACTACGGCCGGTTGGGCGAACCCCCCTATCGCAATGCCGGCCACTGGGCCGGGGACATCCAATCCCGCTATCGCCGCCGCATCGCCGAAGGCCGCCGTCGCTCGCGCCGCGAGGCGCTGCTTGCCGGCGCGTGGAAGAACCTCTTCGCGGGCGTCACGACCGTCGTTCACCACGACCCGTGGGAGGCGGATTTCGACCGCCACTTCCCGCTACAGGTAGTGCCGGTCCGCAGCGCCGATTCCGTGCACAACGCCGACAACCTGGACAGGATCGACCGCGGCAGGCCCTATTGCCTGCACGTCGCGGAAGGGACCGATTCCGGCGCGGCCGAGGAAGTGCACGAGCTCTACGACCGTGGCTTGCTCACCTCGCAACTTATCGCCGTTCACGGGGTCGGTTTTGATACCGGCGGCATCGAGCGCTTCGTCGCTTCGGGAGCGGCACTGGTGTGGTGCCCCACCTCGAACATGTTCCTGTTCGGGAAAACGGCACCACAGGCGCTTCTGCAAAGCGGCGTGGATGTCCTCCTCGGCAGCGACTCCCTTTTGACCGGAAAGGGTAATCTGCTGGATGAAATTCGCTTCGCGCGCGCCCAAGGCTCTCTGTCGGACGCGCAACTTGAAGATGCGGTCGGAGCGACGCCGGCCCGGCGCCTTGGGTTGCCCGTGCCATCCCTGGAGATCGGCGCGGATGCAAACCTCGTGCTGCTCGAAAAGCCGCTGCTCGAGGCAGGAACTGACGACATTGCACTGGTCATGGTCGACGGCCTGCCGCGCCTCGCCAAACCCGACCTGGTTCCGAGCCTTCAGCAGTTCGCGCAGGATGGCGAGCAAATCACCGTGGGCTCGGTCACGCGATGGGCCAACCTGCGCACGCAGCGAGACTCAACAGGAGAGATGCATGTCTAAATCTCGATCTGCACGTAGCTCTGCCAGCCGATTGGACGTGGCGCGGGAGGCAAGCACTAGCGTTTCCGCGATCACGGCGGCCCTGTTCGCGCTGGCGACCGCTACGCCCGCCTACGCGCAGGACACGCCGAGCCAGGACGCTGCTGCAACGGCTAGTGAAGAACGGCCGGCACAAGAACCGGAAGTCGGCGTCAGCGATGCCGCGCCTGCGGTCGTGACCCCGGTCGTTGAAGATGACGCCGCGGGCCCCGGGACGGACTTCTTTTCATTCGCATTGCTGCTCGACGCCCGCCTGGTGGCTGCGAACGGCGCACGATCATGGGTCAATCGGGGCCTCGGCAAGACCCGCTTTCAGGGCACGGATGACGGCGACTACAAGTTTCGCGCCGTGCCGGTCGAGGCGACCATCGCGTGGATGCCGAATTTCACCAGGTCGCTGAGCGCCAACATCTCGGCGTCCTGGCAGCGCGACCAGGAGAAGGACGTCGATCTCAACGAGGCGTTCATCAGCTTCCTGCCGCGCCAGCGCGGACGGTTGGGCTTTTCGGCCCGCGCCGGCTTGATGTGGCCGGAGATTTCGCTTGAACATTCGACGGGCGGTGCGTGGAGCTCGGTTCACACGATCACACCCTCGGCGATCAACTCGTGGGTCGGCGAAGAGGTCAAGGTGATCGGCCTCGAAGCCACCGTCCACGCCGCCATGGGCGAGCACCAACTCGCCCTAACCGGAGCAGCGTTCGGGTTTAATGACACGTCAGGGACGTTGCTCTCGTTTCGTGGCTGGGCGCTTCATGACCTGAAAGCCACGGCCTTCGGTCATTTCCCGCTGCCGCCACTCAATGAGTTTATCGTTCACCTGCAGGAGGATCGCACCCGGTCGATCATCGAGATCGACAAAAGGGTCGGCTTTTATGGCCGGCTCGACTGGCGCCCACCGGCGCCGGTGGGCGCGGCCTTGTTCTACTATGACAACCGCGGAGATCCCGAGGCATTTGAAACCACAGGCCAGTGGGGATGGCGTACGCGATTCCTCAACCTCGGGATCAACGCCGACCTTGGACCAAGCACCAAGCTGCTTTCGCAAGCGATGGTTGGATCGACCATTATGGGGTTCAAGACGAACGACGAGCGCTGGGTTCGCACCCGCTTCCGCTCGGCTTTCGTGCTGGTCAGTCATCAACTCACTCAGAAGACTGCGGTCACCGGGCGAATCGAGGCGTTCGGGACTCGCGAGCGCGGCAGCCAGATGTCGCGTGAGGAAAGCGAGAACGGCTGGTCGTGGACGGCTGCTGCGCGCCACAGCCTCAGCGACAACCTTACCCTGTTCCTGGAAGCGCTCAATGTGCGCAGCCGGCGTGGCACTCGGACCGAGTTTCTGGGGCTCCGGCCATTCCAAGCCCAGACCGTGTTCCAGGCATCACTGAGGTTCACGCTATGAAACACCCGGTTCGAAACCGACGTTCTCAGCCGTCGGGCAGCTATCGGTGGATGATTGTCTCGGCCTCCGCGCTGGTCATGGCCGGATGCGCGGATGGCCCGCGGCTCGGTGAAAGCCGCACCCCGCTAGCGGTCGCCCAACAGACTGAGCTTCCGGCGCCGAGCGGCGCCGACCTGATGGCTGTCACCACCCCGTATCGGGTCGGTCCGCTCGACAAGCTCGTCATCACGGTGTTCGGCGCGCCCGAACTCAGCGGCAGCTTCCAAACGGATGCCGCGGGCCGGCTGTCGCTACCGCTCACCGGAGAGATTGACGCGGCCGGTGCGACGCCGGCGGAACTCGCCGCGATGGTCGCTGCAAAGCTGCGCGGCAAATACGTACGAAACCCGCAAGTGACGGTGAACCTCGAGGAATCGCCCAACCACCAGTTCACAGTCGACGGCCAGGTTACCCAGCCCGGCAGCTATCCCGTGGTTGGCAGCATGTCTTTGATGCGCGCGATCGCCGCGGCCAAGGGGGCTAGCGAGTTCGCGCGGCTCGACGATGTCGTCGTGTTCCGGACGGTCAATGGCAAGTCCATGGCCGCGTTGTATAACCTCAGCGCCATCCGGCGCGGCCTGTATCGCGATCCGCCAATCTACGCGAGCGACATCGTCATCGTCGGCGATTCCAAACAGCGGCGGCTGTTCCAGCACCTTCTTCAGGTCGCCCCGCTGCTGACCAGCCCACTCGTGATCGCACTCCAGCGTTAGGACTAGCCCGGATGGACACCATCTCCCCCCATGCGCTCGGCCTCAACGGCGGCAATCTCGCGCTGTTTGCGGGGGGCATGACAGGCGACGCGGGCGCCTCGACCCGCGTGCCGCCGCTCCGGCGCGTGCTGCGCAACGCGTCGCGCTGGCGCTGGGTTCTCCTGGGTAGCCTCCTTGCCGGCGCGTTGCTCGGAATTCTCCTGACGCTGGGCATGACGCCGCAATATGCCTCGACCGCCCGGCTGGAAATTACCCGAGAAACGGCCCGGGTCGTCAACATCGACAGCGTCGAGCGGGACACCAGCATCGGTGACCAGGAATTCTATCAAACCCAGTATGGGCTGCTGCAGACGAAGGCCCTGGCGGAGCGGGTAGCGCGGGATTTGGGGATCGTCGACAATCGAAAATTTTTCGAAATGTTCGGCCGCGAGGATCTGTTCGACGCACCGCGGAACGAACTGACGAGCGAGGCTAGCCGTAACCGCCGCGTGGAAGCCGCAGGACGGATCCTGCTCGGCCAGGTCGGTGTTGCGCCGGTGCGCGGCTCAAGGCTGGTCGACGTCACGGCAATCACGCCCGATGCCGCACTGTCGCAGCGGATTGCAAAGGCATGGAGCGAAAACTTCATCGAAAGCACACTCGAGCGGCGGTTCGAAGCTTCGAACTACGCCCGGCGCTTCCTTGAGCGGCGGCTCGAGCAGCTCCGGCAAAGGTTGGAAGTCTCCGAACGCGCGGCGGTCGGGTTCGCCGCCAGCCAAGGGATCATTACGCTTCCTTCTACGAGCAACGAGACGGACGGCGGAAGCACGACCGGCGACCGGTCGCTGGTAACGGACGACCTTTCGGCGCTGAATGCCTCGCTCGCCACCGCAACCGCCGAGCGGATCCAGGCGCAGAGCCGGCTGCTGCAGGGGGGCCGTCCGGACGCCAGCAGCGAAGCGCTCGAAAACGACGCGATCGGTCAACTGCGCCAAAAGCGGGCCGAAGCAGCGGCTGAACATGCCAAGATGATGGTCCAGTTCGAGCCGGCTTATCCACCCGCCAGGGCATTGGCTTCGCAAGTCGGCGCCCTCGATGCGGCTATCGGCCGCGAGGAGGCCCGGGTCAGGACATCCTTGCAGCAAACGTATCGTTCGGCGCTGGCTCGCGAGCAGGCGCTGCTGGGCCGCGTAGGTAGTCTCAAGAACAATCTCAACGATCTTCGCCGACGCAGCATCCAGTACAATATCTACCAGCGCGATGCCGACACGAACCGCGAACTCTATAACGCCCTTCTTCAGCGCTATAAGGAGATTGGCGTCGCCGGCGGGATCGAGAAAAACAACGTCAGCGTGGTGGACGCAGCCAAGCTGCCTGAAACGCCGGTCACTCCGAACCTTTTCATCAATCTCATTTTTTCAACGCTGGCAGGCGCGATCGCCGGCATAGCGGTGGCAGCGGTGCTCGCGCAGATCGACGAAGGAATTGCCGATCCGACCGAAGTCGAAGCGAAGTTCGGGCTGCCGCTGCTCGGCACCGTGCCGCGCGTCAAAGGCGGAGATCCGCTCGATTCGCTGCGGGAGCCGCGCTCGCTAATTGTCGAAGCCTATCTGGCGATCCAGGCCAACCTCGAGCTGTCGACCGCCCACGGAACGCCTGGGTCGGTCGCTGTGACGAGCACTCGGGCGCGCGAAGGCAAGTCAACGACGACGGTTGCTCTGGCCCAGTCGCTCGCCCGCGCGCGGCGCAAGGTCGTACTGATCGATGCCGACATGCGTTCGCCCGCGGTCCACACCGAGTTTGGCGTCACCAATGAGGCCGGAGTCAGCAATTTCCTGGCAGGGCTTGACGACATCCACCAATTGCTGCGCCCAACCAACCGCGAGGGGCTGACGGTCATGACCGCCGGCCCGCAACCCCCAAACGCGGGTGATTTGCTGACCGGTGACCGGCTGCCGCGCCTGATCGAGCAGCTGCAAAAACGCTTCGACCATGTCATTATCGACTGCCCGCCGGTGATCGGCCTGGCCGACGCGCCGCTGGTTGCGGCAGCGGTCGAGAGCGTGATCTACGTCGTCGAAGCGCGGTCGATCCCGTCCGGCATGGTGCGCATCGCACTTTCCCGGCTGGGCGCCGCCCAAGTTAACGTCCTTGGCGTGGTGCTGACCAAGTTTGAATCGAAGCGCGCCCATCTCGGCTATGGCTATGACTATGCCTACGGCAGCTAGGCACTGCGAATAGCGGTCGTGGAGATGTCCGCCAGGTCAATCGCACGAAGCGCCATATTGTTGGTCGCGCTGGGGGCGGCCGTAGGCGTGCTGCGCACAGGGGCCGCCGCCTCGCTCGGGGTGAGCGACCCGCTTCGTGCTACGCAAATCGCCCCCGGTAACGCGCGTGCCGCAGTCGCCGCGGTCCGGGCGCGGGTCGAGGCTGGAGACAATGTGGCGTCACCGGCGCTTCGCAGTCAGGTTCGTGCCGCACTGCTCCGCGACGTTACGCTGCCAGCCGCCATCGAACTGTGCGCCGTCCAGCTCGAAGCGACGGGGAATGCTCGCCGCGCCTCTCGCTTGTTCGAGCTATCAAGCGCTATCAGCCGGCGCAGCCTGCCCACGCGGCTCTGGCTGATCCAACGCTCGGTCGACCACGGCGATGTCGCGGGCGCACTGGCGAACTTCGATCTGGCGCTGCGCACTTCATCGGCAGCTCCGGAAGTCCTGTTCCCCGTGCTTGCAAGCGCGGCAACCGATCCGCAGCTGGTGCGACCGATCGCCCGCCTGCTTGACCGGCCCAGTGACTGGCGCGCGATGTTCCTGAGCTATGCAATCCACGAAGGCGGCGAGGCGGCAGCCATGGCCGAGGTCGTGCTTCGGATGCGGGATCGCGGAGCGGTCACCGCCGCCAAGGCGGACCAGATGCTGATCGGACAGCTGGTCAAGCAAGGCGCCTTTGCAGTCGCGCACCGAATACACGCGGCGTTCGGGCGAGCGGGTTCCCGCGCCGCGCTGGTAATTGATCCCGATTTCGACGACGCGGAATCGCGATACCCATTCGGGTGGGGATTGACCGACGCAGCGCAGACCGGCGCGGCGCGCGGTCGCGTCGGCGGAAGCGCTGCGCTTGTCTATCGAGCAGTGCCCGGCGCAGCCGGTCAGGTCGCGACACAATTGCTGATGCTGAAGCCCGGTGCTTACCGGCTGGTCACCGCGAGTGCAGCACCCCCCAGTGCGGACGCTCCGTTCTGGACGGTAACCTGCGCCAGTCGAGGCGGCGCCCAGATCGCCTTGCTCTCGCTGCCGGCGGAAACGCGCGTGGTCGCGGGCGCCGACTTCACGGTTCCCGCCGGCTGCGACGGCCAATGGCTGGGGTTCAATCTGCGTGCGAGCGACCGGCCGGGCGGGCAGGCCGGCGCCGTCCGGTCCGTGTCAGTGCAGCGCCGCTAGCGCATCGGCAGTTCCAGGAGGAAACTGCCGGCGGAGCGAATGCCCAGGGGCGCCGTCCGCCGGCCGCGGCCGACAAGTGTGTAGCCGAAGGTTTCAATCAACCGGATCGACGGCGCGTTGTCGGCTTGGACCACATACCAGAAGCAGCGGGCCTGTCCGCCGAACAGGCGGTGGGCCGTCGCCACGGCTGCCCGCGCGAACCCTTTGCCGCGTACATCAGGCCGGGTCCACAGGTCGCCCAGCTGCAGGTCGTCGCGCCCCATGAACGGGAATCGCCGCCAGCGCGGCGTGACGATCAGGCGATGAACCATGCCCCCGCCGTCCCACATCGTGATCTCGGCGAAGTCGGGGCGGGCGAACAGCCCCAACTTCGCGAATGCCCACCAGACCAAATTTGTCGGTAAGCGCGGTCGCGCCCGCGGGAGGCCGTCCGTGCAAGGGCGCCAGATTCGAACTTCCGCGCCATCCGGGATTGTAGGCGCGGGATGGCACAAGCGTTCGTCGTCGAGCCTGTAAAACAGAGTCGTCATGCAGCCAGCCCCGGCGGATCGGCGTGGGGCAACTCCGATGTGCGCAGGCAGATCCGGCGTAGCTCCTGGTCTGCGCCCCAGCGCTCCAGCAGCACTCCTACGCCCTGTAGTGCGGCTCGCTTAGCGACGATGGCGACGATCGTCAGCCACAATATGTACAGATCCGCGCCCAAGCTTCTGCGGTCGATGTAGAGCAGGCCCAGGCGGCTCTTCCATGGCCGGATGACGGCATTGTAAAGGGCGTCGGGATCGGCAGATCCGTGCAAAATGTCGGCTTCATCGGAAAAGGTGATCGAGGCGATGTCGGTAATCCCCGGCCGCAGCGTGAGGAGCCTCATTTCCTCGGCGGTATAGTGGTCCACGCCGCCGCGGCGCGTGTTGGGCCTTGGCCCGACGATGCTCATGTCGCCGCGGAGCACGTTTACCAGTTGCGGGAGTTCGTCGAGCTTCCACCGCCGGAGCATGTGCCCGAGCGGCGTGATCCGCTGATCTGAAAGGGTCGTGGACGTGCCGCCCAGCAATTCGGCGTCGGCGGTCATTGTACGCAGCTTTAGCATCCGGAAGTCGCGATTTCCGCGGCCGACGCGGACGGCCTGATACAAGGGTGAGCGGCCGTCGAATGCCCAGATCAGCAACGCCAGAACCGCGAGCAATGGCGCCGCCAGAAGTAGGGATGCCGCGGCCAGCAGTATGTCCGAAAGGCGCTTGGCCATCACCTGCTCAACATGTCGCGCAGCTCCGCCACTACCGATTTCCAGTCCAGCCCGAAGTGGGCGCGAAGAAATTGCTGGTCGCCGACGATCTCCGGATACACGTCCGGCAATCCGAGGCGCTTGAACTTGCGAACCGCAACGCCGCCTTCGAGGCATGCTTCGGCCACCGCGCCGCCGAGTCCGCCGATGATGCTATGTTCTTCCAGAGTGAGAACGATGCCGCACGCGGCGGCCGCCGCGCAAACGGCGGTGCAATCGAACGGCTTGAGGGTATGCACGTCAACCACTCGTACGGCGACGTTCTCGAATTGCAGCGCGTCGGCCGCGGCGACTGCTTCGGCGAGGATGCTGCCTGTCGCGAAGATCACCGCGTCGCTGCCGGATCGGACTTCGCGAACCTTGCCAAGGTCCACTGGTCCCTCCGGCAGGCCCGCGCTGCCCTTGTCGAGACGGAGGTAGGAAGGGCCGCCGCGAAGGTAAAGCTGGTGCGTGAGCGCGTACGCCTGCCACGGGTCCGAAGGTGCGACGACCGCGATTTCGGGCAAAGCACGGAGGATCGCCAGGTCTTCGGTCGCGAAGTGCGACATGCCGAGAGGACCGTATGAAAAACCAGCCCCCACCGCGACGACGGTGACATTGGCACGGTGATAGCAGACGTCGTTGCGCAGTTGCTCGAGACAGCGGAGCGTCGGGAAATTTCCGATGGAATAGGTGTAGGCTCGCGCACCGGCCATTGCCATTCCGCACGCGACGGCAGTCATGTTCTGCTCGGCGACGCCGGCGTTCACGTAATTGTCGGGGTATCGCTCGATGAAGTCGTTCAGGACGCCGAACCCGAGGTCGCCGTTGACCAGCACGACGTCCGGTTCGCCGGCCGTGATTTCGGTGAGGGCGCGCACGAACTGCTCACGCATCCCCGGCCTCCTTTTGGCACCCGAGCTCGCACATCGCCGCCGCGAACTCCGCTCCCTGCGGGCTGCGATAGTGCCAGAGCACCTCGTTCTCCATGAACGAGACGCCGCGTCCCTTGACCGTATCGGCGATGATGCAGCTTGGCTGGCCGGCCTTGGCAGCGGCAGCAAAGCCGCGCTTCAGCGCAACATGGTCATGGCCGTCCACCCGGATCACGTTCCAGCCGAATGCGCGCCACTTCTCCTCGAACGGCTCCAGTCGGATCGTTTTCTCGACGGACGCCAGGCTCTGCAGTTTGTTGTAATCGACGATCGCGCAAAGGTTCGAGAGCCGGTGGTGCCCGACGAAAAGAATTGCCTCCCAGTTCGAACCCTCGTCGCACTCTCCGTCGCTCAGAAGCACGAAGACGCCCTGCTTGCCGCCCCTCCGGCGCAACTGCATCGCCATTCCGGCGCCAATGCCGAGACCATGGCCAAGCGAGCCGGTCGATAGCTCCACGCCGGGCACGCTTTTGTGGCTTACGTGCCCCGACAGGTGTGACCCGTTCCGGTAGTGCCGCTCAAGATCGGCGACGGCAAGGAAGCCGCGTTCTGCGAGGGCAGCATAGACACAAGCGCCCGCATGTCCCTTGGAAAGAATGAAACGGTCGCGGTCCGGCCAAGCCGAATTCGCCGGATCGACCCGCAATACGGCACCGTAAAGCACGGCCACGATATCCGCGATCGAGAGGCCGCTAGCGACGTGCGAGGATCCTCCGCGATTGCACATCCGGACGACGTGCCGCCTTAGCCGCAACGCCAATGCCTCGGTGTCGCCGGTGACCGGGAGCACTTGGGTCACGAAAAGTATTCCTGCACGCACTCGACGACACGCGAGACCTGATCGTCGGTCAGCAGATGGTTCATCGGGATCAGCAGCGAGCGGTCGAAGAAGCGATCGGTACGCGGCAGATGCTGGTCGAAGCCTAGGGCGCGAAACTGGTGGATGGGTGTGCCGCCCCATTGGACGATGGTTCCGACGCCGCGCGCCGAGAGATGGGCGCGAAGTCCGTCCCGATCGTCGCAGCACATCTCGTAATTCTGGAAGATGTCGAAGTAGCCGCCGGTAGTGTCGGGAGGCGGCGGCAGATCGAGTGCGCCGATCGCAGCGAAACTAGCGTCATAGCGGGCGGCGATCCGGCGGCGTCGCGCCACGGCCTCGTCGTACCAGCCGAGCTTGGATGCAAGGATTGCTGCCTGGATGTTGTCGAGCCGGCAATTAGTCCCCCAGACCTCGCAGTCGCCTGAGATCGCCTTGTCCTCGCCGGCCCCGTGGTTGCGCATTGCGCGGACCTGTTGCGCAAGTCGATCGTCGTTGGTGACGAGCGCTCCGGCGTCGCCAAAACAGCCGAGCGACTTCGACGGATAAAAGCTGAACGCTCCCCACAGCCCGAACGCCCCGGCGCAGACTCCGTGATGTCGGGCACCGAGCGCCTGGGCGGCGTCCTCGAATATCATCAGCCCCTGATCGTCGCCGATCGCCCTGAGCTCCTCCATCGGGCAGAGGCGGCCGTTGACGTGGACCGCCATGATGGCCCGGGTGCGACCGGTGATCGCGGCGCACACCGCAGACGGATCGAGCAGCCAACCGTTGTCTTCGGAAATCTCGACGGGCACCGGAACCGCACCGGCGAAATGGATCGCCTGCGCGGCGGCTAAGAATGCGTGTGAGGGCAGGATCACCTCGTCGCCCGGCGCGAGCCCCGCAGCCCGCAGGCCGAGAAGCATCGCGTTGGTGCAGTCCGCGAGGCCGATCGCGTGCCTGACGCCCAAGTAGCGGGCCAGCGCCGTTTCGAAATCGGCCACGGACGATTGAAGTATGAACGCCCCCGCTGAAGCCGTCCGGTCGATGATCGAACGATACTCGTCGGCACGTTCGAGAAAGAGCGTGCTCCAGTCGAAAAACGGGACTGGATCGCACTTCGACGAGAACATGAACCTCCCACCTAGCTGTGGGGTACCCACGGATGGGCCGCAGCTACTCCCGAATTGGTTCCCTGTTGCGGAGTGGTGGTTCAAGTGCCGGGACGGCGAACTGATCGATGCGCATGATGTACCTCACGCAATGGTTCACGCCGGAACCAAATATCGTGAAGGGACCGTCGTTCGTTCGTGCGCTTGAAGCGGCCGGCCACCAGGTCACGGTCGTCACGGGCCTGCCCAATTATCCGGAGGGCAAGCTGTACCCAGGCTACCGATTGAGGGCAATTCAGAGGGAAATGATCGACGGGGTGCAGGTGGTCCGTTTGCCGCTCTACCCCAGCCACGACCGCTCGTCGCTGCGGCGGTCGCTGAACTTTCTTTCCTTTTTTGTTTCGGCCTTTCTTTACTGCCTGCTTCGCCGAACGCGCTACGACCTGGCCTATGTTTATCAACCGCCGATCACCGTCGGGCTTGCAGTGGCATTGGCCGGAAGACTGCGGCGTTTGCCGCTTGTGCTCGATGTGCAGGATTTGTGGCCCGACACCATCGCCGCCACCGGCATGCCGGGCGCGGACAGGCTGGTTCCGCTGCTTCGCCCGATCTGCGACTTCGTTTATCGGCGGGCGGCCGCAATCGTCGTTCAGTCGACGGGAATACGGCGAGCGCTGATCGAGCGCGGCGTGCCCGCAGCCAAGATCACCACCATTCATAATTGGGCGGACGTCAGTGTGCGACCATCGGCGGAACCGCCGGCCGCGGATAGCTCCGCCGCGCGGTTCACAATTGTATATGGCGGCAATTTCGGCCGGGCGCAGGCGCTGGACAGGGTGATCGACGCAGCCGGCATCATCCGCGGCGATCGGAGCGATATCGAAATCGTCCTGTACGGCTCCGGTGTCGAAGAGGATCGTTTGCGCCGTCAGGCGCTGGAGCTCGGCGAAAGCGCAGTCGGCATTCGTGGTCGGCTGCCGCAGGATGCGATCGTCAAGGCATTCACGCAGGCCGACGCGCTGTTAATCCACCTTGCCGACGACCCGCTGTTCGAAATCACCATCCCGTCGAAGACGCAATTCTATCTGGCGATGGGACGTCCGATCATCGCTGGGGTCGGCGGGGAGGCGGCCCGGCTTCTCGAGCAGTCCGGAGCGGCAATTGTCGTGCCGCCGTGTGACCCCCGCGCGCTTGCCGAAGCAATCTGCACCATGGCCGACCTGCCGATCGAGCAGCGCAGGGCGATGGCGGCGAACGGCGAGCGCTTCTACGCTGAACGATTGTCCCTTCAATCAGCCATCGCGCAAACTGTGGAAGTCTTGCGCGGTGCTCGCCACGCGGGACGGCGGGACGCACTGGCCGTGACTTCGTGAACACGTCCTTGGCCGAGACAGCGCCGCCCGGGTTTGTGCGGGCGGTGCCGCTAGTCGCGTCGGCGGGGCTCACGCGCGTGCCACTGTTGCTCGTCTTCGGCTATGTCGTTTCGACATTTGCGATGTTCCTGATCTGGCCGATCAACTGGCCGATCTACTATCTCGCCGAATGGGCGCGGCTCATCGGTTATGTGACACTGTGTTTCATCGTTGTCGGCGCTGCGGCGCTTGTCGGTTCGAGCGGTGCAACGCGGCTCACAGCGCCGCTTCCTCACCTCCGGTTGTTCATGATTGCCGGTGCCATCACCGCCGTCTTGCTGCTGGTGCCGGCGAGCTTCGCCTATACCGGCCGCGGACCCTGGGAAATGCTCGAAGCGCTGGGCGACCAGGGCGCCGCCTACCGCCGTCTGCAGATTCAGCTTTGGACGACCGAAGGCCAGAGGAATACGATTGCGGCGATGCGCGCGACGGCCGCGCCTCTGACGTTCGCGGTCCTGCCGCTCGGGATCATCCATTGGCGCGGGATCGGTCTCACAGGCCGGGTGGCGGTCGTCGTAACGGTCCTTTCTTCGATCATCTTTTCGATTCTTCGCGGCACTGACAAGGAGATCGCCGACCTTTTCGTCATTGGTAGCGCCGCCGCCTTCGTGTCGTACGGCCGCAGCCGGACCTTGGGTTATCAGGGCTTCGACCTCGTCCGCCGGTATTGGAAGCCCGCTCTTCTGGCGCTGGCATCGCTTTATTTCGCGGTCGGCCTGTTCACCGAACGCAAGGACGCGCGCCTCGGGGGCTATGTCAGCCGCACCGCAGTCTGTGCCAACGAAAGCCGAATTTGCGCGAACCTCGACAATCCGTGGATCTCATGGCTTCCGCACCGCCAGCGGTTCGGTTTCACCTTCTTCATCCTTTCGACTTCATCCGGCTATTACGGTCTTGCTCTCGCACTCGAAAAGCCGTTTGAGTCGGCCTACGGGATCGGGCATTCGCCGGCTTCGCTGTCGGTGTACGAGGTCCTGACCGGCGACAAGTCGGTGCACATGCGCACCTTCACCTATCGAAATGGCGCCGATCGCTGGTCGGAAGAACATTACTGGTCGACCTTGATAACCTGGATTGCCAATGACGTGGGATTTGCCGGTGCGGTCCTGGTGCTGGGCCTCGTGGGCTATCTGTGGGGCCGGTGGTGGCGAGAAGCCGCGGCGGGCATGAGCGACCCGGCAGCGATGCTGTTCGTGCTGGCGTCAACGATGATGTTCTACCTCCCGGCGAACAACCAGGTGCTGGCCAGCTACGACGGCTACACCGTGCTTGCGGTGTGGCTTGGGATATGGCTGTGGCACCGGCGTGCTCGAGGGCTTTCCGCGATTGCGGGCGGGTAGATGGCGGCTCGGTCTCTGCTCGCGCCGTTGGCGTCGGTGCCGGCGTATTTCGCCTTCCGGATCGCGTCCGGGCTGCTGTTACTGAAGCTGTCGGCGAGCTTCCTTTCGGTCGGCAATTTCACCGTCTTCGCGCAGTTCGTCCTGTTCGCGGCGGTGCTGAACCTCGTCGCTGTCGGCGGGACCCAGAACGGACTTATCCGGCAAGCTGCGGCGTCCGGGACGCAGGGAGGGCTCGCCAAAACTCAGACCGCAGCGCTGATGATCTGGGCGACAGCCGCGCCGGTGCTGTTCCTGTCGATCGCTATCGCCAGCGCAAGTATTTCGGGCATTCTTATTGGGGACCCGGATCAGTGGCGGGTTGTAATCGTCATTGCCGCGCTCGCGATCGCCGCAGGACCCGGGCAGATTTGGTGCAGCATCCTTTCGGGCCGAAAGAGGGTGCCGACCAGTCTCGCGGCGCAGGCGGCTGGCCTGTGTGCGGGGACGCTGACCGCTTCCGTGCTGATCATGCGTGGCGACCCGACGGGGGCCGCGATTGCTTTTGCGACTGGGCCGCTCGTCACAATGACGGTGGCATTTCTGTGTGCCGACACGCTGCGAATGAAGCTTGTGCGGCCGCGCCAGGCCGTGGCCGAGGTGCAGACCCTGATCCGCTACTCCGCGGCCTTTGCGGCGACCAGCAGCTTCACCGCTATCGTGCTCTTCGGACTTCGGGCGCAGTACCGGGATGGCTTCGGAGCCACGACGCTGGGGTACTGGATGGCCGCCAACCGGGTGTCCGACATGTCGACCCAGCTTCTCGGCCTTCTCATGATCCAGTTTTTCGTAGCGCACATCGCGACGATGGACGACGCTTCGGAACGGCGATCGTTCGTGGTTCGATGCTGGGCGGCCGGCGTCGCCATCATGCTCCTCGCAATGGCTGTCTTCTCGGCCGCGGCAGAGCCGCTCGTGCGCCTGTTTCTGTCCGAAGCGTTCGAGCCGGCCATTCCGGTGATCCGAACCTACATGGTCGGCGATGTGCTGCGAGTGTGGGCGTCGCTCGCGATGTTCGCGGCTTTTGCGCGCGGCAAACCGGGGCGCTATGCGGCCATAGAAATCGGCACGCTGACGATCATGGCCGGCGTTGTAAGCGTGCTGATTTCGGCCGGCGACCCACGTGCTCCGCAGCTCGGCTATGTCGCGGCCTATGCAACGGCGGCGGCGATCGTCACCTCCGCCTTTCTGTGGCGCTCCTTGCCCGGGCGCATCAGACTTCCGCGCCGACCGCTGTCATTATGGTGGCCACGGCGTGGCGCACGTCGAACACCTCCTCAAGGCAGCGGGGTGCGGCGTTCCGAACCTGCGATCGCACGTCCGGGTCGGTCGCCTGCCGCTCCGCCTCCCGCTTGAATTGCACCGGATCATTGAACGGGACGACTCTGCCGACCCCGTAGCGCTGCAGGATGTCGATGAAATCGCTGCCGTGCTCGACCGCGGCGACCACCGGCAAGCCGCTGCGCAAATAGTCGACGGTCTTGCTGGGAATGCTGAACGAGGTGACTCCCGGGACGGTCGCTACCATCCCAACGTCGCACGCCGCCAGCAGGTCAAGATAAGCCTCGCGGGTCAGCGGTGGCAGGTAGATGATGTTTGCCTGCATTGCGGCTCGCTCGCGCAGCACCGCGGCAAGTGGCCCGTCGCCGACGAACAGGAATAGCAGCGGTGACCCGTCGGCAAGGGCGGCATTCGCTGCTCCGAGCATCTGCTCGAAGCCGCGCCCCGCGACCAGCTGACCGCCGAATACCGCAATCGGCCTGCCGGCGGGCAAGCCGTGGCGGGCGCGCAAGCGTTCGAGATCAACCGCTGGCCTTGGCGAAATGTCGGTCCAGATCGGCGTCACCAGCACCTGCTGGCCGGGGGTTAGCGGATAGTTGCGACGCAAGTAATCCGCGTTTCCGGGAAGCGTGCAGATGATGGCGGTGAAGTGGCGGACCAAACGCCGCTCCCAGGCACCAGCGGCATAGTATGGCAGTCCGCCCGGGATGCGGCCGATTTCATGATGGTGGTCGGGAAAGAAGTCCCAGATGAACAGCAGCCGGTGCTCGACACCTGCTGCTTCCAGCATCGGGAGCAGCGGGGCGATGGCCAATGCAGGCATCCAGGTGATCGCGACGTCGAAACTGGCGAGATCGAAGTGCTCGCGCGCGACCTGTGCGACGTGGCGCCCGCTGCAAATGAATTTGGTGGCTTTTCCTGCCAGACTCCTTGCCGTGCCAATCATCCGAGGCGTGCAGCGCACTACGCGCACTCCGGTTCGCCTAGTGAAGGAGCTTGGAGCGACGCCCGGCGCCGCGCGCCAATCGAGCAGCAGCACCTCGACAGTATGGCCGGCGCTGACGAGTGCGTCCGCAAGCTCTGTCGTCAGATAGGACTGGCCCTCCCCAGTGGGGAATTGCATGCAGACCATCAGGAAGCGCATTGCGGCCCTCCGCGGAGCGACGGGTTCAATATTCCTTCCATACGGCGCGACGGACATAGTCGGTGTAGCTAAGCACCACCGTCACCACTTTCGATGAGACGTTTGGGACCGCATAGTCAGCCGGAATCCGCGTCGCTTGGCCCCCACGCGCGGACCGATCGTCCATCACCGCCAGCCCCTGGAGCACGCGTTCGGCCGCGAGGCCCGTCATTGCGACCGTGCCTTCCTCCATGGCTTCGGGCCGCTCGTGCGCTTCACGAATGTTCAAGGCGGGGAAGCCGAGGATCGCCGATTCCTCGCTGATCGTGCCGCTGTCGGACAGGACGGCGTGAGCGTTCATCTGCAGCGCGTTATATGCGATGAAACCGAAGGGCTTCATCAACTGGACGCGAGGATGGAATTCGAGGCGGAGCGCGTCGATCCGCGCGCGCGTTCGGGGATGGGTGCTGACCAGGATCGGCTCGTCGTACCGTTCGGCAATGGCACCAAGGGTATTGACCAGTCGCGAGATGTGCAGGTCCGAATCGACATTCTCCTCGCGATGGCAGCTGACGAGGAAATAGCGTCCGCGCTTCAATCCAAGCTCGGTGAGGACCGTTGAAGCGTCGATCTTCGCGCGATAGTAAGTCAGGACTTCGAACATTGGGCTCCCCGTGGTGATGACGCGATCGGCGGGCAAACCCTCGGCGAGCAAATATTGCCGGGCAATGGCGGAATAAGGCAGGTTGATGTCTGATGTATGATCGACAATCCGGCGGTTGATCTCTTCCGGCACTCGCTGATCGAAACAGCGGTTTCCGGCCTCCATGTGGAAAATCGGGACGCGGCGGCGCTTGGCGGCGACAACGGCCAGGCTACTGTTGGTGTCGCCGAGCACCAGCAAGGCGTCCGGCTGCTCCAGACCGATGACCCGGTCCGCGGCAATGATCGTCTGGCCAATCGTTTCCGCGGGTGTCGCGCCCGCCGCTTCCAGGAAATGGTCTGGCCGGCGCAACTCCATTTCCTCGAAGAACACTTCGTTGAGCTCGTAATCGTAGTTCTGACCCGTGTGAACGATAACGTGATCGAAGGCGTCGTCGAACACGGCCATCACCCGCGACAGCCGGATGATTTCCGGCCGCGTCCCGATCACCGTCAAGACCTTCATCTTGGACGGCGTCATACCGCCATGGCCACGGTGTCGGGGTGTTCGGGGTCGAACAACTCGTTGGCCCACAGCAGGCAGGTCATGAGCTCGTCGCCGACATTCGTGATGTCATGCGCCCAGCCTGGAATTGTCTCGACCACCATGGGCAGCTCGCCAGACGTCTGCAGCTCATAGATTTCGCCCGTCAACACGTGCCGAAATCGAAAGCGCGCACGGCCTTGCACGACGAGGAACTTCTCGACCTTGCTGTGATGGTAATGCCCGCCGCGGGTGATGCCGGGATGGGCCGTGAGAAACGAGAATTGGCCGCTCGCGGTGGTCTTCAGGATCTCCGCGAACAAGCCGCGTTCGTCGATATGCGCGCCGAGCCGGTAGCTGAAAGCCTCCTCTGGGAGTGCCGAGACGAAGGTGGCGTACAGTGCCCGCCCGAGGCCGGAACCCACTTCTTCCACAAAACCGGATTTGCGGCCGCTGGCAAATGAGCGGAGTTGCTCCGCGACCGGCCCGACCGTGGTTTGGTGAACGCCATCGGGATCGACGAAACCGCTTGCCCGGGGCGGCCGCTGAAGCAGACCGAGCCACTGGTCGATTAGGTCGTCGACGTAGAGCAGCGGCAGCGGTGCTTGCGGATCGTGGACGGTGATCGGCAAATCGCGCCCGAGGTTGTGGGAAAAGGTCGCAACGACCGAGTTGTAGTTTGGTCGTGCCCATTTGCCGAACACATTGGGCAGCCGGTAAATGGCGACGGTTGCGGCATCGCGCTCGGCGAGGTCCAACATGATTGCGTCGCCGGCCCTTTTGCTGCGGTAATATTCCTTGTGTTTCTGCGTTTCGATGGTCGAGCTGCAGATCACCAGCGGCCGCTTGACGCCGGCTGCAATCGCGTCCGCGACGAACGCCGCATAATCGCGGTTCGACGCCAGGAATTCCTGTGGGTCGGCCGGTCGGCTCGCACCGGCGAGGTGGAACACAAATTCGCTTTCCGCCAGGGCCTGGCGAGCTTCGTCGGGCGCCATTTGACGAGTGATTTGGCGGGTTGCGAACCCGCGCTCGTGCAGGCGGACGACGAGGTTGCGCCCGATGAAGCCGTGCGCACCGGTGATGGCGGCGATTGCCGGCTCGGGCGGCGGCTCAGGCTTCAACAGCCTCCCTTTCGACCATGAAGTCGCGCACAAAAGGCAGGTCGCGCAGGACATCCGCAAGCTCGGCGGCGCTCAATTCGCGGGTATTGCTCGAATTGAAGTCGTCCAGGCGCGACACGCGCTCTTCGCCGTTGCGGAAATACGCATCGTAATTCAGGTCACGGTGGTCGGGCAGGACGCGAAAATGGTCGCCCTTGTCCTCCGCTACGGCCATCTCTTCCCGGCTGAGCAACGTCTCGAACTGCTTTTCGCCGTGACGCGTGCCGATAACCTTCACCGGATGGTCTTCCCGCCCCATCAGCATAAGCACCGCGCGGGCAAGAGTTTCGATCGTCACCGCAGGAGCTTTCTGCACGAACATCTCGCCGTTCGCTCCATGCTCGAACGCGTTGAGTGACAGCCGCACCGCCTCTTCCAAAGTCATCACGAAACGGGTCATTTCCGGGTCGGTGATAGTGATCGGCTGGCGGCGGCGAACCTGGTTCATGAATAGCGGCAGGACCGAACCGCGAGAGCAAAGGACATTGCCGTAGCGGGTCGCGCTAATGACCGTGTCGCTGCCCTTGGCCACCCGGGACTTGGCGACCATCACCTTTTCCATCAGCGCCTTCGACATGCCCATGGCGTTGATTGGGTAAACGGCTTTGTCCGTCGACAGGCAGACGACCCGCTTCACCCCGTTACGGATAGCGGCATCGAGCACGTTGCAGGTGCCAATCACATTGGTCTGGACCGCTTCCATCGGATGAAATTCGCAGGACGGCACCTGCTTCAGGGCGGCCGCGTGGTAGATGAAGTCCACGCCTCGCATCACCATTTCCATCGTGCGGTAGTCGCGCACGTCGGCGATATGATATTTGATTCGCGCGTCCCTGAAGCGGAGGCGCTGATCCTCCTGCTTTTTCTCGTCGCGACTGACGATCCGAATCTCGGCGATTGGCAGCCGCAAGAAATGGCTGAGCATCGTCGAACCGAAGGAGCCGGTGCCTCCGGTGATCATCAAGGTCGTGCCCGTGAAATCTTGCATTGGCAAAGCGCTGCGCCCCCTTCCGAGTTGGCCAAGTGCGTTTCCCCGGATGCCGGGCCTCCTACTTTGGTACCCCGGCAAGCACCGCCAGTTCATCGGCCTTGAACCTCGGCCCGTAGTGCGCGGCACTAATCCACGTGCGGTGGCAGGACGGCATCAGGCGGGCATCAGTCGCGGCGGCAGCGAGCCTGTCGGCGGTATTGCCTCGGTCGCTGGACCTGCTCGGCGGCTATGCTCTCTCGAGAACGCGCACTACTAAGCGCTGGATTGTCATGCTGGTCGATGCGGGGCTGTGCGCGACAACCTGCTACCTGGCGATCTTCCTGCGGCTTGGCTTCCTTCCGCAAAGGGACACGCCCTACGGCCTGATGGTCGCTGTGTCGGTGGTACTTGCCTTGCCGGTTTTCTCCGCGATGGGAATGTACCGCGAAATCTTCAGCCAGACCGGGGTCCGGGCGATTGTCGCCGCCGGGCGTGCTTGTCTGGTTTACGCGCTGCCGTTCGCAACAATATTCACTTACATAGGCGTTTGGGGCATTCCGCGGACGATCAGCGTGATCCAGCCGATCCTGCTGTTCGTGAGCATCGCCGGGTCGCGAATATTCGCGCGCTATTGGCTGTTCGGCACCAATTCACTTCGCAGGGTGCCACGCCGCCGGGTCCTGATCTACGGCGCCGGGTCGGCCGGTCGGCAGCTGGCCGGTGCAATCGCGCAGAGTTCCGACATGGCCGTAGTCGGATATTTCGACGACAATCCCGCGCTGTTCGGAAGCGTTCTTGACGGCTGCAGGATCTATTCGCCGGTCGACATGGCCATGGCCGTAGAGCGTTTGACCGCGGACGAAATCCTGATCGCGCTGCCATCCGCCCCGCGTGCGCGCCGCAAGGCGATCATCGCCGAGGCCCGGCGCGTGCACGCCCGCGTCCGGACGCTGCCCGGGCTCATGGACATCGCCCACGGCCGGGTCGAGATGACCCATCTGCGCGATGTCGACATCGAGGACTTGCTCGGGCGCGAGTTGGTCGAGCCCGACCGCGACCTGATGCAGCGGAGCATCGCGGGCAAAGTCGTAATGGTGACCGGCGCGGGCGGCTCGATCGGCGGCGAAATCTGCCGGCAGTTGCTCGCCCTCGAGCCGGCCGTGCTGCTGCTTTTCGAAATCAGCGAATTCGGCCTCTACGAAATCCATCGGGAACTCACAGCTACGGCGCCGGACGCATCAGTGCCGGCCCGGATCATCCCGCTCCTCGGGTCGGTCAACGACGAGGCCCGGGTGGAGGAAGTCGTCGCAACCTGGCGGCCGGACATCATCTACCACGCCGCAGCCTACAAGCATGTCCCGATCGTCGAGCGCAACCCGGCAGTAGGCGTGCGCACCAACGTGCTGGGCACATTGACGATGGCGAAGGTGGCGGCGAGCTTGAGCGTCGCGAACTTCACCTTGATCAGCACCGACAAGGCGGTCCGGCCGACGAACGTGATGGGGGTGACAAAAAGAATTGCGGAGCTCGTGCTCCAGGCGCTCGACCAGAGTTCGCCAGCGACGCGCTATTCGATCGTTCGGTTCGGCAATGTGCTCGACACCAGCGGGTCGGTGGTGCCCTTGTTCCGGCACCAAATCCGCAACGGCGGCCCGGTCACGCTTACCGACCGACGTATCACGCGCTATTTCATGACGGCCCCTGAAGCTGCCGAGCTTGTCCTGCAGGCCAGCGCCATGGCCTGCGGCGGCGACGTCTTCGTCCTCGACATGGGCGAGCCGGTGCGAATCCGAGACCTAGCCACGAACATGGTCGAGCTGGCGGGGCTGACGGTCCGAAGCGATCAGAACCCCAGCGGCGACATCGAGATCGTCGAAATCGGGCTAAGGCCGGGCGAAAAGCTCTATGAGGAGCTGCTGATCGGCAACAACCCGTCCCCGACCGGCCATCCGCGCATTCTCAAAGCCCACGAAGCCTATCTGCCGTTCGCCCGGCTACGGGGGAAACTGGCCCGGCTTGAAACCCTGCTGGATGCGGAGCGCCGGCCGGATCTACTCGCCGCATTGAAGGAACTGGTACCCGAGTTCGAAATGCATGACGAGCTGGTGGACTGGGTCTGCGTCGAAAGCGAACGCATGTTGGCGCAGGCCCCGATCGCCAAGACCGCCTAACCGCAAAGACTGACATACAAGGTTCGCATCTGCTGCGCGGTGAAGTCGGCGTCCTCGGCGACGGCCAGCGCCTGTGCCGCTCCAGCGAGCCGAAGCCGCTCCTCCTCGTCGCAAGCCAGTTCGGCGATGGCTTTTGAAAGAGCCCGGGCATCGCCGATTGGGACGGCAACCGCCGCATGCGGCGCCCAGTCAGAGATTTGTCCGACTGCGGTTCCGACCGTCGGCACGCCCGCCACCGCCGCTTCCGGCTGCACGATCGGAACAGTTTCGTGGCGTGAGCTGACGACCATGAGATCGGAACGCTCGACCCAGGATCGCGTCTCGCCGTGCGGCAGGAAACCGTGGAAGGTGACACGGTCATCGAGCTCGAGCTGCGAACAGCGCCGCTGCACCGCACCGTCGAGCGTGTCCATTCCAATGACCTGCAGCCGAAAGTCGATGCCGCGATCGCGCACCTCGCGCATCGCGAGCATCAGAGTTTCCTGGTCCTTGACGCGGTTGAGACTGGCGACGTGCACGAGGCGCAGCGGCTGATCGGCGTGCCGCCGCCTCGGCGCCGCGACCGGCCACCGGTCGAGTGCAACTCCCAAAGGAATCCGAACGGTTTCGATGCATAGTGCAGCGGCCTGCTCGCGAGTCCGCTCACTTGGGACAACCACCCGGTCGGCGAGCGACAGCGCGAGCCGGGCCCACGCCCGCCCGCGAAAATTCAGCTGGCCGCCATAGCCGATGTCGGGAAGCGCAACGAGGTCGCCGCCTGGAAGGGTCAAGGCGAACGGAACGCCCACCAGTAGCTTGAAGGCGGCAGCAACCGCGCCGGGTCCGCCCGCCCAAAACGCGTGGGCGACATCGAAAGCGCCGCGGCGGTGCTCGGCGAACAGCTGGCCAAGAGAGCGGAGCCGCCGCGGCCGGCGGCCGGCGTTGTGCACTCGAGCCCCAAGCAGAGGCCAGCAGCCCGGTTGCTCTTCCTGCTGGAGCGCGAACACATGGACTTCGTCCCCGCCGGAAACGAGCCGTTCGATCAGCCACAACAAACAGGGAATCACCCGTTCGGTGCCGGAGCGATCGACGCCCCCGGGGAGGATCAACGCAATCTTCATCGCGCGTCACCCGCCGCGAGGATCGAGCGATACGCATCCACCAGCTTCGCGCCGACCACGTCAAACGAGAGGGACTTCGCGAAGTGTTCGAGCGCGGCCGCCCTAAGTTGGCTCGGGTCCCCTTCCGCCAAATCGACGAGCGCCTTTGCGAACGCCGCGGCATCTCCGCGCGGTACCAGGCGTCCGACCGCCCCGTTGCCAGTGACCGCCCGAAACGCCGGTATGTCGCTGACGATGGGCGTCGCTCCGCACGCCAGAGCTTCGATGAGCGCGTACCCGGTGCTTTCCTCCTTGCTTCCGATCAGGAAGAAATCGGCCGCCCGGCACAGGAGCTCGACGCGCGCGTGCGGGACTTTGCCGAGGAGGTGGACATGGCGCGCGAGTTCGGGATTGGCGGCAAGAAAACCTGTGACGGCCGGAAGCAGGTCGTCCTCAGTGAAGCAACACCATAGTTGCAGCCCGGGCAGCGCGCGAAGCGCGAGTCCTGCAGCGGCGAGGATCGTCAACGGGTCCTTGTTGGAATTGAGCCTCCCCACCCAAAGCGCGGCGGGATCTCCCGACAGGCCGGTTGCTAAGCGTGCGCTGTGCTGATCGCCGGGAGTGAAATGGGTCGACGATTCCGGAATTTCGAAAAGCGAGGTGTGCTTCGGCAGGCCAGCGCCGGCGAGGAAGTTCGCCCCTTGAGCCGCCGAGGTGAAGGCCGCGGCCGATATGCGGCGATAGCCCCACGAGCGACGTGCCGGAAAGCGCATTTGCAGGCTGCTGGCATGGTCCTGGACCAACACCGGGATGCCGAGGCCGCACAGCAATCGCGCATGCGCCGCGAACTCGAACCCGTTGAGGTGGATGATGTCTGACGACACCGCCTTTGCCGCCGACGCCAGGCGCCAAGGAGCAAGGCCGGCTAGTTTGCGCGGCAGTCCGGGTTCACGCACGAAGAGGTACCGAACGCCACTAGCAAGGAGCTCGGCATCGCGATGAAAGCATTGCAGCACCGTGACCTCGGCGCCAGCGCGCTGAACCGCGGTCGCTATGTCGGGTAGAGTGGGCCAAGAGCGCAGTAATTGCTCTGGCTCAATCCTTTCACGCGGCCGAACGACATTGGCGTGGACAACGTGCACTGGCATCAACCCGGAGCTAGCTGGTCGGCAAACCGATCGAGCAGGAAGTCTATTGCTGCACCAGGATCACGCGCCAGAGTCAGCCGCCATGCCCCGCCAGCCGTCAGCGCGTCCGCCGCCGCTGCCGATTCCTTTGGCAACAGGTCGAAGCCGGGCTCCAACACGATGAGCGCCGCCATCGCGACGTCAGCACCGATCGGCTTCAGCTCCAGCTGCTCACCCGGTTCGAGCAGGATCGGGATGATCGAACCGGTGGCGTGGCCACGCCCGGCGAGCGCGGGCAGGGGCACCACAGCTTTGCGCTTCCCACCCCGCAATCGAAGGGCAAAGCCTTGGCCCGGGGCTTCTTCCGGGAGCAGGTGGATGGGACGCTGCAGGCCCCACAGCTGAAGGCGGGGATGATGCTGCACGTAAACCGTGTCGTCGGAGAGGATGCTCAGTCCGCGCTCAGCGGCGGCGAGCGCCAGCGAACTTTTGCCCGAACCGCTCGGCCCCATCAGAACCAGCACCTTGTCGTTGAAGACGATCCCTGCTGCATGAACCGGAGTGCGTCCGCAGCGGGTCAGCAAGAACAGCAGCAACGTGTCGGTGATTTCCTCCGCCAGCGCCTCCGGTTCCCCAACCAGCCGCCGCGGTACCCTCGCGAATCCAAAACGTTCCTGGGCGTCGGCATGACCGCCGAAATCCGGACCCTCCAGGGACAGCCGTGAACCTTTGACCCGGATGCTGCTACCTACGCTGGTGGAGGGTGCGAGTGAGGTCTCGAGACGAATCTCGATTTGTGGCTCGACAGGCGCGTTCGTCACCCAGCCGGGATAGGCCGCTCGGACCGTCGACAAGAGGTCGGGATCGTCAGCAATGAGGACAGCCGGAATACCAAATGGTGCAAATATGTGGCGCCAGCAAGCTTCGTCCCGTCCCATGGCCGCCGTTATCAACCGAGCCTTTTGGAAAGCCAATCCTCGAGTTGCGGCGTGCGCCCTGTGATCCTGCTCGGCCACTCGAACTTCCTGGCGCATGATTCCAAGCAGCAGGAAAAGATGAAGCCCTACTCGCCGCTCTCGACGCTCCTCGCGGCGGCTCTGCTCCGGCAGGCGGGCCATGAAATCGCGCTGTTCGACGCGACGTTTGCATCGGGGATCGATGACTTCGAGACTATGCTCGACGAGCTGCGCCCAACGGTCGTCGTCATCATGGAAGACAATTTCAATTTTTTGACAAAGATGTGCACGACCGTGAGGCGGGAAACGGCGCTGGCGATGATCCGCGCCGCGAGTGCGCGCGGCTGCAAGGTCGCCGCCAATGGCCCCGACGTCAGTGACAATCCCGCCCTCTATTTGGATGCGGGCGCGGATGCGGTCGTCCTTGGGGAAGGGGAAATGGCGTTGCTCGACCTCGTGGGACATTGGCAAAACCAGGAAGATGAGCCCGCCAGCATCCCTGGACTGATCCTTGCCGATGCCCACGGGGTGAAAACAACGCATGTCCGACGGCCGCTGCAGGACCTGGACGAGCTACCACACCCGGCCTGGGATCTGCTCGACGTCGTTTCCTATCGCTCGGCTTGGCAAGCGGCGCACGGCGAATTTTCTTGGAACGTGGCGACTTCGCGCGGCTGCCCTTACGCGTGCAACTGGTGCGCGAAGCCGACGTTCGGCAGGCGCTACACCGTGCGCTCTCCGGAGGACGTGGCTAATGAGGTGCGCTTGCTCAAGCAGCAGCTTGAGCCCGACCACCTCTGGTTCACGGACGACATATTGGGGCTCGACGTCGACTGGGTGTGCGAATTCGCCGAGGAAATCCGGCGGCAGGACGCGGTCATTCCCTTCTCGATGCAGTCGCGGGTCAATCTGATGACCGACAAGTCGGTCGCCGCACTGGCTGCGGCCGGCGCGCGGGAGGTCTGGCTCGGCGTGGAATCCGGATCGCAGAAGATCCTTGACGCAATGGACAAGGGGACGACAGTGGACGCCGCGCGATTGGCCACACGGGTCCTCAAGGCGCATGGAATCAAAGCATGCTGGTTCATCCAGCTGGGCTATCCTTCGGAAACCTGGCTCGACCTTATTTCGACGCGCGACTTCATCCGCGACGAGGAGCCTGACGATATCGGCGTCTCCGTTGCTTACCCGCTGCCCGGCACCGAATTCTACGATCGCGTTCGAGCGCAGCTGGGTTGGCAGCGCAACTGGAAGGATACCGGCGAGCTAGCGATGCTGTTCCAGGGTACGTACGACACGGAATTCTATCGCAAGGTTCGCGATGTCCTGCACGACGAAGCAGCAAGCCGGAAACCGCGCGCCGACTGCTGGAGGCGCCTGGAACGGGAAGCGACTTCGCACCGCTCGCCGCAGCCGTTCCGACTGGCTGTCGGACGCTGACCGCTTTGGCCGAGGCCATCTCTTCCCCGGCAATATCCGCGTTCGACTCGATCGCCGAGTCCTTCGATGCCCGCTTTGCGCCTTGGAAGAGCGTCGCTGCGCAGCGGAAGGCGGTCCGCATCGAACTTGCTAAAGCTTTTCCTCCGGGTTCGAGCCTGATCGAGATCGGCGGTGGCACGGGGGAGGACGCATGCTGGCTGCTCGACCGCGGCCGCCAGGTGCTGCTAACCGACCCATCGCCGGCGATGGTCCGCGCGGCAGCCGCCAAGTTTGAATCGCAGCCGGGCGGCCGGGCCAAAGTGGCGCTGGCCGAGCAGCTCGAGCTGTTCGGCAGCAGTCTATCGGCCGAACGTTTCGACGGCGCCTATTCGAATTTTGCCGCGCTCAACTGTGTAACCGACCTCGCTCCTGTTGCGCGGGGTCTCGCCCGGCTGCTTCGTCCCGACGCGCCGGCGCTGATCGTCATATTCGGCACCTTTTGCTCGGGCGAAGTGCTGGTCGAAGGCTTGCGAGGCCGGCCACGGAACATGTTGCGGCGGCTTGCCCACAAGCCCGTCCCGGCGCAGCTCGGCGAACAGGAATTCACCATTCGATACCACCGGGCTTCGGCGCTCAAGACGGCAATGGCGCCGTGGTTCGATTTCGACGGCAAGCAGGCCATCGGCTTATTTGTTCCACCGAGCACGGCGGAACCGTGGATCTCGAGCCATCCGCGGCTGCTTCGCGCACTGGAGGGTCTCGATCGTCGCCTGTCGCGCCCCTTGGCGATGTTCGGCGATCACATTCTCTATCGCTTCACCCGAAACGGCACCGTGGGTCCGATGTGAGCGACGCGGCGCTCAGCCACTTTGGCGCTGAATATGCGCGACACCGAGAGTCTGAGGGGCGCGATTACAGCGGCGACGATCTTCTCGCTCTTCCTTACCTCCGTAATGGCCCGCTGGCGCATCAATGGGCGGTTCGCGCCCGGAGTTTCGAAGCCTTTCTGGGCCGCGTGGTGGGGCCCGAAACCGCCCGCCTCGGTCGACCGCTCACGATCCTCGATCTCGGTGCCGGAAATGGCTGGCTCAGCTATCGGCTTGCGCTCCTGGGTCATCGAACAGTAGCGCTCGACATTCGCGCGGACAGCGTGGATGGTCTCGGCGCGGCGGAGGCGCTCGTGCAGCGCGCCTCTGCAAAAATGGAGTGCGTGCGGGCCTCGTTCGACGCAATTCCGATCGAGCCAGACAGCGTCGATATAGCGCTCTTCAACGCATCTCTCCACTATTCGACGGACCTCGAACACACACTCGGGCAGGCGGTTCAAACCGTCCGGCGCGGCGGCAAGGTCGTGGTGCTCGACTCGCCCTTCTACCGCCGGGAGCGCGATGGCTTGGCAATGGTCACCGAGAAAAAGGCTCAGGCTGACCTGCAGTTCGGACAACGTGCCGACGCGCTTCTCGCGCTGCCATTCGTCGAGTTTCTGACGCGAGAGCGACTAAACGCCGCGTCAGCTGAATTGAACCTCCGGTGGCGCCGGCGGCGAGTCCGCTATCCATTGTGGTACGAGCTGCGGCCGATCCGCGCGGCCCTGCTTCGACAGCGCGCACCGTCGCGTTTCGACCTGTGGATCGGCGAGCGGCAATGATCCTGCTGGTCAACCCGCGCGCGACACGCTCCGCAAACCGCCGCTTCCCTCTTTCGGTCATGGCTGTCGGCGCAGCGCTTCCCGAAGGTACGTCGTGGGAGATTATCGACGGCAACCTGCCGGGCATTGATGTGCTTGCCGTCATTGCTGGGCATGTCGAGCGGCAGGCGGTCACATCGGATCCGGTCAGGGTCGTTGCGCTGACGGTCATGCCGGGGCCGCAACTTGTGAGCGCGGTGCAGCTATCGAAGGAATGCAAGGCCCGCTTTCCCACGCTCCCAATCATCTGGGGGGGCAATTTCGGCAGCCTCTACCCAGAGCCGGTGCTCAATGCTCCCTATGTAGATTGGCTGATTCGCGGCCAAGGTGAGCGAACGCTAGTTGAGCTGCTCGAGGCGCTCGACGGCGCTCGCAATCCTAAATCCGTGGCCGGCCTCGCCTTTCGTCAGCCCGACGGCAACCACTGGATCGGGCCCGAGCGCCCCTGGATCGGTCCGGGTGAGCTTCCTGCTCCACCCTATGCGAAAATCGACGTCGGCGAATATCTGCACCCGACGTTTTTGGGGAATCGGTCGGGCGTGTACCAAGCGTCCATCGGCTGCCCGTACGGGTGCAATTTCTGCGGCGTGATCTCAGTCTTCGGTCGGCGCGAGAAAATTCAGTCGCCAGAAAGGACCGCCGAGCACCTTGCGTTCCTAGCGCGGAACCATGGGATGGATTCGGTCCACTTCTACGACAATAATTTTTTCCTCAACGAGGCCCACGCGCGCGAAGTCGCGGAGACGATGCGGCCGCTCGGGCTGCGGTGGTGGTGCGAAGCGCGCGTCGATGCACTGACCCGTTTCTCCGACAGCACCTGGCGGGGACTTCGCGCAGCCGGTCTTACGATGGTGTTCTGCGGCGCTGAATCGGGTTCCGACGAAGTACTGAATAAGATGAACAAGGGAACGACCACCGAACAGATTGCGGCGGTCGCGGCGCTGACCAGACAATATGGAGTGATTCCCGAATTTTCGTTCGTGTTCGGCGATCCGGACGAGCCGGAAAAAGAGATCGAGACGACGCTGGCGTTCATTCGCAAGCTCAAGACGATCAATCCGCAAATGGAACTGATCAGCTATTTTTACACGCCGACGCCGCAGCGGGCGGGCACCTATGGCGACGTCGACGCGCTTGCGGGCACTCCCGCGACGCTGGAGGAATGGGTCCAACCGGAATGGGTCGCGTGGATGACTCATGAAGACCCGATGACGCCCTGGCTCGACCGGCGGTTGAAGCAGCGTGTGGAGGATTTCGAGCTGGTCCTGAAAAGCCGCTTTCCCTCGGTTCACGAGAAACGCGTGCGCGTCTGGGGCAAGGCCCTCGGCCGGATTGCGGCCTGGCGCCGATGGGATCGTGAGAATTACTCCAACCCTCGACTCCTGCGCCGCATCCGAGCTCTAGGAGCCATCTCCCCGGACGACCGCCAGGCCTATGGTCATCTCCGCCCGGACAGCAAAGCCACGGCCGGCAGCTCTATGGTTCCAGCCGCAGCTAGCGGCTGATGCGCCCGCGCAGCAACTGCCACAGCCGCTTTTGGTAAAGCAGCCGTAGCTGGCTCCAAGAGCGCGACGGAGCGAAGTCCCAGGCCGCCTGCCGCAGGCGTCCGGAAGCCCCGGCGGCCCACATGAAATGCTCGCTGATCGACGCGCGATCGACCCGTTGCGCGGTCGCCGGAACCAGGCGCTCCACGACACGCCGAGCGCCCGGCGGGACGGACAGGGCGCATGCGCGCAACACATCCTCGGGCACTGTCGCAGGAACGAGATCCTCGCACAGCTTCAGCGCGGGCCAGGCGAACCCGAGCGAGCCCGTGCGGCGACCCAAATCCATAAAGGCGCCCCACGACAGCAGGCCGTTTGCGATGTCGCGCCGGATGACGAAGTGGAGTTCCACGAGCCGAAGTAAGGTGAGGTTCTGCAGCCCGCCGCCCGCGTGGACCGCGAGATGCAAGAGCAGCAGCGGTTGTTCGAGTGTCCGCGCGTTCGGCGACACACTCCAGCGGCGCCTGCTCGCCAGCGGTTCGGCCGCGTCGAGCTCGGCGACGGGTGCCCCCGCGCTGACGGGCACGTTGAGTGAAGTGTGGATGTCCACGGACCACGGATCGTCGCAGTGCACTAGCCGCAGGGACTTGGGGTGCTCGGGTGCGCCCTCGAGCCGCCAATTGCTTTCATAGCGCCCGCGAGCGGCAGCGATATAGCCGCAGGCAAGCATTGCCTCCTCCACGTGGCTGGTGGCGGCAGGATCGATGAGCAGGTCGATGTCGGAAGCGGGACGGGTCCCAGGATCTGGGAAGTAATCGCGGGCCGTGTGGGCGCCCTTGAGGATCAGAGCGGATACGCCGCGCTGATAGAGCGCCTCGACGAGCGTGAGTGCGGCAGCCTCCATCCGGGCGGCTCGCTGCTGGTTGTGCGCCAGGTGGAGGTCGAGAACCGCACCGACCTCGGGACTCGTTTCGATCAGCTGGTGCCCTCGCCACCAGCCGAGCAACGGACCGACGCCCGAGGTATAGCAGGCGAGGCCGACGGCTTCCGCGTCCCCGTCCAGCGCGTGACCGCTCGGATCACCCCCAAGTGCGCCACGGACGATGGGCTCGATGCGGTGGAGCGCATCGCGCCACTGTTCAACAGAGGTTTCGGGCCAAAGCCACGCGGGGGTCCCGCGTCGCTTGGCCCAACGAAATCGCTTTATCACCTCCTGCGGTGACAGTTCTCCGAAATTCGGCACACGTTGCACATCTCTTCAATTCGCCAGTTCGGATGCGCGCGCAAGTTTTGCGCATCAGGCTCGGTATTTGAACGATCGTTTTCAGGTTGCGGGCTTGAGATTATGGTCGCAACTTAGCACAGACAAATGGAGGGCGAGCACTCGGGGATGACGCCATCTGGCGCAGAAACTTCCGGTATCGATCCGCTCGTTACGATCGTCCTGCCGACCTTCAACCGCGCAGACATGCTGATGGAAGCGGTG
The DNA here is from genome assembly GCA_035512655.1 of Sphingomicrobium sp. Classification (GTDB taxonomy): domain Bacteria; phylum Pseudomonadota; class Alphaproteobacteria; order Sphingomonadales; family Sphingomonadaceae; genus Sphingomicrobium. The sequence continues at coordinate 17,001 of DATKDM010000022.1, read as the reverse complement.
GAGTCAATCATCGCGCAGACCTATCGGCGCTGGGAGTTGCTGGTCGTCGACGATGGTTCGACGGATGCAACCATCGAGCGGGTCGAGCGACTTGCAGATTCGCGAATAAAGTTGGTTCGGCTAGCGCATAGCGGCAATATTTCGCGCGTTCGCAATGCCGGCGTCGCAGCCGCAACCGGCGAGTATCTCGCTTTCCTCGATTCGGATGACCTCTGGCTTCCGAGACGCCTGGAAACACAGTTGCGGGCGCTACAAAGCTCTCAAGCCAGCTGGTGCTATGCGAATATCCGGCACATCGACAGAGCGGGAGCGCCCGTACCCTTCCGAGCTGGCCGCTTTCGTGCGCTATCGGGCCGGATCGCCGCTCAACTGCTCAATGATCAAACCGGTGCTTTCATCGTCACGTGGCTCGTTCGCCGCAGGCTGTTCGACGAAGTTGGCGGGTTCGACGAAGGTTTGCTTACACATGGAGATCTCGATCTTGCTTTGCGCCTTTCCGAGGCCGCCGATGTCGTTGCCGTTTCGGAAGTTCTAGCGCTCATCCGAGACCATCCCAGCCGCACAACACTGACGAGAGCCCACCCGCACGAGTCGGCGGCGATGATCTTCAAGAAAGCGTTGGATCGGTGCAGGGATCCGGCTTGTGCCAGGCTCGCCCGGCGTCGCTGGGCAAACCATCTGGCAAGCGCGGCTTGCGATCGGCTCGCGTCGGGCGATATCGCCAAAGGCGGAGGCCTTTTGTGGCGGTCCCTAATCCATGGCGCCAGCCCGCCGCACTGGCTGCGCAGTTTGGCAACTGGCTCCCTGCGTTTGCTCGGTCAGCACCGGTAGGGACGGACGGCGATGGCGGCCGCTAGTGCTGTTCTCCGGCTGAAAAAATAGTCTGGCTCGTACAAGGGGCGCGTAGGCTACTGAATTGATGACCCAATCTGATCGGGCAACACATTGCGCAAGCTGGCTGTCCGCAAACCGCTAGAGTTGCGGCTTTGGAATGTCGGGGTTGAGTACAGAGCTCATGTCCGCCGTGGGTCGAAAGCCAATTAGACAACTCTGCAAGTGTTTATGGAGCGAGCTGCGCAGCCAAGACGTTGAAATAGATAGCATGCTGTTCCGAAGCAGATTCGGCAGGGCGCACAGTTCTGCCGGTTCTTTGCGACGACGTGGGCGAGCCGGAATAGTAGTTGAAAGTAGGCGCGGTAAAAGTGCGGTAAAAAGCGAAATATCCTACTCAGGAGGCAGTCGATTCCCCGCTCGCCGTTGTCGAGAAAATGGCTGATAATTAAGGGAAATGAACAACGCGCCTGTCTTGACATCGCAGGGGTCGCAAGTTCAATCCTTGCCACGCCCACCATTTTTCTCTTGTAATCCCAGTAGTTTAGCGGCCCGGTTTCCGAGGTTTCTCGCGCGCCGGGCGCTTTTCGAAACCGCTAATACCTGACGGGACCCGCCCGCCCGCCGCGCTAGATCGAATAGCCGTCCAAGGCATCGATGGCATCTTGCCTGATGAGCCGCGCGGATTGCAGCTGGCTTTCCGGAAACAGAACCGACCACTCCGCGTCACCGACCCGCAGGACCATGGCGCAGCCGCCCCTTGGGTTGACCGCCCTGAGGCAGAGAATTTTCAGATCGTGCGCTGTGTAGCGGCTAACGTTTGAGCCAGTCCTATCGTTGATGGAAAAGATTACCGGCCAGCCCCGATCGTCCCTCTGAAGCTTGGTCCGACTGTCGTAAACAAGGTCGAAAGGCTCGTCCGGCGGACTGATCCGGACGAACTGGTGCGGCTCGGCATTGACCGATTGGATATGGCTTTCGGGCACTCGATAGGTCGCGGATCCAATGCGAAGCAGGCTTTCGCGAGCCGGCTCTGCGCAGGCCGCCAAAGCGAGCATCAAGACAGGCGCCATCCATGACCTCATGAATGGGTGTTACCACGGTTTTCGTCCGCACCCTTGTTCTTGCGCGTGTCAATCGGACGGACTTGCTTTTTTGGGGGGACGGCTGGCGGTGCCAACCGATACCGGTGCGAGGCAGCCCCTTAAGCATGCATATTGGGACGGGATCTGCCGACGGCCAGCGTCACCGACGCTGCCGCTGGATTAGTGGCTACAAAAAATCAGCGTCGTCCTCTATGCAGGCGCAGTCCCAGCTGCCGTTGCGCGGCAAGGGCACCCTTGATGATCGTCATTCAGCTGACGCTGACGAAAGCGGCGACCAGGGACGAGATGAATTGCCGGGGCAGCGGTCGCCGGCGATGAGCTCGACCCCGGTGATTGGTCGGCAAATGCCGAACGCCTGGTCCGAGCGTCATCGCAAATGGGGCCTTCGAAGCTCCGGCGAATTGACGTGAGCATAGAGGAGACGATGTGACTTTGGGTGTTGATGATCTGGAAAATGGCGGTCCCGGTGGACAAGGCGTGGCCGGGGACGACCTGGCCCTGGCGGATATGGCTGCCTTCGAGCGGCGGACGTTCGCGATCATCTCCCACCCCGATGCCGGCAAGACCACGCTCACCGAGAAACTGCTCTATTGTGCGGGCGCGATCCGCGAAGCGGGAGAGGTGCGCGCCCGCGGCGACCGGCGCCGGGCTCGATCCGACTGGATGGCGATCGAACAGCAAAGAGGCATCTCGGTCACCAGTTCGGTGATGACTTTCCAGCGCGGCAATATCCTCTTCAACCTCTTGGACACACCGGGCCACCAGGACTTTTCGGAGGACACGTACCGGACCCTGACCGCGGTCGACAGCGCGATAATGGTCATCGATGCGGCGAAGGGGATCGAAGCGCAAACCCGCAAGCTGTTCGAGGTTTGCCGCCTTCGCAACATCCCGATCGTGACCTTCATCAACAAGGTCGATCGCGAGGGCCTGAGCCCGTTCGCGCTGCTCGACGAGATTGCCGAAACGCTGCAGCTGGATGTCTCGCCGCAGAATTGGCCGACCGGCATGGGCGGCCTGTTCCACGGGCTGTTTCACTTCGCCAGCGGAAAGCTCCGCACGGTGGATCGCAGCGACGGCACGTCGCCCGGTGAGCGGGTTGCAACGGCCGGCCTCGATGACCCGAAGATCGATGCGCTGATGCCGTCCGAGGCCTGCCGCGCGTTGCGCGAGGAAGGGGGGCTCGCCCTCGCGGCCTACCCAGCTTTCGAGCGCGAAGCGTTCAACGCAGGAAACCTGACGCCGGTCTTTTTCGGCAGCGCGCTCAAGCTGTTCGGCGTCGAGCAGCTTCTCGACTGCCTGTCCGAATATGCGCCGGCTCCGCGGGTGCAGCCGGCACGGCCGGAACCGGTCGACCCGGCGGAAGAGCGCGTCACCGGCTTCGTGTTCAAGGTCCAGGCCAACATGGACCCGAACCATCGCGACCGGATTGCCTTCGTGCGCATCTGCTCGGGGGTTTTGCGGCGCGGTATGAAGCTGATCAGCACGCGATCGGGAAAAGCGATCAGCATCCATAATCCGATCACCTTCTTTGCGCGGGACCGCGAGCTCGCCGATGTCGCGGTCGCCGGCGACATCATCGGCATCCCCAACCACGGGACTTTGCGGGTCGGCGACACGCTGAGCGAAAAGGGCGATCTCGCCTTCACCGGCCTTCCCGATTTCGCTCCGGAAATCCTGCGCCGGGTGATCCTGGGGGATCCGCTCAAGGTGAAACAGATGCGGCGCGGTCTCACCGATCTTGCGGAAGAAGGCGTGATCCGGCTGTTCAAGCCGGCGATCGGCTCGCAGTGGATTGTCGGCGTCATCGGCGAGCTCCAGCTCGACGTGCTCAGCACGCGTCTCGAGCAGGAATATGGAGCGAGGCTCGGCTTCGAGCCGTCGCCGTTCGAGGTCGCGCGCTGGGTCCGGTCGGACGATCCCGCCGAGTTCGCGAAGCTGACCAAATCCAACCATTCGAAGATGGCGGCGGACCAGGACGGAGCGCCAGTCTTGCTGATGAGAAACGAATGGGAGTTTGGCCGCTTCGTCGAAGAATGGCCGCACATAGAGTTCCTCGCGGTGCGGGAACGGATGTAGAGTGCCCGAGCGCCCGAACAACGAGCCCCTGTGGACACGGCGGTCGTTGCACCTCAGCGACGGGATCAAACTGCGCGCGTGTCCCTTCTGCTCGGCGAACAATCTGGCGCTTTACGAATACACCTATGCCAAGCTTTTCACGGTGGACTGCAGTGCTTGTGGCGCCCAGGGGCCGCGGCACTCATCGCCGTCGGAGGCCCAGATGCTGTGGAACTGCCGCGCTTCCGAGGACTCGAAAGTCCGCAAAGGTCTGACATGATCACGGTGAACCAAACCGGCCAGTCCGACCCGCTCGAGTTCGATGTGTCGGTCAGCGGCGGGGGCAGCGAGACGCGCCACCAGGTCACCATGTCGAGCCGCGACTGCGAGCGGCTGGCGGCCGAGCGCTGCTCGCCGGAACAGTGCATCGAGGCGGCATTCCTGTTCCTGCTCGACCGCGAACCCAAGGAGGCGATCCTTTCGAGGTTCGATGTCACGATCATTGCGCGCTACTTTCCGGAGTTCGAGGCGGAACTGCCCGGCTATGTCGCGAAGGTGCAATCCGGCGACCGCGCCCAACACCGCGTGGAAAACGGCGCAGTGACCTGCTTGTGGACGGGTTCAACGGCACTGGGATCGGTCGGCGGCGAGTAACGGGGCGATGCTGAACTTGAACGACGTCACCGTGCGGCTCGGCGGTGAGATCATCATCGATGGTGCCAATGCTGCGCTGCCCGGCGGTGGCCGTGTCGGCCTGGTCGGGCGCAATGGCGCCGGCAAATCCACGCTGATGCGGATCGTGGCGGGAGAGCTTGAACCGGACGGCGGATCGGTCGAGCTGCCGAAGGGCGCAAGAGTCGGATATATCGCCCAGGACGCGCCGGGCGGCTCCCAATCCGCGTTCGAACATGTCCTCGCCGCCGATGTCGAGCGCACGCGCTTGCTGGAGCGAACCGAGGCAGGCACGGACCACCAGCACGTCGCCGAAGCGCACGAACGGCTGAATGCGATCGACGCTCACGCCGCTCCGTCGCGGGCCGCGAAGATCCTCGCCGGGCTGGGCATTGGTGAAGAGATGCAGCAGGCGCCCTTGGAGACTTTCTCGGGCGGCTGGCGGATGCGGGTCGCCTTGGCGGCTCTCCTGTTCTCGCAGCCGGACGTGCTCCTGCTCGACGAGCCCTCCAATCACCTCGATCTTGAGGCAACGCTGTGGCTGGAGGACTTCCTGCGCAGTTACCGCGCGACGATGTTGATCGTTAGCCACGAGCGCGACCTGCTCAACAATGTGACCGACTACATCCTTCATTTGGAACACGGCCGAACGACGCTTTACCGCGGGGGCTACGATGCCTTTGAGCGGCAGCGGCTCGAACGCCAGGCGCAAGCGCAGGCGGCTTGCGAAAAGCAGCTTGCCGAGCGGGCCAAGCTGCAGGCGTTCGTCGACCGCTGGCGGGCGAAATCGCACACTGCTCGCCAGGCCCAAAGTCGAATGAAGGCGCTGGCGCGGATGGAGCCGGTTGCTGCGGCCACCGAAGACCCGACGTTGCGCTTCGACTTCCCCAACCCGGCAGAGCTCAAGCCGCCGCTGCTGACCCTCGACGGCGCATCGGTAGGGTACGAAGCGGGCAAGCCGGTTCTGGCGGACCTGAACATCCGCCTCGATCCCAGCGACAGGATCGCGCTATTGGGCCGCAACGGCAACGGCAAGACGACGCTCGCGCGGCTCATTGCGGGTCAATTGCCGCCGATGAGCGGCGAGGTGCGCGCTCCGGGCAAGCTGCGCGTCGGTTATTTCACGCAATATCAGGTCGAGGAGCTCGACGCGTCCGGCACCCCGCTCCAGCACATGAGCAGGCTGATGCCCGACGCTCCCCCAAAGGCGGTGCGCGCCCAGCTCGGCCGATTTGGCTTTTCGGGAGACATAGCGAACCGGGAGGTCGCCACCATGTCGGGAGGCGAGCGGGCCCGGCTGGCGCTGGCCCTCGTGACCCGCGACGCGCCGCACATGCTCATTCTGGATGAGCCGACCAACCACCTTGATGTCGACGCGCGCGAAGCGCTCGTTCACGCGCTCAACGAATATGATGGCGCGGTGATCATCGTCAGCCACGATCGCCATATGCTCGAACTGACCGCCGACCGCCTGTTCCTTGTCGACGCAGGCACGGTCCGCGAGTTCGACGGGAACCTGGATGACTACATGAAACTCGTGCTCGGCACCGCGACGGGCGGCGCTCAGGAAGACAGGTCGGCCGCGGCCCCGAAGCGCAAGGAAGCCCGGCGTGCGGCAGCCGCTGCCCGCGAACGCAGCCAGAGCTTGCGCAAGGCGGCTAAAGCGGCCGAGGCGCAGATCGCCAAGCTGGAAGAGCGGCGGACGCAGCTTGAGCAGGCGATGTTCGACCCCGCTTCCGCAGTTGCGGCTGATGTTGATTTGCCGATGTCCGAGCTGATGAAGTGCCACGCCGAGGTGGTGGCGCGCCTGGGAGCCGCCGAGGCGCGCTGGGTCAGTGCGTCGGAGGCGCTCGAAGCTGCTGACGCGGCTTAGGTCTTAGGCTCGACGAACGGTTTGCTGGCCGCATCGGCCCGAATCTTCGCCAATCCCGTTCCAATGGCACCAATGACCGAACATGAGCAGCCGACGCCGGCGTCATTTCCAGCTGAGACCTACCGAATGTCCGCTTTGGGTGGAAAACAGACAATTGGACGCGACAACTAGCGGATGAGGGCGTCCAAACGGTGTGCGTCAAGCCCTGCCTCACGATAGTAATTGCGCGAGAGCTCGAGCATCGAGAAGCCATCCTCATAGGCAGCAAATCCGCCGCCTTCCGCCTTGTCCAAGTAGATAAGGCCACCTTCGACGACGAAGAAAATCAGTGCAGGCTCTGGTGAGTCGTCGGTGATCACCAGCGTGTGGGCCTCCCCGGCGGGTTCATAGATGAACGTCCCGGGTCGCGCGATCCAGTCGTGCTCCAGGTACCGCCAGTGCCCGCGCAGTGTGTACCCTCGAACCGTACCCACGTGGTAGTGGACCCCGAGCTGCGCGCCAGGCAGCCCCTTTAGGAGGACACTGAAACCACCTGAAGTGACGTCGAAGCAGCAGGGCTGGATCCAGACTCCGTCCGCGTAGGGAATCCAGGGTCCCTCATCATCTGTGTTGGTATGGGCGACGAAGTGCTCGCGGCTTCTTCGACTTGGATCCAGGCCGTCGGCAACGCTGTTGAAAGCAGTGATCGGCATCATTCGTCCCCCGTGTCGCACACGATGGAACGCCGCATGCAAGCGGTAGCATCCTCTTCCGCCAGCGACGTAGCAAGAGCTAAGCCGCTCCTATGCTCGTGGGCGTATTTCACCATGTCCGCTTTGGGTCGAAAACGGACATTAGTGTCTGCTCGCGCAAGTGAAATTACCTGCGAGGGGCAGATGGGCGTTCTTCCGTCGTCAAGTCGCTTGGGCTGGAAGCCTAGCGCCCCGGCTTGACGAACTTCAGGGTCATCCGGTCGCTTTCGCCGATCGCCAGATACTTCTCGCGATCCTGTTCCTTCAGCTGGAGCGACGGCGGCAGCGTCCAGACGCCGTCTGGCCAGTCGGCGCTGTCGTTCGGATTGGCGTTGATTTCCGCAGCGGCGGCGAGGCGGAAGCCCGCCTGCTCGGCCAGCCGCCGGACCGTCGACGCCTTGATGTAGCCGCTGGTCCGCTCGGCCAAGTCGCTGGCGTCCTCGGGCAGGCGGTGGTCGACGATGCCGAGAGTGCCGCCCGGCTTGAGCATCGCATAGATCTGGCGGAAGGCCTCGGCGCTGTAATCCTGCTTGTCGTCGCGCCGGTAGCCCATCCGCCAGTTGTGGACGTTGCGGAAAGTCAGGACGACGTCGGCCGTGCCGTCGGGTACACGGGTCGCGGCGGCGTCGAACGCGGGGAAAACCGCGGTGCCGATGCCGGCATAGACCGCCGGGTGCGCTTGCTGCAGCTTCGCGACCCCGCCGGGCTGACCGTCGAGCGTTGCAAGGATCAAGCGGCCGCCGCCGGAGGCGAGGTAGGGTGCGAGGACTTCGGTGTACCAGCCGCCGCCGGGCCACAGCTCGACAACCGTGTCGCCCGGCCTCACTCCGAAGAAGGACAGGGTCTCGATCGGCCGGCGATAGGGGTCGCGGGCGACGTTGGCGGGCGTTCGCGACGGTGACGCGACCGCGGCTTCGAGCGCTGCCCGCGAGGCTTGCGCGGCGGCGGGCGGGGCAGGGGCGCAGCCGGGCAAAATAGCGGCCGCCAGCAGCAAGCCGATCAGTGGACGAGACAGCATGGATCGCTCCTTCGAATGGACAGCGGCCGTGTGGCAAGTCCGGCCGCAGCTTGCAACGGTCGAAGGCCGAAACGACCAGGTCGAGCGGTCGATTGCCTCCGGAATGAACCAAGAGGCAGTGGCTTGTTATGCGTTCCTCGGTAATCAGCAGGGATTGCCCGATCCCGCCGCCAGCATCCGGGTGACTGAGAGACGCTAATTCCTCTCGCTTGGCTCGTCGGGTGACGAAATTTGAACAGCGTTGCCGCCAATTACGCTATCCCAGCCCGTGAGCCGGAGTTCCAGCTCGCGCAGTCGGAAGCGAAATATCGCGGTCTGCTCGAGGCCGCGCCCGATGCCATGGTGGTTGTCGACGAAAGCGGGGCGATCGTCCTCGTCAACGTCCAGACGGAAAAGCAGTTCGGTTACCCGCGCGACGAGCTGATCGGCCGCAAGGTCACCGACATCATTCCAACCGGTTTTGCCGAGCGGCTCATCGCCGACGGCAGCCGGTCGTCCGCGGAGGCGCTCGCCCAGCATATCGGCACCGGCATCGAGCTGGTCGCACTGCGCAAGGACGGCGGCGAATTCCCGATCGAGATCATGCTCAGCCCGCTCGCCAGCCCCGGCGGAGTGCTGGTCACCGCCGCGATCCGCGACATCAGCACGCGCAAGGCCGCGGAAGAAACGTTGCGGCGCGCGGAGCAACGGTACCGCGGTCTGCTCTAGGCCGCGCCGGATTCGATGGTCGTGGTCAGCCAGAGCGGCGAGATCGTCCTGCTCAACGTCCAGGCGGAAAAGCAATTCGGCTACAGCCGCGACGAGCTCATCGGCCGCAAGGTCACGGACATCATCCCAATTGGATTTGCCGAGCGGCTGGCGGCCGACAAGCTGCGGTCGCCCGAGGAAGCCCTGGCGCAAGAGATCGGCACCGGGATCGAACTGACAGCTCGCCGCAGGGACGGAGCGGAGTTCCCGATCGAGATCATGCTCAGCCCGCTCGAAAGCGTGGATGGAATCCTGGTGACCGCGGCTATTCGAGACATCAGCAGCCGCAAAGCCGCCGAAGCGGACCTGATTGGGATGATTGCCGAACTCAAACGCTCAAACGATGAGCTGAGCCAGTTCGCCTACATCGCTTCCCATGACCTGCAGGAGCCGCTGCGGATGGTTTCCAGCTTCACCCAGCTTCTCGCTCAGCGCTACGCCGGCAAGCTCGATGCTGACGCGGACGAGTTTATCGCTTTTGCTGTCGACGGCGCAGCGCGCATGCAGCGTCTGATCCAGGACCTGCTCGCTTATTCGCGCGTCGTAACCACGGGAATGAACGTCACCTTGGTTTCGAGCCAGAACGCCCTCGACCTTGCCTTGAGCAATCTCGGCCAGGCCATCGCCGAAAGCGGTGCGCGCATTACCGCTGAAGCGTTGCCGCCCGTCCATGCCGACGAAATGCAGCTGGTCCAACTGTTCCAGAACTTGATCGGTAACGCCATCAAGTATCGCTCGGCTAAAACTCCTGACGTGCGCATCTCGGTGATGCAGAAGCGCGACAAGTGGCAATTTGCGGTCAAGGACAACGGGATTGGGATCGAGGCGCAATATTACGAACGCATTTTCGGCATGTTCCAGCGCTTGCACAACCGGCGGGAGTTCTCGGGCACTGGGATAGGGTTGGCGATCTGCCGGAAGATCGTCGAGCGCAATGGCGGCGAAATATCAGTCACGTCCAGGCTCAATCACGGATCCACCTTCCGCTTTGCTTTGGGGGAGCCGCAACTTGAAAGACATGGCCATGAGAACGAACGTTCTACTCGTCGAGGATAGTCCGGGCGACGTTCGCCTAACGCAGGAAGCGTTTCGCGCGGCCAACTTCGACATTCAGATCCACGTCGTGGTGGACGGCATCGAGGCGCTGGCGTACCTGGCAAAAGAAGGGGCCTATTCGGACGCCCCCCGGCCGGACCTCATCCTACTCGATCTCAACCTTCCGAAGATGGACGGGCGCGAGGTACTCAAGCACATCCGTTCGAACGACAGCCTCAAGACCATTCCCACGGTGATCCTCACAACGTCGAATGCCGCCACCGACATCAACCTGCTCTACAACCTCCAGGCCAACAGCTACCTCACCAAACCGGTGCAACTGGAAGAGTTCGAGAGCGTCGTCCGGAGCATCAACGACTTTTGGTTCGAAAAAGCCAAGCTACCGCAGGACATGTGAACCGTGGGCCGGGCGAACATGACCGCGCTGCTGGTCGTCGAAGACAGCCCGGGCGATGCTCGGCTGCTGCGCGAGATGCTCGACGAAGACAAACGCAAGTCGACGGTGATGACTCACGTGACCACCATGACGGAAGCCGAGAGGCATCTCGCCGATAACGTCGTCGACGTCGTCCTCCTCGACCTTGGATTGCCCGACGCCGAGGGATTGGAAGCGGTCAGCCGGGCACAAGCGGCGGCACCGGCCGTCCCGCTGGTGGTCCTGAGCGGCATGGACGACGATCGCCTGGCGGTGGAAGCTGTGCACAATGGCGCACAAGATTACCTAGTCAAAGGCCAGATCGATTCGAGGAGCCTGTTGCGCGCGATCCATTACGCGATCGAACGCAAGAGCCTTCAAACGGCTGCGCTTGCGCTCAGCGCCAAAGCGGACATTGCCTGCGCGGAAGCTGTGGACATTGCATGCGCGGAAGCTGTTGCAGCGAACGATGCCAAGACGAAATTTCTCGCCAACATGACCCATGAAATCAGGACGCCGCTCAACAGCATTATCGGCTTCATCGACTTGTTGCTTGACGATGTGTCCCTGACTCTCGTGCAGCAGCGATATCTCGAGCAGGTCAAGAACGCCAGCGGCGCACTGTTGACCGTGGTCAACGACGTCCTCGATTTTTCGAAGCTGGATGCGGGCAAGGTCCAACTGACCGAGGAGCCCTTTTCGCTCGACACGCTGGTCAGCAGCACGGTTGCAATCGTCGAAAGGGACGCGCTGGCGAAAAGTCTCGAACTTCGGATTCGCATCGACCCGGAGTTGACGCTCTACAATCGCGGCGACCCGGCCCGTATCCGGCAAATCTTGCTCAATCTTTTGAGCAACGCGGTGAAGTTCACGTCCGTTGGCTGTGTTACGCTCGAGATCACCAAGATTCCCTCGGTAGCGTCGAAGGAGCACTTGCGCTTTGCGGTTTCCGACACCGGTATCGGTGTCCCCGTGAACGGCCAGTCGGGGCTTTTCGAGCAGTTCGCGCAGGCCGACCCGTCGATCAGCCGAACGTATGGCGGAACAGGGCTCGGCCTGTCGATCTGCAAGAGCCTTGTGGGGCTGATGAACGGCAGCATCGGCTTCGTCAACAACGAGCAAGCGGGAGCGACCTTCTGGTTCGAGATCGAGCTTGAGATGTCCACCCGGACACAAGTGAAACCGCAGAATTGCGCCGATCCGGTCGACCGCCGGGGAGTGCGCATTCTCCTCGTCGAAGATCTTCCGATGAACCAGGAGCTCGCTTGCACCATTCTCCGCCGGGCCAGCCACTACGTGGAAATCGCCAACGACGGGATCGAGGCGATCGCAGCGCTCGAACAGGATTCGTTCGACGTGATCCTGATGGACATCCAGATGCCGCGGATGGACGGGGTCACGGCCACACGCGAGATCCGGCAGATGACCGGCCCCGCGCGGCATACGCCGATTATCGCAATGACCGCCAACGCATTGCCGGAACAGGTCCGGGAATTCCGCCAGGCGGGGATGGACGATTACGTGGCAAAGCCGTTCAAGCAGCAGGAGCTGCACGACGCCATTCGCCGGGTTATCGACATGCCCGCGACCGTGGCCCCAGCTGGCAACCAGCCGGCCGGCGATGCCCACTTGTCTGCACCGGCCGACGGGAGAAGCGCATGCCGTTCGTGATCATCGCCGACGACGATGAATTGGTCGTGGACGTCGTGCGCACCGCGCTGGAGACCCGGGGCCACGTCGTGGGTGAGCTTAACGACGGCAAGCCCGTCAGCAATGTGGTCGAGCTCAAGCGACCCGATGTCGTGATCCTGGATTGCACCATGGCGCAAGTCTCGGGGATCGTCGCGCTCAAGGAAATCCGGGCGTCGGCGAAAGCCTACGCGACACCGGTCCTGATCCTGACCGCCAGGTGCGGCGCCGCCGACGAAGGCATTGCTTTGGCCGCCGGCGCTGACGACTATCTGCGCAAGCCATTCGACCCCGACGAACTTGTGGTGCGGGTCGAGGCGCTCATCGAGAAATACGTCGCGGCCCAAGCCCGGGACTTGGACAACCAACGAGCGGCTGGCGCCTAGCCACGGGATCAGTCCAATTCCAACCGACGCAGACATCGACCCGGCCGTCTTCGACGCGGCGTCCCTGGCGGCGCTTCGGCGCCTCATCCCGCCCGATCGATTGCTCGCCTATCTCGCGGACCTGGACCGGCAGCTTCGAGTGGTGGTCAACTCCGCCGCTAACGATCCGGGCCTAAAGAGCCTCGCGCACAAGATCGTTTCGCAAACCGGAATGCTCGGCCTGACCCGGTTATCCGAATGCGCGCGAGCGCTTGAGGATGCGTGCCGGGCCGGTGCGACGCCGGCGCCGGCGCTGCGGCGGTGCCGAGCGGCGGTCGGGGATATCGAGCTCTATGCAATGCCCGCTGTCGGGGCTCCACCGGGCGAACCGCCGGCGGCCGGTGCCTAGAGGCACGCCTCCAAATACGGCTGATCGAAGCCGAACTGCTTGGCTTTCTCGAGCGTGTAGGGGCGCAGGCCCATCGAGCGGTATTCGCCGAGGATCTTGCCGTCGGGGCTCTCGTCGAGATACTCGAACTTGAACAATTCCTGGGTGACGATGACGTCGCCCTCCATGCCGATCACTTCGGTGATGTTGGTCGTCCGCCGCGAGCCGTCGCGGAGGCGCTTGACCTGCACGATGAGATCGACCGAATCGGCGATCTGGCGCGAAATCGCTTCCTTCGGGATCTTGATGTCCGACATCATCACCATGTTCTCCATGCGCGCCAGGCACTCGCGCGGGGAGTTGGAGTGGAGCGTCGCCATCGAGCCGTCGTGGCCGGTGTTCATCGCGGCGAGCAGGTCGAAGCACTCGGGGCCGCGAATTTCGCCCAGGATGATGCGGTCAGGGCGCATGCGCAGGGCGTTGATGACGAGGTCGCGGATCGAGATCGCGCCCTGGCCCTCGAGGTTGGCGGGACGGGTCTCGAGCGGCAGCCAGTGCGGCTGCTGAAGCCGCAGCTCGGCGGCGTCCTCGATGGTGATGACGCGCTCGCCGGGGTCGATCATCTTCGACATCGCGTTGAGCATCGTCGTCTTACCCGAGCCGGTGCCGCCCGAGATGACGACGTTCATTCGGCTGGCGCCGGCGATCTTGAGCAAGGTCGCCATCTTGTCGGACATCGAGCCGAAGCCGGTCATCATGTCGAGCGTGATCGGTTTTTCGGAGAATTTGCGGATCGAGATGGCGGTGCCGCGAAGGCTCAAGGGCGGGATGATGACGTTGACGCGGCTGCCGTCCTGGAGGCGAGCGTCGGCGAGCGGGGTAGTCTGGTCGACCCGGCGGCCGACCTTGTTGACGATCCGCTGGGCGATCTGGAACAGATGCTCCTCGTCGCGGAACTGGATCTGGGCCAGTTCGAGCTTGCCCTTGCGCTCGACGAAGCACTGGTCGGGGCCATTGACCATGATGTCGCTGATCGCGGGGTCGGCGAGCAGCTCCTCGAGCGGGCCGAGGCCGAGTAGTTCGTCGACCAGCACCTTCTCGAGCGCAAACTGCTCGCGGCGGTTGAGGTTGATCTTGAGCTCGGTCAGCACCTCGCTGATGATCGGCCGGAATTCCTCGGCCAGCTCGTCCTTGCTGAGCGTCGCCGCCGCTTCGGGGTCGACGCGCTCGAGTAGGCGCGGGAGCACCTGCTCCTTGATCCGGTGGACCGAGGCTTCGAAGCCCTCAGACTTGCTGCTGGCGGCTTCCCCGCTGGCGTTCTGGCGGGTGTTGAGCCGGTCCATCGCCCCGATCGGAGCGTCGCCGTTCTCGATGAGCGGCGGTTCGCCGGCCGAATCGAGCTCCTCGAGCGGCGGGAATTGCTCGCCGCCGGACGGAATGGCCTGGGCCTTGCCGCCGGACGATTTCATCGGGCGGGCGACGCCGAAGTTCGGGCGCTGCCCGCCGCCGGCTCCGCTACGTTTTCCGAATGCGCTCACGTCCACCCCGTTCCCATGCGGCCCGCCGCACCAAGATTCGGGATGTGATTAACCGCCAATCTTTTAGAAAAAGCTAATTGCGGCTCCCAGGCTCGCCGCCGGGAGTGGAGATTGTCAGGCGCCGGCGCTCTCGGCGAGGACGGTGAGGCCTCGCTCGCTGACTTCGGCGAAGCCGCCGCTGACCGCGATTTTCTCCGGGTCGCTGCCGGCCGAGCGGTAAATGGCGAGCTCGCCGTCGCGCAGCGTGCTCATGTACGGCGCGTGGCCGGCGAGAACCCCGAACTCGCCCTCGGTACCGGGGACGACGACCATGTGCACGTCTTCGGACATGACGAGCTTCTCGGGCGTCACCAGCTCAAAGTGGAGGTCGGCCATCACCCGCGCTCCTCAATCGCGGCGTCGAACGCCTGGGTGGCGGTCTCGAACTTCTCGCGGCAGCCGGGGTTGCAGAAACCGACGACCTGGCCGCGGTAGGTGGTCAGGCTGTCGGCGCTGACCGGCTTGCCCGACCACGGGCAGGTCTGGTTGACGCAGTCGGAGAGGTTGAGGTCGGTCATTCGGTTACGCGTCCTCGGCGAGGCGCTGGGCCTTGGCGGCCGCCTCTTCGATCCCGCCGACCATGTAGAAGGCCGCTTCGGGAAGGTGGTCGTACTCGCCTTCGACCACCGCCTTGAACGAGCGGATGGTGTCCTCGAGCTGGACGAACTTGCCGGGGATGCCGGTGAACACTTCGGCGACGTGGAACGGTTGCGACAGGAAGCGCTGGATCTTGCGGGCGCGGCTGACCGTCAGTTTCTGCTCTTCGGACAGTTCGTCCATGCCGAGGATGGCGATGATGTCCTGCAGGCTCTTGTAGCCCTGCAGCGTCTCCTGGACCGCGCGGGCGGTCTCGTAATGCTCCTGGCCGACGGTCCGCGGCTCGAGCACGCGCGACGTCGAATCCAGCGGGTCGACCGCCGGGTAGATACCGAGCTCGGAAATCGCGCGGTTGAGCGTCGTGGTCGCGTCGAGGTGGGCGAAGGAGGTCGCCGGGGCCGGGTCGGTCAGGTCGTCGGCGGGGACATAGATTGCCTGGACTGAGGTGATCGAGCCCTTGTCGGTCGAGGTGATCCGCTCCTGCAGCTGGCCCATGTCGGTCGCCAGGGTGGGCTGGTAGCCGACCGCCGACGGGATGCGGCCGAGCAGCGCCGACACTTCCGAGCCCGCCTGGGTGAAGCGGAAGATGTTGTCGATGAAGAATAAAACGTCCTGGCCTTCGACGTCGCGGAAATACTCGGCCTGGGCGAGGCCGGCGAGGGCGACCCGGGCGCGGGCTCCGGGCGGCTCGTTCATCTGGCCGAACACCAGCGCCACTTTCGAGCCCTCGGATATGGCGTTGCCGTCCTTGTCCTTGGCGATGACCCCGGCGTCGAGGAACTCGTGGTAGAGGTCGTTGCCCTCGCGCGTGCGCTCGCCGACGCCGGCGAAGACCGAGAGGCCCGAATGCACCCGCGCGATGTTGTTGATCAGCTCCATGATCAGCACGGTCTTGCCGACGCCGGCGCCGCCGAACAGGCCGATCTTGCCGCCCTTGGAATAGGGGGCGAGCAGGTCTACGACCTTGATGCCGGTGACGAGAATCTCGGTTTCGGTCGACTGGGCGACGTAATCCGGCGCCGGCTGGTGGATGGCGCGGGTCTCGGTCGCGTCGATCGGGCCCCTTTCGTCCACCGGCTCGCCGATGACGTTGAGGATGCGCCCGAGCGTCGCGTCGCCGACCGGCACGGTGATCGGCCCGTCGGTGTCGCGCACCTCCTGGCCGCGGACCAGGCCCTCGGTGGCGTCCATGGCGATGCAGCGCACCGTGTGCTCGCCAAGGTGCTGCGCCACCTCGAGCACCAGACGGTTGCCGTGGTTGTCGGTCTCGAGCGCGTTCAGGATCGCCGGCAGGTGGTCCGTGAACTGCACGTCGACGACGGCGCCGATCACCTGCGTTACCTTGCCCGTTGCGGCCATCAGTGTTCTCCTTATGCGGTCAGAGCGCCCCGGCGCCCGTCGTCAATCCGTCAGTGTTCCACCAGCTCGAGGCGCGCTCGATCCGGCCCAGCCGCTCGTCGAACCTGTCCATCCGGGCATTCAGCGCACCGATCTGGATCGCCTGCTGCCCCAGCGTGGTTTCGACCGCCGACACGCGGATCTTCAGGTCCGCGATGTCCGCGGCCATGGCGTCGATCTTCCCGTTGACGCGCTTCAGCAACTCGTATGTGAGCTGCGCGACGTCTTCCGACCCTGCCATCACAGCGCCTCGGCGCCCGAGATGATCTCGATCAGCTCCTTGGTGATCGTCGCCTGGCGGGTGCGGTTGTAGACGATCGTCAGCTTCTCGATCATCTCGCCGGCGTTGCGCGTGGCGCTGTCCATCGCGGACATGCGCGCGCCCTGCTCGGACGCGGCGTTCTCGAGGAGCGCCGTGAAGATCTGGATCGCGAGATTGCGCGGCAGCAGGCTCTCCAGGATCTCGTTCTGGGAGGGCTC
>DATKDM010000021.1:0-83821 GCA_035512655.1 Sphingomicrobium sp. | reverse complement strand
CCTCGGCCATGCCCTCCAGGCAGCCGACGATCTGGCCCATGATCTCGGGCCGCTGGGGATTGCCGAAGTTAAGGCAGTTGGTGATCGCCAGCGGCCTCGCGCCGACCGCGCAGAGGTTGCGGTAGGCTTCGGCGACCGCCTGCTTGCCGCCTTCATAGGGGTCGGCATAGCAATAGCGCGGCGTGCAATCGGTGGTCATCGCCAGCGCTTTTCGGGTGCCGTGCACCCGCACCACCGCGGCGTCGCCGCCCGGGCGCTGGACGGTATTGGCGCCGACCTGGCTGTCATATTGCTCCCACACCCAGCGCCGCGAGGCGAGCGCGGGCGAGGCCATCAGCTTCAACAGATCGGCGGCGATGTCGGTCGATTCGGGAATGTCGGTCAGCGGCGCCGGCGGCTCGGTCTTCACATAGGGCCGCTCGTACAGCGGCGCCTCGTCGGCCAGCGGGCCGAGCGGGATGTCGGCGACCGTCTCGCCGTTCCACAGAAGCTCCATCCGCTCGCTGTCGGTGACCTCGCCGATCACCGCGAAATCCAGCTCCCATTTGGTGAAGATCGCCTCGGCCTCGTCCTCGCGGCCGGGCTTGAGCACCATCAGCATCCGCTCCTGCGATTCCGACAGCATCATCTCATAGGGGGTCATCCCTACCTCGCGGCACGGCACTTTGTTCATGTCGAGGCGGATGCCGACGCCGCCCTTCGACGCCATCTCGACCGACGACGAGGTCAGGCCGGCGGCGCCCATGTCCTGGATGGCGACGATCGCGTCCGACGCCATCAGCTCGAGGCAGGCCTCGATCAGCAATTTCTCGGTGAACGGGTCGCCGACCTGGACCGTCGGGCGCTTCTCCTCGCTGTCCTCGGAGAAATCGGCCGAGGCCATGGTTGCGCCGTGGATCCCGTCGCGGCCGGTCTTGGAGCCGACATAGACGACCGAATTGCCGATGCCGGCGGCGGCCGAATAGAAAATCTTGTCGGCGCGGGCGACGCCGACGGTCATCGCGTTGACGAGGATGTTGCCGTCGTAGGCGGGGTCGAAATTGACCTCGCCGCCGACGGTCGGAACACCGACGCAATTGCCGTAGCCGCCGATGCCCTGGACGACTCCCGCGACCAGGTGCCGGGTCTTGGGGTGATCGGGGCTGCCGAAGCGCAGCGCGTTCAAATTGGCGATCGGCCGCGCGCCCATCGTGAACACGTCGCGCAGGATACCGCCGACGCCGGTCGCGGCGCCCTGGTAGGGCTCGATGTAGCTCGGGTGGTTGTGGCTCTCCATTTTGAAGATCGCCGCGTCACCGTCGCCAATGTCGATCACCCCGGCATTCTCGCCCGGGCCGCAGATCACCCAGGGCGCCTCGGTCGGCAGTTTCTTCAAATGGACGCGCGACGATTTGTAGCTGCAATGCTCGGACCACATGACCGAGAAGATGCCCAATTCGACGAGGTTCGGCTCGCGGCCGAGGGCTTTGAGGATGCGCGCATATTCCTCCTCCGAAAGCCCGTGCTCGGCGACAATCTGGGGGGTGATCGAACTGCTCATGGCGCGGCCCTTAACCGGCGCGGCGAGCGGCGGCTAGGGCGCGGCGGGGCGGTTTGCAGCGACTCGCGCAACAGCGGTAATGAGCGCATGTCCGCCATGAGGAGAGCGAAAATGGTCAGCCCGATTCCGCAAGGGTATCACAGCGTCACGCCCTATCTGATCGTCGACGATGCCGCCGCGGCGATCGATTTCTACACGACCGCGTTCGGCGCCACCGAGCTGTTCCGAATGCCGATGGGCGACAAGATCGGCCACGCCGAGATCAAGATCGGCGATTCACCGGTGATGCTTGCCGACGAGTTTCCCGAGCGCGACATCCGCGGGCCCAAGTCTCGCGGCGGCACGACATCGAGCCTGATGATCTATGTCGAGGACGTCGACGCCACGTTCAGCAAGGCGATCGATGCCGGTGGCAAGGTCGACGGCGAGGGCGTCAAAGACCAGTTCTACGGCGACCGCTCAGGCACGCTGATCGATCCGTTCGGCCACAAATGGACCGTGGCGACGCATGTCGAGGACGTCCCGGACGACGAGATGCAGCGGCGGATGGACGCGATGATGAGCGAGGCGCAGCCGGCTTAGTTCAAACCCTCTCCTCAAGGGGAGAGGGACGGCCTCAGTCGATTAAACGTGGCAGCTTTGAGCGCCCTTGTCGGGGCGGGTGAGGCTGACGTCTGAATCGGCGGCTGCGCCGGTCAGCGAAAAGCCTTCCGCAACCATCGGCTGCCCGACTTCCGGAGCAACGACATGGGTCGCGGGGCCGTTCTGCTCGGTGCGGACGTTGGCCGACTTATTGTCCGACAGCCAGTCGATGTAGACGACGCTGTTGTCCTTGCAGCGGTAGATCTTGCTGGCGATGATCGACGGCGGCAGCACGATTGGAGCGGCGTTGGCGGCGGCGTTGGCCGCGTCGGCCTCGGCTTGGTCCTGCTGGTTGCAGCCGGCCAGCGCGGCGGCCAGGGTCAGGGCGAAAAAGGTGCGAATCATGAAACGGCCATTGCGCGAGGCGGGTGCGGTCGGTCAAGATCGACGGCTTGCATATTGTAAGGCCCAGCCATAGCTTTCGTTTCGCAATGGTACACAATGCCGGCTCAAGCGCACAGCGGATTCGAATTGGACTGACCGGACTGGCCTTCGCCTTCCTGCTGGTGCTCCTGGGCTCGGTGGTCAGCCGATCCGGCAGCGACGATCGCGCCGCGGAGGCGGCGAACGAGGTGGACAACAGCGCTCCGGCGGAGCCGCTGGCCGAGCTCGGGGTCGCACCCGGAGGCGCCGACAGCCAGGCCAATACCAGCAGCGACCAGGAATGACCGGCAAGCTCGGGCGGCGGGCGGGGGCTCGCGTGCGCATCGCGGCCATGCTCGCCGCGGGCCTCATCGCCGCGGCAGGGCTCGCCTACGTCGTCGAGCGCGGAAGCGGCGCGCCGCCACCCGCGGCAACTGCAGCCAAGCCCAGGCTGATGCTGCTGACGACTTTGCCGCTGGTGTTCGGCGAGACGTTCGGGGTCGAGGGTGGCGGGTCGCCCGCGCTCGAAGCGCTCGAAACGCGCTACTTAGTGACTCCGATCGGAGTTGCCGACGCCGAAACCCTCAATCAGGGCCGGCTGCTGCTGATGGCGCACCCGTTGGCCCAGCCGGCCCAGGCCCTGGTCGATCTCGATCGCTGGGTGCGGAGCGGCGGGCGGCTGCTGCTTCTCGCCGACCCGGCGCTCGACTGGCCCAGCGAGCGGCCGCTGGGCGACGCGTTCCGGCCGCCGCCGGCGTTCGCCGACACGGGATTGCTCGCCCACTGGGGGCTGCGGCTCGACGCACCCGACGAGCGCGGGCCGCGGCAGCTCAGCCTCGGCGGGCAACCGATCCTGACTGCGTCGCCCGGCACGCTCGCCGGCAAATGCCGGATCAGCAAGGACCGCCTGGTTGCGCACTGCCGGATCGGCAAGGGCGAAGCGACGATCGTCGCCGACGTCGACTTCCTCAACGTCGAGGACCTCGACGGCCCGACCGCCAATAATCTCAACGCGATGCTGGCCGAGCTTGCCGCGCTGGAGGATTGAGCCGGGAATCGGCAGGACAGCGAGCCGAGTCGCACCGCGAATCAACGCCGCACAGACTTATCCACACCAAGTCACCCAAGAACAGGTTAGGAACACGCTCAATCAACTGCGGCGAAAAAGTCGCGGTTTTCCGCGAGTAGCCATGAATTCCCACTAAATGGCATCAAAACCCATTGTATCCCCATCAGGGTTGAGTTACCAACATCGCCTTGTAGCGCGGGGCTGACCCATCATTGTGGAGCCTGACGCGGGAACGTGCGGGAGACCGCGCGCCCGCGAACGGTCTGCCTTGCGCTGCGAACGGGGAGAAGTCGTGGCGCTTGAGCATCTGTTCCAGGGCAGCGCGCTGAACGCGGTCGACGGCAAGGGCCGCGTCTCCGTCCCCGCTTTCCTGCGCAGCGTCATCGAGCGCCGCGGCGATTCCAAAACCATCGTCCTCGCCAAGCACCAGTCCTTTCCAGCTTTAAGCGCCTACGACCCCGCCTACGCGGCGCGCATGCACGCCAAGCTCGAGCGATTGCTCGAGAAGGAAGAGACCAACGCCCAGGCGCAGCTCGAATACCAGCAACGCAATCTGATGGCCTTCGCCGCCTCCGAAGAAGTGCCTTACGACAGCTCCGGCCGCATCGTCCTGCCCCCGATGATGCGCCGCAAGGGCTCGATCGAGGAACTCGCACTGTTCCTCGGCGCAGGCGAAACCTTTCAAATCTGGAACCCGGCGCTGTTCCTCGCGGACGATCACGTCCCCGAGGACATGAAGGACATCGCGCGGTACCGGCTCGAGGAGAGGGGGCTGGGCGTATGACGCGCTTCTCCTCCAGTTCCCGCCACTTGCCGGTGCTGATCGATGAAGTCGTCGAGGCCCTCGCCATTGCCCGTGGCGAGACCCTGGTCGACGGGACTTTCGGGGCGGGTGGCTATTCGGCCGCCATGCTTGCGGCGGGGGCGGAACGAGTGATCGGTTTCGACCGCGATCCGGACGCGATCGCGAAGGGGCCGACACTCGTTCCGGACGCTGTTGATGCCGGACGGCTGACCCTGATCGAAGAGCGCTTCAGCCAGATGGACCGAGTCCTTGCCGAGCGTGGCATCGGCCTGGTCGACGGCATCGCCCTCGATATCGGCGTGTCGTCGATGCAATTGGATCGAGCGGACCGCGGCTTCTCCTTCCAGGCCGACGGTCCGCTCGATATGCGGATGAGCAAATCGGGGCTGACCGCCGCCGAATTTCTCAACCAGGCCGACGAGGCCGAGATCGCGCGCATCCTCAAGGACTATGGCGAGGAGCCGCGCGCCCGTGCCATCGCCCGCGCCATCGCCGCCGCCCGGCCGGTCGAGCGCACCGTCGAGCTGGCCGCGATCGTTCGCCGCGCCGCCGGCTTCCGGCCTGGTCAGCGCACCGACCCCGCGACCCGCACCTTCCAGGCGATCCGCATCCATTTGAACGCCGAGCTCGACGAGCTGCACGACGGCCTCGCCGCCGCGGAGCGGGCGCTGAAGCCGGGCGGGCGGCTGGCGGTGGTCACTTTCCACAGCCTCGAGGACCGGATCGTCAAGCGCTTCCTCAAGGAACGCAGCGGCGCGGTTCCGGGCGGCTCTCGCCATCGCCCTTTGCTCGCGCCCGGCAGCGCACCGACCTTCGAGCGCGTCGCCAAGCCGGTCTCGCCGTCCGACCGCGAGCTCGCCGCCAACCCGCGGTCGCGGTCAGCCCGGCTGCGGAGCGCGGTGCGGACCGCGGCGCCGCCCTGGCAGAGCGGGCACGGGCAAGGCGCAAAGGAGCGTGGCCGATGAGCGCGAGAAGCTTCCGTTCGGTGTTCATGGTCGCCAGCTGCGCCGGCGCCGCGCTCGGCTGCTATCTGGTCTCGCTGCGGGTCGCGTCCGAGCGCGCCGCGCTGGAGCAGGTCGAGACCCGGATCGTGCTCGCCCAGCGCGACATCCGGCTGCTGCAGACGGAGATCGGCACGCGCGGCCGGCTCGCGCAGCTGGAACGCTGGAACGTCAAGGTGCTGGCGCTTTCGGCGCCGTCGGCCGACCAATTCCTCGACGGCGGCTTCGCGCTCGCCAAGCTGGTCGCGCCCAGGAACAAGGTCGATCTCGAGGCGCCGGTCGTGCTCGCCGCGGCCCCCGCGAACGGGCCGAAGCCGCAGGTCGAAGGCCGGCAGTCGGTGGAAGACGAAGAGGGCGTCGCGCCCAGCCAAATGCTCCACGTCGCAAGCCTCAAGCGCGACACCAATAAAAGCGAGGCGAGGGCAACGCCCGAGATGGCGGTTGCAGGATTCAAGCCGGCCACGGCTGCCGTGAAGCCTATAGCCGAAAGGGCGACGGGCAAGCCGACCAACACAGCGGCGAAGCGCAAATCGCCGGCTTTCGACCCGCTCGCTCCGATCGAATCCGCCGCGAAGTCCGAAACGCTTGCCGCGACCACATCCAAGGACAACGGCTCGAAGCAATGAACGCGCCGACGTCCGCCCTCGTCGCCCAACGGCCCGAGCGGCTCCGACTTGTCGGCCAGCGCCGCCAGATTCTCGCCGTCATGCACCAGCGCCTGATGTTCGGGATGCTGGTCTATGCCGGGGTGATCGCCCTGATCGCCATCCGCATCATCTATCTCGCGGCGTTCGGCGACCACGCCGGGCGCAAGTTGGGGGTCACCTCGCTGGTCCCCGAACGCGGCGACATCGTCGACCGCGACGGCTATCCGCTGGCACGGACCATCGATGCGTGGACCATCGGGCTCCACCCCGGCAAGATCATCGGCGACAAGCTCGACATTGCGCGCGCGCTGGAACGGCTGATGCCCGAGCGCGACGCGGCGGCCTATTTCGCGATGATGCAGTCGGGCAAGACCTTCTTCTACCTGCGCCGCCGGGCTCCACCGGGATTGGTTGAGGCGGTCAACGCATTGGGCGATCCGGGCCTCGCTATCGACCGCGAGCCCGACCGGCTCTACCCGCAGACCAGCCTCGCCGCCCATGTCATCGGCTACACCGACATCGATGGCCGCGGCACCGCCGGGATCGAGCGCGCATTCGACGCGCAACTGTCCGATCCGGCGACCCGCGGCGAGCCGATGACGCTGTCGATCTCCAGCCGCATCCAGCAGGCGCTCGAGCATGAGCTGCTCGACGCGATGACCACCTTCTCGGCGATCGGCGCGGCCGGGATCATCATGGACATCCATACCAGCGAAGTGCTGGCGATGACCTCATTGCCGCAGCTCAACCCCAATGCCGCGGGGAAGGGTTCGGACGAAGCGCGGTTCAACCGCGCGACGCTCGGAGTGTACGAGCTCGGCTCGACGTTCAAGCCGTTCACCGTCGCGATGGCGATGGATTCGGGGATCATCAAATCGCTCGGCCAAGTCTACCATTGCCCGGAACAGCTGCAGGTCGCCGGACGGACGATCAATGACACGCATCCGTTCGGCGGGACTTGCACCGTCACCGAGATCATGAAGGAGAGCTCCAACATCGGCACCGCGCAGATCGCCGCGCAAGTCGGGGCGGGGCGGCAACGGGCCTTCCTCGACAAGATGGGGTTCATGAGCCCCGTCGGCATCGAGATCAAAGAGCGGGGGCGGACGCTTAACCCGGGCAGCAACTGGAACCAAATCGAGACGATGACCGTCGGCTACGGGCACGGGATCGCGGTCACTCCGCTTCACCTGGCGTCCGGCTATGCGACCCTGTTCAACGGCGGCATTTACCGTCCCGCGACCCTGCTCAAGGTCGACCGCAACCATTCCGCCGCGCAAGGCCGCCGGGTGTTCAGCGAAGATACCAGCTACAAGATGCGGGCGCTGCTTCGGCTGGTCGTCACGCACGGAACCGGCCGCAAGGCCGACGCGCCGGGTTACCGCGTCGGCGGCAAGACCGGCAGCGCCGAAAAATATCACAACAAGTCGCTGATGGTAACCAGCTTCGCCGGCGTTTTCCCGATGGATGAACCCCGCTATGTGATCGTCGTGATGCTCGACGAACCCAAGGCAACCGCCGACACCTACGGCTTTCGTACCGCCGGCTGGAACGTCGCGCCGGTGATCAGCCGGACGGTCAGCCGGATCGCGCCGATGCTCGGCGTTCGCCCCGACAAGAAGCGCGAGCCCAACCTCGCCGAGGTGCTGCCCTTCGTCCGCGAAACGGAGCACTGAGACCCATGCGCCTGCGCGATCTTTCCGGCGTCGATAGCGATTCCGAGGTCACCGGCTTTGCCATCGACCACCGAAAGGTAGCGCCGGGCAGCGTGTTCGGCGCCTTCAAGGGCGCGGTGTTCGACGGCGAGGACTTCATTGGCCAGGCGGTGACGCGCGGAGCGGTCGCAGTGGTCGCTCGGCCGCAGGCCAGGGTCGAGCGGGTACCGCATCTCGCCGACGCCGCGCCGCGGCGGCTGTTCGCGAGCCTCGCGGCAAAATTCTTCGCGCCCTACCCGGAGGTCGTCGTCGCGGTCACCGGCACCAACGGCAAGACCTCTTGCGTAGAAATGACCCGCCAGATCTGGCGGATTAGCGGCCATCGCTCGGCGTCGATCGGGACATTGGGAGTGACGACTTCGGACGACCAGGTAAAGACCGGGCTAACGACCCCGGACATCGTCACCTTCCTGTCGAACGTCGCCGGGCTCGAGCGGATGGGCGTCAGCCATGTCGCCTACGAGGCGTCGAGCCACGGCCTCGACCAACACCGCTGCGAAGGCGTGCCGCTGGCTGCCGCGGCGTTCACCAACTTCTCCCGCGATCATCTCGATTACCACCCGTCGATGGACGCCTATTTCGAGGCCAAGATGCGGCTGTTCGACGAGCTGCTCGACCCCGGCGGCACGGCGGTGGTGTGGACCGACGATCCCAAGTGCGGGGAGGTGATGGAGCGGGTTCGGCGGCGGGGAGCCAGGCTGATGACGGTCGGCCGCGAGGGCGAGACGATCCGGCTGCTCGACCAGGCACCGACGCCGCTCGGCCAGTCGGTGAGCCTGAGCCATGACGGCAAGACGCTCCGGCTCGCGCTGCCGCTGATCGGCGCCTACCAGGCGGCCAATGTGCTGGTCGCGGCGGGGTTGGCGATGGCCACCGGAACGCCGTTCGACGCGGTGTATGCGGCGATGCAGCGGGTGTCGCCGGTCCGCGGCCGGCTCGAGCGCGCGGTGATCAGCCGCGGCGGAGTCCCGGTCTACATCGATTATGCGCACACGGCTGACGCGCTCGAAGCGGCGATTGCGGCGTTGCGGCCGCACGTCGCCAATGTTCAAGGGGGACGGCTGATCACGGTATTCGGCGCGGGCGGCGACCGCGACCAGGGCAAAAGGCCGGCTATGGGCGCGGTCGCGGCGAAAATGTCCGACGTGGTGATCGTCACCGACGACAATCCGCGTGGCGAAGACCCGGCGAAAATCCGCCGCGACGTGCTCGCCGGCGCACCGGCCGCAACCGAAGTCGCCGGCCGCCGCGAAGCCATCGCCGAAGCAATCGCAATCGCGCGCCCCGGCGACATCGTGCTGGTCGCCGGCAAGGGCCACGAACAGGGGCAGGTCATCGGCGCCGGGGCCGACCAGCGCGTGCTTCCGTTCGACGACGTCGTCGTCGCCCGCGAGTGCGCGGCATGAGCGCGCTGTGGACCAGCGCCGAGATCGCCGCTGAGACCGGCGGCACCGCGCATGGCGATTTCGAAGTCATCGGAGTGACCTTCGACAGCCGCGAAGTGCGGGCCGGGGACCTGTTTGTGGCGATGCCCGGCACGGTGCACGATGGGCATCAATTCGTCGAACGCGCGATCGCTGCAGGTGCCGTAGGCGCGCTCGTCTCGCAGCCGATCGAGGCGCCGCACGTGCTGGTCGCCGACACCGCGCGGGCGCTGGGGGATCTCGGGCGGGCATCGCGCGCGCGGTCGAAAGCCAAGGTCATCGCGGTCACCGGCTCGGTCGGCAAGACCAGCACCAAGGAGGCGATCTACGCCGCGCTTGAGCGCTGGCGGCCGGGCCGCGTGCACCGCTCGGTCAAGAGCTACAACAACCACACCGGCGTGCCGCTGAGCCTGACGCGGATGCCGCGCGACACCGATTTTGCGGTGCTCGAGCTGGGCATGAACAATGCCGGCGAGATCGCCGCCTTGACCCGGATGGTCCGGCCGCACGTCGCGCTGATCACCGCCATCGCCCCCGCGCACATCGAGAATTTGCGGTCAGAGGAGGCGATCGCCGATGCCAAGGCAGAGATCTTCCAGGGCCTCGAGCCGGGCGGGGCGGCGATCCTGCCGAACGACGGCCCGCACCGCAACCGGCTGGTCCGGGCGGCGCGGCGCCATGCCGAGCGGATCATCACCTTCGGCGGCGGCGATGCCGACGTCCACGCGCTGCACGCGGTGCGCTCGGGCGGCGGCGGCAGCCTGATCACCGCGTCGCTGCTCGATTGCGACCTCACCTTCACCATCGAGCAGCGCGGTGATCATTGGGTGACGAACTCTTTGGCCGCGCTGGCGGTAGTCGAGGCGGTCGGCGGCGACGTAGCGGCGGCCGGGCTCGCGCTCGCCGATATGGGCGCAATGAAAGGCCGTGGCGAGCGGCACCTGATCGCGATGCCCGGCGGCGACCTGCTGTTGATCGACGAGAGCTACAACGCCAATCCGGCGTCGGTGGCGGCGACCTTGAAAAGCCTCGGATCGGAATGCGGCATCGAACGGCGGATCGCGGTCCTCGGGCCGATGCGCGAGCTCGGCGCGCACAGCGATCGGCTTCATGCCGGCCTCGCGCCCGCGGTGATCGAGGCGCGCGTCGACCGGCTGATCCTGATCGGCGAGGAGATGCGCCCGCTGGCCGAGGCGCTCCCCGGTGGGGTCGCCGTCGATCGCGCCGCCGGAGTCGACGATGCGACGGAGCTGCTGATGCGCATCGTCCGGCCCGGTGACGCGGTGCTGGTCAAGGCGTCGAACTCGGTCGGGCTTGCTAGGCTGGTCGAACGGGTGGCAGGGCTTCAGCCATGCTCTATTTGATCGCCGAGGAGCTCGGGTTCCCGGGTATCCTCAACCTCATCCGCTACATCAGCTTCCGCGCCGGGGCGGCGAGCGCGACCGCGCTGGCCATCGGGCTGCTGCTGGGCCCGTGGTTCATCTCATACTTGCGGGTCCGCCAGGGCAAGGGCCAGCCGATCCGCTCCGACGGCCCGCAAAGCCATCTCGCCAAGCGCGGCACGCCGACCATGGGCGGCCTGCTGATCCTGGTCTCGCTATCGGTCTCGACCTTGCTGTGGATGGACCTGCGCAACCCCTACGTGTGGGCGTGCCTGCTGGTCACCGCGGGGTTCGGCCTGATCGGCTTCCTCGACGATTACGACAAGCTCAAGAAAGCCCATCATGCCGGGCTGTCGGGGCGGATGCGCCTCGCGCTCGAATTCCTCATCGCCGGCATCGCCACCTGGCTGATCGTCCGCGCCGGCAATTCGAGCCTCTACGTGCCGTTCGTCCAGGGTCCGGTGCTCGACCTCGGCTGGTTCTACATCGTCTTCGGGGCGTTCGTGATCGTCTCCTTCGGCAATGCCGTCAACTTGACCGACGGCCTCGACGGGCTCGCGACGATGCCGGTGATCATCGCCTCGATGGCCTTCCTGCTGTTCGCCTATCTGGTCGGCAACGCGCGCTTCGCCGAATATCTCGGCATTCCGCATTTGCCCGGGGTCGGCGACCTCACCGTCCTGTGCCTGGCAATCGTCGGCGCCGGGCTTGCCTTCCTGTGGTTCAACGCGCCGCCGGCCGCCGTCTTCATGGGCGACACCGGCAGCCTTGCCCTGGGCGGGGCATTGGGAGCCATCGCGGTCGCCACCCACCACGAGTTTGCGTTGGTGATCGTCGGCGGGTTGTTCGTCCTCGAAGCCGCCTCGGTGGTGATCCAGGTGTTCATGTACAAGCGGACCGGCAAGCGCATTTTCCGGATGGCGCCGATCCATCACCATTTCGAGCATATCGGCTGGTCCGAGCCGACCATCGTCATCCGCTTCTGGATCGTCAGCTTCGTGCTGGCGCTCGCTGGTCTGTCGACGCTGAAGCTGCGGTGAAGACGCAGGCTTCACCGCACTCCCGCGAAGGCGGGGGTCCAGTGAAGGAAACACTGGGCTCCTGCCTTTGCGGGAGCACATCATCGTGATCACCGCGCGCGCCTTCGCCGGCAAGCATTACGCGGTGTACGGGCTGGCGCGCTCCGGGCTCGCGACCGTCGAGGCGCTGCTGGCGAGCGGGGCGAAAGTGACGGCGTGGGATGACAGCCCTGAGGCAAGAGAGAAACTGGTCTCCTGCGAAGGCAGGAGCCCAGGCCTGGGTCCCTGCCTTCGCAGGGACACAGAATGGGACCTCTCGAACTTCGACTCCCTCGTCCTGTCACCTGGCGTTCCCCTAAACCGGCACCCGCTTGCCGCTCGAGCAAAAGCGGCAAATCTCGAGATCATCGGCGACATCGAATTGTTCGCGCGGGCGCGGGGCGAGCTGCCGCCGCACAAGGTGGTTGGCATCACCGGCACCAACGGCAAGTCGACGACCACCGCGCTCATTCACCACATCCTCCAGACCGCGGGCGTGCCCAGCGCGATGGGCGGCAACATCGGCCTGCCGATCCTCGCGCAGGAGCCGCTGTCCCCCAATGACAAAGGCGCCGGGGTCTATGTGCTCGAGCTGTCGAGCTACCAGCTCGACCTCACCCAAAGCCTCGATTGCGACGTCGCGGTGCTGCTCAACATCACCCCCGACCATTTGGACCGCTACGAGAACTTTGACGCGTATGCGGCTTCAAAGGCGCGCCTGTTCGAGCTGTCCAGCGGGCTCCATGTTCAGGGATGTATCCCTGCGAAGGCAGGGATCCAGTCTGGGCTCCTGCCTTCGCAGGAGCACAATTGGCCCGCACTCCAAGGCCCCCACAATCTTGAGAACGCGACCGCAGCGATTGCTGTTTGCAAGGCGCTTGGACTTAGCGAAGAGGCGATCGAACAGGGTCTCCGCACCTTCCCCGGCCTGCCGCACCGGATGGAGCGCGTCCGCGAGCGCGACGGAGTCATCTTCGTCAACGACAGCAAGGCGACCAATTCGACGGCGGCGGCGCCGGCGCTGGCCGCGTTTCCGGCGATCCGCTGGATCCTGGGCGGCCGCGCCAAGAGCGACGATCTCGACGAATGCGCGCCGCATTTCGGGCATGTCCGCTCGGCCTATACGATCGGCGAGGCAGCGGAGCTGTTCGAGCGGCTTTTGAAGCCGCACATGCCGGTGAAGAATTGTCATGAGCTTGAGGCCGCGGTGAAAGCCGCCGCACAAGATGCCGAGAGCGGGGATACGGTGCTGCTGTCGCCGGTCTGCGCGAGCTTCGACCAGTTCAAGGATTTCGAGGAGCGCGGCGACCGGTTCCGCGGACTAGTGGGGGCGTTATGAGCACGAGCCTGTCGGGCCGCATCAAGGCCAGCACCGCCTGGGCCGACCCGAGCCGCTACGGCCGCTCGGACCGGTCGCCGGCGGGGCGCTGGTTCTGGGAGATCGACCGCGTGCTGCTGTTGCTGGTCAGCATCCTCATCGGCATCGGGCTGATCGCCGTAGCGGCCGCGTCGCCGGCGGCGGCGACCCGCTATTCCGGTGGGTCGGTGCAGTTCGGCGAGCTCTATTATTTCTACCGCCAGATCGCCTGGATCGCGGTCGGGGTGCCGGTGATGATCGCCATCTCGATGCTAACCCGCGAGCGGGCGCGGCGATTGTCCCTGTTCGGCGCGGCGTTCTTTTTCGGGCTGCTGATCTTCGTGCCGGTGCTCGGCCCCGAGATCAACGGCGCCAAGCGCTGGATCGACATCGGCGTCGGCCAATTGCAGCCGTCGGAATTTCTGAAGCCCTTCTATGTCGTGGCGATGGCCTGGCTGTTGTCCTTGCGCGAAAGCGACAAGTCGCTGCCGGTGTTCGCTTTGTCGGCGCTGGTCACGCTCGGCGTCGCGGTGCTGTTGATGCAGCAACCCGATTTCGGCAGCACGATCATATTCGGCTGCGTGTGGATCGCGATGCTGGCGCTGGCCGGGGTCAGCTTGCGGGCGATCGGAGCGCTCGGCGTGGCGGTGCTTGCCGGCGTCGTGCTGGCCTATTTCACCTACGACGTCGCCACCGCGCGCATCGACGGCTTCCTGTTCGGAGAGGGCGACACCTTCCAGACCGACAATGCGATGCGCACCCTCACCGCCGGCGGCCTGTTCGGGATGGGTCCGGGCGGCGGCACCCGCAAATTCGGGCTGCCGGAGCCGCATACCGATTACATCTTCTCGGTGATCGGCGAGGAGTTCGGGCTGATCGCCTGCCTCGCCATCGCCTTTCTCTATCTGACCATCGTCATTCGCGTGTTGCTGAAGCTGCTCGACGAAGATTCGACCTTTGCGATCCTCGCCGCGGCCGGGCTGGTCATCATGTTCGGGCTCCAGGCGATGATCAACATGGCGGTCAACGTCCAGATCGCGCCGTCGAAGGGCATGACCCTGCCGTTCATCAGCTATGGCGGAAGCTCGATGCTGGCGCTGTCGATCGGCATGGGTTTGCTGCTCGCTTTCACCCGCCGAAACCCGTATCTCACCCGCTCGCCCTACGTCGTCAAATGGAGCGGGGATTGCCCTTAATGAAACTATGGCCGGGATGAATTTCGTTCTCGCTGCCGGGGGCACCGGTGGTCACATGGTCCCGGCCCACGCCCTCGCCGCCGAGCTTCAGTCCCGCGGCCACGGGGTGATGCTGATCACCGACGAGCGCGGCGCGCGCGTCCCCGGCCTGTTCGCCAAGGTGCCGGTCCACGTGCTGCCCGCCGGTCGGCTGGGCGGCGGGCCGCTGGGCTGGCTGAAAGCGCTGCGCTCGGTGGTCGCCGGGCGCGGCGAGGCGCGCGGGCTGTATCGTAACCATCGCCCGGACGCGGTGGTCGGGTTCGGCGGCTATCCGGCGTTCCCGGCGTTGCTCGCGGCCTCGTCGATGGCCATTCCGAGCCTGCTCCACGAGCAGAACGCAGTGCTCGGGCGGGTCAACCGGCTGCTCGCCGGCGACGCGGCGGCGATCGCGGCGGGGTTCGACGGGGTCGAACGCTTGAAGCCGCGCCACAAGGCCAAGACGGTGACCGTCGGCAATCCGGTCCGCGCGGCGGTGGCGAAGCTTGGCGAGATGCCGTTCCCGCCGTTCGATGAAGTCGCGCCGCTCAAAATCCTGGTCACCGGCGGGAGCCAGGGCGCGACGGTGCTCGGCACGGTCGTGCCGGACGGGCTGGCGCTCCTGCAGCCGTCGCTGCGCCGCCGCCTGCAGATTATCCAGCAGTGCCGCGCCGACGACATCGAACGGGTCCGCGCCCGCTATGGCGAGCTCGGCATTCCGGCCGAGCTGATGACCTACATCGAGGACATGCCCGACAAGCTCGCCGAGGCGCATTTGGTGATCGGCCGCGCGGGCGCCTCGACGATCGCCGAGCTGACCGCCGCCGGGCGGCCCGCGATCCTGATCCCATACCCTTCGGCGACCGACGACCACCAGACCGCCAACGCGCGCGAAATGACCAGGGCGGGCGGCGCCCGGACAATCCCGCAGTCGCAGTTCACCCCACAGGTGCTGGCGCGCCAGATCGAGGCCATGGCCGCCGACCCGCAGGCCCTGGCCAACGCCGCCGCGCGGTCGCTGACGGTCGGCCGGCCGCACGCCGCGCGCGACCTTGCTGACCTCGCCGAGCGGATCGGCAAGGGCCTCGCGCCGATCATGGTCGGGCCGGCGCTTAGCCCGCGCAGCCGCCCCGCCTTTGCCGGAGGTGTTCCCGCGTGAAAGCGTTCGGAACCGACGTCGGCACCATCCACTTCGTCGGCATCGGCGGCATCGGCATGTCGGGCATCGCCGAGGTGATGCACCATCTGGGCTACAAGGTGCAGGGCTCCGACGTCGCCGAGGGCTATGTCGTCGAGGGGCTGCGCAAAGCCGGCATCCCGGTGATGATCGGCCACAGCGCCGACAATCTCGGCGACGCGGCGGTGGTCGTTTGCTCGAGCGCGATCAAAGACAGCAATCCTGAAGTCGAGGCGGCGGCCGAGCGGCGCCTGCCGCGGGTCAAGCGCGCCGAGATGCTCGCCGAGCTGATGCGGATGCAAAAGACGATCGCCGTCGCCGGCACCCACGGCAAGACGACGACGACTTCGATGATCGCGGCGATGCTCGATGCCGGCGGGCTCGATCCGACAGTGATCAACGGCGGCATCATCAACCACTACGGATCGAACGCGCGACTGGGCAAAAGCGATTGGATGGTGGTCGAGGCCGACGAGAGCGACGGCAGCTTCCTGCGCCTCGACGGGACGATCGCGGTGGTCACCAATGTCGACCCCGAGCACGTCGAGCATTACGGCAGCTTCGAGCGGATCAAGGACGCATTCGTCGAATTCATCGAGAACGTCCCGTTCTACGGGCTCGCCGTGCTGTGCGTCGATCATCCGGAAGTGCAGAATCTATTGAGCCGGGTCCGCGACCGCCGGGTCGTCACCTACGGTTTCTCCGCGCTCGCCGACTTGCGCGCCGACAATGTCACGCCCGAAGACGGCGGCACGCGCTTCGACGCGGTCGTGCTGCAGCGCGACGGGTCGCGACGCACGATCGAGGCGATCCGGCTGCCGATGCCCGGCCGCCACAATGTCCAGAACGCGCTGGCGGCGGTCGCCGTGGCGATCGAGCTCGGCATTGGCGACGACAAGATCGTCGAGGGCTTCGAGCGCTTCGAGGGCGTCAAGCGCCGCTTCACGCGCGTCGGCGAAGCCGGCGGGGCAATCATCATCGACGATTACGCCCACCATCCGGTCGAGATAAGGGCGGCGCTGTCGGCGGCTCGGGAGAGCATGCAGAGCCTGTCGGCGGACGGCGAAGGCAGCGGCGGGCGGGTGATCGCGGTGATGCAGCCGCACCGCTACACCCGGCTGCAGGCGCTGATGGACGAATTCCAGAGCGCCTTCAACGACGCCGACATCGTCATGGTGACGCCGGTTTATGCGGCCGGCGAGGAACCTATCGAGGGGTTCGATGCAGCCGCTTTGGCCGATGGGCTGCGGGCGCGCGGGCACCGGATGGTGAAGACGGTCGCCGACCCCAAGGAGCTGGCTTTCTCGCTTCGCGACATCGCGGCGGAAGGCGACATCATCGTCTGCATGGGCGCCGGCGACATCACCAAATGGGCGGCCGGGCTGGCCGATGGCATTACTACGGCGAGGGCGAGCATATCTCCCCTCCCGCTCACAGAAGGGGATTAAGGGGTAGGCATGTCGACCGAAACCCACGCCCCGGCCCCCACCCGCTTGCGGGAGGAAGAGGTTAAGGTCCGCGGCAAGCTCACCAAGGCCGCGCCGCTGGCGCCGCTGGTATGGTTCAAAAGCGGCGGCGCTGCGGAATGGCTGTTCGAGCCGGCCGACGCCGACGACCTCGCGGAGTTCCTGCGCGGCCTCGATCCGGACGTCCCGGTGATGGCGCTCGGCCTCGGGTCGAACCTGATCGTCCGCGACGGCGGCGTGCCGGGCGTGGTCGTGCGGCTGGGCAAGGCGTTCGCGAAGATCGAACCGGTCGACGGCGTGACCTTGCGATGCGGCGGCGGCGCGAGCGGCATCCTGGTGTCATCGACGGCGCGCGACGCGGGGATCGCTGGGCTCGAGTTCCTGCGTGGGATCCCGGGGACGGTCGGCGGCTTCGTGCGCATGAACGGCGGCGCCTACGGCCGCGAGGTCAAGGACATCCTCGTATCGGCGACTCTGGTCTTGCGCTCGGGGGATATCGAAGACTGGCCGCTCGAACGGCTTGGCTACCGCTATCGCCACAGCGACGTGCCGCAAGGCGCGGTGGTGATCGGCGCGACGTTCCGTGGGATGTCCGGCGAACTGGCCCGGATCGGCGCAGAGATGGACCGCATCGCCGCCGCGCGCGACGAGACCCAGCCGATCCGCAGCCGCACTGGAGGCTCGACCTTCAAGAATCCGCCGGGGCACAAGGCCTGGGCGCTGATCGACGCCGCCGGCTGCCGCGGTATGACTCTGGGTGACGCGCAAGTTTCGGAAAAGCATTGCAATTTCTTGCTTAACCTAGGTAGCGCGACGAGCTCCGACATCGAGGCGCTGGGCGAGGAAGTCCGCCGCCGCGTGCGGGCCAAGACCAACATCTCACTCGAGTGGGAAATCCAGCGGATCGGCACCGAATGAATGGCCTTTCATGAATAGGGATTTGCACGTCGTGGTGCTGATGGGCGGCTGGTCGGCGGAGCGCGAAGTGTCGCTCACCAGCGGCCGCGGGGTCGCCGAGGCGCTTCGGGAGCGCGGCTGGTCCAACGTCACCGAGATCGACATGGACCGCAACGTCGGCCAGGTGCTCGCCGGGGTGCGGCCCGACGTCGTGTTCAACGCGCTCCATGGTACTCCGGGCGAGGACGGCACCGTCCAGGGCCTGCTCGACCTGATGCAGGTGCCGTACACCCACAGCGGGCTGACGACGTCTGCCATCGCGATCGACAAGGAGCTGACCAAGCTGGTGCTGGTGCCGCATGGGGTGCGGATGCCGGCCGGCAAGGTGGTGACAAGCGAGAGCCTGTTCGCCGCCGACCCGATCCCGCGGCCCTATGTCGTCAAGCCGGTCAACGAGGGCTCGTCGGTCGGGGTCGCGATCGTCACCGAAGACGGCAACACCGGCAACCCGATCGGCCGCGACGTCGAAGGGCCGTGGCACGAGTTCGAGCGGCTGCTGGCCGAGCCGTTCGTCAAAGGGCGCGAGCTGACGGTCGCGGTGATGGGCGGCGAGGCGATGGCGGTGACGGAGCTAAAGCCGGTCGCCGGATTTTACGATTATGACGCGAAATACACCGACGGGCTGACGGTCCACGTCTGCCCGGCCGAAATTCCCGAGGACATCGCGCAGTCGATGATGGAGATGGCGGGCAAGGCCCACCGATTGCTCGGCTGCAAAGGCGTGTCCCGCTCCGACTTTCGCTGGGACGACAGCCAAAGCGAGGCGGGCGTCTATTTGCTCGAGATCAACACCCAGCCCGGAATGACTCCGCTGAGCCTGGTGCCCGAGCAGGCGAAATATTGCGGGATCGGCTACGGCGAGCTGGTCGAACGGCTGATTGTCGAAGCGCTGGAAACGCGCGGGTGAGCGCTGCGCACGTCCGCCGCGGCGGCCCCGCCCGCCCGAAATCGCGCAAGGCGGCGCGAGGCCCGAAACGCGGCGCCAGCCATGCGCGCGCCAACCGGCTGGCTGGGCTGGCCTTCGCCGCGTTCCTGCTGGCGATCGGCGCGGTCGTCGTGGTCGCGCTCGACTTGCCCTCGAAAGCGGCAACCTCGGCGGGCGCGGCGATCGGCAAGGCCGGATTCACCGTCAACGGCTATCAGATCGTCGGCCTCAACCGGATGGACCGGGCCCGCGTCGATGAAGTGGTCGACGATGAGCTGCGCCGCGCGTCGGAAGCGGCGGGGAGCGCCAGGCCGGCGCAGCCGCTGGTCGATGTCGCCCGGATTCGCCAGCGGCTGCTGCAATTCGGCTGGGTCAAGGATGCGCGCGTGTCGCGCCGACTGCCCGACACGCTGGTCATAGACATCGTCGAGCGGCGGCCGGCCGCCTTGTGGCAGGACCAGCAGCGGCTCGCGCTGATCGATGCCGAAGGCGTCGTGCTCGACCGGGTGCCTGTCGACCGGATGCCCGACCTGCCGCTGCTCATCGGGCCGGGCGCCAATTCCCACGGCCGCGAGCTCGACCGACTGATGACCCAGGTGCCGACCCTGAAGCCGCAGCTCGCCACGGCGACCTGGGTCGGTCGGCGGCGCTGGGACCTTGCCTTCCAGACCGGCGAGACTGTCGCCCTTCCCGAGGGCGAGGCGGCGGCGCGCGAGGCGCTGACCAAGTTCGCCAAGGTCGATCGCTCGTCCGGCTTACTCGGGCGCGGGCTGGTGCGGTTCGATTTGAGGGTCCCGGGCAAGATGATCGTCCGGCTGCCGCGCGACCCGGGTGAAGCGATCGTTCCCGAAGCCCCGGCGGAGGGCTGAAGCGCCCATGTCGTCGCCCGCCGACACAAGGCTGATCGCCGCGCTCGACATCGGCTCGTCCAAGGTCTGCGCGCTGATCGTTACGTCCGATGACGACGGGCGGCTGCGCGTGCTCGGCACCGGCCAGCGCGAAAGCCGCGGGGTCAAGCGCGGCTACATCGCCGACATGGAAGCGAGCGAGTTCGCGGTGCGCGAGGCGGTCGAGCTCGCCGAGCGGATGTCCGGAGTGACCATCGACGAGGTGTGGGCGAGCTATGGCGCCGGCGGCTTGGTCAGCGACGTCGCCAACGTCGAAGTCGAGCTGGGCGGCCACCAGATCGAGCAATCGGACATCGATCAATTGCTCGCCGGCGGGCGCAACGCGCTCGACCGCGGCGGCCAGGTCGTGCTCCACGCCCAGCCGGCGCTCTACACCATCGACGGGGTCGAAGGCGTCAAGCACCCGATCGGGCTTCATGCCGACCGGCTCGGGGTCGACATCCACGTCGTTGCCGCCGACCCCGCGCCGCTCCGCAACATCGATTATGTGATCCGCTCGGCGCATTTGGGCGTGAAAGCGATCGTCGCCTCGCCGGTCGCCGCGGCGATCGCCTGCCTGACCGAGGAGGAGCGCGAGCTGGGCGTCGCGTTGGTCGAGCTCGGCGCCGAAGTCACCAACGTCTCGCTGCACGCCGGCGGGATGCTGGTCGGGCTGCGCTCGATCCCCTTGGGCGCCAAGGACATCACCGACGACATCGCCTGCGCTTTCGGGGTCCAGCGGCGCGACGCCGAGCGGCTGAAATGCTTCTACGGCTCGGCGATGACCTCGCCCCGCGACAATCACGAAATGATCGAGGCGACCCAGATCGGCGCGGAAGAAGGCGCTGAGCCGACGCGGATCACCCGCGCCCAGCTGATGATGGTGATCCGCCAGCGGGTCGAGGAGCTGACCGCGCAGATCGAGGCGGCGCTCAAGGATCTCGGCTTCACCGGGCCGGTCGGGCGCCAGGTGGTGCTGACCGGCGGCGGCGGCGAGCTGAAGAATATCGCCGACTACATGCAGGGCGTGCTCGGCCGGGCGGTGCGGGTCGGCCGGCCGCGGACCATCCTCGGGCTTCCGGACGCGCACAGCGGCCCGGCCTTCTCGACCCTGGTCGGGCTCGCCTACCTGGCCGGCTCGGGCAGCAGCGACATCCGCGACATCGCGCTCGGCACCGGCACCGAGCGCCGCCCAGCGACCGGCATGATGGGCCGGCTGATCGCGGCGATGCGGGGCGGGTTCTAGGGTCATAGAGCCGAATTGGCGGCAAGTGAGTCTTTCCGGCCACGCTTTTCCCCAATTTTCTCACCGCCGTTAACGTTTTCGCTTGGTGCGCGAATCGGACTAGTGCATTGATTCACATTGACGGTTCAGCACCTTGCTGCAGGGGGGTAGGTCATGAGCATCGATTTCGTCCGGCCGGAAGTCGACGAGCTTCGCCCGCGGATCAGCGTCATCGGCGTCGGCGGGGCCGGCGGCAACGCGGTCGCCAACATGATCGCCGCGGACGTCCAGGGAGTCGACTTCATTGTCGCCAACACCGACGCGCAGGCATTGAACGCCTCGACCGCCGACCGCCGCATCCAGCTCGGCCTCAAGATAACGCAGGGGCTCGGCGCCGGTTCGCGGCCCGAGATCGGGCGCGCCGCCGCCGAAGAGACTTTGGACGAGATCGAGCGGGCGCTGGAAGGCACCCACATGTGCTTCATCGCTGCCGGAATGGGCGGCGGCACCGGCACCGGCGCCGCGCCGGTGATCGCCAAGACCGCCCGCGACAAGGGCATATTGACGGTCGGCGTCGTCACCAAGCCATTCGCGTTCGAAGGCTCGCGCCGCGGACGTGCAGCGGATGCCGGCATCGACGAGCTCCAGCAGCATGTCGACACTTTGATCGTCATCCCCAACCAGAATCTGTTCCGCCTCGCCAATTCGGACACCACCTTCAAGGAAGCGTTCGAAATGGCCGACGAGGTGCTCCAGCAGGGCGTCCGCGGAATCACCGACTTGATGGTCATGCCGGGCCTCATCAACCTCGACTTCGCCGACGTTCGCTCGGTGATGGGCGAGATGGGCAAAGCGATGATGGGCACCGGCGAAGCCGAGGGCGACAACCGCGCCATCGAAGCCGCCGAGAAAGCGATCTCCAACCCGTTGCTCGACGGGGTCAGCATGAAGGGCGCCAAGGGTGTCATCATCTCGATCACCGGCGGCGAGGACATGCGGCTGATGGAAGTCGACGAAGCCGCCAGCCACATCAAGGAGCTGGTCGACCCCGACGCCAACATCATCTGGGGCTCGGCGTTCAACAACGATTTGGGCGGCAAGCTGCGCGTGTCGGTGGTCGCGACCGGCATCGAGGCGGATACCGTCGTCCAGGCGCAACCGGGAAAGGTGTTCACCTTCCCGGCGTCGCGCACGACGACTCCGACCGCGGCTCCGCCGATCACCGAAACGACGACCGCAGACGATGACACCGTCGCGGTCGACCTGTCCGCCGGCGACGACAGCGATGAACTGCTGCTCGATCCCGACGACATTTTGACGAGCCCGGTGTCGGGCGCGCCGATCGCGCCACCCACGGACGATGACGGCGCGATCGACGACGCCGATCTGACGGGAGAGAGCGGGCCGCCGCCCACGGCGCGCGAGAGCGGCACCTTGTTTGAGCGCATGTCTAACATCGCTCGTGGCGCCGCCAAGGCGCAGGGTGACGACGAGGACTCCCCCGAGTTTCGCAGCGAGCCTATCGACATCCCGCGATTCCTCAATCGGCAGAACAACCAATAGGGGAATGGCCCGGCCGATGGCCCCTCCCGTCGCCGGGGCTGCACGGCTCGTCGCGACTGCGCTGGCCATAAAGCTTTGCGCAAGCTCCGGCGGCGTAATGGCGTCCGCAATGGCCAAGACCTCCACCGGGACATCCGCCCGCCGGACCCGCATTGCCGCGCTGATTCTCGGCGCGGTCGGGCTGGTGCTGGGCGCATCGGCGGCCGAAGCTGCCGCGCAGGCCACCTTTTCCGTGCAGCCAGGCTGGGCGCAGCGCGAAACTCCCGCGGCGGCGCTCGCGCGTCACATCCGGGTTCTGGCGAATTCGCCCAAGGATTTCCTCGCGCTGATTGGCGCGGGCAGGGCCGCGCTCGCGCTCGGCGACAGCCAGGCCGCGGGCGGCTTTTTCGGACGCGCCGACGAGGTGTTCCCGACCAGCCCGCTGCCCCAGGCCGGGATTGGGGCGGCGATGGCGGCCGACGGCGATGCCTATGGCGCGCTCAGGCACTTCGCCCGCGCCCAGCAGCTCGGCGGCACCGCGGCGATGATGGGCGCCGACCGCGGCCTCGCCTACGACCTCATCGGACGTCACTCGGACGCGCAGGCCGACTATCGCAGCGCACTGTCCGGCAGCGATGGCGATGAAGCCCGCCGCCGCCTCGCGCTCAGCCTGGCAATTACCGGCGACAAGGCGGCAGCGATCGCGATGCTCGGTCCGCTGGTTGCGCGCGGTGACGCAGGGGCAGCGCGATGCCGGGCGCTAGTGCTCGCGTTGTCCGGCGACATTGAAGGCGCGCGGCGCTCGCTCGACGCGGCGATGCCGGGTTCGGCGGTGCGGATGGCGCCGTTCTTCGCGAAATTGCCGTCGCTTCGCTCGGACCAGAAGGCGGCCGCCGTCAACCTCGGGATATTCCCGGATTCCGGCCAGCCGAGCTACGCCTACGTGCCACAGCCGGGCGCCGGCCCGCCGGCATACTCCAGCCCCTCGCCGCCGGTTCAATCCGGCTCGCAACCGGTCCGCCGCGAACCAAGCTCCAACGTCGCTGGAGCAATGCCGTTGTCGGGCGACCGCCTGGCCTCGGTCGACCAGCTGCTGCGCGCACCAGGCTCGCCGATGCGGGTCGCCGCCAAACCGGCCCGTTCGCAGTCGTCGAGCGGGAAGTCGGGCGCGGCCGCCACCAAGCCGCGCGTTTGGGTCCAGCTCGCCAGCGGCGCCAATTCGGATGCGCTGCCGGTCCAGTTCAGGCGCATCAAGTCGAAGCACCGCGAAGTGCTCGAGGGCATGAGCGGCTATGTCGCCGAGGCGCCGGGCCGCGCGCGCCTGCTGATCGGGCCGTTCAAGAGCGTTTCGGACGCGAAAATTATCGTCGACGACCTTGCAAGCCTGCGCGTGGACGCGTTTAGCTGGACCAGCCCGCCGGGGCAGACGATTAGGAAACTGTCGACCGAATGACCTTGCCTGGGGACTTGGCCGCGCACCCGAAGCGATCGCGCGGCCGGGCCTTCGAGGAAGCCGACGCCGGGCCGAGCGGACGTCCAGACAGCTATCAGCGAGACGCTTTTTCTCGTGATAGGGACCGGATCATCCATTCGGTCGCGTTTCGCCGGCTTCGCCACAAGACGCAGGTTTTCGTTGCCCCCGACGGCGATCATTTCCGGGTGCGCCTGACGCACAGCCTCGAAGTCGCGCAGATCGGCCGGACCATCGCCCGGGCGCTCGGTCTCAACGAGGATTTGACCGAAGCCCTGTGCCTCGCTCACGACCTCGGCCATCCGCCGTTCGGCCACGGCGGCGAGCATGCGCTGACGGAGGCGCTCGGCGACGCCGGCGGTTTCGACCACAATGCTCACTCCATCCGCCTGGTGACCTGGCTCGAGACCCCATATGCCGACTTCGACGGGCTGAACCTGAGCTGGGAGACGCTCGAGGGCCTCGCCAAGCACAATGGGCCGGTGACGGCGCCAAACTGGGCGATGGCCGAGGCCAACGCCGACTTTGACCTCGAGCTCGGCAGCTGGCCCGGCCTCGAGGCGCAGGCAGCCGCGGTCGCCGACGACATCGCCTACGACAATCACGACATCGACGACGGGCTTCGCGCCGGGATCATCGACCTCGACGAGCTGATCGAATTGCCGCTGGCGGCGCGCCATTGGCGGGCGATCGCCGAGCGGCATCCCGGCATCGCGCTCGACCGGAAGCAGCGGGCGCTGGTCCGCGACCAGATCGGGACGATGGTCCGCGACGTGCTCGCCGAGACCCGGCGGCGGGTCGCGGAAGCCGGCGTCGAGACGATCGACGAGGTGCGGGCGGCGGGGCGCGCGCTGGTCGGCTTCTCGGCGGAGCTTGCCGACGAGCAGGAGGCCCTCAAGGCTTTCCTTCACAATCGGCTGTACAATTCGCCGGCGCTGGTGCCGGTGCGGATCGAGGCGCAGCGCGTGGTCGCCAACCTCGCCGCCGCCTACCGCGCCGACCCGTGGCTGCTGCCCGAGGCATGGCTCGTCATGGACGACGAGACCGCGCAATTGCGCAGCATCGGCGACTTCATCGCCGGAATGACCGACCGCTTTGCGATCGCCCGCCACGAGGAACTGGTCGGCCCGGTCGAGCTGCCGGACCGGTTCTAGCGAGCCCGCAAGCTTTTCAGCAGGCCGAGCGCGAGAAGGGCCGTCGCACTGGCGATTGACAGTGTTGTGATGGTCGCTTGCGCCGCGCCGCTCCAGTCCGGCCACAGCAGCGCACAGCTCGCCAGCAGCCACAGCACGGCCAGCAGCGGCAGCCAGACGCCGTAATCGCGTACCCGGAACGGATGGACGAAATGAATCGGGGCGAAGGTCAGCGCGACGAGCAGGACGACAATGGCTGCGCCGATGACGGGGTCCAGCTGGAGCACGAATAGGTAGAAGGCGACCAGGTTCCACAGCGCCGGAAAGCCGCGGAAATAGCCGTCGTCGGTCTTCATGTCGGTTCGCGCGAAGGTATAGAGCGACGACACGAGGATGGCGGCGCACAGCCAGGGTGCGAGCGCCGGCGGCATCAGCTCCGCGTGCCAGATGAACAGGGTCGGCACGAACACGAAGGTCAGATAGTCGATCACCAGGTCGAGAATATCGCCGTCGATCCCGGGCGCTTGCTTCTTGACTCGCGCCCAGCGCGCCAGCGAGCCGTCGATGCCGTCGACCACCCCGGCGATCGCCAGCCAGACGAGAGCGAGCGTCCAGCGCTGCTGCTCGATCGCGAGGAGCGCGAGGAGCGCAAGAACCGCTCCGCTGGCGGTGAACGCGTGCACCAGCCAGGCGAACGCCGCCGGCGGGGCGGGCGATCGAGTGCCATTAGGCTCCATCTAGGCAGCGACCGGTCGTGCGCGCACGGCTGTTCCGCTACGCTCCCGGTGGCGGTGCGCGCAAGTGCCCGCTATGCATGCACGGGTGCCCGCCCCGACACCGACCGACCGTGCTTGACCCGGGCCGCAACTGCTGGCGGATCGAGCCCGCGGCGCGCGCTGCGCTGATCGTCGACGCCGCCGATTATTTCCATCACGCGCGCAAGGCGATGTTAGCGGCCGAACGGCAGATCCTGCTCATCGGCTGGGATTTCGACACCCGCATTCAACTCGACGACACGGACGACGAGGCCCCGGCGACGCTGGGGTCGTTCGTTTCGTGGCTTTCCAGGCACCGGCCGCGGGTCGCGGTCTACATCCTGAGGTGGGACTGGGGCGCGACCAAGCTGCTCGCGCGCGGGACCACCCCGCTTCGGCTGCTCAACTGGGCGCGGACCCCGCAGATCCGCTTCAAGCTCGACGCCGCCCACCCGGTTGGCGCGAGCCATCACCAGAAGATCGTCGTGATCGACGATTGCCTGGCCTTTTGCGGCGGGATCGACATGACCGCGACCCGCTGGGACACGCGCGAGCATCGCGACGGCGACGAGCGGCGCCGGCGGCCGACGACCGGGCGGCATTACGGGCCGTGGCACGACGCGACGATGGCCGTCGACGGAGCGGCCGCTCGAGCGCTGGGCGAGCTCTCGCGCGAGCGTTGGGAGTGCGCGGGCGGAGATCCGATTCCCGCCCCGGAGGCAGACGGGGACCCGTGGCCGGCCG
The DNA here is from genome assembly GCA_035512655.1 of Sphingomicrobium sp. GTDB lineage: Bacteria > Pseudomonadota > Alphaproteobacteria > Sphingomonadales > Sphingomonadaceae > Sphingomicrobium. Next base: position 57,325 of record DATKDM010000021.1, on the reverse strand, counting down.
AGCTCGAGCCGCAGTTTCGCGACGTCGAGGTGGCAATCGCCCGCACGCGCGGCGCGCACGAGGATCTGCCCGAGGTGCGCGAAATCGAGGCCCTGTTCGTCGACATGATCGCCCGCGCGGCACGGTATGTGTACGCCGAAAACCAGTTCTTCGCGTCGCGCGTGATCGCCGAAGCGATCGCCAAGCGGCTCGAGGAAGCTGACGGCCCCGAGTTCGTCATCGTCAACCCAAAGACGGCCGAAGGGTGGCTCGAGGATGAAGTGATGAGCCCGGCCCGGGCTGAACTCCTGATGATGCTTCGCAAGGCCGACGCGCATGGCCGAATGCGGGTCTACACTCCGGTCACCAAAGCCGGTTGCGACATTTACGTCCATTCGAAGATCACGATCGTCGACGGCGAGCAGCTGCGGGTTGGCTCGGCCAACATGAATAACCGCTCGATGGGCCTCGACAGCGAATGCGACCTGCTGATCGACGGTGGCCGGGCAGCGAACGCGGGCGCGTTCGAGCGGATCGAAGCGATCCTCTGCGACCTACTGGCCGAGCATTTGGGCGTGGAGTGCGAGGAGGTCGAGCGCCAATTCGCCGCATCGGGGTCACTGGTGGAGACGATCGAACAGCTCCGCGGAACCGGCCGCACGCTGGTGCCGCTCGAGGTCGAGGAGCCCAACGCGCTCGAGTCCGCGATTGCCGAGCGCCAGACGCTCGATCCGGAAGCTGCTGGGGAATATTTCGAGCCGAAAGCGCGCACCGGGCTGTTGCGGCGCCTGCGCGGCAAATTTACGGGGCGCGGGCGGTAAGAGGTGCAGCGGACCTTTAGCATCATCACGACCTCGATGAGCCGGCTCGAGCACCTCAAGGCGAGCCTGACGCGAATGATCGGACAGCCGGCCGAAGTCATCGTCGTCGACTTCTCCTGCCTGCAAGGGACGGCGGACTATGTCCGCAGCCATTTCCCGTCCGTCCGTGTCGTCGCGGTGGAAGGGGAAGCGTATTTCTCGAACTGGAAAGCGAGGAATGCCGGCGCTGCCGTCGCTTCCTCCGACATCTTGCTGTTTTGCGACGCCGACACCGTACTGGCTGAAAGCGCCATTGCGTAGCTCTCGGACAATCTGCCGGCGAAGTCGTACGGCACCTTCAAGCAGGCGGCGACGTCGCATTTCAACCAGTCCGGCCTGCGACTGGCGAACAACCAGTTGAAGGGATTCCTCGCGATCCCGTCCGCGGTGTTCCGCCGGATCGGCGGATACGATGAGGTGCTGGAAGGCTATGCGGCGGGTGGCGACACCGATCTTGCCGATCGGCTCAAGCTGGTCGGGATCGCCCGGCACTGGCTCGACGCGAGCATGATCGAATCGGTGGTCGAGCACGACAATGCCGACCGCACCCGGCACCACCTTGACCCGATCGCCACCAGCTATTGCGCGGGGTTGCTGTATCGGTCGGCCAAGCTGGCGCTGCTGCGGATCGTCAACCGCGTGCAACTGCCGCTCGCGACCCGGCGCAATCTCTATGACGCCGCCAAAACCGCCGCGCGCAAGCTCGGGGCCCCCAGCGGAACGGTCAGCATGATGGTCAACGTCAACACCAACCCGATTCTCATGCCGCGGCAGCTCGGCTACGAGAAGGGAACACAATAACTGTCGCTCAAGGTCGAGGTATCGCTCGACAACAAGCTGCCGGAAATCCCCGATTAGAAAGGGGCGGCGCCGGTCCGCCGGGCCATCGTCTCGAGCCGTGACGCGGCGGGTGCGCCGCGCTAGAGCGCTGTCGATGTCGCTCTACACCCAATATGCCGCGCTCCTCGACGGGGTGCTCGACGAGCTGGTTGCCGAAGGCGCGCTGGCCGCGGGTCTCGATCGCAGCGGGGTGGCCGTCGAGCCGCCGCGCGACGCGGCCCACGGCGACCTCGCGACCAACGCCGCGATGGTGCTGGCCAAGGGCGCGGGCACCAACCCGCGGGCGCTGGCGGCGCTGATCGCGCCCAGGCTCGAGGCGCTGCCGCCGGTGACGTCGGTCGAGATCGCCGGCCCGGGGTTCATCAATCTTCGTCTCGCACCGGATGCGTGGCGCGACGAATTGAAGACGATCCTGATCGAGGGCGCGGCGTACGGCGCGTCGACGATCGGCGCCAATGAGCGGGTCAATGTCGAATATGTCTCGGCCAACCCGACCGGGCCGCTGCACATGGGCCATTGCAGGGGAGCGGTGGTCGGCGACAGCCTCGCGCGGCTGCTCGAGGCGGCGGGCTTCCGGGTGACCAAGGAATATTATGTCAACGACGCCGGAGCGCAGGTCGATACGCTCGCCCGCTCGGTGCACCTGCGCTACCGCGAGGCGCTCGGCGAGACGGCCGAGATCGCCGAGGGTATGTATCCGGGCGATTATCTGGTGCCGGTCGGAGCTGCGCTCGCGGCCGAATATGGCGGTCGTTACGCGGCCGCTCCGGAAACCGAATGGCTGGAGCTGTTCCGCACCCGCGCCATCGCGGCGATGATCGCGCTCATCCGCGCCGACCTCGCTTTGCTCGGCATCCACCAAGACAGGTTCGCGTCCGAGGCCGAGCTCCAGGCAACCGGCGCGGTCGAGCGCGCGCTCGATAATCTGAGGGCGAAGGAGCTGGTCTACGAGGGCGAGCTCGAACGGCCCAAAAGCCTCGACGAGCAGGATGAGTGGGAGCCGGTCGAGCTGACCCTGTTCCGCTCGACCGAGTTTGGCGACGACCAGGACCGGCCGCTCAAGAAGTCCGACGGCAGCTGGACCTACTTCGGTTCCGACGCCGCCTATCACCTTCAGAAAGCCGAGAGCGCCGACCACCTCGTCGACATCTGGGGCGCCGATCACGCCGGCACGGTCAAGCGCGTCCAGGCGGCGGTCAAGGCGCTGACCGACGGCCGCGTCGACCTCGACGTCAAGCTGGTCCAGATGGTGCGGCTGTTCCGCGCCGGCGAGCCGATCAAGATGTCCAAGCGCGCCGGCGATTTCGTCACTTTGGCCGAGGTCGTGCGCGAGGTCGGCAAGGACGTCGTGCGGTTCATGATGCTGACTCGCCGCGCCGACGCGCCGCTCGACTTCGATTTCGCCAAGGTGGTCGAGGCGTCGAAGGACAATCCGGTGTTCTACGTCCAATATGCGCACGCACGGATTGCGTCGCTGCAGCGCAAAGCGGCGGACGCGGGCATCGACCTAGGGGCGGACGCGGACCTCGGCCTGCTCGACGAGGAGGAATTGGGCCTGGTCAAGCAGGCGGCACAATATTCCCGGGTGATCGAGGCCGCGGCGATTGCCCACGAGCCGCACCGCATCGCTTTCTTCCTCTACGAGCTCGCCGCCCAGTTCCACGCGCTGTGGAACCGCGGCAACGACGATGCGTCGCGGCGGTTCCTGCTTGAAAACAATCCACAATTATCTCGCGCACGGCTGGAACTGGCGCTCGGCATCGGGCAAATCATCAAGAGCGGCCTGGCACTGATGGGAGTCGAGGCGGCAGAGGAGATGCGTTGATGGCCGACGGCCGCGCCGCTTACGATCCGGACCGGCTGCCGTGGCTGACCGACGAGCGCAAGCCGCGCAGCCGGAGAGGTTTGGCGCCGCTGCTTCCCTGGGCGCTGCTCGCCGCGCTGCTGGTCGCCGGAGTCTCGTATTGGCTGGGGATGCGGAGCGTCACCAACCCTGACGAGTTTGCCGATATTTTCAGGACATCGCCGCCCGAGGCGACCGTCCGGCTTCCCGAGGCAGCGATCGCGCCGCCATCGCCACAAATCCGTCCGCCGGCGTTGACCGAAGTGCCGCTCGCCGCCGAGCCCGCGCCGGTACCGCTGCCGCGGGCCGAGCCGGTGAGGCCGCCACGGGCCGAGCCTGATCGCCGCGCATCGGCGCCGGCGAAGGCCCGCGCCGCGCCGCGCAAGGCCCGGGCCCGCTCGGCTCCGGCGAAACGAACCGCGACGGCCTCGCGCTCGGCGCGGCTCGAGGCGTGGCCGGCGGCGGTTTCGGACGGGGCTTACGGGCGGGTCGCCCGGATCGGCACGTTCAGCAGCCGCCGCCAGGCCAAGAAGGGCTGGTGGGCAATCGTCCGCCACTATCCCGGAATGAAGCGATTGAAGGCCGTCGTCGCGCCGGTGCCGTCGTTGCGGACCGGCCAGACCTTGTACCGGCTGCAGTTCGGGACGACGTCGCAAGCGCATTCGGAGGTCCTGTGCCAGCGGATGCGGATCATCGGGCAGAGCTGCGTCGTGGTCGGGTTGCCGGCGCGCCAGGAAGCGCGGAAATGACCGACAGCCGTTCCAGTTATGACGACGGCCAGCTGCCGTGGCTGGAAGCGGTCGACGACGAGGATGGCCCGCGCGGAGTGTCGGCGCGCAAGATGCTCGCCGCGCTGCTGGTGGTGCTGATCGCGGCGGCGACCATCGCTGGCACATTTTTCTACGTCGGGCGCCAGGACCCGGTCGGGCTTGGTGCGCCCGAGCTGATCCGCGCCGAGCCCGGGCCCTATAAGGTCAAGCCCGCCGATCCCGGCGGCCTCGATGTCGCCGGCGAAAGCGAGACAGCGTTCCAGACCAGCGCCGGCGAGGACGCGGATGCTCAGCTCGACCTGAGCGCGCTCCCCGAACAGCCTGTCGCGAGGCCGCCAAAGGAAGACACCAAGCGGCTGCCGCCCAACGAAACCAAGGAGCCGGTCGTCGACCGGCCGGCGCCGCCGCCGTCCGAGCCGCCCAGCGGCGGGTCGGGGAGCGTCATCCAACTGGGCGCCTACCGCAATGCGGCGCAGGCCGAGCGGGCGTGGACGGCGCTGTCGACGCGTTTTCCGGCGGTCGCGGCGATGACCAAGCTGGTGGTGCCCTACTCGGGCGGTTTCCGGCTCCGCGCCGGAGCAACTTCTCCGGCCGAGGCGAGAGAGGCCTGCCAGCTGTTGCGGGTGGCCGGCGAAAGCTGTTTCGTGGCTAATTGATGCGCGCGGCGATCTACGGCTGTGCCGGGCTCGAGCTGACTGCCGACGAGCGCGCCTTCTTCCGCGACGCCGATGCCGCCGGATACATCCTGTTCAAGCGCAACTGCGCCGACCAGGATCAGCTGCTCCGTCTGACCGACGAAGTTCGCGACATTTCCGGGCGGCCGGACGTGCCGATCCTGATCGACCAGGAAGGGGGCCGGGTGATGCGGATGCGTCCGCCGCAATGGCCGGCCTTCCCGCCCGCCGAGGTGTTCGCGCGGCTCTACCAGGCGGCGCCGTCGTCGGCGATCGAGGCGGCGCGGTCGAACGCGCGGGCGATCGCGCTGACTTTGAAAGCGTGCGGGATCAACGTCAATTGCCTGCCTTTGCTCGATGTTCGCCAGGAGGGCGCCGACGACATCATCGGCGACCGCGCGCTAGGGTCGGATCCGATGCAGGTCGCCGCCCTCGGCCGCGCGGTGCTCGATGGCATGGCGTCGGCGGGCGTCGTCGGCGTCATCAAGCACATGCCGGGGCACGGCCGGGCGCTCGCCGACAGCCACAAGGAGTTGCCGGTGGTGACCGCCAGCGCGGAGGAGCTTGAAAGCGACCTCGAGCCGTTCGAGCGGCTGCGCGCGGCGCCGATGGGGATGACCGCGCACGTCGTCTACACCGCCTGGGACGCTGACCAGCCGGCGAGCCTGTCGCCGACCGTGATCGGCGAGATCATCCGCGGCCGGATCGGCTTTGAAGGCTGGCTGATGAGCGACGACCTCGGGATGGAGGCGCTGTCGGGCGATTTCGGAAGCCGGGCGGCGGGAGTCGTCGCGGCCGGGTGCGACGTCGCGCTGCACTGTTCCGGGAAGATGGACGAAATGATCGCGGTCGCCACGGCGGTGCCGGCCATGACCCCGGACGGCGAAGCGCGCCTCGCGCGGGCCATGGCGACGGTGCTGGTCGAGGACGAGGGCGCCGACTTTGCCGAGGCGGTCGCCAAGCGGGACGCGCTGCTGGCGCTGGTTTAGAAAATCCTCCCCTGGATGGGGGAGTGGCTGCTAGGTTTGCCCAATGGAAGCCGACACTTTCGAACTGGCGGTCCGCGACGAGGACGAGCTGACGCTCAGCATCGACGGCTGGGAAGGGCCGCTCGACCTGCTGCTGACCCTGGCGCGGGCGCAGAAGGTGGATCTCGCCGCGATCTCGATCCTCGAGCTGGTCGAGCAATATCTTGCCTATATTTCCGAAGCGCGGGCGCTGAAGCTCGAGATCGCCGCCGATTATCTGGTGATGGCGGCATGGCTCGCCTACCTCAAATCCTGCCTGCTGCTGCCAAAGGACCCGGAAGCCGACCCGAGCGCTGAGGAGATCGCGCTTCGGCTGCAGCAGCGGCTGCTGCGCCTCGACGCGATGCGCGAGGCCGGCGCCCGGCTGATGGGCCGCGACCGAATCGGCCGCGACGTGTTCGTTCGCGGCGCTCCGGAAGGCTTGCGGCTTGTGCGCAAGTCGGCCTGGCAGGCGCGGGCTTTCGATCTGTTCGCGGCCTACGGGACGGTCAAGGCGCGCTCGACGCCGCCGCTGCACGTCGTCCATCCGCGCTCGGTGATGACATTAGAGGAAGCGCTCGAGCGAGTCGGGCGGATGCTCGGGGCCAAGCTCGACTGGACTCATTTGGAGGCGTTCTTGCCCCCGACCCAGGATCCGCAATTCCGTCGCTCGGCCCTCGCCTCGAGCTTCGCCGCGGCGCTCGAGCTGGCGCGCCTCGGACGGATCGACATTGCCCAGGACCAGGCGTTCGCGCCGGTGCTGGTACGGACCGCATGATGGACGAATACGCGCGCGCGGTCGAAGCGACGCTGTTCGCGTCCGCCACTCCGTTGAGCCCCGAAGAGATCGCCGAATATTCGGGCGAGGGCGATGTTGCCGCGGCGCTTAGCCAGCTCGCCGAGCATTACGCGGGACGCGGGCTAGAACTCGTCGAGCGCGGCGGGCGCTGGCATTTCCAGACCGCGCCCGACCTTGCGCATCTGCTTCGCCGGACTCGCGAGGAGCCGCGGCGATTGTCGCGGGCGGCGACCGAGACGCTGGCGATCATCGCCTATCACGAGCCGGTCAGCCGCGCCGAGATCGAGGCCATCCGCGGAGTCCAGATCTCAAAGGGCACGATCGATGTGCTGATGGACGCCGGCTGGGTGCGCGCCGCCGGGCGCCGCGAGGGACCGGGGCGGCCATTGCTTTATGCGACCACCGCCGAGTTCCTGTCGCACTTCGGCTTAAGCTCGCGGCGTGACCTGCCGGGGATCGACGACCTCAAGGCAGCGGGGCTGCTCGACCCGCTCGACGAAGGGGTGTTCCAACTCCAACTGGAAAGCGAGGGCGAGGAGGACTAAGAGGGCGCCCAAGCGTTTTTCGGAGTGAGCACATGGGCAGTTTCAGCCTCATCCACTGGATCATCCTCGGCGTCGTCATCCTGCTGCTGTTCGGCGGCAACCGCTTCTCGGCGATGATGAGCGACGTCGCCAAGGGCCTCAAAAACTTCAAGCAGGGCCTGTCCGAGGACGACAAGCCCGCCGACCGCGACCGGAACGACCCGCGCCAGCTGCCGCCGCAGTCGAGCAGCGACCCGATCGATGTCACTCCGCGACGGACTCCGGACCCGGTCCCGCCGTCCCAGCCCCCAGCCAGCGACGAGACCCGCCGCGAATAGCCTCACGCCAGGGACAGCCGGCTGATGTTCGGCGTCGATTCCATCGAACTGATCATTGTCGCAATCGCGGCGCTGCTGTTCATCGGTCCCAAGGAGCTGCCCGGGGCGATGCGCGCCGCCGGCCGCTGGGTCGGCAAGCTGCGCGGCATGGCGCGCCACTTCAGCTCGGGCATCGAAGCGGTGATCCGCGAGGCCGAGCTCGAGGAAATGGACCGCAAGTGGCGCGAGGAGAATGAGCGCATCATGCGCGAGCACCCAATGCCGGAGATGATGGAGCTGAGCCCCGCCGCCGAGGCCCAGGCCTATCTCGAACGGCCGGACGAGCCGCTGCTGCCGCTCGAGGCGCCCGCGGCTCCGGACGACGACCCGACGCCGCCGGGCGAGCGGCCGCTGCCGTGAAGGACATCGACGACAGCAAGGCGCCGCTGCTCGACCATCTCGTCGAGCTTCGCCGGCGGCTGCTGTGGTCGGTCGCGGTGCTCGCAACCCTGTTCTTCGCGAGCCTGTATTTTGCCAAGGACATTTTCGCCTTTCTCGTCCAGCCGCTGCTCGCCGCCGGACAGGGTCGGATCATCTTCACCGACGTGTTCGAGGCATTCTTCGTCGAGGTGAAGGTGGCGCTGTTCACCGCGCTGATGCTCGGCTTCCCGTTCTTCGCCATCCAAATCTGGAAATTCGTCGCGCCGGGCCTCTACGCGAAGGAGAAAATGGCGCTGCTGCCGTTCCTGCTGCTGACCCCGCTGTTCTTCATCGGCGGCGCGGCGTTCGCTTATTACGTGGCGATGCCGTGGGCGCTGCACTTCCTGCTCGGCTACCAAGGCGAGGTCGGCGGCGTCCAGCAAGACGCGCTGCCCGGCGTCGGCAATTACCTGAGCTTCTGCACCCGCTTCCTGTTCGGCTTCGGCGTCGCGTTCCTGCTGCCGATCCTGCTGATGATCCTCGAGCGCGCCGGGCTGGTCCGGGTCGAGCAGCTGCAAAAAGCGCGGCGCTACGCGATCGTCGGCGCCTTCGCGGTCGCGGCGGTGCTGACTCCGCCCGATGCGATCTCCCAGTTCATGCTCGCGGTGCCGCTGTACGCGCTTTACGAATTCGCCATTGCCGCGATCCGCCTGACGCACTGGCGCCGGGGCCGGCGCGAAACTCTATCCAGCGGTGGTGATGAGGAGGCCCAGACAAATGTGGGCCCGGAAGCGCCACCGGGGGGGGGGAGGGTTGGCGGTTCCGGGCCCATTTAATCGGATAGCGAGAGCGGGGGGGCAAAGGTCACTATCCGAATGCAATAACGAAGAGTCATGTGGGACGTTCCGAGCTTTGAAACTTTTTTTCTGTGGTCCCGTAACGATTGGCCGATCTGCTCAAGTCGCTGGAAATACTGGTAAATCTGCGCTGTAGCGGCCAAGCTTGCGCTCGAGGGTTGAGCGCAGCTGTTTGGCAAGCCCGGCAATGACCCGCTCTAACTGCACCTTTTCGGGCGTCTTTGCATCGTCGGGGACCAGCACCGGGCTGCAGATCTCGAGCCTGGCGGTGAGCTCGCTGGAGCGGCGAAGCGCGACCTCGACCGGCTCCTCGGGCGCGCGGAGCATCGCATGTTCGATGATCTCGGTAACCAGGAAGGCGACCGCCACCGCGACATCCTGGGTGGTGTAGACGCTCTCGAGCTCGAGATCGATGGAGAGCGCGCGGGCGGATTCGGGGGCTCCGGCGCGAAGCTCGGCGGCGAGCTCGGAGAGCAAGGGGCGGACCGCGATGCCGCGATTGTCCTCCATTTCCGCGAAGTGGTTGCGATGGACGATCGACAAAGCGCCGACCCGGCGACCGATGGCGGCATAAGCGGCGCGTGCCTCGGGCGTCTCGGCGGTGCGGCCGTGGATGTTGAGCAGCGACGCCACCACCTGGAGGTTGTTCTTCACCCGGTGGTGGACCTCGCGCACCAGCCGCCGTTGCCCGTCGAGCGCGTCGGCCATCTCCTGCTCGGACTGCTCGATTCGCTCGAGCCCGCGAGCGAAGGCGTCGCGAAGCTCCTGGATTTCGGTCGCCGGGCCGAGCTTGTCGGGAAGCACGTTGGCGCCATCGCCGGGCTGCAGGCGAGTGACCGCCCGCTCGAGGCGGCGCAGGGGCCGGATCAACAGCCGCGTGACCAGCAGCCAGCTGATCAACGCCGCCGTTATCCACATCAGGAACGGGAGCAGCAGCATCAGCCGGTCGACGGTGGTGATCAGCGGCACCTTGGCCCGGATCCGGACGGTGATCTCGTCGTTGCCGAGCGGCCATTCGCTTACCGAAAGTCCGCGATCGCGGTCGTCGGCGGCGCCGCCCTGGATGAGCCGCAGCCGGCGGCGGCCGTCGTCGATCATCAGCGTCTCGATCGTGCTGTGCCGCTCGAGAGCGGCGCTGCGCATCTCGGCCGCGGGAATCGACCCCGTCGCCATTCCGCCGATCACTCCGACGCGCAAGATCAGCGCATCGGCGGCAGGCGCCACGCGCAGCCGGATGTCGCCGGGTGCAACCAGTGTCAAATCCGCCGGCTCCGTGATTTCACCGACCGCGCAGAGCTGCGTGCCGTCGGGGCGGTTAAGCTCGAATTGCTGAGCAACGCCGGGAGCGACGGCGAGCGACCGCTGCGCGCGGTCGCAGGCTCCGGCCGGACCGCCGGCAAGCGCTCCATTGGCGGCGATGCGCAGCGCCAGCGCGTTGCGGGCGATCAGGCTCTCGATTGCCCGGGCCGCGGTTCGCGCCTGTTCGTCGGTCCGCCCGCGCGACACCTGATCGGCTGCGCGAATGCCGGATTCGGCGAGCCACACCAGGGCAATACCGATCGGCAGCATCGCCGCACTCAGGATCAACAACAATTTGGCCGCGGTCGGCAGCGCCGCAAACCGGCTGGAGGCGCTGGTCATGACGCGCCGGCGGCGCGTGCCGCGTCAGCTAAGCTTGCCGAGTAGGTCGATAAAATCGTCGGGTACCGATTCCCTGAGGGTGTCATCGTAGACCGAGCGCAGTGCCCGGCCGAGCGCCGCGGTCCGCTGGCGGCGCCCGCCCTTGTCGCGCGGAGCGTCCGGGGCCGAGCCCTTGGCTTTAGACGAGCCTTTGCCTTTACGGGTACCGTGCGACTCGCCCTGCCTGCCACTCAACCTCTCGTCCCCCCTCGCGCGGGTGCTAGCGCGCTCATACCAGTATGGACCGACGCGCAAAGAGCCGGACCGGTTTGGCCGACAGCGCCGCAAATGCCGCATCCCCAGGCGATCCGCGGCGGCTCTTCGGCGACGCCGATGACAGTACCGAGCCGCGATGGAAACCAAATCGCCGGTGCTTTGTTCCAGAGGCGCGTCACTTCTCTGTGGACTAGTGCACCTCGGCCACGGGTCTCGCTTGTGAGGGTTGCAACAAAAGGGACGCGCGCTCAAAGAGCCGCCAACCGTTCGAAGATCATGGAGAGCTTTTACTTATGTCGCTTGGCCAGGAACTCGCTCCGCATCTGCCTTTCCTTCGCCGCTATGCGCGCGCGCTGACCGGGAGCCAGGCCCATGGCGACGCATTCGTCCGAGCAACCCTGGAGGCGATCGTCGCCGAGCCCGACGAGTTTCCGCGCGACGTCGATCCGCGGCTCGGCCTCTACCGCACCTTCCACGCAATCTGGTCGACCGCCAATATCGAGGAGGGCGAGGAGCCGACGCGCAGTTTTTCCGGAAGCGAAGGGATCGCAAACGCGCGATTGTCGCGGATCACGCCCTTGTCGCGCCAGGCTCTGCTGCTGACTTCGCTTGAGGGCTTTTCGTCGGACGACACGGCTTATCTGATCGGAGCGACTGCGGCGGACGTCGATTCGCTGGTCGCCGAGGCATTGAACGAGATCGAGCGGCAGACCCTCGCCGACGTGCTGATCATCGAGGATGAGCCGATCATCGCGATGGACATCGAAACCATTGTCCGCGACCTCGGGCACAATGTCACGGGGGTCGCGGTGACCCGCGACGAGGCGGTCGCGCAAGCGCGGTCCAACCCGCCGGGGCTGGTGCTGGCCGATATCCAGCTCGCCGACGATTCGAGCGGCATCGACGCGGTCAAGGACATCCTTGCCGAATTTTCGGTGCCGGTGATCTTCATCACCGCTTTCCCGGAGCGGCTGCTGACCGGGACGCGCCCCGAGCCGACCTTTCTCATCACCAAGCCGTTCCAGCGCTCGACAGTGAAGGCGGCGATCGCCCAGGCCCTGTTCTTCGACGCCGCGACGGTCCCCGCGGCCTAGTCTTTCGCCCCGGAGGAACAGGGGCCAACGGCGCGCGTTGGCCTACAAAAGTTCCATTCGTGACGAGAGCATAATGGCCGACGAGCAAGAGCATGTGACGACCACCGAAGCTCGGGCGGGCGCGACTCCGCACATGACCCGCTACGTACTCGGGATCGGGATCGCGCTGGTGGTCGTGCTGTTTGCGATCATCTTGTTCGTCGCTGGATGAGCCATACATTCTGCGGCAATGTCCGATGATGTTAGGAACGGACCAAGGGGCGCCGCGGCGCGCACAAAACGGGCGGGGAAGTAGTGGCCGACGAATCTGACATTGCAGAAGCGGAGGCTCCGGCCGATCCCGTCCCGCTGTCCGATCCAGAATTCAAGGACCAGCTCGGGGCGGTAATTCCGCATTTGCGCGCCTTCGGGCGCTCGCTGTCTGGCAGCCGCGACCTCGCCGACGACCTAGTCCAGGAGACCCTGCTCAAGGCGTGGGCCGCGCGCAAGCGCTTCCAGGCCGGCACCAACATGCGCGCCTGGACCTTCATCATCCTCCGAAACCTGTTCCTGAGCCAGATGCGGCGCGCCCGCTTCAAGGGAGAATGGGACGAAATCACCGCCTCCAAGATCCTCGCCGCCCCGGCCAGCCAGGACCGGCACATCGAGCTTGGCGACATGCAGCGCGCGCTGATGCACCTGCCGCAGCCGCAGCGCGAGGCGCTGATCCTGGTCGGCGCCGGCGGCTTCGCCTACGAGGAAGCGGCGGAAATCTGCGGCTGCGCGGTCGGAACGATCAAGAGCCGAGTGGCGCGGGGGCGGGTGGCGCTGGAAACGCTGCTGTCGAGCGGCAAGATGCCGTCACGCCGCCAGCACCGCTCCGACCCGAACAAATCGGCTTTGCAGACGATCATGGGCCAGGTCGACGAGCTCAGCCGCGACCGCTAGAGTTTTTGTTGATGGGATCCCCGCTTTCGCGGGGATGACTCGCACGCGGTCAGTTGAGACGGCGCAGAATGTCGGCGAAATCGCGGTCGGACGGCTCCGTGGCCGCGGCCTCGAAGGCGCGGCGGAGCGCGGCGGCGATGCCGGCATGTGCGGGTGGGAAGTCGACTCGGATGATTCGTCGATCCATGTTGAATTCCGCCGCTGTTGAATGGTCACAATCTGAGTTCATCGCGGAGAAAACGATGCCGCGCTGGGGAAGTTTCGTCCAATTCGACGGACGAACCTGCAAAACAGCCGAATGACAGGGGCGATTCGAACCGGCGCGCGTGAAGCGGCGCTGGACCGTGCGCGGCGCTTTTCGCCCTTCTTGCGCGAGGCGCTCGACGCGCGGCCCGATCTTGCCGCCCTGTTCATCGAACGCGGCAGCCGCGCCGCGGTCGAAGCGGCGCTGGCGACGGACGATGCTCCGGTCGAGGTCGGGCTGCGCCGCGCTCGCCTCGGGCTGGCGCTGACCATCGCGCTCGGCGATTTGTCCGGCGAGCTCGAGCTCGAGGAGGTCACCCGGTTGCTGTCCGGGTTCGCCGACGACGCGATCGGCCGGGCGCTGGCGGCGGCGGTTGCCGAACGGGTGGCCGGTGCCGAACCCGCCGGAATGGCGGTGATTGCGCTGGGCAAGCTCGGCAGCTGCGAGCTCAATTACTCGTCCGACGTCGATTTGCTGCTGCTGTTCGACCCACAACTATTGCCGCGGCGCGAGCGCGACGACGCTGGCGAGGCGGCGGTGCGAATCGCCCAGCGAATGATCGAGCTGCTCCAGAAACGCACCGCCGACGGCTATGTCGCCCGGGTCGACCTGCGCCTGCGGCCGTCGCCCGAAGTGACGCCGATCGCGTTGCCGGTGAATGCGGCGATTTCGCACTATGAGTCGAGCGCCCTGCCGTGGGAGCGGGCGGCGTTCATCCGCGCCCGCACTGCCGCCGGGGACTTGGCGCTCGGCCAGCATTTCCTGACGTCGATCGAGCCGTTCGTGTGGCGGCGCTCGCTCGATTTCGGGGTGATCGACGACATCCGCCAAATTTCGGCGCGGATTCGCGACCATTTCGCGCAAGGCGGCCAGCTCGGCCCCGGCTATGACTTGAAGCGGGGGCGCGGCGGCATTCGCGAAATCGAGTTCTTCACCCAGATTCAGCAGATGATTCACGGCGGCCGCGATCCCTCGGTGCGCGCGCCGGCGACCCTCGACGCGCTCGCCGCGCTGACCGCGGCGGGGCGGCTCGACCCGGTCGACTCGGCGGCGTTGGCCGACGGCTACCGCCTGCTTCGAACCATCGAGCACCGGGTGCAGATGATCGCCGACGCGCAGACCCATACCGTGCCCGCCGACCGCGAGGCGCTCGACCAGGTGGCGTGCCTGCAGGGGCTCGGCGACGGCGAGGAGCTGCTCGCGCTCTTGAAACCGCACGTCGAGCGCGCCGGGGCGCTGTTCGACGGCCTCGCTCCGGAAACCAGCGGGCGATTGTCGAACGACCCGGACATCCTGCTCCAGGAGCTGCGCACGATCGGCTTTCGCGACCCGGCCGCCGCCGCCCGGCGGATCGCCGATCTGCGGTCGGGGCGCGCGCGGTCGCTGCGCTCGCCGGCCGCGCAGACGGCCTTCGAGGCGATGCTCCCCGGGCTGTTGGCGGCGATTGCCGCCGGTCCCGACCCCCAGCACGCGCTCAACCGCCTGAGCGACATCGTCGAGCGCCTGTCGAGCGGGGTCAACCTTTACCGGCTGCTTGAGGCGCGGCCGCGTCTCGGCCAGTTGCTGGCCAAGATCCTCGCTCATGCGCCGGCGCTTTCAGACCAGCTCGCTCGGCGCCCCGAGCTGCTCGAGGGATTGTTCGACGCGTCGAGCTTCGATCCGCCGCCGTCGGCGGAGGACTTCGCGCACCGGCTCGCCGAGTCGATGCGCGGCCAGCCGTACGATGTCGCGCTCGATCGCGCGCGGCGGCTGGTCAACGAGAACCGATTCGCGCTCGGGGTTCAGCTCATCGACCTGCGCAACGATCCGCTCGAGGTCGCCGCCGGCTATGCGCGGGTCGCGGAGGGCGCGCTGCTGGCGCTGGCCGGGGCCGCAGTGCGCGAATTCGAACTGGCGCACGGCACGATCTTAGGCGGCGAGCTGGTCATTCTCGGCTTGGGCCGCCTTGGCGGGTGCGCCCTGACCCATGCCTCCGATCTCGACCTCATCTATCTCTATACCGGTGCTCCGGATGTGCCGTCGGACGGCGCCAAGCCGCTCGGCCCGGCCGATTATTTCAACCGCCTGGCGAGCCGGGTAACGGCCGCGCTCAGCGTCCCGACCGCCGCCGGGCCGCTGTACGACGTCGACACCCGGCTTCGGCCCCAAGGGGCGAAGGGCATGCTGGCGGTGCCGCTCGACGCCTTTGCCGCCTACCAGCGCGACGAGGCGTGGACCTGGGAGCATATGGCATTGTGCCGGGCGCGGCCGGTGTTCGGCTCGGATGCGGTGCGGGCGCAAGCCGCGGCGGTGATCGAGGAAATCTTGCGGCGGCCGCGCGAGCAGCGCCAGATCGCCGCCGATGCCGCGACGATGCGGGCCGACATCGAGCGCCACAAGCCGCCGTCCGGCCCGTTCGACGTCAAGCTCGGCCCCGGCGGGCTGATCGACCTCGAGTTCGCGGTGCACGTGCTCCAGTTGACCCGTCACGAGGGCCTCGATCCGCGCCTCGACGATGCCGTGCAGCAGCTCGCGGACGCGGGATTGATAGATGCAAATATTGTCGAACAGCAAAAATTGTTGACACGAATGCTGGTTATGATGCGGCTTGTCGCGCCCGAAGGAAACGACCTGATACCAGCTACTTGGGAGCTAGTAGCAGCCGCTTGCGGGGCCGCGGACTCCAACCAGCTGCTTGCCGAGCATGATGCGGCACGGCAAAGCATCGCCGCGCTGTGGCACAGGATCAAGGGAGAGGCGGAATGATCGAAGAGGGCGGCAAGGCACCGGCGATTCAAGCCTCAACGAGCGACGGCGGAGAAGTCGATCTGGCCGCTCCGGGCCGGCCGCTGGTGCTTTATTTCTACCCGAAGGACGACACTTCGGGATGCACTCGCGAGGCACAGGATTTCACCGCTCTCGCGGGCGACTTCAAGCGTGCCGGCGTGGCTGTGGTCGGAGTGTCGCGCGATTCGATGAAACGCCACGAGAAGTTCATCGGCAAGTACGAGCTCGCGGTTCCGCTCGCCTCGGACGAAGACGGGCGCATTTCCGACGCGTTCGGCACCTGGGTCCAAAAATCGATGTACGGCCGAAAATATATGGGGATGGAGCGCGCGACCTTTTTGATTGGCGCCGACGGCCGGATGCTCAAGGTGTGGCGCAAGGTCAAGGTCCCCGGCCACGCCGCCGAGGTGCTCGCGGCGGCCAAGGAGCTGGCGTCCGCCTAAACGGGCCTAGCCGGCGAGGCGGCGGAGCAGGTCCACCGTGATTGGCACCTGGCCGTGGAAGCCTTCGATCCAGGCCTTCTCGTCGAGGCCGTGGGCGCCGCTGCTCTCGCCGACGATGCCCCAGCTGCCGCCCACTCCATAGACCGGGATTCCGGCCGCACGCAGGTATGAGCCGTCGGTCGCTCCGGCCGACATGAACGGGATCATTGGAGCGTTGGGGAAGCGCGTCGCGACCGCCGCTCGGTAAGCCTCGGTAACGTCGTTGCGAAGCGGCGAGGCCGCGGTCTCCGGAGTGGTTGATTCCTCGATGATCGAGACGGTTACGTCAGGCCCGGACAGCGCCTGCAGCTGCTGGCGGACGGCTTCGATCTTGACGCCCGGGAAGATGCGGCAGTTGATGTTGGCTTCTGCCCGCTGCGGCAAAGCGTTGGGCGCATGTCCACCCGACAGCATCGTCGCCACGCACCGGGTCCGGGTGTAGCCCGGCTCGTTCGCTTCGAGCAGGTCGGCGGCTTCGCGATTCTTCGGATTGGCGAGGAAGCGCTTGATGAGCTCGCCGAACTGACCTTTGTCGTTGGCGGCGAGCTGCTCGTAATAGCCGCGCGTCGCATCGTTGATCATCGGTTCGAACCGGTGCGTCTCGATCGCCTTGAGGGCGCTGGCGAGCGCGTAGATCGCATTGTCCGGCCTCGGCCCCGAGCTGTGCCCGCCGCGGTTGGTCGCGACCAGTTTGTAGTCCGCGTAGGTCTTCTCGGCGACCTGCATGAACCAGCCCTCGACCCGGCCGTCCTTGAACACGGAACCGCCGCCGGCGTCGAAGTTGAGCGCATATTCGGCATCGATCAGCGGGCGCCATTCGGACGCGGCCCGCCGCACGCTATTCATCGTCGTTTCCTCGTCACCGGTGAACAGGACGACGATGTCGCGGGTCGGCTGGAAGCCCTGCCGCTTGAGCTCCTGCAGGGCGAGCACGATCCCGGTCAGCTGGCTCTTGTTGTCGTCGGTTCCGCGGCCGAGATAGTGGCCGGCCTCCTCGCGGAGTTCGAAGGGCGGGTTTTTCCAATCGGAAGCCTTGGCCTCGACGACATCCATGTGCGCGAGCAGCAAGATCGGCTTCTTGCCGCTCGGCCGCGCCGCCGGCCAGCGGGCGATCAGCGTCTGGGTGCCGTCATGGTCCTTGACCACGACATTGGTGATCCCTGCCTTGCGGAATTCGGCGGTAAGCAGCGCGGTCAACTTGCGGAACTCGGCCGGGCGGCCGGCCACGGTCGGTGTCTCGACTATCTTTTCGAACAGGTCGCGCTCGGCCGTGCGGCGCGCGTCCTGCGGCGCCTGGGCGGCGGTGGCCGTCGAAAGCATTGCCGACACGATGAGGCTGCGGACGATCATGTTTTTGTCTCCCCAATAGCAGGAGAGGCTAAGCCAAGCTGCTTGAGCGTCAAGCCGCGCCGTGGCCCTCGGCAAGAAATTCGGCGCCGCGCATTTCCTCGAGGCGGCTGGCGGTGCGGGCGAACTCGAAGCTGCCGTCGCCCTCGAGGTATAGCGCGGCGGGCTCGGCGTCGGCCGCGGCGAGCAGTTTTACCCGGTGTTCGTAAAGAGCGTCGACCAAAGTGACGAAACGCGCCGCCTCGTTGCGCATCGTGCGGTCCATCACCGGAATGCCGACGAGGATCACGGTGTGGAAGCGCTGGGCGATCGCGAGATAGTCTGCGGCGCCGCGCGCCTCGCCGCACAGCCGGCTGAACGAGAAGACAGCGACGCCCTTCAAGCTCTTGGGCACGTGCAAGGTGCGGCCGGCACCGACCTCGAGCTCCTCCGATGGCACCCTGGCCCGATCCTCAACCGGATGGTCGGTGAGCTTGAAAAAGGCTTGGCTCAGCGCCCGCGTTGCCTCGGGGCCGTTGGGTACGTGCCACACCGTGACCCCGGCCAAACGGTCGAGGCGGTAATCGGTCGGGCCGTCGACCGCGATCACCTCCATGCGGCGCTCGATCAGCTCGATGAACGGCACGAAAAGCTCGCGGTTGAGGCCGTCCTTGTAGAGGTCGCCCGGCGGGCGGTTGGAGGTGGTGACGATTTTGACTCCGCGCTCGAGCAGCTTGGCGAACAATCGCGACAGGATCATCGCATCGGCTGGGTTGTTGACGATCATCTCGTCGAACGCGAGCAGCTTCGCCTCGGACGCGATCCGGTCCGCTACGTCGTCGAGCGGGTCACCTTCCTCGCTCGCGCGCGCTTCGCGCAGGCGGGCATGGGTTTCGAGCATGAAGGCGTGGAAGTGGACCCGGCGCTTAGGGGCCACGGCGACATGGTCGAAGGCGAGATCCATCAGCATCGACTTGCCGCGGCCGACCCCGCCCCACAGGTAAACTCCGTCGCATGCGCGGCTGCGCTTGCCGAACAGCCGGCCGATGAAGCTGGGCGAAGCGCTCACCGTAACGGCGAGCCGGTCGAGCGCCGCGACCGCGCGGGCCTGCGCCGGGTCGGGCCGGAGCTCGCCGGCGCTCACGAACTCGGCATAGGCCCGGCCGACCGGGCCGGTCATGCGGGAGGACGGTTCGGCGTGTTCACTCGCTTGAGGGTGCCGGTGAAACTGTAGCAGGGCTCGCCATCCTGCCGGACGACGCCTTGCAGGAACGCGTGGCCGGGGGTCTGGCGGACCAGCTCGACATGCGCGTCGAGCGGCGGGCCGGCTTTGCCGCGGGCGAGAAAATGGGTGGTGAGGTCGAGCGTGACATAATGGCCGCGCGCCATCCCCGCGCACAGGCCGCCGGCGAACATCGCCATGTCGATGAAGCTCATCACCGCCCCGCCGTGAATCGAGCCGCCCATGTTCATATGCTCGCCGGTCGGGAACATGCGGCAAACTGCTCGGGCAGGACCATCGGGCTTGAACAGGAGCCTGCCGGTCGCCGCGGCGAATGAGCCGCGGGGGAAATCCCCCCAGCTGAACCAGCCGGGATGGTCGGGATCGGGCACCGCGCCGCGCGGCAGCCCGACGTCTTCCATCAGGCCTTCGTTGGGATCGTCGCTCACGCCGCGCGGTGTCGTGGTCGGTCGCGGCTCGTCAAGGCGCGCCTTTCTGGTTGGCTGTGGTCGGACATGACCCGCCTTTTTGGTTGGTCGCGATCCGTCAAGCGGCGCGCTCCGCGATCAGCTTCTTGGTCTCGGCGATCGCCTTGGCCGGGTTGAGGCCCTTCGGGCAGACGTTGGCGCAGTTCATGATCGTGTGGCAGCGATAGAGCCGGTACGGGTCCTCCAGCTGGTCGAGGCGCTCGCCGGTTGCCTCGTCGCGGCTGTCGGCCAGGAACCTATAGGCCTGGAGCAAAACCGCGGGACCGAGGAAGCGGTCCTGGTTCCACCAGTAGCTCGGGCAGCCGGTCGAGCAGCAAAAGCACAGGATGCACTCGTAAAGGCCGTCGAGCCTGGCGCGGTCTTGCGGCGACTGCAGCCGCTCTTTCGACGGCGGCGGGGTCGCCGTCTTCAGCCACGGCTGGATAAGCGCATATTGGGCGTAGGCCTGGGTCAGGTCCGGTACGAGGTCCTTGACCACCTCCATGTGCGGCAGCGGGGTGACTTGCACCTCGCTTTTGGTGCCGGCAATCGGGGTCGTGCAGGCAAGGCCGTTGCGGCCGTCCATGTTCATCGAGCACGAACCGCAAATTCCCTCACGGCACGAGCGCCGGAAGGTCAGCGTCGGGTCGATCTCGTTTTTGATCTTGATGAGCGCGTCGAGGATCATCGGCCCGCATTTGTCGAGGTCGATGGTGAAGCGGTCGTAGCGCGGATTGGCGCCGCTGTCGGGATCGTAGCGGTAGATCTTGAACGTCTTCAGGCGCGTGCCCGCTTCCGGCGGATGCTCACGGCCCTTGGCGATGCGGCTGTTCTTCGGCAGTCGAAACTCGGCCACGCGCGTGCTCCTTGGCTGGGCCAGCCGCTAGCATGTTGGGCGACGCAAAGAAAAGGGCCGCGCGGCTAGGGATTCCGCGCGGCCCTGGGCGGCCCAATTTACGCTGGGCCGTTAAAGGATGCCGCGCAGGATCTCGCTGACGACCATCGTCGTCGGATCGACACGATAGAGATAGTCGTCGCGGTAGATGTAGCGCGAATTGGGGTCGATTCCGGTGCCGTAGCGGGACCGGAGGTCATACGGCAGGGCGTTGTAGCCAAGCAGCCCGCGATAGCCCGAAGGTATCCGCTGGCCGACGTTGAACAGATGCTTGACCTGGCCCGGAGGGACACAAGCCGGGGTCTTCTTGGCGAGGCCTGGCGGGCAGCCGCCGACGCCGGGCGCGAAGGGATGCCCGGTGCCAATGACGCGTGTGTGCTGGCCCTTGTGGGCGTGCTTGGCGTGGTTCGGCTTGGCGAATGCAGGGCCGGCAATGGCGAGCGCCGCAGCGCCCGCGATCAGGAGGAGTGTTTTCATGGATTTGACGGTACGGTCGGCGATATGAACATTGGTTGACTGCGGCTGCAAAGGGCGAAAAACTCGGGGAAATCGGCGCCAGGGGTTCGTTCGAGTTAAAGGCGGCGCGGCCAACAGGGAGGATCCGATGACGCCATCGGTATGGATTGCATTGGCACTGCTGAACGTAACAGCGCCGGCGGCCGCGGCTCCAACCATTGAAGATGCATCCTGGCTCGCCGGGCGCTGGGTCGGCGAGGGGCTCGGCGGCACTATCGAGGAGAGCTGGGCGCCCGCGGCCGGCGGACAGATGGTCGGCCATTTTCAGCTGGTCAAGGAGGGCGAGCCGGCGTTCTACGAGATCATGCTGCTCGACTTGCAGCCGGGCGGGCTTCGCTTGCGGGTCAAGCATTTCAACCCGGACTTCACTGCCTGGGAGGACAAGGGCGAGTGGCACAGCTTCGAGCCGCTGTCGGTCGCGCCCAATTTGCTCAAGTTCAAGGGCCTGACGTTCGACCGCGAAGGTGACCGGCTGACCATTACGGTGACGTTCAAGAAAGAGGACGGAACGCTCTACCAGGAGCCGCTGCAGCTGCGCCGGGCGCCGCTTTAGGCTTGCAAGCCCAGCCGGGCTTTCGTTGCGGGGAGCTTGGGAACGAAGCTGCAAAGCCGGCCGTTTCCGAGACGGGGCCAGCAAGGAGAAATCAACATGCTTGGCAAGACGGATGCGATGCCGATGATCGCGGTCAGGGATATCGATCGGGCGCGGAAATTTTACGAGGACACGCTCGGCCTCGAAACGACCGAGGAAATGGGCGGCGAAGTGCTGCGGGTGCAAAGCGGCGACACGGTGATCAACATCTATCGGTCCGAACATGCAGGGACCAACAAGGCGACCGCGCTGACGTTCGATGTCGACGACATCGAAACGCAAGTGACCGAGCTCAGGGGCAAGGGCATTTTCTTCGAGCATTACGACATGCCGGGGCTGGAGCGGCGGGGCGACCTTTATGTCGCGCAAGGCATGAAGACGGCCTGGTTCAAGGACCCGGACGGCAACATCCTCAGCCTGTTCGAGGGCGACGGAGAGTAAGCCGCCGCGGGCGGTTGCCCGCTTCGCGATGCCAGTTTAGAGCGCGGCGACCTTAGGCGCCGGTCAGCGGGGCCACTCATAATCCGCAAGGGAAGCTGCATCTCATGGCCCGCAGGAAAATCGCATTGATCGGCGCCGGGATGATCGGCGGGACGCTCGCCCATCTCGCCGCGATGCGCGAGCTGGGCGACATTGTCCTGTTCGACATCGCCGAGGGAATTCCCGAGGGCAAAGCGCTCGACATCGCCCAAGCCGGGCCGGTCGACGGCTTCGACGCCAAGCTAAAGGGCACCTCCGACTACGCCGACATAGCCGGGGCAGATGTGTGCATCGTCACCGCGGGCATTCCGCGCAAGCCCGGCATGAGCCGCGACGACCTGCTCGGCATCAATTTGAAGGTGATGAAGGCGGTCGGCGAGGGCATCAAGGCGCATGCGCCCGACAGCTTTGTCATCTGCATCACCAATCCGCTCGACGCGATGGTGTGGGCGCTGCGCGAATTCTCCGGCCTTCCCCACAGCCAA
Source organism: Sphingomicrobium sp. (assembly GCA_035512655.1). GTDB lineage: Bacteria > Pseudomonadota > Alphaproteobacteria > Sphingomonadales > Sphingomonadaceae > Sphingomicrobium. Next base: position 35,043 of record DATKDM010000021.1, on the reverse strand, counting down.
GTCGTCGGCATGGCCGGAGTGCTCGACAGCGCGCGCTTCCGCCATTTCCTCGCCACGGAGTTCGAAGTCAGCGTCGAGGACGTCACCGCGTTCGTGCTCGGCGGCCACGGCGATACGATGGTGCCGATCGTCGAATATTCGACCGTCGCCGGCATCCCGATCCCCGATTTGATCAAGATGGGCTGGTCGACGCAGGAGCGCATCGACGCGATCGTAAAACGGACGCGCGGCGGCGGCGGCGAGATTGTCGCGCTGCTCAAGACCGGCAGCGCCTATTATGCCCCCGCGACCGCCGCGATCGCGATGGCCGAGAGCTTCCTCAAGGACAAGAAGCGCGTGCTGCCCGCGGCGGCTAACCTGACCGGGCAATATGGCGTCAACAACCTCTATGTAGGAGTGCCGGTGGTGATCGGCGCGGGCGGGGCCGAGCGTATCGTCGAGATCGAGCTGAACGACAGCGCCAAGGCCAACTTCCAAGTCAGCGTCGATGCGGTCAAAGAGTTGCTCGAGGCGTGCAAGGCGATTGATGGAAGCCTCGCGTGAACGTCAGCGCCGGTCCCGCCTCGATTGCGGTTTTGACGTCCAGCTTTTTGGCGATGGGGCTGGCCGGTTGCACTCAAGGGCCTCTAGAGCTGCGCTGCGCTGCATTCTTTGATCGGTTGAGCAAAGTCGCTGTTGGTGATGTGACTGCCTCGGATCAGGCGGCTTATCGCCAACATGCGTCCGCTTTTATCGATCTTTTGCCTGGCAAACGCGCGGACAACGTCGCTGCAATGCATCGGGTCGGGGACTCAATCATGGCCGACGACGGCCTGAGTGAACAATGCGACGACATCATCCCCTTGGGAAACAAGGTAATGGAAATCGAATGAGCATTCTCGTCGATCGCAGCACCAAGGTCATCACGCAGGGGATGACCGGCGACACCGGGACTTTCCACACCCGGCAGGGGCTCGAATACGGGACTCAAATGGTCGGCGGGGTGACGCCCGGGAAGGGCGGCACGACGCATCTCGGCCTGCCGGTGTTCGACACGGTGCGCGAGGCGGTCGAGACGACGGGCGCGACGGCGAGCGTGGTCTATGTGCCGCCGCCGTTCGCCGCGGATTCGATCCTCGAGGCGATTGCCGCCGAAGTGCCGCTGATCGTCGTCATCACCGAGGGCATTCCGGTGCTCGACATGGTCAAGGTCAAGCGCGCGCTGACCGGCTCGAAGTCGCGGCTGATCGGGCCCAATTGCCCGGGCGTGCTGACGCCGGGCGAGTGCAAGATCGGCATCATGCCGGGCAATATTTTCTCCAAGGGGAGCGTCGGAGTCGTGTCGCGGTCCGGCACATTGACCTACGAGGCGGTGTTCCAGACCACCAACGAAGGCCTGGGCCAGTCGACCGCGGTCGGGATTGGCGGCGACCCGGTCAACGGCACCGACTTCATCGACGTGCTCGAGATGTTCCTCGCCGATGACGAAACGAGCTCGATCGTGATGATCGGCGAGATCGGCGGAAGCGCCGAGGAGGACGCCGCGCAGTTCCTCGCCGACGAGGCAAAGCGCGGGCGCAAAAAGCCGGTGGTCGGCTTCATCGCCGGGCGCACCGCCCCGCCTGGGCGGCGGATGGGCCACGCCGGGGCCATCGTCTCCGGCGGCAAGGGCGGCGCCGAGGACAAGATCGCGGCGATGGAGGCGGCTGGAATTACCGTCAGTCCAAGCCCATCTGAGCTCGGCAAGACGCTCAAACAGCTTTTGAAGAGTTAATGCCCCGAGGATGGACGCACTAAGCCGCGAAATGGACGCCGGCCCGAGCTGGGCGCGGTCGAACTGGCCGGTCGCCGAGCTCGACGAGCTCAACCTGGGATCCGACCCCACCCAGGCGGTGATCGAGAAGGTTGCCGCGGCGGTTCGCGATAAGGCCGAGGCGGCGGGTGCAGATCCCCAAGCGGTGCGGCGCGCGGCCGACGATTCCATCCGCGCGATGATGCTGATCCGCACCTACCGCGTGCGCGGGCATCTCGCCGCCAGGCTCGATCCGCTTGGCCTTCACCGGAGCGAGTGCCCGGCCGACCTGACGCCGGAATATCATGGCTTTACCGAGACCGACCTCGACCGCCCGATCTACATTTGCGGAGTCTTCGGATTCGAGCAGGCGAGCGTCCGCGAAATCGTTGCCGTGCTCCACGAAACCTACTGCGATCACATCGGCTTCGAATACATGCACATCAACGACCTGGAGGAGCGGCGATTCATCCAGGACCGCATCGAAAGCAAGGAAACCACCGTCCAGTTCACCCCCCAGGGCAAGCAGGCGATCCTCGCCAAGGTGATCGAGGCCGAGCAGTGGGAAAAATTCCTCGCGAAGAAATATGTCGGGACCAAGCGCTTCGGGCTCGATGGCGGCGAGAGCGCGGTGCCGGGCCTTGAGGCGGTGATCAAGTACGGCGGCCAATACGGGGTCGGCGACGTCGCCATCGGCATGTCCCACCGCGGACGGCTCAACGTTCTGTCGAACGTGATGGGCAAGCCGCAGCGCGCGATCTTCCACGAATTCGCCGGCGGCGCGACCAACCCGGCCGACGTCGGCGGCTCGGGCGACGTCAAATACCATTTGGGCACCTCGAGCGACCGCGAGTTCGACGGCAATAAGGTTCATCTGTCGCTGCTTCCCAACCCGTCGCACCTGGAAGCGGTCGACCCGGTGGTGCTCGGCAAGGCGCGCGCGGTAATGACCGCCAAGGGCGACAAGCACGGCAAGACGGTGCTGCCGATCCTGCTCCACGGCGACGCGGCGTTCGCGGCCCAGGGCGTGGTCGCCGAATGCCTCGGCTTTTCCGGGCTGCCCGGTTACGGCACCGGCGGCACCATCCACTTCATCATCAACAACCAGGTCGGGTTCACGACCTCGCCGCAGTTCGCGCGCTCGTCGCCCTATCCGTCGGACATCGCCAAGTCGGTCCAGGCGCCGATCCTCCACGTCAACGGCGACGACCCCGAAGCGGTGACCTTCTGCTGCAAGCTGGCGATCGAGTTCCGCCACAATTTCGGCCGCGATATCGTCATCGACATGTGGTGCTACCGCCGGTTCGGGCACAATGAGGGCGACGAGCCGAGCTTCACCCAGCCGCTGATGTACGCGGCGATCCGCAAGCACCCGCCGATCAGCCAGGTCTACGGCGAGCGGCTGGTCGACGAAGGCGTCGTCGACGCCGGCTGGATCGAACGCCACACCCAGCAATTTGTCGCTCATCTCGAGGAAGAGTTTCAGGCTGCGACCGGCTATCTGCCCGACAAGGCCGACTGGTTCGAGGGCCGGTGGGCGGGGCTCGGCCGGCCCGACGAGCCGGTGCTCGCCCGGCGCAACATCGCGACCGGGATCGGCGAGGAGGCGGTTGACAAGCTCGGGCGCGCCCTGACCGAAATCCCCGAGGGAATTCAAGTTCACAAGACTCTTGGCCGGATCCTCGACGCCAAGAAGGCGATGTTCGACAGCGGGCGCGGCTTTGATTGGGCGACCGCCGAGGCGATGGCGTTCGGGAGCCTGCTCCTCGACGGCCACAACGTCCGGCTGTCGGGGCAGGACAGTGGCCGCGGCACCTTCAGCCAGCGCCACGCTGTGTGGCTCGACCAGTCCAGCGGCGAGAAATTCATACCCCTGACGCGCCTGGTAGGCGGCCGCTTCGAAGTCCGTGATTCGCCGTTGAGCGAATTCGGAGTTCTCGGCTTCGAATACGGCTATTCGATCGCCGATCCGTACACCCTGGTGCTGTGGGAAGCGCAGTTCGGCGACTTCGCCAACGGCGCCCAGACGATCATCGACCAGTTCATCGCCAGCGGAGAGGTCAAATGGCTGCGCGCGAGCGGGCTGGTGATGCTCCTGCCGCACGGCTTCGAAGGGCAGGGGCCGGAGCACAGCTCGGCGCGGCTCGAGCGCTATCTGCAACTGTGCGCCGAGGACAATTTGCAGGTCGCGAACTGCACCACGCCGGCCAATTATTTCCACATCCTGCGGCGCCAGCTGCTGCGGGATTTTCGAAAGCCGCTGATCCTGATGACGCCCAAGTCGCTGCTTCGCCACAAGCTCGCGGTTTCGGACATCGGCGATTTCACCGGCGAGAGCCATTTCCGCCGGATCGTGAGCGATTTGAACCCGCCGGCCGAAGGCGAGACCCGGCGGCTGGTGCTGTGCTCGGGCAAGCTCGGCTACGAGCTGAACGAGGCGCGCGACGAGGCCGGCGACCTCGGCGTCGAGATCGTCCGGATCGAGCAGCTTTATCCGTTCCCGTCGGAGCCGCTGGTCAAGCGGCTGACGGCGATGCCCAGGCTCAAGGACCTGATCTGGGCGCAGGAGGAGCCGAAGAACAACGGCGCCTGGTTCTTCGTCGAGCCGTTGCTCGAAGCGTGCCTCGCGGAGGCCGGATGCGAAGGCATGCGCCCGCAATTCGCCGGGCGCGACTCGGCAGCGTCGCCGGCTACCGGCCTCGCCAAGCGTCACGCGGCCGAGCAGGCGGCCTTGATCGCCGGTGCCTTGGGGCATAGCAGCCGCGACGACAGCCCGGCGCGCGCGGCACAATCGAAGGATGATCATGGCGACTGACGTTCAGGTTCCGACGCTCGGCGAGTCGATTACCGAGGGGACACTCGCCCAGTGGCTGAAGAAGCCCGGCGACGCGGTCGCCGCCGACGAGCCGATCGCCAGCCTCGAGACCGACAAGGTCACGGTCGAAGTGCCGTCGCCGGTCGCCGGAGTGTTCAAGGAAGCGGTCGTCAAGGAGGGCGACACGGTCGAGGTCGGAGCGGTGATCGCCCGCATCGACGAGGGTGGGCAAGCGGCGGAAAAGCCCGCCGCCGAGGCAGCCGGGCCCGCGGCCGAGGAAGTGGCCGACGCGAGCACCAACCCCGCCGGAGCCGGCGAGAATCCGCAATTGCGCGGAGACGAGCATGCGCCGGAGCCCGAGCCGGCGGCCGGTGAAGCGGACGAGGAACCCGCGTCCGACCCGGTCACGACGTTGTCGCCGGCGGTGCGCCGGGCGGTGCTCGAGCATCATGTCGACCCGTCGAAGATCAAGGGCTCCGGCAAGGACGGCCGGCTGACCAAGGACGACGTCATCGCCGCGGCCGAGGCGCAGAAGGCTGGGGGTGCACCGAGTTCCCCTGCGAAGGCAGGGGCCCAGACCGTTGCGAAAGCAACGCCTGCTGCGCTGCCGGACGGGGCCCCTGCCTCCGCGGGGGCACGACAGAGTGCCTCCGCCGGGGAACGAAAAGAAGAGCGCGTCCGGATGTCGCGGCTGCGCAAGACGATCGCGGCGCGGCTGAAGGAGGCGCAGAACACCGCGGCGCTGCTCACCACCTTCAACGATGTCGACATGACGGCGGTGATCGAGGCGCGCACCCGCTACAAGGATTTGTTCGAGAAGAAGCACGGCATCCGCCTCGGCTTCATGGGCTTTTTCGTCAAAGCCGTGGCGCTGGCGACGCGCGACCTGCCGTCGGTCAACGCCCGCATCGACGGCGACGAGATCGTCTATCACGACTATCTCGACGTCTCGATCGCGGTGTCGGCGCCCAAGGGGCTGGTGGTGCCGGTGGTCCGCAATGCCCAGGCCATGAGTTTCGCCGAGATCGAGACCACCATCGCCGATTACGGCAAGCGCGCGAAGGACGGCACGCTGACCGTCGAGGATATGCAGGGTGGCACCTTCACCATCTCCAACGGCGGCGTGTTCGGGAGCCTGCTGTCGACGCCGATCATCAACCCGCCGCAATCGGCGGTGCTCGGCATGCACCGGATCGAGGAACGGCCGGTGGCCAAGGACGGCGAGGTCGTGATCCGGCCGATGATGTATCTGGCCTTGAGCTACGACCACCGGCTGGTCGACGGCCGCGAGGCGGTCACCTTCCTGGTGCGGGTCAAGGAAGCGATTGAGGACCCGACGCGGCTGCTGATCGATTTGTAAATTGGTGTGCTCCTGCGAAGGCAGGAGCCCAGACTGGGTCCCTGCCTTCGCAGGGACACAAGGAGCAATATGGCTGACGAATTCGACTTCGACGTATTGGTAATCGGCTCCGGGCCGGGCGGCTATGTCGCGGCGATCCGCGCCGCGCAGCTGGGGCTCAAGACCGCGTGCGCGGAGAGCCGCGAAACCCTGGGCGGAACATGCCTCAACGTCGGCTGCATTCCCTCGAAAGCCATGCTCCACGCGTCCGAATATTTCGAGGCCGCCGCCGGTGGCACCTTCGCAAAGCTTGGCATCAAGGTGCAGCCCGAGCTCGAGCTCGACGCGATGCACGGCCAGCGCAAGGATGCCGTCAAGCAGCTCACCGGCGGGATCGAATTCCTGTTCAAGAAGAACAAGGTCGAGTGGCTCAAGGGCCGCGCCAGCTTCGAGAGCGCGGACACGGTCAAGGTCGGCGACCGAACGGTCCGGGCTAAGAACATCGTGATTGCCACTGGCTCGTCCGTGACCACGCTGCCCGGAGTCGAGGTCGACCAGAAGCGCATTGTCGATTCAACGGGCGCCCTCGAATTGCCACAGGTGCCCAAGCATCTGGTGGTGATCGGCGGCGGCGTGATCGGGCTCGAATTGGGCTCGGTGTGGAAGCGGCTCGGCGCCAAGGTCACGGTGGTCGAATATCTCGACCAGATCCTGCCTGGCATGGACGGCGAGGTGCGCAAGGAAGCCAACAAGATATTCAAAAAGCAGGGCATCGAGTTCAGGCTGTCGACCAAGGTCACCGGAGCAAAGATTGCGGGCGACATCGTCAAGCTGACGATCGAGCCCGCGGCGGGCGGCGCGGCGGAGACAATCGAGGCCGAAATTGTGCTGGTGTCGATCGGGCGGCGGCCCAACACAGAAGGGCTGGAGCTCGCCAAGATCGGCCTCAAGACCAACGAGCGCGGCCAGATCGAGACCGACCATGAATTCCGCACCTCGGTGGCGGGCGTGTGGGCGATCGGCGACGTAATTCCGGGGCCGATGCTCGCCCACAAGGCCGAGGACGAGGGCATCGCAGTGGCCGAGAATATCGCCGGCCTGACCGGCATCGTGAACCACGACGTCATCCCGTCGGTCGTCTACACCATGCCGGAGATTGCCGGCGTCGGCCTCACCGAGGAGCAGGCCCGCGAGAGCGGCGAGGTCAAGGTCGGCAAATTCCCGATGCTCGCCAACAGCCGCGCCAAGACCAACCACGAGCCCGACGGTTTCGTGAAGGTCATCTCCGACGCGAAAACCGACCGCGTGTTGGGCGTGTGGATGATCGCCTCGGTCGCGGGAACGATGATCGCCCAGGCCGCCCAGGCGATGGAGTTCGGAGCGACGTCCGAAGACATCGCCTACACCTGCCACGCACACCCGACGCACAGCGAAGCGCTGAAGGAAGCGGCGATGGCGGTGACCGGCAAGCCGATCCACATCTAGGCGCGTCGCGACGTTTGTTGATCGGGCTGGACCCCGGCCTTCGCCGGCGTACAAGTAGGCGATGGGGGCCGTTCGATCTCGCTTGCGCCGGTGGCACGTGTGGCTCGGCTGGATTGTCGGGCTGCCGATCCTGCTGTGGGTGGTGACCGGGCTGGCGATGGTCGCCAAGCCGATCGAGGAAGTGCGCGGCGAGCATTTGCTGGCCGAGCCGGCCCCGATCCGAATGGCCTTGCCGCCGGTCCCGCCCGCCGTCGGCGGCGTGCCCGTGGACTCGCTGGAGCTGGTGCAGCGGGCGGCGGGACCGCGCTGGGTGGTGACGCTTCCGGATGGGACGAGCCGCCTCGCCGACCCCGACAGCGGGGCGCTGCTGCCGCTGCTGTCCGCCGCCGACGCGGTGCGCGAGGTCGCCGCGCGCTACACCGGCGACTCGAAGGTCGATTCGGCGTCGCGAACCGACCCGGGAAATCCGCCGCTCGAGCTGCGCCGGCCGATCGCCGCGTGGCGGGTGGCGATGGACGACGGCACCCATTTCTACGTCGATGCGGGCTCCGGGAAAATTGTCGCCACGCGGACCGGCTGGTGGCGGTTCTACGACCTTATGTGGGGCTTCCACATCATGGACCTCGAGACCCGGGAGGACGCCCACAACCCCTTGACCATCGGATTGGCCATCGCCGCCCTGGCGATGAGCCTGCTGGCCCTCGTGCTGTTGCCACTCTCGACGCGTTGGCGAAAGCGGAGGAAAACACCCTCCGCTTGACTTGATTGAACGTTCAACTAATCTGCTTCAATGGGCAGCAAGGACACCCGCGCGCGGATCGTCGAAGCGGCGATGGAACTGTTCTGGCTCAAGGGGTTCAACTCGACGTCGATCGCCGACATATTGAGCCGCAGCCAGGTCAACAGCGGCAGCCTCTATTATTTCTTCCCGGGCAAGCAGGACGTTCTGATCGCGGTCCTCGAAGCCTATCGCGACGGTATTGGGCCGATGCTGCTCGAACCGTCGTGGGAGGGTGTCGAGGACCCGATCGACAAGTTGTTCGCGCTGCTCGCCACTTATCGCCGGGCAATCGTCCAGACCGATTGCGAATATGGCTGCCCAATCGGCAGCCTCGCGCTCGAACTGCACGAGCCCGACCCGGCCGTGCGTGCGCTGCTCGCGGCCAATTTCGACGCGTGGGTCGGCGCGGTCGAGCAGTGCCTGGAAGACGCCGCGCACCGCTTCGCGTCGGCCACCGATTTGCGCGCGATCGCCGAGCTCGCGCTCAACGTCATGGAAGGCGGCGTGATGCAGGCGCGCACCTATCGCGATGTCGCTTACTTCGACCGCGCGGTGGCGCAGCTGCGTGTTTGCCTCGAAGCGATGATGGACAAGGAAAAGGCGGTTTAACGACTTACAACGAGGGGGAAATCGATATGCCTGAAGTGAATTGGATCGCGGTGCTGCTGAGCGCCGTCAGCTCGATGGTGCTCGGCGGCGTCTGGTATTCGCCAATGCTGTTCGCAAAGCCGTGGCAGCAAGCGGCCGGTCTGTCGGACGAGCAGGCCGCTAGCGGCAACATGGCCGTGATTTTCGGAGGGGCGTTCCTGCTCAGCCTCGTCGCAGCCGCGGTGTTCGCGATGTTCCTGGGACGCGAGATGGGCCTCGGCCCGTCGATCGCGGCCGGCGCCTCCGCGGGCCTGTGCTGGGTCGCGGCGTCGTTCGGGATCAACTATCTGTTCGAGCGCCGCCCGCTCCGCCTGTGGCTGATCAATGGCGGCTACCACATTCTTCAGTTTACTCTGTTCGGCCTGATCCTGGGCTTGATGAACTAGGCCTCGGGCGGGGCTTGAAACAAAGGCTCGAACGGCAATGGCTCGGCGGGTGAAGCCGACCGCGGCGCCAAGTCCTTCTGCCACAAGTCGACGTCCATCCATTGCCCCATCTTGAAGCCGGTGCCGCGGTAGGTGCCGGCGTGGACGAAGCCGAGCGCCTGGTGGAGGCGGACGCTCGGCTCATTGGGCAGCGCGATCGCGCCGATCGCGGCGACATAGCCCTGGCGTTCGAGCAGATCGACGAGCGTGCCGAGCAGTTTGCGGCCAAGCCCGCGCCCGGCCGCGTCAGGCGCGAGGTAGATGCCGATCTCGACGCTCCAGCGATAGGCGCGGCGGCTGCGGAACGGGGAGCTGCTGGCGAAGCCGAGCGCCCGGCCATCGTCTTCGGCGATCAGCCAGGGATGGAAGCCGGGACGGTCGCCGGCGATCCGCCGCGCCATCGCCGCAGCGTCGGGCGCCTGCTCCTCGAAGCTGACCCGGCTGTTCTCAACGTACGGCCGATAAACTTCTGCAATGGCGGCCGCGTCGTCCTGCTCCGCAAGCCGGATCAGAACCATTCCGCGAGCGTCGCGAGCAAGCCGCGCTCGGACCGCGACGGGCGAACCGCCGCCACCGGTCCGCATTCGAGGCAGCGCGCTTGGATGCGCGGTCCTGCGAGGATCGAGCGCAGATCCGCAAGCATCGTGGCAAGCTCGACCTCAGGGCTGCCGCCGATTCCGGCGAAGGCGTCGGCCGGCGCGGTGCCGTCGTCGAGATCGTCCGAAGCCAGCATCTCGATGAGGCTGTCCTTGAAGCTCTTCGGCCGTTCCAGGTAGCGGACTCCGCGCTCGTCGGCGCCGAGTTTGGCGAGCTCGGCCGCCTTGGCGATCGCTTCTTCCATCCCGCCGAAGCCGTCGACCAGCCCGAGCTGGCGGGCTGTGCCGCCATCCCAGACGCGGCCCTGCGCGATTCGGTCGATCTCGGCCGGCGGCTTGCGACGCGACTGCGAGACGATGCCGAGAAAGCGGCGGTAGATCGATTCGACCGAAGCCTGGATCAGCCGCTCAACCTCGGGTGACGGGCCCTTGAGCAGGTCGGGCTCGCCTGACAGCGGCGTGGTCTTGATGCCGTCGGCGCCCATTCCGAGCTTGGTGAGAGTGCCCTCGAAGCTCGGCAGAATCCCGAACACGCCGATCGAGCCGGTGATCGTCGACGGCTCGGCGAAGATGTAGTCGGCGGGAGTGGCGACCCAATAGCCGCCCGACGCGGCGACATTGCCCATCGACACGACGACCGGCAGCTTCTCGGCCTTGGCGGCGAGGATCGCCTGGCGGATGCGTTCGGATGCGAGCACCGAGCCGCCCGGGCTGTCGATGCGCACCACCAGCGCCTTCAGGCCGCCGTCGCTCAAGCCCTTTTCGATCACCTTGGCGATGCTGTCGCCGCCGGCGGTGCCCTCGGACGCCTTGCCGTCGACGATCTCGCCGGCGACGGTGACGACCCCGATCGGTCCGCGCGGGTCGCGGTCGACGCTTTCACGGATGTAGGATTCGAGCCGGATCTGGCGGTAACCGCCGGCGGCATCGTCATCCTCGCCGCCGAGCCGCGCGAGCCGGGCCTCATATTCCCGGCGGTCGGCGAGCCGGTCGACCAGCCCGGCGTCCAGCGCCGCTTTGGCGAGATCGCCGCCGGCCGCGTCGACCGCGCCCGGCATGTTGGTCAGGAAAGCGTCGATCTTCGCTTTCGGGCGGGCGCGCTGGACGGTTTCGCGCCAGTTCTCGAGCAAGGCGTCGCCGAACGCCTGGTAGTTCTGCTCGGCTTCGGGAGACATGTCGTTGCGCGTGAACGGCTCGACCGCGGCCTTGTAGGTGCCGACCCGATAGACGTTAGCGGTGATCCCGAGCTTCTCGAGGAAACCGCTGAAGTAGAGGTTGGAGCCGCCGGGGCCGGCGAACGCGACCGCTCCCAGCGGGTTCAGCCAGACCTCCGAGGCGGCGGCCGCCAACTGGTACGCGTCGTCGGAGTAACCGACCGAATAAGCGAGCACCGGCTTGCCCGTAGCGCGAACGCGGCGGATCGCGTCGGACAGGTCCGACATCGCCGCCTGGCCGCCGCCGAGGAACCCCTCGAGGTCGAGCGCAACGACCTTGACGCGATCGTCCTCCCGCGCCTCGTCGAGCGCCGCGACGAGGTCGCGCAGCCGGTACTGATTGAGGCGGCTGCCGCCTGCCAGGTCGGCAAGCTGAGCCTTGGCCGGTTGCTCGACAACGACCCCGTCGAGGTCCAGAGCGAGCACTCCGTCGGTGACCGGTTGCGGCCGAGCCGACAGGCCCGCGTACAGCAGGCCGAAAAACAGCAGCATGAACAGCAGCACCAGGGCATCCTTGATGCCCACCAGCAGCTTCCACATCGCGCGCACGAACTTCATATCCGGTCCTCAAATAACCTCGTCGCAAGCGCTAGCGGAGCCGGCGCGCCATCGCCAAACCTTTTCGGCGAGCGGACGGACAGCTAGGGGCCCGCAGGATGGAGGCCACGCGCAGTCTTTCAATGCCGCGACCGGAACGGCAATGGCTCGAAGAGCTTCGGGCCACCGTCGGTCTCGCCTGGCCGCTGATCCTGTCGAACCTGACGATGGCGCTCATCCAGGCGACCGACGTGGTGCTGATGGGCTGGCTCGGCCCGCATCCGCTAGCCGCCTCGGCGCTCGGGCTCAATCTGACCTTCGTTTTCATCTTGCTCGGCATCGGCGTGATCGCGGCGTCGTCGCCGTTGATGGCGACGGCGCTCGGCGCGCGCTCCAGCGCGGTGCGCGACGTGCGTCGCTCGTTCCGCCAGGCGTGCTGGGTCGCGATCTGCATTTCGCTCGCGGTCTGGGCGGTGCTGTGGAACGCGGAAACCATCATCGCCATGCTCGGCCAGCAGCCGGCCCTCGCTCGCGACGCCGAGCTGTTCCTGCACGGCTATATGTGGAGCATCCTGCCGTTCCTGCTGTTCCAGGCGATGCGCAACTTCCTCTCCGCGCTCGAGCGGCCGCGCTGGATCTTCATCGTCAGCGCGTTGGGCATCGTCCTCAACGCAATCGTCAGCTGGGCGCTGATCTTCGGCCGCTTGGGCCTGCCCGAGCTCGGCATCTTTGGCGGCGGGCTCGGCAGCTCGATCGTCTGGACGTTCCTGACGGTCGTGCTCGGACTGGTTATCGCGACGGACCGCAAGTTTCGCCGTTTCCATCTGTTCGGCCGATTTTGGCGCGCCGACTGGCCGCGCTTCCGTCATATCTGGCGATTGGGCCTGCCGATCGGCCTGACGATGGCGTTCGAAGGCGCAGTGTTCGGCGCCGCCGCCTACCTCATGGGCCTGATCGACTCCGAATCGATCGCCGCGCACGCGGTCGCGCTGCAGATCGCAGCATTGAGCTTCATGGTCCCGCTCGGCCTCGGCCAGGCGGTGACGGTGCGGGTCGGCCGGGCGGTCGGCCGCAGGGACCGGGCCGGGATCGCGCGCGCCGGGTGGACGGCATGGGGCCTCGGAGTGGGCTTCATGGCGGCCATGGCGCTGGTCATGTGGATCATCCCGCGCGATCTCATCACTTTGTTCCTGGAGGACACGCCGGCCAACGTCCGAGTGATCGAACTCGGCGTCTCGTTCCTCGCCGTCGCCGCTGCCTTCCAGATCGTCGACGGCGCGCAAGTAGTCGGCGCCGGCATGCTCCGCGGGCTCCACGACACCCGTGTGCCGATGCTGTTCGCACTGTTCGGCTACTGGGTGGTGGGCCTGGGCGTCGGCGTGTGGCTGGCATTCGCCGGCGGTTGGCAAGGCGTTGGCATCTGGATTGGCCTCGCGGCGGGACTGGGCGTGGTCGCGGTCTTGATGATTGCCCGCTGGACGATGCGCGATCGGCTAGGGCTCGGCCCTTTGTGAAAAAAAGCTGCAGCCGCGGGCGTTGACGCGGGCGGCGAGCGCAACCATATGCCGGTCATCGCTGGCACTCTCGCGGTGAGAGTGCCAAGCAGATTCGTGAGCAACATATTCAAGGGGCTACAGGCATGAGTTTCAGGCCGCTTCATGATCGCGTCCTCGTCCGTCGGGTCGAGGCCGAGGAGAAAACCGCCGGCGGGATTATCATTCCCGATACGGCGCAGGAAAAGCCGCAGGAAGGCGAAGTCATTTCGGTCGGCACCGGCACGCGCGCCGAGGATGGCAAGGTCACGCCGCTCGACGTCAAGAAGGGCGATCGCATCCTGTTCGGCAAATGGTCGGGCACCGAGGTCAAGATCGCCGGTGAAGATCTGATCATCATGAAGGAGAGCGACATCCTCGGGGTGGTCGCCTGAATTTAATCGGATGTGCTCCTGCGCAGGCAGGAGCCCAGTTTTTTGTTTAGCTGGACCCCTGCCTTCGCAGGGGAACAAGGAAAGGGATTGCTGAAATGGCAGCCAAGGACGTTAAATTTTCGCGCGATGCGCGCGAACGGATCCTGCGGGGCGTCGACATCCTCGCCGACGCGGTGAAGGTGACGCTGGGCCCCAAGGGCCGCAACGTGATTCTCGACAAGAGCTATGGAGCGCCGCGCATCTCCAAGGACGGAGTCACCGTCGCCAAGGAGATCGAGCTTAAGGACAAGTTCGAGAATATGGGCGCGCAGATGGTCCGCGAGGTCGCCTCGAAGACCAACGACGTCGCCGGCGACGGCACCACCACCGCCACCGTGCTCGCCCAGGCCATCGTCCGCGAGGGCATGAAGTCGGTCGCCGCGGGCATGAACCCGATGGACTTGAAGCGCGGCATCGATCTTGCCGTCACCAAGGTCGTCGAGGATCTGAAGAAGCGCTCGAAGCCGGTGTCGGGCTCGAACGAGATCAGCCAGGTCGGCAGCATCGCCGCCAACGGCGACACCATCGTCGGCGAGAAGATCGCCGAGGCGATGGAGAAGGTCGGCAAGGAAGGCGTCATCACCGTCGAGGAAGCCAAGGGGCTCGAGTTCGAGCTCGACGTGGTCGAGGGCATGCAGTTCGACCGTGGCTACCTCTCGCCCTACTTCATCACCAACCCGGAAAAGATGCAGGTCGAACTGACCGATCCCTTCATTCTCATCCACGAGAAGAAGCTCAGCAACCTCCAGGCAATGCTGCCGATCCTCGAATCGGTGGTTCAGTCGGGCCGTCCGTTGCTGATCATCGCCGAGGACATCGAGGGCGAAGCGCTGGCGACCCTGGTGGTCAACAAGCTGCGCGGCGGTCTCAAGGTCGCGGCGGTGAAGGCGCCGGGCTTCGGCGACCGCCGCAAGGCCATGCTCGAGGACATCGCGATCCTCACCGGCGGTGAGATGATCAGCGAGGACCTCGGCATCAAGCTCGAGAACGTCACCACGGCGATGCTCGGCACCGCCAAGCGCATCACCATCGACAAGGACAATACGACCCTCGTCGATGGCGCCGGCTCCAGCGAGTCGATCAAGGCGCGTACCGAGGCGATCCGGCAGCAGATCGAGAACACCACCTCCGACTACGACCGCGAAAAGCTGCAGGAGCGGCTGGCCAAGCTCGCCGGCGGAGTTGCGGTGATCAAGGTCGGCGGCGCATCCGAGGTCGAGGTCAAGGAGCGCAAGGACCGCGTCGACGACGCGCTTCATGCGACCCGCGCCGCGGTCGAGGAAGGCATCGTCCCGGGCGGCGGCACGGCGCTGCTCTACGCGACCAAGGCGCTCGAGGGCCTCAAGGGCGTCAACGACGACCAGACGCGCGGCGTCGATATCGTCCGCAAGGCGCTCTATTCGCCGGTCCGCCAGATCGCTCAGAACGCCGGCCACGACGGCGCGGTGATCTCGGGCAAGCTGCTCGAGGGCAAGGACCAGGCGATGGGCTTCAACGCCCAGACCGAAGTCTACGAGAACCTCGTCAATGCCGGCGTGATCGACCCGACCAAGGTCGTTCGCACCGCGCTGCAGGACGCGGCCTCGGTCGCCGGGCTGCTGATCACCACCGAAGCGGCGGTGAGCGAGCTTCCGGACGACAAGCCGGCGATGCCGATGGGCGGCGGCGGCGGAATGGGCGGCATGGGCGGAATGGACTTCTAGGCGAAGGCCGTTTCGACCGGACGCTTTGTCCGATCAATCAGAAGGGCCGGGGGAGGAGGGTCCCATCAAAGTACTACTTTGATGGGTCCCCTTGATCCTCCGGCCCTTTTATTGCGCGTTCTCCTGGGCCTCGGCTTCGCGGTCGAGCAGTTCCTCGGCTTCGTTGAGCTGGTCCGACTGCTCGGCGGTCGGGGCCGGGGGCCGATCGTCGCCGCACGCGGCGAGCAGCAGCACAATGGTGATGGAGGCGGTTCGCATTGTTCGGGCAAGGTAGCATGTTGCCCGACACAAAAAAGGGCCGCCCGCGGGTGCGGACGGCCCGTTAGTTCAGCTCCAAGGCGGAGCGTGTTGCTTAGTTGGTGGCGTTTTCCGTCGCGTCAGCGACCGATTCACCGGCATTCTCGACGGCTTCCCCGGCATTCTCAATGGCGTTTCCGGCGGCATCGAGCGCGTTGTCGGCGGCCATCGCCGAATCGTTGGTCGCAGCGTTGATGTCGGCCTCCGCGGCGTTCTCGATGTCGGTGTCGTTTTCGAGGGCTTCTTCGGTCCTGCTTTCGCACGCGGCGAGGCCGAGCGCGAGGACCGCAACGGTCACAGCAAATGTCTTCATGATCGTTCCACTCCTTCAGTCATGCCCCATACCGGGCACGGGCCTCGGCCTGTCGTGCGTAACGAACAGGCCAGCGCGCGCCAATACAGGCGACCGTACTGCCACGCAATTGCCATAATTAAAACCGGCCATCGGTTCGTCGCAAGGCTTACAGGTACCCGAGCCGCTTTGGCGTTCGTTGTTTGACGCATATAAAGATATCTTTATATCCTTATCCGGTGACTTCGACCCTGCCGCTTGCCGATCTGTTCCAGGCCCTCGCCGATCCGACCCGGCTGCGCATTCTTGCGCTCTTGAGGATCATGGAGCTTTCGGTCGGAGAGCTGGCGCTGGTGCTCGGCCAAAGCCAGCCGAGGGTTTCGCGGCATTTGAAGATCCTTGCCGATGCCGGCGTGGTCGAGCGGCGCAAGGAAGGCAGCTGGGTGTTCCTGACGCTCGCCGCCGCCGAGCGCACCGGGCCGATGTTCGCCCTGCTCGATCGCTGGGCGGATGCTCCGACCGAGGCGCTGTTCGCGGCCGATGCCGCGCGGCTCGAGGCGGTGCGCGCCGACCGCGCCGAGGCTGCGTCGCGCTATTTCAGCGCCCAGGCCGGAGTGTGGGATTCGATTCGCTCGCTGCACGTCGCCGAAAGCGAGGTCGAGCAGGCGATCGAGCGTGCGCTCGAGGATCGGGAGCTTGGGCGGCTGGTCGACATCGGCACCGGGACCGGTCGGATGATCGAGCTGTTCGGCCCGCGCGCCGCGCTGGCGGTCGGCATCGACCGCTCATCCGAAATGCTGCGGCTGGCGCGGGTCAAGCTGGAGGCGGCCGGAATCGCCTCGAGCTTGCGCCAGGGCGACATGTACGCGCTGCCGCTGGACGACGGAAGCGCCGACAGCGTCATCATCCACCAGGTGCTCCATTATGCCCATTCACCGGCCGCGGCGATCGCCGAGGCGGCGCGGGTGCTGAGCCCGGGCGGAACCCTGCTGATCGTCGATTTCGCCGCCCACGAGCGCGAGGAACTGCGGGCCAGCGCCGCTCACATCCGGCTTGGGTTCGACGATGCGGCGATGGCCGCGTGGTTCGCCGCGGCCGGTCTCACCGTCGACCATGTCGAGCATCTCGAAGGCGGCGAGCTGACCGTCACTTTGTGGCGGGGCGTCAAGGCGGGGCTGCCAGAGCGCCAGCGGCGGGCGGCATGAGCAGCGTCGAGAGCCTCGCCGCGCATGAGCCGCTGTTTGCCGAAACCCGCGGCGACATCCAGGTCAGCTTCGAATTCTTTCCGCCCAAGACGGCGAAGATGGAAGAGACGTTGTGGGAGTCGGTCAAGACGCTCGAGCCTCTGGCCCCACGCTTCGTGTCGGTAACCTATGGCGCCGGCGGCTCGACACGCGAGCGCACGCACGCGACCGTCGCCCGGATCGTCCGCGAAACCGCGATTCCGGCCGCCGCGCACCTGACCTGCGTCAACGCCACCCGCGACGAGGTGGACGACATCGCGCGCTCCTACTGGGAGGTCGGGGTGCGCCATATCGTCGCGATCCGCGGCGATCCGCCGGAGCAGGGTGCGAAATTCGTGGCCCACCCGGGCGGTTATGCCAATGCCGCCGAGCTGGTCGCCGGCCTCAAACAGGTGGCGCCGTTCGAGATTTCGGTGGCCGCCTTTCCCGAATGCCATCCGGACTCGCCGAGTGTCGCTGCCGATCTCGACAACCTCAAGCGCAAGGTCGATGCGGGCGCGAACCGGGCGACGACCCAGTTCTTCTTCGATCCGGAATGCTTCTTCCGCTACCAGGAAAAAGTCGCCGCGGCCGGCATCGACGTCGAAATCCTCCCCGGCATCATGCCGGTCACCAACTTCGCAGCGATCAACCGGATGGCGGCGATCAACGGCACGTCGGTCCCCGACTGGGTCGGCCGCTTGTTCGAGGGGCTGGACGACCTTCCCGCCGCCCGCCAACTCGTCGCTGCCACGATCGCGGCGGAGCTGTGCGCGCAGCTTTACGCGGGCGGCGTCCGGCACTTCCACTTCTACACCTTGAACCGCGCCGAGCTGTCCTACGCGATCTGCCATTTGCTCGGCGTCCGGGCGCAAGCGGCATGACCGTCGCCGACGCCTTCCGCGCCGAAGCGTCGAAGCGCATCCTGGTCAAGGACGGCGCCTACGGGACGTCGATCCAGGCGCGGCGGCTGAAGAGTGAGGATTATTGTCGCGGCCTCGACCTCTTGAAGGATCAGCGCGGCAACAACGACCTGCTCAATTTGACACGGCCCGAGCTGGTCGCGGAGATCGCCACCGAATTCGCCGAGGCGGGGGTCGACATCCTCGCCACCAACACCTTCAACGCCAATTCCATCAGCCAGGCCGATTACGGCGCGGAAAGCCATGTCGCCGACATTAATCGCGCCGCCGCCCGTATCGTGCGCGGGGTCGCCGACCGATTTTCGCAGGCCGACGGCAGGCGCCGCTGGGTCGCCGGCGCGCTCGGCCCGACCAACAAGACGCTGTCGCTGTCGCCCGACGTCAACGATCCCGCCTATCGCGAGGTCGATTTCGACACGATGAAGGCGGTTTACCGCGAGCAGATCGATGCACTGGTCGTAGGCGGGGTCGATTTCATCCTCATTGAGACGATCTTCGACACCTTGAATGCCAAGGCGGGCATCAAGGCCGCGCTCGAAGCGCAGGACGCACTGGGTCGCCCGCTGCCGCTGATGATCTCGATGACCCTGACCGATCTTAGCGGCCGCAACCTGTCCGGCCACACGGTCGAGGCGTTCTGGGCCTCTGTGCGGCACTCGAAACCGGTGACCGTCGGGCTCAACTGCTCGTTCGGCGCGGCCCAGCTGCGGCCGCATCTGGCGGCGCTGGCGGCGACCGCCGACACGCTGGTGATGGCCTATCCCAATGCCGGGCTGCCCAACGAGCTTGGCGAATATGACGAGGCGGCGGCCGAGACCGCGGCGCAGGTCGCCGAGTGGATCGCCGGCGGGCTGGTCAACATCGTCGGCGGCTGCTGCGGAACCACGGCCGAGCATATCGCCGCGATCGCCGAGGCGGCTCGAAGCGGCTCACCGCGTAAGGTCCCGAGCCCCAATGGCCACACTGTGCTGGCCGGGCTCGAGCCGATGGTGATCGCGGCGTGAACGCCAGCGTTTTTCGGGATCAGAAAGGCCCTCCCGACTCTATTCCGCAGCCGGGAGACGGCGTTGGCGCGCGGTTCGTCAATATTGGGGAGCGAACGAACGTAACTGGTTCAGCGAAATTCAAGAAATTGATCCTGTCCGGTGATTATGATGCCGCCGTCGAGGTCGCTCGCGACCAGGTCGAGAACGGCGCCCAGATAATCGACGTCAACATGGACGAAGCCCTGCTCGATAGCGAAGCGGCGATGACGACCTTCCTGAAGCGCATCGCCGCCGAGCCCGACATCGCCAGGGTGCCGGTGATGATCGACAGTTCGAAATGGAGCGTGATCGAGGCCGGCCTCAAATGCGTGTCGGGTAAGCCGATCGTCAATTCGATCAGCCTCAAGGAAGGCGAGGGCCCGTTCCTCGAGCTCGCGCGCACGGTCCGCTCATACGGCGCCGCGGCGGTGGTGATGGCGTTCGACGAGGTCGGGCAGGCCGACACGGTGGATCGCAAGGTTTCCATATGCGAGCGCGCCTACAAGCTGCTGGTCGAGGACGGGACCGAGCCGCAGGACATTATCTTCGACCCCAATATTTTCGCGGTCGCGACCGGCATCGACGAGCACCGCAGTTATGCGCTCGACTTCATCGAGGCGGCGCGGGAAATCCGCGCCCGCTGCCCCGGCGCACACATTTCCGGAGGGCTGTCGAACCTCAGCTTCTCGTTTCGCGGCAACGAGCCGGTGCGCCGGGCGATGCACAGCGTGTTCCTGTACCACGCAATCCCGGCCGGGCTGGACATGGCGATCGTCAACGCCGGTCAGCTCGATGTCTACGACCTCATCGACCCGGCGCTTCGCGACGCGTGCGAGGACGTGATCCTCGATCGCCGCCCCAAGGATGGAGAGGATGCGACCGAGCGGCTGGTCGAATTGGCCGAAAGCTATCGCGGGACCGACGCGGCCCAGGAGAAGATCGAAGCCGAGTGGCGCTCGATGCCGGTGACGGAGCGGCTGTCGCACGCGCTGGTCAAGGGCATCGATGGCCATATCGTCGCCGACACCGAGGAAGCGCGCCACCTGTTCGCGCGGCCGATCGAGGTCATCGAGGGGCCGCTGATGGACGGCATGAACGTCGTCGGCGACCTGTTCGGAAGCGGAAAAATGTTCCTGCCGCAGGTGGTCAAGTCGGCCCGCGTGATGAAGCGCGCGGTCGCGCATTTGCTGCCCTTCATCGAGGCCGAGAAAGAGGCCACCGGCGCCACCCAGGGCAAGGGCAAGGTGGTGATGGCGACTGTCAAGGGCGACGTCCACGACATCGGCAAGAACATCGTCGGCGTGGTCCTGCAGTGCAACGGCTTCGAGATTATCGACCTGGGCGTGATGGTGCCGTGGCAGGACATCCTCAAGTCGGCGAACGACAACAAGGCCGACATGATCGGCCTGTCGGGGCTGATCACTCCGTCGCTGGACGAGATGGTGACGGTCGCTGGCGAAATGCAGAGACTGGGCCTCAAGCTGCCGCTGCTGATCGGCGGAGCGACGACCAGCAAGGCCCACACCGCGCTTCGCATCGACCCGGCCTACGACGGTCCGGTGATCCATTCGGTCGACGCGAGCCGCGCGGTCAGCGTCGCTTCGAGCCTCGTATCCGACACGCAGCGCACCGAGCTGATCGCGAAGACGGCGAAGGAATATGAGGCTTTGCGCGTCAGCCGCGCCGGTCGCGGGCACAGCGAGCTCGCGACACTCGCGGACGCGCGCGCCAATGCGTTTCCCTACGATCCCGGCGGCCAGGCGCCGCCGCCGGTGCGGCCCGGCCTCCACCAGTTCGGCGAATGGCCGCTGCGCGATCTGCGCGCGTCGATCGACTGGACGCCGTTCTTCCGCGCCTGGGAGCTGGCCGGCACTTATCCCGCGATCCTCGACGACGCGGTGGTCGGCGAAAGCGCCCGAAGCTTGTTCGCCGACGCGCAGGACATGCTCGAGCGCCTGATCGCGGAGCGCGGGGTGATCCCGAGCGCGACCGTCGGCCTGTGGCGCTGCAAGCGTGAAGGCGATGATGTGCTGGTGCTCGCCGACAACGACTGGACGCGCGTGCCCTTCCTTCGCCAGCAGGTGAAGAAACGGGAGGGGCGCGGCAACATGTGCCTGGCCGACTTCATCAATCCCGAAGGCGAGGACTGGATCGGCGGTTTCGCGGTCGGCATCCACGGGCTCGAGCCGCACCTTGCGCGTTTCAAGGCCGGGAACGACGATTATTCGGACATCCTCCTAAAGGCGCTCGCCGACCGTCTCGCCGAAAGCCTGGCCGAAGTGCTTCATGCCGAGGTCCGCAACCGCATCTGGGGCTATGCCGACGAGCATTTCTCCAACGAGCAGCTGATCCGCGAGAAGTACCAGGGGATCCGCCCCGCGCCCGGCTACCCGGCGTGCCCCGACCATAGTTTGAAGCCGATGCTGTTCGAGATGCTCGGCGGTAATCCGGGCGGAGTCACGCTGACCGAGAATTACGCGATGCTGCCGACCTCGGCGGTGTCGGGATTCTATTTCTGTCACCGCGACGCCCAATATTTCGGGGTCGCCCGGATCGGCCGCGACCAGCTCGAGGATTACGCCCGGCGGCGCGGGGTCGATGTCGAGACGGCGGAGCGCTGGCTGCGGCCCAATCTGGATTGACGCCCCACTATCCGTCACCCTGAACTCGGTTCAGGGTCCATTTGCCCGCCTCTTTGACGTCTCGACAATGGATGCTGAAACAAGTTCAGCATGACGGTAGAGGGGTTCGATGCTTCGACGGCTGATCATTTTCTTGGCGCTCCTGTGCGTGCCCGCGCTGGCCAGCGCCCAGAACATCCGCCCGCAACTGGTCGCGGAGGGGCCGGCGCCGCCGGGCGGCGAAGTCGAGCTCGCGATCCACATGCGGACCACGCCGGGCTGGCACGGGTACTGGCTCAATCCCGGCGATGCGGGCCTGCCGATGGCGGTCGAGTGGACGCTTCCGCCCGGTTTCGAGGCCGGGCCGCTGCGCTACCCGGTGCCGACCCGGCTGACGATCGCCGGCCTGATGAACTATGTCTACGAGGCCGATTATGCGGTGCTGGTGCGCTTGAAGGTGCCGGCCGGTGCGCAAGGCGTCGTCCCCATCCGCGCAAGCGCCCGCTGGCTCGCCTGCACCGACAAGGTCTGCGTTCCCGAAAGCGGTTCCTTTGCGCTCGACGTGCCGGTCGGCGCCGGAACCCCCGAGCGGGCCCGCTTCGATGAATGGAGGCGGGCGTTGCCGCGGCCGCTGGTCACTCCGGCCCGCTTCGAGCTGGGCGGTGACAGGCTGCGCGTCGCGATCCCCTTGCCGCGCGACATCGCCGTCGGCGAACCCTACGTATTCCCGATCACCGACCAGGCGGTCGACTATGCCGGGGAGCAGAATTTCCGCCGCTCGGGCGACACGTTGATCGCGGACCTGCCGCGAAAGGGCGGTGCAGTCGAGCAATTCGCGGGTGTGCTCGCGCTCGGCGACGGGCGCGGGCTCGAGTTCACGGCGGAGCCTGGCGAGGTTCCCGATGGCGGCCGGCCGGTCGCCGATCTCGGCACACGGGCGATCCTGCTCGCACTGCTCGGGGCGATCGCCGGCGGGCTGCTGCTGAACCTGATGCCGTGCGTCTTCCCGATCCTCGCCTTAAAAGCGATGCACCTGGCGAAAAGCGGTGGCGAGCCGGCGCACGCGCGGCGCGACGCGCTCGCTTATGCGGCGGGGGCGGTGGTCGGCACCGGTGCACTCGGCGGTGCCTTGCTGGCGATCCGCGCCGCCGGCAGCGCGGCCGGCTGGGCCTTCCAGCTCCAGGACCCGCGCACGATCATGCTGCTGCTGCTGCTTAGCGCGGCAATCGCGCTCAATCTCGCCGGACTGTTCCAGGTGCCGGCGCTGGCTGGCCGAGCGCGGCCGAGCGGCGGCTTCGCGACCGGGGCGCTGGCGGCATTCGTGGCGACGCCCTGCGCCGGCCCGTTCCTCGGCGCCGCGCTCGGCACCGCGCTGCTGTTGCCGGCGGCGGGCGCGATCGGCGTGTTCGCCGCGCTCGGGCTCGGGCTGGCGATTCCGTTCCTGCTCATCGGCTTCATCCCCGCGCTGCGCTCGCGCCTGCCGCGGCCCGGGCCGTGGATGGTGCGATTGCAACGCTTCCTGGCCATCCCGATGGCGGCGACGGCGGCGGCGTGCCTGTGGCTGCTCTACCGGCAGGCCGGAACGGAGGGGCTGCTCGCCGGAATTGCGGCGCTGCTTGTTCTGGCGCTGGCCCTCGCCTGTGTCGGCTGGCGGCAGCGCAACGGACGAACCGCGGCGCTGGCGGCGGTGCCGATCCTGGTCGCGATTGCCGCCGCCGCGATTCTGGTGGTGCCCGAGCGGAGCGGCGGCACGGCGCAGGTCCCGCGCGGTGCCGAGGCGTGGAGCGAGGCGCGGGTCGCGGCGCACCTGCGCGAAGGCCGGCCGGTGTTCGTCTATTTCACCGCGGACTGGTGCCTGACGTGCAAGGCCAATGAAGTCACGGCGATCGACCGCGACGAAGTCCGTGACGCCTTCCGGGAGGCCGAGGTCAAGGTGCTGGTTGGCGACTGGACCAATGGCGACCCGGCAATCACGCGCTTCCTCGAGAGCCGCGGCCGCGCCGGGGTGCCGCTTTATCTGTGGTACCAGCCCGGCCGCGAACCCGAAGAACTGCCGCAGGTCCTGACGTCCTCGATGCTCATTTCCCGCGCTCGGCGGAACCCGCGCTAGCCGGCCGCTCCCACACCTTTTCGCCGGCGACCCACGTCTCGAGCACCTGGGTTGCCGCCAGCGACTGTGGATCGACGGTGCTGACGTCGCGGTCGACGAGGATGAAATCGGCCCATTTGCCGGGCTCGAGGCTGCCGATCCGGTCCTCGGAGAACCCGGCGTAGGCCGCGCCGCGGGTGAAGGCCGCAAGCGCCGCTGCGAAGCTTACGCGCTCTTCGGGCCGCCAGCCGCCGGGCGGGACCCCGTTCGGGTCCTGCCGGCTGACCGCGGCGGCGAGGCCGGGGAAGGGGTTGGGCGATTCCACCGGGAAGTCGGACCCGAAGGCGAGGCGCGCGCCATGCCGGGCGATGCTGTTCCACGCATAGGCACCGGCGAGCCGCGGCGGGTCCAGGCGCGCTTCGGCCATGGTCCGGTCGCTGGTCTGGTGGGTCGGCTGCATCGAGGCGATGATCCCGGCGCGGCCGATGCGAGGGATATCGGCGGGGTCGACCACCTGGACATGCTCGATCCGCCAGCGGCGGTCTCCTGGATAGGTACGCCCAAGCTGCTCATAGACCGAGATCGCCTGGGCGTTGGCGGCGTCGCCGATGGCGTGGATCGCCGGCTGGAAACCGGCCGCGACCGCTTCGGTCACTTGCTCGAGCAACTGCGCATCCTTCAGGAACTGCAGGCCGCGCGCTTGTGGTCTGTCGGCGTAAGGCCGCTTGAGCCACGCGCCGCGCGAGCCGAGCGCACCGTCGGCGTACACTTTGACTCCCGCCATTCGCAGCCGGTCGCCGTAAAGCCACGGAGTCGGCTTGGTGATCTTCCGCAGCGGCTCGACGCCCGAAGCGTAGGACAGGATCCGCATCTGGAGGCGGTTGGCGTCGCCGAGACGGCGCATGGCGGTCCATTCGTCGAGCGAAGTGCCCATGTCGGCGACGGCGGTGACCCCGAAGCCAAGCAGCGTCCGCTGCGCTTCGAGCAGCGCCCGCTCGCGTTCAGCGGGCGACGGGGGGACGATCTTGCGTTCAACGAGTCCGGTGGCGGCGTCGATCATGAGCCCGGTCGCGCGGCCCTTCGCGTCGCGTTCGATGTCGCCGCCGCTGGGCGATGGTGTCGCATCGGTGATCGCCGCCTGCCGCAGAGCAGCGCTGTTGCCGACGGCGGCATGGCCATCGACGCGGGCCAGCCAGACGGGCCGATCAACGACCACAGCGTCGAGATCGGCGGCGTTCGGCATTCCTTTGTCCGGCCACAGTTCCTGATTCCAGCCGCGCCCGACAATCCAGCCGCTTCCAGGATTTTGGGCCGCATAGGCCTTCAACCGTTGCTGCAGCTCGGCCAGCGAGGCCGTGCCCGTGAGGTTGAGCTGAACCGGACCTCGGCCAAGCCCCATGACGTGGCCGTGCGCGTCGATCAGGCCGGGCATCATGGTGCGGCCCTGGGCGTCGATGCGCACCGCATTGGGCGCGTGCGGGTTCTGCACTTTGGTGAAGGTCTGGATGACCTTGCCGTCGTCCCCGATCAGTACGGATTCGAAGCGCTGCAGATTGCCGTCGGCGCCAACCTGGATGCCGTTCGCATTATGGATGAGCGTGTCGGCCAGCGCCGGCGAGGCGAACAGCGCGAAAAGCGCGCAAAGGGGCTTGTACATCGCGAGCCGCATAGCATTGTTTGAAACGCGGGGAACAGCTAGCCCCACGCCATGATGCAGGCCCCGACCATCGACGACATCCGCGCCGCGGCGAAGCGGATCGAGGGCGCGATCATCCATACGCCGATGCTGGTCAGCCGGACCTTGTCCGAAATCATCGGCGCCGAAATCTGGCTGAAGTTCGAGAATCTACAGTTCACCGGCGCCTTCAAGGAGCGCGGCGCGCTCAACAAATTGCTCCAGCTGACGGCTGAGGAGCGCGCCCGCGGAGTGATCGCGGCGTCGGCCGGCAACCACGCCCAGGCGGTTGCCTATCACGGCAAGCGGCTCGGCATTCCGGTGACGATCGTGATGCCGGCGGCGACTCCGGCGATCAAGGTCGGCCAGACCGAGGGGCACGGTGCCCGCGTCATTCTTAAGGGCGCGATGTACGACGACGCGCATGCCAAGGCGTGTGAGCTGGCGGACGCCGAAGGCTATGTGTTCGTCCATCCGTTCGACGACCCCCAGGTGATCGCGGGGCAGGGGACGGTGGCGCTCGAAATGCTGGACGCGGCGCCCGATCTCGACTTGCTGGTGATCCCGGTGGGCGGCGGCGGCATGATGTCGGGGGTCGGCATCGCCGCCCGGGCGCTCAAGCCAAAGATCGGCCTGATCGGGGTCGAGGCCGAGCTCTACCCGTCGATGAAATGCGCGATCGAGGGGTGCAGCTTGCCG
Source organism: Sphingomicrobium sp. (assembly GCA_035512655.1). GTDB lineage: Bacteria > Pseudomonadota > Alphaproteobacteria > Sphingomonadales > Sphingomonadaceae > Sphingomicrobium. Next base: position 8,919 of record DATKDM010000021.1, on the reverse strand, counting down.
CTCGGCGGCGACACGCTGGCCGAGGGCATTGCCGTCAAGCAGCCCGGCGAGCTGACTGCGCGAATCCTCAAGGAGACCGTCGACGAAGTCGTTCTCGTCAGCGAGCGCGAAATTGAGCGGGCGGTGGCGATGCTGGTCGGGATTGAAAAAAGCGTCGTCGAGGGCGCCGGTGCGGCGGGGCTCGCGGCGCTGCTCGCCGATTCCAAGCGGTTCGCCGGGCGCAAGATCGGCACCGTGCTGTGCGGCGGCAACATCGACACCCATCTGCTCGCCAACGTGCTGGTTCGCGATCTGGTACGGAGCGGACGGATCGCGCGGCTGCGGGTCGCCGCCCAGGACCGGCCAGGAGCGCTCGCCGCGATCACCGCCAAGTTCGAGGCGGCGGGGGTCAACATCATCGAGATCAACCACAGCCGGATCTTCACCCGGCTGCCGGCCAAGGACACGGTGATCGAGGTCGAGGGCGAGGCCCGCGATCCGCAGGCCATCGACGACGTCGTGGAGATGCTCGAGTCGGCCGGATTTCATGTCGAGCGCGCGTCGCTCGATTAGGCCCTGGCCTCGCTCGGGACGGGCGCGCCGACGAAAAAAACCGGCAAAATTCCGCCCCACTCCGGGACACTAGCCGAGCTTAACCCTGTTCGATGCGGCTAGGCCCTTTCCATCCGCGTTTACCAGCAGCATAAAGAGTTTCGTAACCAAGCCAGAGAGGGGGTGCGGTGAGCGCACCATTCCGCTTTCCGAAGTTCTTCGTCACCAACCCGTCGCCGTGCCCGTATCTTGCCGGGAAAATCGAGCGGAAGGTGTTCACCGAACTGAACGGCCGCCAGGCAAGCGAACTCAATGAGGCGTTGGGTCGGATCGGATTCCGGCGCAGCCAGTCGGTCGCCTACCGGCCAAGCTGTATCGACTGTTCGGCGTGCGTGTCGGTGCGTGTGCTGGCCGCCGAGTTCGAGGCCAGCGCGACCCAGCGCAAGATGATGCGCCGCCATGCCGACCTCGAAGTCACCGCCTGCAAGCCGTGGACCACCGAGGAGCAGTACGAGCTTCTTCGCCGCTACCTCGCCAACCGCCACCCCGGCGGCGGCATGGCGGAGATGGACGAAAGCGACTTCGCCGACATGGTCGAACAGACGCCGGTCCGGACCTTCGTCGTCGAATATCGCGAGCCCTCGAAACACGGCCGCCCCGGCAAGCTGGTCGGCGCCTGTTTGAGCGATCAGCAGGGCGACGGGCTGTCGATGATCTACAGCTTCTTCGACGTCGGCCCGGATGCCCGAAAAGGGTTGGGCACGTTCATCATCCTCGATCACATCATCCGCGCAGCGCGCGCCGGTCTGCCGTATGTGTACCTTGGCTATTGGGTCGATGGCAGCCCACGCATGGCCTACAAGACCAGCTTCCAACCCCTCGAGCGGCTCGGCCGCGACGGGTGGCGGCGGATGGACCGCGACAAGGCGCTGCGCAAAGCGGCACTCGGCCCGGTCGAGCTCCCGGCCCGCCGCGAACGCGAGCATTTGCTGATCGACGCTTAGCTAGTAATCGCAAGAAAAAAAGGCGGAGCGCATAAGCGCCCCGCCTCCTTTGTTGCCCCCAACAAAACTAATCAGGCGACCGCGGTCTGGCTCTGCGGCACCTCTTCCAACACCGGCTCGTCGTCGGCTTCGCTGTCGCGCAGCACGTAGCCGCGGCCCCACACCGTCTCGATGTAATTGGCGCCGCCGCAGGCGAGGCTCAATTTCTTGCGCAGCTTGCAGATGAACACGTCGATGATCTTCAATTCGGGCTCATCCATCCCACCGTAGAGGTGGTTCAGGAACATTTCCTTGGTCAGGGTCGTGCCCTTGCGGAGCGAAAGCAGCTCCAGCATCGCATATTCCTTGCCGGTCAGATGCACCCGGCTGCCATCGACTTCGACCGTCTTGGCATCGAGGTTGACGGCGATCTTGCCGGTGCGGATGACCGATTGCGAATGGCCCTTGGAGCGGCGGACGATGGCGTGGATGCGGGCGACCAGCTCGTCGCGGTGGAATGGCTTGGTGACGTAATCGTCGGCGCCGAAACCGAGCGCCCGGACCTTGCTGTCCATCTCGCTCATGCCCGACAGGATCAGGACCGGAGTGCCGACCTTGGCGGTCCGCAATTTCTTGAGCACGTCGTAGCCGTGCATGTCCGGCAGGTTCAAATCGAGCAGGATGATGTCGTAATCGTAGAGCTTGCCGAGGTCCAAGCCCTCTTCGCCCAGATCGGTCGTATAGACGTTGAAGCCTTCGGTGCTGAGCATCAGCTCGATGCTTTTCGCCGTCGTCGGCTCGTCCTCGATCAGCAGGACCCGCATTGGCTGTTCCCCCCGTTCTCGGCCCGGGGCCACGCGAAAGCGTAACGCCCTCTTAATGGCCTTGAAGCAATCATTAACCATTCGAGGGATGAAGGCAAAAGGTTAATATCGTCTAAATGGCTGAAAAGACGGGCTCGTTGCCGGAGAGTCACAAAAGCAGCGGTCATTGCGAGCGCAGCGCGGCAATCTCGAAGTGCGAACTGGATTGCTTCGCCGCTCCGCTCCTCGCAAGGACGTCGGGTGCTGCAAGACCGCATCCTGTTCATCGACGGCGAGGCGATCGTACTCGACAAGCCGGCCGGACTTCCGGTCGACCCGCCCAAGCGCGGCGGCGACAGCATTGTCTCCAGACTGGATGAGCTTCGCTGCGGCTTCAAGCGCCCGCCGGCGGTCATGCACCGGCTCGACCAGGACACGTCGGGGTGCCTGCTGCTGGCCCGCAATCCCAAGGCGCGGGCGGCGTTCCAGCAGGCATTCGAGGCGCGCTCAGTCGAAAAATACTATCTGGCCGTGATCGGCGGCGAGATCGCAACCGATGAGGGCGTCATCGAGTTGGCGATCGCCAAGACATCGAGCGCCGAGGCCGGGTGGCGGATGGTCGGCGACCCGCACGGAGATGCCGCGGTCACTAACTGGCGCAAGCTGGCCGCGCGCAACGGCCGCACCCTGGTCGAGTTCCGGCCGCTGACCGGCCGCACGCACCAGATTCGCGTCCACGCGCGCGAGGCGTTCGCATGCGGCATCGTCGGCGACCGGGTTTATGGAATCCCCGGCGGCGCGATGCTGCTCCATGCCTCGCGGCTGGTGGTTCCGCGGGGCGCCAAGCCGGTGATCGACGTCACCGCGCCGCTGCCCGACCATTTCGCCGAGTGGCGCGATGCAGCCTGAGGACTTTATCCTGCCCGAGGACGCGCTCAGCGAGAGCTTCCTCGCCGCGTCCGGGCCCGGCGGGCAGAACGTCAACAAGGTTGCGACCGCGGTCCAGCTGCGGCTCGACGTCTATAAGCTCGGGCTCGACCCCGAGATCTATGAGCGGCTCAAGCGGATCGCCGGAAGCAAGCTGACCCAAAGCGGCGAGCTGCTGGTCACCGCGCGGCGGTACCGGACGCAGGACGCCAACCGCACCGACGCCCGCGCCCGGCTGGCGCGGATGATCGCGGATGCCCATATCGTCCAGCCCAAGCGCCGGCGCACCCGGCCGAGCAAGACGGCCCGGGCCAAGCGCGTCGAAAAGAAGGTCCAGCGCGGCGCCGTCAAACGCGCGCGTGGCAAGGTGGAGTTCGATTGATGTACGACTTCAAAATCCAGGCTGCGGACAAGGCGGCGATGTACCGCGACCTCGGCTCGGCGCTTGCCGGGCTGGTCGACGGCGAGCCGGACCCGATTGCCAACATGGCCAATGCCGCCGCTTTGATCTGGGAGACGTTGCCCGACCTCAACTGGGCGGGCTTCTACCGTAACGTCGCCAAGGAAAATGGGGCGGGCGAACTGGTGCTCGGCCCGTTCCAGGGCCGGCCGGCGTGCATCCGCATACTGTTCGGGCAAGGCGCCTGCGGCGCCGCTGCGGCGAGCCTCGAGGTCCAGCGGATCGACGATGTCCATGCGTTCCCCGGCCACATCGCCTGCGACGCCGAGTCCGTGAGCGAGCTGGTGGTGCCGATCGTCAGGGACGGCGAATTGCTCGCGGTGCTCGACCTCGACAGCCCGATGCGGGCGCGATTCGACGCCGAGGACGAAGCGGGCTGCGTTAAGCTGGCCGAGGTGCTGGCGAAGGTTCTCTAATGTGTCCCTGCGAAGGCAGGGACCCAGTACTAGGCTCCTGCCTTCGCAGGAGCACAAGCCGTCAACTCAGCTGCTCGAGGCGCTCGTCGCTTAGGCCGCCGGGAATCAGCATCACCGGGCAGGGCAGCTTGCCGGCGTCGTTGCCGGTGAAATGGGCGACCAGCGGCCCCGGGTGGCCGCTCGGCGCCGCGCCGAGCACCAGCGCGGCGACCTCCTCGCGCTTGCCGATATATTCGCGCACGGCTTTGACCGGCTCACCCTGGCGCACCACCACCGACGCCTCGACTCCGGACTCGTCGAGAATCTCGCCGACCGACGAGCTGACGATACCTTCGATGCGCAGGCGCTGCTCTTCCTCGAACGCCGCCTGGACGCCGCCCCACTGGACGAAATCCTGCGGCTCGACCACCGCCAGCACCTCGATCCGGCCTTCGGTCTTGGCGGCGCGGCGGGCCGCGAAGCGCAACGCAACGCGCGCCTCCGCGCTGTCGTCGATGACGACCAGATAGGTGCGAAGTGGCGCCTGTTCCCCCATGCTTCCGCAAGTGCTGCGTCAAAGCTCGCGCGAGCGCAAGCCGGGCGAGCTTATTTGGGCGCCCACTTGACCCCAACCGCCGCTTTGGGCTTGTGCCTTGGCTTCCCCGCTTGTCGAAAGACGCCGATGCCGATCGAACTCAAGATGCCCGCGCTGTCGCCGACCATGGAGGAGGGGACGCTGGCCAAATGGCTGGTCAAGGAAGGGGACACGGTCGCTTCGGGCGACATCCTGGCCGAGATCGAGACCGACAAGGCGACGATGGAGTTCGAAGCGGTCGACGAGGGCACGATTGCCAAGATCCTCGTCCCCGAGGGCAGCGACGGAGTGAAGGTGGGCACGCCGATCGCGGTCCTGGCCGGCGAGGGCGAAGATGCGGGAGCGACAAGCCCCTCTCCCCCTGAGGGAGAGGGTGGCGAGGCGAAGCCGAAGCCGGGTGAGGGAGCGAAGGGAGAGAAAAAGGCGCCAACTCCGTCACCGAAGCCCGAACCGAAGCCGGCTGCCCCCTCACCCCCCGCCGCAAAAGCGGCTCCTTCCTCTCCCTCAAGGGTAGAGGGCTCTGCCGACCGCATCAAAGCCTCGCCGCTGGCCCGCCGCCTCGCCGACCAGCAGGGCATCGACCTCGCAACGCTCAAGGGCTCGGGACCCGGCGGGCGCATCGTCCGCGCCGACCTTGGCGAAGGCGCCGGCGAGCGCGCCGCGCCGCAAGCCGCCGCACAGCCGGCCGCGGCCGCGCCGGTCGAGCCCGGCGACATCCCGCATGAGGTCGTCAAACTCAGCAATATGCGCAAGACGATCGCGCGCCGCCTGACCGAATCGAAGCAGCAGCTCCCGCACATTTACTTGACCGTCGACATCCAGCTCGACGCGCTCTTGAAGCTGCGCTCCGAGCTGAACGCGGGCCTCGAAAGCCGCAAGATCAAGCTCAGCGTCAACGATTTGCTGATCAAGGCGCTGGCCGCGGCGCTGATCGAGGTGCCCGAATGCAACGTCAGCTTCGCCGGCGACAATCTCATCAAGTACAGCCGCGCCGACATTTCGGTCGCGGTGTCGATCCCCGGCGGGCTGATCACGCCGATCATCGTCGATGCCAACGGCAAGAGCGTGTCGGCGGTCTCGACCGAGATGAAGGACCTCGCCGCGCGGGCGAAAGAGGGCAAGCTTGCGCCGCACGAATATCAGGGCGGCACCGCCTCGATCTCCAACATGGGCATGTACGGGATCAAGGCGTTCGACGCGGTGATCAACCCGCCGCAGGCGATGATCATGGCCATCGGCGCCGGCGAAAAGCGCCCCTACGTGATCAACGAGTCCTTACAGATCGCGACGGTGATGTCGGCGACCGGCAGCTTCGATCACCGCGCCATCGACGGCGCCGACGGAGCGCGGCTGATGCAGGTGTTCAAGCGGATCATCGAAGCCCCGCTGGGAATGCTGGCTTGAGCGAAGACGGCAGATATTCGCTCGTCGAAGTCCAGTTCACGGATGCCCGCGAAGACTTCGACCCAGCCTATGCTAACGCAACGGTCCTAATCCTCGCGCTGGCGCGTGACGAAGAAGACTTCAAGGCGCTTGTTCACGAACGCCTAGATGAAGACGGGCTCCTCTTGGTGGAGTGGGGATCGATCGAACCGTTCGACCCTGCGGTGAACAATTGGACGGAAGAAACAACGCAATCAGCGCATGATCGGCTATCCGGTGATTGGCCCGTTCAATACGGAACGTTCCACCAATGCCATCGGGATGGCTTGGACTCTTGACTGAGAGAGCGCCCCTCATCCGCGTGACCGCGATGCCGGCGGACACCAACCCGTACGGCGGCGTGTTTGGGGGGTGGCTGATGAGCCAGATGGCGCTGGCCGCGGGGAGCCTCGCTTCGCGCTACAGCCGCGGCAAGGCGGTGGTGGTCGCGGCGGACGAAGTGAAGTTTCCCGGCGCGCCGCAGGTCGGCGATGAAATCTCGATTTTTGCCGAGCTCGAACGCCAGGGCCGCACCTCGATGACCATCGCCGTCGAGGCGGTGGCGCGCGAGCGCGACGGCGACGCCGAAACCAAGGTCGCGAGCGGGCGGTTTACGTTCGTCGCGCTCGATACGAACGACAGGCCGCGTGAGATCGCGGGACAGGAACAAGGCAATGGCTGAAACCTACGACCTTCTCGTGCTCGGCTCCGGCCCCGGCGGTTATGTCGCGGCGATCCGGGGGGCTCAGCTGGGCTTGAAGACCGCGATCGTCGAGCGCGAGGTGCTGGGCGGGATCTGCCTCAACTGGGGGTGCATCCCGACCAAGGCGCTGCTGCGCTCGGCCGAGGTTTATCATCTGATGAAGGAGGCCGAGGCTTATGGGCTTTCCGCCGGCAAGCCCGGCTTCGACCTCGCCAAGGTGGTCGAACGCAGCCGGGGCGTCGCCGCTCAGCTCAACAAGGGCGTCACCGGGCTGATGAAGAAGAACAAGATCGCCGTCCACATGGGCGAGGGGGTATTGGCCGGGAAGGGCAAGCTCGCGGTCAAGGGCGAAGACGGCAAGTCCAGCGAGCTTGAAGCGAAACACATCATCGTCGCCACCGGCGCTCGCGCCCGCGAGCTGCCGTTCGCCAAGGCCGACGGCAAGCGCATCTGGACCTACCGCCACGCGATGGTCCCGAGCGAAATGCCGACCGAGCTGCTGGTGATCGGCTCGGGCGCGATCGGGATCGAGTTCGCCAGCTTCTACGCCGACTTGGGCGCCAAAGTGACGGTGGTCGAAATGCTCGACCGCATCGTGCCGGTCGAGGACCAGGACGTCAGCGATCAGCTCGCCAAGAGCCTCAAGAAGCAGGGCCTCACGATCCTCACCGGCGCTGGCGTCGAAAGCCTCAAGCCCGACGGGAAGGGCGTCGCCGCGAAGATCAAGGCGAGCGACGGAAAGAGCGCCGAGCAGCGCTTCAGCCATGCCATCGTCGCCGTCGGAATCGTCCCCAACACCGAGGGCATCGGCATCGACAAACTCGGCGTAAAGACGACCAAAGGGCATATCGACACCGACGAGCATTGCCGCACCAGCGTGCCGGGCGTCTGGGCGATCGGCGACGTCACTGCGCCGCCCTGGCTGGCGCACAAGGCGAGCCACGAGGGCGTCATCGCCGCCGAGGCGATCGCCAAGGAGCTGGGCAACAAGGACGCGCAGCCGCATGGCCTGGATGTGCGCAACATCCCGGGCTGCACCTATTGCCGGCCGCAGGTGGCATCGGTGGGGCTGACCGAAGCGGCGGCGAAGGACGCCGGCCACGAGGTCAAGGTCGGCAAATTCCCGTTCATCGGCAACGGCAAGGCGATCGCGCTCGGCGACACCGAGGGCTTCGTCAAGACCGTGTTCGACGCCAAGACCGGCGAATTGCTCGGCGCGCACATGATCGGCGCCGAGGTCACCGAACTGATCCAGGGCTATACCGTCGGCAAGACCGCCGAGCTGGTCGAGCAGGATTTCATCGCCTCCGTCTTCCCCCACCCGACGCTGTCGGAGATGATGCACGAAAGCGTGCTGGCCGCCTTCGGCCGGGTGATCCACATCTAGGAATCAGGCCCCGGAACGTGGCTCGCGGGGCGGCGTTCATCGAACGAGCAACAGGAGACTCCCAGGTGAACAGGTCGATCTTAATTATCGCCGCCGCGGCCTTCGCGCTTGCCGGCTGCGACGCGGCAGGCCCCGGCCGCGAGGATCAGCCGTCGAACGAAGCGGCAGCGTCAGCCAGCGAGAGCCAGCCGGCCTACAGCATCCGACCGGTCGACACGGCGGTGGTCGCCGTCGCCAATGCGGCGCCCTACGGGCAATATCTGGTCGATGGTCAGGGCCGCGCCCTCTATGTGCTCGAAGTGAGCGAGCAGCAGGGGGACCCGACCGCGGCGGCGCAGCGCTGTACCGACGCCTGCCTCGGCGAATGGCCGGCGATGTTCAGCCGGGGGGCGCCCGGCGCCGGGGACGGCGTCGACGGTGGTCGGCTGGGGACGGTCGAGCGCGACGGCGGTGCCCAGGTGACCTACGCCGGCTGGCCGCTTTACTATTATGTCGCCGACCGCCAACCCGGGCAGGTTTCCGGCCACCACGTCAGCGACCGCTGGGGCGAATGGTATCTGCTGTCGCCTGCTGGCGAAGTGATCGAGGCCGGCGGCGAGGCAAACCAACGGGCGGTGACGACCGGCAGTGATAACTGATCGGGACCAGAATCGCATCGCCCGGGAGTTCGCGTCGGCGGTCAACCTTACCGCCGACGAACTGGAGGAATGGCT
>DATKDM010000020.1:0-3135 GCA_035512655.1 Sphingomicrobium sp. | reverse complement strand
TGGTCCTTCGGCTGCCATTGCCAGGCGCCGGCGGGGCTCTTCACCAGCTCGTAGTCATAGTCGAACAGCATGTGGAAATAATTGTTGGTCCAGCGCGTGGGCGTCGGCGTCCAGGCGCCTTCGAGGCCGCTGGTGATCGTGTCGTCGGCCATGCCGCAGCCATGGGTGCAGGTCCAGCCGATGCCCTGCTGGGCGATGTCGGCCCCTTCCGGCTCGGCGCCGACCTTCGCGGCGTCGCCCGCGCCGTGGCACTTGCCGAAGGTGTGCCCGCCGGCGACAAGGGCGACGGTTTCCTCGTCGTTCATGCCCATCCGCGCGAAGGTCTCGCGAATGTCGCGGCCCGATGCGACCGGGTCCGGCTGGCCGTTCGGGCCCTCCGGATTGACGTAGATGAGGCCCATCTGCACCGCCGCCAGCGGATTCTCGAGCACCCGCTCGCCGCTGTAGCGCTTGTCGCCGAGCCATTCCTCCTCGGTGCCCCAGTAGATGTCCTGCAGAGGCTCCCAGACGTCCTCTCGGCCGCCGCCGAACCCGAACATCGGCCCGCCCATCGATTCGATGGCGACGTTGCCGGCCATGATCATGAGGTCGGCCCAGGACAGCTTGCGGCCGTATTTCTGCTTGACCGGCCACAGGAGCCGACGCGCCTTGTCGAGATTGGCATTGTCCGGCCAGCTGTTGAGCGGGGCGAACCTTTGCCCGCCCGACGATCCGCCGCCGCGGCCGTCGCCGGTTCGATAGGTGCCGGCGCTGTGCCAGGCCATGCGGATGAAGAAGGGGCCGTAATGTCCGTAGTCGGCCGGCCACCATGGCTGGCTGTCGGTCATCAGCGCATGAAGGTCGCGCTTGACCGCCTGATAATCGAGCGACTCGAATTCCCGGGCATAATCGAAATCCTCTCCCATCGGGTTGGGAGAGCCGGCGCCGTTCTGGTGGAGGACGTCCAGCGAAAGCTGGTTCGGCCACCAGTCGCGGTTGGTCCGCCCCAGCAGGGATCTCAAGGCGGCCGGCTCCTTCGCCGCGTCGCTCAGCGGGCTGCCACTCGTCTTCGCGTCCATTTTCCTCTCCCGTTCCGTGCCGCGATCGGTTCGAAAATTCGATGCCGAGCCTGAGCCTAGGCCGCCGCGAACGCCGAAGGAAACGATTAAAAGCGGTGAGTGTGATCGACGGGGGCGATGTTATTGCGCCGCAACAACACCGGCTGCCGCCGCCGGCTCGGTCCGCCAGATGGAGGGAAGGGCATAACATAGGTAAAGTAACGGACAAGCCGGCGGGCCGGCCCAAAGGTCAGGCGAGCGCCGCCAGATAGCGCTGGCGCAGCGCGTCGAGCGGGAGCAAGTCGCCCGCTTCCTCGACATGCCAGAAGGTCCAGCCGTTGCAGGAAGGCGTGCCCTGGACGGCCGCGCCGACGCGGTGGATCGAGCCCTCGGCGCCGTCATGCGCGACCGATCCGTCGGCGCGCACCGTCGCCGTCCAGCGCCTTCTGGCGTCGATCAGCCGCGCGCCCGGCGCGATCATGCCGGTCTCCACCAGCACGCCGAACGGCACCTTGGGCAAGGTGCGGCGCGAGGCCATCGTCCGCATCGCGCTTTCGTCGAGCGGCAGCGCCGCGGCGATCCGATCGCGCGCCACCCGGACGTAGCGGGTCTCGCGCTCGATGCCGATCCAGCGCCGCCCGAGCCGCCGTGCCACCGCGCCGGTCGTGCCGGTGCCGAAAAAGGGATCGAGCACGACGTCGCCCGGATTGGTGCAGGCGAGCAAGACGCGGTAGAGCAGGGCTTCGGGCTTCTGGGTCGGGTGGGCCTTGGCGCCGCCCGCTTCCTTCATTCGCTCGCCGCCGGCGCAGACCGGGATCGTCCAATCCGAACGCATCTGCAATTCGTCGTTCAAGGCCTTCATGGCCCGATAGTTGAACGTGTAGCGGCTGTTCTCCGATCGGCTCGCCCAGATCAGGGTTTCGTGAGCGTTGGTGAAGCGGGTGCCGCGAAAATTCGGCATCGGGTTCGACTTGCGCCAGATGATGTCGTTGAGGATCCAGTAGCCCGCGTCCTGCAGCGCCGCGCCGACCCGGTAGATATTGTGGTAGGAGCCGATCACCCAGAGCGTGCCGTTCGGCTTGAGGATGCGGCGCGCCTCGGCGAGCCAGGCGCGGGTGAATTGGTCATAATCGGCGAAGGTGGCGAACTTGTCCCACGCATCGTCGACCGCATCGACCCGGCCGCCCTCGGGACGGAACAGGTCGCCGCCGAGCTGAAGATTGTAGGGCGGATCGGCGAACACCATGTCGACGCTGGCCGCCGGCAGCCGCGCCATCGTCGCCACGCAATCGCCCTGCACGATCTCGTCGAGCGGCAGAGCCTGTCCTGAGCCGGTCGAAGCCTGTCCTGAGCGGTTTGCGCTTGCGCGAAACCGGTCCGGTTCTTCGCTGCGTTCAACCTCCTTGCGGGCGATTTCCGAGCCGCTGGGCGGTTCAACCCAGCTCGAAGCCGCTCGTGCCGGCTTCAGCACCGCCGCGATCCGCCCCATCACGCTCATCCACCGCCCCCCAGGCCAAGACGTCCATGCTGAGTCAGCCGGACTCGCCGGTCAAGGCCGCAACTTTGGCGATCATGGTTAAGATCGCGTGAAGCATATCGGGAACGAAACGAGCCCTGCGCCAGATATTGTGTTGCTCGCGAAGCCGAGTCTCAAGCGAAAGTGGTGTGGCGTGGAAGACTCAGCGGAAAAGTTCCTCGCCCGGCGGGGGCGAAATCATTCGAGACCGAGGCTCAGCTGCCGCACCGGCGCGAAGCTGCGGCGGTGGAGCGGGGTCAAGCCGAGCGCGGCGAGCGCGCGCTGATGCTCGGGCGTGCAATAGCCCTTGTTGGTCTCCCAGCCATAACCGGGATACTCGCGGGCATAGTCGGCCATCAGCCAGTCGCGCGTCACCTTGGCGACGATCGAGGCGGCGGCGATCGACCGGCATTTGGCGTCGCCGGCGACGATCGCGACCGAGGGGCGCTCCCATCTCGGGCAGCGATTGCCGTCGACCAGCACCATGGCGGGCTCGACGCCGAGCGCGTCGACAGCGCGGGCCATCGCCAGCATCCGCGCCCAGAAGATGTTGAGCCGGTCGATCTCCTCGACGCTCGCGAC
>DATKDM010000019.1:0-2446 GCA_035512655.1 Sphingomicrobium sp. | reverse complement strand
GGCTCAGCCGTGGCCGCTCGACCAGCCTTTCGGCAAAGGAGCCTCAAGCCGCGCCTCCGGCACCAACCGCCTGAGCTTTTTGGCGAAGCTTCGAAGGCAGACCTCGCTCGTCCCCAGCGGCCCCGGCGTATAGCTGGCGCTCTGCATCCCGGCCTCAACCCGGGCGATCAGCTCGCTGTCCTCGGCGTTGACCCGCCGGTTGATCCGCCAGTTCAGATAGCGCGCCGCCTTCATCTCGCGGCGCGGATCGGGAAGCGCATAGCTGATTTCGCGGATCACCGTCTCGCTGCCGCTCACCGGCAAAAATTGCATGAAATCGATTTGGTCGGGATAAATGTCGAAAGCGAGGTTCGGGAACAGCTTGTAATAAAGCCATTTGCGCCGGTGGCTCGGCGGCAGGTGATCGACCATTGGAAGGTATTTCTGATAGGCGCGCTCCGACGAATTGGGCGAGGGCTGCTCGACCAGCTCGCCTTCCATCCGGTCCACCCATTCCTTCGCCTCGATCCGGTAATTGCGGCCGAACAGCCGGGTCAGGCCGGGATGGCCGACCGCAATGTGAAGATGGTCGGAATAATTGTCGGCGATGGTCTTCCAGTTGAGCCTCCGCCGGCGCAAAGTCACCCGGCCGAGCGCTTCGAGCTCCTCGAACCGATAGGGCGCGACTTCCTCTTCATAGGGCGCCATCATCTCGGCGACGCTCGGCGCTCCCGGCTCGAGCGCCACGAACAAAAAGCCCCGCCAGCTCTCGAGCGCGACGGGCGCAAGTCCAAGCTCGTCCGGGTCGAGCCCCGGATAGTCCTTGCGGTGCGGAACCCCGACCAGCCGCCCGTCGAGCCCATAGCTCCACGCATGATAGGGGCAGGTCAGCACCCTGGCGCAGCCGGCATTGCCGTCGACCAGCCGCGATCCGCGGTGGCGGCAGACATTGGCAAAGGCGCGCGCTCTCCCGTCGTCGCCGCGGATGACGATGACGCTCTCGTCCAGATAATCGAGGCTTCGCCACTCTCCCCGCCGAGCGATGTCGCTTTCGTGGCACACCACTTGCGGCGCGGCGCGAAGGAAGGCGCGCTTTTCCGCCTCGAAGAAGTCCGCATCGCGATAGACCCAGCCGGGAAGGCCGATATCGTCGAGCGGGTCGGGCGAAGCTGCAGCGCGAAGTTGCGTGGCCATGCCGATCTATACCGCTCGCGCCCCGCCTTAGTCTAACCTCCGCTTCCGACCCTAAGCAGACACTAGAGCGGTGATGACAGTCCTTCAGGCGAAAGGACTGATTGCTCGCCGCATCTGCGCGGACACGGAGATAGCGGATTTCAATCCAAGTTTATCGCGGAGCCTCGCGACGTGAGTGCGCACGGTGTTGCGTGACACGCCGAGCCTGCGAGCAATCTCGGTCACCCCCAGTCCGGCCGCCAGCTGCAGCCCGACCGCCGCCTCGCGGCGGGTCAGCCCGAAGAGCGCCATCGCGCCGCCGACGCCGGCCCAGTCAGGCAGCGCCGGATCGTCGATGAGGATGCAGTACAGCGGATCGGCGCCGGCTCCATAGCGCGCCGAATCCTCCGGCGACAGCGGCGCCGCTCGAAAAATGAGCAAGCCGTTCGGCCCCCTCGCCGAAGCCGCGGCCGAGCGCCGGCCTTCGGCCGCCCGGCCCAACGCCAGCGACAAGGCGCACAGCGCGTCGGGCCAGGCGCCGATGAGGCGCGAGCGGTCGAGCGCGACAAGGTCCCCGGATGCAAGCAGCGCGTGCATCGCGCGATTGCCGGCGACGAAGCGGCCATCCCCCCTCACTACCGCGACGGGATCGGCCATCAGGTCGAGGGCCGCCGCCAAAGTCGCGTTCCGGGCGGTCCTGGCCGTTCGTGAATAAAACGCAAGCGCGTTGGCCATGTCCGGAAGGACGGCGGCCAGCGCCTGTAATTCGTCTTTGCTGGCCCGGCCTCGGTCCGGAGCGCGCTGACCAGTGAGGAAGACTGTCTTCTCGGCATCGTCCGCCGCCAGCGCCCCGATGAAATATTTGAACCCCGACGGTTCCAGGAAGTCGACGTAGAGCTCGAACCGGCCGAGCGTGCGGTCGTCGCCGATCAGTCCATCGTGAAGGACGGTGCCGCACGGGAGCGAACGCGCCAGCTCCCAGCGCGGGTTGGGGCAGTAATGCTGCTCATAATCGTCGCGGTGGTCGGCCATGATGTCGGGCCGGTCGGTGTAGCCGATCTCGACCGCTCCGGTGCGCTTGTCGATCGTCTCGAACAGCGACATGTCGCTGCCGACCAGCCGGCCGAACTTCCAGAGCGTTTCGGGCCAAAGCGCCGGGTTGGTCGCCGCTGCGGCAGCGTGCCGCCGGACCGCTTCGATGTCGTTCGTCATGGCGCCCCCAGTGCCACCCGGGCGCGATCCTAGCACAAGCGGTCGGTAATTTCCCGTTAAATCATCCAATTGGATGACGCGC
>DATKDM010000018.1:0-9819 GCA_035512655.1 Sphingomicrobium sp. | reverse complement strand
CCGGGAAATTCGCGGGAAGCTCAGTGCCGGGCGGCAGTTCTGAGGGCATCTCGGGCACCCCGCCGCCGCCGAATAGCCCGGACAGCGCGCCGCGCTTCTTGCCCATGGTCTTCATCATGTCGGCCATCTGGCGGTGCATCTTCACCAGCTTGTTGATGTCCTGCACGGACGTGCCGGAGCCTGCGGCCACGCGCTTCTTGCGCGAGGCGTTGAGCAGCTTCGGGGTCTTACGCTCGGCACGGGTCATCGAGCCGATGATCGCCTGCTGACGCTTGAAGACGCTTTCGTCGAGATTGGCGTCGATCTGCTTCTTCACCTTGCCGATGCCGGGCAGCATGGAGAGCACGCCGCCCATGCCGCCGAGCTTCTGCATCTGCTTGAGCTGCTCGGCGAGGTCTTCCAGGTCGAAGGAGCCCTTCTTGACCTTCTTGGCGATGGCTTGCGCCTTGTCGAGCTCGACTGTCTCCATCGCCTTCTCGACCAGACCGACCACGTCGCCCATGCCAAGAATGCGCCCCGCGATACGGTCGGGGTGGAACTCCTCGAGCGCGTCCAGCTTCTCGCCGACGCCGATTAGCTTGATGGGCTTGCCGGAGACGGCGCGCATGGACAGCGCCGCGCCGCCGCGCGCATCGCCGTCGACTCGGGTCAGCACGATGCCGGTCAGAGCGACGCGCTCGCCGAAATTCTTGGCGAGGTTTACGGCGTCCTGGCCGGTGAGCGCATCGACGACCAGCAGCGTCTCGGTCGGGTTCGAAGCCGTTGCCACCGCCTTCATCTCGGCCATCAGCCCATCGTCGACGTGCAGCCGGCCGGCGGTGTCGAGCAGCACCACGTCGTATGCCTGGAGCTTGGCCGCCTGGATCGCGCGCTTGGCGATATCGACCGGCTGTTGCCCGGCGACGACCGGCAGGGTGTCGACTTCTGCCTGGCGCCCGAGCACCGCGAGCTGCTCCTGCGCGGCCGGGCGGGCGACGTCTAGCGAAGCCATCAGCACCCGCTTGCGCTCGCGCTCCGACAGCCGCTTACCGAGCTTGGCGGTAGTAGTCGTCTTGCCCGAGCCCTGCAGCCCGACCATCAGGATCACCGCCGGCGGATTGACGTCGAGCTGGAGATCGGACGCTTCGGAGCCGAGCATCTCGACCAGCGCGTCATGGACGATCTTGACGACCATCTGCCCGGGCGTGACCGAGCGCAGCACTTCCTGGCCAACCGCGCGCTCCGTGACCTGATCGACAAAATCGCGCGCAACCGGCAGCGCGACGTCGGCCTCGAGCAGCGCGACGCGGACCTCGCGCAGCGCCGAACGCACGTCGGCCTCCGAGAGCGCGCCGCGCCCGCGAAGCTTGTCGAATACGCTTGCCAGCCGATCGCTCAGGCTGTCGAACATTCCATTCTCCCGCCGATGAGCCGGCCTTTCAAAAGCAAATGCGCCGGCGGGCGAAACCTCGCCGGCCAGCGTGCACCCTTGGGCGCTGCTCATCGATTTGTGTCGAAAACGACGCTGGCGCCCTAGATGTGGGGGCCCCAAAGGTCAAGGTGAAGTGGACTTGGGGCGGGCCGCTGCCTAAGTGCGCGGCCATCCATGACGCGGACCTTCCACAAAATGCACGGGCTGGGCAACGACTTCGCGATCTTCGATGCGCGCGAAGAGCCGCTGGCCATGACCGAGCCGCTCGCCCGCGCCCTGGCCGACCGCCGCACCGGCATCGGCTGCGACCAGCTGATCGTGCTCGAGCCGTCGACCACGGCCGACTTTCGGATGCGGATCTGGAACCATGACGGCGGCGAGGTCGAAAGCTGCGGCAACGCCGCGCGTTGCGTCGTCGCGCTCACCGGCGCCAAGAGCATCGAGACCGGCGGCGGCCTGGTCACCGGCGCCGCCGACGGAAGCGAGGTCGAGGTGGCGATCGCCGAGCCGCGCTTCGGCTGGGACGAGGTGCCACTCGCTTACCCGATGGACACCGCCGGGCTGCCGATGGCGTGGGGCGAGCTCGAAAAACCGATAGCGCTCAGCGTCGGCAACCCGCATCTCGTCTTCTTCGTCGAGGATGCGGGCGGCGTGCCGCTTGAGGGGCTCGGGCCGCTGATCGAGCATGACCCCGCCTTTCCCGACCGGATCAACGTCAATGTCGCGCAAGTCGGCGGCGAGGGTATCCGCCTGCGTACCTGGGAGCGCGGCGCCGGCCTGACCCTCGCCTGCGGCACCGGCGCCTGCGCGGCTGCGGTGGCCGCGATTGCCTCGAAACGCGCGCAGTCGCCGGTCAAGGTGACGATGCCCGGCGGGTCGCTGACCATTGCCTGGCAGCCCGGCGAACCGATCCGCATGCGCGGCGCCGCGACCCATGTGTTCGAGGGGCAAATCGACCTGGAAAAGTTTGCGTGAGCGTCGAGACGATCACCCTTGGCTGCCGGCTGAACTTCGCCGAGAGCGAGACGATGCGCACGTCGATGCCGGCGGACGAAGATTGGGTGATCGTCAACAGCTGCGCGGTCACCAGCGAGGCTGTGCGCCAGACCCGCCAGGCCATTCGCCGCGCTCGTCGCGAACAGCCGAATGCGCGGATCCTCGCCACCGGCTGCGCCGTCCAGCTCGAGCCCGAGCGCTTCGCCGCCATGCCGGAGGTGGATCGAATCCGGACCCGCGATTTCACGGCGCCGCCAACCGTCGCCGCCGGCTTTCAGGGGCATGTGCGCAGCTTCGTCGCGGTCCAGACCGGCTGCGACCACCGCTGCACCTTTTGCAGCATCTGGCAGGCGCGCGGGCCGAGCCGGTCGCTGCCGTTCGCGGCGATCCGCGAGGCGGTGGCCCGCGAAATCGACCGCGGAGCGAAGGAGATCGTGCTCACCGGCGTCGACATTACCGATTATCAGGGCGGGCTTGGAATGCTTTGCCAGCAGCTGCTGGCCGCCGAGCCCAGCCTCACCCGCCTGCGCCTGTCATCGCTCGACAGCATCGAGATCGACGATGCACTGCTCGAGCTGATCGGCGGCGAGGCGCGGCTGATGCCGCACTTCCATTTGTCGCTGCAGGCCGGCGACGATCTGATCCTGAAGCGCATGAAGCGCCGCCACAGCCGCGCCGACGCGGTCCGGATCGTCGAGCGGATCAAGAAGGCGCGGCCCGACGCGACGATTGGCGCCGACCTGATCGCCGGATTTCCGACGGAAACCGAGGACATGGCGCTGAACAGCCTGCGCTTGCTCGACGATTGCGACGTCGTTGCCGCCCATGTCTTCCCATTTTCGCCGCGCCCGGGCACACCGGCGGCGCGCATGCCGCAGCTCAGCCACGCAATCGTCAAAGCGCGCGCGGCCCGGCTGCGCGAAGCGGCCGCGGCGCGGCGGCTCCAGTGGCTCGACGGCCTCATCGGAACCCGGCAACGCGTGCTCGTCGAGAACAACGGCAAGGGCCATAGCGACGGCTTCGCGCCGGTGCGGATCGCCGGCGCCGTGCGAGGCGAGGTCCGCGAAGCGCGGATCGAATGCCGCGACGGCGATCATCTGGTCGGTGCCGCCATATGAGTTGGCTCGACCGCCTGCGCGGCGGCTTTTCCAAGACCGCGGCGCGGCTCGGCGACAACCTCACCGGGCTGACCAGCACGGCCGCGCTCGACACCGCGACGCTCGACGACATCGAGGAGGCGCTGATTGCCTCCGACCTCGGGCCAGAGGCGTCGAAGCGGATCCGCGAGGCCATCGCCACCCGCCGCTTCGAACAATTGGACGAGCGCGGGCTGCGCACCATCCTCGCCGAAGAGATCGAAAAGATCCTCAGTCCTGTCGCCAAGCCGCTGCAAGTGTGGGGCTTCCCGCGCCCGCACGTCATACTGGTGATCGGCGTCAACGGATCGGGCAAGACAACCACCATCGGCAAGCTTGGGCACTGGCTGCAGGAGCAGGATTACGGCGTGCTGCTGGCCGCCGGCGACACGTTCCGCGCCGCCGCGATCGAGCAATTGCAGATCTGGGGCCAGCGCATCGGCGCCCCGGTAATTGCCGGCAAGGAAGGCGGCGACGCCGCCGGGATCGTATTCGACGGTGTCCGCCAGGCGACCAAGACCGGCATCGACGCGCTGATCGTCGACACCGCCGGGCGACTGCAGAACAAGACCCATCTGATGGACGAACTGTCGAAAATCCGGCGGGTGCTGGGCCGGATCAACCCCGAGGCCCCGCACGATGTCTTGCTGGTCCTGGACGCGACAACCGGACAAAACGCACTTGCGCAAGTCGAGGTGTTCAGGGACAGCGCGGGCGTGACCGGCCTTATCATGACCAAGCTCGACGGGACTGCGCGCGGCGGCATCCTCGTCGCCGCGGCCGAGAAATTCGGCCTGCCGATCCACGCCATCGGAGTCGGCGAGCAGGTCGATGACCTGCGCCCGTTCGACCCGCGCGCGGTCGCGCGCGCAATCGCCGGGCTGGCCGCCGAATGAGCGATCCACGCGAACCGTCCGGGGGCACTCGGCTGCTGATCGACCTCGGGCCGCTGCTGGTCTTCTTCGTCACCAATTATCTCGCGCCGGTGCCCGACGTGCTGCGAATCTTCGTCGCGACGGGGGCATTCATGGCGGCGATGATCGCGGCGATGATCTATTCGCAGGCCCGCTTTGGCCGAATCTCGCCACTGCTGCTGTTTTCCGGTTTTATGGTGATCGTGCTCGGCGGGCTGACCATCTGGCTGCGCAACGAGACGTTCATCAAGATGAAGCCGACGATTTACTATCTGCTGGTGTCCGGACTGCTCGCCTTCGGCCTCGCCACCGGAAGGCCGCTCCTGAAGGCCGTGCTCGGAAGCACCTATCCTGGCCTCGACGACGCCGGCTGGACCAAGCTGACGCGCAACTGGGCGCTGTTCTTCGCCGGCATGGCGGTGCTCAACGAGAGTGTCTGGCGCAACAGCTCGACCGACTTCTGGGTCGGCTTCAAGCTGTGGGGCGCGATCCCCCTCACCTTCCTGTTCGCTGCCCTGAACGTGCCGATGCTGATGCGCCACGGCCTCGCGCGCGACGAGGCCGTCCCGGCCGAACCGGGACCGGTCGAATGAGCGACCCGATTCTCAGCATCCGCGGCTTGCGCAAGTCCTACGCCAGCGGCACCGAGGCGCTGAAGGCGGTCGACCTCGACATCGAGCGCGGCGAGATCTTTGCGCTGCTCGGCCCCAACGGCGCCGGCAAGACAACGCTGATCAACATCGTCTGCGGGACGGTCACCCCGAGCGGCGGCACGGTGCTGGTCGACGGCAAGGACTGGCTGCGCAACTATCGTGAGGCGCGAACCCGCATCGGCCTCGTTCCGCAAGAGTTGACGATGGACGTGTTCGAGCCGCTGATCAGCACGGTGAGCTTCAGCCGCGAGCTGTTCGGGCGCGCCCCGGACCGCGGCAAGATCGAGCGAATCCTCCGCGACCTCTCGCTGTGGGACAAGCGCAACCAGATCCTGAAGGACCTCTCGGGCGGCATGAAGCGCCGAGTGATGATCGCCAAGGCGCTGGCGCACGAACCCGACATCCTGTTTCTCGACGAACCGACCGCCGGCGTCGATGTCGAGCTTCGCCGCGACATGTGGAAGCTGGTCCGCCGGCTGCGCGAGGACGGCACGACGATCATCCTCACCACCCATTACATCGAGGAAGCCGAGGAAATGGCCGACCGGGTCGGCGTCATCAACAAGGGCGAGCTGATCCTCGTTGAGGAGAAGCATGCGCTGATGGAGAAGCTCGGCCGCAAGGTGCTCCATTTGCATCTCGCCGAGCCGCTTTCCGCGGTTCCGCCGGCGCTCGCCGAATGGGGGCCGAAGCTCAGCGACGAGGGCAATACGCTGGTCTATGAGTTCGACGCCAAGGCCGAGCGCACCGGCATTCCGTCACTGTTGTCGGCGATGCGCGACGCCGGGATCGCGTTTAAGGACCTCGACACCAAGCAATCGAGCCTCGAGGACATTTTCGTCGGCCTGATCCACGAGCAGCGGGACGAACAAGGGAGCGCTGCACAATGAACTGGCGCGGCATTTGGGCGATCTACAAGTTCGAGATGCACCGCTTCCGGCGCACCCTGTGGACCGGCCTCGCGGTGCCGGTGATCACGACCTCGCTCTATTTCATCGTCTTCGGAGCGGCGATCGGCTCGCGCATGAGCGAGATCAACGGCATTGATTACGGCAGCTTCATCGTTCCCGGGCTGATGATGCTGTCGCTGTTCACCGAGAGCATTTTCAACGCCAGCTTCGGCATTCACATGCCGCGCTTCACCGGCACGATCTACGAGATCCTATCGGCCCCGCTGTCGGCGTTCGAGACCGTGCTCGGTTATGTCGGAGCCGCGGCGAGCAAGGCGATGATCGTCGCGCTGGTGATCCTCGCGACCGCCAATCTGTTCGTCGATGTGCGCGTCGAGCATCCGCTGCTGATGCTGATGTACCTGCTGCTCGTCGCGGTCACATTCTGCCTGTTCGGCTTCATCGTCGGCATCTGGGCCAAGGGCTTCGAGCAATTGCAGGTCATTCCGCTGCTCATCGTCACTCCGCTGACCTTTCTCGGCGGGGCCTTCTATTCGATCGACATGCTCGGCGAGCCGTGGCGCAGCCTCACCTTGTTCAACCCGGTCGTCTATCTGATCAACGGCTTCCGCTGGACATTCTTCGGGACCGCCGACGTGCCGGTCGCGATCAGCCTCGCCGCGACGTTCGGTTTCCTTCTCGCCTGCCTTGCCGGAATCGGGTGGATCTTCCGCACCGGCTACCGGCTCAAGCAGTAAGCGCGCCCTCGGCTACCGACGCCGACTCCTGATCGGCGCGATCGACGCCGCGCCCGTCGAGGTTCTCGACCACGAACTCCCAATTGACGATGTTGGCAAGCACGCTGCTCGCAAAGCGCGGCCTGTCGTTGCGATAATCGATGTAATAGGCGTGCTCCCACACATCGAGGGTGAACAGCGGCACCATGCCGTCGTGGACCAGCGGCGTGTCGGCGTCGTGGAGCGAGGCGATCTTCAGCGCCCCGCGATCGAGCAGCAGCCACGCCCAGCCGTTCGAGAAATGGCCCGCGGCTTCGTCGCCGAGCTTCTGCAGCATCGGCTCGACCCCGCCGAAGCCGTCGTCGATCATCTGCTTGAGCTTGCCTGAAGGCTGCTGTCCTTCAGCGGGGGCCAGGCACTGCCAGAAAAAGCTGTGGTTCCACAGCTGCGCGCTGTTGTTGAACAGAGTGGAATCGCCGTCGCGGCTGGCCGCCCTGACGACTTCGGTCAACGCCGCGCCCGACAGCTGTTTGTCCTCCAGCAGCGCGTTGGTTTTCTTCACATAGGCGGCGTGGTGCTTGCTGTGGTGGAACTCCAAAGTCTCCGCCGACATGTGCGGCGCAAGTGCGTTTTTCGGGTACGGCAGGTCGGGCAGCTCAAAAGCCATGTCATCCTCGCTCAATTTGGGGTCATAGAGGTAACGGCCGAGCGGCGCCCGGGGTCCGCAATTTGCCGCAGATATGCTTGCGGTCCGCCGCGGTCCGGCCGTAGAACGGACAGGCAAGGCCGCACTTTGCCGAATGGGGGATCAAATGGGCAAGATATTCGACAATCTGAACCTGGTGCTGGCCATCGGGCTCGGCCTCGCGGTCGCGCTGATGGCGCTATTCCACCTCAACGAAATCAACCTGTCCGCGATCCTGCAATGGCTGCACGTATTCTTCGGGATCGTCTGGATCGGGCTGCTCTATTATTTCAATTTCGTCCAGATTCCGGTGATGCCGACCGTTCCAGCCGAGCTGAAACCGGGCGTGTCGAAATATATCGCCCCCAAGGCCCTGTTCTACTTCCGCTGGGGCGCTGCGTTTACGGTCCTGACTGGCGCGCTATTAGCTTGGGAACAGGGCTATATCGCGGACGCATTGACCTTCCGCGATCCGTACGGACTCATCGGCACAGGGATGTGGCTAGCGCTGGTCATGGCAGCCAACGTATGGTTCGTAATCTGGCCCAACCAGCGCCGCGTGCTCGGCCTGGTCGAGGCGGATGATGCCCGTAAGGCGCAGTCGGCGCGAACCGCGCTGGTGGCCTCGCGAACCAACGTTCTCCTCTCGCTGCCGATGCTCTACGCGATGACCGCGTTCCGCTACTAAACTGGCTCGGCGTCAGTTGAGGCTTGAGCAGAATCCTGAAGCTTGTGGCGCTTCAAGGCGTGACGCAGCTGGTCATAGCTTAGGCCGAGGGCCGCCGCGGTCGCGCGCTGGTTGAAGCGGTTGCGGGCCAGCGCGTCCTCGAGCAGCGAGCGTTCATAGGCCGACACGGCCGAGCGAAAATCCGTCGTCGTGGCGGCGGGCGGCTGAACGGCGGCTGGTGGCGCTTGCCCGGCGGGCGTTTCGCCAGACGACGCTGTCGCCGGCGTCTTGGCGGGCTCGGTTTCTACCCACGGCGACTGGAACGGATCGAACTGCACTTCGGCGATCGGCCGCTCGGGGTCTTCGGCGCGGTACACCGCGCGCTCGACGGCGTTGCGCAGCTCGCGAACGTTGCCGGGCCACGGATAGGCCTCGAGCTCGGCGAGCAGGCGCGGCGAATATCCCGGCCAGTTCGGCCAATCGAGCTCGACCGCCATGCGCCGACCGAAATATTCGGCAAGGAGCGAGATGTCGCCGCTCCGCGCCCGAAGCGGCGGCAAGGTGACCACCTCGAAGGACAGCCGATCGAGGAGGTCGGCGCGGAACCGTCCCTTGTCCACCAGCCCCGGCAAATGCTCGTTGGTCGCGGCGACGATCCGCACGTCGACGCTGATCGGCTTGGACGCTCCGATCCGGGTCACCTCGCCATATTCGACCGCACGCAGCAGCCGGTCCTGGGCTGGCGACGACAGGGTCGCCAGCTCGTCGAGAAACAGGGTGCCGCCGTCGGCCTCCTCGAAGCGTCCATGGCGGGTCTTCGAGGCGCCGGTGAAGCTTCCGGCTTCATGCCCGAACAGCTCGGCCTCGATGAGGTTCTCGGGGAGCGCGGCGCAATTCATGGTGACTAACGGGCCGGACCAGCGGGGCGACAGATGGTGCAATCGCTCGGCGATCAGTTCCTTGCCGGTGCCGCGTTCGCCGATGACCAGCACCGGTCGGTTGAGCGGCGCGGCACGGCTCGCGCGCTCGACGGCGTCGAGAAAGGCGAGGCTTTGGCCGACGAATTGATTTGAGCGCTCCACATGCTGACTGTTGGTGGTAAACCCCACCTGTTGGCAAGATGTTTCCAGAGTCGGCGGAGCGATAAACGGGAGATTTCCCAGGTTTCCAGCATTTATGTACAGCTGGCACGTCCCTTGTATGGGATAAGGGCACAGGGCCCTGAATCGGAATGCGGAGTTTAGGAATGAGTATCTTCTCCCGCACGCGGGACATTTTTGCGGCGAACATGACCGAGCTGTTGGATCGTTCGGAGGATCCGTCGCGGATGATCCGGATGATCATTCTCGAGATGGAGGAGACGTTGGTCGAGGTGCGCGCTTCTGCGGCGCGCTCGATCGCCGACGGCAAGGAGATGCGCCGGGCGTGGAAGCGGCTCGACGAGCTGCAGGAAAGCTGGACCGAGAAGGCCGAGCTGGCCTTGTCGAAGGACCGCGAGGATCTGGCCAAGGCGGCGCTGATCGAGCGCCAGAAGGCGGCCGACATGGCGGAAGGCTTGAAGGCCGAGGTCGGGCAGATCGACGAGACGTTGAAGGGCTATGA
The DNA here is from genome assembly GCA_035512655.1 of Sphingomicrobium sp. Taxonomy (GTDB): domain Bacteria; phylum Pseudomonadota; class Alphaproteobacteria; order Sphingomonadales; family Sphingomonadaceae; genus Sphingomicrobium. Next base: position 128 of record DATKDM010000018.1, on the reverse strand, counting down.
GGCGGACATCGCCAAGCTCCAGGCCAAGTTGCGCGAGGCGCGCGCCCGGCAGAATGCGATCGCCGCCCGGTTCGAGAGCGCGGTGACCCGGGCCAAGACGCGCGAGATCGTCAGCGGCAACCGCACCG